>ONFF01000004.1 GCA_900317055.1 uncultured Bacteroidales bacterium | reverse complement strand
TGGATTTGGTTACAAGTACTTCTCGAATCGTACTGAAAGTACCGAACTTGTTTTTGCCTCATCTTTCTCAGTGACCACTACTGAACTTACCGACATCACCGCCACGAGTGCAGTAGCAGGCGGAATGGTGATTTTGCCCGAGGGTAGCCACATTTTCCTGCGCGGCATGTGCTGGGACACTGCACCAACCCCCGACATTGATGGCAATCACACCGACGAGGGGACGGGCATAGGCAGCTTCAGTAGCACGCTGGATGGGCTGACCCCGAACACTACTTACTATGTAAGAGCCTACGCGGTTTCTGATTATGGCCTGACTTATGGCAACGAGTTGAGCTTCACCACTATCCCGATTTGGACCATTGAGGCCACCCCAAATCCCACTGAGGGTGGCACTATCACTGGAGCGGGTGATTATGAGCAGAATGCCATTTGCAATCTTACAGCCATAGCCAACGAAGGTTACATCTTCGCCAATTGGACCGAAAACGGTGAGGTGGTCTCCACAGATGCGACCTATACCTTCACCGTGGATGCTGCAAGGACCTTGGTGGCGAACTTTGACCTTGACCACACCTATGTCGACCTTGGTTTGCCAAGCGGCACTCTGTGGGCCACCTGCAACTTGGGTGCCAACCTCCCTGAAGAATACGGCGACTATTTCGCTTGGGGCGAGACCCAGCCCAAGGACAACTTCAGCTGGACCAACTACCAGTATTGTATGGGCAGCTTCAACACGCTCACCAAGTATTGCAACAATCCTGACATAGGTTACAACGGCTTCACCGATGACCTGACCACTCTGGAGCCAAGCGACGATGCGGCCACGGCCAATTGGGGTGATGATTGGCGCATGCCCACCGATGAAGAGTGGCAGGAACTGTACCAAAACACCACCGTCACATGGACGACCCGAAACGGTGTGAACGGACGGCTCTTCACCGCTTCGAATGGCAACAGCATCTTCCTTCCTGCCTCCGGCTACCGCAACGAAAGCACTCCCGAAGCTACTGGCATCATTGGAGACTACTGGACAAGTTCACTCGATACGGACTACCCGAGCGGTGCGTTGAGCTTCTTCTTCAATTCGAGCAATTACTACATCAGTTTCTGCAACCGCCTTTATGGTCGAAATGTTCGGGCGGTGCGTTCTGGGTCTCAGAACAACGCTCCCACGGGAGCCATAAACGGCAAGTTCTCCATAAACAATAGTGGCGACCAAGTGTATTTCTCGCAAGGCAACCTGCAGTACCAAGCCAACACAAACACTTGGCGTTTTGCTGAAAACCAATGGGATTATGTTGGAACACAAACTCCAGATAACTATGGATTGGTTGGAGGTACAGTTACTGGAAGTGACAACAGGAACATCTCCCAAACCTACAGTGGCTGGATAGACCTCTTCGGCTGGGGCACGAGCGGCTGCAACCACGGAGCCAATTGCTACCAGCCTTGGAGCACAAGCACCAGTTATAGCGACTATTATGCCTATGGTAGCTTATCTTCCAACCTGTACAACCAAACCGGTATGGCCGACTGGGGCGTTTACAATCCGTTAAGCAATGGTGGCAACCAAGCCAACCAGTGGAGAACGTTGACCCAACCAGAATGGAACTATGTCTTCTACAATCGAAGCACTACCTCGGGCGTCCGCTTTGCCAAGGCCAAAGTGAACGATGTGAATGGCGTAATCCTGTTGCCCGACGACTGGAGCAGCGACACCTATAATCTGAGCAACGCCAATACTAATGGTGTCAGCTACAGCAGCAATGTGATAACCGCTTTACAGTGGAGCACTTTGGAGCAAGCTGGTGCGGTCTTCCTGCCTTCAGCGGGCTACCGTTACGGAACTTCGGTCTGCTTAGTGGGCGATTACGGCTATTACTGGTCGTCCTCGTACTTTAGTACAGACTGCGCGCGGGGCATATCCTTCGACAACGCGAACCTCGGCACCGACGAAAGCCGCCGCGGCAACGGTCAGAGTGTGCGTCTCGTTGCCCCTGTCGAGAATTGATTTCATGTGTCGGCAGAGGCTAGGCGATTGGCAGTCTCGTGCCGAAGGCACGGTATTCTATTTACCCCATACAGCTTTGCTGTGTGGGGTTTACCACACTGTAGACTAGGCAGGGCGTGCTGGAGGCACGCTACAAATGCATCAGGATGCTGTGGCTATGGTGTCTGGGTCACTCTAGACTAAGCCGGTCAAGCATAGTGTCAGACTGGTATGGGCAGACCGGACTGTAGACTCGTGAGAGTGAGCGTGGGGATATGATACGGTTAGAGGCGCGTTTGCGAGCCCCACACTATGTCGTGTGGGGTAAATAGGAGGTCGTGTCTTCGACACGGGCTGTCGCAGCACAACTCGTCGGGCGTGATCCATGTGTAACTCTTGTCTTTCCTCAACCAAGTCATCTGCCGCTTGGCATACTGCCTCGTGTGGATCTTGATTTGCTCCACGGCTTCTTCAAGGGCGCATTGCCCGTCGAAATAGGCGAAGAGTTCCTTGTAGCCTACGGTGTTTAAGGCATTCAGATGGCGTTTGGGATACAAGGCTTTGGCTTCTGCCAAAAGGCCTTGCTCCATCATTATGTCGACACGCTTGTCGATGCGCTCGATGAGTGCTTGGCGATCCCAAAGCAGGGCGTATTTCTTGATGTCGAAGTCGCGGTGGACGGCATTGCCGCTGCGGAAGGATGAAAAAGGCTGCCCAGTTTGGTAGCAGACCTCCAAAGCCCTTTGCAGGCGGCGAGGATTCTGTTGGTCGACGGTGGCAAAATACTCAGGGTCGAGGCGCTGGACTTCATCTTGGAGGGCTTTCAAGCCGCCTTCGTCAAACAGCCTTTGCGCTTTTTCCCTGATTTCGGGCTCCACATCGGGCATGGCATCGATGCCATTGCAGACTGCATCGATGAAAAGGCCGGAGCCACCCGTCATGATGACGGTATCATGGGTCTTGAAGAGTTCGTTCAACAACTGTAGAACATCATGCTCATAGTCGGCCACATCATATTTGTCCTCGATGCTGATATGGTGCACAAAGTAATGCTTGACTTGACTCAGTTCTTCCTCGGTAGGAGCGGCAGTGCCGATGCTCATCTCTTTGTAAAACTGCCGACTGTCGGCGGAGAGGATGACGGTGTTCAAGGCCTTGGCCAACTCGATGGAGAAGGCGGTCTTGCCTGAAGCAGTGGGGCCAGCGATGACGATGAGGGTCTTGTTTAATGCTGAATGTGGAATGAGGAATGCTGAATGGGGGCGAAGCCCAGCATCGCTTTGCGCCATTCCGCATTCCTCATTCATAATTCCACATTCCATATTCATACTTCCGCATTCAAACTTTGTTTGGCACCGGTCCATTATTGGCCACCACAATAGGCTCTTGGATTTCCTTCACCACGCTAAGACCCAGTTTCTGGCCTTCTTCCTTCATAAAGGCGTATGCCTCACTAAAGTTGTTCCCAATCACTCCGTCCAAGATAGCCTCGCGGATGGCATTCTTGATGACACCGACCTCGCGACCCTCGGGGATGCCGAAGGTCTCCATGATGGCGATGCCGTCGATGGGCGGCTGCCAGTTGCGCAGGTGGTCCTTGGCCTCGATTTCCTTCAGTTTCTCCTGAACAATCTCGAAGTTGTGATGGTATTTCTTGATCTTCTCTTCGTTCTTCGAGGTGATGTCGGCATGGCAGAGCAACATGAGGTCGTCGATGTCATCGCCAGCGTCAAACAACAGTCTTCTTACAGCAGAATCGGTGACGATGTCCTCAGCCAAAACGATAGGGCGGAGGTGGAGCAACACGAGTTTCTCCACATATTTCATCTTCTCGTTCAAGGGCAGCTTCATGGCAGCGAAGATCTTGGGCACCATCTTAGAGCCTTTGAACTCGTGGCCGTGGAAGGTCCAGCCCGTGCCGTCCTCCCAACGTTTGGTCTGGGGCTTGGCGATGTCGTGCAACAAAGCAGCCCAGCGCAGCCAGAGGTCATTGCTCTTCTCGGCCACTTGGTCAAGAACTTGAAGGGTGTGCAGGAAGTTGTCCTTATGGCCTCGGCCTTGCACGACTTCCACGCCTTTCAATTGGCAGAGTTGCGGGAAGATGAGTTTCAACAAACCGCTTTCATCCAATAGCTTGAAGCCAATGGAAGGCTTCGGTGAGAGGATGATTTTGTTCAGCTCCTCGGTGACACGCTCCATCGAGACGATTTTGATGCGTTCGGCATTGCGCTTGATGGCCTCGAAAGACTCGGATTCGATGTAGAACTTGAGTTGTGAAGCGAAACGGATGGCACGCATCATACGGAGTGGGTCGTCGGAATAGGTGATGTCGGGGTCTAAGGGTGTCCTTAGCAGCAATTCTTCCATGTCGGCCATGCCGCCATAGAGGTCGATGAGCGTGCCGAAGTCCTCGGCGTTGAGGCTGAGGGCCATGGCGTTGATGGTGAAGTCGCGGCGGCTGATGTCGTCTTCCAAGGTGCCATTCTCCACCACGGGCTTGCGGCTGTTGCGGTCGTAGGACTCTTTCCTCGCGCCCACAAACTCCACTTCCATTCCGTCGAAACGGATCATGGCCGTGCCGAAGGCACCATAGTATTTGGCTTCCTTGTGGCCGGGCAGGAGTGAGGCAACCTTCTTGGCCAAGGTGATGCCACTGCCCACGGTGACCACATCAATGTCATTGGAGGGGCGGCGCAACAGGATGTCGCGCACATAGCCGCCGATGACATAGCTCTTGTAGCCCAACTCCGCGCTGGCGTAGGCAATCACCTTAAAGATCTTGCTGCTGATATGTTTCTTGAAGTCGTAGTTCATCAGACTTTGGCTTCTTCAAGGACTTTCTTTTCGTTCGGGATGATGTTGACGGTGGTCTCTTCGCCCTTTTCGTCGAGGTCGATGCTGATGGTGTCGCCGATATGGAGGTTGGCGGAGATGATGGCCTCGGCCAAGACATCTTCCACATACTTCTGGACGGCACGCTTCAACGGACGGGCGCCATATTGCTCGTCCCAGCCCTTCTCGGCGAGGAAGTCCATGGCTTTCTCGGTGATTTCGATCTTGTAGCCCATCTCTTCGACTCGTTTCACCACCTGACGGATTTCGATGCCGATAATCTTCTGGATGTCGTTCTTGTCCAAGGCATTGAACATCACCACATCGTCAACGCGGTTGAGGAACTCGGGCGCGAAGGTGCGCTTCAAGGCGTTGTCGATGACGCTCTGCGAGTACTCGTTCTTCGCGTTGAGTTTGGCCTGTGTGCCAAAACCGACACCTTGTCCGAAGTCCTTCAGCTGGCGCGAGCCGATGTTGGAGGTCATGATGATGATGGTGTTCTTGAAGTCGACCTTACGACCGAGGCTGTCGGTCAGCTGGCCGTCGTCGAGGACTTGGAGCAACAGGTTGAACACATCGGGGTGTGCCTTCTCGATTTCGTCAAGCAACACGATAGAGTAGGGCTTGCGGCGTACCTTCTCGGTGAGTTGTCCGCCTTCTTCGTAGCCCACATATCCTGGAGGCGCTCCCACGAGGCGCGACACGGCGAACTTCTCCATGTATTCGCTCATGTCGATGCGGATGAGGGCGTCTTCGCTGTCGAAGAGGAACTTGGCCAGCACCTTGGCGAGGTAGGTCTTACCGACACCCGTGGGGCCGAGGAAGATGAACGAGCCGATGGGCTTGTTTGGGTCTTTCAGTCCGGCACGGTTGCGGCGGATGGCACGGGTCACCTTCTTGATGGCCTCGTCCTGACCGATGACGGTGCCTGCCAATTCGGTCTCCATGTGCATCAGGCGGTCGCCTTCGTTCTTGGCGATGCGCTGCACTGGCACACCCGTCATCATGGCGACGACCTCGGCGACGTTCTGCTCAGTCACAGGCTGGCGGTGCGCCACGGCGTTGTCTTCCCATGCCTTCTTGACATCTTCAAGCTGGGCCATGAGCTTCACTTCCTCGTTGCGGTACATGCCCGCCTCCTCGAACTTTTGCTCGGCGATGGCGGCTTTCTTGTCCTTGCGCACGGTTTCGAGGCGGCCTTCCAGCTCAGTGATTTCACTCGGCACATCGATGTTCTTGATGTGGACGCGTGCACCGGCTTCGTCCAAGGCATCGATGGCCTTGTCGGGGAGGTGACGGTCACTGAGGTAACGGTCGGTAAGCTTCACGCAGGCTTCGATGGCCTCAGGTGTATAGGTGACCAGGTGATGGTCTTCGTATCTCGGTTTGATATTGTTCAGGATCTCGATAGTCTCGGCAGGCGTGGTGGGCTCGACGAGAATTTTCTGGAAGCGGCGCTCCAAGGCACCGTCTTTCTCGATGTATTGGCGGTATTCGTCCAGTGTCGTAGAACCGATGCACTGTAACTCGCCACGTGCCAAGGCTGGTTTGAACATGTTGCTGGCATCCAAGGAGCCGTTGGCGTTGCCTGCGCCAACGAGGGTGTGGATTTCATCGACAAAGAGGATGATGTCGCGGTTGTTCTCCAACTCGTTGAGGATGGCCTTGATGCGTTCCTCAAACTGACCGCGGTATTTGGTGCCGGCCACGATGGAGCCGATGTCGAGCATGACGACACGCTTATTAAATAAGGTACGAGGCACGCGGTGCTGCACGATGCGGATGGCCAAGCCTTCGGCGATAGCCGACTTGCCCACGCCAGGTTCGCCTATCAAAATGGGGTTGTTTTTCTTGCGGCGGCTGAGGATTTGGGCAATGCGTTCCAACTCGCGTTCACGGCCCACGATGGGATCGAGGCGGTTTTCCTCGGCGGCTTTGGTGAGGTCGCGGCCAAAGTTGTCCAACACGGGCGTCTTGCTCTTGATGTTGCTGGTTTTCTTGGGCTTTTCCTGTTGCGGACGGATGTCGTTCATCAGGTCGTCTTCCTCGTCGTCCTCCTCATCAAAAATGCTAGATGCATAGCCTTGTTGTTCTTCGGGTGCCGATTCCTGTGGGTCGGCGTTTTCAGCAGTAAAGCGCAGCAGTTCCTGCTTGAAGTTGTCGTAGTTGATGCCTTCAAACTCGAGGTTTTGCGAGATGATGTTGTTCTTCTCGTGCAGGATGGCGAGCATGAGGTGTTCCGAGCGGACAATCTCCGAATGGAACTCCTTGGCGATGATATAGGTGAACTTCAATACGCGCTCCGCCTGTTTGGTCAACGGCAAGGCCAAAACCGGGTTTGGGTTGCTGTTGGCGGTACGCACCGAGGCTTCCAGTTTCTTTGAGAAAACTTCGATGTTCAGGTTGAGGTTCTCCAAAATACGGATGGCAGCGCTGCCGCCTTCCTTCAACATGCCCAGAAAAAGGTGCTCCAACCCGACATATGCGTTACCCAGACGTTGTGCTTCCTGATGGCTAAGTGACAAAATGGCACGAACGCGGGGAGAGAATTTTGCATCCATATAATTACAATTCGTTTATTTTCAATACTTTAATAAAATACCCAACTTTTCACTTGTCTGATTCATTCAAGGTGCAAAGGTACAAACAAAAACCGCGCCGCGCCAGTGCCAAATTCAGATTTTTTATTGTGACCTATCGAAGTTTAAGCAGAAAAAACTTGTAATTTATCGAAGTTTATAAGAAAAAATTCAGTAATCTATCGAACTTTACGAACAAAAAACTTGTAATCTATCGAAGTTTATGTATTTTTGCAGCGTAAAAATAGGCCTCTTATGGATACTCAAACGCTAAAAGAAATACTGCTTGACCAGCAAGAAGAGCTCAAGGACACCGACTTGACGACTTTAATCAGTCGTTATGAAGAGCCTCGACTTTATCTCGACAGCCGTCTTGCCCAGGTGGTTATTGGGGTGAGAAGAAGTGGTAAGTCTATCCTGTGTTACAAGGTTTTGCAGCAGTCAGGAGTCAATTATGCCTATGTCAATTTTGATGATGAGCGGTTGACTACATTGACGACAGAGGACCTGAATACCGTGCTTGATGTCCTTTATCGCATCTATGGTGACTTTAACCATCTGTTTCTCGATGAAATACAAAACATCGAAGGGTGGCCGCTGTTTGTCAATAGGTTGCTCAGAAAAGGGATGCATGTCTTTTTGACGGGCTCGAATGCCAAATTGCTCAGCAATGAATTGGTTACACACCTTACGGGTAGACATCATAAAGTCGAACTTTATCCTTTTTCTTTTGCGGAATATTGCAAAATGAAGAATGTTGATAGCCAATCCCTGACAACTAAAGCAAAGGCGTTGAGGATTAAAGCCTTAGAGGAATACCTGCAAGGAGGCGGCTTCCCTGAATTGTTCTACGAGACCGACAAACGTGAGTATATCCAAGGTCTGTTGGACTCCATTATTAAGAAAGACATTGCCAAACGGTTCAAGTTGAGGCATGTGGAAGTCTTGAGAAGAATGGCAACCTATTTGTCAGACAATTATTGCCAGGAGTTTGTGGCATCCAAAGTGGCTTTTTTGTTTGGGATTTCAGATCATACGGCAGAGAACTATTATTCTTATCTCAAACAGGCTTTTCTACTCATTGGCGTGAATAGGTTTTCCTTCAAGAGTGCCGAACGCGTGTTGAATGAAAAAATATATGTGGTTGATACAGCCTTTGCCACCGACAAAGAGGGCATGTTGGCTACAGAAAACTCGGGTTGGCGATTGGAGAATGTCGTCCTTGTCGAGTTGCTTAGAAGAACCAAACCTGAGTTTGCCGATGTGTTTTATTATAAAAGCCGCGAAAGCCAGGTGGATTTTGTGGTTGCGAAAGATGGCAAGGTGCAAGAATTGGTCCAGGTCTCTTACGACATCTCCCATCCGAAAACCGAGCGTCGGGAGGTAAAAGGTTTGAAAGATGCTTCAAAAGCGTTGGGATGCAACCGTATGACATTGATTACTTTGGATAACGAAAAGTCTATTTCAACGGATAATGGGACGATACAAGTGGTTTCTGCCGCCAATTGGCTGATTGGGTCTCAGCGGTAGGCGAAGAATTGAAGAATTGCTATCTTTTTTTTTGCGGTATTCAATGGAAAGTTTTCACTTTTGCCAGCAACATTACTACGAAAAGCCGACAGCAATGCCGGCTTTTCGTTTAAATAAATCACCCTAACATCTCCAGCTTCGGCAAAACAGCCGATGCCTCGTCTATAATCAATATATTTGTCACTTATTCCATAAATTTCATGCATAAAATTGTCACTTATTCCGTTTTTTATTGGACAAAAACGACCACTTATTCCATTTTTGGGATATTCATGGCTCATTGATGAGGATTCGTGTTTTGAAGTTTTTGACCATTTTTTCCAAACCTATCCAAAAATTCCCTATCTTTGCACCCCTATTTATAAAAGAGAAAATTAGAACCCGAAAATGGACGATAACAATATCAACAATCCTGAAAATCAGGGCGAAATGCCTGAAGAACTCTCAGGAGAAAAAATAATCAAAGTCAATCTTGAGAACCAGATGAAGTCGGCTTACATCGACTATTCGATGTCCGTCATCATCTCGCGTGCCTTGCCCGATGTGCGCGACGGCTTGAAACCCGTGCATCGTCGCGTGCTTTATGGCATGAAAGAACTGGGCGTCACCTCGCGCAGTGGCTACAAGAAATCAGCCCGTATCGTCGGTGAGGTGCTCGGTAAGTATCACCCACACGGCGACTCGTCAGTTTATGACGCCATGGTGCGTATGGCCCAGAGCTGGTCACTGCGTTATCCTTTGGTCGACGGCCAAGGCAACTTTGGCTCGGTCGACGGCGACAGCCCTGCCGCCATGCGTTACACTGAGGCACGCCTCCAGAAGATTGCTGAAGAGATGCTCGATGACCTCGACAAGGACACCGTCGACTTCCAGAACAACTTCGACGACTCGTTGCAGGAGCCTACCGTGCTGCCTACGCAAATTCCTACCTTGCTGGTGAACGGCACCAATGGTATCGCTGTGGGTATGGCCACCAACATGGCTCCCCATAACCTCAGTGAATGCGTCGACGGCATCATCGCCTATATCGACAACCGTGAAATCACCACACAGGAACTGATGCAATACATCAAGGCCCCCGATTTCCCGACTGCAGGCGTTATCTATGGTTACGAAGGCGTACGCGAGGCGTTTGAGACGGGTAGGGGACGCATCGTCCTCCGCGGCGAGACCCACTTTGAAGAACACAACGGCCATGAGCGCATCATTGCCACCTCTATACCTTATCAGGTCAACAAGGCCGAAATGATCAAGAAGACCGCCGACCTAGTCAACGAGAAGAAGCTGGAAGGCCTGGCCGACATCCGCGATGAGTCAGACCGCAAAGGTATCCGTGTGGTGTATGAGCTGAAACGCGATGCCAACCCCGATGTGGTGCTGAACAAACTGTTTATGATGACTCCGTTGCAGAGCTCGTTCAATGTGAACAATGTGGCTTTGGTCAACGGTCGTCCTTATACTTTGAACCTCAAGCAGCTGATTGAACATTTCGTGGCTCACCGTCACGAAATCATCCTGCGTCGCACCCGCTTCGAGCTGAAGAAAGCCGAAGATCGTGCCCATATCTTGGAAGGTTTGGCTCGTGCCATCGACATCGTGGACGAAATCATCGCCACCATTCGCGCCTGTAAGGGCGGCACGCCTGAGGCCAAGCTGGCCATCATGGATAAGTTCGGCTTCGACGACCCCCAAGCCAGCGCCATCGTGGCTTACCGCCTCGGTCAGTTGGCTGGTCTTGAAATCAAGAAGATTTTGGACGAGTTGGATGAAATCCACGAACGCATCAAGCATTTCCACGAAATTCTACAAAATGAGGAATTGCAGTTCAAGATCATCAAGGACGAACTGACCGTCATCAAAGAAAAATATGGCGATGCTCGCCGCACGAGTATTGTGCCCGCCGCTGGTGAGTTCCGCATGGAAGACATCATCGCCGACGATGCCGTGGTCATCACGATCTCGCACCTTGGTTACATCAAGCGCACCCCGCTGACCGAATACCGCGTGCAGAGCCGTGGCGGCAAGGGCTCGAAAGGCTCCGCCACCCGCGACACCGACTTCATCGAGCACATCTTCACGGCTACCAACCACAACCATCTGCTCTTCTTCACCGAGCAAGGTAAGTGCTACAAACTTAGAGCCTTCGAGATTCCTGAAGAGGGCAAGAACAGCAAGGGCCGCGCCATCCAGAACCTGTTGCCGCTTGACAAGGACAACAAGGTGATGGCCTACCTCAATGTGAAGAGCATGAGCGATGAGGACTACCTTGAAAACAACTACATCATCCTTTGCACCAAGAAGGGTATCATCAAGAAGACCAACTTGGCTGCCTATAAGAACATCCGCCAAAATGGCATTATCGCCGTCAACATTCGCGAGGACGACCAACTGCTGGAGGCTTGCCTCACCAGCGGCAACGACGAGGTGCTGATGGCTGTCCGCTCGGGCAAGGCCGTCCGCTTCAACGAGCAGACCGTCCGCCCGATGGGCCGTACCGCTACGGGTGTGAAAGCCATCACCTTAGGTTCACCCGAAGACGAAGTCATCGGCATGGTGTGCATCAACGACCCGCAACAGACCGTACTGGTCGTGTCCGAGAAGGGCTTCGGCAAGCGTTCCGATATTGAGGACTACCGCATCACCAACCGTGGCGCGAAGGGCGTGAAGACCTTGAACATCACCGACAAGACGGGCGACCTCATCGCCATCAAGGGCGTGACCGACGACGAAGACCTGATGATCATCAATAAGTCGGGTATCGTCATCCGCATGGCTGTCAGTAAGTTGCGTGTGATGGGTCGTGCCACCCAAGGCGTGAAGCTCATTGACCTGCGCGGCACCGATGAGATTGCAGCTGTCACCAAGGTGGAGCATGAGGATGAACCCGAAGAGACCGAGGCCCCTGAGCCTGTCGAAACGCCGACCGATAATAATGACTCTGTCGAAGGAGTCGAAGGGCTGAATGAAACTGAAGAAGAGAATAACTAATGAGAATTGCCTCCCATAGATTTCATCTATTGCACATGCCCATGTAGGAATGACATGTGAGGCAATTCAAACCACTTTGGAACAATAATTGCTATATAAAAGAATAACCATAACGAAATTGTCAAACTTTAAATAATTGAGAAAATGAAAAAAGTAATGATTTTGCTGGTCATCGCCCTCACTGCCAATGTGATGATGGCCCAAAAGAAAGACAGAACTGACGCATTCATGTACAACAAGAACGGTCAATACGAAAAGGCCATGGCTTCTATTGAGAAATGCGTCAATCACGAACAATTCCTGGGTATGAAGCCCGATGATCAAGCCCAGGCTTGGCTGTATCGCGCCATCATTTACCAAAACGTCATCCAATCAGGTGACGAGGCCTTGTTGGCCAAGACACCCAATGCTTTGGAAGTCGTCTACGAGTCGCTGATGAATTGCATGAAGAACCCTGAATTCCTTGAGGACAACAAAATGGAAATCTATCAGCGTGTG
This sequence comes from uncultured Bacteroidales bacterium, assembly GCA_900317055.1. GTDB lineage: Bacteria > Bacteroidota > Bacteroidia > Bacteroidales > F082 > Limimorpha. The sequence continues at coordinate 172,822 of ONFF01000004.1, read as the reverse complement.
GGTTCGGTCATGACCACCTATTATTCTAAAGGTGCTGATGACTACAACAGCGGTAAGTTCTCAGAAGCAGCCCCCATGTTCAAGAAGGCATACGACATCGCTAAGTCGCTTGGTAGCCCCGAGGCTAACGATATGCTGAACTTGGCTGCCACTTCCGCTTTGAGAGCCGAAGACTACAACACGGCTTTGGCCTATTTCACTGAGGTGAAGAATAATGGAACGGAGACTGCCGAGCTCTACCGTCACCTTGCCGCTTGCTACAACGGTCTGGGCAATGCCGAACAAGCCATGGCCATGATCAATGCTGGTCTGGAAAAGGATCCCAGCGACGCCAACCTGATTCTTGAAAAGGTGAACGCCTATCTGAAGGAAGGCAAGGGCGCTGAAGCTGTGCAAGACCTTACCAAGCTTCTTGAACTCGACCCCAATAACGCTCAGTTGCTCTTCGTGCTTGGCACTATCTACGGTGACGAGTCTAACGAAGGCCTTTATGACACCGACAAGGCCCGTCAGTACTACGAGCAAGCCCTCAGCATCAAGCCCGACTACTACGATGCCATTTACAACATCGGCGTACTTTACACCACGATGGCTAACAAGTACATCGAGCAGGCCAACGAAATCACCGGTTTCTCAAAGAAGGAACAGGATCAGTACAACAGCCTGATTGAACAAGGCAACGAATTGCTTCGCACGGGTCTGCCGTATCTGAAGCAAGCCTACGATGCCCAGCCTTCCGACGATGTGAAGAATGTGCTGCGTTCCATCTATGTGAAGCTGAACATGATGGATGAAGTGAAGGCTTTGATGGGCGAATAAGTTCGTCCCGACATAATGTAACAAAGTAGCCCCGAAGTCTTTCGGGGCTTTTTTTTGCAATTTTATGAGTTTTTCTTTGAAATCTAATAAAATCACTATATTTGCAAGAAATTCTTTACTTCAACAAAATCAGTAACCATTTGTAAAAAACTAACTCTTATTCCATATTATCATGTTTGAAATCTTACACAAAGAAACCTTCGCGGCCGAGACCTACCTCATGGATGTCTATGCGCCGCGTATCGCCCATTCGGCACTTCCAGGTCAGTTCCTTATCGTCAAGATGGAGGAAAACTCGGAGCGTATTCCGTTGACTATAAGCGACTACCATCGCGTTAGAGGAACGGTGACCATCGTCTTCAAGGCCATTGGCGAATCCACCAGGAAAATGGCAGAATACAAGGAAGGCGACCGCTTTGCCGACATCGTCGGCCCCTTGGGCAAGCCCTCCGAGTTTGCCACGATGACGGCTGAGGAACTGCGTAAGCGCTCGTTCGTCTTCATTGGTGGTGGTGTTGGTATCGCCCCAATCTATCCTCAGGTGAAGTGGTTGAACGACCATGGTGCCACTGCCGACTGTATCATCGGTGCTCGTACCAAGGACTTGCTCATCTTCGAAAAGGAACTGGCAGAGGTCAGTAACTTGTATGTCACTTCCGATGACGGCTCTACAGGCCGCAAGGGCTTGGTGACCGATGTGCTGCGCCAGTTGGTGGCCAGCGGCAAGCAGTATGATGAGGCTGTCGCCATTGGCCCGATGATTATGATGAAGTTTGCCACTAAGACTTGCGAGGAATTGGGTATCCGCTGCACGGTGTCGCTCAACTCGATTATGGTCGACGGCACGGGCATGTGCGGTGCCTGCCGTGTGAGTATCGGTGGCAAGACCAAGTTCACTTGCATCGATGGTCCCGAGTTCCTGGGTAAGGATGTCGACTTCGACGAGGCCATGAAGCGTCAAGCCATGTATAATAATGTGGTGACGCGCAAGCAACTCCAAGCCGAGGAGAAAGCCGAAGGCCACGAGTGCCATATCGGAGGCATCTCGGAAGAGAGCTTCGACAAGAAAAAACGTGTGCCCGTTCCGGAACAGAAGCCCGAAGTCCGCGCCCATAACTTCGACGAGGTGTGCTTGGGCTATTCAGCCGACATGGCCATCATGGAGGCCCAGCGTTGCCTGCACTGCAAGAACCCGCAATGTGTGGAACATTGTCCAGTCAATGTCGACATTCCTGGTTTTATTGCCCGTGTGGCCAAAGGTGACTTTGAAGGTGCTGCAGGAGTCATTAGTTGCGACTCGGCTCTGCCAGCCGTCTGTGGTCGTGTGTGTCCGCAGGAGACCCAGTGCGAAGGTTCATGCGTGATGGGCAAGAAATTCGAGCCTATCGCCATCGGTAAATTGGAACGTTTCGTTGGCGACTATGCCATCGAGCACGATCTGCATTTCAGCAGCCAAAGCATCCCGAACGGTCACAAGGTGGCTATCATCGGTAGCGGTCCTTCGGGCTTGACTTGCGCCAAGGATTTGTTGTCGATGGGTTACGATGTCACCATCTTCGAGGCTTTGCACGAGTTGGGCGGTGTGTTGATGTATGGCATCCCGTCGTTCCGTCTGCCTAAGGACACGGTGGTGAAGAAAGAAGTGGAAAGCGTGCGCAAGTTGGGAGCCAAGTTCGAGAAGGATGTGGTCGTAGGTCGCACCATCACTATCGACGAGTTGATGAAACGTGAAGGCTTTGAAGCTGTCTTCGTCGGCTCGGGTGCTGGTTTCCCGATGATGATGAACGTGCCGGGCGAAAACCTCTGCGGTGTGGTTTCAGCCAACGAGTTCCTGACCCGCAACAACCTGCTCTTTGCTTATAAGGAAGGCTTCGAAACCCCGAACTATGTAGGTAAGAAAGTTGCCGTGGTCGGTGGTGGTAATGTGGCTATGGATGCTGCGCGTACCGCCTTGCGTCTTGGTGCCGAGGTGCATATCGTCTACCGCCGTTCCGAGGCTGAGCTGCCTGCGAGAGTGGAGGAGGTGCACCATGCCAAGGAAGAAGGCGTCATCTTCGACCTGTTGACGGCTCCTGTTGAGGTGCTGGGCGACGAAAACGGCTGGGTGAAAGGCTTCAAGTGCGTGAAATGCGAACTGGGTGAGCCTGATGCCTCTGGTCGTAGAAGCCCTGTTCCGATCAAGGATTCGGAGTTTGTCCTCGATGTCGACATGATCATCATGGCTCTTGGTACCTCACCGAATCCATTGATTGGCAGCACGACCCGCAACCTCGATTTGAACAAGAAGGGCTGCATTGTGGCCGACGAGGTGGGCACTACCTCACGTCCTGGCATCTTTGCCGGTGGCGATGCGGTGAGTGGTGCCGCCACGGTCATCCTCGCCATGGGCGCCGGCAAGAAAGCCGCCAAAGCCATTGACGAGTACATTAAGAGCTTACATTGAATGCTGAATTAGGAATGTGGAATGCTGAATGGAGGTGAAGTTCATGTGGCTTTGCCCCATTCAGCATTCATCATTCAACATTCAGCATTACTCTTTGATTTCAACATAAAACACCGTCGGGTCGTCGTCTTCGCAGAACGACTCGTCCGTATAGTATTGCCCGGGCTTGTTGTCGTCCTGGAAGAGGATGAGTGTGACCTTCTTGAAGGGGATAGGCTGTCCGTTTTTGCTGTAACGCTCGATGTCGGCTTCGGTGAGGCCTTCCATACGCATCATTTTGAGCATCATGGCGAGGTCGAGGTTGACGTTGAGCAGTTCCTGTTTCCACTCAATGCTAATGACTGCCGTGGTGTAGAGCTTAAAGTTTTTGACTTCGATTTTTTTCATAGGATTTTCTTTGGCTACTGGTTATTGGCTACTGGCTATTGGCAGCTTTATGACAAGTAGAAAACATATCCTTTTTTGTGTGGCTGCCAAAGGCCAAAAGCCAGAAGCCAGAGGCGATTGACGACGCGAAATTCCGAAAAAAAAACGAATTCTGAAATATTTGCATGAAAATTGCGTCCATTTGCCGTGAATTTTATAATTTTGTCCAATCATTAAAAAGAAAAGAGAAATGCGTAAAACTTTGATTATCATCGCAATGGCTTTGTTTGCCATGCCTATGTTCGCGCAAACCATCGAAAGCGTGGATGTTTCGAAAGCCCAAAACGGAATGTTTACGACCAATGCCGGTGAATGCACCATCGAGGGTAATGTCGTGAATGGAAAGAAAGAAGGTACTTGGATCGAGTATTTCAACAACAACACCTATTTGCCCAAGAAGATTGTGAATTACCAAAACGGTAAGAAAAACGGCGTTTTTATTGAAATCGACAAGACGGGTTCGATTACGAAAAAAGCTGAGTATAAGAATGATATGCTTGAAGGGCAATGCAGTGAGTGGTTCCGTGGCGGTCGCCTCTCGAAGATGAACACTTATAAAAAAGGTGTCTTGGACGGCAAGCAGGTGCTTTGCTATGAGAAGGGTGGCAACCTTGAGGTGGCACAATACAAGGATGGTTTCCGCAATGGCCTGACGACTTGGTTCTATGAGAACGGTGTCAAGAAGATGACCATAGAGTATAAGGACGGCCAGTTCAACGGTCTCCAGCAGTCGTTCTATGAGGACGGTTCTCTCAAGAAGGAAGCATCCTATAAGAACGGTAAACTGCAAGGCAAGGAGAAGACTTATGCTCAAAAGGAGAAACCTCAGGCTGATAAGGAGATTAAAAAGCAGCAAGAGATGAAAAAGGATTTTGAGATCAAAAACAAGGAGAAGGAATTAAGCAAGAAGGTGGAAAAGGAAATCAAGAAGGACATTAAATTGGATGCCAAAAATCCTGTAAAGAAACATTGAACTGTCATCTTAGAATAATTGGTTTTTTATTGTTATCGTTGGGCATGACGCTTTCGCAGCTTCATGCCCAAGATACTATTATGCTGAAATCAGTCGAGGTGATTGGCGACAAAGAATCGGTTGAGACTTTGAAGCCTTTGGTGGCGCGCAAGCTCGACACCCTCGTGCTGCAATCCAAAAGCACTTCGAGCCTCTCGGATCTGTTGATTCAGCATAGCCCCGTCTTCATCAAGACCTACGGGCCTGGCGGCACTTCCACGGCTTCGTTTCGTGGAACGACGGCCAGCCACACCCTGGTGCTATGGAACGGCTTCCAGCTCAATGCGCCCAGCCTCGGGCAGGTCGACTTCAGCACTATTCCCGTGTTTTTGGCCGATGACGTCAGCCTCAACTGGGGTAGCGGCACCTCCAACAATAGTGGCGGCTTGGGCGGCGCGGTCAACATCGACAATACGCACCACTTCGGCGATGGGCTTTTGCTTGACTTGAAGCAGACCTACGGCAGTTTCAACACCCTTGGCAGCTTCGTCACGGTGGGTCACTATGGCAAAAAGTTTTCGTTCCGTTTGAAAGCCTACCGCAATTCGTCCGACAACGACTTTGAGTACGAAAACCTCGCCACCATACCGCATGAGAAGATGAAGCAGCGCAATGCCGACTTCGTTGATTTTGGCGTGATGCCTGAGATGAGCGTGTTGCTGGGCAAGAGCGTCGTTTCCGTCTCCTCGTGGAACCAATGGAATAACCGCAACCTGCCGCCCATCATGCCTAATGTGTTCAATGTGAACTTGGAGGAATGGACGCGCGACAACTTCTCGCGCAACTTCGTGTCCTTCAAGACTTTTTGGGAGACAGGAAACCTACAGCTGAAGTCGGCGGCCTTCGTGGAAAACCAACGTTATTTTCTCTTGACGCGCAATCCCGTCACCGACGATACGGTCACTTTTATTAATTCGGAGAACCATGCCTTGATTCTACACCAAATCGCCAATTTGGAGCAGCAGCTTTACCAAAGCTGGACATTGAAAGCCAAGTTGCAATGGGACAACGAGCAGGTGAGGAGCAACAACTATGAAGGCGAGAAACGGCGCAATTTGGTGTCAGCCTATGCTGCCGTCAGCGGTGAGCCTTTCGATTGCGCCCAACTCAACCTCACGGCACGCTATGACTGGACTGACGGCAAGGCCATGGGTTTCTTCCCAACGGCGACATTGTCCTACCAACTGCCGTTCTATAAGGCCATGAGTTTCACCTTGGGCTATAGCCACAACTACAGGAATCCTTCGTTGAACGACCTCTACTGGTATCCTGGAGGCAATCCCGACCTGCTTCCTGAAAATGGTCGCACGGTTGATTTAGCTTTAAAATACGGTCTTCAAAAAGGTTCGTTCAAACTGGATTTGCGCACAGGAGGCTATTTTTCCAATGTGAAGAACTGGATTCAGTGGATGCCGACTTCCTACCGATTCTGGGTGCCTGAAAATGTGGCCAAGGTGTATGCACGCGGCATCGAGAACCACATTGATGCTGCCTTTGTTAAGGAAAATTGGAAAGTCACGATGTCGGGCAACTATGTCTTTACCGTCACCACTGACGAGAGCGAGAAGGCCTATGCCCAAGGCACCAATGGCAAGCAGCTGATTTACATTCCGCGTCACCATGCCAATGTGTTTCTCAACACACAGTGGAAGACCTGGAACTTGAGTTACACCGTTGAGGTGACGGGTCGCCGCAGCACTTCATATAATGAACAGGAGTTCTTTGCCTACGACCTTCCTTCGTATGTGTTGCATCATGTTGCCATAGGCAAGCAAATCAAGAAGTTCCGCATCGAGTTGCGCTGCAACAACCTCACCGACAAAGACTACCAGAATGTGATTTGGAGGGCTATGCCGGGCAGGAGTTTTGAGGTGATGGGGGAGTTTCGGTATTAGTTTAGAGTTTAGAGTTTAGGGTTTAGAGTTTAGAGTCAGTTTAGAGTTAAGAGTTTAGAGTCAGTTTAGAGTTAAGAGTTTAGAGTTTAGAGTCAGTTTAGAGTGTCTTACGCTGAAAAAAGTTGACACAATAGTCAACAAAAATGGAGAGAATCAAAAAGAGACGGAAGAAATTCAGTCAAGAAGAAAAAATGGAGATGGTGAGGCTTCATTATCTCGAAGGCGTAAGTCAAAGTGAATTGTCAAGGAGGTATGATACAGCACAGTCTGTCGTATCAAGGATTATTCATAAATTTGCAGCGGAGAATGATAAGAGCGCGCTGCTTATGAAGAACAAGCCGGTTGACAACCAGGCCGAAGAGATAAAGGCTCTTCGGGCAGAGATTCTGGAACTGAAGAAGAAGCTGTACGACGAGACGATGCGGGCAGATTTCTGCGACACGATGATAGACGTGGCGGAAGAGATGTTCGGCATCGAGATACGAAAAAAAGCCGACACCGGACAGTCGAAAGGCTGCGCAGAGAGAAGCGGTATCCAGTGAAACAGCTCTGCGCGCTGGCCGGTGTCACACGACAGGCCTTTTACAAGCGTGATGACGACCTTCTGTTCCGCAGACTCGCGATAGAGCGGTTTGTTGAGCAGTTCGTACGCGAGGTCAGGGAGAAGGACCCGAGAATCGGTGCCGACAAACTCTGGCGCATGTACCAGCCCCGTTTCAGTGAAGAGTACCGTGTGGGACGCGACGTGTTCCGCTGTATCCTTCACGAGCGCGGACTGAATGTTGTGCAGCGACTTCGTGCCCCACGCACGACCGACTCTCGGCATACCCTGCCGACCTATCCGAACCTCGTGAAGAACGTGATTCCTATGCGTCCCAACCAGATATGGGTCAGTGACATAACCTATGTGCCGATAGAAGACGAGACGGCCCGACTTGGCTACCGCTTCTGCTTCCTGACACTTGTCATGGATGCCTACAGCAAACGGGTCCTGGGCAGTTGTGTGGCTCCGACGCTTGAAGCTGAATACAGCATAGAAGCTTTGAAGAAAGCCGTATCCACATTGCCCGAAGGCTTTGCCGACACCCTCATCCACCACTCCGACCGCGGTACCCAGTACGCCAGCGCGGAGTACATAAAACAGCTGAGACTGCACGACATTACGCCAAGCATGACCGAGAGCGGCAACCCGAAAGACAATGCAATGGCCGAACGCATCAACAATACCGTCAAGAACGAGCTCCTTCACGGACAAACGTTTACCAGCCTGGAGCAAGTAGTCGAAGCGGTCGAAAAGGCCATTCGGTTCTATAACTCGGAACGTCCTCACAGCAGCATTGACTGGCACACGCCCAATCAGGCGCACCAGATGAGGGGAGATATGAAGCGGCATTGGCGCTCTTGGCGTGAAGATGCCATCAGAAGAGAACAAAAAGCAGCGGTATGATGAAAAACACATATATTTGCAGCGGCAAACCAAAGCGACGGCGACAGCGTCGGAGCAAACAAGCGAGTTTGTTTTCAGTTCATTGGGGCATCGAACCCCAATGAACTGAGGCAAACCAAAAGCTCTGGCTCTGCAATCAGAGTAAACAAAAACCAGTCGCAGAAAAAGCGGCTGACAACTCATAACAGTCTTAAATTATTAACCCGTCAACTTGATTCAGTCGTAGGACACGAAAGTGACAACCAAAATCAGCAAATTACAGAGTTTAGAGTTGGGGCTGGCATTGGGGTCAGCTTGGATAGGCTTTCGCATACTCTAGGCATAGTGTTGGCAAGGTGTTGGCAAGGTGTAGGCATACTCAACCATACCTTTTGAGTATGGCTAGAGCGAAGGAAGGGCGAAGAAAGGACGAGAGAAATGTATGTTTAGAAGCATTGATGCGAGTGCTTTGCAAGGACCAGGTCTATTTTGTGAACAAGCGACAGGATGGCTCATCTGAACTCTATTCCTTGTTCGATTTCAAGGACTTCCGCGAGAACATGGACTTGGAGAAGGCCTATATGCAGGGACGGTTCGATGCCATTCCTTATATTGTCGAATCGGAGCGGAAAGATTATAGATAAAAAACAAAAAGTTTATATATTTGCAGTTTCTAAATGAGATAACAATAATGAGTAATATAAAGTATTGTTTTTCAGGGCATGAATCATTCCCGTGTAAGACGCTTTGGCTGAAGAAGGGCTATGATTTTAATAAAGCTAATATGGACTTTAATTCACCTGAAGCAGTTGTGGAATTGGGAGTTGGGAAAAACATGGTTGCTGCGATTAGATACTGGTACAAAGCTTTTGGATTGAACAGCGATGATGAAAAAATAAATTGGATTCCAGACTTTCTTTTTAATGACCAAGATGGCAAGGACCGTTATATGGAAGATTTGGGGACTTTATGGCTTCTTCATTTTCTTTTGGTTTATTCAAATATTGCTTCTTTGTACAACTTGTTTTTTGTTGATTTTCAAAAAGAGCGCAGAAGATTTGATAGAAACCAAATCGTTACTTTTGTCAAAAGAAAAATGGCAGAAGCCAACCAAGAACATCTTTTCAATGCCAATACGGTGAAAAAAGATGTAGGTGTTTTATTGCAGAACTATTGTCTTCCGCGTTATCCTCAATCAAACGAAGATTATTCCACATTATTGATGGACTTGGATTTGCTACGACAAAAAGAAAAGACTGATGGTGATGAAAAAGATAAGTCGTTCTATTTCAATGTTGAAGGCAAAAAGAAGGTCACACCAATGGCGTTTCTCTTTGCAGTTTTGATGTATAAACCAGATGAAGACAATACGATTCCTTTTGACTTGCTTCAAGATGTCGGATTGATTTTTTGCATGAATGACCTTGAAGTAATTGAGATGTTGAGAGCATTGTCGGAACAGTATTCAGATTACATGACTTATAGTGATGTTGCAGGAATCAGGCAATTGCAATTTGTCCAACAAATGAATCCTAGACAAATAATTGGGCAGTATTATGAACAATGATTTCAATTTATCAGCAAATATAGAAAATGGCTTTCCAATGCGGAATCAGTATGTTGTGACTCCAAATGGAAGGAGAGCCGTGCAAAGCATAATTAAAGACTTCCATTCTGGAATCCATTCGTTTACAATAATAGGATCGTATGGAACGGGTAAGTCAAGTTTTTTGTTGGCCTTGGAATCGGATTTGGATGGCAAGAATAAGCAAAAACTATTATTAGACCCTGCAAACCTGTCTTCAGCTACAGAATATGAGATTGTGAACATTGTTGGAGATTATGCTGCAATGTCAACAATACTTGGTAAGAAATTGAATGTTGATGGCAGGTCTGATAGTATTTTGGATGAATTGAAAGCAATGTATACCCGATTAAAATCACAAAATAAGTTCTTAATTATTGTGGTTGATGAGTTCGGGAAGGTTTTGGAACATGCAGCAAAGAATAATCCAGAACAGGAATTGTATTTTCTTCAGAAATTGGCCGAATTCGTCAATGTGTCAACTCGCAATATACTGCTGTTGACAACTCTTCATCAGAATTTCGGTTCATATTCAAAAGAGCTGACCGAGAGTCAAAAAAATGAGTGGACAAAGGTAAAAGGAAGGTTTAGAGAAATAACCTTTGTTGAGCCAATTGAGCAATTGTTGTATTTAGCATCAAAACAATTACCCAAAGTTCACAATGAATTCAGTTCCAAAAGAGCCTTTGATTTGCATCAACTTGCTATTGAAACTAAGATTGTGTCAAGTTCGTTTTCAGAAGATGTTGCAGGTCAGTTGTATCCATTAGATACGTTTTCTGCTTATGCCATTACAATGGCAATGCAAAAATATGGGCAAAACGAGCGCTCTCTTTTTACTTTTTTGAATAATCGAGGTCACAATTCCCTTTCAGAATTTCAGCCAAAGCAGAATCTTACCTATCATTTAGGCATTGTGTACGATTACATCAATTATAACTTCTATTCTTTTTTGAAAGATGCGAATGCGGATTCGATGAGTTGGGGGGCGATGCAGGTATCAATTGAAAGGGTTGAAGGAGTTGAATGGAACAATGTTAAGCAATTAAATGATGCAATCAACATTGTGAAAGCTATTGGGTTATTGAATTTGTTTGGCATTGCGAGTTTTCAACTGAATAGGGAGCAAATGGCAAAATATGCACAACTTGCTATGAATGTTGAAGACGCCAAGGACTTGATTGAAAAACTTATAAGACTGAAAATTGTCAGATATGCATCATATAAAAACAGGTTAATACTTTTCGAGGGGACGGACATTGACCTCGAACTTGAAATCCAAAAAGCAGGAGCGGTTGTGTCAAGACCTGTATCTTTTATTGATGATTTGCGTCAATTTATAAGCCATAGGGTTTCTCCCGTGAAAGCGCATTGCTTTCAATATGGAACACCCCGATATTTTGAATATGAGATTCGCGAAGAGCCTTTGGATATGGTTCCTGTAGGAGATACGGATGGATTCATTGAGTTGATGTTTTCTCCTAAGCCAAATGCTTTAGAGGAAATCAAGGCGTATAGTTTGAATAGTACTGAACATGCGATTGTTTATGCGTATTTCAATAATACTGAAGAGATAATAGACCATTTGTATAACATTAGCAAATACAAATATATTCTTGAAAAAGTCTTAATAGATAAGGATGCTGACCATGTTGCATTTGGCGAAATAGTAAAACTAAAAGAGCATGAAGAAGATGTGTTGAATAAGACCATCTCAGATAATTTGTTTGCATATAAAAATAGAGTTGTTTGGGTTTTCAAAGGAGAACAAAAAAAGGTTCGTTCACTGAAAGAGTTTAATGAGTTGCTTTCGGATGTTTGCGACCAAGTATATTCAAAATCTCCAGTGATGATTAATGAACTATTTAACCGCCACAAGTTAAGTAGTCCTATTTCGATGGCAAGGAAGAATTATCTTGTTGCTTTAACAGAGAAATATCAAGAAGAGGATTTGGGATTTGACCAAGACAAGTTTCCTCCAGAAAAAACAATATATTATTCATTGCTGAAAAACACAGGACTTCACAAAAATGGTGCCTTTTTGGATAAACCTGAGGGTAATGGATTAAAAGATATGTGGGAAGAGTGTAATCAGTTTTTGCTAAGTTCCACTAATAAACCCAGAAGGATTTCAGAGTTAATAAAGATTCTCAGTAACCAGCCGTATAAAATGAAGCAAGGGTTCCTTGATTTTTGGATACCCACATTCTTGTTCATCAAAAGACAAGATTTTGCTTTGTCTGATGCCAATTCAGGTGCTTACATTCCCAACATGGATATGACTTTTTTTGATTTGTTGCAGAAGCATCCAGCTGATTATTGCGTGAAGGCATTTGATGTTGATGGTGTCAAACTTGATTTCTTTAATCAGTACAGGCGATTTGTGAATTTGAATGATGAGGTTTCTGTTACAACTGATAGTTTTGTGGAAACTATCAAACCTTTCCTTTTCTTCTACAAGAAGTTGAACGATTACACCAAGCACACCAAGAAATTTGCCCATAAATCAACTATGAAGTTTAGGGATGTTTTGGCTACAGCAAAAGACCCAGAAAAGGCGTTTTTTGAAGACTTGCCTGAATCGTTGAATTTCTCGACCAATTCAATCAAAAACGGAGAAGGGATGGAAGAATATGGTAAAGTTATTCAGCGTTCTATTAGGGAGCTGCGCTCTTGCTATTCGCAACTAATAGACAGAATAGAGGAAAGAATCGTCGAAGAATTGGGGCTTGAGTCTTCGGATTATAACGAATATGTAATCGAGTTGAGAAAGCGGCTTGAAAATGTAAAAGTATATCTGTTGAATACCCAACAGAAAGAGTTTTATAATCGGGTTATGACCGAGTATGATAACCGTGTCTTGTGGTATCAGTCTATTTGCTATCCTATATTGGAGCATAAACTTGAGTCTTTGCGAGACGAGGAAGAAGAGAAATTGTTGGACGATATTGTGTTTTTGTTAAGAGAGTGTGAGAAATACTCTGATATATCTAAGAAATCAAAGTCAGATACCGACGATGCCTATTCCATAGATTTAGTGACAAATAAAGGCACGAGCATTAGAACCCAGACCTTTGTGGTGTCTGAAAAAGAAAAAAAACAGGTTGAAGCCTTGGAGAAGGAAATAATTAGTAAATTGCAGGGCAAAAGCGACATTGAAATATGTGCATTGTTATCTGTTTTAAATAGTAAATTAAATCAATGAATATCAGGCATATACTTGGAATTTCTGGAGGAAAAGATAGCGCTGCATTAGCAATATACATGAAGCAGAACTATCCGACGTTACCTATTGAGTTTTATAATTCAGACACAGGATGTGAGTTGGACGAGACCGAACGATTGATAGAAAGGTTGGAGGCATATCTTGGTAAAGAAATCAAGAGATTGAGGGCGGTTGAAAATAGTTCGGAGCCAACACCTTTTCATCACTTTTTGAAAGCGGCAGGCGGTTTTCTCCCTTCACCACAAGCCCGTTGGTGTACTCAAAAGATGAAGCTTGCTGAGTTTGAGCGTTATGTGGGTGATGATTTGGCGATCTCGTATGTTGGAATCCGTGGCGATGAGGACAGGGATGGTTACATTTCCACAAAACCTAACATTCAAGCCATCTTTCCTTTCCGAAGGAACATTTGGAGCATTGATGTCATTAGCAAGTTTTTGAGTAATGACAAATTGGACCAGATTGTTTCCTTGTACGATATTATCTGCCCGAATGATTTCGTGCGCGAAGAGGTAATGGAAATAGTCAGAAAGCCTATTACGAAGCAGTTCTACTATTCAAAGAAAATGAACGCATTGCTGGATTATGATGTTACGCTTTTCAATCGAGCGATGTTTGCTTTCTTGAAAACAACGGATTATCCTGTTGGACAATTGGAAGAGTTCCCTTTGATTGAAAACACGGATGTGCTTGTTAAGGATGACATATTCAAATTGTTGCGTGATAGTGGCGTTGGTGTTCCTGCATATTACGAAGAAATTCCATTTGAAGTGGACGGGAAAAAGGGAACCTACTGTCGCAGCCGCTCAGGTTGCTATTTCTGTTTTTTCCAGCAAAAGATAGAATGGATTTGGTTGTATGAACAGCATCCTGACCTATACAAGAAAGCGATGGATTTTGAAAAAGACGGTTACACTTGGAACCAAGGCGAAAGCCTTGCTGAACTGTGTAGGCCTGAACGTGTGCGCCAAATCAAACTTGATATAATCAAACGCCAAGAAGAAAGCCGCAAGCAAAGCAAAGGCACGACGCTTGTAGATATTCTTGGCAACGATATAATGTGTACCAATTGTTTTATTTAAAATTACATGATATGGCTAATATTAATATTGAAAAAGCGTTTGTGACAGATAATAAAAGTGTATATCTTTATTTATCTACTACAGGTCAAGGATTATATATACCATTATATCAACGTGATTATAGCTGGGATAAAGACAATATTATTCAATTGCAAGAAGATATTGAAAGTGGAGTCTCTCGAATTGTCAATACTCAAGATGAACAGGAAATTCGTTTCCTTGGTACAATAATAACACTAATTGAATCCAATAGAGATAAGATATATCCAATTGAGCCACAGATTGTACCTAGTCGAATTGAGGTATTAATTGATGGCCAACAAAGATTGTCAACTATCATTGTTTTGTCAACCATACTTTTAAAGAATTTGTTTGAGATTAAACAGAAATTAAAAGTACTATCATGTGACTTCATTGATGAGATTAACGATATATATAATTTTTGGGAAGATAAGTTGATGCAGATTTATACTGTGGATATTAGACGTAAGGCAAAACCCAAAATTATCAGAGGTAATCGTGATTTTTGGACAGAGAAAGAAGAAGCAGAAACAGCCTATAAATCAGCCGTGTCGTATTACTTGGCAAAGTTTATTGAAAGTCATTCCAATAGTTTTAGTAATTCATTTAAGCCTTCGTCAGAGAATGTTGGTAAAACACTATATACTAATTATCATGCAATGGAGAAATGGATAAAAGACAAAATAAGAAAAGCACATCTAATTAATGAAGACTTTCCTTCTGCAATTGGTATTCTCGATACATTTAATAAAATTGATTTGTGGAATGACAATCGTGATAGAATTGTTGACTTTATCAAAGTCAATGATTATAACACAAATAAGGTCTCAAATTATTTGTGTGAATATGTTCAAGTTTTGTCAATTTGCCATTATTTGTTAGAGCGTTGCTGTTTTACTGTTATTCAACCAACTGACGAGAATTGGGCATTTGATATGTTCCAATCTTTGAATGCAACAGGAACTCCGTTGACTGCCATTGAAACTTTTAAGCCAAGGGTGGTTAATGTTACGGAAGAATTCGGCAATGGTTTTAAAAATTCGAAAAATGAAGAATATTTTGAGAAAATAGACAAGTTATTTGAAGACGTTGACACTGCTCAACAAAAGAACGCAAGAACAAAAGATTTTTTAACCTCGTTTTTTGTTGCATACAATGGCCAACAAGTCTCTAGTCATTTCTCCCACCAAAGAAAAAGTCTTATTGATGCTTTTGAGGATAGAAAAGATGTTAATAAGCAAATAGACTTCATGAAAAAGAGTACATTTGTTGAATTTCTTGGTAACTATGCTGAATTTTATAAAACCATTTGGTTGGCATCCGATAAGAATTTAACAACTCCATTCGCTTTGTTGAATGGTAAGGAGGATGCAGATTTAGCCTCCATGTTAGTGTGTTTCCTTCGGGCGAGCAATCATAAGATGGCAATAACAGTATTGGGCAATTTCTTTGACTCTATACAACGTAATAGGGCAAACGCAATAGAAGATTTCGTTCAGGCAATAAAGGCAGTATCAGCTTATTATTTTCTTTGGAGAGCATCATTGTCTAATGCAGGGCTTGATGTAACTTACAGAGATTTGTTTAAAACCGATGATAAATCATGGAAGTTTGAAAATGGTATTACTTTAGATGAGCTTAAGAATCATTTGAAGACCAAGCTAAGAGATAAGCAGATACTGCAAAAAGCAGATTGGATATCTAAAGCAAAAGACGAATTTAAATATGAAAACGCTCCTAATGAAGTCATTCGTCTTGGGTTGTTAATTGCCGCACATGATACAATAGTCGATAAAAGTGAGCCAGGTTTGATTAAAATAGGCCGTCCTGGCACTTCTAATTATTTATGTTTGAGCCAATGGAGTTCGGAAGATTTGTTTACTATTGAGCATATCGCGCCTCAAAAAAATGACAATAATTGGGATGAAAACATTTATGAAAACAAATTATTCCAATCGATAGGCAATTTAACTTTATTGCGTCAAACTTTGAATTCATCAGCTGGAAACAAGCCATGGGAAGAAAAGATTTTATACTATAAAACGGTAGGGGAAAAAGATCCAACCAAAATTCAAAATTTAAAGAATATTGCCGAATCTATGAACATTCATTTGAATGAAGTAACAATTTCATTGCTTCAAGGTTCTAAGTATTCTGGTCATATTGAGGCAATAGCGGAATTGAATCAAACTGACAATTGGAATAAAGACATGGTCGAGAAGAGACGTGATAATCTTCTTGATATAATATGGGATAGAGTAAGTAAATGGTTGAACTAAACAATCATGCTTAAAGAAGTTGTATTTCCAACAAGTCGCCGATTCAAATCGCACACAGAGTGGGAGCCAGTAGGCTTTTTCTCTGAGTGCTTGTGTAATTCAACGCAATTTGATTTGATGTTGGGCTTTTTCTCTTCGTCAGCAATCAATGTGTTGGCTGATGGATTTGCATCTTTTCTCTATAACGGAGGTCGAATGAGGCTGATTATTAACGACATTTTGACCGAACAAGACAAAACCGCTTTTGCCAATGGAACATTAGACAACCTGCCATTTTTTGACCTTGACGATTTGGAAAAGCTGAAATCCACCCTCTCGGAACGTGATGCACATTTCTTTGAATGTCTTTCTTGGCTCATTCGAAATAACAGACTTGAAGTGAAAATAGTGGCGCCAAAAGAAGGCATTGGCATTTCACACACAAAAACTGGTATTTTTGGCGACGGAGAGGACTATGTGGCGTTTGATGGTTCATGCAACTTCTCTCGGACGGCGTTGGTAGATAACATTGAGAGCCTTACCGTGTCATGTGAATGGGATGGAAACATTGAGGCTGAAAAGGCAAGAGACATTAAAGAAGACTTTGAAACAGTCTTTAATGGTAAAGATGAATCGGTTGTCTATATGACGACAGAGCAAGTGAGGACACAACTCATAGACGGTTTCAAGGACAAATCTTTAACCGCATTGCTTGAAGACGAATACAAGTTGATCGAACGGCACACCAAAGAGAAAGATTTGCCATCCTCTGTGAAGCACGCACTGGAAAAAGCCAGGCAAAGAGTCTCTGCGGCCATTGACAAATTGAAAGAAGAAAAAACAGAGAAGAGAGAAGCTGTTATAACACTAGAAATTGAGCCTCGTTTCCCATATCCAACAGGTCCCAGAGACTATCAAAATCAAGCCTTTGAAAACTGGAAAGCCAACAACCAGAAAGGACTTTTTGCCATGGCAACTGGTACGGGTAAAACCATTACTTCGTTAAATTGCCTCTTGGAGATATACAAACGGAATGGCTATTATAAGGCCATCATTCTTGTGCCTACCATCACACTTGTAAACCAATGGGAAAAGGAGTGTGAAAAGTTCCATTTTTCCAATGTCATTAAGGTCTATTCAAAGAATACCGAATGGCGCTCAAGGTTGGAAAACCTTCAAATGGCTGAGGAATATAGAAAAGCAAAAGAGCCTTCTCAGAATTTCATCATCATTTCCACATACGCATCATTTATCCGAAGCAATGTTTTTGATATTCAAAATGGATTTGAAAGATCAAAAGTCTTATTGATTGCCGATGAAGCTCACAACATGGGATCTCCAACGATTATGAAACGTCTTGGCGACATCAAGTATTTGCGCCGTATTGGTCTTTCGGCAACTCCAGAACGTCAATTTGATGATGACACAAACAGGAAGCTGTTCAAGTTCTTTGGTGCGGAAAAACAATATACATACGAGTATTCGATGGAAGAAGCTATCAAAAATGGTGTGCTTTGTCGTTACTTCTATTACCCTCACCTTGTCAGATTGACGGATGATGAATTTGAGAAATACGTGGAACTGTCATTGAAAATTTCAAAGTATTTCAATTTCAATACATGCTCGTTTGACAACAAAGATGATATTTTGATGAGCATGTTGTTGGCTCGTAAGCGCATTGTTCATAAGGCTGCCAACAAATTGGATGTTTTCAATCAGATAATTACAGAGCGGTATAGGAAGAATGGCAATTTGAAATATTCACTTGTTTATGTCCCGGAAGGAACCAAGCCTGATTATGTTGCCGATTCTGATATTTTCGATAAAACCGAACAAGTAAGTGACGACTCTGATGCCGACCGTTTGATTGACGAATATACGGAAGCAATAACGAAGTTGGATAAGTTTGTCACGGTAAAGAAATTTGTTTCTGGCCAAAAAGACAGGGACAAGATTCTGGATGATTTTGCCTCTGGCAAGTTGCAAGTGCTGACTTCAATGAAATGTCTCGATGAGGGTGTGGATGTCCCAAGAAGCGAGTTGGCCATATTTTGTGCTAGTACTGGCAATCCTCGCCAATTCATCCAACGCAGAGGCCGTATTCTTCGAAAGCACCCAGATAAATTCATGGCCGAAATACACGACTTGGTTGTTGCTCCAGAAGTCAATCCAGGATCTGATAGTTTTAGGATGGAACGGGCGTTATTAAAAGGAGAGTTGATGCGCGTGAAGATTTTCTCATTGCTCTCTGAAAACCCATCGTATTCTCAACTTGAATTGAAATCCGTTATGGAGCATTATGGTTTGAATATGTATAATAATGATCATATAGTATGACACAGAAAGACAAAATGTTACAAATGGTCTTGGACGACCCCAAGTTACAAGAACTATATGAATACACCCGAAAAGACTATGATGAAGGTGTATATGAAGCGATTAATTCCAACAATGCAATCGTTTCAGCCGTCGCTAAAATCATCGTTGAACTCAATGGCTCCGATGACCCAAGCGAACAAAAACGTGTTTACCAAACTGTTTTCAAGTATCTTAATGACAATCTTTTGGCATGATTATCAAGAATCTAACTATCGAAAATTTCAGGAGTTATTACGGAGAAAACTCCATTGATATTGGCAATGGCTTGACCCTGATTATAGGTGCAAACGGTGATGGAAAGACAACTTTGTTCGAGGCTGTCGAATGGCTGTTTGATACCGTTGGTTCTTTGCCAAAGGCCGACAACAAATATATATCCAAGAAGAAAATCTCCGAACTCATGGATTCAGAATCAGCCTATGTCAAAGTCTCAATGACCTACGTCAACGATGGCAGTGAAAGGATGATTCAAAAGTCTTTTAAATTCACAAAAAGCCTGAGTGGTGAAATATTCACTTCCAATTTCGCATACGACTTATACATACAAAAAGGAGTAGAGAAAGATTTGGAAAGTGGGGTAGATGCCATCCGACGATTTGACCGAGATTTCGCGCCTTCTATTAGAAAGTATTGCTTGTTTAAGGGCGAACAGAATTTGAACATTTTCAATAATGATGAAGCGATGAGCTATCTTGTTGAAACGTTCAGTCAGATTCGGGATTTCGACCCTTATCTGTCTTTTATGGAAAGCGCAAAAGCATGGGCGGAAAAAGCAACCGATAATGCTATTAGGGCCGATAGGAAAAACTCTAGTGAGGCACAACGCTTGCGTAACTTGATCACGGGTGAAGAAAGACAAATTGGTGAATTGGAAACTGAGCTTCAGAACAAGAAGAATGAAGCCCTCAATTTTCAAACCTTGTTGGAGGAACTCGAAAAGAACAAAGAAGCTTCAAGTCTGTTAGTGGATACCAATTCAAGGCTTGAAAGCCTTATTTCGCAAAAAATGCAAGCACAAAAAGAGCTTAATGAGAACTACACTTTCCGCTTGTTGGACGACATGTGGATTCTTATGGGCTTTGAGTCAATTGCTGAGGAATATCGTGATTTGGTCGGGAGTCTAGATAAAGAACAAAGAAAACAGCAGAGTAAGTACGACCAAGAAATTGGTGCCAAAAAAATTGTTGCTCAAATCAATAGGGATTTAAGCCAAGGTCATGTTCCTTTAGCGATAAACATTCCCGACGAGAATACCATGAGGGAAATGCTTGACGAAGAGTTTTGCAAGATTTGTGGTCGCTCTGCACCTAAAGGTTCCGAGCCGTATCTCTTCATGAAAAAGCGTCTTGAAGATTATTTGGCCTCCTTGGAAAGTGAAGAAGAAAAAGAGGTAGAAGTCGAACCATTGTTCAAAAATGCTTACATCAAGGAACTGTATGACAGATATTCAATTCTTCACAACAACATGAAGTTCCTTAACCGTTTGAATGGTTTTATTGATAGTGCGATACGAGATAACTTGAATAAGCACGCTATCATTGACAGGTTATCTTCTAATATTGAACAGGAAGAGGAGAAGAAAAAGCAGATTCTTGCTCAAACCGACGGGATCTCAGAAGACGAACTCGTGTCCGCATATAACAATATATCGGAATGGTGGAAGGCGAGGTCAGATGCAGAACGCCGCTCGGACTATTTGGAAGCACAAATCAAGAAACACGCTGACCTTTTGGAAGGTTATCGTTCTGACTTCTCTAAGATTTCAGAAGACTCTTCTGCTGCAATGTACAGTAGGACAAGCCAAGCAATCAGGAGAATCCTTGATTCGTTTGTGTCGGCGAAGAAAAAGAACAAAAGAGATTTCTTGGATCAACTTGAAGAGGTAACCAATGAGTACCTTGGACTTTTGAATAAAGGCGATTTCAGAGGCTATGCACAAATCGTCGAAAAGCCCAATTCAAGTGCTGAGATTATTTTGATTGATACAGACGGCTCACGCATTTACAACGCCAACACGGCATTGAAGACCACAATGTACATGTCGTTGCTGTTTGCAGTTGCCAAATTGACCACCGTCAAGCATGAAAACGATTATCCTTTGATTTTCGATGCACCTACTTCGTCGTTTACGGCAGCAAAGGAAAGCGACTTTTTCGGTGTGATTGCTGGAATCAACAAACAGACCATAATCGTCACCAAGAGTTTCCTTGTTGAAGACTCTGATGGAAATTCCACTTTGGACAAACTGCGTCTAAGTGAGATTGACGCAAAGAAATACCGCATCGAAAAAGCACGGCCTTTTGATGAAAAAGACCTGTCCACCATTCAAACCTATGTTGAATCCATCTAAAACTAAAGCCATGCCAATTAGTAGCAACAACAAATACCGTGAAGACATTTTCGATGTATGGGGAAGAAAAACGCCATCGTACGAAAAGCATTACGAAACCGAAGTGATTAAGCCACTTGCTGATTTTGGAGTTGGAACCAATGCCGTCTCTGATGCGAAGGGTAAAATACTTGGAGCAGCATATGAGGTGCTTATCATGGCCTATTTCATAGGTTTGTATTCAAAAAGGCAAAAACCCTTCGGCGATTATGCTGACATCAAAGATTGTGGTCAGCCCATCCAGTATTGGGGTAATTTGGACTCCAAGAAAGGAAGAAAAGCATATCCAAAACTTAGGGAATACATGTTTCTCTCCCTCGTTGCTCGAACACCTGATATAGATTGGATTGCCCTCGACAAAGGCCAACGGACAGTAAATGAAACGGTGAATATGCTGATGCTCACGATGGAGGAGTACATCAACTACGGACTATCCGTATTGGCTGAAAAGCTAAAGGAAGACGAAGGTTATTTCTATAACAAGAACTCATTCCTTGACATCTTTAAAGACCTGACTCGCCCTAAACAAGAAAAGGACGATGAATCTGAAGATGCACCTGAATCGTTGGATTAGTCTCGTTTAAGATGCGCCTCGTGGCTTAGGAGATCGCGGGTCTGCGCCCGCGATGACGGCAAGGGGCGGGAGTGTTGTCATTATGTGTGAATGAGGGGTGGTGCATCAAAGTCCTGAAATCGAAGATTGATTTCATCGAATGCAGAGCATTTCGACGGAGTCAAAGGACGACCCCACCACACCCCGATATGCAATGTCGGGTTTTCATAATAAGACGGATGACAATGATAAGCCGCAGCCATAGATCCCAAGCCATCGCACATGCCAGCGTTGGGATGACATGGCTGCTGAATTCTGCCGCAGCCACAGATGCCAGCCGCCGCACTTGCCCATGCTGGCATGACATGGCTGCTGGAACTTCGCCTAAGGATGGCCTTCTTTCTAAGCTGCCACAACAGCCCTCTCAGATTACTTGTCCCAGTAGCAAGCCCTTGTCCAATCCCATCTTGCTGAAGGCAAAAAGTTTCCTTCCCAAGTCCTTGAGTGATGCACCCAGATGATAGACTTGGCTGTCGATGATAAGGAATCGGTCGTGCACGCGTGTGCGGGTGGTTCGTAGTTCAGTCTTGCGTCCGGTCTGCACCAGGCAATTAGTCTGCAATACCAATAGGGCAGGGGTGACTCTCTCCACAAATATAGTCGCCTCCACACCAGCACTTCGGCATTCAAGGATGTCGAAGTCCGAAGCGTCAATGTAATTGTCGATAAGGATGACCTCGTGTTGTGCCGTCTTTATCAAGTTTTCGGCAAACAGGCGTGCATCCAAGACTTGCCCTTCAAACAGCACACCCTCAACGGGCGGCAGGTTTGTGCGGATGAAGAAGTCAATCTTCTTTGAATGGAGATCGGTTTTTTCTTCCAATAGACGAATCCTGTTGCTTTGTTCGTCGAAACGTGCATCCAACTGCATTTGGAAAACCTGTAGTTGCTGCCTAATGGCATATCCGCGAAGCAAGTATTCTTTCAAAACCTGATTGGCCCACCGACGGAACGCTGTTGCATTGATGCTATTGACGCGATAACCTACAGACAATATCGCGTCAAGGTTATAGAATTTGGTGGAGTACATTTGTTTTCCGTCGTTACCCATAAGTTCCAAAATGGAACATGTGCTGTTTTCTTCCAGTTCGCCACTAGAATAGATGTTCTTTAGGTGCTTTGTGATGGCGGGTCTTTTTGTTCCGAACAGGTCGGCAATTTGTTGCTGTGTAAGCCAAACGGAATCCTCTTGTACCCGCACTTCAAGTTTGACCATTTCGTTAGGTTGATAAAGCACAATCTCATTTTCTTTTCCTGTTTCCATAATACAAGTAGTTTTATGCCACAAAGATGCAAACCTTGTCAAGACCTACCCGTTGATTAAACGTTTGTAGTCGACTGTAGTCGTTTGCTGTCGTTTGCTGTCGGGTAAGTAATTGGAAATGAAATGGATTTTTTTTGGAAATAAATCTTCCATAAATCTGTCATAAATGGATCGCTTCGTGCCTCGCGATGACGCGAAGCGGCAGTGGGGACAAAGTCCTGAAAGGACGCCCCTACCACACCCCGATATGCAATGTCGGGTTTTCATAATAAGACGGATGACAATGCCAGGCCGCAGCCATAGATGCCCGCCAGCGCACAAGCCAGCGTCGGCATGACATGGCAGCTTCGCTTTCTATCCTATGGCTTCGTGACTTGGTGACTATTTGACCTGGATCGCTTTCACGGGAATGCTGAAGTTACTGCCCATTTACCCCATACTTCACGGTCCAGAAACCCATAGTGCTTTTGGTTCAGATATGGGTCAAAAAAAGTTGAGATATGGGTCTTAACCTTTCGTGCACTCCCGGTCCCTGCTTTAGATGCCGTTTTTCCTGCTTCAGCAGAGTCCTGAAATCGAAGATTCGACGGAGTCAAAGGACGCCCCTATCTCACCCCGATATGCAATGTCGGGTTTTCATAATAAGATGGGCAGATTCCTAGGTGCCGCAGCCATAGATTCCTAGCCAACGCACATGCCAACGCAGGAATGACATGGCTGCTTCGCTCTGAGTGAATGGGAACGCCAAAGACAGATTGGGTTGGGCGCGTGGGCCTGGCCGACATGGCGGGGAAGCGCCCGCTTTGTGCGTAGGGACCGATGATGTCGGCCTTGAACTTTTAGCTTTGCTGATTTTGCTTTGCCTCAGCATAGTTCGAGCGAGCTCGACTCTGCGTTCGGCTTGCGCAAAATTGGTCCTTTTCTTTCAAGAGAAAAGGACAAGAAAGCCATAGATGCCTGCCACCGCACTTGCCCATGCTGCCATGACTTGGCTGCTGAGCCTCGGTAAAAAGAGAAATCTCATCCATCCCCTTGCGGGTTTGTAGAAAAGTTGTAATTTTGCAGCATCGTTTTGCCATACAGCGTAGGCAATGCAAAACTGTCAACGTCGATGCTTTTGACAGTGACGATAAACATAAGCCGGAGTTTCTACTTCGGCTTTTGTGTTAGGTCAAATGCGGTTAAAAGCCAATTCTTCGTGTTCCCATTGTCTTTTTGAATGGCCACGACAAAACGGAATCCCCTGCTTTCAAAAACCATTTTCTGGCTGTCGGACTTCTTCAAGTTGAAATTCCCATACTGTACAATGATAGGGATGAAATCCTCAATTTGAAATCCCAGTCGGTTGATGTCAGCTTCATGTTTGTCGATGATATGCGACAGCCCAAATCCTCTATGCTTTATTGTGTCTGTCACTTCGCCCCAAACGATATCAATATCTCCAATGTCGTCACGATGCAGAGCAGCTATACATTCTCCCTTTTGCTGTAGCCTAAGAAATTTGATGGCCTCTTTCGGTTTTCCTTTGAATTGGGTGTAGATGGGCCCAAAGGCTCCTTGTTGTAACTCTTCCATTTTCTATGTTTTTGCGATTGTGTCGCAAAGAAAAAGTAATTGTCAAGACTAAGCCGTTGATTAAACGTTTGTAGTCGACTGTAGTCGTTTGCTGTCGGGTAAATGATTGGGAATGAAATGGATGTTTTTTTGGAAACAAATGCTCTGCATTCAACGTAGTTAAATCTTACATCAATCTGGCATAAATGGATCGCTTCGTCGTTCCTCCTCGCGATGACGCGAAGCGACGACAGGAGTGAGACCCAAGAGCGTAGGAGATGGCGTTCCGCGTTCGCGGAATGAGGGTCCGCCATGACGACAAGGGGCGGGGGTGTTGTCCGTTGTCGTGAAGATGCAGGGTGCGGTAGCCTAGCCCCGTAGATGCCCGCCAACGCACCTGTCCATGCTGGCATGACATGGCTGCTGAGCCTCGGTAAAAAGAGAAATCTCATCCATTCCCTTGCGGGTTTGTGGAAAAGTTGTAATTTTGCAGTGTCGTTCCGGCACGTTAAGGACGTACAGCGTCACGACCACAAAGGGTAGCAGATAGCACCGGAAGACGAAAAACATTGGCGGTTAGAGCCTTGCGAGGTTGTTAACCGCCAATTTTTGTTTTGTAGAAGGTCTTCATGGCCAACCTTTTTCTTCCTGTACGGGTGCATTCCACATAATAGTATTCTTTTTCCAATGTCTTGCGATAGATCACGGTATCAGGGGACTTTCCCTGTGTGATTTCATCTGCGGCGGCAATAATCATTGGAATAAGGCAAAAGTCGGCCTCGGTTATATTTGGGTGCTTCTTGCGCGAATGCTTCACAGCTGAGATATCGATCATTCGTTGGAATCCAGTCACATCACAGCCCAACAAGACATTCAATTTTTTCACCTCTTTTGGAGTAGGTTCCCCAAGAATCACCCAGCGATTGTTTTTTCAATCCGTTTCTGAGGCTTCCCTTACTAGTTTGAGGATGCGTTCTTCAACGCTGACGAAGTCTTTTATTTCTTTGTTGTCGGTTTGTTTTGCTTCCATGATGCAGTGCTTTGTATTTCTGTTGCAAAGATGCAATGTCTGTCAAGACCTACCCGTTGAATAAACGTTTGTAGTCGACTACAGTCGTTTGTTGTCGTTTGCTGTCGGGTAAATGATTGGGAATGAAATGGATGATTTAGGAAACAAATGCTCTGCATTCAACGTAGTTAAATCTTACATAAATCTGTCATAAATGGATCGCTTCGTTGTTCCTCCTCGCGATGACGCGAAGCGACGACAGGAGTGTAGTCCTCTGGCGGTTTAGGAGATTGCGGATCAAGTCCGCAATGACGGCAAGGGGCGCAGGTGTTGTCATTCCGTGTGGCTGTATACCGCGGCAGCCTAGCCCCGAAGGGGCTAAACTCTCTTTACCGTAGGTCGCGACCTACGGCAGCACCCCGGCAGGCCACGCACCCCTCCGTCTGCGGGACGCAGACGATGACAATGTGTAGGATGTTTACCCGTTCTCCCGAATTTGCAATTCGGGAGGCGAGAATGTCAGCATTTGCAATGCGGAAAAACACCGCCATTCGACTTATTCCAACTTTCCTGAGCGTTGAAGGCGAGACTCAAGAGGAGTCTTTGCCGTGGAAAGATTGGAAGTGTGGACTTCGGTTTGTTGACCTTCGATGTCGAACTGAAGTGTGGCACCGTCGGCCCGTACATCCATTGTTACTGGTGCACCCATCACGAGGGGCAGGTTGATGTCGTCATGTCCAGCTGGGAAGCCGCACATGACGGGAATGTTGTAAGCCGTAAGATAGGAATGGAGCATCGCTTCGACGCTTTCGTATTCGAACTCACTGCCGCAGCTGACGAACGAACCAAGGATGACCCCTTTGCAACGGTCGAGTACGCCGTTCATGGCAAGGATGTTGAACTGACGGTCGATGTTGTGCATCGATTCTCCTACCTCCTCGATAAAGAGGATGATGTCTTCAGCCTGGGTGGCATCGGCTTGAGTGCCGAGGTTAGGAGCGAAGGTGCAAAGGTTGCCGCCAACTAACACGCCTTTGGCCTGTCCAATGATGTTCTGCGGGTGTGCTGGTAGTTCATAACGCGGCACTTGGCCCATCAGCAAGTCGCGCATCAGGGTACTGGTAGCATCCATACCACCAGCGGCAAGAAACGAGCTCATCGTTCCGTGTATACTCATCACTCCGGCACGGCTTTCTAAACCATGCAGCGTGGTGATGTCGCTGAAGCCCACAAGCCATTTTGGATTTGCCTTGAAATCGTTGTAGGTCAGCTGGTTGATGAGTTGAATAGTACCATATCCGCCACGGTTGCAGATGATAGCTTTAATGCCGTGTCGGTTGAGAGCCCAACGCAGGTCGCTGACGCGCTCCTCGACGGTGCCGGCATATTTGCCTTGGTATATCTTGCCTACATTGGGACCAATGATAGGTGTCAGTCCCCAACCGCGTAACACTTCCGCGGTGCGCTCCACATTTTCCATTGGGGTAAAGTACGATGGTGAGATAAGGGCCACCGTGTCGCCCTCCCTCAGATAGGAGGGTTTCTCACATTGTAGTTTTATTGTCTCATTCTCGGGGTTGTTCGTCTCCTTATTGCACGATGTCATAACACCGCAGAGAATAAGGATGGCGGCGAGCATCCAGCGTGTAGTCTGTTTCTTCATATTTTTAATAAGCTAAATTGACAATAAAAGGAGTTGCGAATCATCGTAACTCCTTTGTTTTTATAGTGTTTTCGGCACTTTTCTTCTTGTGAGATGTTGTCTCTCTTACCACTCCACAGCCATGCGTTGCACCGGCATGGTCATGCATCGGGCGCCGCCGCCGCCACGCGAGAGTTCGTTGCCCTCGAAGGCGACGATGCACTTCTTCACTTTGTCCAGGTTGACTCTGTGGTTGGCCACATCGGCAGCCGTGACGATGTTGAAGCCCGCTTTGTTCAAGGCCTCCAAGGTGTGTTGGTTACGGCCATAGCCGATGAACTTACCGGGTTCGAGGCAGAAGAAGTTGCAGCCGCTGTGCCATTGCTCACGGGCTGCCCAGTCGTTGTTGCGGTTGCCGCAATATACAGGTTCCAGGTCGATGCCGATTTCTTTCAAGCCAGCCAACAGGTCTGTGACCTCCTTGCCTATGGCTTTCTGTCCGTCGACGGTGATATGGAAGGTCTTATACTTGCTGTTCATGATGACGGGCTCGTAGATCATGCAACGGTCGACATCGAGCATGGTGAACACCATGTCGAGGTGGATGAACGACTCGGGTTCCAAAGGCAGTTCTTGGAAGATGAGGTGCTTCACGCCAGGTTTGGTCTTCAGATGCTCGACCAATGCCTCCACGCCGTGCATGTTGGTGCGCGAGCCTAAGCCGCAGATCACCACATCGTCGCGGATGATTTGCACATCGCCGCCTTCCACCGTACCCTCGCCGTGGATGTCGTAGCTCAACACGGGGTTGACTACCTTGGTGTCGAACAATGGATGCAGGTTGTAGATGCTGTTCAGGATCAGGCACTCGCGTGAACGCACCGTCGTGGCCATGTTGCTGATCATGATGTTGTCGAACATGGTGAACGACGCATCGCGCATGAAGAACAGGTTCGGAATTGGCAGCAGGGCGTACGGGTCCTTGTTGATGAAGGTGACATCCTCAAGGCGGACGCCTTCAATCAGCTGGCGTGAGAGCTCTTCGGCAGGAAGTGTTTTCAGGTAAGGCGCGAGGAAACCTTTGTCCTCGGTTTTGCACACGCGGTCAACCATGGCGTTCTTGACACTATCCATTTGCAGGATGTCAGTCAACAAGTCGCCAATTTCGTGGACTTCGGCCACTTTTTGCAACACTCTCTTGAAATAGCTGTATTCTTTTTGCGCCACTTGCATGTTCAAGATGTCGCTGAACAGGAAGGTGTGCGCGTTTTCCGGGGTTACTTTTTCCAGTTCCGGGCCTGGAGTATGTACTAGAACATGTTGGAGTTTTCCAATTTCTGAGTTGACACTGACTTTGATTCCTTCTTGTGAATCCATAAAAACCGTTTTGGTGAAACAATAAGAGCAGGGCTTAGCCACTTGCTCCAAAGATGGGTGCAAAAATAGGGAAAATCTCGGAAAGGCCAAAGAAAAAAGATGAAAAACAGGTCGGATTTCTGTCTGTCAGCTTACAATCTGCTGTCAATCATTGGATAGGGCAACATCTTCATCCATGTTATAGGCCCTGAATTGCAACTTCTCAGGCTGTTTGATGTTGAGGTATAGTTCCTCGCAATCTTCTGTGCCCCATTTTCCAACCAATGAGGCTTCTTGGGTCAATGTTTTGAGTTCATCAAGGAAGTCCTTGCGGGAAATGGAGTAGGCCCCGAGACTCATCAGATGCTCTGTTTCCTGCTGGCAGTCAATGAGTTTGAAGTCGTGTGCCTGCAAAAACTGATGCAAGTGATAAAATGCCACTTTCGATGCGTCTGTGACTGTATGAAACATCGACTCGCCGAAAAACGCCTTGCCGATGGCGATGCCATACAATCCTCCTACTAACTCGCCGTCTTGATAACTCTCAAAGGAATGGGCGATGCCCAAGTCGTGCAGTTCGCAGTAGGCATCCACCATCTCGTCTTGAATCCAGGTGCCGTCTTGGTCCTTGCGCGGGGTTTCGGCGCAATGCAGCATCACCTCACGGAAGTTGGTGTCCATCCTCACCTCGAACTTTCCCGACCGCAATGTGTGTCGTAACGATTTGCTCACTCTCATTTCGCCCGGGCGGATGATGAGGCGTGGGTCGAGCGACCACCAAAGCAAGGGCTCGTCTTCGTTGTACCAAGGGAAGATGCCGTTGGCGTAGGCCACCACCAGACGCTGGGGCGAGAGGTCGCCGCCAAAGGCCAGCAAGCCGTCCTTGTTGGCACGGTCGGCAGGTGGAAAAAAGCAGTCGTCGTCGTTGAGTTGGTACAAAATGTTCATATCGATGAAATCGAAGCGCAAAAATAGTGATTTTTTAAATGCTGAATGTAGGAATGCTGAATGCTGAATGATAGAAAAGGCATTCAGCATTCCACATTCAGCATTCCGAATTAGATTTTTCTCTATTTTTGTGCCTCCAAATAGGAGTATATGCCTCGATACTTCATAAAAATGGCCTACAACGGCAGCCGCTACCATGGCTACCAGATTCAGCCGCACTCCAACAGCGTGCAGGCCACGGTGGAGCAATGTCTGAGCCTTAAGTTGGGGCAAACTATATCCATCACAGGTTGTGGGCGCACCGACACGGGTGTCCACGCAAGGAACTATTATGCTCATTTCGACATAGAGCAAGAGCTGAAAGACGCGGAAATGCTTGCCCATCAGATGAATGCCTTCCTTCCCGAGGACATTGTGATTTATAGGATTTGGCAAGTTGCGCCTGAGATGCATGCCCGTTTCGATGCCGTGTCGCGCACCTATCATTATTATATCACACGCACGAAGAATCCTTTCCATATTAACGATGCCTATTTCCTTTATGGTGATTTGGACATTGCCAAGATGCAGGAAGCCGCCAACATCCTCTTTGAATACGAGGACTTTACGAGTTTCTCGAAGGTCCATACTCAGGTGAAGACCAACAACTGCAAGATCATGGAAGCGCGTTGGTTTGAGCAGGACGGTTTGTTGGTGTTCCGTATCAAGGCCGACCGTTTCTTGCGCAACATGGTGCGGGCCATCGTCGGCACCTTGTTGGAGATAGGGAAAGGGCGTATGACCTTGGAAGAGTTCCGCGCCGTCATCGAGCGCAAGGACCGCTGCGAAGCCGGCACTTCGGTGCCTGCGCATGCGTTGTTTTTAGAAGAAGTGGAGTATGAAGTACAATCTTGAAATAGTAAAAAAGCTATCAGCTATCAGCAGTCAGCCATCAGCTTTGCCACTAGCGAGCTGAAATACGAAGTATTCAACGAAGTTAAAGCTGATTGCTGACAGCTGAGAGCCAATCCTTGAATCTTAAATCTTGAATCTTTGAATCTTAAATCTTAAATCCCAACCATGTTCCAAAAAATCATCCGTTTTTGCGTAAAACTCGTTCAGAAATATCTCCCTGAGCCTTTCATCTTTGCCGTAGTGCTGACCCTTTTGGCCTTCATCATCGCCATGCCTGTGTGTAAGCAGACGCCACTTGAGGTGGTCGAGCATTGGGGCAATGGCGTGTGGTCGCTGTTGGCCTTTGCCATGCAGATGGCCTTGGTGTTGGTGACGGGCTCTGCCTTGGCGGCGGCACCTTCCATTAAGAAAGGCATCAGTGCTTTGGCGGGCTTGCCTAAGACCCCCGCTGGCGCTATTGCATTGGTGACGGGCATCTCGGCCTTGGCCTGCTGGCTCAACTGGGGCTTTGGCCTCATCGTGGGTGTCATCTTCGCCAAGGAAATCGCAAAGAAACTGCGTGGAGTGGACTACCGCCTGCTCATCGCTTCTGCTTATAGCGGCTTTGTGGTGTGGCATGCGGGCCTTTCGGGTTCTATTCCGCTCACAATGGCATCGAAAGAATCTAATCTTGAGAAAGTTACCAACGGCACACTCACACAACCCATACCTGTTAGTGAGACCATCTTGGCCTATCAGAACCTCATCATAGTGGCGGTGGTCATCGTGGCTATCGTTGTGGTCAACGCACTGATGCACCCCAAAGGCGAGCATGTGGTGGCCATTGAGCCTTCGCTGTTGTTTGAGGAAGAACCCAAACCTCTGCCAAAAGCCACCACGCCAGCCGAAAAGCTGGAGAACAGCCGCATTCTGTCTTGGATTATTTCACTATTGGGCTTGACCTATCTGGTCATCAAGTTGTTTGTCAAAGGTGGCACTTTCGACCTCGGTGCGGTCATCATGCTGTTCCTGTTTTTGGGTGTCATCTTACATGGCACACCGTTGGCTTATGTCAAGGCCTTCGGTAAATCGGTGGGTGGCGCAGCAGGGATATTGCTGCAATTCCCCTTTTATGCGGGTATCATGGGTATCATCACGGGAGTAGGGGAGTCGGGTATCTGCTTGGGCGAGGTGGTGAGTAATGCTTGTGTTGCCATTTCCACGCCAAAGACCTATCCATTGTTCACCTTCTTCTGTGCAGCCATTTTGAACATGTTCGTGCCTTCTGGTGGTGGTCACTGGGCGATTCAAGCGCCCATTATGTTCACGGCAGGTGCCGCCTTGGGTGTGGCTCCTGGCTTGACGGGTATGGCTATTTCTTGGGGCGATGCCTGGACCAATCTCATTCAGCCTTTCTGGGCTTTGCCGGCCTTGGCCATTGCCAAACTCAACGCTAAGGATATCATGGGCTTCTGCATCATTGATCTGTTTGTCACGGGATTGATTATTTGCGGAGGATTGTTGCTTTGGGCATAATAGCAAGCCTCCCATGTCATTCCAACAGAGGGATGTGGGAAAGCGTGGAATCTATGGGAGGTGGTTCAAGGAGACAAGACCATACATAAAGGCCTCAACATGTATAGATCCCATGCCTTTGCCCACTAGCCTTCGTAGGGATGACATACATGTTGAGGCATGCAATCAGTGCGGGGATGACATGCTTTCAGAAGCCTTCAACATCCCTTTATAAGGAAGGTGATTTAACTTTTTCTCGCCGAAATTTGGTGTATTTCAATTCTTTTTGTATTTTTGTGCCAAAATCAAGTAGTTATGAAGATCATTACATTAGGCAAGACCAACTTGAAGGTGAACAAGAATGGCTTTGGAGCCCTTCCCATCCAGAGAATCAGCGAAAAGGAAGCCGTGTATTTGCTGCATAAGGCATACGATAATGGCATCAACTTCTATGACACGGCGCGGTTCTACACCGACAGTGAGGAGAAAATCGGCGCGGCCTTTGCCGACAGAAGGAAAAAAGTCATCATCGCTTCCAAGACGGCTGCCACCACCATCGAAGACTTTTGGAAAGACCTTCATACCACTTTGAAAAACCTGAAGACCGATTATCTGGATATCTACCAGTTCCATAATCCCGATTATTGCCCCCGCCCAGGTGACAAGGAAGGCTTGTATGATGCCATGAAGGTTGCCAAACGCCAAGGCAAGGTCCGGTTTATTGGCATCAGCAACCACCGTCAGAATGTGGCTATGGAAGCCATTGAGCGCGACTGCTATGACACGCTGCAATATCCGTTCTCCTATCTCTCTTCGGAAGAAGACCAGAAGATTGTGGAGGCCTGCTTCAAGCATAACATGGGCTTCATCTGCATGAAAGCCTTGGCGGGTGGACTCATCAACGACTCGGCATTGGCCTATGCCTTCCTTAACCAGTTCGACCATGCCTTGCCCATCTGGGGCATTCAACGCGAGAGCGAGTTGGATGAGTTCCTCTCATACCAAGACCATGAGCCAGAGCTGTCTTCCGCTTCATGGCGCAAGATTGAGAAGGAACGCGCCGAGTTGTCGGGCGATTTCTGCCGTGGCTGTGGCTATTGCATGCCGTGTCCGGCAGGCATCCAAATCAACGACTGTGCCCGAATGAGCCTCTTCCTCAAGCGCGCACCTTATAGTGTCTATCTTACCGAGGAATGGGCCGAGAAGATGAAACTCATCGAGAAGTGTAAGCACTGCAACGCCTGCCACGGGAAATGCCCTTACGGTCTCGATACGCCGACATTGCTTGAGAAGAACTATGAAGTCTTCAAGGAATACTGGGCGAAGAAACAGGCTGGGGAACTGTGATTTTAATTTGGTTATCATTAAAGCAAGTTGTATAGAAAATGAAAAAGGTATTATTGGTTGCAGCTATGCTATTTTTGGGACTGATGTCGCTATATTCGCAATCAAGCACCGATTCCATTATTATGGAAAAGGTTTTCCTAGGTCATAAATATATTCATAATGGATTGGTGGTTTCCAGCATCGGGGATTTGAAAACCATTGTTGCCAGTAATGAATTGGCGCTTATGGAGATGAAGGAAGCAGATGTGTTAAATGACGTTGCGACTGTGTTGGCATGTGCTGGTGGTGCCGTTTCAGGTTGGCAATTAGGGAGTATGATTGGTGGGGGCAAGTTCAATACATATTTGTTTGCTGGAGGATTGGGTGTTGCGGCCATTGGAATAGGAGTGACTGCATTGGCAGACATCCATCTTGCAAGAGGTGCAACCATTTATAACAATAGTTTGGGTTCAACTTCTTGCGGAGACCCTGTCAAATTTGATTTTGGCTTGGTGCCAGGAGGTGTCGGGCTGACATTGAGTTTTTGAGGGCAGAAACAATGCAATATAAAAACTCCGCTGTTCGATGAGCAGCGGAGTTTTTCGTTTTGCTGGTAGAGACAGTGTGTACACAGTCTCTACAATTGTTGCATTATTTCAGCGGGCTGGGCGTGTGGTATTCACGGGCACCGAGCTCCTTGTCGAGCATGATCATGCCACCGATATGGTCGCCAATCATCGTGGCTTGACGCACGAGGTCTCGGGCGTTCTCTTCCTCTTCCACCTGCTCGTCGATGAACCAGGCGAGGAAGTTGGCGGCAGCGCGGTCTTTGTCCTCATCGGCGATGTCGCACAGATTGTTGATCATGGCGGTCACTTTCTTTTCATGTTCAAGGGTGTCTTCAAAAGCAGCCAGGACACTCTTCCATTCGGTCTGCACTTTGGCGATGGGGGCGAGGACGACCTTGGCATCTTGTGAATGCATGTAGTTGATCATGATGGCGGCGTGGGCTTGCTCCTCGAGGAACTGCACTTTGTACCAATGGGCGATGCCTTTGTAACCTTTGGCATAGATGTCTTGCGACATGCTCAGATAGAGATAGGCCGACCACATTTCAGCATTGATCTGGTCGTTGATGGCCTTTGCTAATTTCTTGCTAATCATAGTATTAAATTTTAATGTGGAATGCGGAATTAGGAATGCTGAATGTGCCTGACTGAGGTCATTCAGCATTCCGCATTCATCATTCCTAATTATTTTTCAAAATACCGTTTATACAATCCCTCAAAGCCTTTACCGTGGCGGGCTTCGTCTTTGGCCATCTCGTGGACGGTGTCGTGGATGGCGTCGAGGTTGCGCTCCTTGGCCACGCGGGCGATGCGCATCTTGTCTTCGCAGGCACCGCATTCGGCAATCATGCGCTTGTAGAGGTTGGTCTTGGTGTCCCACACCACATCGCCCAGCAATTCGGCGAACTTGGCGCAGTGCTCAGCCTCTTCGAAGGCATAGCGTTTGAAAGCCTCGGCAATCTCAGGATAGCCTTCACGGTCGGCTTGACGGCTCATGGCCAGGTACATGCCGACTTCGGTAGCTTCGCCCATGAAGTGTGCGTTGAGGTCCTTGATCATATCCTCGCCGGTGCCTTTGGCGATACCGACGACATGCTCGGTGACAAAGTTCAGGGCAGCGCTCTCGTCAACGACTTTCCATTCGACGATTTGCTTGCATTGAGGGCAGCGCTCCGGGGCTTCCTCTCCTTCGTGTACATACCCGCAGATAGGGCAGATGAATTTTTTCTTCATACTTGTTCTTATTTGTTGAGTTAGTTTGACAAAAATTGCAAATGCAAAGATATATATTTTCTTTCATTGTGCTATCGATGACGAAAAATATTCTTTGTATGGACTTGCAAGCATTTTTTTCCTATTTTTGCATTTTGTTTTCAAGCTAAACATCCCAACAATATGTTGAATAGAAGATTTTTGAGAGTCAAGGCGTTGCAGTCTATCTACGCCTATCACCAGTCTGAGAGTTCCAACCTGTCACAAGCTGAGCGTCAACTGCTTGAAGGGGTTGACAACCTTTATAAACTCTTTGTGTATCAGCTTTCTTTCTGGGTCGAGATCAAGCAGTTTGCCGAGCGTCGCATCGAGGAGAACAAGCAAAAGCATTTCCCGACCGAGGAGGACCTGAACCCCAATATGAAGTTTGTCAACAATAGGATTCTCAAGGCTTTGGATGATAACAAACATTTGATCAAACTTGAGGAACAGTACAAAATCAACTGGGCCGACTCTCGTGAGGACTTCATTCGTAATATGTTTGTGAAACTGACGGAGACTCCCGAATATCAGGAGTATATGAATAACGGCAAGGACAGTTTCAGTGATGACAAGCATTTCCTGACCACTGTGATTGACACTTACATGCCTGAGGATGGCTTGCTCTATGATTTCTATTCCGATCGTGACCTCTCCTTCAACAGCGACTATCAATTGGCCATCTATCTGCTTTGGAAATTCATCAGCGAGATGCCTGCCAGTTTCGATGCTTCCAGCATGTTGCCTCCTGTTTACAAGACCGAAGCAGAGGACAAAGAGTTTGTAGTCAAGCTGTTCGAGAAGACCATCCTTCATGCCGATGAGTATATGGAAATGGTGAAGGCCAATATCTCCAATTGGGATTATGACCGTCTGGCATTGATGGACAAGATATTGATTTTCATGGCTTTGACGGAGTTTGTCGAGTTCCGTTCCATCCCTGTTAAGGTCACTATTAACGAATACATCGAGATTTCCAAGTTCTACAGCACACCAGAGAGCCGCCGTTTCGTGAACGGTATGCTCGACCGCCTATCGACCGAACTGAAAGAGCAAGGCAGGCTGGTGAAGACGGGCTTGGGGCTGGTAGACAAATAATTGCTCATCAGCGCAATAATAATGAAATAGGTGCCGTTATCCTCAAAATATGGAACTATGAAACGAATAATCTACATTATATGCTCTTTGGCACTGTCAATCATCACTTTGCAAGCTCAAGCGCAAGTGAGCAATGGTTTGTATCGTGCTTTGACCGACGCCAATTCGGCCCGAGTGGTGGCCTTGGGTGGACTGCCTTTGCCTGTGCATGACGGCGACTTGCAGACGGCCGTGTTCAATCCTTCGGCCATCTCGCCTGAGATGAACAACCAACTGACCTTGTCGTATGTCGGCGATTTCAATTTAGGTACCAATTTCGCAACGGCACAATACAGCCACACCTTCGAGAAACTGGGCAGCTTTGCGACATCGGTGCAGTATTACAACTACGGCACGATGCAATATGCCTCCGAGAGTGGCCAAACCGATGGCAGCACCTTTAATGTCTCCGACTATGCCGTTACCCTCGGCTGGGGTCGCGAGCTGACCGACAAATGGAGCATCGGAGCCAACTTGAAGTATGCAGGCGTTCAATATGAAGCAGGTCGTGCGGGTGCCTTGGGCGTGGATGTGGCAGGCACTTATTGGTCGTATTCCAACTGGGCCTTCACCCTTGCTGCACGCAACATTGGAATGCAGCTCTTTTCGCAAGAGATGAATGTGGAAGACAAGTGGTTGCCCTTCTCCTTGGACTTCATGGCTTCCAAGAAACTCGACCACCTGCCGTTGACCATCATCATGGGTTACAAGGACATACAACATTGGAACAAACTCTATAACGACCCGCTCGACTTGGCGGGATATTACGATCCCATCACGGGCCAATATCAGGAACCATCAAAGGCTTCCAAGTTCTTCACCAATTTGGGCTGTCATCTGATCGTTGGTGGCGAGTTGGCAATCGGCAAAAACTTGTTCTTGAGAGCGTCTTACAATTATGAGACGCATCGCGAAATGGGTGTGCCCAAAGCGCGTAGCTTGGTGGGCTTCTCGGCTGGCTTCGGCATAAGAATCAAAGCCTTCCAAATCGACTATGCACGCTCAAGGAACAACATCGTTGGCTCGCCCAACTTCCTGACACTCCGTGTAGACTTAAGTAAACTATGAAAATGCTGAATGCTGAATGTTGAATGCTGAATATAGAATAATCCCATCATTCAGCATTCATAATTCAGCATTCATAATTCAACAATATGTACCTTCACGAACTCAAACTGTCCAACTTCAAGAACTGCGAGTCGGCGGATTTGCAGCTGTCGGAGAATGTCAATTGTTTCGTGGGCCTCAATGGGGCAGGGAAGACCAACATCCTCGATTCCATTTATTACCTTTCGTTTTGCAAGAGTTTCTTCAGTGCCTCCGACAAACAGAACATCCGGCATGAGCAGGATTTCTTCGCTATCCATGGTGTGTATTCGCATGACGGCAAGGATGATGAGCTGGTGTCGTGCGTGCAGAAACGCGACCAGAAGAAGTCGTTCCGTTTCAACAAGAAGGAATATGACCGTCTTAGCGACCACATTGGCAAGTTTCCATTGGTGATGATTTCGCCCTACGACCGCGACCTCATCAACGAGGGCAGCGACTTGCGCCGCAAGTTTATCGATGGTGTCATCTCGCAATTCGACCCCTTGTATCTCAACGCCTTGTTGAAATATAACCGTGCCTTGCTGCAACGCAACATGCAGTTGAAGCAATTTGCCGAAAGCCGCCATTTCGACCGCGAGTTGCTCCGACTTTGGGAAGACCAGTTGTCTCAATTTGCTGATGACATTCATGGCAAGCGCAAGCAGTTTTTGGAGGAATTCCTGCCGATTTTCCAGCATTACTACGAGATCGTTTCGGGTGGCACAGAGAAAGTAAATGTTATCTATCAGTCGAGGTTGGATGAGAAGCCTTTGTTTGAGTTGCTGGAGGAAAGCCTGCAGCAGGACCGCTATTCGGGTTACACCAATGTGGGCATCCACAAGGATGACTTGGAGTTTACTTTGGACGGTCATCCGTTGAAGCGCTTCGGTTCGCAGGGACAGCAGAAGTCGTTTGTGGTGTCAATTCGCTTGGCACAATTTGAGTTCAACTATCAAAAGATTGGCTATAAACCCATACTTTTGTTGGATGACATTTTTGATAAGCTCGATGACCAGCGCGTGATGAAACTTGTCCGCCTCGTTGGCGATGAGCATTTCGGTCAGGTGTTTATTACTGACACGCAACAGGGTAGGGTGGAGAAGCTGTTTGAAAACACCAATATCGACCATAAGATTTTCGAGGTGGTCAAAGGCCAGGTCAAGGAGATAGGAGGTGGCGATGGTGTACTTTGATGTGAAGCCGCTTGGCGACCTCATAAAGGAATTCTACGAACAACATCGTGGTGCAGCGTATTTGGATGAAGTCAAGGTCATCGAATCCTGGCCAAAGGTGGTCGGGCCTTTCATTGCCTCACATACCATAGACCTTTCCATCAAAAACCATGTGCTGTTTGTTCGCGTCGACAGCGATGCCTTGCGCAGCGAGCTGAGCTATTCCAAATCCTTGTTGATGAAGAACTTGAACGAGATGGTAGGGAAGGGAATCGTTAAGGAGATTGTGCTGAATTGATTTCTGGTACAAGTGCCGTTTATTTGAAAATCAAGGCAAAAATCGTTACATTTGAATCACTTTGTTCAAGGACCAATGTCCCGTTGTGTTTCACCATGATTTGTTTTGACAAACTCAAGCCTATGCCTGTTCCATTCGGTTTGGTGGTGTAGAACGGAATGAAGATTTCCTCGGTTTGGCGTAACGGGATGGCTTTTCCGTTGTTGGCCACACGGATGACGGTTTGGTCTTCCGAGTTCAAGTCTGCGGTGATGCGGATGGAAGTGGCACCCGCCTGCACGGCGTTCTTTATCAAGTTGTTGAACACCATCATGATTTGACCTTCATCGGCATAGATGAGCAGGTCGGGCGTGTTGGCTTGATAGGTCAAAGTGGCACCCTGTTCGGCTATCTTGGCCTTGTTGAGGAGCAGTACACGGTCCATCAGTTCATCCACCATCACCGCCTTACGGACGGGCGGCTGTGCCTGTGTCATGCTGCGGTACGACTCCACAAAACGGATCAAGTCTTTCGATGAAGCTGAAATGGTCTCCAAGCCTGCCTTCACATCCATGCCTTCTTCGGTGAGCAAAGCATCACTCAAAGAAGCGATGGGCGCGACGGTGTTCATGATTTCGTGTGTCATCACGCGAAACAGCTTGTTCTGCGAGGACTCCTCGTTGGCTGCGTCGCGCCGTTCGAAGATGCCCTTGATGCGGTTGAGGGCACGATTAAGTGCCGACTTCTCCTTGAAGTGGAAGTTCAGCTCGCCGTCCTCCAGGGCATCCATCATGAAGCCCACCTTTCGGGCATCGTTCCTGCGCACGATGAGAGTCGTCACCACAATCGCTGCGACGACGGCCACCACCACAACCAATATCCAAATCCAAGCACTCATATTCCGTATTCCTTTAGGCGGCGGTATAAGGTCGGACGACTGATTTTTAATGCCTTAGCCACTAGGGTCAAGTTGCCGTTGTAGGTCTTCATCGCATTGCGGATGACCTGCTCTTCGGCACTTTCGAGGGTTTGATTTTGAGTTTTTGGAGTCGTTTCATCCATCAGTTCAGAGGCGCGGAGTTGGAGGTCGGCGGCACGTATGAGTTCCGCCTCGGAATAGATGAC
This sequence comes from uncultured Bacteroidales bacterium, assembly GCA_900317055.1. GTDB lineage: Bacteria > Bacteroidota > Bacteroidia > Bacteroidales > F082 > Limimorpha. The sequence goes on along the minus strand of ONFF01000004.1, from coordinate 133,144 downwards.
CGCCTTCTCGATGCAGCCTTGCAGCTCGCGAATGTTGCCACTCCAGCGGCAGCGTTTCAAGAGATTCATTGCCTCGTCGGAAAGGCCTTGTGCCTTGCGGTGATATTTCTCGGCATATTGCTTGACAAACAGCTCTGCCAAGGTGATGATTTCGTCGGGACGCTCGCGCAAGGGCGGCAGGTGCAGCGTGACCGTGTTGATGCGGTAGAACAAGTCTTCGCGGAAACGCCCTTCCTTGACCATCGTAGCCAAGTCCATGTTGGTGGCACAAATTAGGCGGATATTGATGGGGATGGATTTCGTGTCGCCCACCTTGGTGATGCTGCGGTTTTGGATGACGCGCAAAAGTTTGGCCTGCTGCGCAAGCGGCACATTGCCAATCTCATCGAGGAAAAGCGTGGTGCCGTTGGCCTGCTCAAACTTACCGATGTGGTCGGCATGGGCGTCGGTGAAAGCCCCTTTCACATGGCCAAACATCTCGCTCTCGAACAAAGTATCTGTGATGGCTCCGATGTCCACTCCCACCATCGTCTTGGCAGCTCGATTGGAAAGACGGTGTATCTCGTTGGCTAGCACATCCTTACCCGTTCCGTTCTCGCCCGTGATGAGCACGGTGGCATCGGTGGGAGCCACTTTCTCCACCATCGCGTGCAGTTGCTGCATCGCCTCGCTCTCACCCCAACGCATCATGGGTGCAGGCTGTCCAGAAACCTCTTTCCCACCGACCTTACGATGTTTCTTGCAAGCCTCTTCGAGTGTGGCAAGCAGTTTGGCATTATCCCAAGGTTTCACCACGAAGTCGAAGGCGCCCCGTTTCATGCCTTCCACGGCGAGGGCAATGTCGGCGTAGGCCGTGAACAGCACCACCTCCACCTCGGGGAAGTCGCGTTTCAGTTCGGAGAGCCAGAAGAGGCCTTCGTTGCCCGTGTTGATGTCGGTCTCGAAGTTCATGTCGAGCAGCACCACATCGGGCTTGAATGTCCGCATGGTCTCCATCAGCACCTTGGGCGAGGCGATGAGTTCCACCTCGGCGAAGCGCATGGGCAGCAATATCTTCAGTGCCGACCGGATGCCGGCGTTGTCGTCGACGACTAGGATTTTGGATTTGAGTTTGGACATAGCTATTATACTTTATGATGAAACAAGCCAGTCGGCCAAATTGATGATTCGGATACCCTCGTATTGGAATTCCTTCTGACGGGTTCTTGCCAGGAGTATTTTTGGATAGGCATCTTTGATTTTTAAAAGCGCCGAGACTTCGCGTTTAAACGTTTCTTCATTTGTTATATTGTCCGCCACCTGAAAATAGATTTTCTCGTTTTGTTTCATGGCAACAAAATCTATCTCACCGTTGTACAAAGTCCCAACATAAACCTCATAACCACGTCGTAAAAGTTCCACAGCCACTATATTCTCAATGACTCGACCAATGTTGAGGTTCTTGGTTCCGAGTCTTGCATATTTAAATGAATGATCCGAAAGATAGTACTTGTCATCGGTTGTGAGATACCTTTTCCCACTGATGTCGTAACGGCGGATACGATAAAAGGCAAAAGCATTGCAGAGATAATCAATGTATTTCCCGACGGTCTTGTCGTTCGTCTTGATTTTATTTGAAGTCAAAGTGTCGGATATTTTCCTAACCGATGTGATGTTACCGATATTATCCATCAGAAAATCAACGAGTTTATTGAGCAAGTTCACATTCCTAATTTTATATCTTCTGATAATGTCACGGACAATAAGGGCATTGAATACCTCATCGTTGATATAAGAGTATTTCTCCTTGGTGGTCGTGTAAAGATAAGAGCCAGGCATGCCTCCTTCCTCAAGATATGAATCAAATGCAGAGTTGTAATCTGTAGATTGATAATACCTTACATATTCATTAAATGAAAATGGAAAGAGTTTCAACTCGAAAGTTCTCCCGGTAAACAAAGTCGCCAAATCGCTGCTTAACAGAAAAGCGTTGGAGCCAGTAACAAAGATATTGTATTTTTCGGAAGCATGCAGGCTGTTGACTGCTTTCTCAAAGTTCTCACACATCTGGATCTCGTCAATCATGACATAATTGTCTTTCCCTTCCTGATAGGACTCTTCAATGAAATCATGAAAATTATGGTATTCCAGCAATGGTTCGAACTTCAGCAGGTTGAAATCAACATGGATGATATTGATGTTGTTTTCTACCGATTCTATCTTTTTGGCAAACATCTCAAGCAGTTTCGATTTTCCACTTCTTCGAACGCCTGTAATAACCTTTATGTCTGGAGTGTTTTTCGTATGCTCCAACTGTTCAAGGTAATTATCTCTTTCTATTAACTTTATGTTAACCATAACTTTACACATTTCTATTTCGCAAAAATACAACTTTTTTGATTTTGCGAAGTAAAAAATGCATTTTTCTATTATCGAAAAACATAATTTGCATATTTATTCCTTCTTCAAAGCCTCCGCTGGATTCGTTCGCGCCGCCTTCAAGGTCTGCCAAAGGACGGACAAGAAAGCCATCAACATACCGAGGATGGCAGCCACGGCGATGATCCAACCGTAATGCTCGATGCGATAGGCAAAGCGATCCAAATATCGGCCACAGAACCAAACCGCGAGCGGGATGCCGATGAGAGCGGCGATGCCGACGAGAACCATATAATCCTTGACTGTGCGCCACAATTCGCGCCGGACATTGCTGCCAAACACCTTGCGTACGGCGATGCTCTTGGTGCTTTGCTCGCTGTAATAAGTGCTCATGGCCACGAGGCCGAGCAAAGAAATCAGCACCGAAAGCAACATGAACAATTCCAGCAATCGCATGGCCATCTTGACGGGTTGCAGAGACAAATTGTTCAGGTCCTTCACATAGCCGTTTTGGGCGGCTTCCACAAAAGTGCCGTTCTGCTCCTCTGAATATTCGCGATAAACCTCCAGAATAGCCTTTTCAGTCCCTTTGTAATCACTTGATACATCAATCATTACGCCATTACCCCAAACCAGGTCTTCCGCCTTGGCGATGATGACAGCCGAAAAACGGTCAGGCTCGGAAGCCGATGCTGGCAATGTCGGGATGTTTTCGTAGATGCCGCCCACGGTCTCGGGACGGCTGCCGTTGATGCGCATCCGACGGGCATAATACGAAGCCGTCGAGTCGTTCACCGAAAGTTTATTGGCCAAGGCCTTCGACATCCAGACCGAGTTGGTTTTGGGTACTCCGAAATCTTCAACTACCTGCAAACCAAGCATATCGAAATAGGTCTCGTCGCACAGGATGAGTTGCATGTTCACTGTTTCGCCATCAGGCGTTTCGACACTTGTGCCCATGTTCAACTGACCAGCAAAACCACGGCCATAGCCCACCGCTCGCACATTCGGAATCTGCTCCAAACGGTTGATGAGTGGAACCAAATCGGCGTAGTCTCTCACCCACATTTGCAACGAATACAAGCCCTCGGAACGCGAGTGGATGGGACGGTTCATCATGTGCCGCATCTGTACCTCCATCAGCAACGCCATGGCGATGAGAACCACAGTGATGGTGTTTTGGAACACGATAAACACCTTGCTGTACACCCTTTTGGTTTGAAGCCGATAGGTGCCACGCACAACATCAATCGGCTCGAAACGCGAGGCTATGGCGGCTGGCGCGATGCCCGCCAAAGTGCCCAACAGCACAATCGCCACAAGATAAACCGCCACAATGCCCGCTGACCATTCGAAACGGATTGGGACGAACTGTTCAAACGGAGCGTCGATGCCCATTTCGCCACCCGAAACACCTCTCAATAGGTTGTTCATCATCGGGAGGAAGGCGTAGGCTACCAAAAACGCCAACACGAAACACACCGCCGTGAACGACACGGATTCAACGATATATTTCAGGATGATTCGTCCTTGCGTGGCGCCATGCAATCGGCGCGTGGCCATTTCCTTGGCGCGTTTGCCCGAGAGGGCCATATTAAGGTTGATGTAGTTAAAAATCGCAGAAAGCAACAACAGCAAGACCACCACGGTCAGTATTTGCAGCAAGGACTTGTTGCCTTTCTTAAACATCCACTGGTTTTCCGTGAAAAAGACCTCTGGGAGGGTATAAATCGGCATGGCAGAAACGAAACCGCCAGAATAATGTGGTAAACCGACCGCCTCTATCTTCTTTGCAAACTCTTCTCGATCAGTGCCTTCGTGGACTTTAATCAAAGTCATATACGAGCCAATGGAACTAAAAGGCACCTGGTTTTCAGGTTCGTACAATTCGTCGAACTCGGGATTGAGAATCACATCGGTATAAGGAATCATCGAATAGGCGTCATCCTTGAAGACTCCACAAACCATACTTTCGTTTTTATCGTCAAAAAAGGTGATGGTGATGGGTTTGCCTATGGCATCGCCATTGAAGGCTCGTTGTGCCAGCGATTCCGAAACGAGGCAATGGCCTTTGAGGCGGAACTCGTCCTTATTGCCATCAATCAAGGTCAGGTTAGGGAAAAGTTCGAAGAGTTCGGGGTCGGCCTCGGTGACGGTTGCATTGAGATGCTCGTCGCCAATGGTGATGTAGCCCGCATCATCAGCGTTGGAGATACGACAGACAGCCTCCGCCTCGGGCAGTTCGGCTTCAAAAACAGCCTTATCCCACCACGATAGCGACAGATAATCTTGATTTCCAACGGCATAAACCCTATTTCGATAAGGATTGCCGTAAGCCACGGAATACTGTTGATATACATAATTGCCAATCAAGATGACGAAGGCAATGGAAACGATGAGACCGATGGCCTCGATGACGGTGTAGAGTTTGTTTCGGGAAAGGAATTTGATGTAACTGCTCATTTTGTTGGATTGTTGATTGTTTAACTGTTGAATTGTTGTGTGTCGTGTGGCATAACCCATGCCAAAATCACAAAACAATATGAATCAACAAGATATGATTTTACCCTTTTGTAAAAGTGTAAAGTTTCTTTACAGTGGGTGTAAAGAAACTTTACAGTCGCAAGGATTATCATGCCTTACTTCAACATATAAGTGCAGTATTTCCCCAACAGGTGCTCCATGGGCAGGTCGCCTTTCTGATAGCGCTCAGCATCCAAAGCGAGTAGGCGTTCCCTGACCTTGGTCTTTCCGTCGAGGACAGCGGTGAGATAAAAACCTCCTGCCTCCTCTTGGATGGCTATATCACTGAATCCATATCGTCGCATATTTTGCGGCAAAAATACAAATAAATTGTCGCAAACAAAGGAAAAAGAGAAGATTTTGTGACAACGATTCATTCTTTCTTCAACACCATCACCATACTCATCCCCTCATTTTTGCTTTTTGCAAAAAGCAATTTTTCCTGAATTCTGCTCATTACAGAAAGCAAAACCAAACATTCTACTTTACCCTCTCTGCAACACATCAGTAATCCTTCTGCTGCAAATTGCCTGCACCACACTAGCAACAATCAGCGAGAGCAGCAGGAATGCCACAAAGAAAGAAACCACGGCCACCGTCAGCACAACGGGGAACGACACATGATAGGCAAAGCCTTGCAGCCATTGCAGCGAGAAATAGACTGACAACGCTGTGGCCGCAATGACAGGCAAAATATACATCCTCAGCCGGGTTTTCAGGTAATGCCCTTGCACCTCTCTGGTGCTGGCACCAAACACTTTGCGCACTGCCATATTGAGCGACTCCTGATGCAGATGATAGGAAACGACACCAAAGAAACCGAATAAAGCCAATAGCATAGCCGCAAGGAAATACAACAACGATAAGTGCCCGACCTGACGCTCCTCACGGTAGAGTTCCTTCTCGCCCAAAAACGAATAGGAAAACACATCAGAAAAATTAAACGGACGCACCACTTCTTGAATATACGCCAAGGTCTGCTGTCGGTTTTCGGGCGCGATTTTCACCACGATGTTTGGCTGTGCCTCAGGTGCATATTCCATAATAAGTGGTGAAACGGCATTGCGCATATCGGAGAAATGGAAGTCCTTCACCACACCGACAATCCTCCCCGACGTCACTGTCAGTGCCAACTCCTTGCCGATGGCTTCCTCAGCACTCCAGCCCATCGCTTTGATCGCCGCCTCGTTGACCACATATTGCCCATTCCCTTCGTATTTGCCCTCAAAATAATCATCCAAATTCAAGTCCTTGCTCAAATAGTCGCCTGCCAACAACTCCATCCCAACCATCTCTTGGAAATAGCCATCAGTAAAAAGTACCTGAAATACAGCATCATTCCCTTCTTCTCGACCTTCCCATTCCACCTCGCTGATGAAGCCATTAGGCTTCGAAAAGTCACCCATACAAAGCCCGACGCTGTAGATGTCAGGGTTTTTCATCAGTTCGTCACGAATGGGGCCCACTTTGTAGCAAGGTGTTACCAAACTATTGAGTGACACAATGTTAGACATATCAACACCTTTGTCAGAATGTCGCATAAAAGTGAGTTGCAACAGAATGACAACTGTAAAGACAGCAGCAAGGGAAGAGAGGCCCACCTGAAACACCGAACTCGCATTGCTGATGCGGATGCCTTTTAAGTGGCGCATCTTGCCTTTCAGCACATCGGCGAAGGCCACACTGCGCAGGCAATATTGCCCGAAAAGGCTTGACGCCAAAGGCAACAGCACCAAAAGCGTAAGGCAGAAAAAGAGCAGCCATTTGTCGAAACGCAACTGCACGGGCACGCCTATCCACGACTGGAACGCAGGCAGCAATGCCCATACCGCCAACAAGGAAAGCCCCATCGCTACAAGGGTGATGAGCAGGGTCTCCAATAGGTTACTCGAAAAAATCCTGAACTCGCTGCACCCAAACACCCGCTCGACGACCCTATTTTTGGTTTGCTGCACCGAATACGACACATCGAGCGTGGCGCAATTCACGATGGTGACCGCCACAATGAGCAGAATGCCAAAGATGATAATCCAGACATACGAGGCATTGCCGTTACCCACACTTTCCGAGTCGTTGTAATCGGTGTGCAGGTGGATGTCGCGTAAAGGCTGGAAATCCAACCATTTCTGCTTATCGTACTTCTCCGTTTGAATGTTGGCCAAGCGTTTCATCTCCGCCTTGCTGAACATTGCATTTTCCCTCAACTTGACGTAAATCGTCTGGTTTTCAGTGATATTGCGGTAAAGATTGAGTTGACGGCTATCCATTGGCATCACCACCTCGAAAGGCAGATGCGTGTTGGTTGGCACATCCACCACCAATGCAACAGTGTAAACGGTCTCTATGTGCATATAGGAACAGACCAAAGGCTGCCCTATGGCCGAGCCGTCAAAAAGCTTTTTCGCCATCTCTTTGGAAATGGCCGCTTCGTTGGGTTTGAGAATGTGATGCGGTTCACCTTCCACTACGGGATAGGTAAACACATTGAAGAAATTGTCGCTGGTCGTCAAAGCCATCACCTCGAAAGATTCGTTGCGTTCCATATCCCTGACCGTGTTGGGATTCATGTTGGTATAGTGTGAAACCACGCTTACACATTCCTCCACCTGTGGCACGGCATCAGGCAAGTCATAGCGCAACTGACAGACGCCGCCGGTGTATCTCGTTCCCGTGGCCTTGTCAACCGAGACCAAGCGGTAAACCCGGTCGCCGTCCTCAATAAAACGGTCGTAGGAAAACTCGTGCAGCACCCATTGGAACAGCAAAGTGGCCGCCGTAATGCCGATCATCAAGCAAAAAGTGTTGATGAGGAAATGCTTGTGTTTGGGTCTAAGAATGGTATTGTTCATACTGTTGTTATTTCCATTTGATAAGATAAAATTGTCAAATAAGAAAGTGATTTAACAATCTTCGTGCCAAAATCATAAAACAATATGAATCAACAATATATGATTTTTGATTTTGTAAAAGTGTAAAGTTTCTTTACAGTGGGTGTAAAGAAACTTTACAGTCGTCATGTAAATTGGGTGCAGGCTATTTCCCTATTTTTATGAATAAGTTGGAAAAAAGTATAAAAACATCCTAATTAAGGTTGGAAAAAAGCAAAATAGTTGTATTTTTGCGGTTGGAAAAAAGCATTGAAAAATGATTAATAGAAAGATTTACAGTTATTTAAAAGATTTCTTTTTGAATGACAAAAAATCGCTCCTTGTTACGGGTGCACGACAAGTAGGAAAAACCTATGCCATACGCAAAGTGGGCGAAGAAACATTCAAGCATTTTGTGGAATTCAATTTCATCAAAAATCCGAAACTCAAAACCATCTTTGCCAATCCGCTCGACACAAACGATATCCTGTTGCGCATTTCTGCGTTGACCGCCACAAAATTGGAATCTGGCAGCACCTTGATTTTCTTCGATGAAGTGCAGGAATGTCCAGAAATTGTCACGGCGATTAAGTTTCTTGTCGATGAAGGAAGTTATCGTTATGTCATGAGCGGCTCTCTTTTAGGTGTCGAATTGAAAGACTTGCGAAGCGTCCCTGTTGGTTACATGGCTGAAAAAGAAATGTTTCCGCTCGATTTCGAGGAGTTCGCATTGTCTTTAGGCATGAGTGATGAGGTGATGACACATCTTCATGAATGTTACGATAAGAGAATTCCCATCGACTCTGTCGTTCATGAGAAGATGATGGAATTGCTTCGTCTATACCTTGTGATTGGAGGAATGCCAGCTGTTGTGGAGAAATATTTGGACACCAACAATATGCACGAAGTCCGACGCGAGCAGGAGAACATCCTGAAACTGTATAAAAAGGACATTGCAAAATATGCCGACAACAAGCTATTTATCAAAGAGATTTTTGAAAGGATTCCGTCGGAACTCAATGCCCAAAACAAGAGATTTATACTAAAATCGCTGAACGATAGAGCAAAATTCGAAAAATACGAGAACAGCTTCCTTTGGCTGACCGATGCAGGGGTGGCCTTACCCACATATAATGTCGACAAACCTTGTGTTCCGTTGAAACTTAATGAACAACGCAACTTGTTCAAGTTGTTTCTTAATGATGTTGGCCTGCTGTCCTGCATGTACTCATCTGGTTTTCAACTCAATATCATGATTGGCGAAATCAATGCAAACTTCGGTGCCGTCTTTGAGAATTTTGCCGCACAAGAACTTCGTTCGCATGGTTACGACCTTTACTATTTCAACAGTAAAAAACAGGGAGAACTCGATTTCGTCATTGAACACGACAATCAAGCTCTCCCGATAGAAATCAAGTCAGGGAAGGATTACAAACGGCATAATGCTCTTTGCAATGTGATGAAAAATGAAGAATATGCGATAAAAGAGGCATTTATATATACGACAAAGAACATTGAAATCCTTGACCGAAACATATATCTTCCGGTGTATCTGTTGATGTATCTCCGTGAACGAGAACTACCGAACAAAAAGATAGTGTTCAGTCCGATGTAGTTTTCTGGCATTGTTATTCCTTCTTCAACGCCATCACCGGGTTCACCCTCGCCACGGAAACGATTTGCCAAAGCACGGAGCCGATGGCGATGACAAACGACAGCACCACCGTCACCACGAAGATCCACGGATACAGGTCGATGCGATAGACGAAATCCTCCAGATAACGCCCGCACACCCAAACCGCTATGGGTATGGCGATGACATTAGCGATAAGAATCATGATGATGTATTCCTTCAGGTTGCGGCGAATCTCGCTTTGCATTGTGCCGCCAAACACCTTGCGGACGGCGATGGTCTTCTCGCGCTCGGAGGCGAAATGCGTGCTCATGGCTACCAGTCCCAACAGCGAGAGCATTACCGCCACCGCCATAAACAAGTCCACAAGGCGCATTTTGTTTTTGGTGCTCTGCAAACTTTGCAGCAAAAGGTCATCTATAAAGCCCTCTCTGAAAGGTTCCCAATAGGTTTCTTGCATTTTGATATGTTTGTCATACACCGCATCGATTGCCTTGCGAGCTTCGGCGTGGTCGCCCACAATATCCAGTACAGGATTGAAACTCACCCATTCGAACATCGGCTCATCTCCCACAATCTGCACGGCACCGAACTTCTCGTCAACCACAGAGGCAGCACTGTTGATGGCGAAATCGCCCACCACGCCACACAGGTCGTAGCCGACATTGTGCTTGTACCAAACGCCCAGCGAGTCGGGGTCGAACTTGCTCATCGGCATCCCCAGTTGGCTCTCCAAAAGCCCCTGCGTCAATAACCACTTGCCTTCCTCCAATTGGCTGTACATCACCTTGGTATCGAAGTCGTAAAGGTCGAAAGCCGCCGTGTCGCACATCAGGTACCCAACGGAAATAAAATTGTCGGGATCGTTGAGGCGCACAAAGTTAGAGCCCATCATTGCACTGCCAGGATAGCCGTAGGAATGGCCCATCCGCTTCACACAAGGCAATGACAGCAAATCATTCTCGAATGCCTCATTGCCCGTAAGGACGGATTCGAGATAAAACAGGTTTTCAGTGCGGCATCCCACCGGCCTCCGCTCCATGTGGCGCATTTGCGCTTCCATCGTGATCACCAAGGCAATCAGCACGATGGCGATGACGTTTTGCAGGACGATGAATACCTTCGAGAGCACCATCTTGTTGCGGAAGCGGAACATGCCCTTCACCACATCAATGGGCTGGGCACGCGACACCACCACTGCAGGCGCGATGCCCGCCAGCAAAGCCACAACCACCACTATCAACAGGTAGGAAACCAAATAGAAAGGCGAGAGCGAAATCCTAACCCCAACACTTCCGCCCAACAGTCGATTGACCATGGGGCAAAGCGCCTCGGCCAAAAGGATGCCAAGCACCATACACACCGAAGTGAACGCCAGCGACTCCCAGAGGTATTTCCCGATAATTTCGCTCTTCGTCGCGCCAAGCAGCCGCCTCGAAGCCATCTCCTTGGCCCGTTTGCTCGTCAAGGCAACGTTGAGGTTGATGTAGTTGAATATGGCAGAAATCAACAGCAGCAAGCCTATAGCCAACAGGCTGTGCATCATCGTTTTGTCGCCTTTCTTCAGGTTGGTTTGGGCATCGGTGTAAAACAACTCATCCAAGCGAACCAACATAGTGTTTTCTGCAATTTCAAACGGGGGCTCCATCCCTAAAATCTCAGAGTAAAAGGCCACAATCGCTGCCGACATTTTTTCAAGAAGTGCCGCACGGTCGGTATTGGGAAACACTTTCACAAAGACATTCACTGTGGTAAACACATTGGCTGGTCGGGATGGGCTGTTGAGGCCACCATAGAACACCACGCCATCGCTGACATCCACATTGACAATCACATCGGGCGTTTCGTAGAAAAGCGAACTGCCGAAGTCGGAAATCACGCCAGCCACGGTGTAATCGCGCTTAAACAAATGGATGCTGCGCCCAACCACTTCGCCTGTCTCGGAAAGCAATTGCGCCATACGCTCCGACACGAATGCCGCCGAAACTTCGTTGATTTGGTCTGGCTGGCCTACGGCGAACTCGACGGGAAAGATGTCGAAGAAATCGCGGTCGCAGCCCAGCACATACACCGCACGGGATTGGTCGTCGGCCTTCATATCGGTATGCATCATCTGGAACTCGGTGATCGATTCAATTTCGGGGATGCTCTCGCCGATGCTGCCTTTCAATCCATACTCGAATTTAATCAGGTTCTTCAACCCCACGGCGTATATTTCCTTTCGGTGTGGGTTTTCACGTGTCACAGCGATTTGTTGGGTCACATAGCAGAAGATGATGACCACAAAGGCCAAACTGACGGCCAAGCCCACCGCCTCGATGATGCTGTAGAGTTTGTTTCGGGAGAGGAATTTCAGGTAGCTGCTCATTATTGTTGATTGTTGATTGTTTAACTGTTTAATTGTTTAATTGTTGTAAGTTGTATGGCATAATCTGTGCCAAATTTGTAAAATGATATGAATCAACAAGATGCAATTTTACCCTTTTGTAAAAGTGTAAAGTTTCTTTACAGTGGGTGTAAAAAAACGTTACAGTGAGCGTTTACGGATTTCTTCAAACACTTCTTCGGCCTCATCCTTTCGCAGCCCGAATTTTACGGCAAGCTGAACAGCGTCCGTTTTCCCCGGGTCTTTGTAGTTGCCATTCACGGAAAGGCTGTGGAAGCCACCTAAGCCTTCGCAAGGCAGCACATCGTAGGCTGGAGCCAACTGCCAAACATCGTTGCGGCGGATGAAGGCAAAGTTCTTCACATGGTCATCGCAGTTGCCAATAATGAGGTTGAACGCCATCAGGCGGAACACCTTCCACAGTTCCTTGACGGAATGTGTGAGCTGGCTGCAAGCCCAGAACAGATGACCGTAATCGGCGGTGGGCAGATGATAATCGAGGTTCATCAGGGCGGAGAGACTGATAACGTGTAGTTTGCCGCCGTCATCGGTACGGTCGAAGCGCTTTGAGCCGAAGTATTTTCCTTCGAAAAGTCGGGTCTCGGCCATCTCAATGCCACATTCGCGAGCCAACAGTGAGGTCTCATATTCGATTTTGCCTACATTGGGCGGGTCGGTGCGGTCGCGGAACTTCACCAACCACTCGGCGCCGTCGTGATGCACAAACACTTTGGGTCTCGTGCCGCCCGAAGAGCCGCCGCGTCGCCAAGCCTTGTCGAGGTTGTCGGAATAGTCGGTATTCAATACCCGCTGCGACTCTTCCGCCATGTGGTCGAGGTCGATGACGACCTGCTCGTCAACGGTGCTTAGGTCGGGATGGTATTCCAAGGCACCACGCCCACGGCTACCGATAAACATCAGTTGCTCCAACAAATCCAACGAAGCCAATGACTTGCCTTGCGACCTCAGATAACGGTCGAGCACCAATGCACTCCAGCCGTCGGGCAGGCTGTCGTCGAACACTCCGAAGTTGCCGTCAAAAAGCTTCGCATCGGCGGTGAACAACCTCGATTCCAAAGGCAAGTAAAACGGCGAGATGGAAAAGCCGTTCCGAATCCAGTCCGCGTCGTATTCGAACAAAGCGCGACCGTCTCTGTCCAAGGCTATCCGCCCGACTTTACGAGAGCCTAGCGTTACTTCAACTATCTTTTTACTCATTGTGTTTCCCTCGCTTTCTGTTTGTTGTGGTGGCACTAAGTGCCTCATCCAAAGTGGCATATTTGCGTGACTCAAACAATCGGTCAAAGTCGTTCAAGGCATCCAAGGCGTAGGCGATATGGAGCAGTCCGTCCAAGGAAATCTTGCCTGTCCGCTCAAAGCGGCGGTAGGTCGCCAAAGGCAATCCCGAGCGCACAGAAAGACCTTCCTGCGTCAGGTTCATCTCCAAACGGCGTGCTTTCACCCGTTCCGCCAAAGCCATGGCCTTGCCTTCAGGTGAGACAATATTAAATGATAATATATTATTAGTTATATCCATTTTTAGCCACTAAATGATTATATTTTAGCAGTTGCAAAGATACAACTTTTTTGTCAAAACCCACAAAACTATTCATTTTGCATCAATTTCACTTGATTATCCATAGTTGTCCGCAAACAAACTACGGATTTCGCGGATTTCACGGACATAATTCCGAAAATTTTTGGGATGCAAGCATCCAATTCTTACGGATAAGCTAACGCCAGCAGGAATCCGTACAAATCGGACGCTTGCGTCCTTCAAATTTCTTATCGAACATCCGTTTAATCCGTACAATCCGTAGTTCTTTATATTATTCATTGCGTAGTGACTTCACCGGATTCATCGTAGCCGCCCGCAGACTTCGCAAGGTGACCACCGCTATCGTTACAGCCAAGACGGCCAACAGCGCAAGGGCAAACACCCAGACATGCAGCGGCACCTGATAGGCAAAGCCTTCCAAATAACGCCGCATAATGACAATGCTCACGGGCACGGCGATGACGAAGCACACCATCACAACTTTTACAAAGCGCGAGTTAAACATCGCCAAAATCTGCCCCACCGTTGCCCCATGCACACGACGGATGCCGATTTCCTTGCGGCGGTGCTCCGTCTCGAACATCACCAAACCGAACACGCCCATCAACGAAATGACGATAGCCAGCACCGTAAACAAAGTGACTAACTTCGAGAGGTTTTGCTCCTTTTTGTATTGGTTCTCAATTGCTTGTTCAAACGGTCTCATCCAAACCGAAAAACCGTCGCCTAATGTCGGGTCGAGGTCGTTGAGGGTTTTTATTGAGCGTTCCATCAACGCTTGGGTATCAACGCCGGCTTCGGTACGGATGAACAGCCTCATGCACGGGCTCCACGGCTCCTTGCCATAGACATAGAATGCAAATGGACTAATCTCATCGCGCAAAGGAGAGAAATTGAAGTCCCTACAAACACCTGCAATCTCGGCAGGAACCTCTTTATGACCCCAGATTCTGTCTTCAGTGGTGATGCCGTACATTTTCTGAGCCGTCTCGTTGATGATATAGACTCCGTTTTCCGATTGCTCGTCGGCGGGAGTAAAGTCGCGGCCTTCCACAATGTCAATACCCATAAAACGCAGGAAGTTCCAAGAAACTGGATAGACCTGCCATGACAGACCCTCAGAATCACTTTTGAACTCGCGGCTCCACGCCATACGGCTGTTGGCCACAAACGGGCCGTCGCCCCATGCGATGTCCTTGATGTCAGCATCTGTTTTCAACTGATTCTCGACAGTTTCACGGTTGTTGGCGAGTTCCCATGTCACATGCGACTGAAGCAGGTTTTCTTGATTGAAACCCATGTCGTGATTCATCATGAAATCGCGTTGCTGATGAACAAAAACTGCACAGATAATCAGCACGATGCTCACGGTGAACTGCAAGCCAATCAATCCGATGCGGAAAGCCTTGCCTTTCTGCGTGGTGCCGAGGGTGCCTTTCAAGGCAAAAGCGGGATTGAACGAGGTGGAGAACAAGGCCGGATAGAGGCTGGCAAGCACCGAAATGAGCAAGGCGATACCGACGGTCAAAGCCGCAATACCCAAATTCTGGCCGAAGTTCAACGGTGTGTCAATCAGTGCAGCCAAGGTGGATTGTCTGAACAGCGTAACCACGGCCACCGCCAGTCCAAGAGCGATAACGACCATCAGCACCGACTCGCCCACCGACGACATCACCAACTGGAAGCGGCTGCTGCCCAATATCTTGCGTGTGTTGATACTCCGCAGACGCAACGGCACCATCGCGAAGAAGAAGTTGATGTAGTTTATGAAGGCGATGAGCATCACGAAAATGGCGATGACAAGCAAGGTGATGGTCGTGGTGCGATTGCCCGACTTGCCCGGATGCCCGACATTATCGGCAAAATAATTGTCCGTCAACTTCATTAGATGAGGTGACATCATTTTTTTATATCCCTCAATATCCGCTGCTTTTTCTTCGGTCATATCGCTTTCATCAATGTCGAATTTTGTCTTAAAAAGGTCAAAGGCGACTTGGTGTGCAATTTCATCGAACTCTTTTGGGTCAGCGCCTTCAGCGAGTTTTATGAAATAATTCCAGCCCCATTGGGTCCAATCGCTCATACCCGCTTCGCCCAGATTCAGAATAAAGTCGATGGAGGAAAGGTCGCTGTTGACAGGCATATCCTTGTAGATGGCTGCTACCGTGACATCTGTCCAATTCCAGTTGCCATATTGGAAATGGTCGCCCACCTGCAAGCCCAAGCGTTTGGCCGCTGACTCGGACATAACCGCATCCGTGTTACTAATCCAATGGTCCAAATTGCCGGCAACAAGTTCAAATCCAAACACGTCGATGGCGGGTTTGGAGAAACTGGTGACTCTCAATTCGATTGACGACTGTCCTTCGCCCAAGCGTACGGAAACTTCGAGGCTCCCTAAATTGGCAGCGCAGCAGCCCGCCTCTACGCTGGGGACAGCAGCAATGACCGCTTCCGACATCTGACGATTGACGTATGTCGAATAAACATTGTTTGAAAATCGGTCTGGCATGGTAAGGACATAAATCCTGTCGCTGTCTTTGAGCGCCTTGTTGTAGGTGAAGTCGTGGTGCACCTGCACAAGGATGATGTAGAGTGCGGCGAAGGCTGCCGTCAAGCCCAAGATATTCAGGATGGAAGACACAAGGGAGGTCTTGCCTTTTTTATAGATTCGAGCCATGTGTTGTTGAATTGTTGATTGTTGAATTGTTTAATTGTAGGGACGCATTATGCGTTCCTACAAGATCATTCATTACGTAAGGATTTCACTGGATTCACCGTAGCGGCCCGCAAACTGCGCAAGGTGACCACCGCAATTGTAACCGCCAAAACCGCCAACAGCGCCAAGACAAACACCCAGACATGCAGCGGCACCTGATAGGCAAAGCCTTCCAAATAACGCCGCATGATGACAATGCTCACCGGCACGGCAACCACGAAACACACCAGCACAATCTTCACGAAGCGCGAGTTGAACATCGCCAAAACCTGCCCCACCGTGGCACCATGCACACGACGGATGCCGATTTCCTTACGGCGGTGCTCCGTCTCGAACATCACCAAGCCGAACACACCCATCAGCGAGATGACGATGGCCAAAATCGTGAACAGAGTGACCAACTTCGAAAGGTTTTGCTCCTTTTTGTATTGGTTCTCAATCGATTCTGAGAAAGGCCACACCTCGTATGATATTTCGTTGCCCATATTGGGGTCAAGGTCGTTGAGGGTATTCCTTATGCGCTCCATCAGGGTGGGGACATCCACGCCAGCCTCGGTGCGGATATACAACCTATTGCAAATATGCCACGGATCTTTGCCGTAAACATAGAATGCAAAAGGTTTAATCTCTTGACGCAACGATGCAAAGTTGAAGTCCTTGCAGAAACCGGCAATCTCAGCGATTTGGTCATCATGCCCTCCAATCTGATCTTCAAGGGTGATTTTATATATGTCCCGTGCAGTTTCGTTGAAGATATACGTACCCGTGGAATGCTCGTCGGCTTCCGTGAAATCGCGACCTTCCACGATGTCGATGCCCATGAAACGGAGGAAGTTCCACGAAACGGGATAGACGTCCCAACCGGCATCCTCGCCACGCACTGTGCGTCCCCATTGCATCCGATAATCATTTACGAAAGGCCCATCACCCCATGCGATGTCCTTGATGGCCGCATCGGCCAACAACTGACTCTCAACGACTTGGCGGTTGGTGGCAAGGTCCCACGACACCTGCGACTGCAAAAGACATTCTTGGTTGAAGCCCATTTCGTGATTCATCATAAAACGACGTTGCTCGGAGACGAATATCGCACAGATAATCAGGACGATGGAAACGGTGAACTGCAAGCCAATCAAGCCGATGCGGAATGCCTTGCCCTTCTGTGTAGTGCCGAGGGTGCCTTTCAAGGCAAAAGCGGGGTTGAACGAGGTGGCGAACAAGGCTGGATAGAGGCTGGCGAGCACTGAGATAAGCAACGCCAAACCAATGGTCAAAGCCACGACACCCCAGTTTTGGCCGAAATCGAGAGAAGTGTCAATCATCGAGGCCAAGGTGGATTGCCTGAACAAGGTGACTACAGCCACCGCCAAACCCAAGGCAATGACCACCATCAGCACCGATTCGCCCACCGACGACATCACCAACTGGAAACGACTGCTGCCCAATATCTTGCGTGTGTTGATGCTCCGCAGGCGCAACGGCACCATGGCGAAGAAGAAATTGATGTAGTTGATGAAAGCGATGAGTACTACAAAAATGGCGATGACGAGCAAAGTGATTGTTGTGGTTCTGTTGCCCGCCTTTCCAGGGGCATAATAGGAATTGCTGTCGAAGTACATATCGGTCAGCCGCACGGGGTAAAGCCCGAACTTGACATCATCATCCGTAACCTCAGTGCCACCATTCACCTCACTGAAAAACTGTTTGACCACCGGCATTGCCACTTCGGTAATCGCCTTGGGGTCAGCACCTTTACGAAGTTTCATAAAATAGTTGAACGAAAACTCCTTCCAGTCGTCGAGGCTATTATCACCCATATCGGCAAGCATTTCGAAAGAGGAAAGGTCGCTGTGCTTCGGCATGTCTTTATAGATGGCCACGATGGATATTCCCTGCCACCCCGATCCATCATAATACTTCATCACATCACCCACTTGGACTCCAAGGCGTTTTGCCGCTGATTCCGAAAGGGCGAAGCCAGTGCCTGTCAGATCATCCCAGTTGCCAGCCACCAGTTCGAAACCGAACACATCGCGAGCGCCTTTGTTCATGGCAGATATCGAGATGGACACAGGGGATTGATCATCGCTTACCCGAACCGCAATGGGATTGCCCATGATTTTACCGCAGCCGCCGGCTTCAATGTCAGGGGAAGCATTAAGCACATACTCTCCCATAGGACGGTTCATATAAGAGGAGTATTCACTTTGATTGATTTCTTTCTTTGTAAGGACATAAATCTGGTCGCTGTCTTTGAGCGCCTTGTTGTAGGTGAGGTCGTGGTGCACCTGCACGAGGATGATGTAGAGCGCGGCGAAGGCTGCCGTCAAGCCCAAGATGTTCAGGATGGAAGACACGAGGGAGGTCTTGCCTTTTTTATAGATTCTAGCCATAAGTCGTTGAGTTATTATTTAAACGATCAAGTCTTTTGTATATTTTCTCCGCTTTTTCAAGTCCGAAGAACTTTACCAACTTTTCGAAAAGCACTTGGTTGATTTTCAGATTATTGCAGTTTTTCATCTCGGCATTATTATTTCTCATAACCTATTTCTCTCCTCCTCACTCACCGACCTTGAATTGAGCCTTACCTTCGATTTGCCGAACTTATAGGTAACATTCAGCATGATATTTCTATTGTCGCCGTCATAGAAGACCAACGAATTGCCCCGTAAAATGTTCTGCTGCCATGAGACCATGGTGTTGAAGATGTCATTGGCGCTTAGCCGTACGGTCAAGTTGTTGTCCAAGAAATTCTTCTCCAAACTAGCAGAGAGCTGCCACATTTCCTTCTGCATGATGCAGTTAGATGGGTAAGATGACATGTAATAGAAATTCAGGTTGAACTTCACATCGTATGGCAAAGTCAGCATATTGCCAATGTTAAGGATACCATAGTTTCCGTTGTTTTGTTTCATGATGCCATCCTCCTCCTTCTCGTAATAGTTTCTGCCGAAATAGACGGAACTATAGAGATACCACCACTTGGTGACATTCCCGTTCCACGCAATGTAGCCGAACAAACTTTGCGTATGGTCACCATTTCTGTATCGCACTTCTCCAAAATCAAGATTATCAGTACTCTGATAATGCTCCCAATAAATGGGATTGATTTCATAGTTGTAGCCGAAGCGCACCGAGAGCGAAATTGGGAAACTGAAGAACACCTGCGCCGCATGGATGTGGGTGTTGATGAGGTTGGGGTTGCCCATCGTATTGACCAAGGAATCAATGTACATGCTGGGGTTCAAGGCATCCAACGAAGGGCGGACGATGCGCTTCGAATAGGACGCGCCCATCGCGTAGCCTTCGGCGGGCTTGTATTGCACGGTGGCATTCGGGAAAAGCCCGGGATTCGTGTATTTCACTTGGGGCTCGCCGTTCAAGAAGTTCTTGCGGTCCACATACTCAAAACGCAGTCCAGCCGTGGCCGACCACTTGTCGGAAAAATTGTGCGCAACGCTGGCATAGGCGGCTGCATTCGACTCGTCGGAATGATAATGCTGCAAGAGGTTGTTGCTTCCGTTCAGGTCAACGTGGTTGTCGGTCTGAATTAAGGAGTATTTCACGCCCGCCGTGAGGGTGGTTTTGCCGTTTCGGAGCGGCAGGGTGTAGTCGGCCTTGCCCACATAAATGCCTGTGTTGCCGTAGCCTCTGTTCGAGTTCAGGATGCCTTGGCTTTCGCTTCCGTCAACGATGTTGCGGAAAGTGTCCAAGTCATCATAGCGGTTGTAGGTGTAGTCCAAGGTCACGTTGAGATTCTGCCCGAGGCTGTCGATGTCGTAGTTGAAAAACAGCGTGTTGTTGCTCCGCAAGCCCTTGTCATGGGTGTTGGTCACGGTCTTGAAATCCGTGTGGCCAGGCCCCTCAAAATGGGTCTTTTGCTCGCGCAGGCTCGTCCCGTTGCTTAAGTTGTTGTTGCTCTGCAAGCCGATAGTCATTTTCGGGTTCAGGGCGTATTCCAGCATCAGTTTCGCGTTGTGGCCTTGGTTTTCCGAGAGGTTGTAGGCGCGGTGCTCAATCATCGAGTAGCCCATCACGTCCTCGTTGTTGAAGGTATGTGTTTTCCTTCCGTTGAATCCGTAATAGAGGTTGGCCGAAAACTTGTTTTTCGAGAAGGTGACATCGGCAAAGGCACGCTCGCTCCACCTTCGCGCCTTGGTTACGGTGCCGCCAATACGCACCGAAAAATCATCGTTGCGCCTTATGGTGACGATTTTCACGATGGCGGTGGCGTCGGCCTCGTATTGTGAAGAAGGATTGTGGATAATCTCGATGGACTTGATGTTTTGCGGGTTCAGGTTATAGACCTCCTCCATCGAATACACGCGCCGGTTGTTGATGTAAACGATGGGCGACCCTTGCCCGATGACGGAGAGGTTGTTCTGTCCGTCCACCAAGAGGCCAGGTGTTTTGCGCAGCATGTCGATGCCGTCGGCACTCGATGATAGCAAGGTGCTTTCCACTCCAACCACAGTCCTATCTGGCAGACTGGTGATTTCCGGTCGCTTGGCCGCAATGGTCACCTCTTGAAGTTGAGAGGAAACGACATTCATTTTCAGTGTTCCCAAATTGCCTTTCGGTTGGCTGACAAACTTCGGATCATAGCCCACAAAGGTGATTTTAAGCAGGTCGCAAGCCATGTCGAGAACGAAACGGCCATCGTTGTCGGTGGTCACGCCGCCAAGGAAGGTGCTGTCGGGCAGTTGCATCGCCACGACGGTGGCGTAAGGAATGGGCGCGTCGTTTTCGTCCACCACGCGGCCGCTGATGTTTTGCGCTTTCGCGCAAAGTACCGCCATGCAAACGAATAGTGCGGTTAGTAATGATTTCTTTGTCATAATATTATGATTTTAAAGATTTTACTTGATAATTCCGAATAATTTGAAGAGTCTCTCCGCTTTTTCAAGCCCAAAAGCCATTACAAGTTTTTCAAAAAGTAGCTGTTTGATTTTTAGATTTTTTCGGTTTTTCATCACAACTTTTTTTCTTGTTGTTTTCTGTTCCCCAGATTTTATTGATCTTGCCGCCTACTACGGTGCCTACCGCCTTGACATCGCCTGGGTAAGAGATACTACCCGTGCCAGCAACGCTGTAGTCCATCGATTCCATCTGGCAGTGTGCCTCAATGGAGCCAGAGCCCGCCACAGTAAGGTTCGCTTTTTTCACCTTACCATCCTTAATAATGACATCGCCTGAGCCAGCGACACTTGAATGCAGGCGATTGGCTTGGAGGTGTTCGCAAACCATTTGCCCCGACCCAGCGATGCTTATATCCACATAGTCAGCATGAAGTTCTTTACTCAACAAATTTCCCGAGCCTGCAACATCCACATCAAAATCATGGATGTTTGCTGTTTTCTCGAAAACCACATCGCCCGAACCCGTCAATTTGATTTTCAACTCTTTGGCTTCATACGGCGTAACGAAATTAAAGTCACCGCTACCCATTATACTGATTTCCTCCAAGGTCGGGGCGGTGAGCTCGATGAGGAACTTCGTCGGCTTCACGTCGGATTGCTGAAACGTCTTAACCATCTCGACCCTCAAGCAATCACCTTTCAGATAGATGTCGACCCACTCGAAAAGGTTCTCATCGAGGGTCACACGGCAGGAGTAGTTGTCCGCCACTTTGTAGTTTACCGTTGCAGGCAATATCATGCTGATTTCCTTGAACGCCGCCACATCGATGTCACGCGTGACGATGTTGCCGTTGCCTTCTGCAACGTTATTTTGCTTATACACGGTAATGATTTTGTTACCTTTCTCGTCGATAACGGTATCAGTCTTCCATACCTTGTTGTTCTGCGCCTCAGCGCACAGCACCGCCATAACAATCAGCAGTGCGGTCAAAAATGATTTCTTTGCCATAGCTTTACAGGTTTATAATTTTACTGCCTTTTAGCATGGCAATCGCCGTGCCAAAATTGTAAACAATTAAAAACCAACAAAATATAAAAACAACGTTTTACAAAAAGTGTAAAGTTTCTTTACAGTGGTGTAAAGAAACTTTACAGTGGCTAATCCACTTTTGGATCGAAATTGTTCATCTTTTTTTCTGATTGTTTGGAGGTTTATGGAAAAGTCGTATCTTTGTACTGCAAAAAAGGTCGAATAGTGCGACTATTTTTGCAGTAAAATGCATAAAAAGAAATGCTATGGTCATACAAAGAGATCAGTATATCAGTGAGTTAATAAGCAAACAATGGAATGGGAAAGTAAAGATTGTCACTGGAATACGACGTTGTGGCAAATCATTCCTGCTCTTCATCCTCTATAAGAATTATCTACTGAATGAAGGTGTGGCAAAGGACTGCTTCGTGGAGCTGGCATTAGACAAAAAGGCACACGTGAAGTACAGGAATCCCAACGAGCTCTACGAATATGTGCTTCGAAAAACGCAAAATACCGAAAAACGTTACTATGTTTTCATCGATGAAATCCAGCTGTCCTATAAGGTAAAAAGCGAAGATGTAGATGAGAATTTGGTGCCCGAGGAAGACCGCGACATGCTCTACGTCACATTCTACGACATCTTGAACGACTTGATGGCTCGAAGCAATTTGGACATATATGTCACTGGCTCGAACTCCAAGATGCTTTCGAAAGACATTGTCACTAATTTCCGAGACCGCGGATCGGAGATAAAGGTCTATCCGCTGTCGTTCAAGGAGTTCTATCCTGTTTCCGGACTTGAGAAGGTGGATGCAATGGAGGAATATCTTACATACGGCGGTATGCCATTAGCAGTGCTGGAAAAGAACGAGACGGAGAAGCGCAAATACCTGAAAGGACTCCATAAGAGGGTTTACATCAAGGATATTGTAGAGCGATACAAGCTGAAAGATGACGAGGTGCTTGAAGCCTTGATTGATGCATTGTCTTCGGCTGTTGGTTCACTAACCAATCCGCACAATCTGGCCAATGCAGCAGGCTCGCTGATGAAGCGCAACACCTCGGACCATACCATAAAGAACTATCTGGATTATTTGGAGGAAGCCTATCTGTTTTTGGGTGCACAGCGATACGATGTGAAGGGGAAACGGTATTTCGAGAACACACAGAAATACTATTCGATGGACATCGGACTGCGGAACGCCAAGTTGAACTTTCGACAGCAGGAGAAATCGCATCTGATGGAGAACGTGATCTTCGTCGAGCTCATCCGCAGAGGCTACAGCGTGGATGTGGGTGTGGTGGAAATGACCCTCGTAAAGGACGGTAAAAAGCAACAGTCACAGTATGAAATCGACTTTGTCGTCAATACAGGTCGCGAGAAGGTGTATATCCAATCCGCGCTAAATGTGGATACGGAAGTGAAAAAGAATCAAGAGACTTTCTCGTTGAAGAACTCGGGCGATTTTTTCCGCAAGATTGTCATTCTCGACGGAAACGCGAAGCCGTGGACCGATGAAGACGGCATCATGTATGTGGGTGTCATTCCGTTTTTGCTTGAGGAAGCGGGACGGATAATCTAAAAAGCCATCCCCATCCCAAACTCCAGCGCGTCGCCAAACGCATGGAAGCGGGATGGAGGGCTTTTCATTCAAAAATCTAGGAAAGGTGTATAAACACCCATTTAAAAAATCTAGGAAATGTGATTTATGAGACGGAAAATCCGTGATGAATTAGTACCAAAACTATCTTTCCACGCCATACGTCCTTCACTCCAAGGATGTTGAAGTCAAAGACGGGTTGGTGTTTCTGCCGCTTTATATGACACCGCTGTTATAATAAACCGAGGGACACGAGTTATGCTTTTTTGCGTCCTCGTGTCCCATGTCTTTTTACAGTTGCGACAACACCTCTTCCACAATCTTACCGTCAAACAGGTTGATGATGCGGTCGGCGTAGCTGGCGTCGCGCTGCGAGTGGGTCACCATGACGATGGTGGTGCCTTCCTTGTGGAGGTCGGTGAGCAGGTCCATCACTTCCTTGCCGTTCTTCGAGTCGAGGTTACCCGTGGGCTCATCGGCGAGGATGAGCTTGGGGTTGGCGACGACGGCGCGGGCGATGGCCACCCTCTGCTGCTGACCGCCCGACAGCTGCTGCGGGAAGTGCGAGGCGCGGTGCTTGATGGCCATGCGCGTCATGATGTCCTCGACGCGCTGCTTGCGCTCAGCGGCAGGGATGTTCATGTAGCGCAGCGGCAGTTCGATGTTCTCAAACACATTGAGTTCGTCGATGAGGTTGAAGCTCTGGAACACGAAGCCGATGTTGCCCTTGCGGAACTGGGTGCGGTCCTTCTCTTTGAGGTCGCCGACCTGATGGCCGAGGAGTTCGTAACGACCCTCGGTGGGGTTGTCCAAGAGGCCGAGGATGTTGAGCAAGGTGGACTTGCCGCAGCCCGAAGGCCCCATGATGGCGACAAACTCACCGTCGTTGATTTCGAACGAAACGCCGTCCAATGCGATGGTTTCGATTTCAATGTCCTCGCTGCGGAAGACCTTCCTGAGATTTTCTACTTTAATCATTGCTTTTAGTCTTTAATGGTTAAACTTATATTTTGTTGATTTGTTGTTTGATTCATTTTTGTTTGGTCACAAAACCTACAAAACTCACAAAACCGTTTTTCAATGTTATGGGAAGCACGCCAACCGGCTGCTTCCCAGCAGCGAGGCGGTTGCCGAGCCGCATCTGTTCATATTGGAGTTTTGCATTGTTTTGTTTGTTTTGTGATTAAAACACCAGCACTTCACTTTCTCCGAAGTTGTCGTATGAAGAAGTAATCACCTTCTCTCCAGCTTCAAGGCCTTCGACGACCTCGTAATACTGCGGGTTCTGTCGCCCAATCTTGATGTCGCGGCGCGTGGCTTTGCTGCCGTCGGGCGAGAGGACATAGATCCATTTGCCGCCCGTCTTTTGGTAGAAGGCACCACGCGGGATGAGCACCGCCTCCACGGGCTGGCCGAGTTGCAGGTTGAGGTAATAGGTCTGGCCGCTGCGGATGTTGTCGGGCTGCTGTTCCATGAACTTGAAGTCGGCCTTGAACTTGCCGTCGCGCACCTCGGGATACACTTTTCTAATCTGCGCCTGATACCGCTCACTCTGCCGTTCAAAGGTAGCCTCCAAGCCAGGCGTGATGCGGTCGATGTAATGCTCATCAATTTGGGCTTCAATCTTGTAACTGTCCAAGTTGTTGATTTGCCCAATCTTGGAGCCTGCGCCCACCGACTGTCCCAACACCACATCCAACAGGCCTAACTCGCCGTCGATGGGTGCCTTGATGGTCAGGTTTTCCTTGCGCTTGCGGATCATCATCATGTTGACGCGCATGTTCTCGAGGCTCTCGCGCATCCGGTCGATTTCCACCGAGCGATGGAGGCTGTCTTGCTTGGCGCGGTTCTCCACCAGCTTCAAGCGGCTGTTCGAGAGCGTGAAGTCCTCCTCGGCCTTCAGGTAGTCCTCGCGGGCGATGAGGCCGTCGTCGTAGAGCGACTTCTGCGCCTCGTAGGTGCGGCGGTTGCGCTGCACCTCCATCTGCAGTTGCAGCTTCTCCTGCTCCACGCTCAACTTCTGTTGTTCCATCTGAATCATGGTGTTGCGCAGGATGTTCTCTTTCTCGGCGAGGTCGGCCTCAGAGGAGAGGATTTGCATATCCAGGTTTTCGTTGCTCAAGATAAGGATGACATCACCCGCCTTGACGCGGCTACCTTCCTCGGTGACAATCTGTTGCACCACACCGCCTTCCAAAGGGCTGATTTGGATGGTCGTCATGGGCGCGACCTGTCCGCTGATGCGGATGTAGTCGTTGAACTCGCCCAAGGTGACGGTGCTCACTGTGATGTTGTCCGCGTCGATGCGGAGTTTCTTCGAGTCGTCCCTAAAGATAAGCCAGAGGATAAAGACGAGGAGCAACGCCCCGCCCCAGAATGGCAGTGCCTTCTTGGTGAACGCGCGGCGAATGCCTTTTTTCTGTTCGATTTTTCTGTCCATTGAGTGTTCCATAACTATTGTAGATTTATAATTTCAAATTTCAAGATTTCAGGATTCTTTTTTTAACTACGGATTTCGCGGATTTTACAGATTTGTTCCCGTAAATTTTGGGACGCAAGCGTCCGATGAGTACGGATGGCTGCCACCGGTAGGAATCCGTAACAATTTGGGCACTTGTGCCTTCCAAATTTCTTGTCGGCCATCCGTTTAATCCGTGCAATCCGTAGTTTCTGATTATTCATTGTTTTGTGGGTTTTGATTGTTTTGTGATAAACGCTATTCCTTCTTCAACACCGTAGCTGGATTAGCCCGTGCCGTCTTGATGCTTTGCCAAATGACTGACAGGAACGCCATCAGCACGACGGCAAGCACGGCCAAAGCGAAAATCCACCACGAGAGGCTGATGCGGTGCGTGTATTCCTCAAGCCAACGGTGCATAATGAACCAGGCCACGGGAATGCCAATCAGTGAAGCCACAGCCACCATCTGCATGAAGTTCAGCACCAACTCGCTCAACACGCCGCCATAGTCGGCGCCAAAAACTTTCTTCACAGCCACAGCGCGACGCTCCTGCTGCATGTAGTAGGAACTCATTGCGAACAAGCCCAAGGCAGAAACGAGCATCGAAAGCAAGGTGAAAATCAGGATGATGCGAAGCATCCTGCTCTCGCCAGCAAAAAAGGCTTCAATCATGTCCTCAAGGTAAAGCGCTTCAAAACTCTTGTCGGGAAACAGCTCTTTAGTCACTTGTTCCAAACGGTCGAGAGCCGCCTTGTGGTCACCGGTGGTCTTCACCAACAATTTCCATGGAAAATCATCGTCAGGATTCTCGCCACGGTTGTTAATCAACGCCGCCGACTGCTGTATTTCCAAAGGCCAAATCTTGAAATCGTAGTATATGCCACCAATTTCATAGGTTTTTCCGTCTTTATGCCTAAATTCCGTCACCGTCTCGTCTATCCCAATCTGGCCGAAAGCATATTCATTGAGCCAATAAGACCCAGGAATATGGTTGTCCTGTTTAGCGCGAAGGCCCAAGATGTCGAAATAATGCTGGTCGCCTTGTATTTGCTGGAACGAGACCCAATTGCCGTTTTCCACCTCCATCGTCCAATTATTGGTGCCCAACAACGGCGTTCCGTCACCTTGCCCCACATCCTCCACAAACGGCTCGGCGCAATAAGCATCCAACAAGGCCTTGATTTCGCCCGTCTTGCCGTACACATTGTCTATGACCAAAATGTCTTTCGTATTGTAGCCCAAATCGGCGGTTATCAGGTGCCGCGTTTGCAAGTAAAGGGTCAAAGCCGAAACAAGCATCACCACAGTCACGGCATTCTGCACCACGATGATGACAGGACCATAAACCGTCTTGGTCTTCACCCGCAACGACCCGCGCACAATCTCGATGGGCTGCACTTTTTGAATCATCAAAGCGGGAACAAGCCCGGCAAGGAAACCCAAAAGAAGCACGAATCCAATGACAATCAACACATTGACCGTATTGACCGCTCCGAAAACCGAGATATCGTAGTGCAATAGCTCAGAAGCGGCAGGCGCAAGAGCTTCAGCCAAAAGAACCGCCAAGCCCATCGCCAAAGCACAAAGCACAGTGCTTTCGCCTATCATTTTCAAGAAAATGCCTGCCTTTGTTGCCCCAACGAGCCTCCGCGTGGCCATTTCCTTGGCGCGAAAACCGATGAGTGCAGTGGAAAGATTCAAATAGTTGAGTATGGCGAACAACAAAAGCATCAGGCACATGGCCAATAATAGGTTCACAAAAAAGCGGTTGCCCAAACTCACAGTGGCTGTATGATCCTGTGCTCCTTCTTTAAGGAAATACACCTCACGCAGCGGGATGATGCGCACCTCGTCATACTTTTGCTTATAAACCCAGAAGTTTTCCTCGCACCAAGCCAAAATGTCGTCGTGGCGAGCCTGCAAATCCGCACCCGGATAAGTCATCACGAAGCAGACACCTCCGCCGCCACCATTGCTCATGCGCTCATTGTTGGCCGGGTTGATAATCGGCATCAAATTGCCATGTCCCAACACATCTGGCGCGTTGATGATGCTGTTGCCGAAGTCTTTGAAAACGCCGCACACCACCATGGGGTAGCCATCATTTCTTTCAAGTATGATTTGTCGCCCGATGGGGTCTTTGTCGCCGAAATGCGCGTTGGCAAACGCCTCGCTCACCATACAACGGTCACCTGATATTTTCCAATCGGCCTTCGAGCCTTTCACAAGGTCGTAGCTGAACATCTCGAAGAAACACGAGTCCGCGAAGGTGAGGCTACCATAGACGGTCTCGCCGTCAATGCTAAACTCCTCATTGAAAGAATAGTTACAAACCGCGCACGATTTCTCAATTTCGGGGAATTGGTTGCGCAAGTGCTTGTCTAACCAATAGCCCATATTGAGGCTTTCCTCGTTGGTGATGACAAAAATTCTGTCAGCGTTCTCTTGGAAGGCATCGGTGGAGAGTTGTTTCTGCACATACACGGCCAAGAGCAGCACGAATGCCATTGAGATGGTCAAGCCCAAAAGGTTGATGAGGGCGTAGAGTTTGTTCCGTTTCAAAAAATTGAAAAATGATTTCATATTGTTGAAGTGTTGATTGTTTAACTGTTGAATTGTTTGTTGACTCTAGACTTTGAGACTTGAGACACTAGGCAGGGGATCACGACTTTAACGCCTTTTACCGTCATGGCGGAGAAGCATCCGCCATCTCCCGTGCGCGAAGACGACACCCTCTCGCTCAGGATTTTGCGGGTCAAGCCCGCAATGACGGTTTGAGGTCTGGCCTCATTCCTATCGGTCTTGTGTTTCGTTTCCATATCAATTATTCTTCAAAGACTTAACAGGATTCATTCGGGCAACGCGGTTGCTGCTCATGACGACCACGGCGGTCACGATAAGCAAGACCGTCACCGCGCCGATGATGAAATAAAGCGGCGAGAGACCGATGCGCATGGCGAACAACTCCAACCATTTGTCGGCAAGGAAATAGGCTATCGCCACGCCGATCAAAGCCGCAATCACAGCCAATTTCAGCACATCCGCCACGAACATACGGATGATTTCGCCCGTCACCGCGCCGTTCACCTTGCGGATGGCGACTTCCTTGCTGCGGCGGTTGGACTCATCGCGGACAAAGCCGATCAGACCGACCAAGGCAATGGCCATGGCAAACAAGGCTCCCATCGTGAAAGCACGACGCATCTGGTAAGTGTAGGAATACTCTTCCTTGACCAATTCGGTATAGGCAGTCACCTCTATGTTTTTCCGTTCAGGCAGACACTCCTCGATAACCGACTTCACCTTTTCTATCGTCTCGGGATTCACCTCACGCACCTTCACCACCAGTTTGTCCATGATTTGCGCATAATCGTAAGGACCATCAAACCAATCCTTGTTCCAGCAGAAACGGATGTTGGGCCTATCATCCTTGCCGATGGCCGAACCGATAACATAGTCCTCATAAACGCCACAGATGGTATATACATCATCATCGCTGTGGCTGTGCTCCGAAATCAAGATGTCTTTGCCCACAGCGCCGTCGCTCCAATCTTCAAAGCGGTTCATCGCCTTCACGAAACTACTGCTCACCGCCACATCATTCGGCTTCGATGGTATCCTGCCTTCCAGCAGGCGGAAGCCCATCAGGTCGAAGAAGCCCTCCGTCGCACCGTATTGGTCGCACACATTGAACAATTCTTTCGATGGGTTGTCGGGTAAAGAGATGTTGTTACCCGATGATCTCAACAAAGGAGCACAATAGGCCAGTTCAGCGCCTTCCACCCCGGGAATCGACCTCAGTTTCTCGGTAATGAGCGCCAGATTGTCCTTGCCCGCACCTTCTAATGACGAATACAGCAACTGCTCGTATTCATAGCCCAAATCGGCAGCCAGCGCAGTATTGTATTGTCGGTCAGCCACGATGACCATGGGCAGCAGGATGGCGTTGATGCCTATCTGCACCATCAGCAGGGAGAGTTTCCAACGGCGTTTACTCTCATTGTATCCTCTGAAGGCCGTTGAAACCGGAATTCTGACAAACATCATGGCGGGGATAAGAGCACCAACCAAGAAGATGAAAGCGAGAATGGCGATGAGTGTCCATCGGGTTTGAGGCACCATGAGATTCTGAACAGGCACGCCTAATAACGACTCAACGGCCCCATTGAACGCCCATATCAGCAGAGCAGCCACTGCCAATGCAGCCAGCAGGTTCAAGGCCGTTTCCTTGATGAGCATCCAATAGATGTTGCCCGCACTGGCACCGTAACATTTCCTGACCCCCATTTCCTTGGAGCGGCGCACCACATCCGAGACGGCCATCAGCAGGTAGTTCAACACTGAGACCAACATCACCAGAATAGCTATGACCGACAATATCATCACGAAATTCCTGACGCTCTCCTCCTGACGGTGCAAGGTGGCAAAGGGTGTCAGCGTGTACCATATCGAGGAGCCGTTCTGTTCCAGTTCCTCCATAGGCTGGTGCGCCTCCTGCATCTTTCGGATGGCGTCTTTCAACTCAACGGGTTTTACATTGGGCATGAGCCTGACATAACTGGAATAGCGGTCGTTGCCCAACCAGCGGTTGTTGCTCCTCTCCCCAAAAAAGCCAATACTCAACACGATGTCACATTGCACCGATCCATTCTTGGGAAAGTCCTCGAAAACGCCCACCACGGTCAGTTTGGTCTTCGGGTCTTCCTCAATGTAGATTTGCATGCCGACGGCTTCATTTACGCCGCCCAACTTCTCTGCAAAACTGCGGCTGACGGCGACTTCCTTATTCCATTGTTGCAATGCATGCATCGGGTCGCCGACCAGGATGGTTCTGTCGAAAAAGTCAAAGAAACAAGTATCCACACCGAGGCACACTCCTGTGATGAGGTTGTCGCTTTCATCATAAAAGTGATTGTTTGACACATCAGTATAGCGCGTCGCCGCCTCCACGCCGGGAACCTCCGCCTTGAAGCCAGGCGCTATGGCTCCCGAAGTACATGAATAATCACTTGGGTCGTCGCCTTTCTGATGGATGATGTTTTCGGTGATTCGATAGATGCGGTCCACGTCTTTGTAGAAGCCGTCATACGACAGTTCGAAGCACACCTTGCCGATCAGCATGATGCCGATGGCGAGACCAATCCCGAGGGAGAGGATTTTTATGAGTTTGTCGGTTAGCCTATTCATTGTTTAATTGTTGTTCGTTTAACTGTTGAATTGTTAGGAATAACTCATTTTATATCTTCCTCCGTATATTCCCTTCTTGACACATTTCTGTTTTGCTTCCCCTTCGAGAACCAATAGTCTATCTTCAGGAAAATGCCAGATGTATACGAAAGCGACTTCGTAAGCTGCGTGTAGGTGTCGTATTCTACGGTCTTTTCATATATGTCTTTGAAAACGTTTTGGTAGGCCAGCATAATAGCTCCGCGATTTCCAAGGAAGGATTGCCGCAAATAGATGTTGCTGATTTGTGGTGTACCCTTTGCGAATCCTTGAGGAAGCAGTTGTTTGTTGGTGTAATCGAAAGAAACGCCCGTGCTCATTCCCCATGGGAAAGAATAATCGATGGACAAACTG
Organism: uncultured Bacteroidales bacterium; assembly: GCA_900317055.1. Classification (GTDB taxonomy): domain Bacteria; phylum Bacteroidota; class Bacteroidia; order Bacteroidales; family F082; genus Limimorpha. Next base: position 101,566 of record ONFF01000004.1, on the reverse strand, counting down.
GTGCTTATGATGAATGCGCTTTTCTGCTCTTGATCATACGAGTAGGTGTCGTGATGAAAATCAACCAACGACTCTATCTCCAACGATTCATCAAACAGATTGAGCGAAGCACTTGCTTTTGCGCCATATTTGTTGAGGGTGGAGATATTGAAGGGCTTAGCGTACAATCTGCCGTTGTCCAGATAATAAATGGTGCGGATGACGCTGCCTGAATGGGTATAGTACAAGCTTGTCGAAAACACATTCTTATTCCTGTTCAGCCTCAGGTTCAATTCGGCAACATCATTGATTTGCGGACGAAGATAAGGATTGCCGGAGGAAAAAGTCACCGAGTCCTGCATGGTGACTTGCGGGCATAATGACCAAATGGCCGGGGTGTACAGCCGGCGATTGTACTTCAAACTGATGATGTCATCATCCATACGATAGGCAGCCGAAACGGAAGGAAGGAAATAATGGTAATGCGAAAGGGAATCGTTCGAGTTCCTGTCGTCATAAGTGTAGCGCGCTCCAGCCTTCAGGCTCCATTTGTTGATGGTCGCATAATAATCGGAATATAACGACAACTGGCCTTCTTTGAAATTGAAAGTGAAGTCATCCTGTGCCTCAGTGAACACATCGTTGAAATGCTGGTAATAATACTGCCCTCCAAATTCAATCCGATGGGCTTCGGCAAGAGCAACGATGCCATCCAAATGATAATTCACCGATGCCTTATATCCATCGTCGTATTGCAGTCTGTCAACCGCAGAGGAGGTGTTCCCTATCTGGTAATCCTCGTCATAATGGGCGACATCCCTGCTTTTCATAAAGTATATGTTGGCGTCAGAACTGATTTGTCTCAAAGCGCCGTCAAATGCTCTCTTGAAATAGAGCGAGTAGTTTTGATAGAGTCCTTTCGTCGTGTCGTTTTGCAATGAATGGTTCAGCGTTTCCAAGCCGTTCGTATATTGTATCATGGTCGTGTCCGTAAGGCGCTTGTCGTATGCTTTAATCTCTGCAAAAGCGTTGAACAGGGTCTTGTCGTTGGGGACGTAGTCGAATCCCAAACGGAAAGAGTGAATATTCTCTTTCGGCAAATCCATGCTCTGTGAATTGTATGAATTGTTCATTGTCCCGTCAAAAGGAGTCCTGAAGGTTTCCGTTTCATTCTTCATAGCCCAACGGCCATAATAATAGTTGCCATACAGTCTCATTTTGGAAAAGGAGTACTGTAGTACAAGCGAGCCTTCTGTCCTTTTGGCCGGAAACAAATTGCTCGCACTTGCGTATCCGAAAACGCCTTGGTTTGCTTCGCTTTTCAGTACTATGTTCACGATGCCCTCAATGTCTGTTTCATATTTCGACGAAGGGTTTTGCACCACTTCGATTTTCGCAATGTCATCCATCGCAATCGTACTGATATCAAAGCCTTCGCGCATCATTCCGTTGACAAGCACCAACGTCGATTTCCCGATGATGGAAACACTGTTGGTGACTTTGTTCACCTGCAACTCGGGAACATGCCCCAGCAGGTCGATGGAGGTAACGGAATTTGCAATCGCTATCGAATCGGGGACAAACACCGACCTGTCCGAGTTCATGATATAGGGGCTTGTCGTGACCGATACTTCATTAAGGGTGAAAGAACTTGGTTGAAGCAGGATAGGCTGCTCGATTCTCGTCTTGTTCTTGTTCAGGTTGATTTGTACGCTCTTTCTTGCGTAACCGATACAGGATATGGTCAAAGTCACTTGGTCGGGCAAGGAGCCTGAAAGCATGAAATATCCGGTGGAGTCGGATATGGTTGAGACCAAAGGTCTTTTCTCATTGTCCACTTCAAAGGTCTGTATGGCAGCATATTCCACAGGCAACCTTTGACAAGAATCCAGAACATAACCAGACACGGTCCGATTCTTCAGTTGTGTTTTCCGTTGCTGTCCGTAACTCATGGCCGAGAACGCCACAAGGCAGCAAACCATCATGAATTTCATTGTAGTTTTCATACTCGTTAGATTTTGATTGTTGTTTCTTTTTTGACCAAAACTTGCAAAACCTGCAAAACCTCTTTCTCACATGGAAAGTCGCCCGTCATTCCGAACTTGACTCGGAACGGCTCCTTTCCAACGGCAAGCGGTTGCGAGCCGTTGACTGTAGTTTTTAGATTATTGAAAAGGTTTTGCATTGTTTTGAATGTTTTGTGATAATAATCAATTGTTCTTCAGCAATTTTAAGATTCAAAGATTCAATTATCCGATTTTTGTTACTTTTGCGGAAAATTTGACTTATGCAGATTCTTACTGAAAAAATATCGAGAGAGCAACTTAAAGAATTGGCTTCCAATACTTTTGTTGACATGATTAAGTGTGTGGCCGATGTCAATCGCGGCCTTCTGGCTGTCGATGCCGAACTCCATGCAGACTTGGAATCCATGCTGCTTGAGAATGGCTCTGAGCAAGAAAACCTTTGGGGATTCAACCTGTATCCTGATGAGACTGGAGACGATTTCATCGAGTTTGACTCCTTAATCAATATCCGCGCATGGCAAGGCAACCGCAGCCGTGATGTGGAGAACGAAAGCGTGAGAAAACAAATCAAGGAACTTGTTTCAAAATTCGTGGAATGATGCAGCACCAGACACTTCAGAACGGCGCATGGCTTTCTTTGACCTTTCCCCAACAAATGGCCAACATCGGAAGCGAGACCTACAGGGCCACCAAATGGCTCGCCAAAGGTCGTCGCGACAATGCGGAGAAAGCCTTCGAACGGATGCAAGAACTTATCGACCTCACTATCGCCTACGGCAGGCAGGACGCGCCCAACCGCAAAGCCCTCTTGAAGGAACTTTGCCGCTTCAGGGAACTTTACTGCGGAGCTTTCCTTGAAGGCGATTTGGAAACGCTCACCGCGCTCAACCGTTATTTGGATCTGTTTGCACATATGAATTAATTATCTCTAAGCGACTTAACAGGATTCATCCGTGCAATGCGCCAGCTGCTGAGGCCAATCACCAAGGAGACAACGGCCAAAACAATCGCCGCCGCACCTATGAAATACCACGGCGACAACGTGATACGGAACGCGAACTGCTCTATCCACTCGCGGGCCACGTCCTTGTAGAAACTATCGTAAGAAAGTTCAAAACACACCTTGGCAATCAGCACGATGCCGATGGCGAGACCTATGCCTAACGATAGGATTTTGATGAGGTTATCGGTGAGTCTATTCATTGTTTTGCAAGTTTGATCTGTTTTGTGACAAATACTATTGTTCTATATACGGAGTTCCGCCATAATAAGTTACAACGCTGCTCTTGATAAAGTATTGAAGCCAGGCGTTCAATTGTTCCGCAAGGGCGTTGAGGTAGTTGTTCGATGCCGTCTGGTACTCGATGGACGAAATCAAGCCCTGCTCGAAGCGTTTGGTATTCAGTGCGAAGGCCTCCTGCTGCAATTCTGCGCGAGTGTTGGCTTGGCGCAGGGCATCAGCACTGCCGTCGCGGTCGGCGATGGCGCGGCGCACCTCGGCCTCCACTGTTTGGAGGGCTTGCTCATAGTCGGCCTGGGCACGGTCGTAGGCGTTCTTCTTCCGCGCGATGTTGGAATGGCTGGAGAGGCGGTCGAAGATGGGGATGCTCAACGAGAGCTGCACATACTCGCCGCCGTTGTTCTTCAACTGCTCGAAATAGGGTGTGGGTACATAGCCCTCCATGCCCGGATAGGTGAAGTAACTCGACGACCAGCCACCGTAGAGCGAGAGGCGGGGCAGCAACTGCCAGCGGGCCGTCTTGAGGGCGAGGCGGGCATTTTTCATCGTGCCTTCAGCCAAAAGGACGGCAGGCATGTTGGTTTTGGCAAATTCCACCATTTGGGAAATTTCATCCGTTTGGTCTGTAGGGCTGTCATAATATGGCAGCCGCAACAACGAATCGTTGGTAATGCGGCTGCCGCAATGCGACAGCCCTACAGCCAAACCATCGATTTTCAATGGTTTTTCAATGGGCCAAAACATCACATCCTTCAAGGTGATGACAGCATTGTTGAGGTTGTTCCGACAGGTGGTCAGTTGGTACTGGCGCTCGGCGAGGTCGCTCTGCATCTGCACCACATCGGCATGGGATTTCTGCCCCAGTTGTTCCTGCCTTGTGGCTAGTTGCACGGATTTTTCCGCTGTGGCCAGTTGTCCTTGCAGGGCTTTCTCCAACTCGGTGTAGTAAAGCACATTGCAGTAGGCCTCCATAGTGGCGAGACAGATCTGGTCTTCAGTTTGCTGTTCCTTCGTCAAGCCCATCATTTGCGCCGTCTTGGTGATTTTCAGGTTATTGACCGCCTGGAATCCATTGAAGAGGCTGATGCCCGCCGAGAGACTGTAACCATTGTGGAACGAGGTCGTCCTGATGTAGGTGTTGGTCTCGGGGTCGATGCTGCGGCCGAAGTTGGAATAGGCGTATGTACTACCCTCAATCTCAGGCGTGAAGGCGGCAAGGATGGCATCGCGGCGGTCGATTTGCGCATCGCGATTGTCGGCATCTGCAATGCGCATCTTGGTGGAGTGCTCCACGGCATAGCGCATGCAGGCTTTGAGGTCCATGGCGATGGTGTCCTGAGCCTTGACGCTGGTCAAGGCTCCAACGGACATCATCAAAATGAGAAAGGTATGTTTTACTATCATAATACACGTAGTTTTCTACGTGCCAATAGGAAACATATCTCATGCCAAAAATTTAACTATTTGAAATTCAAAGATTTAAAAATTAAAATTCTTGTCGAAGTGTAACATTTTTTTACAGTGGTGTAACAAAACTTTACAGTGGGTGTAAAATGGACATGTCTATTTGCGCTTGCAAATCAGCCTAAACTCACAACAACTGCATTTTTTGTCGTCTTCAGCTTGCACAAACGGAGTCCTGGTGTCGAGCATTTCGTTTACGACGGCTTCAAGCATGGCTTCCATGTCACATACGAAAGAACTATCCTCCAAAAAGTTAGGATTGGCATCCTTGTCGTCTTTCTTGGGTGTCGCTTTCGATAGGCCAAATTCGATGTCGTGTGCGTACTTTAGACCATGGATGGCAGCGGTCACCTGATTGGGCATGATGTTCGGATTCTCTTTGATATACAAATACTTATAAAGAAGTAATTGAAGTGCTTTTTCAGGAATCTGTTTCAGATAATCGATGTCACTTTCGCTTTGATGACGCACGGGTACCTTGAGGTCGGTGCTGCTCACATGCCCCGTCTTGTAGTCGATGACACGGATAAGACCACCAAATTGGTCGATGCGGTCGGTGCGACCATAGAAAACGCAATCTCCGTGAGAGGTTGGCAGGCTTGACCTTAGTTCGCCTTCGGTTTCCAATAGGGTCAAGGTGCTGTTTTCCAATTGCTTGGAAGTGTAGTTGAGATAGTTCTTCAGTTGTTGTTCAATGGTGACGCGGTTCAGGTAGTTGAAGCCCACATCGGGAAGACCGTTGGGCAGGTTTTTTGCTATTGACAGGGATAGTTTCTGTTCCCATTGTGGCTTGATGACTTTGTCAAAAAGCTCTTTGTCAATGAGTTGTTTTTTTCCGTCTTTCGGGAGATAGTCGGCAAACAGAAACTCTAATGTGTCGTGGATGATGGTGCCTATGACATTGACGCCCGTGTCTTCCTCAACGCTATTGTCCTCAATTTGGGCGATATACCGCAGATAATACTTCAACGGACAATTCAGATAGGTGGACAAAGCGGAAGGGGAGAGGCCTTTCTCTTCGATGAGGTAGTGGAGACGGTCTAAGGCATTGGTTTTCTGTGCGCTGAGCTTCTGTGAATCCAAAGAGGATTTTGCCGCACTGTTGAACGATTCTTCCTCGACATTGATGTTGGTGTTTTTGGCTAATTCATGTTTGATTTGCAAGATAAATCGGCTGGCCTCGCCGCCAGATGTGTCGCCTAAATTGTTATAATACAAATAAATGTCTTTTCCGTTTTGAAGCAGGCGATAAAAATTGTAGGCGACTACGGCTTGACTGTCTGCGTAGTCAGGCAGCCCACAAGCATGGCGAATGAATTGAGGGATGAAACTGCCTCGTGACTTGTCGGGCGGCAAAATGCCTTCGTTGACGCTGAGCAGGTGCAGCCGCTCAAAGTCAAGGTTGCGGGTTTCGAGCAAGCCCATGATTTGTAGTCCATCAGTCTCACTGCTGTTCAGCTTCAGACTCGCTGCTGACGACAGCACCCGATACAAAGACTCAAGGCTGTGCGCGTCTTTGACATATTGGGCGTTTTGCCCGATGACTTTTTGCAACCGACTAATGATTTTTCCGATTTCGCTGACTTGGTTGAGGAGGAATTGATTCCTTTCTTGTTCTGGTTTTGATTGGAGCAAATGTGAGATGAAGACCAGCACTTGGTTGAGGTCTTCCAAGATTATGGCAGGCGATGATTCATCTTTCTTGTTCAGGATAACCTTCAGAAACGCTTGAATGTTGGGCATCTGTTGGAATGACTCCAGGTCGCTGTCCTCAAAGATGAATTTGCCATTCTTCACCGCATTTTGCTTCCAATGGCTAAAGGCTTCAAGCTCGTTTCTGGAGAAGACGATTTTGATGATTTCAAGATCCATCAAGTGAAGGACGGGCCAAATGTACCAACCTTCTGCCACACGCTCTGTCCCGTTTTCGTTGATTTTTCGGGAGATTCTTTTGTGTCGATACAGAGTAAAACATTCCTTAACAAGCTGGTTTACAGGTGTTCTTGTTATGGGATAGCCCATAGAGACTTTGAAGCCTGAGAAAGTGTTTGGAATACTGTTCAAGACAGGGATCAGCAAGTTCTCATCAGCAAGGATGACGGCTTGCTTCTCATCCTGTTTCTCTTTGGATTCGTTTTGCTTTTCATCATGGATTTCTTGAAGTATGGCTTGAAGTGCCTTGGCCTGCATGGCGTTGCCACTTGCATTGATGATGTGTATGGTTTTTGACTCGGTGGTCAGTGCTTGGGAGATGCCGTTCTCAATCCATTGTGGATGAACCTTTTTGTACTTCCTTGCAAAAAGACCTGCCTCATTGTTTTCGTCATCGACATAATAGGCATCGTAATCGAACAGAATCTCAGCCTTACCGTTTCTAATGAGCGTGTTGATGATGCGTTCCTCGGTGGTGCTCAAGGCATTGAAGCCGGCGAAGAGGATGCTTCTTTCCCCATTTTTTTCCAATAACTCAGATTCAGGCAATTCTGCCAGATGCCTGGTGATCATGCCGTAGTAGCCTTTCCTTTGCCGTGTCAAACGCTCGCGGAGTTGGAAATAGTACAGTTGAAGCGTCTTGAAAAAATCCAAGTACTTTTTTTCCTTTTTGGTGCGGCTTTCACCGTTCACATTCCAAACTTGCAGTTCTTTGTCGTCTGCTACAAACTCAAACACTTTCTTTGCATCGATGCCATATTGGTCGATTTCATCGAAGTCCTTGGCCATTTGTGCGGCTTGGCCTCCAAAAACGCTGAGGTCGCTGTCTTGCTCAACATGCAGTCCCGCATCGATGTCGATGAGTTCAAACAACAAGTCGATGGTGTCGGCTAAGGCGATGCCGCTCCATTGAGTGATGGCCTCTTCGATAGAAATCATCTGCGGCAGCCAAAGGGTCTGGTCACAGCTTGTTTTGAACGCATTGCGCAAATAGAAAGCCGCCCTTTTGTTGGGGAATACTACGGTCAGTTCCTGCTTTTTGAGGTCGTAGTGGCTTTGGATGTGCTGGGCTAGCTTGGAAATGAAGGTGTCGTGGCTCATTTTACTAGGTTGTTAAGGTAGTTTTCGGCGGCTTGCAGTTGTTCGGGTTTGCCCAAATCGAACCAATAATCGGGTTGGATAGGTTTGGAAATGATACGGTTGGTTTTGGCCAAATTGAGGTATAAATCAATGACACTTTGAGGCTTGATCTCAAATTCAGCAAACAAATCGCTACGGAAAAAATTCAGCCCGCTGAAAGCCATTTCTTTAAGCGAAGGTCCCTGAGCCCGAGGTTGCTGAGCAAAGTCGAAGCATCGAAGGGCCGACTCGTTATGGACCCATTTGAATTTCTCTTCCGACTTATTCATCCATCCAACAAGCAAGTTTTCATCATCAAACAACAACTTCCTATTCGTTTCCCTGTCTTGCGTCAGCAACCAAGCGTCATCCTTAGAATCAAGGAATTGTTGGCTCATATCTCGAAGGTTCACATCGCTGATGATGTCAACATTATGCACCAACACGGCTTTTGAGTCTTTGAACAGGGGAGTGGCTTTTACGATGCCGCCGCCCGTGTCCATCAGCAGGTCGCGCTCATCGGAAATCTGTATGACAGCATCGAACTTGTTTTGCGTTACAAAATCAATGATTTGTTCGCCAAAATGATGCACATTGATGACAATGTGATAGAATCCGTTGGCAATCAAGTTCTCGATGCAATGCTGCAACAATGGCTTGCCATTAAGCTCTACCAAAGCCTTTGGTTTGTCTTGGGTCAGTGCCTTGAGGCGTGTGCCGAGGCCGGCGGCCAAAATCATTGCGGTGGTTTCGATTCTTGGACTCATAAGCTAGTTTCCTCCGTGATTTTGCGTTCGATGTGGTTCAGTTTCAGATGGATGTCGGGATAGGTCGCCTTGAGCCATTCGTAGATGGTTTGGGCGAAGAAGACGGAGCGGTGCTGTCCGCCAGTGCAGCCAAACGACACCATCAGGTTGCTGAAATGCCGCTCGCGGTAGTTGTCGACGCTTTGCCCGATGATGCCTTTCACATGGTCGAGGAAGACATGGACGGACGGCTTGGCCATGAGGTAGTCGATGACCTCCCAATCGCGGCCGGTCTTTGTTTTGAATTCAGGTTCGCGTCCCGGATTGGGCAGGGCACGACAGTCGAACACGAAGCCGCCGCCGTTGCCGCTGAAGTCGGCTGGGTAACCCTTCTTGAATGAGAAACTGTTTATTGTAACGGTTAGTTTAGAGTTTAGAGTTGAGAGTCTAGAGTCAGTTGGGAGTGGGTAGTTTAGAGTTGAGAGTTGGGAGATGATGTTTTGGAGTTCGGGATATTTGTTTAATGGTTGGGCCTCATTCCAGGCTTTCAGTTCTTTTAAGGCGTAAGGGATACTCTCGATGAAGTGTGACTTCTTCTGGATGAGGCCTCTGAAACCGTAGGCACCCAACACCTGCATCAATCGGAGATAGACAAAATAAGGTTGGTAGGTGTCGAATTTGACGGCCTCTGGACTCATGTATTGTGACAATTCGGTCTTGTAATACTCGACCAATTCATCTCGGATGGCTTGTGGTATTTGCGCTTTCACCTGATAGAGCAGTGAGACCACATCGTAGTTCAACGGACCTTTACGGCCGCCTTGGAAGTCGATGAAGTATAGCTCGCCATCTTTGAACATGATGTTGCGTGACTGGAAATCGCGGTACATGAAAAAGTCGCAGGGTGCTTGGCTGACAAAGTCGGCGAAGGCCTCAAAGTCCTTGCCCAGACGCGTTTCGTTGAAGTCGATTTCTTCGTGCGGCTTGATGAAGTAGTACTTGAAATAGTTGAGGTCGTCGATGATGGCCTGCCGGTCGAAGCGTTCGGTAGGGTAGGCCTTGCTGTAGTCCAGGCCTTGGTGCCCTAACACTTGCAGCTTCACCAAATGGCTCAGTGCTTTTTTGTATAGTTCTATTACGTTTTCATCAAAGGTCCCTGAGCCTGCGGTCCCTGAGGCCCCTCGAAGGGTCGAAGGGCCGCTGCTTGCTATCAAAGCCTTTTGCACATGGGCAAACAAATTGTCATCCCCAAAATCGCTTTGCAGATAACAGGTCTTTTCTTCGTTTACGGCAAAGACCTTCGGCACATTCAGCTCCAAGTCATGGAAATGCTTGCTGAAAGCAAGAAAAGCCTCGTTCTCTTCGACATTATTGCTAAAGGTGCCAATAAGGCTCTTGTTGTCAGTGATGATACGGAAATACTTTCTCGCCGAGCCTGATTCTGCTATAGGTAAAATATCCTTGGGCGTTTCCCCGATGGAACGCGTTAGTTCAGCTAATATGTTTTGAATATCAGGAGTTTGCATAAAATGCCTTTGTTTTTGTATGACGCAAAGTTACAAAGAAAAAATGATTTGGTAATCTCCCAAAAATTGTTTATCTTTGCAATTCAATTTCAAGGGTATGACCGTGGAACAATACATCAATTTCGACGAGTATATCCGCCAAGGCGAGCCGCAGAAGAAGGCCCGTGCGGATGCTTGGCGCGTGGCCATTGGATTGCAGGCCGTGGATGGACTGAAGACATCGGCCTACCTTCAGGAAACTGCTCGCCGTAATATCGAAGGCGACATCACCATCGACGAGGCCAAGGAACTGGTCAACCAATATTATATCAAGAAAACCTCGCATGATGAGGGCGATGCCAACATGGAAGAGGCCGATAAGGTTTCAACCAACATCTCAAAATTGCTGCAAACCGATTCGTTCACCTATAGCGTGGCAGGCTTTGCAGCCATCCATAGAGCCATCTTCAACGGCGTTTTCAAACATGCGGGCCGTTTCAGGGACTATGACATCACGAAAAAGGAGTGGGTCTTGCGCGGCGATACGGTGTTTTATGCCCATTGGGAGGACTTGCAGATGACGCTTGAGTACGACTTGGAGCAAGAACGACACTTTGACTATAAATCCTTGGAAAAAGATGAGCTGGTGGAGCATATAGCCAAGTTTGTTTCAGGCATTTGGCAGATTCATCCATTCGGCGAAGGCAACACTCGCACCACGGCCATTTTCACCATCAAATATCTTCGTTCGCTTGGCTTTGATGTGAACAATGACTTGTTTGAGCAACATTCATGGTATTTCCGTAACGCGCTCGTCCGTGCCAACTATCGCAATGTGGCCAAAGGCATCGACTATGAGCCTGCCTTTTTGGTGCGCTTCTTCCGCAATTTGCTTCTCGGAGAGGAAAATGCGCTGAAAAACCGCTATATGATGATCAATCCACCCGAGGAATGGAAGATGCCGGAAGTAGAACGGGTAGGGGATAAGAACAGGACAACTACTGGACAAGCACCCGACAAGTTACCCGACAACCTACCCGACAAGTTAACTCCTAAAAATCAGAAAATCATTAGTTTAGTGATGGTTGTCGGGTTGAAGGAATTTTCTATAAAGGAAATGCTTGAGCATCTTGGCTTGAAGAATAGGGAGAGCTTTATGGAAGTATATCTCAATCCCGCATTAAAGGAAAAGTTTGTCCGAATGCGCTATCCTGACAAACCCCATCATCCACGGCAAAAATATTTGCTGACGACAAAAGGTACGGTGTTGTACAACGAAATCATCTCAAGTCACTGATTTTTTCCTCGATTTTCGACCCACACCCAAAGCCGCCACATCAAATAGCCCCAGGCGAAGAAGAGGACATAGAAGATCCATTTCGGGATGGAGGTTGTATAGGCGCCTTCTTTGTCTATTTCGTTGTATTGTTCTGTGGGGATGTCGGCATAGTAATAGGCGCCTGCGCCGAAGTCGTAGCCTTCGACGAGACCGAGTTGGTTGGCCATGATCCAACCGGCCAAAAACAAAGTGATTACCACCACGATGATGGTAATCACTTTGAATATTTTGTGGTTTTTGTTCATCACTTGAACATGTCGAGGACAGGAACGTCAAACACCACGCCCGAGAGCAAGAACCACACAGCAAACAGCGTGAGGGCAATGTTGAAGACCTGGCCCACGATATAGAGCCAAAGCACCTTTCCACCCTGCATCTGTTTGAAGAGGCTCTTGAAGTTAGTGTCGAGGCCTATGCTTGTGAAAGCCAGCACGAAAGCCCAGTTCTTATATTGGTCGAGTACTTTGTTGATGTCCTTTACAGTTCCGCCGTCGGTAAGCGGCAAGATGATGAAGGAAGCAACGAGTGAAGCCACGAAGAAACCAATGATGAACTTCGGGAAACGGTTCCAGATTTCGCCGGCACCGACCTTTTGGTTCGGGTCTTTGTCGACCTTGGTGGCGAAGAAGATGGCCACGAAGAAGGCGATGAAGCCGATGAGGATGTTCTGGATAGATTTCACGAGCACGGCGGCTTGCTCGGCTTCTTCGCCGAGGGCGTTACCGGCCAGCACCACAGCACCCGTAGAGTCAACGGTGCCGCCGATGAGGGCGCCACCCATGAGTTGGTTCATGCCGCAGGCACGGATGATCATGGGCTCGAATACCATCATCAGGATGGTGAAGATGATGGAGATGCTGATGGCCAGCGAGAGGTCTTCCTTCTTGGCTTTGGAGGCAGCACCCGTGGCGATGGCGGCACTAGTACCGCACACCGAGGTGGCCGAAGCCAAAGTGATGACCAGAGGTTTGTTGTCGATCTTCAGCACCTTGGTGCCCAACCACCACATGAAGATGATGACGATAGGCGTCACGATCCATGCGATGCCGAGACCGTACAGGCCGAACTTGGCGATGTTGGAGAACAGCACCGAGAAGCCCATGATGACCAGACCGGTCTTGATGTAGAACTCCGTACGGATAGCGGGTTTCAGCCATTCGGGTGTGCCGACGGTGTTGGAAATCAACAGACCGATGAGCAAAGCCCAGAAAGCCCATTCGAGGTAACGGTTCAGGGTGAACTCGGCGCTCACCAGACGCACCACGATGCAGATGATGAACAGCACGATGAAGGCAGGAATGAACTTTCCGATCTTCTCGCCTTGCAGCTTGATGCCGATGGCGAACAGGATGCCGAGCACGAGGAAGGTGCGGAGCAGCTTGATCCAGAAGGCACCATTGAATTGGTCAATAAGAGATTTCTTTTCTTCCACATTCTCCCACCAATGCCAAGTGTCAAATTTGGCGGCGAAGAATTCGAAGCTCTGGGTAAGGATGGCGATGCAGCCGATGGCGATGACGATGAAGCCTATCCACACGGCCAGCCAGTCTTCCTTTTTCCAGAGGTTAGAGATGTTGTTATTGTTTGACATGATATATTTCTGTTTTTGACTTCGAGACTTCGGGACGTGAGACTTCGAGACCCTAAGTCCCGTAGTCTCGCAGTCCCGCAGCTATTTTAGAATTTGTAGCTCAAAATGCCGACTACGCGGTGAGACATATAGTCTTGGTAATGGTTGTCAACTTTTTTGGCGCCATCAATTAAAGAATAGTCAAGCTTGAAATTCACGCTTTTGATGGGCCAATAGTTGATGCCGACAGTGTAATAACTCGTTGGAGCCGAGGCATCTGGAAGCATATAAATTACATGATCAGCAGTATGGGCTCCAAAAACACCAGTTTGCTGCTCGAAATGCTCATATCTTAGCACAGGCATCAGTTTCTGTTCTTTGCCTTCCTTTCCAAATTTGAAATTGTATCCAGCCACAGCATAGTATCCTTTACTGTTGAATTGGTTAGGTGCTCCTTCGCCTTCAAATCCTTGGTAACCAGTATTGCCGCTCAGGTATTCACCACGAATCACAAGCTTGCCGTCGTTGTATTGCACACCAGCAGACCAGCGATTGCGAACGCCGTTGTAATCTTCGTTTTTGAGATACTTTCCATAGTAGTATGAACTACTCAAGGTCAGGGCTTTCAGGCCGGGATGCACTTCGAGGCGACCCACAAGGTCCTTGCGGTTGTTGTTGTCGAGTTGGTTGGCGCCATTGCCGTTGAACACGCCGACGGCATAGTCAACTATGCTGTATTGGTAACCATTTGAATTCTCCACAGGGAAGAGGCTACCGGTAGCCATCAGACCGAGGTCACGGCCGAGGGCACCTACACCGCAAACATCTTTATAACCGACCAATTGTTGGACAGCCTCGCCGTAGTCGAAGATCTCAAGGTTGACGGGATTGATGGGGCTTTCAATCGTGAACGGGGTCTTGAACTGACCGACCTGGATGGCAAACTCTCTGCAGGGTTTGTATTTAATGAAAGCGTCGACGAGCATGGGGCTGCGGCTGAAGTCGCCTTGGATCTTGTAGCTCACGGTCTTCGAAAGGTTTCCGTCGACCGACAGACGAACGCGGCGCATTCTCAATGTATTGTCGAGAAGGTCACCTTTGTCGCTCAGGTTGGCTTGGTACATGCCTTGCACGAAGCCAGAGATTTTGGGCATCGTGATTCCGCCTTTGGGTTCGTCCATTCCGGGCTTTGGGCCATCCGGCTTCATGGGACCGTCAGGTCTCATTCCTGGCATGGGGGCATCTGGTTTCTTCACCTCTGGCTTTTCGGGCCTTTCAGGCTTTTCAGTCTTCGGCTTGGGATGTCCAGGTTTAACGGGCTTCACTTGTGCATTCATGCACAACGGAATGGCTAACAACAGCATTCCAACGATAATGCGAAATTTGCGTTTCATAGTAGTAGATTAAAATTAAACGTTTTCAATTTTGTTTTCCGCGGCAAAAATAGTAAAAATATATATAGTAAATATACTTACTAATTATTTTGGGAAGAAAAAAAAGCCATTTTGAATGGCTTTAATATGGTTATGATTTCATTTTCAATAAGTTGAAATAAATACAATCAGTTCAAATGCGGGAAAACCGATTTGGCATGATGCAGCATTTCCTCAAAGGTGATTTTGAACCATTCGGTGTATTGCTCAGGGTGGAGTTGAATATCGTCTTTCAAGTCAGCTACAGTCATGTATTTCCACGACTCAACTTCCTCGTGGTTGATGATTGGAGTGTCGTCGCTTTGACCGATGAACACATGGTCAAACTCATGTTCGGTGAGACCTTCTCCGACGGGAGCCTTATATATAAAGGTGTAGACTTCGTGCATAGGGCAGACCATGCCCATCTCTTCCATCAGACGGCGTGAAGTGGCTTCTTCCAAAGTCTCTCCGGCACGGGGATGGCTGCAGCAGGTGTTGGTCCACAGACCCGGGGAGTGGTATTTCGAGAGGGCACGTTGCTGCATCAGCAGTTCGCCTTTCGAATTGAACAAAAAGATAGAGAAAGCCCGATGAAGATGAGGATCAATATGGGCTGCCTGCTTCTCCATTTGGCCAATTTCGTTATCGTTTTCATCAACTAAAACAACATATTCCATTTTTTTTGTTTCTTTTTTACTACGGATTTTACGGATTAAACGGATAGGTTGGGTCGTAATTTTGCAGCTAAAGCTGCGGATTGGTACGGATGGATTTGGTTGAAAGGTTGGGGAAACGTTTGTGATACAAGCTCTCTTCACCAAAATTCAATAGCAGACCCATCTTTTTCCCAGTTGCTTTCACATAATGTATGATTTGAGCCTCGTGTTCGGGAAGTACAGTCGAGACAGCTTTAATTTCCACAATGATTTTGTCGTAACAAAAGAAATCTGGAATATAATACTGTTTGAGCAAGACATCCTTATATTGTATTTGGATTTTTTGTTGAGCAATGTAAGGAATGTTCCGCCTAGAAAACTCAATTTCCAAAGCTTCTTGATACACGGACTCTAAAAACCCCGAACCTAGTTCCCGATGAACACTCATTGCTGCCCCAATGATATTGTATGTTTCGTTTCTATAAATAAGTTCTTCGGTCATAATCGTTTGTTATCCGTGAAATCTGGACGCTTGCGTCCTAAATTTTTTATCCAAAATCTGTCAAATCCGCGAAATCCGTAGTTTATCAAACATTAAATCGAATGTTCAAAATATCACCGTCCTGCACAACATAAGTCTTGCCCTCCACGCGGAACTTGCCCGCTTCCTTCACTGCAGCCTCCGAGCCGTATTTTAGGAAGTCTTCCGTGCTCATCACCTCTGCACGGATGAAGCCGCGTTGCAGGTCGCTGTGGATGGCTCCGGCAGCGATAGGGGCGGTGTCGCCTACATGGATGGTCCAAGCTCTTGTCTCATCAGGGCCAGTGGTGAAGAAGGAATGTAAATTCAAAGTGTGGTAGGCAGTGCGCACCAGTTTGTTCACACCAGGTTCGGTCAAACCAGCATCTTCCATAAACAAGGCCCTGTCATCAGCATCAAGCTCGGCGATTTCTGCCTCCAGCTTACCAGCAATGATGAGCATCTCTTGACCTTCCTTCAAAGCGGCTTTCACGGCATCGGAGTACTTGTTGCCTGTGGTGGCCGAAGCGTCGTCCACATTGCAGACATAGATGATGGGTTTGGCCGTCAAAAGTTGGATGTCCTGAACAAACTTCTTGTCTTCCTCGGCCACCTTTGCGTCGCGTGCATTGCCGAAGTTCTCCAGGGTCTCCTTGTAGACGCTGAGCACATCAAAAGCCTTTTTGTTGTCCTTTTCGCCGTTTTTCAGCAGCTTCTGCACTCGTTCCAGTTTGCGGGTGACCAGGTCCAAGTCGCGCACCTGCAGTTCGAGGTCAACGAGTTCCATGTCGCGCACCGGATCGATGCTGCCTTCGCTGTGAGGGATGTTGGGATCGTCGAAGCAGCGCAACACATGGATGAGTGCATCCATGGTCTGCACCTCGGCGAGGAGCTTGTTGCCCACGCCTTGACCGCCTTTGCTCAAGCCGGGCAGGTCGACGATTTCGACCGTGGCGGGCACGATGCGCTTCGAGTGGGAGATGTTGTCGATGAGCTTGAGGCGCTCGTCCACCACCTCGCACATGCCAATGTTCGACTTTGAGGCAAAGCCAATCTCTGCCTTGGTGTTTGAAATACAATTGAATATGGTGGTCTTTCCAGTGCTTGAAAGACCTATGATTCCACAATTGAGTGCCATAATGATATGATGTTTAAATTTGCTGCAAAAATATGAAATTAATACTTGTTACCCGCATCCCAGTCGATTTGCTTGAATTCGTTTTCAACGGTTTCAATGTTTTCTTCGGCTTGCTGGCGTGAGTTTCGCTGGTGTTTGCGGACAAGCTTCATGCCAAAGATCCAAAGCAGAACGTCACCGGCAAGGAATGCTTGATAAACGATTCCTGACACCAGATAAGCAAAGTCACTGCCCATACTGGAAAGCCTATCGACGAACATGAGCAGCCAATCGTATAGACCGTGGGCAATGATGGCAAACAACAGACCTAAGAAAATGTATTTTTTCCGTTTTTCGGGAGTGAACTTGGCCAACGACAAGAAATAACCCATCAGCACGCCAAAGAGGAAGTGTCCGGGAACTGCAAACAAGGCACGCGAAACACCCGCACCGAAACCATACATAAACACATATTCGATATTCTCGACACAGGCGAAGCCTAAGCCGATGAAAGTGGCATATACAATACCGTCAAAGTACTCGTCGAAGTTTTTGTCGCGCCAAATGAATATCATGAAAATCAAGAATTTGCATAACTCTTCGGGGATGGCTGCAGTGAGAAACGAGTCGTAAAACACCGTATCGGGCAGTATGGGAAAGAGTCCAATACTATATTCGATGGTTGTTACCAAACCGATGTCCATCACAACGGCAAGCCAGCCTCCGAAGAAAGCCTTGAGCAGGGATTTGATGGGCTCTTTTTGGTATTTGTCTTGAAAGTAGATAAATATGAGCAGTCCCGCCACGGGCAGAATGGCAATGCTTAATAGAATAAGGTAGCTGAGTAATGTCATTATAGTTTTGATATTTTCTGCAAAAATAAGGTTTTATCATAAAAAAAGCCTATTTTTGCGCAAAATTTGTTGATATGCAGGAAATGATCCTCATTCTTGACTTTGGTTCGCAAGTGACCCAACTCATCGGTCGCCGCCTTCGCGAACTAAATGTCTATTGCGAAATCCATCCCTTTAACAAGATTCCCTCTATTGGCACAAATGTGAAAGGCGTTATCCTCAGCGGTAGCCCGTTCTCGGTACGCGACGAGAAAGCTCCTTTTGCCAACCTGGAAGGCATCAAAGGCAAGTTGCCACTGTTGGGCATTTGCTATGGCGCACAGTTTATCTCCCAGCATTTCGGTGGTGAGGTCAACGGTAGTATCGCTCGCGAATATGGCCGCGCTATGTTGACGGTGGTCGACGAGGCATCGCCTTTGTTCAAAGGTGTTAGTAAAACCAGTCAAGTATGGATGAGCCATGGTGATACCATCGCCAAGTTGCCTAATGGCGCTCGTATCATCGCTTCGACCGACGATGTGGAGAACGCGGCCTACAAGATTGATGGTGAAGACACCTACGCGGTGCAGTTCCATCCCGAGGTGTTCCATACCAAGGAAGGTCCTCAGATGTTGGCTAACTTTGCTCTCGGCATTTGTGGCTGCAAAGGCGACTGGACACCGGATTCCTTCATCGACAACACGGTGGCGAGCCTGAAGAAACAACTTGGTGACGACAAGGTCATTTTAGGCCTTTCGGGCGGAGTGGATAGCACCGTAGCCGCAGTGTTGCTCAATAAAGCAATAGGCAAGAACCTGACTTGCATCTTTGTGGATAATGGACTTTTGCGCAAAAACGAGTTTGAGGAGGTCCTTGATTCTTACAAGGAGATGGGACTGAATGTCATCGGTGTCCACTCAGGTCATCTGTTCCTTGAGAAACTGAAAGGTGTCACCGACCCTGAAGCCAAACGCAAGGCCATAGGCTCGACTTTCATCGATGTTTTTGATGCCGAGGCGCAAAAGATTGAAGGTGCCCGTTGGTTGGCTCAAGGTACCATCTATCCCGATGTCATCGAGAGTGTGAGCGTCAATGGTCCGAGCTGTAAGATCAAGTCGCACCACAATGTGGGCGGTTTGCCTGAGAAGATGAACCTAAAGATAGTGGAACCGCTGCGTTCCTTGTTCAAGGATGAGGTGCGTCGCGTGGGTCGTGCCTTAGGTATCAAGCGCGAGCTGATAGGTCGCCATCCTTTCCCGGGACCGAGCTTGGGTATCCGCATTTTGGGTGAGGTGACCGAAGAGAAGCTCCGCATTTTGCGTGACGCCGACGACATCTTCATCAAAGGCTTGCGTAATTGGCCCTGTGAACTACCGAGTGCTTCTTATCCCAATGAGATGGCTGACAACCTCTACGACAGCATCTGGCAGGCAGGCACGATTCTGTTGCCTGTGAAGTCGGTTGGGGTGATGGGTGACGAACGCAGCTATGAATACACCATTGCCCTTCGTGCGGTAATCTCCACTGATGGCATGACTGCCGACTGGGTGCATTTGCCGTACGAGTTTTTGGCCAAAGTCTCAAACGATATTATTAATAAGGTGAAAGGGGTCAACCGCGTGTGCTACGACATTTCATCGAAACCGCCGGCGACCATCGAATGGGAATAACACTGTAAATGAGTAAGATGATGAAAAAAAGACTGGTTTTCTTTCTCTTTTTCCTGTTTGGAATCATGCTGTCGGGTAATCTGATGGCTCAAGAGGTCGTCGTAGTGCGTTCCTCCCAAAAAACGCAGATAGGTGGCAAGACATACTATATGCATCATGTCAAACAAGGGCAGACGCTTTATAGCATATCCAAGGCATACAATGTCACTGTCGAAGAGATTGAAAAGTTGAACCCAGAGGTGAAGAATGGACTGAAAGCTGGGCTTGTGTTGGGCATACCTGTCCGGCCCGTTCAAGTTCAAAAAGAGGAAGAGCCTCAACCAGAGATAGTTGTCGTCGAACCTGAACCAGAGCCCGAGCCCGAACCTGAGAAGGAACCGGAACCTGTCGTTGAGGAACCAGAGCCCGAGCCCGAACCCGAAGAAGAGCCGGAACCTGTCGTTGAGAAACCAGAGCCAGAGCCCGAACCTGAAGAAGAACCGGAACCTTTCGTTGAGGAACCAAAGCCCGAGCCCGAACCCGTAGAAGAACCTGAACCTGTCGTTGAGGAACCAGAGCCGGAGCCAGAACCTGAAGAAGAACCGGAACCTGTCGTTGAGGAACCAGAGCCGGAGCCGGAACCTGTCGTTGAAGAACCAGAGCCTGTTGTTGAGCAACCTCAAATAGTTGAAGTACCTGCAGCACAAGAGCAACATCCCGAAAGAAATGCCTTTTTCGAAGGCTCAACCCGAATCGTGCAGCGTGGCGAAGACCTTTATGACATTGCCAAGGAATTTGGCATTGATTTAGCTGATTTCAAGGCTGTCAACCCTGGATTGACTGATGAGCCCAAGGAAGGTACGCGCATCGTGATTCCCAATATTGTCAATGAAAACGACTACATCGTGCATTCTTGCGAAAGGAATGAGCGCGTCTCATCGTTGTTGAAGCGTTGGAAAGTGGACGAAAACGACTTCAGGAAAAAGAATATTTCCGTCGGCTCTCATGTGTTTACAAACCAAGTGGTGCTGATTCCTATCCAGCCGATTACTGATTTCTATTGGATTGGGCAAGACGGGACGGAAATCGTTGAAGCCCCTGAGGTCCCTGAGGCCCCAGTTGAGCCACAACAACCCATGCAAGAGGATGCCCAGTTGGATTTCGACTTTGAGACAGGCGACATCCCTGATTGCGTCGCCAATCCCGCGAATGCCTCAAAACGCTATCATGTGGCGTTGTTGGTGCCTTTGTATTTGTATGATATCGACAATATCTCGGTTTCGAAGGAAAAATCCTCTAAGTCAAAGAAGTCGCGTTCCTTGTCGTTCCTGCAATTCTATGAAGGTTTCATGATGGCCGCCGAGACCATGGAAAAGCAAGGGATGAAGCTGGATTTGACGGTCATTGATGTGACCGAAAATGTGGCTTCGGCCGAAAGGGCACTGTCGCAAATCGAGAATAAGGAGTTGGATTTAATCGTTGGACCTTTCTTTGGTAAATCGTTTGATGTCATCGAGGAATACGCCAAGGCCAACGGCATCGCCGTGGTCAATCCCTTGTCGACCCGTAAGTCGGTAATTGAGGATAGCCCCAATGTGGTGAAAGCGAAAGCGGGTGATGTTGGAATGATTTTGACTATTTCCAATTTGGTGAAAAACCACTATTCCAATGCTAATGTGTTCATCGTCAGCCGCGAAAAGGCTACAGATTCCGTGTTTTTGAACCAATTGGAGCATCATTTGAATTATGCTGTCAACGAGGAGGTTACGGTGTCGGGCGACGAGTTCTTGCAGTTTGCGCGCAACGAGAGCGAGCGTTTGGAAATGGGCAGCCACTTGGTGCCGACCATCGATGTGGAAGGGCAGGTCTTTTCTACTGGTGATTTCCAAGAAGGGTTAACCGATAAAGTGGTGCTTTCCAATTCGGTAAAGCGCTATCCGTACAGCGAAATCGCTAAAGTGAAGTCGCAACTATCGGGTGTTCGCGACAATGTCATCATTGCCTACGGCGACGACAATGTGTTTGCCACCCAGATGCTCAACTCGCTGACTAAGTCGGCCGACCGTTTCCCCATTACTTTGGTATGTGCTCCTGATTGGCAGAAGCATGAAAAGCTATTGGTGGACAACTTGCTGAAAATGCACGCCATTTTTGTCAGTGATTTCTTCGTCGACTACAACAACGATGAAGCCAAGCGTTTTGTGCTTCGCTTTAGGCAAAAATATGTTACTGAGCCGCAGCAATACGCCTTTGAAGGCTACGATGTGGGCTGCTATTTCCTCAATGCCTTGATGCAGTATGGCAGCGACGACTTGATTAACTGCCTGCATTGCTATCAAGCCTCAATGTTGCATACTAGCTATCGTTTTTATTACAAAAACTATCTGAATGCGGGAGGAAACGAAGGCAAAGAAAACCTGTATTGGAGCATCTATCAGTATGACAAAGAAAACATCGAACTTGTTCCTGTCGATCCGTTCAAGAAAACACAAGCTGATGAATAAACTTTGTTGTTTGTTTCTAGTGTCAGCGTTGCTGGTGTTAACCGCCTGCAACGATGGCGTGAAGAAAGAGTATTGGGAAAATGGCAAGTTGAAGTCGGAACAACATTATGAAGGTGATCGGCTGAATGGTGAAAGCATTTGGTATACAAAACAGGGCAAGGTGATGGCGCGAGCCTTTTACAGGAACGACACGCTTGAGGGCCATTATCAGCGTTTCCATCAGAATGGTGAGTTGGATGTGGAGTGTTGGTACAAGAACGGACTGCGCGACAGTATCTATCGAAGCTACAGCGTCAAGGGCACTTTGGCCTCGGAAGACCATTATTCAGAAGACAAACTCAATGGTGAGTCGAAGAAATGGTACGACAACGGTCAGGTATTTCAGGAAGGCCAATATAAGGATGGCATGATGGATGGCTCTTGGTTTATCTTTTATCCCAGCGGTGCATTGGCAAGCAAGGCGGATTATAAGATGGGTACGGGCAAGCAAATCTGTTATGAGGAGTCGGGCTACAAATGCTTAGAGGTGCCTTATGTCAACAATCTGAAACATGGTAAGGAAATCTATTATAATCCCGATGGTAGGATTACGAAAATCGTTGAGTATGAAGAGGGTAAGGTGGTATTTGAAGACAATGATCCACAAAATGCAAACTAGTGAGAGAGGAAAATGAAAATATTTTGTGGAATTTGGAAATTGTTCAAATAAAAACCTTATCTTTGCACCGATTTACTAGTAGTAAGCAAACTTTCTAACACTTAAATAAACCTTAATTAAAGTCAAAAAATGAAAGTCAATGAAATTATGACCGCTCTGGAAGCCAAGCATCCGGGCGAAAATGAGTACTTACAGGCCGTTCGCGAAGTCCTGGAAACCATCGAAGAAGAATACAACAAGCACCCCGAGTTCGAGGCTGCTAAGATTGTCGAGCGCATTGTTGAGCCCGATCGTATCTTCAAGTTCCGCGTTGTGTGGGTTGACGATAAAGGTCAGACCCAGGTCAACCTCGGCTACCGTGTGCAGTACAATGCTGCCCTCGGCGCCTACAAAGGTGGTCTCCGCTTCCACCCCAAAGTAAACGAGTCAATGCTGAAGTTCTTGGGCTTCGAACAGATCTTCAAGAACAGCTTGACCAACCTGCCTCTCGGCGGTGGTAAGGGTGGTGCCGACTTCGATCCTACAGGAAAGAGCGACGCTGAAATCATGCGTTTCTGCCAAGCTTTCGTCTACGAACTGTGGCGCAACATTGGTCCTGACCAAGACAGCCCCGCTGGTGACGTTGGTGTTGGTGGCCGTGAGATTGGCTACATGTACGGTATGTACAAGAAGCTGGCCCGTGAGCACTCGACTGGTGCTTTGACTGGCAAGAGCTACGGCTGGGGTGGTTCCCTCATGCGTCCCGAGGCCACTGGTTTCGGCGCTGTCTACTATGTGAAACACATGGTGGAAGAAAAGGGTGACACTCTCGAAGGCAAACGCGTGGCCCTCTCTGGCTTCGGTAATGTGGCTTGGGGTGCTGCTCAGAAGGCTTGCGAATTCGGTGCCAAGGTGGTCGCTATCAGCGGTCCTGACGGTGTGTGCGAACTGCCCGAAGGTATCAACGCTGAGATGATTAACTACATGCTCGACATGCGTGCCTCGAACCGTAACAAGGTTCAGGACATGGCCGACAAGTTCCCGGGCAAAGCTATCTTTACCCCTGGCAAGAAGGCTTGGAGCGTGAAGTGCGACATCGCTATGCCTTGCGCTTTCCAAAACGAGCTTGCTGAAGAGGATGCCAAGATGCTTATCGCCAATGGCGTGAAGTATGTGGCTGAAGTCTCCAACATGGGTTGCCAACCTGGTGCCATTGCCGCTATCCAAGCCGCTGGTATCCCGTTCGGTCCTGGTAAGGCTGTCAACGCCGGTGGTGTTGCCACCTCTGGCCTTGAAATCTGCCAGAACGCTGGTCACATCAACTGGACCGCTAAGGAAGTTGATGAGAAGCTGAAGAAGATCATGAGCGACATCTATGACCAATGCGTGAAATACGGTAAGCAAGCCGATGGCACCATCAACTATGTGAAGGGTGCTAACATCGCTGGCTTCATGCGTGTTGCCCACGCCATGATGGCTCAAGGTATCATCTAATTCCAGAGCTAAAAGGTTTTTGCAAGGCGGTCAATTTGGCCGCCTTGCTTTTTGTTAGCAGAGGTCCCTGAGCTTGTGGTCGCTGAGCCTGTCGAAGCGTCGAAGGGCCGACATAAAACAAAAAGACCATGAAACAAACCACCCAATGTTACCTTGAGCGCGGCAGCCAATACCTCATGTTGCACCGCACCAAGAAGGAGAACGACGAGAACCACGACAAATGGATTGGCGTGGGCGGCAAGTTCGAGGAAGGGGAGAGCCCCGAGGACTGCATGAGGCGCGAAATCTTTGAGGAAACGGGCTTTACCGTTACCTCGTGGCGCTATTGTGGCATCGTCACTTTCGTCCACAATATCTGGCCCGCCGAGCAGATGCACATCTTTGTCTGCACAGAATGGACAGGTGAACAGATTGTATGCAACGAAGGCGACCTTGAATGGATTGACAAACAGCGACTTTTGGAGCTGCCTTCATGGGAAGGCGACAAGATTTTCCTTCGGCTTATTGATGAGCATAGACATTTCTTCTCGTTGAAGCTGACCTACGAAAATGACACACTGAAAGAAGCTGTTTTGGATGGAAAAGCTCTGTAAATGATCTTTTTCTTGCATAATTGGTACATTTTTTGCACTTTTGCGCGTTTATGAAATGTACAAAACAAGGAAAAATGACTGTGAAAAGCCGAATTCTACCAGTTTTCAAGGCATTGGCATTGTGCCTGTTGTTTGTATCTTCACCAGTGCTGGCCCAGAATAATCTTTTACCCACCAATGTTTCCAATTTCAATATTGGAACTGTCGGTAACGGGCATTCCGGAAACAATTTAAATAATGCCGGTGTTACTACAAGTTATTCTTATGTGTCGTGGGAGAATGGATTACTTGCTGATGGTGCCACACAATGCTATGCGGTTGGTACGAATGCCAGATTCTATGGCAATGGTCATAATAGCATTATTGGCGATTATGGATTGTTTAATTTGGGTGATCATACTACTGGCAACGGTAATTATATGATTGTCAATGGTTCTACCAGTTCGAACAAGAAAGTATGGGAATACACAGTTCAAAACATATCACCAGGTGTCATATACCAGTTTAAGGCATATGTGACCTGCCTATTTATGACACCTTATGGTACGCAACCAACAAACAATTACTTGCCTAAACTTCAATTAAAAATCAACGACCAGGATGTTGGGCCTGTGAAAACCATTAATTGGACAAACGGTGGAGAATGGACATTGTGGTCAGAGGAATGGATTGCTGGAAGCAATACCACCAGTGCAAAGATTACTATCATTGACAACTGCACCAACGATAATGGCAATGATTTTGGTCTTGACGATATTGTCTTCAAGATGAAAGATGGGTATTCTGTGACTGCAAATGATTTCACAGTCACCTATTGTGGCGAAGTAACACCGATTGATTTGACCAATCATTATAACATAACTTATCCTTCGGGTGGCAATTCAGCCCCTCCCATGGAGGTCAAGATTAGATTAAACAACAATGATCCATGGGTAAGCTCTCAAATTAATACTTTCTTCGGTGTGGCATATGTTGGAACCGATAATAAAATCTACTATACTCCCAATGCTGGCTTTCATGGTACGGATTATGTCCGATTTCAGGTTTCAAGATTTGGATTGTCGGCTGTTGGTTTGATCACCATCAATGTGTTCGATTTGCCCTCGAATTGTACTCCTCAAGGGTTGCCCGCCAATAATTTGCTATGCCTTAGCGATGTTGCTTCATTTAACCCATCGGCAACCTGGGTGTCAAACGGCAGCAATATCAATCCTTCTGGCTGGTTGTATAAAAAGATAGGAGTGACCGATTGGCAAGAAAGTTACACATTTCAAAACTGGGTTCCACAATGGGGCGGAATAGGAGAGTATAGCATTAAGTTTTTTGCAGAAAACAGTTGCGGTCGGCAGGAATCGGAACCCTTTAATTTCAATATTTGCGATGTGCCAGAATGGATTATCCAGCCCACTGTTCCCTCAATTTGTACGGGTTCTGCCGAGCCGACGGTAAGCATCAACTGGAATCACAATACAGGTGCCCAGACATGGCAATACAAGCGAGGCAACGGAAACTGGACCGACTTCGTTTGGGGAGAGTTTGATTTGCTCCCTGGCGACCAGGTGCGATATAGAGTCACATACGATGGTTGTAGCGGCAATCCGTTGATATCGCAGACCATCAATGTAGTCTCAGGTCCGCAATTCAACTCAAGTATCCCGGTGTCTTTTGATGAAGGTTATTGTCCGAATTCTCAGGTGTCGTTGCCTCAAATTCAATCCTCATGGTATAATGCTTACGGGATGAGTGTCACCCCAGGTTGGTATTATGTGAATTACGACCCGTCGGGCTCTCCTTCCTATGTTCCTATCACAGGTAGCACTATTACTTTGAATAATGGCTCGGTTTCGGTTACACCATGTCTGCAAAACGAGGAATGCGGTTTCACACCTTATTTCCCTGCGTTTGACCTCATTGTTTGGGATGAGCCCGCCATTTTGGGTTTGGATGAACTGCCTGATTCTTTGGGACCGGTATGCTCGGGAACAAGCTTAAGTTCCATTTTGCCCGAACTGAGTCCTGATGGCCATTACACGGAATTTGGTTGGGAAATCAGTGCTGGACAGAATCCGAGCGGTTACCAGTCCAATTTGCCCCAAAACCTTTCGCTTGCAGATAACGGGAGATGGCTTCGTTACCGCGTGCAGACTGATTGTGGACAGTATGATGATGAAACAAGTGATTCCATTCGGGTTTGGGTTGGAGCCGCTCCTACATTGAATACCACTCAAATCACCTCTTTCGGAACGGTTTGTGACGGAACCTTGGTGGCATCGTTGGCAGATGTCCATGTGACCAACTGGAATCTGTTTGAAGGTGTTGAGCAATGGGAAGTGAATCTCAATGGCAACTGGACGGCTTTTACTCAGTTTTCGTTGAGCTACAATGGATGTCAGGTGCGCTATTATGCACAAAACCAGTGTGGTGAAACCATAGTGTCGGCAGGTGTGGTTAGTGTTACGGAAGGGCCATCATTTAACAGTCCTGGAGCATCACTTGGTCTTGAGGATTATTATTGCGATGGGAACTCATTAAATCTTCCAACACCTCCAGGGTATGATGGACATGGAATCAATGTGAATGAGGAGTATTGGGCTTATTTCGATGGTACAGAATACCATAGGATAACCTCTACTCCACAGTTGGATGAAAGTTGGAACGGCTATCAAATCACATATGTTTTGGAAAGCGATTGCGGTGGTGAGATTTACTATCCTACTCCTTTTACATTAACTGTGAAAGGACAGCCAGAGGTTGAAATATCAATGGATGGGGATAATACATTCTGTGTTGGCACTTCTTTGTCATTGGATGCCGATGTTGATTGGCATTTGTGTACCCAAAACACTCAGGCGTCTTCATGGCAGTATGCTCCTGCAAATCAGCCTAACAGCTATTCCGATTTCAATCCGATGGTCGGTATCCCCGAAGCTGGAGAGTTTTATATCAATTACCATGCTGTGGCTAATGAATGTGGTTTTGATGCCTATGGCACCCCATTGACTGTCACTATAGAAGCTGCTCCTGAATTTTCGAATGCCGTTCCGTTTGAATTAGGCCGGTTCTGCGAAGACGAAGTATTGCAGATTCCTTCCAATCCGGTTGTTTCTGGACATGTTGACGAGTCAGGTTGGCAAATCAGCATAGGTTATGATCCAGATGGAGAGTATACAGAGATTAATCCTGGCCATGTCCTGACGCTTTCAGATAATCGTCGATGGCTTAGATATTATGCAATAGGCTGTAATGTATACATCCATCACGAAGTGGAAATCTATGTGGATGGAAAGCCATTGGAGGAGTGGAACATTGCCGACCGTATCTGCAAAGGACAGTATTTGTCCTTTCAGTTGATCAGTACCAACGGTTATCCAGTGACACAAAGGGAATGGAAAATAGGTTCTACCTCTGGCAATGCATTCAATCCCTATGAGTACACTTTTGATGTAGAAGGAGAATACCTGATCTTTTATCGTGTGGGCAACGATTGTGGTTGGTCTGACTATGTGGGCCCCTTGCCGCTTTCTGTGACGGCAGGACCTGAGTTTGACAATAGCACATTACCCACCGAATCGCAGTATGTTTGTGAAGGCACAACTGTGGGAGAGTTTTTGCAACAATCGGGAATCACGGCACCGTCATTGGTTGATCCGAGTGTTCCTCACAATGCTCTTGGTTGGTTCATTGATGGCCAACAAGTAGATTTAAGTACTGTAATTGGGGAGTATTGCCATAATGCTGGACTTAGTTATGGCGTGACTGGTGATTGTAGTGATGTTCCTGTGTATAGCAGAGGCGTTCTTCTCTATGTTTACGGAAGACCTATGGTGACGCAAATGCCGCAGATAGATTGGGAGTTTTGCGATGGCGATGCTGTGCAATTGCCTGATCCTGAAATCGATTTCCATAATGGCGAAGGCCTCGTCTATGGTTCGTGGCAGATACAATCTCAAGATGGCACATGGGGCGACCTGCCGACAACCTGGACCTCTAATTATAACGAAACACATCTTCGTTACCATTTGGACCATTCGGTTTGTCTTGATCTCAGCAATGACAGTGAAGAGATTGTCATTTCCGTACATGCTGCACCTGTCATTAATGATGAGGATTTGCCCTCGAGCAATCTGATTACAATTTGCTTTGGCGGCTCATTGGGAATTGACGAACCGGAAGTCCAGCATGAACAGAATGAGAGCGGATGGCAAGTGAGCGCGGATGGAACGGAATGGGGTACGGTACTTGAAGGTCATGCCTTTGACCCCAATCGTGTAGATGCTTACTTTGATGGCAAGTATTTGCGATATCATGCCGAATCCACGCAATGTCCGAATCTTGAAGACAACAGTGAAGTGTATACCATTCAATTGATGGACAGCCCGACCATTAATGATGAAGCTTGGCCCGATCAAGTTTCATATTGCTCGGGAGGCTCATTGGGAATTGAAACACCCGATGGCTTGTCTGGAGTATGGAAGGTAAGCGAGAATGGTATGAATTGGGACACGGAACTAGAAGGCCATGTCTTTGATCCAAGTCGTGTGGACGACTTCTTTGACGGCAAGCTCTTGCGGTATTTTGTGCACACTTCGTGTGGCGACGATGAGAGCAAGGTGCTTACCTTGAGACTGTTGGGAGCTCCTAATATGCCAATCGTTGGCGAGACACAAGTTGCCATGATGAATAGTTTTTGGACTGGTATTTACGATTATCACATCGATTCTACCAGCCTTGAACAGCCTGTGGAGTGGAGCCTTGAGGGTGCCAATTGGCAGTTGAGACCTTTGGGCATGGCGAGATGTTTGGTATATGTCAGCTCGATTGGCACGGCTGTGTTGCATGCCCGAATCTCGAATGAGTTGTGTTCGAACGAATTCGAGGTTGTACTTCCGATTAATTCCACCTATTTTGGTGTGGAAGAAAATGATGTTGTGGAGGTGAAGGTTTATCCTAATCCCACACGAAATAGTGTTACTGTTGAAGCCGAAGGCATCGAAAGGCTTCGTCTGATTGACATGATGGGTCAGGTGCTCGAGGTGCGTGACTATGGAAGGTCTGACCAAGCCATTCTGTATCTCAGTGGCTATATACCTGCAGTTTATTTGCTCGAAATCAGCACCATGAATGGAACTGTGAGAAAGCGGCTTGTTGTTTGCAGGTAGAGCCATCCTTTTTAACAATAAAAAATGGCGAGGTAAAAGGAATTTTTCTCTATTTTTGCACATAGGAGATTTTGCCATGAGAAAAAAGCTATTCTATACGATTTTATTGGTTTTTGCGGTTGTTTGCGCTTTTGCCCAGCCTGTAACCATCAACCCACCATCAGCCACCATACAGCCTGGCCAGTCAGTAACATTGACGGCTTCGGGAGCCACTTATTACCAATGGTCGCCTGCTACGGGGCTCTCGGTCACTGAAGGTCCCGTGACGGTAGCATCGCCTACTATAACCACTACCTATACCTGTGAAGGCTATGCACCGGGTGCTGAAAGTGTTGTTAATGGAGACTTTTCTCAAGGCAATTCGGGTTTCACTTCGGCCTATGAATACAATTCAAATCTTTGGGGTGAAGGCACCTATTATGTGGACAATGATGCCAGTCTGCATCACGAGAATTTCTTTGGTCAAGGACATGGCGACAATGGCAACTTTATGATTGTCAATGGAGCTACTTCTCCAAATACCAATGTGTGGACTGAACAAATAACCGTCCAGCCCAATAAATACTATGCTTTCTCAACTTGGGTCTGTACTTTGGCAGGTCAAGCCAATGAAGTGGCTTTGCTCCAATTCAGTATCAACGGTAATCAACTTGGAGAGGTGTTTTCAGCTCCCCCCGAGCGTTATGTTTGGGAACAGTTCTATGAACTATGGTATAGCGGCAATTCCACAACAGCCACCATCACCATCTTGAATCAGAATACTGGAGGTAGCGGCAACGACTTCGGCTTGGATGATATCTCTTTCCGAGAACTGGTACTGGTCGGTAATCCGACTTGCACGGTTTATGTGGGCAGCATGAGTGCTTCGGCTACTGCTGATGATGATGAACTCTGTGAGGGTGAATCGACTACCTTGCATGCCTTGCCTGTGAACGGCTCAGGCAACTATACCTATAGTTGGACGCCAGCCAATACCTTGGACAATCCAAGTTCGCAACATCCAGTGGCTACGCCAGCATTGGGTACGACCACCTATACATGCCATGTGGCAGATGTCAGTTGGGGTAACACACAGGATGTCAGTGTCACTATCGTTGTCCATCCCAACAAAGAAACCCAAGTCCAACAAACCATCTGCTCTGGAGATAGCTTCAACTTTAATGGCCAAGAACTGACAACTGCCGGTGAATACGAGCATACGCTTCCAACCCAATATGGGTGCGATAGTGTTGTCCATCTTAGTTTAAGCTTTTATCCGCCCAACGACACCACGCTTGTCGACCCCAGCATTTGTGTTGGAGAAACTTATGATTTTCATGGAACCTTATATGATCAGGACGGTCAAATTGCCTATTTCGACACTATCGATAACCATGGCTGTCTAAAGGTTGAGAAGCTCATCCTCAGTGTTGGGCAATATCAAATGCCCCCGATACAAGAAGAATATGTCTGCTACGGGCACGATGAAGAGCCTTATTTCAGATGGGACAAAAACAATGTTGTCTATACAGCCGACACATACGATGAAGCCATTGTCCCTGACCCCAATGGAGGCTGCGACTTCAAGTACCGATTGGATCTTAAGTTCCACCAAGAGTTCTATAGCGAAGAGCCACCCGTTGTTACTTGTGACCAATATGAATGGCCACTCACGGGAGAAATCTTCGGACCTGAAGACCAAGGCCATCATATTGTCAGGACATTCCAGTATCCTTTCGGCGATCAGGTGTGCGACAGTACATACATCCTTGACATCACCATCAATGAATCGAGTACGCAAGAGAGCTACACCTATGATGGCGAAGATGATGTTGAGGGTAGATTCTGCGATACTGTCTTTTATTATAATCCAAATATTGGCGATACGCTTTACTTTGACCATGATGTTGAAACTACTCTTACAGGCGAAACCCCTTCGGGATGTCTGTATGAAATCAAACTACATATCAGGAACATCAATTACACGCCTCATCCATACATAGTTAGCGATAATCCCAACCCCCATTATCCCATAACTGCCACGGAATTCAATGTAAACCGTTACACTTACACGGTGAAGGATGACATTTCTGATATTTCCAAATGGAAAATCGACAAGTGTAAATGGGATATTTCCAAAGACAGTTGGCGACTTATCCCCAATCCTGAGAATCCCCTTGAGTGTACTGTCTATGCGATGGACTGGGTGCCTGATCCTATTTGCCTCAGTTTCATGGCTGTCAACAACTGCGATAGCGTTACTGCGACATACTTGCTCTATCCATCCTTCTACGGCATGGAGGATCAAGAGACTTCAATGTCTGACTTCAGCATTGTCCCCAACCCCAACAGCGGACAAATGGAACTCGTTTTCAATCGTTTTGAAGGGAAAGTTGAGGTCAAAGTATATGATGTGATGTGTAACTTGATTGACAACTTTGTGACCTACAATGATATGGAATCCAAAGTTATGGAGTATCAGCTCACTGGCTCCAAGGGTATCTATTTCTTTGTGGTCAATGGAAAAGAGGGCACTATAGCCAAAAAGGTGGTAATTAAATAAATACTTGTTCGGAAAATGAAAAGAAAGCGAATCATATTTGGCCTTTGTTTTTTGATGACAATTGGGTTCATATCAAGTTCCTGTACCAAAGTGAGTAGTGAAGGCAAGACTTTCGTTCCCATTGGAGAAGAGATGATTGATGTTGAGGAACTCTTTTCACAGGTCAAGCCGTCATTTGATGAGGTGAGAAATAAAATGGGTATTGTTAATCAGCAAAATGCCACTCCGTCTTGTTATGAAGACTTAATCCCTCCAAAGCTTGAGGGTTCCTATGTTATGAATCAAACGATGTTGGTTGAATCGAACATGGAAAACATTCAAATACCTGCATCCATGTCGGATGTGACCATGAGATTTATGGGTCAGCACAACAGCAAAGCAGTTATAGAGTTTACGGAATCATCCATTACGCAGAAGACCGAACCGGTTTATATCATAGGTAATGGTAATGGTTTTACTGCATATTTTATTGAAAACAAGGAATATGACCAAGCGTATAATGGACAAACATATCATGTGAAGATTAAACGCGGTATCATCATGTGTGGCTCTGTGACTGCAGCAGGCCTTTCTGGTGTCTCGGATGGTCATGCCAAATTCCGTTATGCCTCCATTATCTTGAATTGGGAAAACGATCCTGCTTTCGGTTTGCCTCAATTTGAGCCAGGTACATATTTTATTTATGAAGAAGGAGATGGATTGGCTGAAAAACTGTAAATGTTTAAGAAGATGAAGAAAGTATTGTTGTTATCGGGGCTGCTGATTGGATTCATGGGACATCTTGTTGCCCAAATGAATAGCAGTCAACCTTTTGACAAGACGATTGCTCTTGGGCTCAAAGGAGGAATCAATATGCCGAGGATGTTGTATTTCAATAATGCTGCGTTGAGTCAAGTGCCGCAAAAAGATACCCTTACGATAATGGGAGGAATATTTGCTGATATTCCCCTAAGTGAAGGTGTTAGTTTTGCCCCAGAAGTCGTTTATGTGCAACGCGGTACTGACATGCGCTATGTACATCGTACGGGAGCTCAGGTGCATTATTCCATAAAGGTCGCTTATGCCGACCTTCGTCTGCCTGTAGAGTTTTATTGGCCTATCAAGCCTTATTTTCAACCTTATTTAGTGGCTGGTGCCGAAGCGGGCTTCCGTTTGTTTGGGGAAATCCACATGGATCGCACAGCCCCAATCGTGTTAAATGAAACCCTTCCTGCCGATAGTTCCAATATGTTTTTGGTGCATGCTGGAGCCTTTGCTGGAGCGGGTGTGCGTAGCAGAATAACTTTGGGTGCGATGGAGGTTATGCTGAAACTTAGTGCCACATTCCACCAAGGTTTTGTCGACAGCTATTCACCTTATGAGAAAAATGGCGCAGCCCAAGCGCAAAATGTCAATGCCTATCAGATTACGGGTTGGCGTTTGCCGCAAGGATTGGAAGTGACATTGGGCGTGGCCATTCCGCTGAAGCCAATCCTTAAGGATGCCTGTGCTTCATTCTCAAATGACCGCCGCCATGGCAATCGCGGTCATTTATACGGATACTGACAAAGATTTCGTATCTTTGCGGCCTGTTTTAGGTTATGCATTTTCTCTATCCCAATATGCTTTGGGGCTTGTTTGCCCTACTGATTCCCATCCTCATCCACCTGTTCAATTTCAGGCGGCATAAGTTGGTGTATTTCAGCAATACTGCTGTGTTGCGGAGCATCCAACAGGAGAATGCCAAGACGCGCAAGCTGAAATATCTCATCACCTTGTTGTTGCGTTGCCTGTTCATCGCGGCTTTGGTGCTGGCTTTTGCCTTTCCTTACACGCCTGAAAAACAGCTGAATATCAATGCGGAGAATAATCTCGTTGGCATCTATATCGACAACTCGATGAGCATGAAGGGACAGTCGCAGCGCACCACCTTGATTGAGGATGCACGACAGTCGGCGCGCGATTTGGTGCACAAACTCAATCCTTCCAACCGTTACCTGCTGATGACCAACAGCTTCGAGATCCAGAACGAATATCCAATGAACCAGGAAGAGATGCTCGATCAACTCGACCGCATGAACCCCGATGGTGCACCTGTGGCAATGGGCGAGGTGATGGACCGTTTTGAGATGTTGGCTAAACAGCACAGCTTCTCATCATCCACCTTTTTTGTTTATTCTGATTTCCAAAGCAATACCTTTGACTTATCGGCTGTTAAGGCAGATACCGCTTTGCAAGTGGTTGTCGTTCCGATGACACCCGAGTTCAAGACCAATCTTTACATCGATACCGTGTGGTTGGCTTCGCCCGTGGTGCAGCCAGGCCTGACCAACGACCTCAATGTGCGCATCATCAACCAAGGCGACAAGGAAGTGAAAGGCTTGCCCATCACCTTCACAATGAACGGTGTTATGGCAGCTTCCACCACTGTCGACTTGGAGAAAAACGGCACGCAAGAGGTCATCATGCAGTTTGTGGTGGAGGGCACCGGCGACCAACGCTGTAGCGTGTCACTCAACGATCACCCCATCACCTTCGATGACACATACGACTTCGTATTGGGCGTAAGACCAAGCCTTTCCGTGATTGAGTTAGGCAGCGAAGCCACGAGCTGCGCTTTGCTTTTTGAAGATGATGAACAATTCCGCTACACTTTGATGGAACCTTCACGCTTCGATTTGGACCAACTCGCCAAAGCTCAGTTCATCATTGTCAACGAGACCGCTAACCTTAACGAAACCTTGCAGCAGACCCTGTTGAATTACATCAATGACGGTGCCGCTATGCTGGTGTTTCCCTCGAAAAATGACCCGAAGAGCAATGCCTACCTTTTGAATAAGCTTGGTCTCTCAGTCATGGAGCTCGACACCAACACTACGGTGGCACAGGACTTGGCTATAAGGCATGAGTTCTTCAATGATGTCATCCTCGACATGCCCCAACACGCCGACTTGCCCAAGGTGAAGCAGCACTTGCGTATGAGAAGCAATGGCATCCCTAACAATTTGCTTATCTTGCAGAATGGTGACCCATTGTTGTTTTCAGAGGCAGTGGGGCAGGGGCAGACCTTTGTCATGGCCACTGCACTTGACCCGAAATGGAGCAACCTCGCCGACCATTCGCTTTTCGTTCCGATGATGGTGAAGATGGCTTTGTTAGGTGGGCAATTGAGCAGGCTTTCCTACACGATAGGTCAGGACAAGATGCTGGTTTTAAACGAGATGAATTTGGAAGGCGACCATCGTTTCCTATTTGCCAATGCCGACCGCAGTTTTGAACAAATGCCAGCCTCGGAAGTGCGAAATGGTAAAGTTTATCTCTACCTGAACGACAATCTTCCTTCAGCTGGGTTCTATGACCTATTGGTCAACGACAGTGTGAATCGCGTCACGGCCTGGAACGAGAGCCGCGTGGAGTCGAAGATGGACTTTGTTGACCGTGATGAAGTGAGCAAAGCCTTTGCCAAAGCTGGTTTCGATGTTGCCGCAGTCCTCGACACCTCTGACTTCGCCTCTGCCGACCTTGTGGAGGCCATGGCACACCAATCCTCGCAATGGAAACTTTTCGCCTTGATTGCGCTGCTGGCTTTGCTAGGCGAGATATTGGTGCTGAGGTTTTGGAAGTAGCCTGTCGTAGTCGGGATGCTTGCCCCAATGGAAGCCGCAAAATGTAAAAAACAAAATCCGAAAGCAAAACTGCTTTCGGATTTGTTTCATCAGAAAAAGATAGGCTATTTACTTTACCATAACCTTCTTCACCTCAGTACCTGCCTTCACGAAATATAAACCACTGGAAAGACCTTGCAAATCGATGGTTTGTTTGTCATCAACGAACAAGGTTCTCACGATGTGGCCCATTTCATCGGAAATCGTCACGAGGCCTTCGGCTTCGATGGTGAGGGTTCCTGAAACGGGGTTGGGGTAAACATCAAAAGCAACGGTTTTGGCTTCGCCAATACCCACATTGCCGCAGTCGTCATAAAGCTGGATGCCTTGCCATTCCTCGGCGGCCTCGAAAGCTTCGATGCAGTTGCAGGGCACCACGATATGCACATGGTCGTTGATGTCGGCAAAAGCGTCATCCCAAAGGAAAAACGGCTCAGTGCTGTGAATGAAGATGTGATCAAGCTCATAGCAGTAACTGAAGGCATTCGAATTGATTTGTTGCATACCGGCAGGAAGGTCGATATATTCCAAACGCTGGCAGTCGGCAAACGAATGGAAACCGATGTTTACGATGGTGCTGGGCAAAGTAATGCTGGTAAGATCGACGCAGCCATAAAAAGCCTCGCTGCCAATGTAGCGTACCCTTAACGACTCCCCATTGATGATTGCTGTTTCGGGAACGACCACATCACCCGAATAGGTGTTTGGGTAGTCGTTGTTGACTACGATCAGGTAGGTTTCGCCGCAACCTCCTCCAGGGAGTTGTTGTGTAGCTTTGCGGTAATAGATGCCATTGACAATGTAATCATAGGCAAATGCACTTTGGCAGACCATCATGAGTGCCAAGGTCAGTACTGAAAAGATAAATGTTCGTTTCATACTTGTAAATGTTAGATGAGATATTGATTAACATTATTATTAGTTGCAGAAAACTGGAAAAAATAACAAATGCAGGAAAAAAAAGTCGGGATGAGGCGAAAAAAATGAAAAGTCGCGTTATTTTTCAATATACCTTTGCAACTAAATTATCAAAAGACAAACAAAAAGAATGGCATCTTCCGAGTCACAAGGAGCCGACAAAAGCAATATCGACACAACCCATGCCGAATTCAATGCCTTGATACTTAGGCATAAAGCCATGATTTGGCATATTTGTTCCGACTATAGACTTGGAAGTGCTTGGAAAACAGAAGACTGCGTTCAGGAAGTTATCGTGAATCTTTGGCGGAGCTTCAAGAGTTTTGAGGGGCGTAGTTCGGAAAAGACCTGGGTGTGGCGTGTTGCCACTAACACCATGCTGATGTTGCAACGCAAAGATATTAGAAGTCCGCAAACGGAATCCATCGAAACGAATAATGTGGACCAAAAGGACGAAGAGCCCGGTGACGACAACTACCAGCAATTGCAACAACTGATTGAAGCTCTGCCTGAAGAAAGCGGTGTTATTATCCGTGCCTTTCTCGATGGCTTCTCCTATAAGGAAATCGCTGAGATGACCAACAGCTCAGTGGGTGCCGTGGCCATGCGCATCGCCCGTCTCAAGCGGAAACTTAGAATCATGTACGAAAGGGAAAACAAACTATGACAATGAAAGACAACATAAAAGCAATGAACCCAAGCACGCAACGCGACGACTTCAAAACCCAATGGGAACATCGTCAACAGTGGAAAAAGCAGGCCGAAAAGACGGTGCCTGACGACAAGACCTTTTTGCAGTGGGCCGAAAAGGCGCAACAAGACCCTGCCGGTTTGGGAGCGAAGGTCATTCGCTTTCACCGCAATAGACGCTGGATACCCTACGCAGCCGCCGCTAGTCTCGTCATCGGCGTGACCATTTTCGGACTGACCCGCTCAAGCCAACCCAATGATGAGCTCCCTATCGCCGAAGAAGTGACTGTTGAAAGCCAAACCATTCATTTTGTGTGCAACAACGGCTGTTCGGCGCAAGATATCATGCTCATGGCAAACAAAGTCATTAAATAACAAAACCCAAAGACAATGAAAAGCCTCGTTCCATATCTCGCTGTGATCCTTGCTTTATGGCTTTCTGCCTGCAAGGAAAGGACCGCATCCGAGACAACAACCTGCAAAAAAGCTGCGATGGAAATGTACTGCAAGTATGCCGACAATGCCAACCTCACTGTGGCCTACCTCGGCGATTTGTCAGTCAACGGAAAATGCATCGACGCCTTGATGTTGCAAGCCGACAACGAAACGGATTGGGAAATGCTGAAACGGGATTTCGGCTTCATGACTTACGACACCGCCAACTTTAATTGTCCGAACGACGACAATCCTGTCATGATTGGTGTCGGCATCGAAACCGATTTTTTGGACGACGCCATCTTCGACACTTTGACCGACATCAGCCAAATACCCGATGAAGACATCGAGAGATTTACGCATATCGTTGCCGACAAGATGCGCGAAGTCATGAACAGCTTCCAAGCCCCCGATTCGTTGCTGCCCAATACAGCCATCATCGTTGGCCAAGGCCCAATAGAACAAGCGCCTACAAATGATACATACGATGACTACATTATGACCATTGCACGATCGCTTGTCATTGGGATGATTGACGAAAGACTACATCCCAATAGGGCCCTTAATCCCGGCCTGCAACAGCAAAAGGATTGGAATCACAGCATCATGGACGATGCCCAAACTCACGGTCACATCGGCT
The DNA here is from genome assembly GCA_900317055.1 of uncultured Bacteroidales bacterium. Classification (GTDB taxonomy): domain Bacteria; phylum Bacteroidota; class Bacteroidia; order Bacteroidales; family F082; genus Limimorpha. Next base: position 63,199 of record ONFF01000004.1, on the reverse strand, counting down.
ACATCACTGCTGCCGATAGCGAAGAACGCGCCTTATGGCTTTTCTTCTATGACGACCAAGAGGAATGTAACTCCATCATCACCCATATCAGCGAAGACATGATTATCAAATAATTAACCATTTATCAAAACTTTTATTCTTATGAAGAAAAATGTATTATTCTTTTTGATGTGCGTTTTTGCCATGACAGGCATGACACAAGCACAAAACCGTGGTGACATCCAATTGAGCACCACTGAAATGAACCATGTGATGATCTCACAAGACAGGCTTCCTTCTGAGGGTTCCTGGTTCTCCTATGTCGGTGATTATTCATCGCCACAAATTATCGGCATCGGGATGCCCTTCAATTGGGGTTATATGTTCCCAGCCGATCTGATGAACGAGTACAAGGGCTGCTCATTCACCGAGTTTGGTTTCTTGGATGCAGGTGAAGAGCAATTTGCCACCACCTACACCGTTAACTTCTATGTAGGCGGCGATACTGCTCCAGGCACTTTGGTTTCTACCCAACAGTTCGAAATCACAGGTACGGTCGGCGATGTTGTCACCTTCAGGCTTGATACGCCCGTCGAAATCGATGGCACACAAAACATTTGGTTGACTTTCTACCATGACGGCTCCATTCAATATCCTGCACCTGCCGTTGCCGATGTGGGCAACCCCAATAGCCGTTGGCTCGGCATCGATGGCTATGGTTGGATGGATGTGGCTTCTGTCAGCAGCGAAGCTTATAGCTGGTTGGCATGGGTTTATGTCGATGGCTACGATTGGATCAACGAGAGCAACGAATCTGTTTCCGTCTATCCTAATCCCACCACGAACAATGTGAACATCGTTGCACCAGGGATTAACCATGTCACCGTGATGAACACGATCGGCCAAGTGGTTTACGACAGCCATGTGGACGGAAACATGACTGCCCTTGATATGAGCCAATACCAGGCTGGTGTTTATATGGTGCGCGTAAAGACCGAAAATGGTGAAAGCGTGAAACTCGTTTCAAAGCAATAATGTTGTGTTTTTTAAGTTAATATAAATAGCTTTCAGCAGTCAGCTATCAGCCATGTTGCTACTAAGCTGATAGCTGACGGCTGATAGCTTACAGCCAATGTAGAAATTAAAGTTTAACCTTGAACAAATACAAACCATGAAAAAGCTTTACATTCTCCTCGCGTTCCTGCTCTTTGGGGCAGGTCTTCGCGCACAACAAACCAACCTCACCGAAGCCGTTGACTTCACCGTGACCGACTGCCACGGACAGACTTACAACCTCTTCGAGATCCTCGACCGAGGTCAAGCCGTCTTCATCGACTTTTTCTTCTACTCATGTGGTCAATGTCAGGTGATTTCACCCTATATCACAGGCTCCTATACCCAGATGGGCTGCAACTTGCATGATGTGTTTTACATCGAGATCTCCTATATCGATAGCGATGCCGTCTGCCAACAATGGGCCAACGAATATGGCGTTGAATTTCCCACAGTCGGAAAAGACGGCGGCGGCAACGAGGTCTTTGAACTCTATGGCATCCAAGCCTGTCCCACCCTCGTCCTCATCATGCCTGACCGCAGCATTCCTATCCAGGGACTGCTGGATCTCTATCCTTTCTCGGCACAAGATGTGGTCAATGCCATGCAACGAAACGGCCTGCAACCTCACGACTGCACGGGTACGCTGACCGTCAATCCGCAAACTTTGCACATCTACAGTGATGGCGAGACCTACGAGCCCGGTCTGCTGACCATTTCCAACATGACCGGTGACGATGTGGCCGTCAATGCCTTCACTGCTGACAACATTTTTGAATTGCAATGCATGTACGAAGGCCAAGATGTCACTGAAGGCATGACTGTTGCTGCAGGACAGACTGCTATCGTGGAAGTCTATGTCGATGTACCTGTTAGGGAAACCTTCGAAGGAAAAATGTATGTCAACACTTCGGAGGGCAACTTTGAGGTCAATATCGTTTACGAATCAACCGTCGGTGTTGAAGAAAACAACGCGACGCTGACTGTGTTTCCCAATCCTGCCAACGAAAGCGTAACACTTCAAGGCGAAAACCTTGGGATAGTAAGCCTTTACAACATGTTGGGTCAGAAGGTCGACACTTTCTACACCGAGGAATCGCAAATGGTCATCCCGACCGCCAAGTACCAAGAAGGCATCTATTTCGTTAGGACAAGCAACGGAATGACGCAACGCTTGGTGATTGTGCACAAATAAGGCATAAGAGCCTTCAAACCCAATTCGCGGAAAGATTTCCCTGAAAAAATCAGGGGAATTTTTCCGCGATTTTCATAAATGTGTTATGGTGTAAAATACTGTGTCGAGTGTGATACACCTGCATTATTGCCCTTTTCGGTAGCCTTTCTGTTCAAAAGCGAGCAAAAAAAGACTATTTTTGCGCTCCGAAAAGACCTTTACAAGAAATATGAAGACTAACAGATTGAGGAAAAGCTGTGCAAGGTATACTGCTCCGCAAGAGGCACAGGCAAAAGGTATTTACCCTTATTATAAACCCATCGAGTCGGAACAAAGCACGGTGGTGAGAATCAAGGGTAAAGATGTGCTGATGTTTGGTTCCAACAGCTATCTCGGCTTGGCCAACGACCCACGGCTGAAGGAAGCCGCAATCGAGGCTATCAAGAAATACGGCACCAGCTGCTCGGGTTCCCGTTTCCTCAATGGCACTCTTGATATTCATGTCGCTTTGGAGGAAAAGTTGGCTGCATTGGTCAGCAAAGAGGCTGCCGTTTGTTTCAGCACTGGATTTCAGGTGAATCTGGGTGTGGTTTCGGCACTTTGTGGTCGCAATGATTATCTGCTTTTGGATAGCCTCGACCATGCTTCTATTATTGAGGGTAGCCGACTTTCGTTTGGTAAGGTCTGGAAGTACAACCATAACGACATGGAAAGTTTGGAGGCAAAACTGAAACTGTGCAATCCCGATTCCGTCAAGTTGATTGTTGCCGACGGTATCTTCTCAATGGAAGGCGATATTGTTCCATTGCCGGAAATGGTCGCTTTGGCAGAGCAATATGATGCCGACATCATGATTGACGACGCCCATGCCTTGGGTGTCCTCGGACGACAGGGTAGGGGCACAGCCGACCATTTCGGCCTGACCGACAAGGTGGATTTGATTATGGGCACCTTCTCCAAGTCGTTTGGGTCGTTGGGCGGCTTCATCGCTTCTGACTTCGACACCATTAATTATTTGAAACATAACGCCCGCTCGCTGATTTTCAGTGCCAGCATGCCGCCAGCCAATGTGGCTTCGGTCAGCAAGGCCATCGACATTATGTTGGAGGAACCCGAGCGCATACAGCATCTCTGGGATGTGAGCAACTATGCCCGAAAGCAGTTCAAAGAGCGGGGCTTCGATACCGGCAAGAGCGAGACCCCGATTATTCCGCTGTTTGTAAGAAGCTCAGAGAAGGCTTTCTGGCTCTGCAACAGGTTGTTGGATGATGGTGTTTTTGTCACCCCAGTCATTGCTCCCGCTGTGCCCGAGAATGATACCTTAATACGCTTTGCCTTGATGGCCACTCACACTTTCGAACAAGTGGATGAGGCGTTGGACAAAATCACCAAAGCGTTTAAGGAAGCACAAATCATTGATTAATGGTAGTTCTCATCACAGGTATTTCCTCAGGTTTTGGTTTGGAGACCGCCCGCCTGCTCTCGCAGGAAGGTCATGTCGTTTACGGGACAGTGCGCCGTGAAGTTACGCCATTGCCACAAGTGCATTATCTTCGTTTAGATGTCCGCGACGCCAAGGCGGTGCAACAGGCGGTGCAACAAATCATAGAAACGGAAGGTCATATTGATGTTTTGGTCAACAATGCCGGCATGGGCATCGGTGGGCCGTTGGAGTTCGCCACTGAGGAAGAAATCAGGGAACAGATGGATGCCAACTTCATGGGCTTAGTGCATTGCGTTAACGCTGTGCTGCCTCACATGAGGAAACAAGGCTCAGGCAAAATCATTGCGCTCAGCTCTATCGGAGGTTTAATGGGATTGCCGTTTCAAGGTTTCTATTCGGCCAGCAAGTTCGCCATCGAAGGTTATTGCGAGGCACTGCGCCTGGAGACAAAACCATTTGGCATCACCGTAACCGTGATTCGTCCTGGTGACTTTTCGACAGGTTTCACGGGCAGCCGAAAGAAAGCGACTAAAGATGAGGCGCTTCAAGCTTATCCAGCCTATCAAAAAGCCATTGACAAGGTGGAACATGATGAAACGGGAGGACTGAAGCCTCAGGTTCTTGCACGAAAAATCAGTTCAATCCTTAAGAAAAAGAATCCTAGACACGGTTATGTCGTTGCCTCTTTCGAACAACGGCTCTCTGTGTTCCTGAAACAAATCTTGCCAGCAAAATGGTTTGCTGCGATTTTGGGTAGTTATTACGGCTAAAGCGACTTCTTATAGGCACGCCTCCGCATGAAAGGCTCGGTCTTGTAGTCGCCGAAGAGCGACTGCACCTTGTAATTCTCCTCCAACTGCGGGTTCATGATGATGGTATCGATGCCCCGCTTGATGCAGTTCTCGTGAAGGTACTTGAACAACAACACCGGGATGCCGCATTGCTGATATTCGGGCATCACGCCCATGATCAATGCCTCGAGGGTGTCGTTTTTCTTCAAGGCCTTCAAAATATTAATGAAGCCAAAGGGGAACAGTCGTCCATTGGATTTCTTCACTGCCTTGGATAGCGAAGGCACGCAGAAAATGAAGCCAATAGGCTTGTCATTGGCATCGACGGCCAAGGCGACAAAGTCTTTGTCAAGAATGGGAACATAGGTCTTCAGGTAGGCGTCGATCTGCTTGTCGGTTAAGGGCGAGAACCCATTCAAGGGCGCGAAAGCCTCGTTATACATGTGGAAGATCTCCCTCCCGTATCGGTTTCCCATCTCTTTCATGCTGTGCGGCTGCACCACATGCACCTTGAACCTTTCCTCAATCAGGTTGGCGAATTGGAACATGGATGGCAGTTCCTTGCTCACTTCAAGCGTCCGTTGGGTCCAGTCGACATCTTTCGTGAAGCCGAGACGCTCCAACATTTCGCCATAATAAGGATAGTTATAAAGGCAAGTGAAAGGGGAGAGGTGCTCATAGCCATCCACCAAGAGGCCTTCCTTATCCATGTCGGTGAATCCCCAAGGGCCACACATCTCAGTGCGCCCGTGTTGTTTGCCCCAGTTGGCAACGGCATCAATCAAAGCACGCAAAACTTCCTCATCTTCGATGAAGTCGAGCCAGCCGAAACGGACAAGATTCTCCGCATCGTCGGCCTTATGGTTGATGATGGCGGCCACGCGGCCAACGATTTCGTTGCCACGGTAGGCCAAGAAACAGTCGGCCTCGCAGAAGTCGTAGGCGCCGTTTTTCTCGGGGTTGAAGGTGTCGTATTCGTCGCCTTCCAAAGCAGGCACCCAATTGGGGCAATTCTTATATAAATGGAGAGGGAAAGTCACAAACTTCTTCAACTGCTTGTGACTTTCCACCTTTTCGATTCGGATGCTCATAGGCTTAAAGGGTTGAATTCGCGCTGATAAAGTCAATGACTTCGCCCACCGTGGTGAACTTGGGATTGCCTTCGAACTTGAAAGCAAACTTGTTCTCGATGGCGAGGCTCAACAGCAAGATGGTCAGTGAGTCCAAGCCCACATCGCGGACAAGCTGTGAGTCTTCGTTGATCTTACTGAAATCAGCTGATGGCTTGATGAGCTTCAGGATTTCCTTCAGCTCGTTGAAAATGTGCTCTCTTTCCATGGCTTATTGGTTTCTTGAGACTTTCATGGCGCCCGTGCGTTTGAAGTCCTCCTTACGCACTGTGACTTTGCTTACTTGGTGGGTTGTGGGCAGCTCAGCGTTGACTTTGCCGACCAAATCCTTGAAATAGGCTTCCACTTCTTCCCATGGACCGTTGCCAAACTCCTCCATGCGTGGCAGAATCTCTATGGCAATCACCTGACGGCCATCCAGTTCGTCTTCCTTGACGAGGCAATCGCGGAGCTTGGGGTCTTTGTAGAACGGCTCTTCGATGCTCTCAGGGCTGACATTCTCACCGTTGGAGAGGATGATGAGGTTCTTGATGCGTCCAACGATGTACATGTAGCCTTCTTCATCGAAGCGCACGAGGTCGCCGGTCTTAATCCAACCATCTTCGGTAAGGGTTTCGGCCGTCTTTTCAGGGTCGCCATAGTAACCGAGGAATACATTGTCGCCACGGAACCACAATTCACCATCGACCACTTTTGCCTCTTGTTCAGGATAGAGCTTGCCGACTGAGGTGGGACGCGACTTCACATCGATATTGCCCGTGGTGAGGTTAGCGCCTTCGGTCATGCCGTAACCTGCAAAGAGGTGGATGCCCAACTCGTCGAACTCGCCGATGAGTTTCGGGGGCACATTGGCGGCACCCGAGATAATGAATCCCAATTGACCACCCAGGAAAGGCTTTCCGTACATCTTGACCAGACCTAGCAGAATCTCGCAGATACCGGGAACGGCAACGAGGCAGGTAGGACGAATGACGGGGAACTTGGTGATTGTCTCTTTGGTGTTGCCGGCAGAGAACCAGGCACCGCCTTCCATCAGGACGGACAATGTGCTACGGACGAGGCCGAACACATGGCTCAAGGGCAACACGCAGGCATAACGGTGATGACCGAGTTGGCTACCTGGAGCATATACGCCATTCAAGGCACCGCGCATCAAAGCACGATGGGGTAGGACCGCACCTTTAGGAGCACCCGTGGTACCACCTGTGAAGAAGATAGCGGCTGGGTCGTCCTTATCGACCGTAGCCACGGGGGCGGTATGGTCGGCGCAATCAGTGATGGCGATAGCTTTGCATGGCACGCCATTCACTGCCTCAGCGAAGTCCTTGCCGTAAGCCAACACCTTTACGCCAAACTTCATGCAGCAGCCCACGATGGCTTGAGGAGGAAGCTGCGAAGGCAGGTTGATGGCCACATAGCCTGCTGAAGTGACGGCGAGAAACATTTCAACCGCCTCGACGGTAATGTTGTCGAGAATAGCCACCTTGTCACCTTTTTGCAGGCCTAATTCGTTCAGCAAAGCGCGTTTACGGGCAATGATGTCACAGGTTTGCTTATAAGTCAATGTGTTGACCGTGTCGGATAAGCATGGCAGATCAGCCCACTTTTGTTCTATCCATGTTACAAATTCGGGAAATGTTGGGATAAACTTCAATTGAGCAAGTTCCTCTGCGGGAAGCATGCTTGGGAAATACTCTGCGTTTGTAATAATTGATTGGTTATTAGACATATAACAAAATTTTACTTGATGTGTTTTCCATCAGCAAAAATACGAGGTTTTTTTCTGATTTGAAAAAAAATCTTTCAAATAGGCTTTGACATAGTATTGTGCTGAGAAGGGGCATGATATGGGATGGGGGAGGTCACCCAATGGGCACCGTCAGCTTGAAAACGATATTGCGACCCATGTTGAACACACCGCGTCTTCCTGTCACGACATTCCAATCCGCATATTTCAGGCGGCTCAAGTGGTCTTGATAGCACACATCCGTGAGGTTGTCGACGATTAATGCCAATTCAGCGACTTTCTTGCCTTTAATCAAGACATCGGTTCCGGCTGAAAGCCCAAGCAAGAGGTAGGAGGGGGTGGCCGTCTCGGTGTCGTAGGCTGCATAATAATGGTTCTGCTCCAAGTACCAATCCATGCGGGCTGCAAGATAGGCATTGTTGAACACCTTGCTGTCGTGCGTGATTTCGTATTTCACATCTGCCGAAAGGCGTGATGCGGGTGTCATTGGAAGCCAGCGCATCTCTTCAGGTTGGTGCAGCAATTGAGCGTTGACATAAGAAAACGACGACCCAATATGAAGGGCATGGAAAGGATGAATGTCAAAACCCGCCTCGAAGCCCATCAGCGTCGCCTCGCCCTGCGCATAGGCAAAAGTCATCAAATCGGGTTCAATGATGCTGTCGATGCGATGCAGATAAATATAGTTGCTGATGTGGTTGGCGAACACAGCGGCATTCAATTCGAAATAACGCGTGGCATAATTCAGGCCCAAGTCTGCCTGCCAACTATATTCTGGCTTAAAGTTATGGTTTCCAATCTCATACCTCAACGATCCTTCGTGTTCGCCATTAGAGGCCAACTCGCTGATGTTAGGTGCACGGTAGCCTCGGGCAAGATTGAATTTCAGGTCAAGCCTTTCCGTGACTTCGCATGTCGCTCCCATACTGCCCGTGATGCCTTGAAAATGTCTCGTAAAATCCTCAAAACGCACCTCACCATCTTCTATCAAGCCCTTCGCATTCAAATAACGGTAATCGAAACGAAGTCCACCACTTAAATTCCAACGACCCAATATTTTGGAAGCCGTGGCATACACGCCTGCGTCAAACAAGGCATAGTCGGGGATAAGGAATTCCTCGCCTAGATTGATGGATTTCTGTCCCATGCCATTCAGTCCTGTCGAGAACTTCCAGCCTGATTTTTCTTCCGAGACATAGCGGACATCATAGTTCAAGGTGTGCAGTTGCAGATACAGGCCATATTCGTCGGCAGTTTCCTCAAACTCCTTGCGTCGGTTCTGCTGATAGCCTGCAATCACCTTTAGGTATCCAGATGACAGATTAATGAAACTCTCCGAAACCGCCTTGTAGTGATACACCCGCTGATAGGGTAGGCCATGACGATACGAAAGCAGGTCGCCTTCCTCGGAGATCAATTCGCCAGTAACCGTGTCGCGTTCGCCTTCCACAATGCTTGGAGTGAGGTTGTAATAACCAAATTTCAGGTTGGAAAAGCCCCAATTGCGCATCAGTCCAGTTTTGAGCGAGAAGGCTCGCTCACCGAATTGGGAGTTGGGCACATAGCCGTCAAAACGGTTCTTGTAGGCATGGGCGTGCTTTTCGCTGAATCGGGCATCCCAAGTAAAGCCTTTTTGGTTTCCAGCGAGGTTGAACGATGCTCCCAGCAAGCCGTTATTCGTTTGATATTCGGCGTTTACCTTGCCTTTAATGCTGCCTTCGGGTAGGGTAGGAGTCCCTTTGAATACCAACACGCCGCCCATGGCATCGGAGCCATACATGAGGCTGGCGGGACCTTTCAGGATTTCCACCGCGCCGACCTCGTTGGCATCGATTTCTATGCCATGCTCGTCGCCCCATTGTTGGCCTTCCTGGCGAATGCCGTCGTTAACAACCACGATGCGGTTGTAGCCTAGCCCACGGATGACGGGCTTTGAGATGCCACTTCCCGTGGTGATTTGTGATACGCCTGGCTGTTTGGCGATGGCGTCAATCAGATTGGTGGACGACAACTGATGCAGTTCCTTGGCTTGAAGCACTACGATAGGCATTGGCGTTTCTTTCATTCTCATGTCGCCTACGGCACCCGTCACCGTCACTTCCTTTAATTCCAAATGCCTGAAAAACATATCGGTAGAGTCAGGCAAACTCTGAGCCGTCATTGGCAAACCATACGCCAATGACAAGGCTATAAATAATGTTTTTTTCATTTTTAGTCTTGTTGTTAAGTTATAAATACAGTAAATTGATTCTCTGATATTTACAACAAGACAGGTGGGGCGCGTGATGAGAATGGTTGTTCGAAAGCTGAAGCAACATCTTGAACCATAGGAATAGGCTCCACCTTAGTTTCCGGCAGGTTGACCGTCACGACCACATGTGGAGATTCCTCGTAAGCTAGTTGATGGAACTGGCAAAGCAAACATCCGTCTTCATCCATTATCGACGAATGTTGCTCTTCAATCGCATCGGCAGCTTTCAAGGGATAAGCATGGACATGAAACGACGACAGCAGCCACATTGGCAGATAGACGGCCAATAGGAATAACGCTATCTTATTTTTGTATCGCTTCATTTCTTTAAACTTTCGACGGGGCAAAGATATAGCTTTTTTTGATTACTCCTTCCCCATCAGCATCACCCGCTCCTCTTTCTTGAACCCGAATCTTTCATAGAAAGCGGGCAATACGCCCTCGCGGGCGGTAATCAAATGGAAACCTACAATGCCCTGCGCTTTGAGGTCGGCGAGGCATTGCTCCAGCAAACGGCTGGCGATGCCTTTGCGTTGGTATTGAGGTGCTACGGCGAGGTCATTGATCTCGAAGGTGCGGCCATAATGGAACAGCATGGAAGTGCCCAAAATGAAGCCTGCCACTTCTCCGTCTATGATGCACTCCAAGCCGTAATGCTGTTGGCATTCAAGCAGTTCACGAACATGGATGGTAGCGTCTTCCACCGACCAGTTGTCGTTCCACGGCTCGCCCGAAAACGCCGAAGCGTAGATGGCACCATATTGGTCCAAATGCTCGATGGTGATGGGGCTGATGATGAGGTTTTGCATACATGGATATTTTTGGCAAAGATACTGGTTTATTGCGAATATTCGGACCTTTTTCTTCACCACTGTTTCCTTCAAAACTCCATCATGGATTGCCCATGCATCACACAAGAACCTTTGCGGCGTTTGTTCTCAAAAGTCATCAAAACTTGGGATAAGATCATTTGACATTACCCATCAATAGGGATTTCACGGTTTTTGAAATGGCCATTACTTTGCAGTGTCAAACAACTAAAAGTAAGCCTATGAAAACAGCATTAAAGAAAATGAAATCCAACTACAAAAACTGGATGCCTAAAGGCATGATCCTTGGGACTTTGGGCGGTGCATTGGCCGGCCTGATATTGTTCTTGGTCTTTGGCGTGAGCGGACTGCTTGCCGCCGGAACGCTAAAGACTGTCCTGAAAATCGTTTTCCTTGTGCTCGCCATCGTGCTGGCTTTGGTGACACTATGGATGTGGCTATTGCATCGTGCCTTCTCCTACAACGGCAAGCGTCAGATGTCGAAACAGATCATTAACGGTGTATCCGCTTATGTCACCCTTCCCGAAGGTGGCAAAGGCCTCGATGTGGGCTGCGGTAGTGGTGCGCTGGCCATCGCTTGCGCCAAACGCAACCCCAAGGCCGAGATGTTCGGCATCGACCGCTGGGGCAAAGAATATGCTTCCTATAGCCTTGCCTTATGCGAACAAAACGCACAGGCCGAGGGTGTGAGTAATACCCATTTCGGCCATGGCAACGCATTGAAACTTGACTTTGCCGACGAGACTTTCGATTCGGTGACCAGCAATTATGTCTATCACAACATCCCAAGCCGCGACCGACAAGCCATTTTGTTGGAAACCCTGCGTTTGCTGAAGAAAGGCGGCACCTTTGCCATTCATGACATTTTCTCTCGATTCAAATATGGCGACATGCAGGCTTTTGTCAAAAAACTGAAAGGCATGGGCTATGAAGAGGTTGAACTCATTGACACCACCAACGGCATGTTCATGACCCCATGGGAAGCCAAATGGATGGGGCTGAGCGGGTCGGCGATTTTGAAGGGAAAGAAATGAAAAGACCGCTGATATATATTGTTCTATCCTTTCTGTTGATCATCTTCCCGTTCACACATAGCCAAGCCCAAAACCTCCAGCGTTTCGATGGTGGTATGATGATACATACGGGTTACCTGCATGGCAACCTAACCGCCTTAAACCATAAAGCGGAAGGAATGACCTTCGGCCTCGGCGGAGTGCTCCGTTATCATCTTGGCAATCATTTTCGTTTGGGTGGTGAAGGCTATGTGAGTACCTTGAAACAAATGCACAACGGCAGTTATATCCGAACCAGCTGGGGCGGACTGCTGGCTGATGCCTATTGGCAATTCGGGCGATGGAAACCTTATGCGGGTGTCACTATCGGTGGAGGGAAAGTTTCTTCGCTACTGATGTTTGAAGGCTCGGCTGACGACTGGGAAGCGGAACCAGATGCCTTTCTGCATAATGAGACGTTTTTCTTCGTGAATCCTAACATCGGTTTGGAGTTTGCCCTTACTGAAATCGTCCACCTGACTTTGAAGGTTGACAGGCTTATCCCTGTTTCAAACATCGAAATGCCTACAAGTGTGAGATGCTATTTGGGGGTTGTTTTTGCGCATTGAGACCCCGTCACAACTTCTAAAACATTCAGTTGTTGATTACTCAAAAATCACTAATTATCGTGATTTTATGTCCATTGCATCACATCTCTTTGGAAACCAACAATAGGGAAAGAAAGACTCAAAAATACCTATTTGTAGGGATTGTCGGAATTTTTACAAAGACGGACTTTTGTAGTATCATTATTTTAAAAAGTAACAATTATGAAAACAGTATTAAAAGTTTTCCTTATGGCCATCGCTTATCTGGCCTTGTTTATTATGGGTGCTGCAAGTGGCGCTATCCACCCGATGTGCTATGCATATATCGGCGCGGTGCTACCGCTGGTGTCTGCTTTCATCTACCTTTACACCTGCACGCTCATCCGTGGCTTCGGGGCGGCAACAGCCCTGAACGGATTCATCTTCGTCCTGTTCTTGATAGCGGGCGAAGCGGATCTGGCTTACATCATTGGAACGGTTGTTTTGACCGCTTTGGCCGAGATTCTCAGAAAGATGAAAGGCTACGACACGCTGAAAGGTGTCCGCTGGAGCTTTGTTCCCTTCGCTTTCTCGTTTTTTGCCTACACCCTTCATTGGTGGACCGACACCGAGGGATCGTTAGCCGCTGCCGTCGAAGAGATGCCTGCCGGTTATGACCAGCTGATGAAACCCGTCATCGACAACATCCCCATGCTGATTGTCGTCATGGCATTGACCATCCCCATCGCCATGCTCGCCATACGACTGGCAGAATGTGCAATGAAAAAGTCTGCCGAAGCATTGAATTAAACATTTTTGTACCTTTGCATCCAATTTTAGAAGGATTGCAACCATGCTTGAAATTTGGGCTTTAGTCAATGAAATGTCACCATATCTGCTGCTGGGATTCGCCTTTGCGGGGTTGCTGCACTCGTTTGTGCCAGCCAGCCTGTATCGGCGTTATCTTGGCAAAAACAGTTTCAGCAGCGTCATTTGGGCGGCGCTTCTCGGTGTGCCGCTTCCCCTTTGCTCTTGCGGCGTGATCCCTACGGCCATGTCGCTGCGAAAAGAAGGGGCCTCGAAAGGTGCTACCACCTCGTTCCTGATTGCCACGCCACAAACGGGTGTCGATTCCATCTTGGCCACGGCCTCCCTGTTGGGCGTTCCCTTCGCCATCCTACGGCCTGTGGCGGCGCTTGTCACGGCTTTGTTTGGTGGTGGCGTGGTGACTATGGCCACGCGCAATGAGCCTAACGAGGCCGTACAAAAGCAAGCCGAAGACAAACCAAAACTCAGCTTTTGGCAGAAGTGCCTGGAGGCTTTACGATATGGCTTCGTTGACATGATCCAGGACATCGGCCGATGGCTCGTGCTGGGCTTGGTCATCGCGGGACTGATCACGGTTTTCGTTCCCGACGATTTCTTCCTGCGTTTTGCCGACACGCCCATCCTGAGCATGCTGGTGATGCTGGCCATCTCCATCCCGATGTATGTGTGCGCCACGGGTTCCATCCCAATTGCCGTCGCGCTGATGCTCAAAGGCATCACACCCGGTGCGGCACTCGTCCTGCTGATGGCAGGGCCAGCCTCCAACATGGCTTCCATCCTGGTCATCCGCAAGGTGCTGGGACGGAAGACGCTGTGGCTCTACCTGCTGTCGATCACCTTGGGTGCCTTTGCCTTCGGCTTAGGTGTGGATTATCTGCTGCCTCGTGAGTGGTTCACCTCTCATCTGGTGCTGACTCACGCCTGCTGCCATGCCACGCCAGCCTTGTTCAACGTGATTTGCAGTATCGTGTTGGGCTGCCTGCTGGTCTATGCGCTGATAATGAGATTTGTACCAAAGAAAAAAGATAAAACTATGGAAACAAGAGTGTTTAAAGTGGACGGCATGATGTGCAACCACTGCCGTGCCAATGTGGAAAAGACCTTGCAAGGCTTGCAGGGCATCGATGAGGTGACTGTTGACCTCGCCGCTGGTACCGCCACCGTTAAAGGCGACATCACCGATGAGGCCGTCATCAAGGCCATCACTGACATCGGCTATGAGGCGAAGCGGCAATAGGCCGTAAATAAGATGCTGAGTATATGGAACGGGACGCGGAACAGTGGTTAGTTTCGCGACTTGCTCATAGACTAAACCGCCGCTAGGCTTTTCTTGACCTTTGCGGCGGTTTTCATATCATTTACTCCATCCCCCCGCTCCTCTTTCATGCAGCCGATTTTTTTCATGGAAAGCAGGCAAGACGCCCTAGAAGGCGGTAATTATATCCTCCTGTTTTTCAGTAATACTAACCAAAAGGTGCGTGTATTGACAAAAGGTAAGTGACTGAAAATTAGAATTTTTTATATATTTTTGCCTCGTTAATCCAGAATCGATGAATAACAAGAAAGAAATACAAAGCGCCACCTTCCCCAATTGCCCGATACGCAACGTGATTTCACACATCACCGACAAATGGTCGCTATTGGTGCTCTACACCTTGGAGCAAAAGGAAGTGCTGAGATTCAAAGACTTGTGGCGACAAATCCCTGACATTTCACAAAAAATGCTGACCTCCACATTGCGCCATCTAGAGGATGACGGCATTATCAGTCGCGAGGTGTTTATGGAAGTACCACCACGAGTGGAATACCGTCTCAGCGAGCGCGGAAAGAGCCTCATGCCGCATTTGGACGCATTGATTTCATGGGGTATTGAGCATCAGGAAAGTATCATTAATGATAGGGTAAAACACATTAAATCAAATAATTAAACTTTTCAAAATGGATAATACAAAGAAGACAACAGGTCAGTTTCAGGCGTACGAATTGAATGGATTCCGCCTGCATGTTTACAACAGCAACGATGTGATGGCCGATACCTCGTTTATCATCGAGGGTGAAAACGGCCTTGTGGTGATGGAGTACCCTTTGTTCAAGGTCAATGCGGCTGAATTTGGCGAGTACATCAAGGCTCTTGGCAAGCCCATCGTCACCGACATCACCGACTATCATTTGGGTGGCAGCGACCAGTTGCCCATCGTCATGCCCGAAGGGATGCCCGCTTTCATCGAAGGCCCTATCTATGGTGGCATGATGAAAGGTTTCGCCCAGTCGTTTGGGGACACTATGGTCGATTTGCCGACGCAAAAAGCCATGGAGGTTCCTTTTGGCAGCACGCAAAGCTATGCTGGCGTTGACTTCCGTTTCGAGCACGGCGCGTCAAGCGACTTCCCAGGTGCCAGCATCATCATTGGCGGACAGGTATTTTACAGCCATTGGGCCTACTACACCGCCCACATGAGTCCGCTCCAATTGGGCAGTGTAGATGCCATTGATGCGGAATTGAAAGCCACGAAAGATGCCCTCGCTTCGGGTTGCAAATATTACATCGGTGGACATGGCGGATTGGTGGAAAAACCTGCCGTTGAAGCCCGTATCGCTTATCTCGAAAAGGTGAAAGCATTGCACGCCGAAAAGTCCAATGCGGCTTCGTTCACGATGGCTTTGAAAGAAGCCTTCCCCGATATGCCTGGTGCCATCGCTCCGTTGGCGGAAGCCTTGTACAAATAAGAAAATCAGTTTACTAACCAACAATAAACAAGTTGCTTCCGCGTTTTGTGAAAGCAACTTGCTTTCGTTTTATGGAAACAGAAAAACTACATAAAACCTTACTTGAAGCCGACGCCGTCATCATCGGTGCAGGCGCAGGCCTCTCCACCTCGGCTGGCTTCACCTATAATGGCGAACGCTTCCAAAACTATTTTTCCGATTTTATCGAGAAATACGGCTTCACCGATATGTACACAGCTGGGTTCCATCAGTTCCCGACTGAGGAGGAACATTGGGCCTATTGGAGCCGACATATCTACTACAACCGCTATGTGCCCGCACCGAAACCCGTTTACGACAACCTCCTGAAACTCGTGCAGGACAAGGACTATTTCGTCATCACCACCAATGTCGACCACCAGTTCCAAAAGGCAGGTTTCGACAAACAACGACTATTCTACAACCAAGGCGACTATGGGCTGTTCCAATGCGCAAAACCTTGTCACCAAAAGACCTACAACAATGAGGAAACCATCAGGAAAATGATTGTGTCGCAAAACGATATGAAAATCCCGACCGAATTGGTTCCCCATTGTCCCGTCTGCGGCGGCCTTATGAAGGTCAACCTGCGTTCCGACGAGTCCTTTGTGGAGGATGAAGGCTGGCATAAGGCCGCACAGTGTTACCTCGATTTCGTGAACGGCCACCAACACGGCAAAATCCTATATTGGGACCTAGGCATAGGGAGCAACACTCCGACCATCATCAAACTGCCGTTCATGCAGATGACCTACAAAAACCCCAAGGCCACCTACGCCACCATTAACCTCGGCGAGGCGTTCACTGTGGAACAAATCAAAGACAGGTCGATTGTGATTGATGGAGATATTGGGGAAACATTAGAGGAATTGTTGAATTGTTGATTGTTGAACTGTTGAATTGTTGAAGATGAATCGTTTAGATTATTTGATTGATTACCTTCTGAAAGAAGACCCGCAATATTCCGAAATGCAGGTTCCATCAGATCTCCAAGGCAAGCGTGACCTGTTTCGTGCCTTGCGCAACGTGCGTTGGCCGAAACCTGTCAGCGAGGATTTTCTGCGTTTGCAAGACGAGGAATTGCAGGAACAATTGATGGAAAAGGGGGTGGTTGAATTAAACGCTTGTAGAGATGGTGTGCACACCGTCTCTACCAACAAACAATTGTTGATTTGGCAAGGTGACATTACCCGTCTGAAAGTGGATGCCATCGTGAATGCTGCCAACAGCCAGATGTTGGGCTGCTTCCATCCGTTGCACAAATGCATCGACAATGCGATTCATTCCGCAGCGGGCGTACAGCTGCGCGAGGAATGTCACCAACTGATGCTCCAACAAGGTCACGAGGAGTCGACGGGGCAGGCTAAAATCACGAAGGCTTACAACCTGCCGTGCAAGTATGTCATACACACGGTTGGGCCGATTATTCCGACAGGCATTCCAAACCCATTGCAAAAGGAACAGTTGGCCTCTTGCTACCGTTCTATCATGCAATTAGCCGATGAAAACCGTCTTGAAAGCATCGCTTTCTGCTGCATTTCAACGGGTGAGTTCCGCTTCCCGAACCAACTGGCTGCCGAAATTGCCGTGCGAACTGTCAATGATTACTTGACCGAACATCCCGATAGCAGCATCAAACAAGTGGTTTTCAATGTATTTAAAGATATTGATAGGGATATTTATCAACGACTTCTATAAAACCCACCATGGCAAGCAACCCCGACTTCGTTCAATACATCGCCGACCAATGCGCCGGTGCGGGCGAGATTACGGTGAAAAAGATGTTCGGCGACTACGGCATCTATTGCGACGGCGTCATCTTTGGCCTCATCTGCGACAACCGCTTCTACCTGAAACCGACTGAGGCTGGCCGCTCGCTATTGCGCAGCGTCGAAATGCGTCCACCTTACGATGGCGCGAAAGACTATTTCTTCATCGAAGATGTGGACGACAGGGATTATATCGCCGAACTTGTACGAGCGACTTGCAAGGAACTGCCGATGACGAAACCGAAAAGGAAATGATGGTTAAAGATTAAACCTTTATGCAGAACGACAGACAGAAGTAAGCAACTCAGGACCGAGTGGATATCTTTTATCAAGTAAAAGATTCAGTTTTTCATTTAAGCGAGAACACCCTTTCCTCGATTTTCCGTACTTTTGCACCCGTTTTTCGGCGAGCGTGTCGGTAGCCGAATCATAGGGTGAATCTGTAAGAACTATGCCAGTTGGACACATGTTTAATTGAATAGATTCTTACGAATGAAAAGAGATTCATCCAATCCAAAGATTCTTGTTGCGACCATCCTTTCGATGTCGCTGTTGACCGTGATGGCGGGAGCCGCCGTCGCACCTGCCTTGAATGCCATCAGCGCCCATTTCGCTGACGCCAATCCGCTGCTCATCCAGTTTGTGGTGAGTATGCCCGCGCTGTTCATCATCCTCACCAACCTCTGTTTCCCGATGCTATGCCGCGTGATGCGCACCCGCACTATCGCCCTTTGCGGCCTGCTGCTTTATGTGGTGGCGGGAAGCGGGGCCTTTTTCGCCGACAACATTGCTGTGCTGCTGGTACTCAGGGCTTTGTTGGGCGTGAGTGTGGGCATGATTATGCCGCTTTCCACGGGACTTTTGGCCTACTATTTCCCTCCCGAGGAGCAAGCACGACTGATGGGTCTTGCCGCTGCCATGAACCAGATGGGCGGCGTGGTGGCCACTTTCCTCGCGGGAATGTTGGCGGCAGTCAGTTGGAACTACGCCTTCTTGGTGTATCTGCTTGGCCTCATCGCCGTGGTGCTCGTCATGCTTTTCCTGCCCAATGAGCGATTGTCAAACAAAGGGGGCATTTCGCTGTCGCTTCTGAAGAAATTCCATCCCTCGGTCGTGGGCATGTTTCTCGTGATGATCCTTTTCTTCATCTACCCCACCAATTTCGCGCTGACGGCCTCTGGGATGCTTTCAGTGACGGGAATCACCTTGGTGATGATGGGCTTGGATGTGGTGGCTTTCCTGGTAGGCTTGGTTTTTGGCGCAATGATGAAACGCTTCGCCGCACAGATGAAATACGCTGCTCCCATCGGCTTCATGGCGGGGTATTTATGCCTTGCCGGAGGGACTTCATTGTCACTTCTTTTGCTTGGCTCGGCACTCATCGGCATTGCCAACGGCATCGGTGTTCCCTACCTGAACACCATCGGAAGCGTGAAAGCGGGCAAGGAAGCGGCTACCACCGTGATGCCTTTGCTTTCCACGGCGCTCTATTTGGGACAGTTCCTCTCCCCACTGATTGTTTCGCCTGTCGCATCGGCCGCTCATTTGTCACCATATATGGTAGGCGCAATTATCGCGGTCGTTTATCTGCTTCAGGCTATCGTTACTAGGAAGGGGCAGATGCTGCCGAAGTAATTTTCGTTCAAGAGGAATAGTTAGTAGATTTCGCTCGTTTATGGATTGTTTTTTTATTATCTTTGCAGCCGAATTACGAAACAGATAATCGGAATATAGCGTTCTGGTTACTAAGCAACTCAACAAGAAAATTCCAATTTATCAGAGTGTTATATGACTTTAATAAAGCATGTGTAAATAAATAATAGAAATGAAAATAGAGAAATTCACGAATGATGACTTTGCTAAAGCAGCACCACTGGCTGCTGGTGCATGGGGAGAGTTTTATGCCGACGAACGGCAGTGGTTTATCGATGCAGTGGCAGAGTATATTCTCCGCTACAATTACAGCAATCCCTCGCTGGCTCTGAAGGCCGTGGGGGACGATGGCGTGATTCATGGGGTGCTGTTTGCCAACTTCCATGACGACAAGGCAGATGTCTATCAATGGCGCGAGAACAATGAGGCACAGATGACCGACCATGAGCGTGAACGCTTCCGTCTATTGGCCGACTATATGCTGGAGGTTGACGGGAAAACGGTGCAGTGCATGAATGACAGCGAGGTGAAACTATCGCTCTTCATCAGTAATCAGAAAGGCTGTGGAAAACAGTTGCTGCAGGCTATGATAGATGAGTTCCAGCGCAGAGACCTGAGAAATCTTTACCTTTGGACCGACACCAGTTGCACCCACGAATACTACCCTCAGCATGGTTTCACACTGGTAGGTCAGTTTCTCAGCGAGGTCTATGACTCGTACGCTCCTGGCTATACCACATATATCTATAGGAAGGAGTTTCGATTAAACGAGGACAAAGCGTAATTGCTCGCTACAGTTTGAGACCTGATTTACGGATTTTTGTTTTTCACTGTAACATTTGTTACGCTCCAAGTCGTTTCGTGCTTGTAGTTTTGCGGCAAATTTCACAACTAACACAACACGCAAGACCATGAACGAGAAAATGTTTTGTTTCCAATGTCAGGAAACCGCCGGATGCGCCGGCTGCAAGATTTCAGGAGTGTGCGGAAAGACCCCACATGTGGCTCATGCACAAGACCTTTTAATCTATGTCCTTAAAGGATTGGGCGTCATCGCCAACCATCACCAGCACGGATGTGGACACGATTATTGCGATTTCCGCAAGAGTATCCACGCCTTCGTGAACGACGCACTGTTTTCGACCATCACCAACGCCAACTTCGACGCGGAGAGCATCTACGCCCGTATCGATAAAGGCTTGGAATTGCGCGAAATGTTCAAAGACCGAGTGACCAACAAGAAAGGCATCGTGCTCCCCAAACTTGATGTATTGGAATGGAATTGCACGCGCGAGCAATATGACGAGAAAGCCCTAACCGTCGGCGTGCTTGCCGAAACCAACGAGGACATCCGCTCGTTGAAAGAGTTGACCATGTACGGCCTCAAAGGTATGGCCGCCTACTTGGAACATGCCGCCCGCCTTGGTCAAGTCGATGGCGACATCAACGAGTTCATCCTGCAAACCCTGGGACAATTGGCGACCTGCAACGATGCCAACGAACTTACCGCTCTTGTCCTGAAAACAGGCAAATGGGGCGTGAAAGCGATGGCCCTGCTCGACAAAGCCAATACTACCGCTTACGGTAATCCCGAAATCACCGAGGTGAATATTGGCGTGGGCAACCGTCCGGGCATCCTCATCAGCGGCCACGACCTCAACGACATTGAGCAGCTTTTGGAACAAAGCAAGGACGCTGGCATCGACATCTACACCCATAGCGAGATGTTACCTGCACATTATTACCCCAAACTCAAGAAATACAGCCACTTGAAAGGCAACTACGGCAACGCTTGGTGGAAACAGCGCGAGGAGTTTGAGAGTTTCAATGGCCCCATTCTGTTCACCACCAACTGCATCGTGCCTCCGACCGCTAATGCAACCTACAAAGACCGCGTTTTCACCACCAACAGCACGGGTTTCCCGGGTTGGAAGCACATCCCCGCCGATGTTAACGGCAAAAAGGATTTCAGTGAAATTATCGCTTTGGCCAAGACCTGCCAAGCCCCGAAAGAGATTGAGACGGGCAAGATTATAGGAGGTTTTGCGCACGAGCAGGTGTTTGCCCTTGCCGACAAGGTAGTAGAGGCCGTGAAAAGCGGTGCCATCCGTAAGTTTGTGGTGATGGCAGGCTGCGACGGTCGTATGAAGAGCCGCGAATACTACACCGAATTTGCCAAGGCCTTGCCCAAGGATTGCGTCATCCTCACGGCTGGTTGCGCCAAATACAAGTACAACAAACTTGGTTTGGGCGACATCAATGGCATTCCGCGCGTGTTGGATGCGGGCCAGTGCAACGACAGTTATTCGCTGGCACTCATCGCATTGAAACTTAAGGAAGTGTTCGGTTTGGATGATGTAAACCAACTGCCCATCGCCTATAACATCGCCTGGTACGAACAGAAGGCCGTCATCGTGCTATTAGCCCTGCTCAGCCTCGGTGTGAAGAACATCCACCTTGGCCCGACCTTGCCTGCTTTCCTTTCACCCAATGTGGCCAAAGTTTTAGTCGAGAACTTCGGCATTGGCGGGATTAGTACGGTTGAGGAGGATCTGAGAATGTTTGGGATTTAACGCTTCTTGTAGCCTTTCCCATCTTTTGTGATAAGGCCCTCGCTCACCATTTCCGAGAGGACGCGGCTGAGTGAGGGTCTTGTTGCGCCAAGTTGTTCGGCAGCGGCGGCCACGGAAGTGATGCTGCCGTTGGCTTCGAGGTATTCTATGACGCGATTGCGAAGGCTGTTGACGGCGAAGGTGCGCATCTTTCGGCTCAGAAAATGGCCGCGCTCGGAGAGGACTTCAAGGAAGGAACGCAATACGGTCGGCTCCTGCTGCATAAACTCGAAGAAGGCTTCGCGGTTGATGTGCCACACTACGCAATCAGTGAGGGCGGTGACCTCCACGGGGACAACATTATTGTTGGCAAACAGAAACGCTGGAGCCAGCAGCATAGGGGCTTTCAGGTGGTCGACGAGCACCTCGCGGCCTTCCTCGCCCATCATTCGCGCCTCGGCCTGACCTTCGACAAGTACCATCAGCGCACGGCAAGGGTCACCCGGGTTGAGCATGCGCCTTCCAGCAGAATATTCCTGTCGGCGACAAGGGCTTTCGAGCAGACGCTCCAAAGATTCGTCGCTGCATCCTGCAAAGAGTTTGACACGTTTCAGTTCTTCCATAACAGTGTTTTTTTCAGCGCAAAAATAAGGAAAAAAGTGCCTGATGTAACATTTGTTACGGTTTGCCGCAATGGAAGGAACTACTTTTGTACCATCAAACCAAAGAAAGGAGACACAACTATGAGTTACAACGATTGGAAAGACAAAACCGCGAGTTTCAAGAAGATTGACGTGCGCGGTGTGCAAGGTAACTTTTTCCCGGGACTGAAAATGCAGGCTGCGAAGATAGCCGTCGGCGAAGGTATGGAAATCATCCAAAGTTTTGAGCCAATTCCGCTTTATGAGGTGCTTGAAGACCTTGGCTTCGAGCATTATACTGAAAAGTTGGCCGAGGCCGAATACCACACTTACTTCTACCGCGCCCAGATGAAACAGGCCGAGAAAGACATCCCGATGCGCCCTTACGCCCTCACCAACATGGCATTGATCGATGATGATTTGGCACAGACCGCCGTCAACTTCTGGGACTTGACCTGGAACGACAGCCGCCGTCACCTGCCATACGAGACACGTTTGTTGCTTTCGCTGGCCAATGCCGTCGGAGCAGGTCGTATGCGCCAAGCCACGCGCGAGCTGGTGAAGGCCTACATCCACGGCCTTGATTCAGCCGCTTTGGACGATGTGTTTGAATTGCTAGCCTGGAACCAAGGCATCGGTTATTTCAGTTCGGAAATCGGGCCTTCCACGCTGTTTCAAGCCTACAAGACCATCAAACAGATGGAGAAAAAAGGCAACAGCCGCGCCGAAATCATCGAGGTGCTGAAAGAAAAGTTCACGGAGAAAAATCCCGACATAAAACTAATGTAGGGACGCATCGAATGCGTCCGTAACAAAAACGCAATAATATGGAAATCACGAAAGACACCCGTTTAGCCGACCTCATCGTCCAATATCCTTGGTTGAAGATGGATATGGCAAAAGTGAACGAAAAGTTCAAGATGCTCAACACGCCCGTTGGCAAAATCATGTTGGGCAAGGCTACCATTGCCGAGATGAGCAAGAAATCGGGGATGGAAGTGGAGGCCATCATCGAGAAAATCAAAGGATTGATTAACCAACACATAAACCAATAACAGAAAGGAACATCATGAAGTACAAAGTGAATGACAGTTGCATCGGGTGTGGGCTTTGCGAGTCCACCTGCCCCGAAGTGTTCCACATGAACGGCGATGTGGCCGTCGCCATCGAAGGCGAGGTGCTAGAAACGGCATTGGCCGCTGCCGCCAAAGCCAAAGACGGTTGTCCTGTGGGGGCGATTGAAGAAGCTTAAAATCTAAAAGATATGACACACGGACACGAAGTCCTTGCCATGATGCAGGGACACAGTTATTCGGAGAAAAGCCTATTGGAGGCCATCATCGAGAAGTTCGGTACGGAGGAATGTTTCTACACGTGCAGCGCAGAGAACCTGACGGCACAGGAACTGATCAACTTCCTGAAGGAACACGGCAAGTTCAAGCCGACGGACGACGGTTTCACGGCGGATGCCGGCAAGGTTTGCGAGCACTAATAATCCAAAACGATTGGAATTGCCGCCGCAAGGCCTCATCGCGGGCGGAGACCCGCGATCTCCTTTGCGGCGGTGTTTGTTTGGCTGCAATGATGGGGATACTGACCATAAGGGTCAACAGCACATAACGAGCCGTTCCCTTGTCAGTCCGCCATAGGTTTCGGCAGCTGATAGACAGGCCTCCTCAGTGGTGAATTGCTCGAAGTAGGTGCAACGTGTGACGATGCCCTGCGACGAGCAGCGCTTACCGTTCACGCACGGGTGGCGGTTAAGGAATAAATCGCTAAAATTTGTAGTTTTTCATACATTATTCGACAAAATTTGTATTTTTGCATCTGCAATTATAGAAAATTTGTATGAAAGAACTGGATTTGGATAAGGAAATTGTTTTTGCATCGTCCGACCCGGATGTGTCACACGCTATCGCCCGCCTCATAAAACAGGAGAAATTGCGCAAGATAGCGCCACGTCTCTATACGACAAACCTGATTGACAGCCCGGAGAGTATCGTCAGGCGCAATATTATGAATATCCTTATGTGGCGTTTCCCGGGAACGATTATCAGCCACCGAAGTGCGCGTGAGATGCGTTTGACAGCTAACGGCTATTTCTTCCTTACTGGCACTTTTAACAAAAAGGTAACCGATTTGCCCGGTGTAGTGGTTGTTGTGAGCAAAGGCCCAGGAAATGACAAGGACGATATTGTGTTCGGTCAGATGTTTATTGCAAGCGAACACCGCTGGATGCTTGAGAACATGCAGAAGTCGCGCAGGACTGATGGGGATTCGAAGGTGTTGCCTGTCGATGTGATAGAAAAGAAACTTGGCAGCGTGCTGATTGCCAGCGGCGAAGCGGGTTTGAACTCATATCGCGACACCTTGCGCGAAACTTCCGAAAGACTTGGCATGGATAAGGAGTTCAAAAAAATCAATGTGCTGATTTCAGCATTGCTGGCGACACATGATACAACCGCACTCGCAACCACCTACGCAAAAGCTCTGTCGGTGGGTTTGAGATATGACGAAAACAGGAAACGGCTGTTCGAGACACTCTATGACGCTTTGCAGGAACAGCACTTCGTTTCACGACCCATACAGCCGCAGTCGGAAAACGAATACCGCGACATCGCATTTTTCGAGAGTTATTTCTCCAATTACATCGAGGGAACGGAATTCGAGGTAGATGAAGCCAAGCGGATTGTTGAGACAGGCATTCCGATAGCGAACAGAAGCGAGGATTCGCATGATATCTTGGGCACGTTCCAGCTGGTATCGAACCGAAGCGAGATGCAGCGTTATCCGAAAACTCCACAGGAATTGATTGACATTCTGCGCCGTCGTCATGCCATACTGCTTTCAGGCCGCCCCGACCTTAACCCTGGACAATTCAAGCAGGTGAACAACCGTGCGGGAAACACCGAGTTTGTGGATGTAAAACTGGTTCAAGGAACACTGGAAGTCGGATTCGATTACTATGCTGCGCTGACCTCGCCGTTGGCCAAAGCCATATACATGATGTTCCTCATCAGCGAGACGCATCCCTTCAACGATGGTAACGGACGTACCGCCCGAGTGATGATGAACGCTGAATTGTTCCGCGCTGGCGAAGCCAAAATCATAGTGCCAACCGTGTATCGTGAAGATTATCTGCTGTCGCTACGCAAGCTGAGCCGCCAAGGGGACCCCGCAACTTACATCAAAGTGATGGAAAAGATGCACCATTTCGGCCAAACGCTATATGGCCGCTCATTCGACGACCTTTTGTCATATTTGAAAAGCTGCAATGCTTTCGAAGACCCTGACAATGCGAAATTAAAGTTCTTAAAGCCATAGCTTTTTTCGCCCGACACTTGACGGACGATGCGTGAGAGATAGGTGGTGGTGATGCATAACTCGGAGGCATAGAAGCCAATGTCGTGATGCTCGATGAAGTGGCGAGGCAGCAAATACGGAAAATAGTGTCTGATGTGCCCAGTGGGTGCCATTGAAGAAGCAAGTTCTAACAATCCAACCGCCGCAAGGGTTTTGTGCCTTTGCGGCGGTTTTGTGTTCTCAGATTACTGGAAAAAGCCTACCTTTGCAGTCTAAACTATTATTATTACCATTATGGGCACAGCCATCGGTTTATTGATTCCATTGTTGGGCACCATGCTCGGTGCAGCCTTTGTCTTTTTCATGAAGAAAGACATGTCGCCGAGGTTGCAAAAGTCGCTGTTGGGCTTTGCATCTGGCGTGATGATAGCCGCTTCGGTTTGGTCGTTGCTTATCCCTGCCATTGAGATGCGGTCAGAGAGTGGAGGTTGGGCGGTATTGCCCGCTGCAATAGGTTTCCTTGCGGGTGTCGGTTTCTTGCTGTTTTTGGACGAACTCACACCACACCTGCACTTAGGTACTGATCAACCTGAGGGACCGCGTTCCAAACTCTCCCGAACGGCGATGTTGTCTTTGGCCGTCACCCTCCACAACCTGCCTGAGGGCATGGCGGTGGGCGTGGTGTTTGCCGCTGCGTCGCAAGGTGCCGAAAGTGTTAGTTTGGCCAGTGCCGTGGCTGTTTCGCTTGGCATCGCCATCCAAAACATCCCCGAAGGAGCCATCATCTCCATGCCTATGTGTGCTGAGGGCAATAGCAAGGCAAAGTCTTTCCTTATCGGAAGCCTGAGTGGGGTAGTGGAACCGCTTGGTGGTTTATTAGTTGTGTTGTTGGCTGCTTGGCTGACACCCATTCTTCCTTATATGCTCGCTTTCGCCGCTGGTGCCATGTGCTACGTGGTCGTCGAGGAACTGATTCCCGAGGCCTCCTCAGGCGAGCATTCCAATCTCAGCACCATTGGTTTTGCCATAGGGTTTGTGCTGATGATGGTGTTGGATGTGGTGATGGGGTAATCGCCTTTTGTGCTTATTTCTTTGCCGTCACCATCAGCCAGTGTTTGGCTTCGTCTTTCCGAATGTCGATGGCCTTGAAGCCGGCATTTGACAGATGCATTCTGATTTCCTCTGGTTTGTAGGTGTGCATTCCCTCAATGAGGCTTTCCCATTTGGCATCCATCGGTCCCGAGCCGTCCGACTCGTTGACGATGACAAATTGTCCACCAGTTTTGAGCGCCCTTTTCACCTCGCCAAAGCAATGCTCGATGTCGGGCCAGAAATAGATGGTCTCGAAGGCGGTGACGAGGTCGAAAGTGTTCTCCTCAAAAGGCAGTTTGACCACACTGGCCTCCTGCACCTTGCAACGCTCTTCCGCGATGGCTTTGGCGTTCACTTTGGAAGACTTTGCCACCGACACAGACGAATAGTCGATGCCTTGCACCACACCTTTCGGGGCGCGTTGCAACAGCCGGGCGATGTTGGCACCACCGCCACAGCCGATATCCAAGATTTGGTCGTCTACTTTGATTTGCACTGACGACAAGGCCCAGTTGGCCATTTGGGCGTGACCGCCGCCGTTCATTCCGTTCACCATCATTTTGCCGAAGAAGCCTTCAGGCTTGCGCGTATTGCTGAAAATCTTACTAAGTAATCCCATAATTATTGTGTTTGATTCAGCTGCAAAAATCCGACGCTTTGCCTATCGCTACAATCCCAAGAAATAGTGATTTTTTCAACCATAAATCATCATTGGCTTGTCAAACAAAACCCTTCTAATTCAATATTTTTTTACTTCTGTTGTAACAAAATCCGCTCTTCTCCGTATTACTGCAAAAGTAACCTGATGAAAAACTACAAAACCCCTATCATCCTGTTTGCCGTATTCGAGATCATCGCCGTATCACTTTGGCTGGCAACAAGCAGTTTGTTCTATTTGCTCAACTTCAGCTATATCGGCACCATCATCGGTATTGGACTGGCCTTGTCAAAAGCGGGATGGAAATATGCCAGAGAATTTATCCAGTTTGGCGTAGGCGCCTATATGCTCGTTTTCCTCGGACTGATATGTAGGGAAAACATGCAGATCGAGGGCTTTTGGTATTACTTGTTCTCCGGCGTGGTGGGCGCAGGTGTGCTTCATTATCTCATCGCCAAAATCTTCGGGCCTCTCCTCTTCGGGCGCGGCTGGTGTGGCTATGCCTGTTGGACCGCCATGATCCTCGACCTTCTCCCTTACAAACAACCACGAGGTCCGAGAAAAAAGATTGGTTTCATCCGTTACATCGTGTTCGCGTTGTCGCTAATCCTCGTCCTCCTGCTGTTCCATTTCGACAAAGCCAACAAGCACACCCTATTCATGCTGTTTCTCATCGGCAACTTGGTCTATTATGTGGTGGGCATCCTTCTTGCCGTAGTGTTCAAGGACAACCGCGCCTTCTGCAAATACATCTGTCCCGTCACGGTCTTCCTCAAGCCGATGAGCCACTTCTCCTTGCTGCGCATCCATTGCGACGAGAGCAAATGCATCCAGTGTGGCAAATGCCTGAAAGTGTGCCCGATGGAAGTGGAAGTGAACAACAACTCACGCAAACGCAAAAACGCCACCGAGTGCATCCTGTGCCATAAATGCACCAAGGAATGCCCTGTGAAGGCTCTGAAATAACAAATACTACTATAATGAAAACAACACTATCTAGAACCTTACTCATTTGTTTTGCTGTTTTGACATCGCTATCGGTAGAGGCGCAGAAAAAGCCTTTCAGGGACATCCACTTTTCACAACATGATTTTGTTGATACGGTGAAAATCAAGATTTGGGATGGCGCCATCATCATCCCAGTGGAAATCAATGGGGAGACCAAGAACCTGATGTTCGATACCGGTGCGAATTGGGGCTTTTGGATAGGTGACGAAGAGGAATGGATGAAACCGTCGGCAAAAACCCTCACGCTAACCGATTCACAAAATGTGAAGATGAAAAAAGCTATTTACAGGATGCCGCCGATAAAAATGGGCAATACGACTATTGAAAACTATCCTTTGATTGCTGACAATGGCATGAAAGCGTATGTCTGTGAATGGATTGATGGCGCTTTCGGCTTCGACCTTGTCACCTGCGGTCTTTCGTTCAAGTTCGACACCAAGGACAGCTTGATGGTTGTTACCGACCGTAAAGGCTTTTTCAAAAAAGAAGAAAAACGGCAACCCAAACTGAAATACATGCCGTATAACTCCTATTACATGACCTGTCCCTTAGTTTGGGTGGGTTTTCCTTGGGGGCGTTACAAAATGCTTTTTGATTCAGGGTGGATTGGTGGCTGGATCGACATGCCGGAGCAAACACTGAACCGTTGGTCAAAGGACGACCGGAAGATGCTGAAGGAAATCGATGAACACACCGCTCTGATTGACACCACGGTATCTACAGAAGTTGGATTTTTCGGCCGGTCGTTGGATACGATACTGTATAGGAGGCTCCATTTCCCGGAAGTCAAGGTGGGCGACCTCGCGCTTGAGGATTTATGGATATCGACTAACTCCCTCTCTGTCAAGACAGGTTCGGCGATATTGGAACATGCCTCGCTGATTATCGACGGACCAAAAAAGTGTTTTTTCTTCCTCCCTCATGAAGGAAAGCGTGAGATTGTTGTTGGAAATGAGGACAAGAAGGGCTTAACACATGTTTTGGCCGACACGGGCGACACGCTTGGTGTGATGAAAGCCATAGTACGCAAAGACGGCGAGGCTTACCAAAAAGGCATCCGCTCAGGTGATTATTTGGTAAGTGTCAATGGCATCCCCATCACAGATTACTGCACATATCTCAACCTTAAAATCGATACGGATGAAAGACACTATGTCTATCGCACCGCACAGGGAGAAATCAAAGAGATAGCGTGGTAAATACCACTTTTATTTCCGTCTTTTTACCTATTTTTGCAGCCGCTTATCAGAAGGAGTCGCCGAGATAGTCTTGCAGCCCTCGTTTAAGCTTCAGGATATGAAATGAACAGCCTTCCTTCCAGAACCAAAGCCCTGATCGGCGTCAGTTTCCGAGAGTTTGCCAGATATGCCTTGCCGAGCATCATAGGGATGCTCATCGTGGGTTTGCAGACCATCATCGACGGGCTTTTCGTTGGCCGTGGCGTGGGCGCACTGGGCCTTGCCGCCGTCAACATCGCCATGCCGCTCATCAGCTCGATGCTGAGCGTGTCCATCATGATTATTTCAGGCGGCATCGTCATCACAGGCATCGCCAAAGGGCAGGGCGATGAAACGCGGGCGAAAGGCTACACTTCACTTACTTTTGTCACCTTGTTGGTCACCATCGCAGCACTTTCCGTCTTGGTCGGTCTCTTCCTCAAACCCTTGTGTTATTTCCTTGGTAGCAACAATGAGGTGTATCCTTTTGTCCGACAATACCTTGGCATCATCGGTTGCGGTTTCATCTTCTATTGCATCCCCAATTTCACGGAGGCCTTCACCCGCCTCAACGGGAAGCCCAACTGGGTGTTTGTCAGCGGCGTCATCTGCTGCGTGGTGAACATCGTCCTGGACTATTTCTTCGTGCTGCGTTTCGGCTGGGGCGTGGCTGGAGCCGCTATAGCCACCTGTGTGGCCAACACCACGGCAGCTTTGGTGCTGTTTCGGTTTGTCCGATTCGGCAAGATGATGGGCGGGCGCAAGGAAATCAAAAAGATGTTCTTCAACGGCTCGTCTGAGATGCTGACCTCGGTTTCGGCTGCGGTCACCACCTATATCTTCAACCTCGTGCTGATGCGCGAGATTGGCACCAAGGGCGTGGCGGCCTTCACCATCGTCTGCTACCTCAACTTCATCGTCAACATGTCGATTTTCGGACTATCGCAAGCTATGTATCCCTTGATGTCCTACAGCGTCGGCGCCCAAAATCATCGGAGGGTTAAGTCGTTACTGGCCAATGCCTTGCTTCTTGGTGGAGGCATCGGCATTGGGGTCTATCTGCTCGTGTTGGTTTTCAAACACGGCATCGCGAGTGCCTTCAGCAACGGCGACCTAGAGTTGCAGACGCTGACCACCATGGCGACCACTTATGTCACGCTACACTATCTGGTGTCGTTCGTCAACATTGTGGCTTGCAGTTTCCACACCGCCATCGAGCGGCCCTTGGAGTCGGTGGTCATCGCCCTCTGCCGAAGTATCGTCTTCGTGCTGATTCCCATGTTTTTGCTCACTCTCATCATCGGACAGAAAGGTATTTGGCTCAGTATGCCTATTGCCGAGGTAATGACCTTGATGGTCAGCATTCCGCTAGTGCTGGTTTCGTTGAGGCGACTTACGCGAACGACTTAAACCTATTCTATAAAGTAATAATAATCAAAGTGTTATAATATGATAACCCTCGACACCACCAATATGTGCTCGCATTTGCAGAAGAAGCTGTTCGATAAGAATGGCGAATACCATCGTCTATGGCTGGCTATGCAAGACGACGCGGAACTGACTGCTGTGGTCCGCTCAAGGCAGCTCCACATCTACCGTAATGGCAAGAAAGTGTTGGTGCTGGCTGGAAAGTCTGCTCCGAAGATTATAAGGGAGGATCCGATTTGTGGGATGATAGCTGATTATGTTTAGGAAAATGTATATTTTAATATGAAAACCCGACATTGCATATCGGGGTGTGGTGGGGTCAAGCAGCCATGTCATGCCGACGCTGGTTTGTGCGATGGCGGGCATCTATGGCTGCGACATATCATGGTCATCCATCTTATTATTAAAACCCGACATTGCATATCGGGGTGTGATGGGGTCGTCCTTTCAGGACTTGTCCTGGCGCATTGTCATCGTCTGCGTCCTGCAGGCGGTGGTGGGTGGTGCATGATGGGGTGCTGCCCGAGGTCTCTTTAGAAAGGAAGGAAGTTAAGGCTGAAGCACTATTTACAATCGATTTTGAATTTGAAGCATATAATAAACCTTTTTTCTTATTTTTGCGGCAATAAACCACTTGATATAAATTGATGATTTAAGAACGAAGACAACTTACATATTATAAACCATAGCGTTTGCTATTTATTCGAGATGCTCCGAAAATTTGGCGATTAGAAGATGCAAAATCAAGAATAGGTTCAGCGAACGTCCACGTAAGCGTGGACGGAACTTATTTGATTTTGCAGGTTACGCCAAATACCTCGGAGCTCATAAGGGAAGTCCCGCTTTCTTTATGTTTGTTTTTTGAGGTGTTTGTTTGTGTGCCTGCATCATCGGTAAGTAGCAGAACTGAAAAGTATATCAAATGATAACAAAAGAAAACTTACCGAAAGTACTTGAATGTCTCGGCTTTGAAAAGCAAAGCGATATATACAGCAAACATTATAATGAATCGAACTGCGAAATAAGTATTGATTTTGCAAACGAGAGAATAGAGTATCCGTCAAATCTTGACACTGGCGCAAATACTACTACCAATTTCAGTCAGGAAGAGAATTTTGTTGTCCTTGAATGTGTTAACAGACTGCTGGATAAGGGATACAAGCCAGAAAGCATTTTCCTTGAAAAGACATGGACGCTTGGACACACAGGGAAAAGCGGTAGAGCCGATATTACTATCTATGACAAAAAGAACAATGCCTATCTGATAATAGAATGTAAACGAGCAGGCAACGATTACAAAGAGGCCCGAAAAGAGTTGTTTGAAGATCCAGCCGGAAAACAACTTTTCAGTTACTGGGCACAAGCTCGTTCAACGCAATGGCTTCAATTGTATGCTTCTGATTATGACGATGAAAACGATAATGTAACTTACAAAGAAGAAATTGTCAGGAGTTTTGACGACAAGAATGTCGAGTTGTTGGCAAAAGAGGAAGATTCTATATTGCTTTACAAGAACGCATCAACAGCTGAAGATTTCTTTATTGTTTGGGATGAGACCTATTCAAAAAAGGTTTATCATAACATAATCTTTGGTGAGGATTCCATAGCCTACAACATAGGCGACCAGCCCATCAAAAACAAAGACCTAAAGAAATTCAAGAAAGAAGATGGTATCACCGATTCGTTTCGTGAAATTCTGCGACATAACAACATCAGCGACAAAGAAAACGCATTCAACAAATTGCTTTCTCTTTTCATTTGCAAGTTTGTTGACGAGGAAAGACATCGTGACGAAAACGACATTATGGATTTCCAATATATTGATGGAACTGATAATTACTATTCTCTTTACGAAAGATTATTGGCTTTGTTCCAAATTGGAATGAAAGAGTATCTGAAAGAAGAAGTGTTTTATCTTGATAATGACTATATTAGGAAAACGCTTGACCAATTCACTGGGAAGAAGCGGAAGGCACTGGAAGAGGAATTGGTTGACAAGTTCCAAAAAACAAAAATGTTGTCATGTCAGGTTTTCGCTTTTAGAGAGGTTTACAACGAAAAGCTATTTCTTCAAAACGGGAAAGTACTGGTTGAAGTGGTTGAATTATTCCAAAACTACAAACTGGCCTATTCTAGCAAAGACCAGTTTTTGGGAGAGCTTTTTGAAAACTTGTTGGATCAAGGATTCAAACAGGAAGCGGGACAATTCTTTACACCAGTTCCCATAACTCGCTTTGTGTGGAATTCCCTGCCGCTCGACAGGTATTTGTCTTCCAAAACTCCTGCATTACCCAAAGTCATAGATTTTGCCTGTGGTTCAGGCCATTTTCTTACGGAAGGTGTCTCTGCGATATCTGAGAGCGTCAAAGAAATCGAGGACAAGAACATATCTGAAACTTTTTATGGCATTGACAAAGACAACAGGTTGGCTCGAGTAAGCAAGGTGGCCATGCTTTTGAATGGTGCCGCAAATGCCCACATAAAACAAGGCGATGGGCTTGAGCCTGACGAGGATTTTCTTGGTGAACTCAATTCTTTCGACATCCTCGTTGCAAATCCACCCTACAGCATTGATGCCTTCAAAACACACGAAAGCCGAAAAGTACAAAGCTTATACGAAACGATAAAACTAATGTCGTTCAACTGTGGCGACATACAAAACGTTTTTATTGAACGGATGCATCACCTTTTGAAGCCCAAAGGAATTGCCGCCATTGTCATGCCATCCGCTTTGTTAAGCAATGTTGAAGCATCTGATATCAAAACCCGAGAAATCCTACTGCATAATTTCTACATCCGTTGCATTGCGAGTTTTGGAGGAAAGACATTTGGCAAAACATCCACAAATACCATTATACTTTTCTTGGAGCATTTTGATTTCCCTCCACAAACAGCGAAACTATTGAAAGATAGTGCTACAGCAATTGTAAATGGCGAAAACCTTGACGACTGGAACGATTCCGACTTGTTCAATGAATATTTGAAAACGATAGAAATTTCGAAAGAATCGTATCTTCAATTCGTTTCTAAGAACGAATCATTGTTTGAAAATACTTTCGCGCCTTATTTTAAGGAATACGAAACAGCTTTCCGAAACCAAACAAACACGAAGAAAACGCTTGGGAAGATTGCAGAGATAGAACGAAAAGAGAAAGCAAAACAGCCACTTAAAAGGAATGAGAAAAGTAGCGAAGAACAAAGACAGCTATTAAGCAACGAGTTTTTCGATTGGGTAAAAGAAATAGAAGAAAACAAGCTGCTGGTTTTCGGTCTCACATACCAACAACAAACTATAATCATTACAGCCCCCACAGATACTAATGAGCAAAAACGATTCCTTGGTTATACAAGCAGCGAGCGTCGGGGCAACGAAGGATTAAAAGAAACTGATGGTTTGTTGACAAACATTTTGGATAGAAATGACAAGCAAAAACTTGCTTGGTCTGTCCGTTGTGCATTCGATGGCAAAAATTGCGTAAACGATGCGTTGGAGAAATATGCAAAGTGGGTACGTACTTCAAATATGATAGACTTCTCTAAGCCTTCTTTTAATATGCAAATAAAACTCTCTGTAGATAAGCGGATTGAGATTGCAAGCAAGTATCCTTTGGTAAAGTTGGGAGATGTCGCGGACATTTTAAAAGGGAAATCAATTACATCTGCGCAAACAAAAAATGGAAAAGTTAAAGTTGTAGCAGGTGGAGTTGATTATGCTTATTTGCACAACGAATCAAATAGACCTGCAAATACGATTACAATAAGTGCAAGTGGAGCTAACGCAGGATTCGTTAACTTTTGGAACGAACCTATTTTCGCATCGGATTGTACGACCGTTAGAGGTAGGGATGATTTGCATACAAAGTTTTTGTATAATTATCTTCTATCGATTCAGTACCAAATCTATTATTTACAAAAAGGATCAGCACAACCTCATGTCTATCCAGATGATATAAAACTAATACAAGTTCCAGACATTGATGACAAACTTCAGAAACAAATCGTTTCAGAATGTGAATTAGTCGATGATGAATACAATCGTAGTCGTGCGAGTATTGAGGAAAACAGGAGAAGGATTTTGGAAGTATTTGAAAAGTTGAATAACAAATCAGGAATTAAGTTTAAGGAATTACAAAGCCTTCTTGTTGAGATAAATGGAAATAAAACCAAGATAGCGGAAAACCAAATCGAATCACGAGGCAAATATCCAGTTATCACACAAGAAAGCGATAGACTGGTTGCAGGTTACACGGATGAAGAGAATGTGATAGATGATTTACCGCTTATTGTTTTCGGAGACCATAGTTGCACATTTAAATATGTTGATTTCCCATTTGTACGAGGTGCCGATGGGACACAACTCTTGAAAGTGGATTCGGAAATTGTGATTCCAAAGTTTTTATATGAATACTTGTTAACCATACAGTTAGAAAATGCTGGCAAGTATGAGCGACATTACAAATACCTTAAACGAGTTAAAGTGCCAATCCCATCAATAACCGAACAGCAACAAGCCGTTTCTGAAATTGAAGCCTATGAGCAGAAGATTGCTGAGGCAAAGGCAGTGATGGCTGGTTGTGCAGAACGGAAGAAACAGATTTTGGAGAAGTGGTTAAAATAACGACGCAAATCTTGCTGGGATTAGATAGCTGTTTTATATCAGTTTTGCAAAATAGAGTATTTTCTGACAGAAATAATGTAATCTCGTTGTCGGAATTATTTGATATGAAACCGACAAAAACCAACTAAAAAACCATCGTAATACATTGATGGCAACACACTTGTTTTGATGTAAAATGCGGCTTGGTCTTATGAAACTACCTTATAATATTGGAATCAGGCGTTTTGTCGTAAAAACACATTTTTTACGACAAAATTGTATATGAAAAGATTAGTTAACCTGTTGAAAACAAAATACTTAAAAGTAGTAGAAAATGCGAATAGGATAAGTCGTTTTATCTTCGGATTGGGCATATGGGTTAAGGCTTTTGGTCTTTGAACTGAAGCTTCGATGAACGAAGAGGAGCCTGATAAAACAACTTTAAAACCCAAAAATCGAAATCGAAACAAAGAAAATCGGCAACAAATTATCGTTTTTATCGCCAATAACGGGATTTCAGATTCAAAAAACCATTTCAAAAGCCATCGGACTCAAGCCCTCAAGAACCTGCCATCAAGCCCCACAATCTTAATAGTGCACTTTTATTAGTGCATAATACTAAAAATATTGCACTTTTTTTAGTGCATATTTAGAATTATTTGTATTTTTGCGGCAGCGTTACAAATACAATTACCATGATTAATGATGTTTTAATAGGCTTTATGCGCGAACAATTGGCGATTACAAGCCTTGATTTCGTGCGATACCTGTACGCTGAGATTGACTGGTCGCTGAGGATGTTCGGAATTGTCGGTCCACGCGGAGTCGGCAAATCGACCTTGGTGAAGCAGCATATCCTATTTGAAAAAGACAACCAAAAGGCTCTTTATGTCTCGGCCGACCACAGTTATTTCGCCCAACACACCCTTTTGGAGGTAGCATCGGAATGGATTAAGGAAGGCGGCACACATCTTTATATCGACGAGATTCACAAATATGAAAACTGGTCAACCGAGTTGAAAAACATCTACGATGGACATCCTTCATTGCATGTGGTCTTCACTGGCTCGTCGGTGCTCGATTTGCTGAAAGGCCAGGCCGACCTGAGCCGTCGTGCCGTGATGTACACACTACAAGGGCTCTCGTTTCGCGAATATTTAGAGATGTTCCACGACATAAAAATGCCAAAATACACTTTGGAAGAGGTCGTCGCCAACAAGGTGGTTGATACCATTTTGCCGCATCCGTTACCGCTGTTCCGACAATATTTGCAGGACGGATATTATCCTTTCAGCAAAGAAGGTGCCTTCAGGTCAAGGCTCGACCAAATCATCACGCAGACTCTCGAGTCGGACATCCCGCAATATGCCTCGCTTTCGGTCTCTACAGGACGCAAACTGCGCCGGCTGATGAGCATAGTGGCACAAAGTGTACCTTTCAAGCCAGATTATTCAAGCATAGCCAATGCCATAGGTGTCAGTCGCAATGTGGTACCTGATTATTTTCTTTATATGGAACGGGCTGGAATGATAGGCCAGCTGCGCGATGAGACAGGCGGCTTACGGAGTTTAGGCAAAGTGGAGAAAATATATCTGGATAATACAAATATCATGTATGTGCTTGGTGCAGACAGTGCCAATACCGGAAACCTGCGAGAGACTTTTTTCTATAACCAGACGAGGGTCGTGAGCGACGTCATTTCATCAAAAACTTCAGATTTTGTCATAGGCGAACACACTTTCGAGGTCGGAGGAAAGAAAAAAGGCCTCAGACAGATCGAAGATGTTCCCAATGGTCATCTGGTGAAAGACGACATCGAATGCGGCCATGGCATTTCAATTCCGCTGTGGACGTTTGGGCTGCTGTATTAAATCCCTTTTTTTCAAACAACACAGCCGGATTCTTTCTGTATTCCATAGGGCTTTCCAAACGACTCTGACTTCAACTAAGCGAAGCTCCTAATACTCTTTCCAACATTGATGAAATGGTCTGCCACGCGCTCGGCGTTTTGTGCCAATGAGATGTATTCGGCTCCAACTTGTGGGGTGCATTGTCCCGCCACAAGTCGCTGGATGTGTTGCGATTCCATGGTCTCCGTGAAGCTATCAATCTGTTCCTCAATCTGATAAGCGTATTCGAGTGCCGTAAAGTCAAGATCGTGGTAGGCTTTCATGACTTCATGGTAGAGTGCCGTGATCTTCCGCTCCATCTCCTTGATTTCTAGCACGGCAGGCGCAGAGAATGTTTCATTTTGGGTTTTAAGGCTCTCCGCATATTCCACGATGTTTTCGGCATAGTCGCCGATGCGTTCCAAGTCGCTCACGCTTTTCACGCTGCAACTCAAGAACTTTCCATCGGTCTGGTTGAGCGGTTTTGCGGAAAGTGCAGCCACATATCGAGTCAACTCACTGTTTAAGAAGTTAAGCTCGTTTTCGGTCTTCTTGAACTTTTCCAAATCGCTGAAATCCAATGTAGTGACGATATGGATGGCACGACAAAAGTTGTCGTGGGCCAACGCACCCATGTTTTCGACTTCGGCCTTCAACTGCCTGACTGCCAAGGCGGGTGTCACCAACATGGAGTCGTCAAGGAAATGAAGATGGAACTTTTCATCGCGAGGCTCATCGGCATGGTCGGGAATGATGCGGCACACCAAGCGAACCAGACCATTGGTCAGCGGCAGTGCGACCAAGGTGGTGCAGACATTGAACACGGTATGGAACATGGCCAGCTGCACTTGCGGGGCGTGTGGGAACATAGCCTCAAACATCCTCCCGAATCCCCAATCCCCTTGGGTGAAAAGATGAAGTAGCAAGGCGATAAGCAAGAACAACACGACACCCATCACATTGAAAAACAAATGGATGAGGGCGGTCCGTTTGGCGTTTCGGCCACTGGTCATGCCTGCCAAGATTGCCACCACGCACGAACCGATGTTGGAACCCATCGTGAGGAAGATGCCTTGGTCGAGCGACAGCAGTCCCGCTACCACCATGGTGATGGCGATGGACGTCAGCACCGAGGATGACTGGATGATGGCCGTGAGCAAAGCACCGATGAAAACAATCAGCAAGGGGTTACTGATGGTGGCCAAGAACTGTTTCACCGAATCCAAGGCAGCAAATTCATCCATGGCGCCCGACATAATGCCGAGGCCGACGAACAGCAAGCCGAAACCTGCCAGGATGCTTCCGGTTTGTTTCCATTTATCGCGCTTCGAGAACATCATCACGAAGGCCCCAATGCCAGCCAAGGCCGAGAAAAGCACCGTTGTGGAGATGCCATTGCCGCCAAACATGCCCAAGGCCACCAGTTGCGCCGTGACCGTGGTACCGATGTTGGCTCCATAGATGACCGTGGCAGCCTGCGTGAGCGACATGATGCCCACGTTCACGAAGCCGATGACCATCACCGTCACCGCACCTGAGCTTTGGATGGCCGCTGTGCCCACTGTGCCGATGCCCACGCCGAGCCATTTGTTATTTCCCATCTTGGCAAACAACCGTTTCAAGCCTGCACTGCTTGCACTTTCAAGACTGGTACTCAACATTTTGCAGGCCACCAAAAATACCCCGATGCCTGCGATTAGGGTTAAAATTGCGATAACGATGAGCATAAGCATAAATTTGTGAAAGCGGCCAACGATGGCTCACTGACCGCTTTCGTTATGAAGAAAAAGGTTGACTTCTTATTTGTTGTCGGTATGGGTTACGTTGAAGTTGCTATCAAATTCAATTTCAACTCCGTTGCTTAACTCAATTTCCCAACCGTTTGCTTTCTTTTCGATTTTGTCAATATGCTGGTTGGGGTAATTCGTGGCAACGTAGGTGGAAATCTGTTCGGGAACGAGTTCGGTAGGAACAGCGCCATAAACACTCGATTCATCGCAGTTGATGCTCTTCCATTCGAAGGCGAGGTTGAAGGTGATATCAGTGCCGTCGGATAGTTTCACCTCATATTCATGCTCATCCATCTCAACCTTAAGGATGCCAACTTGAGGGAAATAGGTCTCCACAAAAGTGTTGATTTCTGCATAGTCATAAGGAGTTCCACCGCCGTTTCCGCCGCCGTTTCCGATGACATTGAAGTTGGTGTCGAACTTGATTTCCTGTCCATTCTTGAGTTCAATCTCCCAACCATAATGTTCTCTCTCGATTTGTTCGATCTGTTGGTTCTGGAAATTCGTGTTTACATAGGTAGTAATCTGTTCGGGAACGAGTTCTGTAGGTACGGCACTGTAAATGGAGGACTCTTCACAATCAATATGGGTCCATTCGAAGTTGAGATTGAAAGAAATCTCAGTACCATCGGCAAGTTCCACTTCATATTCATCGTCTTCCGCTTTGATGCTAAGGATTTCAGTTTGAGAGAAATAAGTACTTACAAAAGTGTTGATTTCAGGGTGTTCGTCGTTGCTTCCACCACCATTTCCGCCATTGTTGACGACATTGAAATTGGCATCAAACTTAAGTTCAACATCATTGCTGAGTTCAATCTCCCAGCCATTGTTTTCCCTTTCGATTTCATCAATGTGTTGATTGGGATAGTTGGCGGTAACATAGGCTGCAATCTGTTCGGGGACAAGCGTCGCAGGCACAGCACCATAGATGGAAGAATGTTCGCAGTTAACCTCAACCCATTCAAACGCTCGTGTAAAATACACCTTGGTGTTGTCGCTTAGAATCACTCGGTAATAGTGCTCGGTCTGGTTACAGCTGAGGATGCTTGCTTCTGGGAAATGTGTGTTGACAAACGTGACAATGTCCGTGGCAATGTCAATCGCATTGACGGGAGCACCGTTCCCTTCGGCCTCCCATTGGTTGTTGTTGCTGTTGTTGTTACCTCCTGTAGGCGTTTCTTTTGTGCATGATGACACTGCGAAAGACAGTGCAATGAATGCTGCAAACAATGCTAATTTCTTCATTTTAGTTAGATTTTAGTTGATAAATAATTGAATTATGGGATAAAAAAAGACGGTCCGAACCATAGTTCGCACCATCTTTTATGTTTTTCGTGATGATATAGTTATGGCTGTCAGCCAAGCTTTTCCTTGGGGCATAACGCCTTACCTGTCCGAGGCGTAAAGCCGTCGAACACATATTTTCATTTTGTTCTTCGCCTATGGATGTAACTGGGCAAAAGTCACATCGACATTGAAAACCCTCCGATGGACTGTTTAGCACGAAATCCGAATCCTCGTCTTCGTCAAACTCATCACCGTCAAATGACATATTTGACAGGATTTCAGTTTGTTCCATGACATACAAATCCTCTTGATCCGTGCAAGTAAGGTCAAGAAGGAAGAGGCCCATCAGGATGAGGGCGACGACAGAAACATATTTTCGGAAAAAGTCAATCATGGCTTTGTACGTTAGTATAACTGATAAACGCTGGAATTATTATTGGTTGGACAAAAAAAACATGGCGATGTTCAATCTCCCCTCCTGAATTTCTGCGGACTCATTCCCACGGCCCGCCGGAAGAAAGTGCCGAAATGGCTTTGGTTTTGGAAACCAAGCCGGTCGGAGATCTGCTGGACGGAGAGTGTGGAGGTCAGCAGCAGCGACTTGGCTTTTAAGACTAAACAATCCGTGAGATTGTCGCCCGCTGTTCGACCCGTCACTTGTTTCACCACATTGGAGATATAGACCGGCGTAAGGTGAAGCATATCGGCGTACCACTTGATGTTGTGGTGCTCGTGACAATGCTTATCGACCAGCGAGAGGAACTGTCCAGCCAGTTCCTCAGAGCGCGAAAACGGTTTCTGGGAGGAGAGGCTGTTAGCATGAAATTCAGAAAGGAAAGATGAGAGGGAATGGATAAGATATACCAAGGTCGTCCGCCTTTCTAGCGATTCATTCTGCATCAGAGCTTCCAAGAGGTCAAGATAGTGCATAATGGTCTGCATGCTTGTCTCGTCAAGCTGTGAGGCAGGACGGACATAGGCGTAGTGTACTTTTTCGTAGTGTAGTGAGAGCGATAGTTCCTCGGCAATCACCGGAGAAAGCGAGAGAAGACTAACCTTTAGGTCGGAGCTACTGCTGTTATAATGCAGCACATGGTCGTTAAAGATGTAAACGGCAGCAGGTGCTTTCATCTCGAAATCGACCATATTAATCTTTCCGCTGAGCGTGCCTTGCGTGACAAATAGGACGGCATAATGACTGGTGTGGAAGTATTGTGGTATGCCTACCTCCGTGTGATTCTCAATTTCGGCCACCATTATCTCGTTGTTTTTCCATGCTGTACGCCTTATGATACTCGACGAATCGCTCAAAACAGGCAAACCATCATTTCTATTCTTTTCAGTAAACATACGACTAATCTATTGGTATTTAATTATAGAACAATATTTGATGGAATTTAAATGATTGATTTTTTAAATAATGCTGCAAAAATAAACAATAGTTTAATTCGGTAATATATAAAATAGAACATAATATATCGTTTTAAGGACATTATTATCCTACAAAAGGGTTTTACCTTTGCGGTCTTATATTTTTACACCATTTCTTATGAGAATCCTCTTTGTGATAGACACTTACGACACCAACAATAATGGCACCAGTATCTCGGCACAGCGTTTTGCAGCAGAGTTGCGCCGGCGCGGCCACGAGGTGAAAATCCTGACTTCAGGCGAGCCGGGCGACGACCGTTTTGCCCTGCCCACATACAAGATGCCCATTTTCCAACCGTTGATGGACAAGCATAACTTCAACTTCGCCTCCAACGAGAAAAAGACCATCCACGAGGCGGTTGAATGGGCCGACATCATCCATTGCTTCCTGCCATTCGCCATTGAGATAGAAGCTAAACACTATGCCGACAAGATAGGAAAGCCTTCGACCGCCGCGTTTCACATCCAACCGCAAAACCTATGGTCGTCGGTGGGGCTGGGCAAGGTGGATTGGATCCAAAACGGCACATACATCAGTTTCAGGGATTTTCTCTACAACAAGTTCAGGCACATCCATGCGCCTTCGCAGTTTATGGCCGACGAAATCAAGCAACGCGGCTACACGGCCAAAATTCATGTCATCTCCAACGGCATCCAGGATGCATTCCTCCAGGCGGGACACCGCAACCTTGACGAAGGACGGCCTGCCAAGTCACCCGAGTTTGAAGGCAAAATACTGATCATGATGGTGGGACGACTTTCGGCCGAGAAACGACAAGATGTGCTTATCAATGCCGTGCCCTACTCAAAATATGCCGACAAGATCCAGCTCGTCTTTGCAGGTCAAGGACCAAAGTATGACGAATACGTGGCACTGGGCCAGACGTTGCCCCATCCGCCCCAATTTGTATACAAGAACCAAGACGAGTTGATTGCCCTGCTGTCGCAAGCCGACCTTTATGTGCACGCGAGCGACATGGAAAGCGAGGCCATCTCGTGCATCGAAGCCTTTGCCACGGGCTTGGTGCCCGTCATTGCCAATTCCGAAGTCAGTGCCACACCGCAGTTCGCTCTTGACGGTCGCAGCCTCTTCAGGGCAGGAAGTCCCAAGGACCTCGCCCGCGCCATCGACTACTGGCTTGACCATCCAAAGGAACGCGAGTATATGGAGAGACTCTATGCCAAAGCTGCCAAAAAATACAGCCTTTCCAACTCCGTGCGCATGTTCGAGGAAATGTTGAACGAGGAGATGGAAGACTGCGCGAAACAGTCCTCACAGCCATAAATCCATAAATCTATGAGACACAAAGCACCGAGATGGGCATTGTTAAACGTGCTGTTGGCACTCTCCTTTGCACTCTACGCACAAGAAAAAATAGAGTACCTGCCTTATGGCAACATGGACTCGTGGACGGTGCGCTACATTAAGGAATCATTACTGTTGGGTGGAAACACACACACATTGTATGTCGTCGCCAAGACCGACACTATCCGCAAAAACAAGCCCTACCCATACGATAGTGATAATTCGCCTTGGGGAACGAGTAATGCCTACGCCAAAGTGTGCGGGGTGGAGAAAGCCGCCGTTTCGGTCACCCCTGAGCGGCGTGGCAATGGTTATTGCTGTCGTTTGGAAACCACGCTCCAAACCGTGACAGCCATCGGCATCGACCTCAAGGCTCTTGCCACAGGCAGTTTGTTCACAGGCGCCCTTCTTGACCCAATGACGCTGGAAGGTTGCAAAGTGCCGATGAAGACTATTGACATGGGCATTCCATTCACAAAACGCCCTTCGGCTCTAATGCTTGATTATAAAGCAATAATAAAACAAAACTCTGCCATGGTGCGAGCTACAGGTTCCACAAAAGTGACCCAAATAGAAGGGCGGGATGAAGGCGAAATCATTTTATTACTGCAACATCGTTGGGAAGATGCCAATGGCAACATCTTTGCCTATCGGGTGGGCACAGCCTCAGAACGTATCACAAAAAGCATTTCTGAGTGGCGCAACAATCACCGCCTACTCATTCGTTACGGCGATATCACCCTACATTCCGATTACAAATCATGGGAGAAACTGACCAAAAACCGCTTCATGGCGCGCAATTCAAAAGGAAAGATGGTTCCTGTGCAAGAAGTTGCTTATAAAGCAGATGCAACGCCTACCCATCTGATTTTGCAAATCTCGTCAGGCTGTCAGGAGGCGTTTACCGGATGTCCAGGCAATGTGGTTTGGTGTGACAATATTCGGTTGGTATACTGATTGTTTCCTTCTTTGAAGATGGCCGTTGTTGCGC
Source organism: uncultured Bacteroidales bacterium (assembly GCA_900317055.1). Classification (GTDB taxonomy): domain Bacteria; phylum Bacteroidota; class Bacteroidia; order Bacteroidales; family F082; genus Limimorpha. Next base: position 19,036 of record ONFF01000004.1, on the reverse strand, counting down.
TGCCCATGAATGACATCCACCATTAAAAAAAACTTATCTTTGCCGAAAATTAGAATTTATGTACAGCCTGAATTACAAAGTAACCACCAGCACCTGCGACAGCGAGGGCAAACTCAAGCTGTTTTCCGCCCTACAGATGATGCAGGATTGTTCGGAGATGTGGATCGACAGCGAGCCACAAGTTAAGGAATACTTCGCCCGTGAAAATATGGCGCAACTGCTTGCTTCAAGGCAGGTGGAGATCATGCGCGTGCCTGATTTCAAGGAAGAACTGACCGTGACCACCTCGGTCTACGGCATGAAGCCCATGTTCGGTTTCCGTAACACCTTTATCTATGATGCCGAAGGCAAGCCTTGCTACCGTACTTGGAGCATGGGTGCCTTTGTCGACAAAGCCAACGGCAAGCTGAAGCGTGTGGACGATGCCGTGGCCAACTCGCTGCTCATTGAGCCGCAGCTGGAGATGAACTACAAAGACCGCCGCATCATCTTGCCTAAGGGTGGGGGAGAGACATTCGCGCCCATTCAGGTAATGCGCGCCGACATCGACTACAACCGCCATGTCAACAATGCCAACTACATCCGCATGGCGATGGAACTGCTGCCCGAGGACTTTGTTGTAAAAGGCCTTCGCGTGGAATACCGTGTGGCGGCGAAGTTTGGCGATGTACTCGTTCCAACAGTTTTTGAGATAGAAAACGGCTTCATCATCGAGCTTGCCATTGGTAGCGAGGCGAGCGCTATTGTGGAGTTTTCAGAATAAATGAAGCTTTTTCGTATTTTTGTCGCCCTAACTGAAATACAACACAAGCTAAACTTAACGATCATGAAAAAGTATTTATCTCTGATTTTGTTACTCTTCGTATTCGCTGGCTTCGCCAAGGCACAAGTACCCCAATCAACCGCCAACTGGTTTGGATACATCTTGCCTCCCAGCCCGGCAGAATACAAGTATGTCTCTTTTACCATGCAGGATTTAGGGTCAGTGTCCATTGCATCGGACGAGATTCCAGCAGTATCGACAGCCACCTTTGCAGACGGTTATGTGTGGAGTGTGAATAACAACAACGGCTATAACATTTGCAAATCAAGGTATGATGCAGCCAATAACCTTATCGAAGAACCTGATGTGATGATTGCAAGCATTCCCTATGTCAACGATATGGCATACAATCCTGCCGACGGATTGATTTATGTTATTACAGGAGAACACCTAAAAAGCTTCGATCCAGCCGTTCCCGGCAACATGCAAGACCATGGCGTGATAGAGCACGACGGCTTCAATTTGGCTATCGACATGAATGGTAACGCTTATATGATAAGTTCTTGGGGCGAGTTTGGCATGCTGAATCTTTCCAATGCACAATTGACCGTGATCAACTCGATTGATTTGCCCATAAAAATGTCTTTCGACATGCTGACAGGCGAATTGTTTGGCGTTTATTATGGAAATTTGTATCAGCTTGACCCCAATACTGGAGCCTATACCTTATTGGGCGCGCTCCATGACGGCGGCAACAGCTATGATCCGACCTGCTTGTTTATGACCTACAGCTCCAATCCTTCGGAATTTGCGATCGGCGACTTGATTTATCGTGTCAATGACGATCAAGTGTCCGTAACGGTCATAGGCCATGTCAATGGCTACGAAGCCACCGGCGATTTGATCATCCCGGAATCAGTGAGTTATGAAGGACATAATTATACCGTGACCACCATTGGCGAAAGCGCATTTTTGTATTGCTTCTATTTGACGAACCTGTCCATTCCCAATACGGTGACCACCATCGAAGCGAGTGCCTTTGCGTATTGTCAGAGCTTTACTGGCGACTTGGTGATTCCTAACGCTGTGACCACCGTTGGCTATGGTGCCTTCCAGTATTGCTCTGGTTATGATGGAGAATTAATCATTGGAAGTGCTGTTAATACAATTGAGGATTATGCCTTTAATTCGTGCGATGGCATGACGGGAACACTCTACATTCCGAGCTGCGTTCAGTCGATTGGAGGCAACTCCTTCGGATATTGCGCTTTTAGTGGCATCGTTGTCGACCCTGAAAACAGCGTCTATGACTCAAGAAACGCCTGCAACGCCATCATCGAAACGAGCACGAACCAGCTTGTTACAGGATGCAAAAACAGCACGATACCCAACACGGTCACATCGATTGGCTATTGTGCCTTCAGAGGTGTCCAAGGCCTGACCTCCATCGAAATCCCGAATTCAGTGACTTACATCGGAGAAAATGCCTTTGCTTTTTGCTATGACCTGACTGGCGATTTGACCATCCCGAATTCCGTGGATACGATCGATGCAGGTGCCTTTTTCTATTGCCAAGGCTTCGAAGGTATCCTGACTATAGGTGAATCCGTCACTTTTATTGGCGACCAGGCCTTCAGAAATTGTTCTGGCTTTACGGGCGCGATCACTTTGGCCACCACGCCTCCCGTACTTGGTGACGATTTTGGTGGTTTGGTGTTCGAAAACTTCGGCTATCCCATCCTTACCGTTCCTTGCGGATGCATCGATGCCTATCGGAACTCCAGTTGGTACGAGCCTTACGGACTGAATGGTTTCAATGAGTTTATCGAAGATTGCAGTGTGATTTCGGAAACTGGCAGCATTGTTACTGCCGTTTACCCCAATCCAACTGAGGGAATGATTAAGATTGAGGCTGAAAACATGAAGAGCATCACCATCTTCAATTTGCTTGGAGAAATAGTTTTCGAATGTTCCGCCGATGGCGACACCTTTGAATATGACTTCAGCCATCAAGGTGTCGGAATGTACTTCGTCAAGGTTGAGACTGCGAAAGGCTTTGAGACCATAAAGATAACAGTAAGGTAATCAACAATCGACACATATAACTTTTACAACATGCCCAATCCATCCAACAAACAAGAGCTGCTCGCCGCCATGACCGACGGCTATGCCAAACTCAACGAACAGATAGCCAAGATGAGCGAAAAAGCCATCTCAGCTCCCTTCGATTTCGCCGCCGACCCGAAGAAATGCGGTGTGCGCTGGCAATACGACCGCTGCCTCCGCGACCTGCTGATCCACCTCTACGAGTGGCAAGTGTTGATGCGCGAGTTCGTGAACAATATCCGAGAAGGTCACCCTCGTGACTACCTGCCGGACGAGTACCGCAAGAACTACCACGAGATGGACAAGATGCTGGTAGAGAAGCACCAAAACACGCCTTTGGAGGAGGCCCAACGCCTGTTGCAAGAGACCCACGAGGAGATGCTCCGCCTCGCCGAGAGCTTCACCGAAGAGGAACTCTTCACCAAAGGCTACTACAAAAACACCTACACCACCGACATGGCGGCCTACTTCGTGAGCGTCACCTCAAGTCCCTACGGGCAGGCGGTGAAGTTGTTGAAGACGCATCAGAAAAACCTTAAAACGGCGAATTGAACGAATTAGACGAATTACTTATGACCGATAAAGAACTGTATGAGTTCGACGCTGTCATCATCCAAAACGAGGATATGGATGCCGCTTATGTCGAGGTGCCTTTCGACATCAAGGCGCTCTTCGGCAAAGGTCGGTTGGCGGTCCATGCCACCTTCGACAGCGTACCTTACGACGGCCAAATCGTCAAGATGGGAACGCCTTGCTTCATCATCGGTGTGCGGAAGGACATCCGCAAACAGATTGGCAAGTCTTTTGGCGACATGGTGCATGTGACATTTTGCGAACGAAAATAAAACTACAACAATGAAAAAGATAATCATCATCGACGGAGGCCCGCGAGCGACATTCAACACTGCCTCTATGCTTAAAAAATTTGCCGATGGAGCTAGTTCCGTCAGCGACGAAATCGAGGTGAAGACCATTCGCCTCTATGCCCTCGACTACAAAGGCTGCATGTCGTGCATGGCCTGCAAAATCAAGGGCAAAGCCTCGCAAGTGTGCAAATACAAGGATGCCTTGACTCCTGTCTTGGAAGAGATTGCGCAAGCCGATGGTTTGGTATTAGGTTCGCCCAACTATTTCGGCGAGGTTACTGGCCAGATGAGGGCTTTCTTGGAGCGTTTGGCCTTCCCGTGGCTCTCTTACAACGACTACAGCATCACCGCCCCGAAGCGGATGCCCGTGGTGCTGGTGGAGACGCAAAACGGTGGCGTGGGAGGCAGCAACTGCAACGGCTACGGCACCATGGAGCCTTGCATCGCAAGAGCTCTCGGACAACCGGAAAAGCTGTTTGCCAACAATACCTACCAAGTGAAGAACTACGCCAATTTCGAGTTAGGAGGATTCTCGGAGGAAGCCAAACGCCAGTATCGCGAGGAGCACTGGGAAGAAGACCTGCAAAAAGCCTTCGATGCTGGAAAACGAATGGCGGAGACAATCATAAAGGCTTGATGAGAAAGCTGTTAAAGACAACTTCTAATAATTGCTTGCAATTATAGTCTCAAATTCGATAAAATTCAAATGATCAGCAAAATGGAAATTCTAAAATTCTGAAATTCTTGATGATTAGAAATCTCTTATTGATATTAGCCTTAGCCTGTTCCTTCAGCCTCTTCGGGCAATCCATCGACACATTGGCGGTGCGCTCGGCCATCGAGAGGCAGTTGGTGACCTATCCTGAATCCACCTTACAGGACATCTACAAGAGTTTCTACCAAGAGCATTTCGGTCCGGGCCATATCATCAGCGACACGGCCTCGGCGCGACGCTATCTGATGCGCGAACTCTCGGAAATGAGTGAAACACAATCACATTATTATGAGCCAACTGGCAGCCAAGGTGATTATGTCCGAGTTTATCTCTCCGCCGTCGCCGACAGCTTGATTACCGTCGAGCAACTCTTGGATGCCTTCGTCAGAAGTGCCAATTCGTGGCAAGAGCCGACCATTAGTTGGTTGGAGAAATGGGAAGCCATCGTCAGCATTATTCAAGCCAACAAGATGGAAATAGAAGGCTTTGAGACCGACCTTTCCCTGCTGACCGAAGCCGCCCGAAACAGCCAAGCCGTTCACCACAGCCGCCGCTATAACGAGGCCTATCACCCGCATTACCGCATCGTCGAGCGCAGTATTTTTGAAAGCGAATTAAAACCAACTTTAAAATAGTATCTATTTAATTATCAATTTTCAATTATCAATTCTCAATTTATTATGAAACAACCCATTAAAGTAACAGAAGCCATCTTCCCAATGCCCGTTTTGCTTGTGGCTACCTACAACGAAGACGGCACCATCGATGTGATGAACGCCGCTTGGGGCACCATGCTCGACCGCGACCGCGTAGCCCTCAACCTGACCGAAACCCACAAGACCGTGGAGAACATCAAGCAACACAAGGGCTTTGTCGTCCATATCGCAGACGCTGCCCATGTGGTGGAGGCCGACTATTTCGGCGTCGTTTCGGGCAAAACCGAAAAGGACAAATTCGCAAAGAGTGGTCTCACTGCGACCAAATCCTCATTAGTCGATGCTCCCATCATCAACGAGCTGCCTATCGCCATGGAGTGCGAGTTCATCGAATACCAAAGCGACGACACAGGCCTTGGCGTCATAGGTAAGGTGCTGCAGACCTCCGTCGAGGCCGACAAGATGAAGGACGGCAAGGTTGATATCGAAGCCCTGCAAGCCATCACTTTTGACCCCTACACACATGGGTATTATCAAGTCTCGAAGCGCGTCGGCGAAGCCTTCAAGGACGGCTTGAAACTGAAGTAATCTACAGTCGATAACCAGACCAAATGACACCATGCGAAAAAGCCTAATTCTTTTAGCCTTTATGATTCTTTCAGCATTGCCATCCTTGGCCCAAATCGACCTCCATAGCCACGCCATCACGAAAGGTTATCTCGATTATATCAAGGCCAATGGCGCAGAGATGGACGAAGGTTTTCCCATTCCAGCTTGGGATGCGGAACAACAAATTGCCTTTATGGACAAGGCTGGCATACAGACCGCTATGCTTACCATGCCCGCGCCGCAGCCTTGGTTTGGCGACGCCGAGGCTTCGGCAGCGGTTTGCCGTAGCTACAATGAGGAGTGCGCTGCACTGAAGGCACGCTATCCCGGACGTTTCATGTTTTGTGCCGCTCTGCCTTTACCCGATGTGCCACACGCATTGGAAGAGGCTCGCTATGCCTTGGAAGTCTTAGGCGCCGACGGCATCAAGTTGGCCACCAACAGCTACGGACAATACCTCGGTGACCCCGCTTTGGACACGCTGATGGCTTCTCTCGACCAACAGAACGCCGTCGTCATCCTGCATCCACACAAACCCTCGGCGGTCAATGCGCAGCTGATTGCCGATGTGCCATTGGCCAGTTATGAATACTTGGCCGAGACTACACGCACAGTACTCAACATGGTAGCACATGATGTATTGATGCGCTATCCGCATTTGAAAGTCGTGGTGCCACATTGCGGTTCTTTCCTGCCCAACGCTTTGCCCCGTTTCCGCTCGCTGCTGCCCGTGATGGTGAAACAAGGCATGATGCAGCCTGTGGATGTCGACGCCAACCTATCGCGCCTCTATTATGACCTTGCTGGCGCACCGACCGACGAAGTCCTCGATGCCCTACTGACCATCACAACGCCCGACCATATCCTCTACGGCAGCGACTATCCGTATGTGGCCGAACCCGTACTCATCAGCGGGAAGCAAGCTTTAGAGAGCCGCCTTGCCTCACACGGATTGAATTCCAAAGATGTATTCACCGACAACGCCCGACGCCTTTTTGGCGAGAACCTTCCGTTGCGACAATATGGCGAAAAGCTTGTCCGCCTTGCCGAAATCGAAGTGGTGCCCGAGTATTTGGAGGAATATATGGCATTCGCCAAGGAAGTCGGCGAGACTTCAGTGAAAGTGGAGCCTGGCGTGCTGACCCTCTTCTCGATGCAAACCAAAGAAGACCCCTGCAAGATCTATATCCTGGAAATCTATGCCGACCAAGAGGCTTACCAAAGCCATATCCAAACCGCCCATTTCAAGAAATACAAGGAAGGCACGCTCCAAATGGTGAAGAGTCTGAAACTGATTGATGTCAACCCGCTGGCGGGGATGGTGCGGTGAATTGAGATTTTTTACTATTTTTGCGACCATAAATAATCAAAACAATGAAGAAATTAGCAATAACCCTTTTGTGCGTTTTGGCCTTTGCCGCCTGCACAAACAACCAACCTGAAGACAATCAAATCAATCAAACTAACACGAATATGGAAAACACAGCAAAAGTCTATCTGACTCGCAACATCAGCCCTGAAGCTTTGGTGAACATCTACAAGGCTTTGGGCGTAGAAGCCAAAGGCCGCGTGGCCGTGAAAATCTCGACAGGGGAGGGGAGTAACCCCAACTACCTGAAGCCCGAACTCATCAAAGACCTCGTGCATGAGGTGGACGGCACCATCGTGGAGTGCAACACTGCCTACGGCAACGGCCCTGGCGACGAGAAGGACGAGCGCAACAACTCAGCTGTCCATTGGGAAGTGATCCGCAGACACGGTTTCACCGACTACTTCCCCGTCGATATCATGGATGAATACGACGAAATCCGCATCCCCGTGAAGGACCAGAGGCACATCAAATACGACATCGTGGGTGGACACATGGCCAACTACGACTTCATGATTGCCCTCAACCACTTCAAGGGTCACCCGATGGGCGGTTACGGCGGCGCACTGAAGAACCTCAGCATCGGCTGTGCCAGCAGCAACGGCAAGGCTTACATCCACTCCTCGGGAAAGATGGAAAAACTCGATATGGCCAAGCTTTGGACTCCTGAATACATCTGCGACCAGGACGGTTTCCTTGAAAGCATGGCGGCAGCTGCCCAAGCTGTGACGAACTATTTCCAAAAGAGACAGGGCATCATCTACATCAGTGTGATGAACAACATGAGCATCGACTGCGACTGCGTCGACCATCCTGCCCCCGTGAAACTTGAGGACTACGGCATCCTTGCCAGCACCGACCCCGTCGCCCTCGACCAAGCCTGCGTCGACATCATCAACAACCAGCAGGTGACCGCCACCAACGACCCCACCGACCTGCTCAGCCGCATCGACAAGCAACACGGCACCCACACCATTGAGCACGCTGAAGCCATCGGACTGGGAACTAGAAAATACACCATTGTCAGCATTGATTAATTTGCGGCCCTAGTCATGACTTTGTTTTAATTTTATTAGGATGCTACTATGGAAAACCCGAAGATTATTATTACCATCAATCGTGAAAGTGGTAGTGGAGGTGGCGAGATTGCCCGTCTGTTGGGAGAGAAGTTGGGGTTCAAGGTTTACGGTCGTGCCATGTTGCAAAGCGTTGCAGATCATTTTAATTTGACCCTTGAAGACATGGATCGTGTTAAGGCACAAAAAACCAGTTGGTGGAGCGATTTCTGTAACTTTTATCGTCAGTTTGATACGACTAGCCGTTCTGTTGACTCCAATCCAGAAGCCACGCCGTTAACCCTTTATTATGCTGAAGCTCGCCTGCTGCGTGAATTGGCCGAACAGGAGAGTTGCATCATCGTTGGTCGTGCCGGTTTTCACATCTTCCGCGACAATCCCAATGCGTTGCACCTGCTCATCATGGCCGACCGTGACGCACGTGTTGCCCGAATCGCCTCCAAGCAAAATCTCAGCCTCGAAGAGGCCGCCAAGGTCATTGATAAAACCGACAAGGCTCGCGACACATTCGTAAAAACTGTCGCCGAAACCTCGCGCTATGACGCTCGCAACTATGACTTCGTTCTGAATGTCACCAACATGCCCACTGACACGGTGGCACAGTTCCTTGCCGACAATATTAGGAAGAAGTATCCTTTTATGGCGAAATAGACTGTCTTCCACAAGTAGGTAATGGCAACTGTATTGAGTTTCTTCAAGCAATTTGGACGCACCGCTCGTGGCGAACGCCTCGAACGCATCCGAAAGTCGCCTCATTTTGTGGATGACAAGTTCCAGAATGAGGAACCGACAACGCTGTTTACAGGTAAAGGCGGCATGCTGAAGAATCTTGGGAAGTTCCTCTTTGGAAAAAAGCCGATGAATCGAATCCCAAAGTTGGGTGAGATTCCTGTTGTCAAGACCGATTTGAACCTTTTGCCTGAATCGGGCGACTTTTACCTTTGGTTCGGGCATAGCTCTTTTTTGCTTCGCTTGGACGGGAAGACCATCCTCGCTGACCCTGTGTTCTACAAAGGATCGCCCGTTTCCTTCGTCAATCGTGCCTTTCCTGGGACCGACTTTTACAAACCCCAAGATATGCCTAAGGAGATCGACTTTCTCCTCATTTCGCACGACCACTGGGATCACTTGGATTACCAAACAATCATCGAGCTGAAAGGCCGAGTGAAAAAGGTAGTTTGTCCCTTGGGTGTGGGCGAGAACTTTGAATACTGGGGTTATGACAAACACCAACTCATTGAATTGGATTGGAATGAGAGTGCCACCTTCGACGGCTTGACCTTCCATTGTCTGCCCACCCAGCATTTTTCGGGGCGAGGCTTTTGGAAAGCCAAGACAATGCCAGCCTCATGGCTGATGGAATCATCGGGAAGGAAGGTCTTTTTCTCTGGCGACGGGGGCTATAGCAGCCGCTTCAAACGCTTCGGGGAGCAGTTTCCCGACATCGACCTCGCCATCATGGAGAACGGCCAATACGATGCCAACTGGAGCCAAATCCACACCATGCCCGAGCAATTGGGGAAAGCAGTGTCTGAACTTGGTGCAAACCGTTTCACCACCATCCACCATTCCAAGTTTTGCCTCTCGAACCACCCTTGGGACGAGCCTCGGAAAAACGAGCGCAAGGCTGCCGAACAATTTGGGCTTCAGTTGGTCACTTGTCAAATAGGCGAATTATTCCTTTTTGATTATAACTTTGCATCAAAAAAAAGTATAAATATTTGAATATGATACGATTAAACTGCTTTTTCCAGGCCAATGACGGCGAACAATTCAAGACCGCGCTGCAAGCAGCGACAGCCCTTACCGAATACTCACAAAAGCATGACGGATGCATCGCCTACGATGTGTTTCAGAGTGCCACCCGACAGGATGTGTTTTTGATCTGCGAGACATGGGTAGACCAAGCGTCACTCGACAAGCATTCCGCCACGCCAGAGTTCAAGAAATATTCTCCCATGATGCGCCAATGTGGCCAGATGAAAGTGGAGCGGTTTGAATTCTAATCCTATATGCCTCTAGTTTTGTACCCAAGTGAGGCGTTCCCAAACAAAACGGGGAATCATTTTCCATAACCCTACGACGAGACGGAATCTCCAATCAAAGGTGTACACGCGCTTCTTTTTATGAAGCGCCTTCATCACATGGTCTGTCGCCTTCTCTTTTGACATCAGCATCGGATAATGCTTGTTAGGATTCAGGATGTCCGTTGCGACAAAACCGGGGCGTATGTCGGTGAAGCAAACAGGAACCTTATCCATACGGGAGAGTTGTGACAAAGCCGTAAGATAGGTGCTCTGCATCCTTTTGGTCGCGGAGTAGGCTGGAGAAGCCCCCATTCCGTTGGTGCCGGCGATGGAGGTGATGACAGCTATATGAGCCTTGTGGCTATTGCTGTAGTTGTGCGTCTTTACATAGTGGAAAAAGTGATCCACCATCCTGACCATTCCTTCACTGTTGGTCTGAATGATGAGCATTTCCTTCTCTTCGTCAAGGTCACGGTTCTGATAGCCAACGCCCGAAACATAGAAGAACAGGTCGGGGTCCCCGGTTTGGGAGAGTAAATCGTCCAGCGCTTCAACGGATTCAGGACGGGTGACATCCATCGTGGCAATACACACCTTGTCTTTGCCGAATTCATTTTGAAAAGCCTCCAGTGCGGCAGTGCGTCGGCCAGCGATTCCGACTTTCCAACCTTCTGCCACGAGTCTTTTGGCTGCTTCTCTGCCAAGGCCAGAGGTGGCTCCTATGATAATGGCTGTCTTCATCATCCGTTAGCATATAAGTCATTCATCACCAATCCGGCGAGCATGAAGCCGAAGATGGCCGTGATATGGGCCGAGGTGCCATTGATTTGGGCCTTCGACGAGCACCACTCGTGATTGACGAGGTCGGGATTGCCAGCAGCGATGATGGCCTTGGGACACATGCAGGCACTTGTGCCACAGGTGCTTGCAGCGCCTTTGTTAGGGAGCACCTCGGGCGAGAACACGCAGAGGAACTTTTTCTTTGGAAAGGTCTTCGCTTTCCTGAGGCGCTTGCGAATCATGCTGGCCAACGGGCAACCATTCACTTCCCAGAACTCGGCCACTTGTATCTTGGTCGGATCCATTTTGAGTGCAGCACCCATGGCAGAGAACAACTTGCCCGGACATTCAGTGGCGTGCAAAATAAGGTGTATCTTGTCCTTGAGACTGTCGATGGCATCTATGATGTAGTCGTAGGTCTCGAGTTGGAACATCTCAGCGTTCTCGGCGGAATAAATCTCCTGCACGGCGTTGATTTCGGCCTGTGGATTGATCTCCAAAAGGCGTTCCTTCAGCACCTCCACCTTGACCATTCCCACCGTCTTGGTGGTGGCTTGCAACTGTCGGTTGACATTGGTGATACACACGCGGTCGCTGTCCACGATGGTGAGGTGACTGATGCCGCTGCGTACCAGGCTCTCGGCGCACCAACTGCCCACGCCCCCCACGCCGAAGATGATGACGCGCTTATTCAAGACACGCTCCATCGTCTCCTCGCCCAACAGCAGGTTCAAACGGTTGAATATGGGGTTCTGTGCACTCATAATAGAATCATTGAGGCCGCAAAGATAGGGGTTTTAGGCGAAATATCTCATTTTGTGGTATGATTTGATGAGAATCAGCCATCCTTAACCTTTAGGTTGCAGACTGCGCCGATATTCGCTGGGCGACTGCCCAAGATGTTTGGTGCAGTAGCGGCTGAAATAGCTCAACGAGGTGAAGTTCATGCGGTCGGCGATTTGGGTGAGCGACAGGCGCTCGTCGTCCAAAAAGCTTTTCAAAATGGGCACAGTGGCACGGTTGATGTAACTGCTAACGCTGTGCCCCGTCACGCGTTTGACCGTGGCGGAGAGGTATTTCGGCGAGACGTTCAGCCGCTCGGCATAGTAGCTCACCTCACGCTCGGTGCGACTGATGCCGGTGGCGAGCAGGTCGGTCAGCTGACGGACGATGTAGGCGGTGCGGTCGCTATGGGTGTCGGTGGCCTCACGGCGAGCGTGGAGCTCGAAGATGTCATACATCATCGTCAGGCAGAGGCTCCCCATCATCTCACGGTAGAAGAGCAAGTAGCGGTCGTCGAGGCGGTCGCGCAGTCGATGGAAGTCCTCCAGCAGAATCTCCGCCTGTCGGTCGTCGAGCTTGATGACAGGGTTCTGGTTAAGGCTGATGCTGCCCCCGATGCTGTAGTTGTTCGACGGGAGCAATCCTCCAAGGAACTTGTTGTCGGCGGCGAACCACTCCACCTCCATCCCCGGAGTGCACACGAGGTTCTTGGCACGGGTGGGATTGGGCATCACCACAAGGTCGTTTTTCGCTATGTGGTAACATTTTTCGTTGAACACGAAACTACCTTCACCAGCAGTGCAAATTAGATGCATACAAGTGTGACTCAATCTAGGGTCATTCATCCCGAGAAAATCCGTAGCGTACTGAAAATCAATCTTCATGGCGCAAAAATACACTTTATTTCTCTCACTAGCACAAAAAAAAAAGATGGATTTTGTAAAAATAATGATGCTTTTTGTGAAACTCATATCCCAGTAAGTCGCTGTATTTTTGCATCGTAATTCAAAACCTGACAACGATGCAAGAACAAAGAGTTGACCCCAGGCTGACCACAGCCGAAGAACATGCGGAAGGCGTGCGCCAAGCGCAAGTCCTTTTCAAACTGAACCACACGATGCCCTACACCGACGAGTACAACGCCCTCGTGCATGAGCTCTTCGGCGATAACCTCGGCGAAGGCGGCTGGGTGATGCCTGGCCTTACCGGAGTCTGCTTCCATCATGTACACATCGGGAAGAATGTAATGATCATGAACAACTGCCTGATGATGGGCCGCGGAGGCATCACCATCGACGACGGTGCCATGATTGCCGCTAATGCGCAACTCATCTCCAATAACCACGACCTCTACGACCGCCAAATTCTGCTTTGCAAACCCGTCCACATCTGCGAAAACGCTTGGATTGGCGCTGGAGCCACCATCCTGCCCGGCGTAACCGTCGGAAAGAATGCCGTCGTGGCTGCGGGAGCTGTGGTCACCAAAGATGTGGCCCCGAATACCATCGTGGGTGGCAATCCAGCGAAATTCATTAAAAACATTATAGAACTATGAAAAGAATCATTACCGCAGTCCTGGCACTCCTCATGGTCACTAGCTGCAATGCACAAGAAGTAAAGACGCACGGCCGTGCGTCTCAAGCCAACAACTTAAAATCACAGAATATGAACAAATCCATCGTCATTTTCTTCTCCCATGCGGGCGACAACTACAGCGTGGGCAACATCGAGGTCGGCAACACCAAGATCGTGGCCGACTACATCACTGAAATCAAAGGTGCCGACCAGTTTGAGATCGTCACGCACAAGTACGACGGCATGGCCTATATGTCGCTCATCGAACTGGCCAAAGAAGAAGCCAACAAGGGCGAACTGCCGCCTTACGAAGGCACTGCTCCCGACCTCAGCCAATACGACACCGTCTTCATCGGAGGCCCAGTCTGGTGGGGCACCTATCCGCAGGTGATGTTCACCCTCTTCAAGGACATCAACCTCGACGGCAAGACCGTCATCCCCTTTACCACCCATGAAGGCAGCGGCTTAGCTTCCTGCGCCAGCGATGTAAAGAAAGCTTTCCCGAAGACCAAGGTCACGGGCGAGTTCAGCATCTATGGACATGAAGTCCGCACAGGCAAGGCAAAAGTTGAGAAATGGTTGAAGAGTCTTTGAAAACAAATTAAACACTTGACAACATGAAAGTTAGGAAACTATTGGTTCTCACCGCCATGGCATTGGTGATGGCCAACACAAACTGCCAAAACAAAAACGGCAATCCAACAACCGAACAACAAGAACAAACCGAACCAACAACACCCAACATGGAAAACACATCGAAAGTCTATTTCACTAGCGAAATTAGCCCTGAAGCACTCATTAACATCTACAAGGCACTTGGCGTAGAAGCCGAAGGCCGTGTGGCCGTGAAAATCTCCACCGGCGAGGCCGGCAACAACAACCACTTGAAGGCCGACTTGATTGGACCTCTGGTGCAGTTGGTGAACGGAAAGATTGTGGAATGCAACACCGCTTACGCCGGCAAGCGCATGCTCACCGAAGACCACCTGAAGGTCATTGAGGAACACGGCTTCAACGCCATCGGTGGCGTGGACATCATGGATGCCGACGGCGAAATCAAAATCCCTGTGCGCGACACCACCTACATGCGCTACAACATCGTGGGACAGAACATCCAAAACTATGATTTTATGATTAACCTCGCCCACTTCAAGGGACACCAGATGGGCGGCTTCGGTGGCGTGCTGAAGAATGCCAGCATCGGCGTGGCTTCGCGCAACGGCAAGACCTACATCCACACCAACGGTCAATGCGAGGACTACACCCATCTTTGGGACTACATCCAGCCTGAGAATCAGGACAAGTTCCTTGAATGTATGGCCAATGCTGCCGCTGCAGTGCACGACTACTTCAAGGGGAAAGTCCTCTATATCAATGTTATGAACAACATGAGCATTGACTGCGACTGCAACGGCAATCCCACCCCTGTGGCACTACAAGACATGGGCATCCTCGCCAGTACTGACCCTGTAGCCCTTGACCAGGCCTGCATCGACCTCGTCCTTGGTCAAGAACAAACCGCGGACAATGATGTAGCTTCAATGAAAGAGCGCATCGAGAGCCGTCATGGTATCCACACCGTTGAACATGCCGAGAAAATTGGCCTCGGTAGCCGCAAGTACACTATAATAAGTATCGACAAATGAAGAAACAAATTTCCGTTTTGGTAGGTGCTGGCAGCATCGGGCAGGCAATTATCCGCCGCGTGTCGGCTGGTAAGCACATTGTGTTGGCAGACTATTCCATAGAGAATGCCAACAAGGCGAAAGAAACATTGGAGAATGCAGGTTTTGAATGCTCTACCATCCAGTGCGACCTCGGTTCGAAGGAGGACATCCTGCGGCTGGTGGATTTCGCCACCAGCAATGGAGAAGTGAAGTATCTGGTGAATGCTGCTGGCGTTTCACCCTCACAGGCTCCCGTAGCGGAAATCCTTCGGGTGGATCTCTACGGCACGAGCGTCCTCTTGGAGGAGTTCGGCAAGATGATTGCCGAGGGTGGTTCAGGTGTGATTATCTCTTCGCAGAGCGGTCACCGCCTGCCAGCCTTACCGCAGGAACAAAACGATGCCTTAGCCATAACTTCTGTTGACAAGCTGTTGGATCTGCCATTCCTAAAGGAAATCAACGACACGCTAAAAGCCTATCAATACTCGAAGCGTTGCAATGTGCTTCGCGTGATGTACGAGGCTACCCGTTGGGGCCGACGGGGTGCTACCATTAACAGCATCTCACCCGGCATCATCATTACGCCGTTGGCCAACGACGAGTTGCACGGTCCGCGCAAGGACGGCTATCTGAAGATGATTGAGGGTATGCCCGCCCGACGTGCAGGAACACCCGACGAGGTGGGCGACCTAGCCGAGTTCCTCATGTCCTCACATGGCCGCTTCATCAGCGGAGCCGATCTGCTCATCGACGGCGGCTGCACCGCCAGCTACTGGTATGGCGACTTACAGTATTTGAAGGCTACACATTAAACAATATGAAAAGACTTTTAATACTCATCACCCTTATGACTATGATTTCATCGTGTGCCAATTCGCAGGAACCCACTGATTGCGACATGGCGGAAAAAACCAGAACCACTAAGACACTGAACGACCGCCAGCAGATAGAACAAGTCTTCCGATCGATGTGCGACGCGATGATCTCCAAGGACACTGTCACCCTCGCTGCCCTGCACGCCGCCGACTTCGTGCTGACCCACATGACAGGTTTGCGGCAGACGAAACGTGAGTATATCGACGCCATTGTGGACGGCACGCTGAACTACTACAGCGCCGAGCACGAAAACATTGACGTATCTATCGATGGCGACCGCGCCACCATCGTAGGCCGAAGCCGCATCAACGCAGCCGTCTATGGCGGCGGACGCCACACCTGGCGACTCCAGTCGCGCCTCACCCTCGAAAAACGCGAAGACCGTTGGCTCATCATCTCCAGCGCGGCAAGCACGTATTAATCACCAATTGAAATCAATGAGCAAGTTAAAAGTATGAAAGCACTACTAATCAACGGCAGCCCCAACACGAGGGGCTGCACTTTCACCGCCCTGAGCATCGTGGCGAAGGAATTGGAAAAGAACGGCATGGAGGCAGAAATGCGGGCCATTTGTAACTTCCATCTTCGCATTATCGACTGATTTATTTCCCCAAATACTCGCTAGGCGTGAGGCCAGTCATCTTTTTGAATAGGCGGGTGAAATGATGGGGAAAATCGAAGCCGAGGAGGCGCGAGGTCTCGCTGATGTTGTGACCGTTCATGAGCAGGCTTTTGGCCTGGTTGATGACATAGTTGTGGATATAGCCGATGGCCGTTCCTCCTGTAGCCTTGTGGACAATGTCGCCGAAATAACGTGGCGAATAAGCCAACTCTGAGGCGCAATAGGCAACGGTGGGCAGACCTTGCGTCAGTTGTCGATTCTCGCGGAAATACTGTTGAAGCAGGTCGTGGAAGCGTTTCAAAAGGTCACTGCCGCCATTGCCTTCTTCAGAGAGTTGCCGCTGGTAGATTCGGTTGCAGTATTCCAGTATCAAGTGTAGATAGCCCAACAAGATGCTTCTGAGCGAGGGTGAGTCATCGTGAGTTATCAACTCTTGCCGCATCTGGGAGAGCAGTTGTGTGATACTGAGCCATTCATCAGGCTCCATCCGCAGCGAGCCGGTGAAGAAATAAGAGAAATACTGGTAACGGCTAATCTGACGTTCCAGTTCAGAGCCGTGCAGCCGCACATGTAGCCGTCGATGAGTGATATTTAATATACTGAAAATCAATTAGTTAATTACAAGGAGTTAAAGTAAAGCTATAACACTTTGACTCCTTGTTTTTTTGCTATAATAAGCCTATAAAAACAGCCGTTATTCCGTGTAACAATCGCAAATAATAGCAAACGGGATAACTTTTTTAAGAGCAACTGTTTTACATTATAAGAGTATATAAGTGTAGTTTCTTATAGACAATTATAATTATGAAAACAGTATCAATGAAACCGGTAGTTCAAAAACCTCGTAAGGATGGTTTTTGGGCAGTGTACATCCGATTCACATTTGATGGTCGGTGCCAATTTTGGAAAACCTCAAAGGTTGTTTCATCACAAAATGTCAAGTTAAAATCTGAGATTACAGATCCCCACGTTCTGAGTTTTTGCAGTTCACTAATTCTTCAATGGGTTGAGAAACTCAATCATGTTGATTATTCTACATGGAACCTAAAGGACATTGTCGAGTAAGTTACAAATGATGATTCTCAAGTTTCTTTCAGTAGTTACGCACGTACTTACATTGAAAAGATATATAAGCCAAGAACTGCTAAGAACTACACCCTTGCTCTAAAGCATCTTGAGAGATACCTGGGCACTTGTGAGCTAGACAGTATTTTTACTCTTTTTCTTACGAATTGATATATATTATCGTAAAAAAGCAGTACCTTTGAGGCGTGAACGAACGTAGAGACATCATATTGGCCAACACGTTGACTGGCATCGGCAAAGGTGAAGTTGCTGGTTACCTTTGTCATGCCTATTGCCATAAGGGCTTCTGTGAGTTCAAATATAATAACAATGTATATAGGATGAAGGCTGGTGAATGCCTTATCATCAGACGTGGCAACTTGGTTGAACGTGTCAACGAAAGCGATGACTTCCATGTAGATGTGGTTTATGTTACGCCGGAGTTTATTGAGGTTTCCACCCCACATAGTAACTATGGCATGAAAGGGTCAATGGCTTTATTCAATGACCCTATTTTACACCTTAATCCTGAACAGCAGAAGGTGTGTGCACTTGACTTTGACTACATAAAACGACGTTTGGCTTTGACAACTCACAACTTCCACCGCGATGCTATGATCAATGCCATCCAATGCATGATTATCGATTTCTTCGACTTCCACGCATCGCTCTATGGGAATGAGAAGATAACGTCGCAATATGCTGATTTGATGGAGCGTTTCTTGGCATTGCTGGAACGTGGAGATTTCCGCAAGAACCGAGACATCGGCTATTATGCTGACAAGCTTTGCGTCACCACAAAATACCTCTCCGAAGTATGCAAGAAGGTTAGCGGTTTTCCTGCCAACTACTGGATAAACCGATACACGGTGCTTGATATTAGTCGCCAGTTACGAGACAAAAACACGGTGCTTGATATTAGTCGCCAGTTACGAGACAAAAAGCGCTCATTTACCGAATTGACTGACCTATATGGCTTCTCCTCACCCAGCTACTTCAGCCGATATGTGCAGAAGTATCTCGGTGCTTCGCCTACAGACTTTAGGGAGTAAGAAACATGCTTTTGACCTTCGGTCGAAATCGCTCTCGCTCGGCAGAATGAGCAAGTTCTTCTGCACTCGCTTAATCGCGATTTTCGGTAAAAAGTGAAAGAATCCCCGTAATTATTGTCAAAATAGTTGCGGGGATTCGTCGTACCTTTGCACCATCGAATATTAAACATATCAAGATATGAAGAAAATGATGTTTTTCGCAGTGCTGGTTATCGTAAGTATGACGGCATTTGCACAGGTAAGTAAGGAAGAACAGGAGTTGATAGACCTCTCGAATCAGAAGTGGGTTTGGATGGCGGAGAAAAATGCCAACCGTCTGGCGGAGTTGTTCTTGGACAATGCGCAGTTCGTCCACATGGGTGGCGGCTGGGGCAAGCAACAGGAAGTGGATATCATTCGTGGTGGCATGATCTGGTACAAACACGCTGA
>ONFF01000014.1 GCA_900317055.1 uncultured Bacteroidales bacterium | reverse complement strand
CCTCGTTGACCAGCCACGACGTGGTGCTGCGGGGGCTACGGAGCAGATTGTCAACGACCCGGGCGATGTAGCTAATGGTAAATTCAAGGTGGGCGAACAAGCTTGGTACACCCACTTCCGCATAGGTCGTGTGGCTCCTGAGCGTTACGAAGGCTCTCAGTTCCCCGAGGGCGACGAGGCTTTAGAGGAGTTCTTCTGCCAGATGACTCCGAACACGGGCAACTATGACGAACCTTTGTTCGGCAAGGCACTCAGCGCGGTGCTGAAGGATGTGCTGACGATGACGGGTAAGAAGAGCATCTACGTAACCCACTCGCAAGGCGGTCGCGTGGGTTGGGCGACAGACACGGACAACATGGCTGCCATCATCGCCGTAGAACCGGGCTTTGCTCCCGAAGTAGGCAGCGACACCTACAAGAGATTCGTGGCTGCGAAGATTCCGATGCTGTTCCTCTTTGGTGACTACATTGAGAATGGCCCCGAGGATATCCATTCGACAGGTTTCTGGAAGATGGTGCTCCAGCAGTGCCGCGACTTCGCCAAGCAGTATAATGCCGACGGAGGCGATGCCACGGTCATCTATCTGCCCGAAAAGCAGATCTTCGGCAACAGCCACTTCATGTTCCAGGAGAAGAATAATGCTGAGATTGCCGACTTCGTAGATGAATGGTTGAAAGAGCATAATTTTTAAACGGAAAGAAGGCAATGAAGAAATTAGTATTAACCCTGTGCTTCCTCCTGACGGTGGGTGGCGCAACAAAAGCAGAAACAAATATGGAAACTCAAAAGGTAGTATTCGTCAACAAACAGTTAGGTACGCGGATGGCAGGACTGCTTCGCCTGCCCGCAGGTTTTAATCTCAGTCAGAACTACCCCGCAGTGGTGGTAACAGGACCGATGCTGTCGGTGAAGGAGCAGGCACAGTCGGTATATGCCGAGCGGCTGACGGCAGCAGGCTACGTGACGCTGGTGTTCGACGGCACATACTTCGGGGAAAGTGAGGGCGAGCCTCGTCAGCAGGAACTACCCGACGTGAAACAGAGCGACATTGAGGGGGCCGTGGACTTTCTTGTGAGTCTTCCTTATGTCGATAACGACCGTATTGGCGGCTTGGGAATCTGCGGGAGTGGCTCGTATATGTCGGTGGCCGGTGTGAAGGAGCCTCGGCTGAAGGCCATTACGGCCATTGTGCCCGCCATCGCCGACATCTCGAAATCGGCTATGGCTGGATTCTTCCGTCCCGAAGACGAGGTGAAGGCTGCTAAGGAGGCTTACGAGCAGGGCAAGGGCGGACTGATGCATCTTAACTTCATGCCGCGAGCCTTCGACGAGGGCTCCGCCTATTATTATAGTTCGCGCGGCACACATCCCCGCTGGTCCAATCAGGTGGTGGCGTGGAGCCAGCTGGAACTGGTGAAGTACAACGTAGTCAGCATCATGAAGGACATGAACAAGCCCTACCTCGTTATCACGGGCGAGAATGCATGGAGCCGCGAGGCATCGACTGAGGTTTTCAATGCCGTGCCCCATACCCAGAAGCAGATGCACGTAATCCCAGAGGCCAGCCACTTCGATATGTACGACCTCGCACCGTTCGTCAGTGAAGCATTCGAGTTTATTATTCCGTTCTTCAATAAGAATCTCTGAACAGATGAAAAGATTTGACTATGAATTTCCTGTTCGAATCCATTTCGGACAGGGATGTTTTGAAGACTCGCTGAAGAAGGAGTTACAGAAATATGGAAAGCGTGTGATGCTGGCATACGGTGGCGGTTCGCTGAAGCGCACGGGACTGTATGATCGCATTGTGGATATGCTGGGTGAGGCTGGGAAGACAGTGACGGACTTTGGTGGCATCATGCCTAATCCCACTTATGCGAAGGTGCAGGAGGGCGCAAAGTTGGCTCGTGAGCAGAGGGTCGATTTCATCCTTGCTGTGGGTGGTGGCTCGGTGAGCGACTGCTGCAAGATAGTCTCGGCACAGGCGCGGCTCGACAGCGATATCTGGGACTATGAGTATGTGGAGCACAAGGTTCCAACCGATTTTATCCCGCTCGGTGTCATCGTGACTGCCAGCGGCACGGGTTCGGAACAGAACAATGGTGCTGTGATTACGAATGAGGAAAAGAAACTAAAGAGTCCGCTCTGGGGCTGCTTCGCCGACTTCGCCATCCTCGACCCTGACCTGACGAAGACGGTGCCGATGAAGCAGGTCATCAGTGGAGCCTTCGATACGCTGAGCCATCATCGCCAATCCTGATGATGACTTTGCCCGCTCTGAACTGATGTGGGCATCGGCGATGGGTGAAAATGGCATTCTGAAACTTGGCAAGGTGACTGACTTTCAGTGCCACATGATAGAGCACCAGCTAGGAGCCTATACCGACTGTAATCATGGTCAGGGATTGGCTGTACTACACCCTGTCCTCTATCGACACATCAACAAGAGCGCAGAAGAAAAGTTCCGTCGTTGGGCGCAGGAAGTCTGGTTGGTACAGGATGCCGACGAGGGCATTGACTTCCTTGCCGACTTCATCCGTGAGGTAGGTCTGCCCACCACCTTTACCGAAATGGGTATAACCCTTGATGATGACATCATCCGTGCCATTGCCGACAGCACCATCATCACCCCAGGCTGCTGCAAGCAGCTCACCGCTGACGAGATTGTGGAAATCCTGAACAAGTGTAAGTAAGAATCAAATATAATGGTTAACCCGAGCGTTTATCAGTGATAACCGCAATTAGGTTTTATCCGAATTGCGTATTAAAACCCTTGTTCGAAGAAATACACGCGGTCGGTGTTGAAACCATCGGTGACCAAATGCGTTCCTTTCTTTACCTCGCGAGACACAAACAACTGGTCAGCCTTTTCGGCCAATGAGCGGTTTTGCTGTAGTTCCTGAGTGAGAAAGTCGATAAGTTTCATGGGGCAAAGATACACAATCTTCCGTGATTTAGATCAATAAATCAAAAGAAACATCACAGCAGGCTTGGGCGAGATTTTCGGTCTAGCTATTTCCCCAAATACTCGCTAGGCGTGAGCCCTGTCATCTTCTTGAAGAGACGGGTGAAATGGTGGGGAAAATCGAAACCCAAGAGGCGCGAGGTCTCGCTGATGTTGTGACCGTTCATCAGCAGACTCTTGGCCTGGTTGATGACGTAGTTGTGGATGTAGCCGATTGCCGTTCCTCCTGTCGCCTTATGGACAATGTCGCCGAAATAACGAGGCGAATAGGCCAGCTCTGAGGCGCAATAGGCGACGGTGGGCAGGCCTTGTGATAGTTGCCGATTCTCGCGGAAATACTGTTGCAGCAGGTCATGAAAGCGTTTCAAGAGGTCGCTGCTGCCATTATTTTCTTCAGAGAGTTGCCGCTGGTAGATTCGGTTGCAGTATTCCAGTATCAAGTGTAGATAGCCCAGCAAGATGCTTCTGAGCGAGGGCGAGTCATCGTGAGTTATCAACTCTTGTCGCATCTGGGTAAGCAGTTGTGTGATGCTGAGCCATTCATCAGGCTCCATCCGCAGCGAGCCAGTGAAGAAATAAGAGAAATACTGGTAGCGTTCTATTTGGTGTTCCAGTTCAGAGCCGTGCAGCAGTTCGGGCGACCACAAGAGCACCCATCCGCTCAGCGAAATGCGCTCCCCATTGTCCTCCAAGCCGCCAATCTGTCCTGGCTCAACGGCAATAATCGAGGCATCGCTCACCTGCAAAGTTTTCATGCCATACGAGAGATCTTTGGGAAACTGGCGTTGGATAAAGAGTCCATAGACACCGTAGTTGTTCAGGCTATGGCGGAAAGGAGGTAGTTCATCGTAATGAATAATGCTGACCAATGGGTGCAGCTCGGGAGCATCCACAAATCGGGCAAAATCGTTGGGGTTATCTATTTTCAGAATCTTCTTCATCGCGAGGCAAAGGTACAAAGAATATGAATAATGAGATAAAAATGGTACTTTTTTACATGATAATTATACATTTTCTGCGAAATTGGTATTTATACAGCCAATTTGTGTAATGCCTCTTTCAAGTAACGAGTGTACTTTTGCAAGCGAAATTAGAATTAGGCCAAATGAAAAAGATGCTTTGGTTATTGGTAACACTACTGATTACGGGTTGCTCTAAAAACAACGAGACTTTTGCACAGACAATGGAAGAGACCATGTATATCACTATCGGCGAGGAGACACATACCGTCACGATGGAAGACAATGTTGGCACACGGGCCTTGGTCGCTGCATTGCAAACGGATAACATCACATACGTGGCGCATGACTACGGCAACTTTGAGAAGGTGGGCTATGTCGGGCAGTCATTCCCCACAGCAGACCACCAAACCACCACTTCTGCGGGCGATCTTGTCTTATACAACGGCGACAACATCTGCATCTTCTATGGTAGCAACTCTTGGTCGTATACGCGCATTGGCAAACTCGACAACTTGTCGGCTGACGAGGTGCGCCGTTTCGTCAAGGCAGGTGAAGGCGAAGTGACCATTACGCTTTCATTGCAGCCCATCTATACAGGGATCCAAGAACTATCACCTAAAAAAAACAGCGAAGGAACAACCTACACCATTACTGGGCAGATTGCACCCAAAGGCTATAAAGGCATTGTGATTCAAAACGGGAAAAAAAGAATAAACTATTGATACCATGAAAAAAACAATCATCCTGGCAGCAGTGGTAGCACTTATGACCGCCTGCAACAACCAAACGCAAACAACAGAAGCAACAGAAACTAAAAAAGAAGAAATGAAACAAGAACTGAACCTCACGCAGGAGTGGGACAAGGTGTTCCCGCTGAGCGACAAAGTGAATCACCGTAAGGTGACATTCGAAACCCAATACGGTCTGACTTTGGCAGCAGACCTCTATACACCAAAGGATGCCGAAGGCAAATTGGCGGCTATTGCCGTGAGTGGTCCCTTTGGTGCCGTCAAGGAGCAATCAAGCGGCCTCTATGCCATGCGGATGGCAGAGCGCGGCTTCGTGGCACTGGCTTTCGACCCATCGTATACTGGAGAGAGTGGGGGAGAGCCTCGCCGCACGGCCTCGCCCGACATCAACACGGAAGACTTCATGGCCGCCGTTGATTTCCTCGCAAAACAAGACAATGTCGATGCTGAAAGGATTGGCATCATCGGTATCTGTGGCTGGGGTGGCATCGCCCTCAACGCTGCCGCTGCCGACACCCGCATCAAAGCCACCGTTGCCTCGACGATGTACGACATGACCCGTGTCAACGGCAATGGCTACTTCGATAGCGAAGACAAAGAAGAGTCGCGCCACGCTGCCCGCGAGGCCATGGGCAAGCAACGCCTCTCCGACCCAATGGCAATGGCTGGCGGTGTCATCGACCCGCTGCCCGATGAGGTCCCGCAGTTTGTGAAAGATTACCATGCTTATTACAAGACCCCACGCGGTTATCATGCTCGCTCTGGCAACTCGAACGACGGATGGCGCGTCATCGGCACGCAGGCTTACGCCAACAGCCGTTTCCTCTACTACATCAACGAAATCCGCTCTGCCGTCCTCGTGATGCATGGCTCGGAAGCCCACAGCCGCTACTTCGGTGAGGCCGCTTACAAATACATGGTGGAAGGCAAGGCAGAAGGCTACAACTTCATTGGCAAACCCAATCCCAACCCTGAAAACAAGCAACTGCTCATCATCCCCGGTGCCACCCACTGCGACCTTTACGACGGTGGCGAGGGCAATTACATTCCGTGGGATAAGTTGGCGGAGTATTTCACTGAAAACCTGAAATAATACAAAATGAACGAACAACCTACAGGGAAAACATATGTCGGCAGCGATGAGCTTTATGCCGATGTGCAGCGTTGCATGAAACTGGTTGCCGAGATGAACACCGGCTACCACACTGAGGCCGAGGTGCGCGCGTTCCTGCGACAAATAACAGGCTCCGTGATTGATGACACCGTGCGGGTGTTTCCACCGTTCAACATCAACTATGGCAAGAAGACCACCTTCGGCAAGGGCAGTTTCGTCAACTTCGGCTGCACCTTCCTGGCACTTGGTGGCATCACGATTGAAGAGAGCGTCTTCATTGCGCCTCATGTGGTTTTGGCCACAGAATACCATCCCGAAGACCCAGGGACAAGACATTCCTTGCTCACCAAGCCCATCGTCATCAAGAAAAACGCCTGGATTGGTGCCAACGCCACGATATTGGCGGGAGTCACCATCGGAGAGAACGCCATCGTGGCCGCCGGAGCCGTGGTGGGAAAGGATGTGCCTGACAATACCATCGTGGGCGGTGTCCCTGCCAAGGTGATTAGAATGATCAAATAAGAGATGGAATGAAACAATGAAATCCGCAATCTAGGCGAAAGGCGTGGATTGCGGATTTTTTGTGCGTTTGCACCCATGAATTGCCAAGAAAATCTATCATTGAGTGTCGTAACAGTCCAAAAAACCCCTATCTTTGCAGCCTATGGAGAAAGTCAAAGTTATTGAAATCAAGAAAAGCGTCTTTGCCGAAAACGACAAAGATGCGGATAATTTGCGCAAAGAACTGAAAACCAAAGGTGTGTATCTTCTTAACCTGATGTCATCGCCAGGAAGTGGGAAGACCACCACTCTCATCCAGACCATCAACCGTCTCAAGGATAAGATTCGTGTAGCCGTGATGGAGGCAGATATCGATAGCGATGTGGATGCTATCAAGATCAAGGAAGCGACAGGAATTCCGTCCATCCAGCTGCATACGGGAGGGATGTGCCACCTTGACGCGGAGATGACCCGACAGGGCTTGGACAATGTGGCATTGGAAGATGCCGACTTGGTCGTTCTTGAGAATGTAGGCAACCTGGTCTGTCCCGCTGAGTTCGACACAGGTGCTGTGCGCAACGCCATGATCCTCTCTGTACCTGAGGGCGACGACAAGCCGCTGAAGTATCCGCTGATGTTCTCGGTTTGCGATTTGGTGCTTATCAATAAGATCGATGTCATGCCCTATTTTGACTTCGACCTTGAACGCTGCAAATCTTACATCCACCAACGTAACCCCAAAGCACAAGTTATCCCCATTTGCGCAAAAACCGGTGAAGGCGTGGAGGCCTTCGTCCAATGGCTCCTCACCGAAGTCAACGCCTGGAAAACTAACTGATAATTGTCTTACTGGATTGCTTCGTTCCTCGCAATGACGCGAAGCGACAACTGAACAACTGCAAACCGATAACTCCAAACTAATTATATTATGCCCGAAATGTCAACCAAGTTTGTCCCCAAACACAAAGGCGACAAAAACCCGAACCCGAAACTGTTGAAATTCGTCCGTCACGTCACGGACCGTATCCCAGGAAAAATCAAGATGGACACCGATGCCCCAGAGTATTGGGGGCTTGCCTGCATCTTCGAGGACGAGATGGATGCTGCTACCCGCGAGGCCTCGTTGGATTTGCTCTTGGACATGCTTCCTGGCAACTTCTTCAAAGTGAGAGAGCATCACAGCTATGCCGAATTGCATGAGTTGAATGCCAAGAAACACTATACCCCCGACGACAAGTCATTTGATGAACTTCTGGACAAGCTGGCCTATCTCGGCATGTTGGAGTACGACTACGGCGACAAATACACCAAGGAAGGACCGGTGGCCGGCACTTCGTTTGAACGCGACGCCCGCATCTACTGGGTGCCGATGTTTGTCCCAGGTTCAGCAGAATATACCAACATGAACGTGGATCTGATGGACAAACACCCCGAACTGGCCATGTTTTTCGAACGCATGACCTTCTTGCCTCTGGAAAAGGTTACCCCAATGGTACCTATGGGCGGTAGCGGTATCGGAATGCATGTGATCCCCGTCGAAAAAGCCATCTCGATGGAGAACGAGACAGCCGACATCGAGCATATCTCCTATTGGCTCAAGCGTTATGAAGGCCACCTGGCAGTAGGTATCTGCAGCTGTCGCTACGGACGCAAAAAACTCGATGAAGGCTGTGCCGACGACTACCGCGACTGGTGCATCGGCGTAGGCGACATGGCCGAGTATTTGGTGGAGACCAATCGAGGCCACTTTATCACCTACGACGAGGCGATTGCCATTCTGAAGAAGGCCGAAGACCACGGCTTCGTGCATCAAGTCACTAACATTGACGGTGAAGGAAAGATTTTCGCCATCTGTAATTGTAACGTAAAGATATGCAATGCTTTGCGTACATCACAGCTTTTCAACACCCCGAACATGTCGCGTAGTGCATATGTGGCTCATGTTGACCCAAAGAATTGTGTGGCTTGTGGTCGCTGCGTGGAATACTGCCCTGCAGGTGCTGTCCGTTTGGGACAGAAGCTCTGCACCAAACATGGCGAGCAGACCTATCCCAAACAGGAACTTCCCGATGCCAAGAAATGGGGTCCGCAAAAGTGGACGGAAGACTACCGCGACAAGAACCGAATCAACTGCTACCCAACGGGTACAGCACCGTGCAAGACCGCTTGTCCTGCCCACATCGCCGTACAAGGATATCTCAAGAAAGCCGCTGAAGGCAAATATACCGAGGCTTTGGAGCTCATCAAACGCGAGAACCCATTCCCGGCAGTCTGCGGTCGCGTGTGCAACCGCCGTTGCGAGGACGCTTGTACCCGTGGCACCATTGACCAGCCCATCGCCATCGATGCCGTGAAGAAATTCATCGCCGAGCAAGACCTCAACGCCGAGACACGCTTTGTGCCAGAGGTGAATATCTGCTCGAACGTTCAGGAACAATGGGAGGAGAAGATTGCCATCATCGGCGGCGGTCCCGCAGGATTGAGCTGCGCCTATTATCTTGCCACTATGGGCTACAAGCCCACTGTGTTTGAGAAGAGCGAGGAGCCTGGCGGCATGTTACGCTATGGCATTCCTTCCTACAAACTGGACAAAGACGTCATCAAGGCTGAAATCGACATCATGCGCGAGATTGGCGTGGAGATTCGTACGAGCGTGGAGGTCGGCAAGGACATCACCATAGAACAACTCCGCGAACAAGGCTACAAGGGCTTCTATATTGCTATCGGCTGCCAAGGAGGAAAACTGCCCGGCATTTCGGGTGAAACACTTCCCGGTACCATCACTGCCATCGACTTCCTGCACGACGCCAACTGCGGCAAGGTGAAGGTCTCGGGCAACATAGTAGTCGTTGGCGGCGGCAATGTGGCCATCGATGCTGCCCGTGTGGCCAAACGCAGTGGTGCGACATCGGTAACAATGCTGTCATTGGAGACCGAAGACATCATGCCGGCATCGCTTGAAGAGCGCAAAGAAGCTCGCGAAGACGGCGTGGTCATCAACCCAGGTTGGGGACCGAAGGAAGTGCTTGGCGATGGCAAAGTCAGTGGCATTGTCTTCAAGAAATGCACCTCGGTCTATGACGCCGAACACCGTTTCAATCCACAATACGACGAGAATGAACTGATTACATTGGATGCTGACATGGTTATCTTCGCCATTGGACAGACCGTCATTCTGAAAGACCTGCTCAAGGACACCAAGGTAGAGTTCTTCAGAGGTGTGTATCCCGTTGCCGACAAGCTGACCTATCAGACTGCAGAGGAAGACATCTTCGTGGGCGGCGACGTCTTCACGGGTCCCAAGTTCGCTATCGATGCCATTGCCGCTGGCAAGGAGGCCGCAGAGAGTCTGCACCGCTTTGTGCAACACGGACACATGACCATCGGTCGCAACCGCCGCGACTTCATTGAACTGAACAAGGACGACATCCTCGTGGAATCATACGACAACAGTTCGCGTCAAGTGGAAGGCCATAAAGCCAACGAGAATCCTTTCAGCGAATATATGGTCACCCTCACCGAAGAGCAAGTACGGAAAGAGACAGCCCGCTGCCTCTCGTGCGGCGCATCGGTGGTCGATGAGAACCGCTGCATCGGCTGCGGCATCTGTACCACCAAGTGCGGCTTCGACGCCATCCACCTCTTCCGCGACAATCCCGATGCCAGCATCATGCGCACCTCAGAGGACAAGTTCGGTGGCATCCTGCCTTATATGCTCAAACGCACCGGAAAAATCATCTTCGGCAAGAAATAATTATCAATTATCAATTCTCAATTTTCAATTATCAACCGTGCACGAACTCGGAGTCGTATTTTATATTATCAAGGACGTCAAAGCAGTGGCGGAGGAGAATCATGTGGATCATGTCTCCAGCGTGGTGATGGACATCGGCGAGGTGTCGACCGTGGTGCCCCATCTACTCACCGACTGTTGGCGTTGGGCGGCTGACAAGGAAGAGATGCTAAAAGGATGTGAGTTGAAGATTAACACCATCCCAGCGGTGACTTATTGTGACAACTGCAAGAAAGAATACGAGACCGTTAAGTTCGGCAAGACTTGTCCGCATTGCAACAGCAACAACACCTGGCTACTTCGAGGCAATGAAGTGGAAATCAACAGCATAGTTGTGTAATTCAAAATTCAAATTTTAAAATTCAAATAATCAAGTATATGTCTTGTTTTGTAGTACCTTTAGCACAAGCGGTGGTCACGAGTGCCATTCGCAAATCCAATGAAAAAAACAACCGAAGCGATCATTCTGCCTTTGCGCGTCATCTGCCAGCTTTGGAGAAGATGCTTTGGGGTGGTTCGGTGATGTTGGTCGTGGACCATATCATCAACGGCGAACTCACTTGGCGTTTCCCGTTCTTCACCGCACTTGAGAATGCGGGAGGCGGTGCCGTCATGCTTCGCGAGATGCTTACCGTAGGCGTCCCTATGTCGATAGTAATCACAGCAGTATGGGCGGTTTATGCCATTTTAAAGTCTCGCGTCCCGAAGTCCCGTGTCTCGAGTCAACTCAACAATTAAACAATTAAACAAATAAACAATCAACAATCATGTTTTTCCAAGTTTATGGCGCTAATGCGCTGCCTCAGTGGGGAATGATGCTCGTTGTCCTCGCAGGCCTTATCTTACTTAACGAGTTCGCCCGTCGCACCAAATTCGGCGGCATCTTTACATTTTTGGTTGTTCCCGTTGCTTTGACAGCCTACTTCCTCGCCATCTGGCTTGGCGTCCGCAGCGGTGCACAGTGGGCGTTGGAAAACCAGACCCATGTCTACATGCAGGGATGGTTCCACTACGCCAAGCTTTATGCAGCCACAGCCGGATGTATCGGCTTTATGATGATCAAGTACAAATGGGGTATCGGTGCCAAGCATTGGTTCAAGCCGTTCCCGTTCATCATCGTGGCCATCAACATCTTGATTGCATGCGTCTCCGACTTCGAGAGCGCTGTGATGGGATGGAACAAGTGGTGGCTTACCTCCGAAGGCGTTTGGCAATACGGTGGCTGGCACAATGTCTTTAATGGTGTTGCCGGTTTGTTCAACATCTTTTGTATGACTGCTTGGTGGAATGTGTACGCCTCCAAGGACAAGAAAGACATGATCTGGGCCGACATGACCTGGGTGTATATTGTGATCTACGACATCTGGAACTTTGCCTACACCTACAACTGCCTGCCGACGCACAGCTGGTACTGTGGCGTTGCTCTGCTGCTGGCTCCTACGGTGGCCGCTTTGCTGTGGAACCGTGGTGGTTGGATCCAGAACCGCGCCAATACCTTGGCCATCTGGTGCATGTTCGCACAGGTGTTCCCGCTCTTCCAGGAGACCTTCAAAGACGGTCGTCAGTGGTTCAGCTGGGCTACGCTTCCCGTTCTCTATCCTGAAGGTGTCACCACCATTGAGAAGTTGTACGCTGCGGGTGGACAAGCTGCCGTTGACGGTGTTGTGGGCACTACAGTAGATCCTTCCGTCGTGGCGGCCAATCCTACCATGATGATGGTGATCAGCGCACTCGCACTGATTGTGAACATCGTTGCTCTTGGCTACATCATCTCGGTTTCCAAGAAACGTCACATCAATCCTTACAAGGAAGACGTGTTTGTCAACCAGAAATACTATAAGGATGCCATGGCCCGTGCCGATGTAGATTAAGCATTGGTCTTATTGAACAAATCCGCAATCCAGCCACAGTCTTGGATTGCGGATTTTTTATAACTTTGCATCGTGGAACTCAACGAACGAAATATCATCATCGACAATAGTCTCAATCGCATCGCGGAGGCGGGTATGGAAAGCTATATCACCCATGCCTACTGCTCGGCGGGCGAGTGCGAGGTGTGGTATGGCGGTAGCCAGCTGCACTTCCGGAAGGGCGACTGCATGATTGTGGTAGCCAATCGGCAGGTGACACGAATGAAGCCATCAGTGGACTTTCGTGTGAATGTCGTCTATGTGGATTTTGACTTCATCAACGTCTGCGCCACACATTCCAACTACGGCACACGTGGCGGCATGTCGCTCTACATCGACCCCATCATGCATCTCAACGAGGAGGAGCAACAGCTATGCGAACGCGACTTCGATGAGGTGTTCCGTCGCATGAGGCATCCGCACCAGTATTTTCACGGCGACGAGATGATTGCCGTGCTTCAGATGCTCTTTATCGACTTCTTCGAGTTCCACTCGCGCATCTACGGCGAGGCGGATCTGTCGGCGCAGACTGCCTCGGTGATGGACCGCTTCGTGGCGATGCTGGAGCGCAGCGATTACCGCGAGCACCGCGATGTGGCATGGTACGCCAGCGAGTTGTGCGTCACGCCCAAATACCTCTCAGAAATCTGTAAGCGCGTCAGCGGCCAGTCGGCCAACTACTGGATCAACCGCTATGCCGCTATGGAACTTTCGCACCTGCTCAAAGACCGTAGCCTCACACTCACCGACATCGCCGACCGCTTCAACTTCGCCTCCCTCAGCCACTTCTCGCGCTACGTCCAAAACAATCTCGGGGCTTCGCCGAGTTCATTTAGGGAGTGAACAAACCGATGGCGACGATTTGAAAAAAGTTGTATTTTTGCGCATCATTGGATAATGATTCAAACATATCAAAAATGAACAACCAAGACTTTTGGCATAGCATCCATTCGATTATCGACGAGGGCTTCACTGCCAACGGTCTTTCAAAACTGGAGTCGTATGCAGAACAATTCATCACACAACGGCTTGTATATAAGCGATTTTCATCGGCAGAACAGTATGGCTGCTCAATGGGAGGTACTACGCATGTCATTGCATCCCTACTCGCGGGAGCAGAAACTGCGGCAGATAGAAATGCTGCACCAGATGTCGGCGACTTCAAAAGAGAAGTCCAACGCGGAGCGAAGCAGGCTGAATGCATAGAGCAATGGGCAAAGAAAGTCGGTTGCTGGACAGAACGTGTCGAAGATGCCCTGCCGCGCATGTTAGGTGAGCAAATTGCAGAAGGCGGAGAAGCTATAGTTTACGACCATGGTGCCACATTGGTAAAAGCCATTGGGCTTGACTATTTTATCCAACCCATTCTGGCACTTGACCGTATCTCGCTGCATAACACTTATTTCCCAGAAACCGCACTAAAAGTGTTGGGGTTTGGACGCACGGCAGACGGTGATTTCAAGATTGTAGCAGAGCAGCCATTCATTGAAGGGACACACATGTCGGATGAAGAAATCGCCTTGTTTGCTGAACGCATTGGATTCAAGCTCATCAATCCGAGAAATTGGACTTTCGCCACTCCTGAAATCTATTTGAGCGACCTGCACGACGAGAATGTGATACGCTCAAAAGAAGGAAACATTTTCGTGGTGGATTGCGATATACGAATCAATACACCAAACCTTCGTTGTGGAGGGGTACGTAGTTTGACTACTGAAGTAGAGGCCAAGCAGTAACGAAGCAAAACCGCAAAATTTGAAATTTTTCCCGAAAAATCCATAACAACCATGATGAATGATGGTTGTAGTTTTGCATTGTCAAACAGTTAGAAATCATAAAACATCAAAACTATGCAAAACATCAGACTATACAACGGCGTTGAGATGCCGATTTTGGGCTACGGCGTGTTCCAAGTGCCTCCACAAGAGGCGGAGCGTTGCGTGAGCGATGCATTGAGTGTAGGCTATCGCTTAATTGATACCGCACAAGCCTATTTCAACGAGGAAGGCGTGGGCGAGGCCGTCGCCAAGTCGGGCATCAAGCGCGAGGACCTGTTCCTCGTCACCAAGGTATGGATCAGCAACAACGGCGAAGAGAAGGCCGCCCGCAGCATCGACGAGAGCCTGCGCAAGCTGAAAACGGACTACATCGACTTGCTACTCATCCACCAGGCATACGGCGACGTGTTCGGCACCTGGCGTGCAATGGAGGACGCCTACCGCGACGGCAAAGTGCGCGCCATCGGCGTGAGCAACTTCCAACAAGCCCGTTTCTTCGACTTCGCCCACTATGTGGATATGAAGCCGATGGTGAACCAGCTGCAGTGCAACGCGATGATCCAGCAACGCGAAATCGAGCCTACGCTCAACGAGTTCGACACCAAGATGATGGCATGGGGACCACTCGGCGGAGAAGGCGTAGACGGCATCATCAAGAATGACCTGCTGGCCGGCATTGGTGCCAAGTACGGCAAGACCGCCTCGCAGGTGGCTCTCCGCTGGCTCACGCAACGCGGCATCGTGGCCATCCCGAAATCCACCCACAAGGAGCGTATGCAGCAAAACCTCGACATCTTCGACTTCACCCTCACCAACGATGACATGGCCCAAATCGCCACGATGAACCAGCACGACACCGGAACCGTCAACTTCAACGATATGAACTTTGTGAAGTATCTAATCGAAAATTATGGATAAAAAAGATGACCATGAGAAGAACAATCACCCTTGCCGCCTTGGCATTTGTACTGCTGACGGCGTGCACACAAAACACAGAAAAAGAAATTGAATCCAATCAAACAAGCAATACTATGACAGAACAAAAAATGGTGTTCCTCAACAAGGAACTGAATCTGAATCTCGCAGGCATCCTGCGTCTTCCTGCCGAATTCGACCTTGGCAAAAAATACCCTGCCGTGGTTATCACAGGTCCTATGCTCTCCATCAAGGAGCAGGCTCAGTCGGTTTATGCGACACGCCTCACCGAGGCTGGCTACGTCACCCTCGTTTTCGACGGCTCCTACTTTGGAGAGAGCGAAGGAATGCCCCGCTTTCAGGAACTGCCGGATGTGAAAGAGAGCGACATCGAAGCGGCAGTGGATTATCTCAGCAGCCTTCCTTACGTGGACGCTGACCATATCGGTGGCTTGGGCATCTGCGGAAGCGGCTCCTACATGTCGGTCGCCGGAGTGAAAGAGCCTCGCCTGAAGGCGGTCACTGCCATTGTGCCAGCCATTTCCAACATCGCCACATCGCCGATGATGGGCTTCTTCAAGCCGGAGGACGAGGTGGTGAAAGCCAAGGAAGCCTACGACAAAGGCGAGGGCGAGTTGATGCATCTCAACTTCATGCCGCGTGCCTTCGAAGAGGGCGCAGCCTACTATTACTCCGCGCGTGGCAACCGCAAAGGGTGGAGCAACCAGGTAGTGGCCTGGTCGCAGTTGGAACTCATCAAGTACAACGTTACCGAGATTATGAAAGGTATGCAGAAGCCCTATCTGGTCATCAGCGCCGAGAAAGCATGGAGCCGCCCCTCGTCGACCGAGATTTTCGAGGCTGTACCGCACACTAACAAGCAGATGGTGGTGCTCCCCGAAGCCTCCCACTTCGACCTCTACGACCTCGAACCCTACGTGTCGCAAGCCATGGAACACATTGTGCCTTTCTTCGAAAAGAATCTTTGGAGATGAAAAAGACTAGTTTGCTATTGTTCCTATTCCTATCACTTATGACAGCACAAGCTCAAACCTACGGCGATGAAGGCCCTACTTTGACCCCCAACACGATGGGTCTCGTTTATGAGGATGCCATCAATGAAAACCTGCCGGGCAAGGTGAACATCCAACGCGTCAACTACAAAATCGACGGCATTGAAGTGGTGGCCAATGTCTATACCCCTGCTGGCTACGATGCCCAAGGCAGTTATGCGGCTATCATCGTCGCCCACCCCAACGGGGGCAGCAAAGACCAGGTGGCGGGCCTTTATGCGCAGAAACTCGCCGAGGCAGGATTCATCACCATCGCCTTCGATGCCCGATATCAGGGCGAGAGCGGCGGTATGCCGCGCCGTACCGACAAGCCAGCCAACCGCATAGGCGACATTATGGGCGCTATTGACTATATCCAGCAGTACCCAGGTGTTGACCCCGACCGTATCGGGGCCTTCGGCATCTGTGGCGGTGGCGGCTACACTTTCGCGGCTGCCCAAACCGACAAGCGTATCAAGGCAGTTGGAACGTTGAGCCTTTTCAATACCGGCGATGTCAGGCGAAACGGCTATATGCGCACACAAACGAGCGATATTATGGAGCGGCAAAAAGAGGCGTCACTGGCCCGCCAGAAAGAGGTGGCAGGTGGTGAACCGGAGCTTGCCGGTTTTATGAATTGGACTCCAAAAGAAGCCCGAAAAATAAAAGTCGACCTCTACCGCGACGGCTATTTCTACTACGGCGTGACCCACAAAACCCCTAATGCACCAGGCACTTATCTTAAGAGTTCGTTGATGGACATGATGGCCTGGATGCCACCGACCACGCCGACCTCATCGACCAGCCCCTGCTCATCATCGCGGGCGAGATAGCCGACAGCCGCTATATGTCGGAAGAGGCTTTCGCAAAGGCAAACCGCACCGCCGACAAGGAACTCTTCATCGTCCCCGGCGCCACCCATATCCGCACCTACTTCGTCAAGGAGTATGTTGAGCAGATTACCGAAAAAATCCAGAAATTCTACACAGATAAACTTGACAAACAATGAAAAGAACACTTATCATCGCGACATTGGCCATCATGAGCCTTTTCGGCACCACGGCCTGCGCACAAAAGAAAGGAGAAAACATGAACAGTTTGAACAACAAGAAAGTGCTGGTGGCCTACTTCTCGTGGAGCGGCAACACCAAGGCGGCTGCCGACTACATCGCGCAGAAACTCAACGCCGACCAGTTTGAAATCGTCCGTGAGGCCGACTACCCCACCGACTACGACGAGTGCGCCAACGAAGCCAAGGCCGAGAAAGATGCCAACACACATCCCGCCATCAAAGGCACTGTGAGCGACATGGCACAATATGACGTGGTGCTTGTCTGCGTCCCCTGCTGGTGGTACACTGCCCCGATGCCCGTCTTCACCTTCCTGGAACAATACGACTTCAGCGGCAAGACCGTCATCCCGTTCTGCACAGCCTACACCGCCGAATATGAGACCCTCAAAGACATCGTCAAGGCCACGCCCAAGAGCGACCACCGCGACGGCATCTGTGTCGTCACCAAAGAGATGAACGGTGTCGGCATGGACAAGAAGTTCGGACAAATCGACAAGTGGCTAAAAGAAATCGGTTTCTAACGCTAACTTTGTATATTTGCAGCAAAAATCAAAACATTGGATCTATGAAAAAAACACTCGTCATGATCGCAATGGTTGCCCTGGGCCTCTCGGCATCGGCACAGAGCAATGTCTATTTCACCAATGAAATCACGCCCGAATCGCTGGTGAAAATCTATCAGGCCTTGGGCGTTAATGCCACAGGCAATGTCGCCTTGAAAATCTCCACGGGAGAATCGGCGCAAAGCAACTATCTCCGTCCCGAGTTCATCGTTGATTTGGTCAACCTGACCAATGCCACCATAGTGGAGTGCAACACAGCCTACGGCGGCAATCGCAGCACGACGGCATCACACCTGCAAGCCATCGCCGAACGTGGTTTCAACGAAATCGCCAATGTTGACATCATGGACGCGGAAGGCGAAACCAACATTCCTGTCACCGACACAAAATGGCTACAACACGACATCGTTGGCTCGCATTTAACCAACTACGACTTCATGATCAACCTGGCCCACTTCAAGGGTCACGCCATGGGCGGATTTGGTGGCGTGCTGAAAAACCAGAGCATCGGCGTGGCTTCAAAGAGCGGAAAATGCTATATCCACTCGGCAGGAACAAGCACCACAAACCCTTGGGGTAACAACAACCAAGACTCGTTTCTCGAATCGATGGCCGCTGCCGCGCAAGCTGTCCACAACTATTTCAAGCAGGAAGGCAAAGACATCGTTTACATCAACGTGATGAACAACCTCTCAGTGGACTGTGACTGTGACGGGCATCCTGCCGCCCCGCAGATGAACGACATCGGAATCCTTGCCTCCACCGACCCTGTGGCTTTGGACAAGGCCTGCCTCGACCTGATTTTCAACTATGAGTCCACTCCCGGCGACAATGCCGTTCCGCTCCAAAATCGGATCACACAACGCCACGGTACCCACACAGTGGAATATGCCGAGGAAATCGGCTTAGGCACACAAGCCTATAACCTCATCGACATCAACACCACGGGTCTTCAGGAGTTTGATTCACAGCATCCCGCTCCCGAGAGTCTGCGCTACAACGTCTTCAGCATCGACGGCAAAAAGGTGCTGAACAACGCTACAAGTCTTGAGTCTTTGCCGGTAGGGATTTACATTGTCAACGGAAAAAAACAAGTCATCACAAAATAACCAACAAATTATGATGAAAAAGAAGACAATAATGATATTCGCCATCGCATTGACAATGGCCGCCTGTGGAACGCAATCCACTAAAGAAAACGCAAAAGAAATGAACACACTCACTTTTACTACCGAGCAGGTGGCCTTCATGTCGACCATCGCCTGCAACGAGGCCAAAGCCGACTATACCGCCTTGGCCGAGGCCATCAACGGCGGCTTGGATGCCGGCTTGACGGTCAGCCAAATCAAGGAAGCCCTATCGCAACTCTATGCCTACACGGGATTCCCACGTTCTTTGAATGCCCTTGGCACTTTGCAAAAAGTATTGGAGCAACGCAAAACCGAAGGCAAAACCACTGAAGAAGGTATGGACGCCTCTCCTCTGCCTGCTAGCTACGATGCCTTGAAACAAGGCACCGAGGTGCAGACCCAACTCAGCGGTCGCCCTTTCAACTATGACTTCTGCCCTGCCGAGGACTACTATCTGAAAGCCCATCTCTTCGGCGACATCTTCGCCCGCGACAACCTCACTCACGCCGACCGCGAGCTCATCACCGTGAGTGCGTTGAGCGGCTTGGAGAATGTTATGCCACAGTTGCAGGCCCATGTGCGTGGTGCCTTGAACATGGGTGTCACAGAGGAGCAGTTGCGTAGTATTCCTGTGGCTTTGAAAGCTACAGGATTGCAAGCCGAGGCTTTGCGTTGTGAGGCAGCCATCGCAGTTGCTGTTGACGGCAAGAATGATGTGGTGTGTGCCCAGTCGCCCTGGCCCACTGGACAACCCAACACAGCATACGCCCAATATTTCATTGGCAACAGCTATCTCGCCGTCCTCGACCCAGCAAGCGGGCTCTGCAACGTCAGCTTCGAGCCTGGCTGTCGCAACAACTGGCACGTTCACCACGGTGCAGTTCAGATGTTGATCTGCGTGAGCGGTCGCGGTTGGTATCAGGAGTGGGGTAGGGAAGCCGTTCCGTTGGTCCCTGGCACCGTCATCGCCGTTCCCGAGGGTGTGAAGCACTGGCACGGCGCCGCCAAAGACAGCTGGATGCAGCACCTCACCTACCATGCTAATGCCCAACCTGGCAACAGCAACGAGTGGCTGGAGCCTGTCACCGACGAACAGTATGACACATTGAAATAATCGGACAAGGTTCAACGAAAAATCCGCAATCTGGGCGAAGCCTTGGGTTGCGGATTTTTTTGTAGTTTTGCGGCAAAACAACAGCAATGAAGAAAGAGATTGACCCTAAAGAGTCACCGCGCGGACGGGCGTTTGAGCTGTGGAAAACGGCTGGCATGCCGAAAGTGACGATAGTCAAAACCTTTAATGTCGGCAGACTGATCAGGGTTACCAAACGAAGTGGGATGAAGACGAACATGCTGATGTGCTGGTGTATCGGTCAAGCGGCCAGCGGCATCCAGGAATTCTATACACTACCTGTCGGAGAGCACTTATGGCTGTACGACCGTCTGGCAGTGATGACTGTTGTGAAGACCATGAACGGTGACGCCCACCTTTGTGATATCCCGTTTTCAGCGGATCTTCGCCAGTTCAATGAAGATTATTTGCGCCTGACGCGCCAGGTTCACGAAACAAACGAAGACCACCTTCATGGCGATGAATATATGGCTATCGACACCTCGGCCTTGGCGGAATGCGAGATTGACGGTGTGGTGAGTGTCTATTCCGAGCTATTCACCAATCCCTTCTTGGCTTGGGGCAAATACCATCAAGGGCTGTTCAAAACGACCTTGCCCATTTCGTTCCAGTTTCATCATGCCCAGATGGACGGCTTCGAAGCCGCCCGTTTCCTCAATGGCCTTCAGGAGGTGATCGACAAACTTTCTTGAATGAGAGTTTTACTGCTGTTGTATTGAGGAGAGGGTCGGTAGGTCCGTTACATGTCTAAACTATCCTCCTTGAGGAGAAAATCGAACAGCCCAATAGTGAGTATCCCATCTTCGTTTCTGCGCGGCATGATGTGCTCTTTGACAACAATAACCTTCTTGAATGAATCATTGATGTTTGTTAGCGAACGGGATTCTTGTATTTCCTTTTCTCTATCAGGGATTGACAAAGCCGATTGCACATAATACTTTTTGCTTCCGAGGTTGGCAATAAAATCGACTTCAAGCTGGACACGAATCCATTTCCCATCCTTGTCCTGCTTTTTTATCTCTACCATCCCGACATCCACGTTGTAACCCCGGGTAATCAGTTCGTTGTAGATGATATTCTCCATGATATGCGATTCCTCTTGTTGGCGCATATTGAGAATGGCATTTCTCAAACCTATGTCAGAAAAATAATACTTTGAAAGCGTGTTGATATACTTTTTGCCTTTGATATCATAGCGAATGGCCTTGTTTACAAGGAATGATTCCAACAGATAGCCAAGAGATACGATTTGCCACACCTGCGGATTCCCGTAACCACTTTGACGAGGCCGTTCTGACGGCTTTCTATCAGCTGTTGAAGATATCTGTCTCTTTTAATTTCCACCATCTCATTCCTAAATTATGCCATTATTGGCAATTATTGGTAATGCAAAAGTAATAAATACTTTCAATCGACCAACTGCTTACGACTAAAAAGTGCCAATAATGGCGATTTTTAGTTCAAAAACCTAAAACCAGGTTACGACAACGACCCCAATTTAAAGGTGAAAAAGGATTGGGAAAGATGAAAGTGGAGATGGAGGAAGTGGTAGCTGAGCGGTATTGTTTAAAACGTAAAAGGTTTTTCACTCTCTAAATCTTGTCATAAATGGGTCAATTTGTCTTATTCTAGTGAATTCGAAAATACACTCATCGCCTTTAGCATGTAAAAGCATTGTTTTTGCTTCGTTTTGCAAATACTCTTTGCCATATTGCTGAAATAAATGCGGCAACACCTCTAGATAGAAGTTCTGACCCATTAAAAAAAAATGAAAAACGCCATATTTCAAAGCGTCTTCAATTAACTTATCCGACATGGGAACAATATTCATATTTTCATCACTAGGGTGAAAAACAATATTGTTGAAAGCATAGTAAACGTGAGGCTCTATAGGAATTATTTCCGTACCATATCGAGCATAAGACCGAACCCAATCCCATCTTTGATCATTACCATCAAATGTTGCCGCATGATATTTTTGAAGAAAGAGTTCGAATAGTCCTCTTTTGAATTGAGATGTGATAGTGGCCTCCCTAAACGGGTCTTTCAATTTAAGTCTTTTCTTTTCGTGATTATAGTGAAAGAAAGTGAACTTTTTTGGTGGATTGTGTTCTTCATAATAATTTGTACCAAAGAGACGGTAAGATTCAAAAATCTCTCTTAATACAACATCAATAGAAGGAAGTCCTTTCGCTGGAGTCCCGAAATAATGGTTACAATCATCGCAAACATCAACACATGTTTCGGTTCCACCCAATGATTTGGGGAGAATATGTGGAATCGTACTAAATGTTGCTGTTGGGGCTTTCCTTCCACACCAAATGCATTGACCATCATGAATATACATGTTGTTGAAGCGCAATTTTAAAATGGCAACTCATCTTCATTATTTTGAATGGTTAAGTGAGAAGAAAGCACTATAGGCATCAATCCGTATTTCTGAAAAACAAGATTTACAGATTCTATCACATCTTGAGAATTCAAAACCTTATTTGAACCTATGTTCTCATGCAAGTATTCTATGAAATACTTATCAACATTCTCACATTTCTTAAGGATTTCTATAAATTGCATTGCTTCAGATGAATCCGATGCATCCAAAACCAGAGAGACTAACTTTTTCCAATAAACAGCTTTTGTCCTGTCGTTTGTAGATATGGTTTTCCAGATTTCTAAAGCCATACCATTTGCTGTGCTTGCACTTTTTAATGCTTGATATTTTCCAATAAACCCATAGGGCACCGCTCCTTTGTTTACAGAAATCACCAATTTTTTTTGACCTAAAGCGATTCCGACCTCTTGGTCACACCATTCGCTATTGATAAAATCGCGAGTCAATATTGCACACAAAGCATCCATCGTAAACAATGCTTTTTCTATCTCTATCTCCCATTCCTTTGATGGAGTAATATCTTCATGCGCGACAAAACAATCTATTCCGTAATTAGACAAGCAAGACTTAAGATATGATGCGGATTGCTTATTTGAACTAAGATGACTTATGAATAAACGGAATTGTCCGTGTTTCCACATAGAGTCATCCAAATTATCCCCAAAAGTAGAAATGTCTTCAGCCGTAGGTTTCAGTATTACATTACTAATTTGAATCGATTCTCCTTCGCCGCGCATCGCATCATCATAATATTCCTTTAACACCTTCTCAGTTTCTTCAACAGCATTTCTTTTACGAAGGGTTTCAAAAAAATCAACAGGAACCCTAATGACAATATTATAGAAGTCAATGCCCCCATTCCAATTATCATGGTTAACCCAGGTTTCTTCGATGTTCTGATCGCAAAATATGTTATACAAATCGGTATTATATCCTTTTAGCATTCTGCGAACAGTATTAGTGTATGATGTAAAGATTTTAGTCATAGGAAACATTCAAATACATTATTGGTTATTACATTTCTTCTATTTTTTTATGCCAATCACTCCATATAGTAGACTTTTCCAAAACAGTAAGCATATAATCGTTACCTAAACCGACTTGTTTGACCGCTTTGATGTCTTTTTGTAAACATAGTTCATTAAGCATATACAACACTTCTTTCATACTACACCCTATTTCATTTGAAATCTCATTGATATTTACTTCGAGATATCGGCTATTATTCAATTTGGTTTTCCTTTGAAGAATATCTTTCAATTTGTTAATTCTTTCCATGTGTTTTTAGGTGTTTGTTCTTGTTAATAATTTAAATCGTAAATGTCAATATTTGTGCCAATTGGCCTTTCTCGAACTTGCTATTGTCGATCTGACATATTGACATAAAAATGACATTCATTCTCTTGTCATCCAAAACTCCAACTCATATTTTTATTTCACCCTATTTCAGCCCAAATAAATAGGTGATGTAATCATCGATTTCATCAATGATTGATTTGGAGCGCACTAACTTGTACACTTTAAAAGAATCAACAAGAACCCTCTTATTTGAAGAGTCCGCCTTTGCCATCACCAAAAAAGTACTTGCCTCCATCGGCAAGCAAGGTGAGCAAGATGACGATTGCAATGAATCCCATGATATATCGTGTTTCTGTCAAACCATAGATTAGATTTCCTGTAACGCGCTGATTGCTTCATCCAGATTGTCGCAAGCCGTTTCCAGTTGCTCGATGGCTTCCTGCATGGCTTCGCCGCGTTCGCTTTCCTGCAAGCCTTCGGGCATGTTGTCGAATTTGTCTTCCTCTTCATCCTTCATGGATTCGAGTTTGCTTTTGATTTCTTCAAGCGAAGCGA
The DNA here is from genome assembly GCA_900317055.1 of uncultured Bacteroidales bacterium. GTDB lineage: Bacteria > Bacteroidota > Bacteroidia > Bacteroidales > F082 > Limimorpha. Next base: position 58,722 of record ONFF01000014.1, on the reverse strand, counting down.
TGTACTTCACAATCTCTTTTCTTCCTTGTGCGTTCATGATTATGAGTTTTGATAAATAATTGAATTCTAATTGTTACATACGAGTGTATATTATATGACCACCACCTTTATATATGGTGGGCTCCCAATTTTGTTGTCTATAATTGGTAGCTTCCCTATAGAAAACCTTTCCTGTTGCTCCACCTCTTCTTGAGTGGCGTTTTCTTTTAGTTCGCTTTTGTTTTTCTTGCTTTTCGCTTTTGGTTGCTTTTTTCTTATAACTGCTTACTACTTTTATTACTTCAATTTTCAAACCGCTTACTGCCGTCACGGAGACATCAACATAAAAGAAATAAGCATAACCGGTTTTCAATAAACGTGTTGATCGAAATGGGTATTTTTTCCCGTTCGCATCTTCTAACTGATAAGAATAATCAACGTTATGTTGTTCAGCCCTTCTAACACAAAGAATATAATTCCCTGACAACCGCCTTTTTCGAGGATTACCCAATTCAATAACAATATCGTTTCCTTTAGGCTGAGATGTAGGTTTTGTTTTTTCTTTTTTCTTTGGTTCAGATACTGCTTTATGTTTTGGTGAAGAATTAGGTTTAGGCTCGGCCTTTGGTTTCTTCTCAACAGGAACTGGCGTTGCCAAATCCTGCTTACTACAAACTGCAACACTTTCAACTACCAGTTTTGCTTTCTCCACTTTAAAATTCACCATGCAACGAAGCAATTGACCTTCTAAATACAAGGTCTTTGCAGTTGCCTTATACTCCTTTCCTTCTGCATCTAACAACTCATATCCAAAGTAATCAAAGTATTTCTCTGTTTTTTTTATCAGCAACTTGAATTTGCCCGAGGTGCCAATACGGAAAGGACTATCTGGATGTATGGTGGTGTTTGCAGTCATGGTCTTTATAATAGGATTAGTTCTTGTATGTTATGGTCGTATGCCACTTGTTTGCCCTCAATTATGTAATGAATGGCTTGGTCGATGATGGGGAATGGTACGATGTACCACTCTTTAGGCTTGGCAATACCTGCATTCACTTGAAGCTGTACCGAATCGAACAATTTGTGTATCAGATTCTCAAATGTGGAGGCTTTGATGTTGGCCACTTGGTAGGTCTTTATTATCTGGACTTTTGCAAAGAGATAGGTGGATTCATTCTCGGCATTGGCTATGCGCTGCTCAACGGTCTGGCAAGTAAAACCTATCTTGTAGAGGTCTTTAATGCCAGCAATTTCAGGGTCTGTGGAAAGTGAGCGGAGAATGTATATCCATCCGCTGACGACATCGCTTTCGCCAGGCGTGAAGTGCTTAACGAGATAATCAGGCTCGACATCGCTATAGTCAACCACTGTATAACCTTCTGTGTAGAGAGATTTGACAAGTGTTTGTTGATAGACATTGTTTTCGGTGCCGTTCTCAAAGATGCATCGGGTTCGGTCGTCGGCACGTCCGCGGGAATCGCGACGCTTGGCGTGTTTGTTAAGGTGCACAAGATACAACAGCATGTTGCCTACAACAAAGTATCGGCCTTCAACGAGGTGAGCTTCCTTGAAGCGAACAAGACGGCATCGGCCATCATCCAGTTTCTTGTGGATGACTTGAAACCCTTCCTCAAAATCAGCAAAATCCTTACACTCAGTACGCTTTGCAATAGACTCGGCTTCTGCCCGTTCTTGCATCTTCTTTTGCATGTAGTCGGGAACGTCGAACAAACCACTACTTTCGGATGTGACATCATCGAACAGGGGGTCATTAAGAATATCCTCTAACTCATCATGCAGTTCCGTTTCTTCCGCTGGGGCAACGGATTCAACAGGAACGGACTCAATGATAGAACTCTCTTCTATGACTTGGGGCAAGTTGGCTTCGGAAAGAAGGCCGATTGTGTCAGCGCCCTGACAAATTCGACGTTTGGTCGCATCTGAACGGATACTACGAAGTGTGCGGAAGAGCTTCAGCTCTTCGAGTGTTTCCGCATTTTCCGACGGCTCCCTTCCTTCGGCCTCCACGAAATCCAGCACTTCAATGAAGGAGTTTATGAGACGGTCTGATGATGTAGATTGCCGTTTGATGGGCTTTACATCATCAAAAAATGGTTCGGATAATATGTCGTGCAATTCTGCGTCCCAGTCTCTCATGGGTTATTTCTATGATAAAGATTGCTGTTTCAGTTTACGCAAGAAGGCGATAGCAACAGCAATTCGCTTTGCTGTTGGGTCGGGGTCGTGTACGGTGGGCAATGCCCCACCGTGTTCTTCCCTGTATTTGGGCAAGTATTTCTTGTAAAGAATGACAGCCTCCTCCTTAGTCATATCCTCACGCTGGGCATCGATGGTATCTTGAATGGTGCGAAGGACTTCTGGAGTAAGTGACTTGGAAAGAATCTCGTATGCACGTTGGAAGGGGTTGATGCTATCAATGAGGTTGATGCTGAGTTTGTCAAGGTCAATGAATTGATTGGCAACCTTCAGGAATTTGCTGCCATCATCCCTTGTCACAACCTCTGCGCCTTGCAATGTGGTGGACAGCACCACATGTTGGCGCAGTTGTTCCTGCTCATCGGGGGTTAGGTCTGGATAGCGTTCCTCAATAATCTTGGGAATGAGCGACTGGGTGATGACTTCTCCAATTTGGCTTCCCGCAAGGGCTTGCTTGATGATGTCGCTGGAATAGAGGGTGGCTTTGAGTTCGGTGAGGTCGTTTTCGATGATGGACTGCACTCTGTCAGTAGTCTTTTTGAGACCTTTCACTCGGATAGTCTTGTCACCATCATCACGGTCATCCTCGTCATCTTTTTCAGGTGCCGTTCGGAAATTCCATTCGGGCTGCATTACCTGCTCCATCAAGAGTGAAGCGGTGATTGCCTTTAGCATATCGTTGACTGCGGTCTTTACATCGTCTTCAGCGGCTGTGGGACAAGGGATGAGGTTGGTGAATTGGGCATGGGTCTTGCCTTCACAATCTCGTGTGCAACGTCCGATAATCTGAACCACTTCGGTGAGGGATGCACGGATGCCGATGGTCAGGCAACACTCGCACCACTGCCAATCGAAACCTTCTTTGGCAGTGCCAAGAGCAATGAGAATATCAAGGGCATCGGCACTATCCATTCTATTGAGATAAGCTTGCAAGGCATCGCGCTGACGAGGTTCGTCTTCCACAAGGTCGCCTACTTTGAGAATGCGGCCATCAGGCGTTTTGACCATTTTGATGTAGTGCTCTGCATCTTCGCCTACAATGGTGCCGATGCAGGAAATGATGTCGGCCACTTGGTCATATTTGCGGGTGTAGGCAGAACGCGATTGGGGTGTGGGAATATGGATGAGTGTCTTTTTGGTAGTATCAAGCGTTTCAGGCAAGGCGGAAATGTATTTGCCTTGGTAGAATTGGTATCCTATACCCAAGCTCTTCAAGTGCTTGTAGCCATTGAGTTGCTGGTAATAGTTGTAGGTGATGGTTGGCTGGAACTTGGCTTCGTCTTCGGGGCGCATCACAGGAATGGCATCGCCACGGAAATAAGAACCAGTCATTGCCATGATATGAGCGTTGCTGCCCGCCATAATGGTGCGGATGGCTGTGCCTAAGTTGTTCATTTCATCGGCTGAAGTGTGATGAAATTCATCGATGCCGATAAACGTGTCATTCAGCAGCGTGATGTCCAAATCCTTCAGCGCATTGCGAAACGTGGAATGGGTGCAGACCAGGACTGTGGCGCTGCTTGTGAGAAAGTCGATGAACTTTTGGCGCAGCCCACTTTCCTTAAGACCTGGAGTGCAAAGATTGTATCCATCGCTGACTTTCCAGTCTGCAAAGAAACCGAATGGTTTGAGTTCCGTATCGTTGAAGGAACGAGCGATGGTCTTTTCGGGAACGGCCACAATGACACGCTTGATGCCCTGATGCTTTAGCTTATCGAGGGCGACAAACATCAAAGCTCGGCTTTTGCCGGACGCTGGCGGAGCCTTAACAAGCAGATATTGGCGGTTGCGCGCTTGATAGACAATGCGCTGCATTTCGCGCATTCCGAGAGCATCGGTGGTTGACGACGCCCCTGTTTGGCCGTATTGTATCTGGACTAAATTCTTCATAGGTCAATGATTGGTTGTTAGTTTTACGTACTGCTTGAAGAGGAATTCCAAGCGTTCCTCGTCGGATTCAAAGGGCTTCTCGCGGTAGCAACGTTCCACAGCCAAGTCAAGGGCATGGTGGGCGATATATAAATCTTGCGGGAAAGAATCTGGGTTATACATTTCTCCTAAAGTCATTTCGGTATGCTCGGCACGAATGAGAAGAATCTCTTTTGCAAGTTCAATAACATTCTGTTTTTGCTGTTCATTTAATCGAGGGAAGGGAAATGCATTGTAACATAAAAATGCCGAATAGCGGAATCGGGACTCTAATCTCCCTGCTGTCTGTCGCACCCAAATATTATGCATCTTTGACATAAGGAGACCAAACACAAGAATGTTTCCATCGTATACTACTTGAACAGAATTATTCAAAATTACTCCTTTTTTAGCGAATCCCATCGGGATATATTCGCGTTGTTCGGATGAAACAATAGGAATGATGATGCTATTATCGGAGCATTCAAAGAACTCTCTGAACTGATGAGGGCGTTTAGCCTGCTCATGAAGTGTCTTATCCTTACTGTTGATTCGATATTCTCTTACTGCATCGATGCGTTTTCGAATAGGCTCTATAGCATACGCTTCATCATAATCGTCATTTGAAATCCATAGACAATAACGTTCAATGGATTTCAAGAATTCTTCAGCACCCACTTGAATACGAATAAACTTTTCCGATGATGGATACAACTTAATCATTTGTTCTTTCTCGTCAGGGCTAAGCCGTAGAATCTCTTGGTCATTTGGCATATTGCCTCGACGTATTTCAGGATACCCACATAAAGAAGTTGTAGCTTTATTAACCGTTACATAAGTACCACCTTCAGATAAATCTGGTGCTATTTTGTCAACAACGATAGAAGTTCCATTATCGAAAATACGAGGCTTGGGAGAATTCTTTCCAGCGTTTTGGAGGCAAATAATAATGACCGATACTCCTGCATTGTTTTTGGCATTATTTGACCACTTAAAGGTCTTGTATGCAAAGCCCATTTCGATGCCATTCGTTAATATGCTATTCCAAAATAATAACTGTTCACCTTGACACAACGAGTTAGTGCTGACAAAAGCTGAACGGGCATTATTGCTTTCAATATAATGAGCCGCTTTGTAGAACCAGATTGCAATATAGTCAAATCTGCGATATGATGGAACGTACTTCAAGACCAAGTCCATTTCTGATTTCTGGACATCATTTTGATTTCTACTTCCAACATACGGTGGATTCCCCATCACATACACTTCTTCATCCTTTGTGTGCGGACAAACGGTGTTCCAATCGATAGTACAGGCGTTTCCGCAGACAATGTGACCGCTGGGACGCAGGGGCAGCGGGTTGGGGGCTGTGCCCAACTCCTCACGGAACTTGTTGTTCATCTGGTGCTCTGCCAGCCATAGAGAGAGCGTTGCAGTATTGCAAGCATATTCGTCAATCTCGATGCCATAAAACTGGGTGAGTTGAATGTTGGTGAACGGGATGGCCGTTGCTTGAAGCTCAAATAGGCGCTTCCAAATCTCAATCTCCAACTCACGCACTCGCTTGTAGGAAATGATGAGGAAGTTGCCCGAGCCGCAAGCGGGATCGAAAAACTTTATCTTGCCCATTCTGACCAGTAACGCGTTGAGGGCTTTTGCATCGTTGCGACAGCGGAGGTATTCGGCGGCGAGGTCGTCCAAGAAAAGAGGTTGGATAACCTTCATGATATTGGGCACGGAAGTGTAGTGGATGCCCAGCTCGGCACGGTCTTCGGGTGATACAATGGCTTGTGTCATTGAGCCGAAAATGTCGGGGTTGATTTCGCTCCACTGGAATTTGCCGCACTGAATCATCAGCAATCGAGCACGACGGCTAAGATGGGGAATGGTATAACGCTCACTAAACAAACCACCATTGACATATGGGAAATCAGAGATGATTTTATTGGTTTGTTGATCGCGCAGATTCTTGTCATTGGTGGAAAGGATAACAAAGATTCTGTCAATAAAATCGGCGAGGTCGGAGCCGTCGATGGAGGTGTTGTCTTCAATGGCTTTGGTAAACTGGTCTTGTTTGAAAAGGCCTGTATCCTCGGCGAAAAAACAAAAAAGAAGTCGTGACATGAAGACGTTGATGCAATGGGAAACCCCTGGGTCGCGAAAGTCGTTGTAGCGGCAAATGTCGTCGTAAAGCTTTGCCATGAGTTCAGCGGTTTTGACATCAGCCTCGGCCTCTTCATAGTTGCGGAATTTCTCGATGCCTGCAAGGGGCTTGAAAAACTCAAAATCGCGCCAAAGGGTCTCTAATGCGCCCTCGTAAAAATCCTCATCTTTTGGGTCGTAAGCAATAAGCGATGTTCCGTCGCAGGTAATGTAAAGACGAGGATTGTGACGGGTGATGGAAGCGATATTTCTGAGTGCTTGGATGGTTGCCAAAGGTTCGGTGCCTTTGCTAAAAGGGCAATAAACAAACTTGTCCTTAATGAGGATGGTTTTGGGGTCACGGGACTTGTTGTCGCGTCCATCACGCACACGCTGGAGCGATGCATCGCCATATCCGCAAAAGATTCGCAGAAGCTCGTAAGGAAGACTGTCGGCATTCAGTTGGTCGGCAATTGTTTCAAGTGCTTCTTGGGCGGTTATATGAGAAAAGTTTTGTTTCTTGGCCATTGTGTACCTCCTCAAATTGCATTTTCGCAATTCATTTGAGAAGAACACATTAAAAAGAGCCGCGGACTTCTGTCTATTTCCGAGGCTCTGGACTGCCTATAGTACCAACAGAACGTCCACGGCTACACCGCGGACGTTTTTACTTTCTGTGGTACTATTCGAAATTGTCCAGATTTCGGAAATACTTGAAAAGCAAAAACGCTTTATATCAATATGTTATATAATCAGTTATCTTCTGTGTTGGTATGTTCTTTTTGGGTTGATGAGGGCAAAGATAGGCAAACTTTGGAAAATGTTGAACAAAAAAGTTCAAAACCTTATAGACAATTGGCATTGAGCGGTTCGGGGTGACTGTTTTTGCGGAAAAAAATGGAAAAAAGTATGAAAAAGATAACATCAAAACAATAATCCTTTTTCACCTCACCATCCCCAAAATCACCTCCGCGTAATGGTCATTTCGGTGACGGCGCAATGGCTTTTACAAATCCATACTTTCGGCATTTAGTAGAAAATCCTCAATTCCAATGTAAAGCACCCCCTGTTGACTATGCCATGGTTCGACTATGGACTGCTGAACGATGATTTTCTTGAAAGAGTCATTGATGTTGAGAAGGGAGCGTTCTTCTTGTTCACGCTTCTCTGTAGTAGGCACATCGAATGCCGACTGGATGTAGTATCGTTTGTCTCCGCTGTTAGCAATAAAATCCACCTCCAACTGTTTTCTCACCATTTTTCCATTCTCTGCCTTTACATTGACTGTAACACAACCTACATCGACACTGAATCTTCGGCGAAGCAACTCATTGTATATTATGTTCTCCATGATATGAGAGTCGTCTTGTTGGCGGAAATTCAGCCTTGCATTGCGCATGCCCACATCGGTAAAATAATATTTCAAAGGAGAAGAGATATACCGCAGTCCTTTGACATCGTATCGATTGACTTTCCCGATTAGAAACGAATCCACAAGATACTCGATGTACGAATTCACAGTGTTTTGCGAAATGCTGAGTCCCAATTCGGATTTGAATGTATTGGTCAAGCGCAATGGGTTTGTCAGAGAACCGACTGATGAGGCAAGAATATTGACAATGTAACCAATTTCGGATTTTCCGCGCAAGTCATGACGATTGATGATGTCCGAAATGTAAACTTGCTCAAATAGGTTTTTTAGATACTGTTCTCTGTCTTGGCTGGTTTGGGCTGCCCATACGAGGGGCATCCCTCCATAACGGCAGTAAGCAGACCATGCTCGATGTTTGTCTCCTTCAAAAATCTCATGCACTTCGGCAAAACTGAACGGATAAACCCTAATCTCGTCACCGCGCCCGCGAAACTCGGTCACAATATCCGATGAAAGAAACTTGGAGTTACTACCCGTTACATAAATATCAATATTGGGGATATGCAAAAAGCCATTCAACACGGCCTCAAAACCGGTCACAAGTTGAATCTCATCCAACAAGACATAATATTGGTCATCGTCCGTGATTCTCGACTTAACATAGTTGTACAAAGTGTCAGCATCTTGGTATTGTCTGTTTGCAAAATCATCTAAAGCCAAGGCTACGATATGATCTTCGCCTATTCCTTGTTCAACCAAATGCCTTTTGAAAAGTGTGAACAAAAGATACGACTTGCCGCATCGACGCACACCAGTAATGATTTTTACCAGCCCATTGCCTTTTTTCCGATCAAGCCATTGAATATAATCTGTTCTCTGTACTTCCTTCATTTGCTACTGAAAATTTTTGCAAAAATACGCAATAATTTTCAATAACAAATTTGTTTCCTAGTTATTCGGGGAAATTTCCGATAAAAATGAAAAAGTTGAATTGTTTTTCATCGCAATAATCTGCAATTGAGACATAGCCCGAATTGCGGTTTTTTGTATCTTTGTCACCTAAAATGAAACTAAACTTAATCGAATATGGACATCAAAGCAGTAAAATTCAGAAAAGAGGGGTTCTATACCCAGCCCTTTGCCTTTGGCGGCGAAGAAGGCCCCGATAAGTTCGACCGCAACATCCGCTATCGCGGCAGCTTGCAGAACTATGTGATTGACATGGGCTCGGAGGTGATTTTGGTGGATACGGGGCTTCCTGCTGGCACACCGGAGGAAAACCCCGATGAGAACTCACTTGCTTTCACCGGCAAGGACATCTGCAACTATATGGATGCTTTGGCCGCATTGGGCTACAAGCCAGAACAAGTGACCAAAATCCTGCTCACGCACAAGCATGCCGACCATAGTGGCGAGCTCCGTTCGTTCCCGAATGCGAAAATCTATGTGAATGCCGACGAAATGCAGGCTGCCGAGTTGCAGGGTTTACCCAACCTGGTGCCAGTGAGCTTTACCGACGGGGCATATCACAACTTTCCCGACAGCCAGAAGATCTGTGACGGCGTGTGGTTCATCAAGGCCAAAGGACACACTAACGGCAACAGCCTCGTGATTGCCGAGAACGAAGGCTTGTTCTATATGTTCCAAGGCGACATCACCTACGTGGACGAGGCTTTGTATGAGAACAAACTTTCTGTGGTGTACGACGACCTGTCAGCCGCCCGCGAGACCTTGAATCGTGTGCGCGAGTTCGTGCGCAACAACCCCACGGTCTATCTCTCCACCCACTCGCCACAAGGCTATGAAAACTTGGAAACCAAACGCGTGATAGACCTCGACCACCCCGTGCCGACCGTCCTTGCCGAAGTGAACTTCACAAAAAAAGAGGCCTCTGGTAAGTACATCTGCTCCATCTGCGGTTATGTCTATGACCCCGCTGAGCACGATGGCGTGGCTTTCGAAGACCTTCCCGACGACTGGAAATGCCCGCGCTGCAAGCAAGGCAAGGAGAAGTTTAATAAGGCGTGAACAGCTATCAGCTATCAGCTTGGTAGCAACGAGGCTGAAAGCTGATAGCTGACTGCTGACAGCTAAAAAATCGCATCTAAACAATTCTGCTCATGGTCTTAAACTACCAAATATCCAGTCCAGAAACAATGGAGCGAGCCATTTGCGAGCTGGGCATTGTGCCGTTTTTCACCAGCGCCATCCCGGGCTATTCCATCAAGGAACTCACACAGCCTGGGTTTTGGTTTGACGGCGAGGAGGACTCGCTCGGGCCGTGGGACTGGAAGATCGACTGCCTCCAAAACGGCGGCATCGCCTACGGAAAGTTCCTCTGTGGAGGAAAAGCCGCCTTCGCGACGGTTCCATTCTACCGCGAACTGATGAATGTCCGTCGCGCCACGACAACGCCCGACAAGAACGGCGAGCGCATCATGGATTATCTCGAAAAGCAAGGCAGCATCACCATCAAAGAGGTACGCAACTTACTTGGCGTGAAGAAAGGCCAAGCCGACGCAGCCATAGGCAAGCTGATGCAGCAATGTCGCGTCGTCACGGGAGCCATCGAGCGGGTGTATCGTGGACCCGAGCAGGTTTACAACGGCTGGCAAGTGTCGTATTTCTGCACACCCGAGTCGCTGTTCGAAGACTTCACCACGCTCCACACCGACCGCACCCCCGAGGAGTCGCTGGAGTTCTTAGTCGACCACATCACGAAACTGACGGATGGAACAGCCTCACGGAAGCAGGTTCTGAAGGTGCTGAAATAAACTATGATTATTCATCTCAAAATATAAACACAATGATCAACGATTTCATTTATGACATTCCCGTAAGGATTTACTTCGGACGCGACCAACTGAAACACCTTGGCGCAGAACTCAAAAAATATGGCACACGCGTGCTGATGACCTACGGCGGCGGCTCCATCAAGAAGATGGGGTTGTATGACCGTGTGGTAAAAGAAATAAAAGAAGCCGGACTCGAACTGTTCGAACTCTCGGGCATCGAACCTAACCCACGCATCGGCTCCGTGCGCAAAGGCGTGCAGATGTGCAAAGAGCACAACATTGATGTGTTGTTAGCTGTGGGCGGTGGCTCCACCATCGATGCCACCAAGATCATGGCCGCCGGTGCCTGTGTCGACCACGACCCCTGGGACTTCCTCGACCTCAGCAAGCGTGCCCCCATCGAGCGCGCCCTGCCCATCGTCAGCATCCTGACACTCGCTGCCACAGGCTCAGAGATGGACACGGCTGCCGTCATCAGCAACCCCGAGACCAACGACAAGATCGGTCGTCTGGACCCCAACATGTTGCCCAAGGCCTCCTTCCTCGACCCGAGCATCACCTTCAGCGTCAGCCCCTATCAGACCGCTTGTGGCTCAGCCGACATCCTTTCGCACCTCTTCGAGGTCTATTTCACCATGGACCAGGACCTCTACATGCTTGACTGCTTCATGGAGGGCTTGATGAAGACCGTCATCCGCTTCGCCCCCATCGCCATGCGAGAACCCGACAATTATGAGGCGCGCGCCAACCTGATGTGGGCCTCCTCATGGGCCATCAACGGCTTCGTGAACGGCGGTAAACGCAAAGCCTGGAGTTGCCATCCAATGGAACACGAACTGTCGGCCTTCTACGACATCACACACGGCCTCGGCCTCGCCATCCTCACTCCACGCTGGATGGAGTATTGCCTCGACGAAACCACCGTCTCGAAATATGTCCAGTTTGGCACCAACGTCTTCGGCATCGACCCGACCCTGCCTCCGATGGACATCGCCCATCAAGCCATTGACAAGTTGAGCGACTTCCTCTTCAACACCTTGCAGCTGAAACGCACCTTCCCCGAGGTAGGCATCGACCGCACCCACTTCGCCGTGATGGCCAAGAAAACCGTCGGTGGTGGTACCATGCCCGGCTTCAAGCCCTTGCAGCAGGCCGACGTGGAGAAGATCTTTGAGATGTGTATGAAATGAACTTAAATCCTATTCAATATGAAAAAACTATTCTTTCTCGCAGCAGTGGCCTTGATGATGGCTAGCTGCAACAACCCGAACAACAAGACCACACAAGTGACGCCCGAACCAGAGCCCGTGGTCGAGCAGACCAGTGGCATCTACGACATCACAGTCAAAGACATGGACGGAAGCGATGTGTCGCTAGCCAACTACAAGGGCAAGGTGCTGCTCATCGTCAATGTGGCCAGCAAATGCGGACTGACCCCGCAGTACGAAGGCCTTGAAGCTCTTTATCAGAAGTACAAAGACCAAGGTCTGGAGATTCTTGGTTTCCCATGCAACCAATTCTTGGGCCAAGAGCCTGGCACCAATGAGGAGATTCAAAGCTTCTGCTCACTGAACTACAAAGTCACCTTCCCATTGTTCGACAAGATTGACGTCAACGGCGAGGCGGAGAGTCCGCTTTACACCTACCTCAAGAAACAAGCGCCTTTCAAGGGCTATCCCGAGGGCACCGAGGAGTTTGCGACAATGCTCGACGAGATTCACCAAAAGACCGGCACGGGCTTCGACCAAGGTGACGCCATCCGCTGGAACTTTGGCAAGTTCCTGGTCTCCAAAGACGGCAAGACCATCCTCCGCTTCGAGCCTATGGTGACGCCCGACATGATGGAAGAAGCCATACAAGAGCTTTTGAAAGTCAATGAATAAAACTCAATTCAAAATGAAAAGATTACTCATTCTCGCCATCGTAGCGATGGCCGCCGTTTCCTGCGGTCCGAAAAAGGAAAACCAAAAGGAAGAAGTCCCAAAGGCAGAACCCCCTAAAGTGCTGGTGCTCTACTACTCCCAAACGTCGAACACGAAAGCCGTAGCGACCGAAATCGCCACACGGCTCGGTGCCGACATTGAGGAGATTGTCCCCACGAAACCCTACGATGAGGATTTCCAAGCCACCATCGAACGTTGCAAGCAAGATCGCGAACAAGGCATTTCTCCCGAGATTCAGCCGTTGGCAGCCGACATCGCCAAATACGATGTGGTGTTCCTCGGCTATCCCGTGTGGTTCGGCACATACGCACCGCCCGTGATTACCTTCTTGAGTCAAGTGGACTTGAGCGGCAAGAAAGTTGTCCCATTCTGCACCTTCGGCAGTGGCGGACTGGAGTCAAGCATGAAGGATTTGGCCGAGGCACAGCCTAAAGCGGAAATCCTTCCCGGTTATGGTGTGCGTGCCGCCCGACTCGATGCCGCACCCAAAGAAATCGACCAATTCCTGAAGGCAAGCGGCTTCCTTGAAGGAGAATTTGTAAAGTTGGAGGACTTCCCAGAGCAACATCCAGTAAACGAAGAAGAAGCGGCCATTTTCAACGCCGCTGTTGATGGTTATCAGATGCTACATGCTCAAGCCAAGACTGTGGCTTCACGTACTATTCCGGGAGGCACGGAATACCTGTTCACAGCCGAGGATCTTCCACGCGAGGACAATCCTGGGATGCCTACGGGAGAGTTAAAGGTTTATGTGACCGTCGCAGACGGCGAAAATCCTGTGTTTACGCGAGTGGTCAGGTAAATGAAGATTCCAGTATTTCATACCTTTGCAGCAAAATAATCACAAATGAAAGCACTCCTCATCAACGGCAGCCCACACGCCAACAGCTGCACCTTCACCGCCTTGAACATTGTGGCGGAAGAATTACAGAAGAATGGCATAGAAACTGAAATTGTCCATGTCGGAAACAAAGACATCCGAGGCTGCATCGCCTGCGGCAAATGCGCCGAATTGGGGCATTGCGTGTTCAACGATATGGTGAATGAAGTGGCACCCAAGTTTGAACAAGCCGACGGCCTTGTGGTCGGCTCGCCGGTGTATTACGCCGGTCCCAATGGAACGCTTACCAACCTGCTCGACCGACTGTTTTTCAGCACGCCTTTTGACAAACGGATGAAAGTGGGCGCGGCCGTAGTCTCGGCACGACGTGGCGGCACCACAGCCGCTTTCGACCGGCTCAACAAGTATTTCACCATCAGCGAGATGCCTGTCGTGAGCAGTCGCTATTGGAACATGGTGCATGGCCACTCCGCTGAAGACGTGATGCAAGACGAAGAAGGCGTGCAAATCATGCGCATTTTGGGCCGCAACATGGCCTTCATCATGCGCGCCATCTCCGCCGAGCGCGAGCGCAATGGACTACCTGAAAAGGAAGAGACGAAATACACCAATTTCATACGATAAACAATTCAATATGGGACAAGGCAGGCCTAACCCCAACGAGGTTTTCCCAAACCCCAACATTCCAAGCCTCTGCTTCATCAAGAATGTGGTAAAGAATCCGCGTATCATCATCGGCGACTATACCTATTACGATGACGTGGATGGTGCCGACCAATTCGAGAAGCATGTCACCCATTTCTACGACTTCATTGGCGACCGGCTGATTATCGGCAAGTTCTGCGCCATCGCCAAAGGGGTGGAGTTTGTGATGAATGGTGCCAACCACAGGATGGACGGCGTGACGACTTATCCGTTTTATGTCATAGGCGGTGACTGGGGCAGCGCAATTGCTCCAGTGAAAGATGAATTGCCTCTGAAAGGCGATACCATTGTGGGCAACGACGTTTGGATTGGTCAGCATGTCACTATCATGCCAGGTGTCCATATTGGCGACGGAGCCATTATCGGAGCCAACTCGGTGGTGGCCTCGGACATTCCTCCATACGCTGTCGCCGTGGGTAACCCTTGCCGTGTGGTCAGGAAGCGCTTCGACGACGAATTCATCGCTTATCTGCTGGAACTGAAATGGTGGGATTGGAACATTGAGAGGATTGAGGCCAATTTCGAGGCCTTGTCAAGTGGTAATCTATCGTTAATCAGAAAGATAAATATATGAAAAAAGTAATCGTTATTTCAACCAGTCTCCGCCCCGGCTCGAACAGTTACGCTTTAGCGGAGCAATTTGCCAAGGGCGCAGAAGCTGCTGGGCATCAAGTGGAACTCGTCTCGTTGAGAGGCAAGGAAATCAAGTTTTGCATCGGCTGCCTATCGTGCCAAAAGACGGGCGCGTGCGTCATCAAGGACGATGTGCCCGCCATCATGGCAAGCGTATTGAACGCCGATGTGGTCTGCTGGGCCACGCCCATCTACTACTACGAGATGAGCGGCCAGATGAAGACCCTCATCGACCGCATGAACGCCATGTACCCCAAGGATTACAAATTCCGCGACATCTATCTGCTGACCACGGCTGCCGAGAACGAGGAGTTCGTGCCGAAGCGCGCCGAAAGCGGTCTGCAGGGCTGGATCGACTGCTACGGCAAGTCAAGTCTTAAAGGCCATATCTTCTGCGGTGGCGTGGGCGGTCCGAAAGAGATTGAAGGCAGTGCCAAGTTGCAGGAGGCATACGAAATGGGTAAAAACGCGTAAAAACGTGCCGGTTAGCAATAATCCGCAATTCGGGCGAAAAGCTTGGGTTGCGGAATTTTTTGTACTTTTGTAGCCGAAAAGATGTTTTATAAAAACTGTAACTTTTTCGAATCAATTCCGTATTAATAGTATTGAAAAACAAAACCTCTATCAATATGAAAAAAGCAAACGCAATCGCCATTCTGGTATCATGCATCATGGCAGCAGGCTGCGCACAGAAGACAGTAGAAACGCCTCAACCCGAGAGAGAAGTTGTTCCAGCTATTGAGTTGAGCAACATGGACACCACCATCAATCCCGCGGACGACTTCTATCGCTATTGCAACAACAACTGGCTGAAAAACAACCCGATTCCCGAGACGTATTCCGCCTACAGTGCCTCCTACGAGGTTGACGAACGCACTGAGTTGCAGATCAAAGCCATCATCGATGAGGTTACGCATGATAAAAATGCCGAGCAAGGCAGCGTGACCCAGAAGATCCGCGACTTTTACAATGCGGGCATGGACACCGTAGCTATCAACCAACGCGGCTACAGCGAGTTGTTGCCCTATTTCGACCAAATTGACCAAATGAGTGACAAGTCGCAACTTCCTGAACTGATTGGGATGCTCCACTATGAAGGATTTGGCTGGCCTTTCTTTCAAGCGGGCAGCTACACCGATTGGAAAAACGCCGACAGGGTCATCATGCTGGTCTTCCAAGCCGACCTCGGACTCCCCGACCGCGATTTGTATCTTGTTGAAGAACTACAGGAAATGCGTGACAAGTATGTCGAACACATCGCCAATATGTTCCAGCTTACCGGCACCGAGGCTGCTCTAGCATCGGAAAAAGCTCAGCATGTCTTTGATTTTGAGACCGAACTCGCCAAAAACTCCATGCCCATCGAGGAATGCCTCGACCCCAACAACCTCTATCACCTGAAAAGTCGCCAGGAACTTCAGGCCTCCATGCCCGACTTCAGCTGGGACAACTACTTCCATGCCATCGGAGCACCGGCCTTCGACAGCCTCAACATGGCCTCTCCCGACTTCTTCACCGCCCTCAATGGCCTCCTCCTCAACACCGACCTCGGCACCATCAAGGACTACATGCGATGGGTGGTCATCACAGAGAGTGCCCCTCGGCTTAGCGATGACCTCGTCACCGAAGACTTCAACTTCTATAAAAAATACCTCTATGACGTAGAAGAGCAGAACCCCCGCTGGCGTCGTGTGCTTGACAAGACTTCGGACTATTTGGGCGAAGCCATCGGCCAACTCTATGTGGAAAGGTACTTCCCTGCCGAAGCCAAGGAACGCATGATTAACCTTGTCGGCAACCTGCGCTTGGCATTGCGGGAACGCATCAAGAACGTCGATTGGATGAGCGATGAGACCAAAGCCCGAGCCATTCACAAGCTCGACTGCTACAGTGTGAAGATAGGCTATCCCGACAAGTGGTTGGACTACAGCAAGTATGAAGTCACGCCCGAGTCCTACTTCCAAAACGTACGCCGCGCTGAGCGTTTCATTCATGAGAGAGACATGGACAAAATAGGCAAGCCTGTTGACAAGGAAAAATGGAATATGACTCCGCAGGAAGTCAACGCTTACTACAACCCTGAATTGAATGAGATCGTGTTCCCGGCAGCCATCCTTCAGCCTCCGTTCTTTAACATGGATGCCGACGATGCCGTCAACTACGGAGCCATCGGCGCGATCATTGGCCACGAGATGACTCACGGCTTCGACAACATGGGGCGTATGTTCGACGAAAAAGGCAACCTCAATAACTGGTGGACCGAAGAAGACGATGCCAAGTTCACCGAATGCACCAAGCAACTGGTGAAGCTGTTCGACGAATTCGAGCTGAGGGGGCACCACATCAACGGCGAACTGACCTTGGGCGAAAACATCGCCGACCTGGGAGGGCTGAATGTGGCTTGGGATGCCTACCAGATGACTGACGAGGCCAAAGCCAACAAACCCATTGACGGCTTCACGCCTGCCCAGCGCTTCTTTATCAGTTACGGCACCGTATGGCGCACCAATATCCGTGACAAAGCCCTTGAACGCAAGTTGAAGGAGGATGTGCATTCTCCTGCCGAAGCCCGTGTGAACTGCGCCCTCCGCTCGATGTCGCACTTTTACGAGGCCTTCGACATCCCAGAAGGAAGCAAGATGTATATCGCTCCTGATGAAAGAGCTGCCATTTGGTAGAGAAGAGAAAAACAAGCTATTTTTTTACCATCAAGCCGTGGCTATTGAGCTGCGGCTTTTTTAATGGTGATGCCCCTCGCAATGATGGTGGCAGCTGGGGTCACCATAAACGATGGTGCCGTCGAGGAACATGGCCAGCACCTGCTCCACGGGAAGTTCGGGAGCGCCAGCATGGATGCGGATGCCTAACTGGTTCAGCATGTTAACGGCACCTTGGCCCAATCCGCCACAAAGCACATCGGAGCAGCCTTGTTCGGCCAAAAACTTCGGCATCGCGCCGTGCTCATGCTCAGGTGCTTGCAGCACCTTTGAATCGACGATCTTTCCGTCTTCGACATCGAAAATGGTGACTTGTGGAGCCTTTCCGAAGTGCTGCCACAGTTTGCCCTCATTGGTGGGTATAGCTATTCTTTGATTCATAATCGAATGGTTTTGAAATCGTTAGATTCAACATAGTTAAATTTTCGGCAAAGATAGTACTTTTGCGGCAAATTCAACTACAACTTTTCTTCCAAAAACTCCGCAGCATCAGCTACACAGCCGGAGCATTGGCGAAGGACAACACCCGTACCGACACCTTTGAGCATCTTACATTGGGTGGTTCCATTGCGTTGCTGGAATTGGGTCATGATTTGCCTCATGGCTTTTCTTGAGTTTGCCTTGTCCTTGGTAGCAAGCCCTAATACGACGCCTGCCCCGACTAGGGCACCACAAGTGCCTTCCATATTGCCCATGCCCGAGCCGAAGGCGTTGCCTAAGTTACGGCCTGTTTCTTCATCGATTCCAATCAAGTCGGCATAAGTGCAAATGATGGCTTGGGCGCAGTTGTGAGTGCCGTTTTCTAGCTTCTCCGCAGCGATGTGTTTTCGTGTTTCCATGAAATATTTAGTATTTTTTTGCAAAGATACACTTTATTCTGTGTATTTTTGCAAAATGTACACTAATGGCAAACGAGTGCGCGAAAAATAGATTATTGTCATGACAAAAGACTATTCATCATACGGTCCGGCATACCGAAACTTCAAGGTGAGGGAGGATGTTTATGTACCTGAACCCGTTGAGGAGTTTTCGGCCGACAATCCCTTCACGAAGATGGCTCCTATACGAGGAGAGCTCAAGGACATTCGTTTTGACGGAACTTATACCTATCTTGACAAATCTTTGAGGTTCAAAATAGTGAATTCGTTCATGTATTTTGTAGCATGGACGCTTGCCTTCCTTTTGAACCGCATCCGATATGGCCTCAAAATCGAAGGTCGTGAGAAAATACGCCAAAACCGAAAGCTTTTCGACCATGGCGTGATGACGGTTTGCAACCATGTCTACCGTTGGGATATGATTAGTGTCATGCAGGCGATGCGTTTCAGGAAGGCATGGATCCCCATGTACGCCCAGCCCTTCAGAGGCAAAGATGGTTTTGTCATGAAAGCCGTGGGAGGCATAGCCATCCCCGAAGAGCGCAGCGGGCTGAAAGCGTTCGATGAGGCCATGGCTGAATTGTGCGCCAACCACCAGTGGATTCACATTTTTCCTGAAAGCTGCAGTTGGAAATTCTATGCTCCGTTGCGTCCTTTCAAAATAGGTGCTTTCAATATGGCTTATCGGCATTCGCTCCCAGTGATTCCCCTGGTGATTTCATTCAGGCCACGCACAGGTTGGCGAAAGCTGTTCAGTAAAGACGAGCCCTTGATCACCATCCATGTGGGCGACCCTATCATACCCAACATGAACACACCTCGAAAAGAAGAGACGGCGCGGATGCGCGATCTTGCACACAAAACCATGCTTGATATGGCCGGTATAGTTTCCAACACCTGGCCTTCTTCCATTGATTGAAAACCTTATCATTATGAGTACGAAAATCATCGATCCTGTACCTGTCGAGCTACTTAAAGCGGAACTTACCAAATCCAAAAAGCTGGAAGATACAAACAAAGGGCACAACGAGTTATATATCGTTACCTGGCAAGATTCTCCCAATGTGGTTACGGAAATCGGCAGGCTGCGCGAATTGACCTTCCGTGATGCAGGAGGCGCTACGGGCAACGCTCTAGACCTTGACGAGTACGACAAGATGGAGAATTCATACAAGCAACTGATTGTGTGGGATCCCGACAACGAGGCTATCATTGGTGGATATCGTTTCATCTTTGGCTCAGATGCCGTTATCGATGAGAATGGCCAACCCATCCTGGCGAGTTCCCATCAGTTCCGTTTTTCCCAGAGGTTTATCGATGAATATCTGCCACATGTCATAGAGCTTGGCCGCAATTTCGTGGCTCCTGAATACCAAAGTTCGAAGCATGGTGCAAAGTCCATTTTTGCCATGGACAATTTGTGGGATGGTCTTGTGGCCATTATCATGAAGAACCCTAATCTGCTCTATTACTTCGGAAAGATAACCGTTTATCCTTCCTACGACCATATCACTAGAGACCTGCTCTATCATTTTCTATGGAAGCATTTTGGCGACAAAGACGAACTTGTCCGTCCATGGGATGACCAGGCACTCATGCCTAATTCCGATCCCGAGTTGATGGATTTGGTCGTAAACAAAGATGACCCGATGGATGACTACAAACTGCTGAAGGCTGCAGCAAAAATGAGGAATGTGCATATTCCTCCAAATTTTACTGCGTATATCTCCGTCACTTCCCATATGCTTATGTTTGGGACGGCAGTTAACACTTTGATGGACAATATCGAGGACTCTGCGGTGCTTATTCCGTTCGACCATATCTATCATGAAAAGAAACGGCGCCATATTGGAGCCTATCTTCGGTTCTCTCTCGCAAAGAGACGCAAGAAAGTGGACTTGAATGCACCAGAAATGGAAGATCTCTTGATTGACAATTGGTTGAATAAACGATACCGCCAAGTAAAACGGTTGCTCAAAAAAACAGGCCGTAAGTTCTAATCAAAAAACACCTTCAATAATTCGTGCTACAATGCCCCGATGTTCAATCCAACTCTCGGAATTCGGTAGGGGATAAGCCTGTTTCGCGCTTAAAATAACGGCTAAAACTGGCTTGTTCGCCAAAGCCTAGCATATCGGCGATGGCTTGTACGGAAAGGTCGCGACGAATATGTAGCAACATTTTGGCTTCGGTGATTATCTTGACGCGAATCCAATAGTTGGCATTGTAGCCTGTTTCCTGCTTGACAAGCGCACTGAAGTACTTAGGTGTTATAAAAGCTCTCTCGGCATAAAAACCTACATCATGGTGTTTGCGGAAATGTTGAGCCAAATCGGAGTGAAACTGCATACTGACGCGCTTATTGGCAGTGGTCTCATTCAGTTTGCATTTGCGGTAATGGCTGAGTAGCCGTAGGAAGAATTCCAACAAGCGTGTCATCAGCATTCGACTATCAGGGAGTTCGAGACGCTTGATTTCGCGCATCCCTTCTACCACATTCGTTATCATCTTGTATTCATGCCCGTCGAGTTTCACGCAAGGATTCGACTCATAGCGGTAGCGCATCTGGTTGATGATTTGCAGCATGGGGTCGTCCAGCACCGAAGCATCAACAACAATCAGAGTGGCAAGGTAGTCGTCGGTTTTATTCACCATGCAAAGACGATGGCTGGGGAAAATCACACCCACAGTGTGCCTTTCTGAATAGTCGGATTGGTCGTCGTACATCAGTTGAATGTGCCCCCTGTGGCCAATGCAGATGACATAATCGGCCGATACAAACGGTTTGTCGCCAGCGGGTAATCCCCTGATATCATCAAGAACCACGATGCCTTCATCCTTAATCTTTTGAAGATTGGATAACAATGGATGAAGTGCTGATTGTTGTTTTTTCATGTGGCAAAAATACTTGTTTTTCTCAAAGTTAACAAATTAATCCGACTTTTTGCCAAATATTGCACACAATATGTTATCTTTTGCGTTGTTAAAGGTATATACTTTTGTAACATGAATACAAAGATGAAACAATTCTTGAATTATTGGTTATGTGTCATGCTGGCGGTGTCGGTTGGGGGCTGCCAAAAGGACAACATCGTTCAGATCGACCCGATTAACACTGAAGAAGACGATATCGCAAACATTGAGTTTACAAAAACGGTTTATGTGATGTATTCCTTGAGTGAGGATGCTTCGGTAACTGGAACGAACGAAGACTTTGAGGTCACGGTCAGCGGCAACGATGTGACTATCGTTTATTCAGGTGATGAATATGTGATGTACGAACTCTCTGGTTCCACTAATGACGGCTTTTTTAAGTTGTATAGCGCCACGAAACAAGGCGTTACGCTGAATGGGGTGAGCATCACCAATCCCAATGGTTCCGCCATCAATGTGCAAGGGACAGTATCGGAACCAAACAAAGGCAAACGCACTTTTGTAGTGGTCAATGGCGACAACGTTCTCTATGACTGCGAGACCTATAGCCACACGCCTTCAGGGGAGGATGAAAAAGCCACTCTTTTCAGTGAGGGGCAGTTGATTTTCAGCGGTGAAGGAACACTTTCAGTGAGTGCCTCTGGAAAGTCGGGCATCGCTTCCGACGACTATATTGTCATCCAATCAGGCGACATCAATGTTTCAGTGAGCGCGAATGCCTATTACGACGAAGAAGATGCCGAATACAAAAGCCCTGCCGGCATCAAAACCAACGACTATTTCTCAATGAAAGGTGGCAGCCTCATCATCAGCAGTTCGGGGACAGGCGGCAAAGGCATCAGTAGCGACGGTAACGGTTACTTCAGCGGTGGTAGCGTCGAGGTGGTCGTCACAGGCAGCAACCATGGCTCGTCGGGCGGTTGGGGTGGCTCTTCCTCTGACAGCAAGTCGGCCAAAGGCATGAAGTTTGATGGCAATTTGTATTTCTCTGGCAGTCAAGTCTTTGTGAACTGTAGGAACCACGAAGGCATTGAAGCCAAAGGGGTATTAACCATTTCGGGCGGAGAAGTCTATAGCACTTCAAGTGCTGACGACGCCATCAACTCGGGCGGCAACCTCACCGTTTCGGGCGGTTTGGTCTGCGCCTATAGCCAAGGCAACGACGGCCTTGATGCCAACGGTAATTGCTACATCAAAGGCGGCGTGGTCTATGCCATCAGTGCTCGCTCACCAGAAGTCGCCATTGACGCTAACTCGGAGGGTGGCTACAAACTTTACCTCACAGGCGGTACCTTGGTGGCCATTGGTGGACTGGAAAGCGGTTCTTCGCTTACACAGAGCTGTTATTCAGCATCTTCTTGGTCTCAAAACACTTGGTATGGCTTGACTGTTGGTTCAACGACTTACGCTTTCAAGACACCTGGCAGCGGAGGAACACCCCTTGTAGTCTCAGGTAGTTCTACGCCTGATTTACAATCTGGTGTGAGCGTCGGTAGCGGAACAGAGTGCTTTGAAGGTATGTTTTACATCGATGCTAGTGTCAGTGGCGGCAATTCCGTCAGCCTCTCTTCCTATTCTGGAGGAAATGGTGGGGGAGGAGGACCGGGTGGTGGAGGACATGGTCCGTTTTAATTGACAATTGACAATTGACAATTAACAATTGAGAATTGAAAATTGAGAATTATGAGGATTAAGATAATCATATTATTGGGATTGTTTTTCCCTGTTTTAGCAGCAGCACAAACTGATGTTGCCCTTGACCCTGAGTTGGGTGGACGCGTTTCCGTTTCTGTGGACAAAAGAATCACCCGAGGCCTGCATGTCTCCCTTGAGGAAGAAGTGCGTTTCGACAACAACTTCGGCAGCCTCGACCGCCTGCAAACCACGCTGGCGCTGAGTTACAAGGTGCATCCAAACATCAAACTCGGCTTGGGCTATGCCCTTATCAATGGCTATGGCGGCAGCTCTGAATCGTTCAAGAACCTGCGCCACAGACTGTTGGCCGATGTCACGGGAACCATACATTACGGCAACTGGAATTTCTCACTGAAGGAACGCTTTCAGGTGACACGCTGCACGGGCGACTTCAATATGTACCAAAATCCGCAGAACGCCTTGACGCTGAAAAGCCGTTTGAAGGTTCAATACAAGGGCATTGGCAGGGTGCAACCCTACGCCTATTTCGAGGTACGCAACTACTTGAATGCTCCCGTCATTGAAGCCGCCTATGACGGCAATATTTATGTCTCATTGGATGACTATTCCGAAGAAGGCGAGCCTGGTTGGTTCCTAAAAGGTTTCAACGGAGGTTATGTCAACCGTTTGAGGGGCTCCTTAGGCGCGGACATTAGATTAGACAAGCGCAGCACCTTGAATTTCTATCTCTTGTGTGACTACCTTATGGAAAAGCAAGTGGACGCCAACGCCGAAGGCACCAAACTGAAGTCGTATACCAAGGAAAAAGGCTTCAGAGGTTGGATAGGCGCTGGATATGAGTTCGCGTTTTGAAAAAATATGTAATGGTTATCACGCCCAACTGAAATTCTCCTTTCCAGCCCCAATCTCGAAATGACACTTGACGATGCCGAGGTCAAGGGCGGCGTAACCGATGAAGGTGAACTTTGCCTTGGCTTCCACGCGGTTGCCTTTGTGAAGGATGAACTCAAACTTCTGCTGGTTGACGGCAGTGGGCGCTAACAAAGCGGCTTCCATGCCCTGACGGAACCACTCGGGCATGGCACCTTCAACACGGCAAAAATGTTCGATGCCCTTCTTTTGCGGATGGGCATTGCCTTGGGTGGCACCATAACCCAAAGCGATTACAGCCACTAACGACTCACCGTCAAGCACCTGGTATTGATCGGGCTGCTTCTTGAAAGACAAGCCCACCCAACAAGTGTTCAGGCCAATGGTCTGGGCCAACAGTACCACTTTCTCGCCATAAAAGCCGAGTTTCACATCCTCGCCTTTAGGCCCAACAACGGCGATATAGTTGCCTACCCCTTTAAACCCGCCGTATTTCGCCATGCCGCTGGCAAAGGCTTTCGGTTCGTCGGTGACCAACTGGAGGTGCAGTCGGCCTTCCTTATTACATTCGTTAATCAAGGCCTGCAGCTGCGCGACCTTATCAGATTCGATAGGTTTTTCAAAGTATTGCCTCACCGAGTGGCGGGCAACGATAGCTTCTTGTAGTGTCATAATGAATTCATTTACAGGTTGCAAAGATACAAATTTTTCTTTTTTCGAAAAAAAATCAAAAAATATCGCTCGCGATATAAAAATAATGTGTACTTTTGCATCGTGAACGATATAAATAAGTGAGATGGAATACGAACAACTCAAACTGGACAATCAACTTTGCTTCCGTCTTTATACTGCGGCGCGCCTCACGATAGGGGCCTATCATCCCTATCTTGACCCGCTTGGCATCACCTATCCCCAATACCTTGTATTATTAGTGTTGTGGGAACAGGACAAGCAACCGGTGAACGACATCGCGCACAAGCTGTTTTTGGAGACCAACACCGTCACGCCGCTCCTGCAGCGTATGGAGAAATCGGGGTTGGTCAAACGCACCAAAGGCAAGGAAGATACCCGCCAGCGAATTGTCTCGTTGACGAAAAAAAGCATCGAAATGCGCGAACAGGCCAAACACATTCCCGATTGCCTTAGTGACGAAATCATCCGAATAACGGGCGAAGAGGAAGAATTTGTCAGAATGATTCCCTCACTCGACAAACTCATCGAAGGACTAAAATGTACAACAAACAACAAATAACAATTTAAATCTTAAAGCTATGACAAAAGAAGAAGCATTAAAAGGATTTGCTCTGTTAGGAGCTACCTGGTTTGGAAACAGCAAACAACATTTCGCCTTCTCGGCTTATGACCGCTTCAACGGTTGGAATAAACTCGCCGACAAATGGAAAGAGGAAGCCGAAGAAGAATGGGACGAAGCAGAAGAGGTGCTCAACCGCCTAGTGGAACTCGGTTGCAAGCCCGCCGACCTGCAAGAGGCCATGAAGACCATGGAATTCCCGTTCTATGACGACCCGAAACAGCAGATTGAGTCGGATTATCAACCCAAGGCTATTGAAGAAATGAGCAAGTTGGCCGCAGCTTTCGCCGATGACTATATCACTCAGAAACTGATTTATAAATGGATCGATGGCGAGAAGGCTCACATGGATTGGGAAAGACAATACCTCAACTACATCGACAAAGTCGGTTATGAGAATTTCCTCATCGAAATGATGTAATTGTCGTGAGAAAAAGGTTTATCGGCATGGCCGTCATGTTGCTTGCGTTCATGACGGTCTATGCACAAAACACTAAAGAAATGGCTACGATTTATGACTTTAAGGCCCTGAATAATAAGGGCGAAGAAGTGGATATGGCCCAATATAAGGGCAAAGTCCTCATGATTGTCAACACCGCCTCGAAGTGCGGTTTCACTCCCCAATACGACGGCTTGGAAGCCCTCTACAAGAAATACCAAGACCAAGGGTTGGTCATCCTCGGCTTCCCCTGCGACCAATTCAAGCACCAAGAGCCTGGCACCGATGAGGAAATCGCTGAATTCTGCCGCCTCAACCATGGCGTGACCTTCCCGCTGATGAAGAAAATCGATGTCTTTGGCGAGAACGCCCACCCGATTTTCAAGTATCTGACACAGCAAGTACCGACCGAAGAAGTTCACGGACTGAAAGACAAAGCCACGATGAAATTAGTTGATGGCTTGAGCAAATCTGAGGGTCGCGAAGAAGGTGGCGTGCGCTGGAACTTCACCAAATTCCTCATCTCGAAAGACGGCAGTGTCATCAAGCGTTTCGCTCCTGTGGCGAAGCCCGAGGACATGGAGGCTGAGATTGAAAACATGCTCAAATAAGACTATGGCACACCCTTGTGAAAACTGCAAGATTCGCGCGCATTACGATGCGAAGCCCAAATCACTGATGGGACGCTTTTGGCGCTGGCACATCAACTTTTGTCCAGGCTGGAAGTCCTACATCACCTCCGTATCGCCTGAAAAGCAGGCCGAACTGAGAGAAAAATACCAATTCACCAAGTATCAATAAAACGATACCTTGACACTAATAAATTTGACCGTCGCAAAGGTGTTATGCCTTTGCGGCGGTTTTACATTTATTGCAATGTGGTTTTGAGGTTACACGAAGAACAGACACACGCCAACGACACTGATGACAGCGCCTATGACTTCGCGCAAGGTCACCTTTTGATGGAAAAGGATGGCCGCAGGGGCGATGATGAGTATAGGTGTAAGTGCAAAGAGCGTTTGGGCGATGCCCGCCGAGGTGAATTGCGTGGCCAATAGCGACGCGCTGACTCCGATGAAAGGTCCGAATATAGTGGATGCCAGCACGCACCACATCGCCTTGCGGTCACTCACAGCATGACGCAACTGGGCAAGTCCGTCTTTGTTAAACAACACCAACGCTAGGAAAAAGCCCACCAGTCCGATGTAAGCACGGATGGTGGTTGCCGCGAATGACATGCTAACACTAACGGGCAACGGCAACACAGCACCAGAGAAGACTGAATTGCCTGAGATGCCAGCGGCAGTGAGGGCAGCTTCGTAATGGGTCAAGCCTCCTTTGCTGAGCACCAAGCCGAAGCCTTGACAAATGCCAGCCATCGCAGCAAAGAAAATGCCTTTCGCAGGCAGTTTGAAATGTATGGAGTGATGCTTGGAATCGTCGCTCTTCGACAATATCGAAAGCGCGATGCCGCTTAAGGTGACGACCATGCCTACGATGGCGATGGGGCGCATCTGCTCGCCAAGGAGCAACCGCCCGGTAAGTGCTGCCGTAGGTGCCGACAAAGTCATGAAAAGCTGCCCGAAACGAGAACCTATCTTAATGTAACCTTGCATCAGGCAGTAGTCGCCGATGACATAACCCACCAAGCCCGAGAGCAACAGCCACATCCAAGTGCTGCCATCGGCATAACGCGGATATGGCACGCCCATCACCAGCCATAATGTAACGGCAAGAAACACCAGCGACATCGTCATGCGGACGGTGTTGAACGGCAGCGAGCCCATGCGCTTCGAGCCCACCTCCGCAAACAATGCGGTGGCGGTCCACGAAACGGCAACGCCTAGTGATATTAGTTCTCCGATAAACATGTTTGATACAAAAAACGCATTAATACAATCTACTAACTCTTTAAATCACTATTTCTTAGTGTTAATTCAGGAAGGAGCACTGCCGTTTCTTCTGTGTCTTCTTTCCCTTTCCAAGCCACGATAAAGCTAACTTTGGCGGATTCCGCTTGATACCCCTTTTCACTCCATTCTAATAGTTCTTTACGAACCTGCTTAGAAACACAAGCAACCCTTTCACCAGATTCTATGCTAAAATATCCATTGTCAAAAACTAACGGCATACCACTACGCAATTGTAATATCTGTTTTTTCTTGTCTTTGAAATAATCCAAGTATACATCGTGGAAGGTCAGTTGCAAAGTGATTTCATCTGGAACAGGATAGAGATTTGTATCATGTTGGTATTTTACACCTTCTGTAGCAATTGAGGCAAAAAAAACAGTATTGCAATGGATATAAAGATTCTTTTTCGCTCGTGTCATACCAACATAAAGTTTTCGGATTTTCTCATCGGTATCAGCCAACTCGTTGTCCAAAAGCATGTAAACGGAATCAAACTCCCTCCCTTTGGATTTGTGAATGGTGGAAACGAAAACTGTTTGGTTGCCTTCGCCACAAAAATCCTCAAGATTCGACTCGAAAACAAATTCTTCCAAATCACTGAGATATTTTTCGTTGTTTGTCCTTTCAAAAGCAAGGAAAAACTCTTTAAGATAATCCAAGCAGGCACTGGTCTCGTATTGTTCCAAGGCCTTCTTTTTGGCTTGTTCCCAAAGGTCGTCACTTATCACAGGAGAATCAGAGTCCTTGTTGATTTGTTTCATGAAAAAGCGCACCTCTGCCAAGTTGGAAAAACGGAAACCTTCGGTTGACTGAATCAGTTTCGCGTTGATTCCCCGTTGGGTTAATAATCCTACGATACGAGCCGCCTCATCGTTCTTGTTGGTCAAGACACAAGCGCGTTCGTTGTGATAGGTTGCCATCAGATGATTGACGAGTGGTATTTCCAGATTCGGAGAATCGTATTGGATGACCTGTACCTGCCCAGGTTCTTTACTCACAGCAACACAAGGCGAAGTCTTCATCCTTTGTTTGATGCGCTTTGCAAATGAGTTTGCAAAGCTGACAATTTGTTGTTTGCTCCGATAATTATCGGTCATCTCATATTTGGTGGCATGCATTTCGTCGATAAAGGATTGCATATATCGACTATCGGAACCTCTGAACTGATAGATGTTCTGATCATCATCACCAACGGCAATCACCCGCATTTCTTCATTGTTGTTCATCAAAGCTTTCACCAAAGCATATTCGTCTTTGTCCATGTCTTGCGCTTCATCGATGACCAGAACCAATCTGTTGATACGGCCTTGCTCAGCATCTCCTCTCTCAATCATTTCTGCGGCACGACGAACAACATCTTCAGAATCTTCCAAATTGCCAACTTTTCCTAACAAGTCGAAACTGAATGCATGGAATGTTTTGATTTCGACAAAATGAGCCGCATTGCCGATAAGGCCAATAAGTCGCTGCTTGAACTCGGTAGCTGCTGCACGAGAAAATGTGAGCATTAGCAATTGCTCATGCTTGACATCTTCCATTGTCAAGATTGCTGCTAATTTATGAACCAGGACCTTGGTCTTACCGCTGCCTGGTCCCGCAGCCACCACAATGTATTTGGACTGCTTGTCGTCGATGATTTTGCGCTGTTTATCTGAAAGCGTACCAAATAATTGATGATATTTCTCAGGCGTGATATTGCGTTCTATTTCCAAGAGACGCTCTCCTTTGAAATACTTGGAGATAAAATTCTTGTAATCAATTTGGAAATAGTCCTGCACATATTGCAAAGCGGCATCGTAGTTTTTCACCATCATATTGGCGTACTCACCAACGATATGGATCTGTTGCTGCTTCTGTTTATAGAACTCATCCAGCATGCGGTAATCCTCTTTGGTGTAACGATATTTCGCTTCTTTCAGCCGATGGATCTCCATGGCGTTGTATAATACCAAAAAACCACCTTCAAGTTTTAACGCGCCAATTTTGGATAAGAACAAGAGCGCATCTTCAATCTCCTCTAAGCGATACTCCTCGTGGGATTGAAACATATTGCTCTTTTGATATACAACCAGTTCTTTCAGCATTGAGATGACGGAAAATTGGACAATGCTTCCTGAATGCTTCTCAGCGTTAGGCTTTGCCAAAGCAGTTTCGTACAATTTTTCTATGACGAAACGGCAAATGTCAATCCTGCGGTTTTGTTTATGAATGGTCGTCTCAAAGTCTTGACACAGCAAGGCATTGACGACGCCGCTGTAAGCGTTTTCTTTTTTCTTGATAAAGGATTTGACCGAAAGGAAATAGAGTAGCGTTTTGATGTTTTTCACCGATGACGAGAGTCCGTTTTCAATTGCCTTTTCGTTGAGGTTTTTGTATGTCAAAGTGGCCTCTGATTTGGCTATTGCTGCCAATACAAACTGTTCGAGTTTGGCATATTGCTCAAAAACCTGTTTGGATTTATTGGCAGAATACTCAATATAGGCAGACATGTCATTGGAATCTGCCAAAATACCCTCCTGCCGCATGAGATTTACAGTATTGATCACCGTCTCTTTAGTCATGCCTAACCTGTCGGCCAAATAATCCACCCTTGACTCGGCATCTTCGGCTGCATCAGAAACTTCAGCTCTGTATTTGCTGGAAATGAGCGATTTGATGATTCGTATGGCATCCAGTTTTTCTTGTTTGCTGGCAAACAAGATAGATTTCTCAATGCGTTTGTGAGCCTCATCCATGTTTTTCACCATAATGCCTGTGGCAAAGACATGGGGAACATTATGCCCTCTGACAACATATCCAGCCTCTTCAAGTGCCGAAATGGCAGTTCGCACCCTTGTTTCAATATCATAAACCTCTTCGCTCCAGCCTGCTTGGCGTGCGATTTCCAAAGCTGAGCATGAAAAATGTTTTCTTTGTTTGGTAAAATACTTAATGGCCGACCAAACTTGTTGGATCTCGCTGATGCTTATCTTGGTTTGGTTCAACAGAACGAAATGCTTGTCCAAGTCATTATCGTTGTACAAAACATAGCATTTGGCAGCAGTTTTGGGGTCACGACCAGCACGACCCGCTTCTTGAACATAGTTTTCGAGTGAGTCGGAAATGTCGTAATGAATCACCATGCCGACATCTTTTTTGTCGACACCCATGCCAAAAGCTGAAGTGGCTACCATTACCTTCACTCTGTTGGCAATAAAGGCATTTTGGTTAGCAATCTTCTCATTGGCATCCATCTTACCATTGAAAGGGAGAGCATCAATGCCGTCTGATTTAAGTTTAGCAGCCAACTCCCTTGTCTTTCTGGTGCGTGATACATAGATGATAGTAGGACATGAATTGCCAATGACTAGATTCCGCAAAGTGTTGTACTTGTCTTGCTCCGATTCTGCATATATGACAGAATAGTGAAGGTTTTTTCGGGCAGATGGGGATGCGAACAGTTCCAAATCCTGTCCCAGTTTCCTTTTGAAATAATCGCTGATATCAGTAATGACTTTTTGTTTGGCTGTGGCCGTAAAACACGAGATGGGTATAGGCGTCGACAAGCCTTTTTTCTCTTGAAGTTTGCGAATGAAATCGCCGATATAAAGGTAATCCACTCGGAAATCCTGACCCCAAGCAGAGAAGCAATGCGCTTCGTCGATGACAAAACGAACCACATTTCTCGAAACCAGAAGCTTTTCCATCGTTTTTGACCGCAGCATTTCTGGAGCAATATACAGCAGTGTCGCACTGCCATCGGCAATCCTTTCAAAGGCATTGGCACGATTGACGGGATCTAGTAATCCATTGACGGTGACAGCTTCTGCAATACCTTGTTCTGCAAGATTGTCTACTTGGTCTTTCATCAACGACTGCAGTGGCGAAATAACTACAGTTAGTCCATGAACAGCGCGTCCTGACATCAATGCTGGCAGTTGGAAAGTGAGCGATTTGCCACCACCAGTCGGGAAAATGGCCAAAAGAGACTTCCCATCTACAGCCGCCTGTACGGCCTTCTCTTGCAACGGCTCACCGTCGTAAGTGCGAAAAGAATCAAAACCAAATACATCCTTCAAACCAGTATAAATGTTCAGTTTTGTTTCGCAGTACTCGCAATTGCTGTCATGGCATGGTGTGTTGCACAAAAACTGCAAGATGTTTTCAATATTGGGATAATTATGCAGAAGCCAAGGAGGAGTAATGGAATAACTGTCACCTGTGGAAATCAAAGCCAAAGCATAAGCCAATTCAACAGGGTGTTCTTTGACGAGCATCGTGATGGGGCTATGTGAACAAATCTTTCCGTAAAAAGTGTAATAAATCAACGATTCCAATTGTCCTTCAACCTCGTCGAACTTCAGATAATCAAAAAAGGCAGCGAAATCCTTGACATGGTGAAGCAGACCATAGTAAACACGTTGCAATTCATTCGGCAAAGCTTTGAATGCATTGACTTCGTCATAAAAAAGGTCTCGTGCTTTCAGACTGTCATTAAGAGGATTGTTCCTTTCCTCGCTTTGTAGTTTGTCGTCTTTTAAAAGTCTGTGATAAGGGCGTTTAGGAAACAACAAAGGTGAGAGACACAAAGTGTCGATTGCTTTTTTGTCTTTGACACCTTCAATGTCAGTCAAATAGGTTAAGTCGTGATGGATGATGTTATGACCACAAAGGTATTCTGCATCTGAAATAAAACTGGAGAAGTCGTTTTTTGAAGCGGTATGTAACTCTTGCCCAGAGTCTCTGACGGCGCCGAAATCATGTACTTTATTATCATCAATGCCGACTTCGACATCAATAAAAACCAATCCTGACAATTGTTTTTTACTCGAAAACAACCCAGCTTTAAGGGCACTGATATAATCGCTAATCCCTGACATCTACCTGATTATTCAGTGCGCAAAAGTAGTAAAAATCAATAAATAACAAGTTTTTTGTACTTTTGCATTTTGATTGTAAGTATTAATATAGATGAAAAATATCATTTTCACCCTTTTATGCATCGCCCTCATCGGCTGTGCCAGTCCTCAACAACAGGAACAAAACGACGAAACAATGAATAAGGAAAACAACGAACTGACTGCCTTCGATGTGCAGCAAGAGTTCCCAAAAAACGGCTTCACATGGTTCACAGAGAACCTCATCCTATGCTCGGGCGACACCACCGAGAGCAACGCCATGACCATCGGCTGGGGCGGCATCGGCAACTACCTTGGCCACGACCGTCCTGCAGTGACCGTTTATGTGGCTCCCGGACGCTTCACATGGGAGTTTATGGAGAAGCACCCACGCTTCACCATCATGCAGTTCGACGACCCGGAGGTGTGGCAGTACATGGGCAGCAACAGCGGCCGCGATGGTGACAAGGCCGCAGCCCTCGGCCTTCATGTGGCCTATACTGAACACGGTACACCCTATTACGAAGAAGCCAACCTGGTCATCGAATGCGAGACTATGACCGTTTGGCATCAGACCGAACAAGACTTCCGCAGCGACACGCCTAAGAAATGGTACGACGGCTTTGAGGCTGGCATCCACACGGTGTATGTCGGTGAGGTAATTGGGGCTTGGAAGAGATAGCATTACATCACAAAACAACAAATAAAATGACTAAAAGCACTATCATTATGGCACTGATTTGCACATTAGGAATGGCTTCATGCCAAGCACAAACACATCAACCTGCTCCGCCCACGACCGAAGGCGAGGCAGCAACGGTTTATATGACCACTGACATCAGTCCTGAAGGGCTGGTGCGTATCTATGAAGCCTTGGGCGTAGAGGCTCATGGTCGTGTAGCGGTGAAAATCTCCACCGGCGAGTCATCGAAGAGCAACCACCTGCGCCCCGAACTGATTAAAAACCTGGTGCAAAAGGTGAATGGCACCCTCGTGGAATGCAACACGGCTTACGGCGGCAACCGTGGCAACACCGAAAAACACCGTCAAGCTATCGCAGAGCGCGGCTACAACGACATCGCCACCGTTGACATCATGGATGAGGAGGGCGAAATTCAGTTGCCTGTCAAAGATACCAAGCATCTGCAATATGACATCGTTGGCTCTCACATCCAAAATTATGATTTCATGATTAACCTTGCACATTTCAAGGGACATGCCATGGGCGGTTTCGGTGGCGTATTGAAGAACCAGTCGATAGGTGTGGCCTCGACCTCTGGGAAACTATACATCCACTCTGGAGGCAAGAGCAAGACTAGATGGACGATTGCCAATCAAGACAATTTCCTTGAGTCGATGGCCGCTGCGGCACAGGCCGTACATGACTATTTCAAGCAGGAAGGCAAGGACATCATCTACATCAATGTGATGAACAACATGTCGGTGGATTGCGATTGCGACGGACATCCTGCCGCACCGCGCATCAAGGACATCGGCATTTTGGCTTCTACTGACCCCGTCGCCCTCGACCAAGCCTGCCTCGATCTCGTGTTCAACCACATCAGCAGCAAGGACGACGATGCTAAGCCTTTACAGGACCGCATCAACAAGAAACACGGCACGCATACCGTTACTTATGCCGAATCGATTGGCTTGGGTACGACCAGATACAAACTGGTTAGCATAGACTGACCGATTCAGGGTCATATTAACTGTAATCGAATCTTTGCAACCCAGTTGCAAAACTTTTGCCGCATTTTTGCAGCCGAAATTCACGAGAAAGGAATAAAACTGTAAAAATATGGCACACGAACATCATCATTACGAACACGAATGCTGCTCACACGAGCATGAGCATCATCATGAACACGATCATCATCACCACGAACACGAATGCGGTGAACATGAACACCATCATCATGAGGGTGGCTTGAAACAACAAATCATCAGAATTGCCGTCACGGTAGTTCTGTTGGTTGCTGCAGTTATCATCGAGAAATGTTGCGACTTGCCTACCTGGCAACTGCTTCTCATCTATTTGGTCCCTTATCTGATCATCGGCTTCGACACGCTCAAGGAAGCCGCTGAGGGGCTGGCACACGGCGAGGCGTTCAACGAGCATTTCCTCATGTCTATTGCCACTATTGGGGCACTCTGCATCGGTTTCTTGCCAGGTGCCGAGACGCAGTTTCCCGAGGCGGTCTTCGTCATGCTGTTTTTCCAAGTCGGCGAGCTTTTCGAAGGCTATGCCGAGGGCAAAAGCCGTGAAAGCATTGCCCATTTGATGAACATTCGTCCCGATGTGGCACATGTTGAGCGTAACGGTAAATTGGAAGACATTAGTCCTGAAAATGTGGCAGTTAGCGAGACCATTGTCATTCGCCCAGGCGAAAAGGTGCCGTTGGATGGCATCGTAATCGAAGGAAAAACCGCTTTGAACACGGTGGCCTTGACAGGCGAAAGCCTCCCGCGTGACATTGCCGAAGGCGATGAGGTCATTTCTGGCTGTGTCAACATCTCGGGTGTGGTCAAGGTACGCACGACTAAGAGTTTTGGTGAGAGCACCGTCTCCAAGATTATTGATTTGGTCGAGAATGCCACCGAAAGCAAGTCGAAAAGCGAGACTTTCATTACCCGATTTGCCCGCATTTATACGCCTGTTGTGGTCTTTTCCGCTTTGGCCTTAGCCTTGTTACCACCTTTGTTTTCGGGTGACTTCACTGGCACCTTTGCCACTTGGCTCTATCGTGCCTTGATGTTCCTAGTGGTATCGTGCCCATGCGCTTTGGTCATCAGCGTGCCGCTGACCTTCTTTGGCGGTATCGGTGGAGCTTCACGAAAGGGCATCCTCATCAAAGGAGCCAATTATATGGATGTGCTGGCCAAGGTCGGCACGGTGGTCTTCGATAAGACAGGCACTTTGACCCATGGTCAGTTTGCCGTCACTGCGGTGCATCCTGAGAAATGTGATGAGCGTCATTTGTTGCATTTGGCTGCCCATGTGGAGCACTATTCTACGCATCCCATTGGGGCTGCGCTGCGCGATGCGTTCCCAGACGAAGCTACCGATGGCTGCAAGTTGAGCGATGTGGAAGAGATTGCGGGTCAAGGGATTAAAGCCAAGGTGGAAAACTGGACGGTCTGTGTGGGCAATACGAAAATGATGGATGCCATTGGTGCCCATTGGCGTGACTGCAAGCATATTGGTACGATTATCCATGTTGCTATTGATGGGGAATATGCGGGTCATATTGTCATCAACGACAAGCTAAAGGAAGACAGTCCAGCTGCCATTCAAGCCCTGAAATCATTAGGCGTGAACCGCACAGTGATGCTTACTGGCGACCGCAAGGAAGTAGGGGAGGATGTGGCCAAAAAACTCGGTTTGAGCGAATACCATGCTGAGTTGTTACCTGCCGACAAAGTGGCTTATGTGGATGAATTGCTTAACTCTAAACTCTCAACTCTCAACTCTAAACTAGCCTTTGTCGGCGATGGCATCAACGATGCGCCTGTGTTGGCTCGTGCTGATGTGGGTATAGCCATGGGTGGTCTTGGCAGTGATGCTGCCATCGAAGCAGCCGATGTGGTATTGATGGATGACAAACCATCGAAGATTGCCCTTGCCATCCGCATTGCGCGTCGCACTCTACGAATAGCCATGCAAAATGTCTGGTTCGCTATCGGCGTGAAGATTGCGGTACTCGTTTTGGCCGCCTTTGGCATCGCCACGATGTGGATGGCCGTCTTCGCCGATGTGGGTGTCACGGTGTTGGCCGTGCTGAATGCCATGAGGGCACTGAAGGTAAGTGAATAAGGTTATCGCATTCTGCAGTGATATAGAGAAAGCTATGGAAACCTGAGAATGTGCCATATAACACATTCTAGTAATCAAAAAAATGTCGCATCGGTCCATACAGATGCGGCATTTTTTTTCTATTTTTGCGTCCTAAATTTTCGTTAGCATGAAGAAATCTGATTTTTTGAAATCCTTGCTTTTTGTGGCAATAGTCCTATCGACAGTCTTATGTATGGCACAACCTCCCGGCGGTGGAGGTCGCCCTCCGGGCGGCAGACCTCCTGGGGGTAGACCACCTTTCGGCGGTGACCGTCAATGGGGACAGACGGAAGGCAATATGCCCACAGTGAAGCAGAAAAAGAAAGTGCGCGAGGGTGACACTTTCCAAGTGGTTGGTGTGTTGCGTGATGCCAAGACGGGAGAGTTTATGCCCTATGTCAATGTGGCTGTACTCGACTCCATCGACTCGGAGTTGGTCAAAGGCGGCATCAGCAATATGGACGGCGTTTTCGAGCTTACTGGCGTGCCGCAAGGTTCGTTTTTGCTGCGCGTTTCGGCCATCGGTTATGAGAGTTATATGCATCCTTTCAAGGTGACTAACAACACCAATTTGGGCACTTTACGCATCAATCCTGGTGTGACCTCGTTAGGTGAAGTCACCGTAGCTGCCGAAAGGCCGCTCTATGCCATGGAGGGTGAAAAACTCATCTACAATGTGAGCGAAGACCCGTCAATCCAAACTGGCACCACAGAGGATGCCTTGCAGAATGCGCCTGGCGTGGAGGTCGATGTGGAAGGCAACATCACCTTGCGAGGCGTGTCGAGCGTGGAGATTTGGGTCAACGACAAACCCTCGAAACTCACTGAGGAGAACCTGAAGACCTATCTTCAGACCTTGCCCGCCAATGCCATTGCCCGTATTGAGACCATCACGAATCCTTCGGCCAAATATGCCACCGATGCAGAAGCGGTCATCAATATCGTGACTTCGGCTCACATCAAGAGCAATCAGTTCATCAGCTTCGGCGTGAACGGCTCCAACCAGCCTTTTATCTCGCCGTGGGTAAGTTATATGTGGAAGAAGGAGAAGCTGAGTATCAATTTGTTTGCTTCAGGGCGATATAGCAATAGGCTCAACACCACCGACAGCTGGGAACTGAAACGCGAGGACGCTGCAACCGAGGGATTGTATGACTCTGTGTGGTACAAGACGACTACCCAGAAAGAGGATAATCGCAGCATTAGTGGTAATCTTTTCATGAACATCGACTACGAGATTGACTCTACAAGCGACATCTCCTTTGATGGTGGAGGCTTTTACAATAATAACCACAGTTACGGTAGCCGACGCGAAGTGCAGACCTTCTATTTGCAGCCCGATGACAGTATTTTAGCCTACAGTATGGGCGATACGACCCTTTCGCAATCCGGCTTCGGCCATTTTGGAGCGGACTACACCAAGAAGTTTGACGACAAAGGACACAATCTCCGCATCGGTTTGAATGGCAGATTCAACAAGAATGCTTCCGGCTATTATAACAACCGTTTCTATGATGTCTACACCGATTTCGATGAAAACCGTTATCTGCTAAGCAACCAGATGGGTTATGGCTTTAATCTTGATGCACGCTACAACCGTCCATATAGTGAAGACGGTGAGCTTAGTTATGGATTGCGTGTTGACAATCAGCTAAATAACAGTGATTATAAGCGTTTCTATTCCAATGATGGTGGTATTACTTATGACAGCATCGATATACTTCGTACTTATAAGTTTAAAGGCGTTGAAACGGGTGTCAACGGTGATGTCAACTGGACACACCGTTGGGGCGGTTTTACCTTGAGCACAGGCTTGGGCATTGGCGGTGACCGTATAGGTTACAACTACATGAGCGATATGCCGTTTGCTGACGACAGTACTTTGTATTTCCTCAATGTGCGTCCTTCCATCCACTTGACTTACCGCACGGAAAGCATGCACAATTGGAAACTCAACTATTCGATGCGGATGTCGCATCCGGGTGAAGACCAAATCAGCACCTTCCGCAGGTATGGCGATGACAGCTATTCGACGGGTAATCCCCTTGGACTCAAGAATGCGTTTACCCATAATGTGGAAGCTGGATGGCAGAAGTTCTTCGAGCGTTTTGGCAACATCGGCCTTGAGGCATACGGTCGCTGGAGCACCAACGAAATCAGCAGGCTTACCGATGCCGAATATGATGATTATCTGGATCGTATCGTCAGCTATTCGATGCCATATAATATGGGTACCTCGTGGCGTTACGGTACCTCGCTCAATATGACCTATCGTCCAACTGGATTCTTCAATGTGCGTCTGTATGCCAATGTTTACGACTATGGCTATCGCATGGAATATGACCGTAATGGTGTGCATCAGATTGATGAGCGCGACAAGTGGTCGTGGAGTGTGCGTGTCAATGCTTGGGCAAAACTCTTCAATCAGCTGCAAGTCACGGCTTCGGCCAACTACAACTCACCGACCATCAGCCTGATGAGTGAGCGCAAGGCGCGCTATTTCCTCAACATGGGCCTCCGCAGCGACTTCTTCAACCGCCGCTTGTCGGTATTCGTCAATGTGCAAGACATCTTCAACTGGGGAGCCAAGATTGGTTCGGGTTCAAGCAATACCAACCCATACTATCTCAGCGACAGCACCCGCAAGATGTTGAACAGTCGCTATATCTCGGCAGGCTTCACGCTGCGCTTCGGTAAGCTTGAACTTGAACAAAGGGCGAAGGAAGGCGACAGCGAGACGGGCGACAGCTTGGAGTGATTGTTTTATAGCCGGGCCTGCAATCGGCCCGATTGCAGAAAAACAACAAGGATGTCAACAATTGAACCATCTGACAAACGTCAAATGCCTATTTGGCATTGTCGCGGTAAGTTCCCTCATCGCGAATACAAACTTTTGCAATTCATTTCCTATCGTTTGTATGATTCTGTTCCACAGAAGGTTATTGAAGCATGGAAAGAAGAACTGAAGGTGACGGAAATGACTATGTCAAATGATCCTAGAGTAGAGATACTTCGTAAACGCATTGATAAATATGAAGATGCAGGTTATGGTCAGTGTTTTCTCCAAGACCCGAGAATAGCATCAATGATTCAAGAAAACCTTTTCCATTTCAATGGAGTTAGGTATAATGTCTTGAATTGGTGCATTATGCCTAACCATGTGCATGTCTTAATTGAAGTCAAGG
The DNA here is from genome assembly GCA_900317055.1 of uncultured Bacteroidales bacterium. Lineage (GTDB taxonomy): Bacteria > Bacteroidota > Bacteroidia > Bacteroidales > F082 > Limimorpha. Next base: position 19,568 of record ONFF01000014.1, on the reverse strand, counting down.
AAGGTTGGACTTTAAGTACTATCATGCATGGATGGCGTTCATACACGGCTCATCAAGCCAATATAATTCTTGGACGCACAGGTGATTTCTGGATGGATGAGTATTTCGACCGTTATATTCGCGATGAAAAACATTTGGAGACTGTTGTCAATTACATTGACAACAACCCGGTCAAAGCAGGTTTAGTTGATGAGGCACACAAGTGGCCTTGGTGCAGACTTGGCATGCAATCAGCCCTAATGCAGGAAAAACAGAAATAGTACTTATCAGTCGGCCCAACTTGCTTTATCGTCAGTCGGGCCGACTGACGGCCCAGTAAATGGCCGCCCCCACATTATGTGAGAGCGGCCATTATTTTCATGACATTGGCCTTAGCCCATAGTCATGAGCCGTAGTCGGATTAATACCCGAAGATCTCTTCAGTGCTCAAGCGGCGGATGGGACCAATCTCCTTGAGGGCCTTCATGTCGAGTTCTTTCTCGTCGCCAAGGATGACATAACGGTAAGGTTTGTTGGCCATCTGCTCTTGTTCAAACTTCACGATGTCTTGCAAGGTGATGTTGGGCAAAGCATTGTAGATGCGCTCGTTGATGTCATAGTCGATACCCTTCATTTGGGCACTCAACCAAGCGTTGATGAGACCAAATTTGGTGGTGCGCTGGCTGGCCAAACGCTTGGTGAGAGCGTCTTTGGCAATGCCAAAGGCCTGTTCGCTCTCAGGCATTTCATTGAGGATTTCGAGGAAGTGCGTCACGCAGTCAATCATCTTGTCGTTTTGTGTGATGATGTGAGTGAAGAAAAACTCCTTCTGGTCTTTGTAGCTGGGCTCCATATATGCGGCAAAAGCGTTATAAGCCAGACCGCGTGCCTCACGCATCTCTTGGAACACGATAGTGTTCATGCCACCTCCATAATACTCGTTGAACAAAGCCTTCACAGCAGCCTCGTCAGGGTTCCAATCGCGTTGTTCGTTGTGAACCATACGCATGTAGATGTTTTTGGCATCGTAAGGGGCAATGAGGATTTCGTTCTCAGGTGTAGGCTGCATCTCATAGTGCTTGCCTTCGGGAACAGCTTGCAACTCGGCAACGGTCTTGTGGTTCTCGGTGACGGCTTTGGCCATTTCCTCGGCAGTCATTGGACCGTAATACAGAACTGTGTGTTTGTAGTTCTTGAGGTTCTTCAGGAGGTCGAGAAGCTCTTGCGGGTCGATTTGTCGCAGCTGGTTGATGGAAAGCTGGTTGCGGCTCGGGTTGTAAGGACCATAGATACCGTAATCCACCAAGGCACTAAAGTTGCTGCGTTGGTTCAATTTGGCATCCATACGGGCCTTCTCCAATTGTTGGATACACATCTCGGCCACCATCGGGTCAGCTTGGGCGTTTTGCATCACATTTTCGAGCAGTGCCAAAGCCTCGGGCATATTCTCGCCCAAGCCACGCAAGGTGACGGTGATGTTGCGTGCGCCTACGCTGATGTAATAGTCGCAAGCCAGTTTATAGAACTGCTGTTTGATTTGCTCATTGGTAAGTTGGTCGGTGCCAAGGTATTCGAGATACTGGGTCGCCATGTCATAACGCAGGTCTGACTCTTCGCCAAAATCATAGCGGAACGACAAGGTGAAACGACCGTTTTCCTTGTTTTGAACATAAATGTAAGGCAGGCCTGCTTCGGTGTTGCCGAAGGTGAGGTCTTTCTTGAAGTCGACGAAACGGGGTTGGATAGGTGTCACTTCCGCATTTTGCACTTCCGTCACGAAGTCGCTCACGAGGTCGCGGTTGGTCGGGATGGGGGTGATGGCGGGCTTGTCAATCTTCTTCTGGTTTTCATCTACACCTTGGCGCTTGTAAACCACCACATAGTTGTCATTGAAATGACGGTTGGCAAAAGCTACGATTTGATCCTTGGTGATGTTGGAGATACGGTCGAGGCGGCCAACGCTCTGTTCCCAAGGCACCTCATTAATATAGGTGTCGACAAACATGTTGGCGCGAGCCATATTGCTCTCCATTGAGTTGTAATAATCGAGCTTGGCATTATTGATGACCGAAGGCAGGAGGTCATCGGAGAAGTCGCCGCTCTTTAGCTTCTCGATCTCGGCAAGCATTAAAGCTTGGGCTTCTTCGAGGGTCTGACCCGGACGGGGTGAGCCGCCCATGATGAAGCTGGTGTAGTCGCGCAGGGTTTGAGATCCTGCATAGGCATAAAGCATCTGCATCTGTTGGTTGATGTCCAAATCGATGAGACCCGCAGTGCCGTTGCTCAACATTGAGCCGATGACTTCAAGCGTGTCTGCTTGCAGCGAGTTGCCACGGTCGAAACGCCATCCAAGCATGATGGATTCTGCTTCAAGACCGTAGACGGTGGTGTCGTGAGGAGCAGTAATGGGTGCCAAAGCGGGGAACTCGGGTTGCTTCACATCCGCGCCAGGTTGCCAGCTGCCAAAATACTTGTCGATGATAGCGATGACCTCGTCAGGATTGAAATCGCCAGCCATGCAGATGGCCACATTGTTGGGACGATACCACTTGTTGAAGTAGTTCTTGATATTGGTGATTGAAGGATTCTTCAGGTGCTCCTGAGTGCCAATAGTGGTCTGCGTACCGTAAGGGTGCGTCGGGAAGAGCAGGGCGCTCAAGGCTTCCCACACTTTGCGGTTGTCTTGGGCGATGCCGATGTTGTACTCCTCGTAAACAGCTTCCAACTCAGTATGGAAGCCACGGATGACCATGTTTTGGAAGCGGTCAGCCTGGATCTTGGCCCAGTTATCCACTTCGTTGGAGGGGATGTCTTCGGTGTAGCAGGTCACATCGTTCGAGGTGTAGGCATTCGTGCCTTCAGCGCCGATAGCCGACATGAGCTTGTCGTATTCATTGGGGATGAAGTACTGAGCGGCGACTTGGCTCACCGAGTCGATTTCGTGGTAAGCAATGCGGCGTTCCTCAGGGTCGGTGAGGGTGCGGTACTTCTCGTAGCGAGCCTCGATCTCGTCAAGGAGAGGCTTTTCGGTCTCAGCGTCAGTGGTACCAAAATGGGTCGTTCCCTTAAACATGAGGTGTTCAAGATAGTGAGCCAAGCCAGTGGTTTCGGCCGGGTCATTCTTCGAACCTGTGCGCACCGCGATGTAGGTCTGGATGCGAGGTTCTTCCTTGTTAACGCTCAGATAAACCTTCAGGCCGTTGTCGAGCGTGTAAATGCGGGCTTCGCTGAGGTCGCCCTTTACGGTTTCATACTTGTACTTGACCTCTTCTTTAGGTGCGCATGAGGCAAGCAACATGAGTGCTGTTGCGCCAAACAACAACACTCCTTTGGAAAAGAATTTGTTTAATTTTCTCATTTTTAATTTATTAGTTGATTATTAAGTAATTGTTCAAAACTAAACTGCTTTGTTTTTTTCTCTTAATTTTTGACTATGACCACTGACAATGACCATGACTGCTTTCATTTCCGTTGGAGCGGTCATAGTCATTGTCACAAGTCATAGTCGTATAGTTCTGCATAAATTGCTTATTTATTATTTACCATATGTCTTTGTTAATTATCTTGAAAGTCCTTTGGAAAATGCTTCCACATGTCGTAGGAGTGCCCCATCTGATTGACAAAGTACTGCCACATTTTTTCGGTAGGCGTGTTGAGGTATTGCTCAGCTGTAATGTCGCCAATGAGCCAAGTGTTGCGCACCAATTCAGTGACCAATTGACCTGAATCCCATCCTGAATAACCCAAATAGAAACGCACATTGTCCTCATTGGCGATGCCCGTGTGAATCAAAGTGGATAAGGTTTCATGGTCGCCGCCCCAATAAAGTCCGTCGACGATGGGGTAGGACTCGGGAATCATCTCGCCTAAGGTGTGGATGAAGAAAAGCTGGTCTTCGGCTACGGGACCGCCCAGATACACAGGAGCCTCAAAGTCGGGGAACTCGTCAACGATGTGGTTGACCTGTACCTCCAGCTTCTTGTTGATGATGATGCCAAAACTGCCTTCCGATTCCACATGGTCGATGAGTAAAATCACCGCTCTCCCGAAGTGGGAATCGTTCATTAAAGGCTCGGAAATCAGGATTTTACCTTGTTTCGGCTCCAACGAATTGCTGCGTATGACAAACTTTTCTCCTAAATCCATCCTGCAAAAATATGGTTTTTGGGTGATATTCGCGTGATAATTCGTAATTTTGTGGCATAAAATCGAACTTATCTTGAAACGAACCGACAATCAATCCAAATTCGACACCCTGCGAAGGGAGTTTTCGACTTTCACTTTCGAACGACAGACGGTGAAGCGTGAGAACGGTGCCTTGTCCTTGGCTTTCGACTTCAACTTGGACGAGCGCTACCATTTCCGCCCGACCTTGGAAATCCCTGCAAGACCATTTTTCGACTGGGACAGCATCCCCGAAACGCAATTGCAGACTTTGGCTTTCCAAATTGGCATGACAGAATTGGTGAGTTATTGGAAAATCGCTTGCCCGAAACGGGTGGTGGTGAAGCCTTTTGCCATGACCGAGTCGCAGAAAGCGTTTTGGAAGAAATTGTATTACAATGGATTGGGTGAGTTTTTGTATTTGAATACTATCACGGTTTCGGAAGCGGATTTGATGGAGATTGTGACGCTGCCCATAGATTCCATGCCATCGCACATCCAACCTGGGAAATGCTTTGCATTCGACGGAGTCAATGACATGGGCAGCTGCATACATTTTGAGGAAAAGGAATCTATGGGCAGCGTCAAGTTTGAAGAACGCACTTTAGTTCCCATCGGAGGCGGCAAGGATTCTGTTGTCACGCTCGAGTGTTTGCGCAATGAAATGCCCGTCATTCCATTGATCGTGAATCCCCGTGGCGCGACCTTAAACTGTGTGAAGACAGCAGGTTACAAAGAAAACGAGTTCATCATCATCAACCGCACCCTTGACCCGACCATGCTGAAACTCAATGCGGAAGGTTATCTCAACGGACATACGCCTTTTTCGGCTTTGCTGGCTTTTATCAGCATTTTGGTGGCGTTTGGTAGTCGTTCAAAGTATATTGCCCTGTCGAACGAAAACAGCGCAAACGAAAGCACTGTTCCTGGGACGAACATCAACCATCAGTACAGCAAATCTATCGAGTTTGAGAGTGACTTTAGAAACTATGTGGCCGAGAATCTGAGCGATGAAGTACAGTATTTCAGCTTCTTGCGTCCATTGAGTGAGTTGCAGATTGCAAAGTTGTTCTCACAATGCGAGGCCTATCATTCCGTGTTCCGCAGTTGCAATGCGGGCAGCAAGACCGACTCTTGGTGCGGCAAATGTCCCAAGTGCCTGTTCACATGGATTATCTTGTCGCCTTTCCTTTCGAGGGAAAAGTTGACGGCCATCTTTGGCAAGGACTTGATGGCGGATGAGAGTTTGCGACCCATTTTAGAAGAGTTGAATGGCACCGCCGCCGTGAAACCTTTCGAGTGTGTTGGCACCGTGGAAGAGGTGAGGGCATGTTTGAAGGACGCAGGCATTTCGACAGGCTCAATGACCGCTGCTTTTGTTAAGGTCCCTGAACCTGTCGAAGGGCCGACCGTTAATGAAATTCTTTCCCGCTTCAACACCCACCATTTCTTGCCCACAAAGTTTGAGCAAATCTTGAAAACAGCTTTGAATGAAGGTATAGGAACTCCAGTGTCACTGCCCATAGATTCCTTCCAGCCCACAACCCTAACCAGGAAATGCTTTGCATTCGACGGAGTCAATGACATGGGCAGTAGGTTCGACCTGATACTGAATCGATTGCGCGGCAAGCGCATCCTCATTCTTGGTTTTGGACGCGAGGGAAAGTCGACCTTGCGCTTTCTGAACAAATACCTGCCGGAAGCAGTCGTTGCAGTGGCCGACAAGAACCAAATGGAGGCTGTGCAATATTTTGGCACAGGTTATCTTGAGGCCATGTACGACTTCGACATCGTCATCAAGACACCAGGCATCTCACTCAAGGATTTCGACACGAAAGGGGCGGAGATTACCTCACAGACAGATCTGTTCCTCAGCCAGTTCCATGACCAAACTATCGGCATTACAGGCACAAAAGGTAAAAGCACAACAACAAGCCTCATCTATCATATGCTGAAATCCTCAGGTCGTGATGCTATTCTCACTGGCAACATCGGCATACCTTGTTTCGATGTGATGGAAGACATCAAGCCCGAAAGCATCGTGGTCTATGAACTTTCGGCGCACCAGTTGGAATATGTGCACAACAGTCCTCGTGTGGGCGTGTTGCTTAACATCTTTGAGGAACATCTCGACCATTTTGGTACGATGCAACGCTATGCAGGGGCCAAACTCAACATCATGCGCTATATGGGCGAGGATGATACGGCCGTCATCCATGAGACTTTGATGGAGGAGGCGTGGAGGCTTTTTGTCAACAACATCGTGTTCTCCTTGTTTGACATCGATGATTTGGTCGACCGCTCGGCCTTGCCGCTGCTTGGGGAGCATAACCTATTGAATGTCAAAGCGGCTCTGTTGGCGTGTTATGCCTATGGCGTGGATATCCGTGAGCTTGTGCCTTATCTCTATACTTTCAAGCCCTTGGAACATCGTTTGGAGCCAGTCGGCACCTTCGGTGGCGTGACCTTCGTCAACGACAGCATCTCCACCATTCCTCAGGCCACCATCTCAGCTTGCCGGGCCTTAGGGCGCGTCGATTTCCTGCTCCTTGGTGGCTTCGATCGCGGCATCGACTACCAGCCCTTGGTGGACTATCTGAAAGAACATCCCGTGCCACATTTGTTATTCACTGGAAAAGCAGGGGAGAGGATGATGCAATTAGTAAGAAATTACGGCGTTTCGACAGGCTCAACGGCCTGCAATACAGAGATCCCTGAGCCTGTCGAAGGGCCGACCAATCTGGATTGCTTCGTTCCTCGCAATGACGCAAAGCGGCTGTCAGAAGCTAAGGTCCCTGAGCCCGTTGTCCCTGAGGCCACTCGAAGGGTCGAAGGGCCGACCTTATATTATTATGCCTCCATGGAAGAAGCCTTCGCCTACCTCGCTACTCACGCCAAGCCTGGCGATGTCTGCCTGCTTTCGCCCGCTGCCTCCAGCTATGACCAATACAAGAACTTTGAGGAGCGTGGGCGTAAATTCAAGGCCTTGGCTGAAGGCTTCAAAACTGCATAAAAAAAGCCGAGCGAACTCGGCTTTTCAATTAATTCTTTTTGATAGTTGGTTTCTTGCCCGCTCCTGTTGAGCCGTTGTCATTGTTGCCGTTGTTGTTGCTGTTTTTCTTTGGCTTGGTGACACTGGGCTTGGTGGAAGAGCCCTTGGGATTTGAGGAATTGTTGTTGCTCTTTGTACTCATCTTGTAACCCGCTGATTCGCACATATCCTTGATGTGGGCGGCACGCTTGGAGGTGTTGGGGTGTGTGGAAAGCAATTCAGCCAGTTTACTCTGTTGTCCGCTCTCTCCGCTGAGTTGGGTCAGCACATTCAGAGCGTGATACATGGCGTAAGGATCCACACCATTTTGGACGCAGAACTGGAAGGCGGTCTCGTCGGCTTGGGTCTCTTGGCGGCGCGAGTAGGCGTTTTGGGCCAGCTGTTGACCGATGTCGCCGAGGAAACCCGTCGATAGGGCACCAGCCGTAGTGTTGACGGCAGCGATACCGTAACGGGCGGCTACCACGAGATAGGCGGCACGATAAGCGTCGCGCACATCCTTATTAATAAGATGCCCCAATTCGTGACCGATGACGGCAAACACCTCGTCGTCATTCATTACATCCATCAAGCCGGTATAGACACGCACACTACCGTCGCCGCTGGCGAAGGCGTTGACCGTGTTGGATTGATACACTTTGTAGTTCAAGTCCAAATTGCTGATGTTGTGGAACCTGGACATGATGCGGCTTAGGCGTTGCGTGTAGCTGTTGTCGGCAGGCAAGATGGTGTTCTGCCCATCGGATTCCACCATGTATTGGCTGCACAGCTGCTTGACTTGTGCGTCACTGATGGTCAAGGCTTGCACGGCGGCAGTCCCCGCGTTGATGGCGGAGTTTTGGTCCACGATTTTCAAGGTTGAGCAACTGGTCATCATCATGACGGCCAAAGCTCCAAGTAATGCTAATTTCTTCATATTGAATAAGTTTTTGATTGTTATCCGTTTTGTCACCGCAAAAATAATGCATAAAAAGGAAAAATTTTCAAAAAAAGTTCAATTTTTTCTTGCATGTTCCAAAATTATTGTATTTTTGCCACATCAAAATAATATCAAAATAATATCATAAAACTATAAAACTATGGAAACAAAAGAATTTGAATTCAAAGGTTTCGCGATGAACGGATTCGTCGCATTGTTCATTGAACTCGCTATCATCGCCCTGAGCATTTGGGGTATTGTCGCATTTGCATTGAATGATTTTTCAACACCTATCCTTTCGGTCATCGGATTTTTGCTGGCCTGCATTTGGCCCATCGGCTTCCGCAAGTTGGAGCCTAACGAGGCTATGGTGATGCTGTTTTTCGGCAAGTACAAAGGCACTTTCACCAAGACGGGCTTTCACTGGGTCAATCCCTTCATGACTTCCAAAAAGGTCTCGTTGCGTGCCCGTAACCTCAACCCTGACAACATCAAGGTGAACGACAAGACGGGTAACCCGATTATGATTGGCCAGATCTTGGTGTGGAAGCTGAAGGACACTTACAAGGCCATGTTCGAGATTGACTCGCAGACCATGGCGGGCGGCGCGGCTGGTAGCACCGCTACGGTGTCGGTCTCCAACCGCATGAAGGCCTTTGAGAGCTTCATCAAGGTGCAGAGTGATGCCGCCTTGCGTGAGGTGGCGGGCATGTACGCCTACGATGAAAACGAGGCCGAAAAGGATGAACTGACCCTTCGTGCCGGCGGCAAGGAAATCAACGATGTGTTGTTGGCCAAGCTGAATGAGCGTCTGGCCATGTCAGGCCTGGAAGTGCTTGAGGCGAGAATCAACTATCTGGCTTATTCGCCTGAGATTGCCGCCGTGATGCTGCGTCGTCAACAGGCTGCCGCCATTATCTCGGCTCGTGAGAAGATCGTGGAAGGTGCCGTGTCGATGGTCAAGATGGCTTTGGACAAATTGAAGGATGAAGGTGTTGTCGAACTCGATGAGGAACGCAAGGCCTCCATGGTGAGCAACCTGATGGTGGTGCTCTGCGCCGACGAGTCGGCCCAACCGGTGGTGAATACGGGAAGCCTGTATTGAGCTGATAGTTAACAGTTAGGAGTTGTAGGGCTATCACATGTGATAGCCGCTCTCCTACACGAAATATAGAAGAAACAATGGCAATATACTTAATAATATTCGCCCTCATCATGGTTTGGTTTGCCATTCGGTTGAAACGGCATCCTGAAAAAGACGGAAACATGAAAAAGGTGATGTCAGAACAACGAGGCACTGAATACGAGAAAAGAATGCAGAATTTCTTTATGGTCAATTACTTGACTGCTGCTCTCGCTTTGACGATGGCGGCGTTGATTCAAATCATTTTTGGCCTGAATGAAGGTATTTTGATGTGGATTATGGGTTGTGTCCTTCCCTTGGTGTTTGTCATCATCAAATGGCGTTTTATTGGTGAGTTGAGTAAATTTGAGAAGGTATTTATTACAGTTTGGCTTGTGGCTTGGCTTGTGATTGGGTTCATTGTCTATTATATTTGTTATGTCTTAATTTGAAATAAACTATTTTGGTTAGTCAAATCTTTGTATTCGCCATTGCGGTTTGGTTTGCCTTTCGGTTGAAACGGCATCCTGAAAAAGACGGAAACATGAAAAAGGGGCTTGCGTTAAGTGTGACTTATTTAATTGTAAACTAAATAGGAAAGAATTATGTTTTGGACAGATTTAATGATGGGCGCGATTTTGATGCTCACGGGCTGGATGGTCTATAAGTTTCCGAAGTTGATTTCGGGCGTAAACACCATGTCGAAGGAGCGCTTGTCCAAGGTCGATCTTGACGGCTTGAGGCGTGTTGTGCGTAATGCGCTGCTCATCAGTGGCGCCGTGATGCTGCTTTTGGGAGGTTTGTCAACCTTGGTGCATATTCCAGAAGGCATTCATTTTGCGCTGATGATGGCTGTGATTTTTGCCATGGTGGTTGCCGTCATTTTATTATCGAGGAGATACGATGCAGGAATGCAGGGTGAGGCGGGCAGGAAGGAGAGGCGTAAAAGCCGAATTGCACTTATCGTGGTCGCGGTGATTCTTTTGTCTACGGTCATTTTCTATTTTGTCGGCACCAAACCTGCTACGGTTGAAGTGTCAGAGGATTACATCACGGCCAAAGGTGGCGGATATAGTGCCTCGATTTCCATGAACGACATTACCGAGGTCAATGTGTTGACCGATTGGCCTGATTTTCCCATCCGTACTAACGGCATTGCTACCGATGATGTTGGCATAGGGCATTTCCGCAAGAAAGGAGGCGAAAGATGCATATTGTTTGTCTGCGTTGATGGCGGTCCGCTCCTCGAAGTGCGCACTCTGGACGGCAAATTGTATTACCTCAATTGCGCTACGGAAGAGGAGACGCTGGCGATGATTGAGAAAGTGAAATCGATAATCCGTTCGAGACAAACCACTGGGTACAACGACACTCATACCCTATGCCCTCATGGCGGAGGAACATCCGCCATCTCCCAAATGCGAAGATGTGTCTTTCTCGCTTGGGAGATTGCGGGTCAAGCCCGCAATGAGGACTAGGGGGTGTTTTCACATTAAATAGTTAAACCTATGAAAAAAGCAATAAGATTTTCCATCATTGTCTGCCTCTTCAGTTGGGCAGTATTTGCCGTGGTCCACTGGGGCTTCGGCATAGGAGCAGACACCCCTACGGGACTCATGGTCTTCTCCGCAGTGTATATGTTTTTCCCGCTCATCACGGCCCTTGTGTTGCAAGCCATCGACAAGGAGAAATTCAATCACACGGGCTTGGTCAACTTCAAGGTGTCGTGGGTGTGGGTGGTGGCTTGGCTGTTACCCGTGGCAATGGTATTCCTCTGCATTCCCATCAATGGATTGTTTCCAAGCGTGGAACTGCGATACAACTCCGAGCAACTCATCAACCAGTATCATATTCCCGAGGATCAGCAGGAAATGGTGCGTGAGCAATTAGGCAACATGCCCGGCTATTTGATGCTGATTTCCGTTGTTTTCAGTGGATTGCTGGCAGGCATCACCGTCAACGCCATCGCTTCTTTTGGCGAAGAATTTGGTTGGCGCAATTATCTCGTCGGTGCCTTGAGCGAGCTGAAGTTTTGGAAAGCCGCCTTGTTCATCGGCATCGTGTGGGGCATCTGGCATTTTCCGCTCATCCTGATGGGTCACAACTACCCGAACGAACCGCAATGGGGCGTCTTGCTTATGGTGGGGATGTGCATCTTGCTGGGTATCATAGAGTTGTATTTCGTGCTGAAATCCAAGTCCATGGTTGTGGCGGCCATCCTGCACGGCACTATTAATGCCGTTTCGGGTACGACTATTTATTTCACCTTGGGTGGCAACGACTTCCTGAACGGCATGGCAGGCCTGTCGGGCTTCATTGTCATGGCGGTGACCATTTTGTGCATTTGGATTTATGACAAGTACATCTCCAAGGATGACATCCTCTCGATGACCTTGGGCGAAGCAATAGGGAGGTAAGTATATGAACGAGTTTAGCTTAAAATTAAGACGCGAGACTGCGAGACTGCGGGACTACGAGACGGGCCAACACATTTGGTCCCGAAGTCTCGTGTCTCGAAGTCCCGTGTCAAAGAAAGGGAGGACTTGATGATGGCAAAGGAGAAAGAAAATAGTACGAATACTAAAACCTTCCTGCTTCGTGTCGATGCCGAGACGATGGAGGCGGTGGAGAAATGGGCCGCCGACGAGTTCCGCTCCGTCAACGGGCAGCTGCAGTGGATTATCGCTGAGGCGTTGAAGAAGAGTGGGAGGAAGAAGAAGTAAATGATGTTTGTTTTTTTTTGGAAACAAATCCTACATAAATCTATCATTAATATGGTTCTCCTTGCGGAGAACTTGAGGATTAACCTTGTAAAATAACACATTATGGACAAAGAAACTTGGATCATCATTCTCGTGGTATTCCTTTACCTCCTGCAAGCTGTAGTGGGTGGCTTGATTGCCCGCAACCGTTGTAAATCTTTTTGGTTTGGTTTGGCGTGTGCTTCATGATGTTTTTCCCGATAGGTTTCATCGCCATGCTGCTTTACACAAGTGACGACAATCCTATGACCCCGTGATTATTAGTTAGTAGTTGGCAATTCGTGTAATCAGCTGCGAAGCAGCCAAATTCATTCGTGTGATTCGTGAAATTCGTAGTTATAATTAATCCGTAAAATCCGTGTAATCCGTAGTTTATGAAAAACAAAATCTTATTCTTGCTGTTATTTGCCGTCCTGCAAGCCCAAGCCCAAATCGAGGGCTATTGGAAAGGTGAGATTGACCTAGGTGTACAAAAGCTGGAGACGGCTTTCGACATCAAAGCCATTGAAAGCGGCTATTCTGCCACTTTTGATGTGCCTGCCCAAGGCGCGTATGATATTCCCGTGGACGAAACAACTTTCCAAGACGGACATTTGGAATTGAAAATGAACGCCATGGGTGCCACTTATTTAGGTGTGCTGAAAGACTCGACCATAGAAGGGGAGTTCGCTCAACACGGCATGACCTTTCCGCTCAACCTTGCCAAGGCAGAGAAAAAAGAACAGAAAAAGGCCAGACCTCAAGATCCACAGCCTCCGTTCAATTATCATATTGAGGAAGTGACCTTTGTCAATGAAAAAGAAGGAAACAAGTTAGTTGGCACTTTGACCATCCCCGAAGGCAAAGGCCCGTTTCCAGCCATGGTACTCGTTTCGGGTAGTGGGCAGCAGGACCGCGATGAGGAATTGATGAACCACCGTCCCTTCTGGGTCATCGCGGATTATTGCGCCCTTCATGGCATTGCCGTGTTGCGCTACGATGACCGTGGTGTAGGCGGCTCCACAGGTGAAGTGAAAAATGCCACCTCCATGGATTTCTCCTACGATGCCGAGGCCGCCTTCGACTATCTTCGTAACCGCAAGGAAATCAATGCTTCAAAGGTCGGTATCTTGGGTCACAGTGAAGGTGGTATCATCAACTTTATGGTGTCGGCGCGTCGGCCCGAAGTGGCTTTTCTGGTTTCTTTGGCAGGGCCCTCGGTGAATGGCATAGAGGTGCTCAAAGAACAGCAGAAGGCTATACTTAGGGTTTCGGGTATGCCGGAAGAAGCTGTTCAATTCAACAGTAATACTAACGCTCAGATGTTCGACATCATCGAAGCGTCAAGCAATAGGGAAGAGGCCGATAGTCTGCTGCGCCAGTTGGTGAAAGGCTGGGGCTATAACGAGGAACTGACCGAGCAGACGGTTGGGCAAATGGCATCGCCGTGGATGTATTATTTCTTGAAATACGACCCCACCGAGGTCATCGTGAAGACGAATTGTCCTGCGTTGCTGTTGAATGGCTCCAAGGACTTGCAAGTGATTGCTTCACAAAATCTTCCTGCATACGAGAAAATCATCACCGAACACGGCAAGACTAACCTCACCCTTCACGAGCTGCCCGACTTGAACCATCTTTTCCAACATTGCGAGACGGGCTCGCCCAACGAATATTTCGAGATTGAGGAGACCATTTCGCCCGAGGTGTTGGAGATGATTGTGGGGTTTGTGAAAAAGATTGAAAAATAATTCGTTAGGATGTATTTTGTATGGAAATAATTCCTATCTTTGCAGCCCAATTCAAGCCGCGCTCCAGACGGATTGCAAAATCAGCGGTTTGAGTTGTAAATCAAAAGTTTAACCTCCTCGTAGGTGGATGTCTGGAACGCTTGCGGGTACAATTTTTATCAATTTATTTACATGGAAGAAAACGAAAACATCATCAACGAGGCTATGCCAGCAGAAGAAAAGCCAGTTGAAAAGAAAGTCAGAACTCCTAGACCGAAACCGGTTCCCGCCGCAGATTTCGATTGGACTTCATCACACAAAAAGTTCGACAACTACTCAGCTGACGAACGCGCCAAGCTTGAAGAGCGTTATGCAGGCACAATGAGCCAAGTGGCTGACCACGAGGTTATTGAAGGCACAGTTGTTGCTATCACCGAGCGTGAAGTCGTGGTTAACATCGGCTTTAAGTCGGATGGTGTTATTCCTGTTGCTGAATTCCGCACCAACCCCAACCTGAAGGTGGGCGACAAGGTGGAAGTCTATGTTGAGAACCAAGAAGGTCCCAACGGCCAACTCATCCTGTCACACAAGAAAGCCGAACTCCTCAAGTCGTGGGATCGCGTCAACGAAGCTTACGAAAGTGGCGAAATCGTCAACGGTTATGTCAAGAGCCGCACCAAGGGTGGCCTCATCGTCGAAGTGTTCGGCCTCGAAGCCTTCCTGCCTGGTTCGCAAATCGACGTCAAGCCCATTCGTGACTACGACGTGTTTGTTGACAGCGTGATGGAATTCAAAGTCGTGAAGATCAACCAAGAGTTCAAGAACGTGGTTGTGTCACACAAAGCCCTCATCGAGGACGAACTCGAAGCCCAGAAGGCCGAGATCATCAGCAAGCTCGAGAAGGGTCAGATCCTCGAAGGCGTGGTCAAGAACATCACCAGCTACGGTGTGTTCATCGACCTCGGTGGCGTCGACGGTCTCATCCACATCACCGACCTCAGCTGGGGCCGCATCACGCACCCCGAAGAGGTGGTCAAGTTGGACGAGAAGATCAAGGTCGTCATCCTCGACTTCGACGACAACAAGAAACGTATTGCCTTGGGCCTCAAGCAGCTCACTCCTCATCCGTGGGATGCTCTCGACGAGAACCTCAAGGTGGGTGACACTGTCAAGGGTAAGGTCGTCGTCATCGCCGACTACGGTGCGTTCGTTGAGATCGCTCCTGGCGTTGAAGGCCTCATCCACGTGTCCGAGATGTCATGGAGCCAACACCTCCGCAGCGCCCAGGACTTCCTGAAGGTGGGCGACGAGGTGGAAGCCAAGGTCTTGACCCTCGACCGCGAGGAGCGCAAGATGAGCCTCGGCATGAAGCAGTTGATGCCCGACCCGTGGGCCAACATCACCGACCGCTATCCGATTGGCTCGAAGCACACCGCCACCGTGCGTAACTTCACCAACTTCGGTATCTTCGTCGAACTCGAAGAAGGCGTCGATGGCCTGATCCACATCAGCGACCTCAGCTGGTCGAAGAAGATCAAGCACCCGGCCGAATTCACCAAGGTTGGCGAGACCATTGATGTCGTCGTTCTCGACGTCGACCAGGAGAACCGCCGCCTCAGCCTCGGCCACAAGCAACTCGAAGAGAATCCTTGGGATGTGTTTGAAACCGTCTTCACCGTCGGTTCCATGCACCAAGGCACCGTCATCAGCGCTAACGACAAGGGCGCCGTCGTTTCATTGCCTTACGGCGTGGAAGGCTTTTGCCCCAGCCGCTACATGAAGAAGGAAGACGGTACTCCCGCCAAGGTTGACGACAGCCTCGAGTTCAAGGTCCTTGAGTTCAACAAGGAAAGCAAGAAGATCATCCTCGCTCTGCCTAAGGTAGAGGAAGAGAAGGAAGTCTCGAGCAAGAGCCCAGAGGAAAAGGCCGCTGAAAAGGCAGCCAAGCAAGCCAAGCGCACTGTGAAGGAAATCAATGACAACATTGAGCACAGCACCCTCGGCGACCTCGAAGTCCTTGCCGGTCTGAAAGAAAACCTTGAGAAGCAAGAGAAAGCCCAGAAAGGCGAATAATCGTTTCACTTGCTGAAAAACGCCAAACGGCCGCTCTCGGAAGAGGGTGGCCGTTTTTTTGGCAGCACATTGCGAAGCAAATAGGAGCTCCCAAACTTTTTTTTGACAAAAATAACGATAGTTGAAATTATTTCCCTAATTTTGAAGCGTCTATATCTATAAATCCTACTGCTATGAAAAAACTTCTCCTTTTGCTTCTCCTTTGCACGGTCGGAGTGACGAATCTGTTTGCACTATCCTTCGATGATGGTTACCTCAAGTACACCGTCAATGCCGATGGGACGACCGTGACGGTAGATGGCCGCAAGTCGGGCATTACCGCCTCGGGCTCGCTTTCCATCCCCAGCACCGTGACCTACAACAACATCACCTACACCGTGACCGCTATTGGTAATTTCGCTTTTAATGGCGCCTCCGGCTACACAGGCACGTTGACCCTCCCGAACACCTTGGTTACGATAGGCAACAACGCCTTTGGATCATGCACCCATTTCGTGGGTTCGCTGACTATCCCCAATTCCGTGACCACGATAGGTAACAATGCTTTCAGTTCTTGCTCCTCATTCACCGGCTCGCTGACCATCGGCAGTTCCGTGTCCTCAATAGGCAATTCGGCTTTCAAGAACTGCACAGGCCTGACTTCCATAATGGTATATCCCGAGTCGGTGCCTACCATGGGTACAGATGTGTTCCTTAATGTGCCAACGGACATCCCGGTGACGGTGCCATGCGCCTCATTGGGGGACTATCAATCAGCCTCGGGCTGGAGCCAGTTCACCAACATGCACTGCATGGAAACGCTGACCGTGTATGATGGCACGTTCTCCAGAAACACTATCCCCGCCTATATCTTCTATTTCGACGACTTCACCAGGAGCCAGTTCGTCATTCCCGCCAACGACTTGGTGGAAATGGTAGGCGCATCTATCACCAGCATGACGTTCTATACCACCAGTAGCAATATCCCTTACACCACGGTAAGCCCTGCGGATGTCTACCTGAAGGAGGTGAATTACACTTCGATTAGTGCCTACGAGCTCAAATCATCCGCCACCATCGTCTATAGTGGCTTTTTCGACATCGTGAGCACAGATAACGGTGGTAAAATGACCATCAACTTCAGCACGCCCTTCACTTACCAAGGCGGTAATCTCTTAGTGGGTATAGAGAATACCGATGACGAAGGCTATAAGAATATTTACTTCTACGGCCAAGAAGTCACCGGGGCATCCATTTCTGGCTCAAATGGCAGCAGTACGGGAACCATCCCCGCCACCCAGCGCGATTTCATCCCCAAGACCACTTTCGGCTTCACTCCCGCTTGTGAGCCCAAGAGTTTACCCTACGCATACGGCTTCGAAGACCCCAGTGAATTCGACTGCTGGACCATGCTGGATTGCGAGAGCTCTTCAGGCATCAGCGATTGGGATGCCCACGAAAGCAACTATTCTTTCCGGTTCCGTTATAACACCAATCCGCCCCAATACCTCATTTCACCCAAGTTTGAGGGAACCACGAGCATGCACTTGTCGTTTTACTACAAGAACTTTTCGGACAGCTGGCCTGAGACTTTCCAAGTGGGTTACTCCACAACCACAAAATCGCCTAATGCTTTCATCTGGGGCGAGGAAGTGACCGCCAATGACCAAACTTGGCATCCTTATGAAGCGTTCTTCCCCATAGGCACGAAATATGTCGCTGTCAAACTCACTTCTTACGACGAGTATTATCTTTACCTCGATAACTTCAACTTCGAACCAGACCTTTCGAATACCTTCCTCACCGACGGCTACTGGAACGATGGCAGCAACTGGAATATCGGCGAAGTGCCCGAAGAAGGCAGCGATGTCATCATCCGCGCCGATGCCGTCATCCCCTCAGGTTATACTGCATACGCATGGAATGTTACCCTCAACGGCGGCAGCATCACCGTTGAAGACGGCGGCCAACTTTGGCATCGTACAAGCGGCCTTGTGGTTACCATGAAGAAAAACATCGTAGGCTACGGCAACGCGAACAACCAGGACCACTATTACCTGCTCGCCTCCCCGTTCATTGAGGACATACCTGTACCGACAGCAATGACCTCCCCAGGCTGTGACCTGTATAAGTTCAACGAGAATTATCCGAATGCCGAGTGGCGCAACAGCAATCAAGATCCTATCGACGAGCTTGAACAGCTTGAGGGTTATCTTTTTGCCAGCCCCAATGACCAGGAGCTATCGCTGACGGGCAGTACAATGATGTCAGGCTCTTATAATCTCCCCAATGTGCCTTATTATGAGAATCCAAACAACAACTTCAACGGATGGTACCTCTTGGGTAATTTCCTCACCTGCGACGTTTATATCTACAGGCAAGACGATGACGGCGAATACATACCGATGGAGCTCATGGTCTACAACGAAGAGGGTGAAAAGGTTACGCTTTCGGCTGGACCTATTTCGCCAATGAGTGCCTTCTTTGTAAAACTGACGGAAACGACAACGATCAAATACTACTATTATCCCATATCCTCGGCAAGGCCGGCTGGCGCCCTCAAAGGCAAGTTTACCGTGAATAGCAATGGCGACCAAGTGCGGTTCTCGCAAGGCAACCTGCAATACATCGGTAGTGCCAGCACACCATACTGGAAGTTTGCCGACAAACAGTGGGAGACATTGGGCGACAATGGACAAGGCAGTACGAACCAAAACGTCGACCGCGACCTCTTTGGCTGGGGCACGAGCGGCTACAACCATGGTGCCGTTTGTTACCAGCCTTGGAGCACGAGCCAAACAAACAGCGACTACTATGCCTATAATAGCCAATACAGGGACCTCAATTACTCGACAGGCAAGGCCGACTGGGGTTACAACGCGATACGTAACGGCGGCAACCAAGAAAACAGCGGATGGCGCACACTGACCAATGACGAATGGACCTATATTATCAATGGACGTAATACTGCATCAGGTATCCGATTTGCTTTTGGTAATGTGAATGGTGTGGATGGCCTCATCTTGTTGCCCGACAATTGGGATGCCTCTACCTACACGCTGAACATCCCAGTTATTAACCCTGATTATGGAAATTACTTGGATAACATCATAAGTGCAACGGATTGGACTACGATTCTTGAAGCCAATGGAGCAGTCTTCTTGCCCAAAACAGTTGGTCGCGAAGGGACTTCCATAACCACTTACTGTAATTATTGGTCATCCACTCATTCTAGTGCTGGTTTTTCATACTGTATTTTTATTGCCAATTATATCGATTATAGTAATTCTGTGAATGATCGAAGCACTGGAAATGTTGTGCGTTTGGTGAACCCTGTAAACAATTAATTTCCTTATATAATAAAAGCGAACAAATTGAGTTAACGATAATAAAAACATAAACAATGAAAACAAAGTTATTTACAATTGCAATGATGGTCGCGTTCATTATGACGGCTATGACGAAAGTACAAGCTCAGAATTTTGAAGGTCCATGCCTGCCCTCGATGCACGGATTGGATGATCACCAAAGTGCTTTTTGTGGTTCAACTGTGACCCAGACGATAGCGTTGTCGGCGGGCACGAACTGGTTCTCCACCTACCTTGAAATCACCAAAGAAGACCTGCAAAACGCTCTCCTTGACGTTTTGTCTAACCCGACTGGTGCTATCATCAAGTCACAGGACGGCAACTCCACTTATAGAGGGGGTCGCTGGAGAGACCAGAACTTTGTGTGGGATGTGGCCAAGATGTACATGATTGTGGCTCCCGAGGATTGTGAGATTGCCTTGACGGGCGAGCCTATCAAC
>ONFF01000021.1 GCA_900317055.1 uncultured Bacteroidales bacterium | reverse complement strand
CTCTATTTTTACTCATAACTTACTGTTCGTTGTTGCAAATTTACTATTTTTGCACTTGAAACCTGCTTGCAGACAATCACGCTGCAAATCTAAGGTTTGCGGCATGAAAAGCAGAGGATTTATTGTTCATCTTGCAGGCGTTATCGCTATGGTTTTTTGGGGGATGTCATTCGTTTGGTCGACGCAGGTCTACCAAAACCTCAACCCCACCGCGACCATCTTCCTACGCCTTGTTATCGCCACCGTTTTCCTTACAACAATTTTGTTTGTCTTCCGTCTCAACGAGAAAATACAGCGGAAACACCTCAGCCTGTTCGCCATAGCAGCCCTATTTGAGCCTTTCCTCTACTTCATCTTTGAGGGCTACGGGCTGAAGAACTCCTCTCCCGTCATCGGAGCCGGCATCATCGCCCTGATACCCTTGGTGACACCTATAGCGGCACGCATTTTCCTCAAGGAGCGGCTCACCCCTATGAACATCGTAGGCTTCATCATCTCCTTTGTCGGCGTCATAGTTATGCTGCTCAACAAGAACCTGGAGCTCACAGCCTCACCCAAAGGCATCCTTTTCCTCTGCGGGTCGGTAATTGTGGCCGTAGGCTATTCCATCGCTTTGATTCGACTCACTAAACTCTATAAGCCCTTGACCATCACTTGGATGCAGAACATAGTTGGAATGATCTACTTCATTCCCATGGTTATCATCATGGAGCGCTACGAGCCTTCAAACTTCGCCAATGTGGGCGCTTACATCGTCCCGTTGGTCTGTCTGGGCATCTTATGTAGCGCTGGCGCTTATGCCCTGTGGGCTTTCGCTTTCAGCAAGCTGGGTGCCTCAAAGGCTAATGTTTACTCCAACCTCATCCCTGTCTTCACGGCCATCTTTAGTTATCTTCTTGCCATCGAAGAGATGACTGCTTTTAAGATTATAGGCATCTTGGTGGTTGTGGTCGGATTGGTGTTGTCGCAAATAAAACCCAAATCGGCTGCCACGGAGTGACAACCTACAAAACCCAACTGACAATGATTACCAGCAAAACCAACCCCAAGATAAAGAACCTCGTCAAGCTGCAAAAGGCAGCCGAGCGTCGCGAACAAAATCGCATCCTTATAGAGGGTCAGCGTGAGATTGAACGGGCTCAAGCCTGCGGCTTTGAGATTGAGCAACTTTATGTCTGCGAGTCACTGCTACGAGAACCCGTTAAGGTTAACGCCACTTATACCGAGACTGTTACGGAAGAGGTGTTTGACAAGATTGCCTACCGTGAAGGTAGTGATGGGTTATTGGCTGTTGCCATACCCAAATACAAGAGCCTCAGCGAGTTCAAACCGAAAAAAGACGCACTTATCATCGTTTTGGAGACTGTGGAAAAACCTGGCAACCTCGGCGCCGTGATGCGCACCGCTGATGCTGCAGGAGTTGACGCTGTCATCGTGGCCGACCCTGCCACCGACCTCTTCAACCCCAACGCCATCCGAGCCAGCATTGGGTGCATTTTCAGCGTGCCCGTCTATGCCTGCTCCACAGAAGAATGCATCCAGTGGCTGAAGCAGAACGGTATAACCATCTACTGTACCTACCTCAAGGCCTCCATTGACTACCTTGATGCCGACTTCCGTAAGGCTTCCGCCCTCGTGATGGGTACCGAGGCAACAGGTATCTCCGATGCCTGGGTCGAGGCCGCCGACCAGAATATCATCATCCCAATGAACGGCATCGCCGACTCGCTCAATGTGTCGGTCACCACCGCCATTGTCACCTTTGAGGCCATCCGCCAAAGGAGAAAACCATGAAAAAGGACTACTTGCTGCTACATCTTTCCGTCTTCATTGCGGGCTTCACTGGTGTTTTAGGACGACTCATCACTTTGGATTCCGCCATTTTGGTATGGTGGCGCATGGCCGCGGCGGCGGTGTTGATGTTCCTGTATTTACGGTTTACAGAGACGCACGGTCGTGCGTCTCTACAACGGTACAAATTCAGGGACATATTGCAGATGGGTGGCGTAGGTTTGTTATTGTGCCTGCATTGGGTATTCTTTTACGCCTCCATCAAGGCCTCCAATGTCAGCATCGGCGTGGTGTGTTTTTCTTTGGTAGGTTTTTTCACCGCTTTGTTCGAACCCATCATCAACAAGCATAAATTCTCAGGCCGTGAATTTCTGTTCAGCCTGCTCACCATCCTTGGCATTTACCTCATCTTCCAATTCGATTCGCGCTATCGGTTGGGCATCGCCTTGGGCGTGATCTCCTCGGCGCTTTATGCCTTGTTTGCCATTGCCAACCAGCGCATTGGCAAGCACTATGAAGCCAAAAACATGTTGCTGTGGGAGATGATTGGTGGCCTCATCGGCTTGACCTGCCTAATACCTTTGTATAATATGTTCATCCCCATTGGGCGACTCTATCCCGTCGGGATGGACTATCCTTATCTCGCCTTCATGGTTGTGGTGTGCACCATCGGTCTCTGCCTGCTGCAAATCATTGTATTACAAAAGATTCCAGCTTTTACCGTCAACTTAACCTATAATTTGGAGCCAGTATATAGCATCATCCTCTCCATGTTCATCTTCAGCGAATACAAGGAGCTGAATTTCTCGTTCTGCATCGGTATTGCACTGATTATCATCTCGGTGGTGTTGCAGACTTGGAGTGAGATAAAGAAGCGGAAAGTCAAAGCTTAACCTTCACGAAGACCGGATAATGATCCGAGGGATTGTGCCGAATGTAGGTATCGAACGAAATCTGTTGCGGTGCATCGTTGGCCTTCAGGTTGTCATCGGGGTCCTCGTCAGGTGTCCAATAGCTGTTGGTGAAAACGCCGTAGGCCTCCACCGTTGTATTTGGCGACACAAACACATGGTCGATACGGCTATTGGTGAAATAATTCGTTTTGAAGGCATTGAATGTGCCGTTTTCCGCAAAGCGGATACGAGCAGCATCATATGAGTCCTTCAACAAACCTGATTTCGTGAAAATCGTGTAAATCTCATCATTCTGGTCCACATTGAAGTCGCCAGTGATGAACACAGGTGCACCTTGGGCAATCTCACGAACCTTAGCCACAACCAGCTTGGCCGCTTCGCGCCGCGCCACCACACCTACATGATCCATGTGGAGGTTGAAGAAATAGAACACTTTTGCAGCTTTTCTCCGATTGAACAAGCCGTGGCGTTGTTCCGCTCCCTTTACAGCAAACTTGCCCCAAGTACAGATACGAATGCAGACCGCATCCCAGCCTAAGCCAGGCTTGTCAGGTGTCTCGCTGAGCCAAAAATCGCCATGGTCGAGAAGCTGGAGTTTGTCCGTTTTGTAGAAGATAGCCTCATGTTCACCACCGTGTTGGCCATCATCGCGACCGATGCCGATATAATCATAGCCATCCAAAGCCTTCTTCATATCTTGAAGTTGGACATACAGCACTTCCTGAGTCCCGAAAATCTCAGGAGCCATGAAGTTCACTTGGTCGCAGATGACTTGACAGCGTTTCTGCCATATTTCACCTTGCACGCTATCGTTCCAATTCTTGTAACGGATATTGTAGGAGCCCACTAACATATCTTGGGCAAAGAGTTGCATAGATGCCGCTATGATAAGGGCAAAAAGAAGGAGTTTTTTCATGAGTTTTTGTTTTTATTGGCACAAAAATAGGAATTTTTGCTTCAACGGCAAAAAAACATTATTTCACCAGCTTATTATACCAACTCCCAAACACAAACAGCTCCTCACTAAAAGCAAAGCCCTCGCTTTCATAATATTGTTGCAAACGCGGTTTTTCTTTGTCAACAAGCAAAGTAACCTTTTGAAAACCATTGTTGAAGGCGAAATCTACACGGTCGCGCATCAATAGTTTGCCAATACCTATGCCCCTGTATTCAGAAAGGACAGCCATACTATCCAAATAGAACTCACTAGGACCGGTTTCCATCGCGTTATGGCTCAAGTCCATGCCAGAAGTTTGCTGCACGAGACCAAAAGTCTTTTCGCGCATTTTGGCATAACATGCACCATCGTACGCCACCAACGCCCCAACGGAATTGCCATCAACCTCGGCAATGCGCGTGTTGAGATAGCTATATAAGGTGTCATCCATGCGGCAAATCTTAATCAAATGCTCAAAAATCGCACGCTGCTCATCTGGAAGGGCAGCATCCATGTCAAGCATATCGATGCCTGCCAACACCACGCGGGCGATGAAAGGCGCATCATCCAATGAGGCATCTCGCAGCTGGACTATGGGATTAGCAGGTTGCATCAGCGTAGTTTATTTCTCTGATAATGAGGTGTTACAACGATGACAAAAAAGATGAGCGACACCAGCACCGAAGCCGAAGCCACCAAATAAGCCGCCGAAAACGAGAAATGCTCAGCCAGCATACCACCTGAGAAGATGCCTATACCGAGACCCAAGTCCCAGGTGGTCAAATAAGTTGATGTGGCCGTGCCGCGCTGGGCATTGGTACCGAGATTGATGAACAAAGCATTAAACGAAGGGAAAGCCGCACCGAAACCCAAACCACAGCACAAGGCAATCAACAAGAAAGCCACAGCAGTGTAATCCGTGCCCAAAGCGTTGCAATGATGGCACATCCCCAAACCGAACATGGCTAACACAACGATACCCAAGCCCAAGGCGATAGTCTGCGTCACCTTGCCTTTATCGACCATCTTGCCTGCAAAAAGGCGCGAAGCAATCAGCCCGACGGCATACACCGTGAAGAACAAGCCGCTACTGATTGTCAGGCCCATCTCCTTGGCATAGAGCGCTATATAGTTGGAAATCTGTCCGTAGGCGAAAGCCAACAAGGTGAAAGAAATGCCCGCCAGCAAGCCTTTCAGCAAGATGAAACGGTCAAGGGAAATTGGAGGACGCTTGACGGGCGGCCTGACTTTGGTCTGAATCCTTGAGGCGAACAAAGCCGCCAGCAGGCTGCAACCCATGCATCCCATAAAGATAGCGTTGAAGCTGAAATGCTCGTAGACAAACAAACCTGTCATTGGGCCGACCGCCATAGCGATATTGTTAGCCACGCCGTAATAGCCAATGCCCTCTCCCCTATGCTCCGAGGGCACCACATCGATGACCAAGGTGTTGCCGCCCACCGAGGTAAGGCCAAACGCCAAGCCGTGAACAATGCGGATTATTATTAATATGGTGATAGTGGCGGCAAAAAGATAGCCGACAAACACCGCCGTGAAGATGGACAATGCCAGCAGATACAATGGCTTACGCTTGAAGGTGTCCATCATATAGCCTGAAAAAGGACGCACCACAAGTGTGGCAAGCGTGTAGCACGAAATCACCGTGCCGATGACCGCATTGCCTGCCTGGTATTTCTCCATGATGAAGAAAGGCAATACGGGCAGCAGCAGATAGAACGAAAAGAAAAACAAGAAATTAGCCGCACAAAGGCAGAGGTAATTCTTATTGAACAGTTTTTCTTCCATGATTTCGGCTCGTTTTGGGGCCGCAAAAGTACGGAATTAAACCCATAAACAGCCGAAACTATATGGAAAATCTATCGATTCCTTAGAAAGCGAAGTACATGTCCCAACGAAGGCGGCTCCTTTCAAATTGACTGTTCACGATAACACCAGTCTTATAATACCAGGAATAAGAAATATCCATACCAAATATACCGAACTTCATACCCAAACCCTCGGTCAGGCAATCCACGCGACCTTTCAAGTCTGGCACATGGTAATAACCCGTCCTGACGAAGAAATGATCGGCTAGATTGTATTCAATACCGATTCCCGTATTCACTTCACAAAGTTCCTCGTAAAACGAGCCGATGCGCTCATAATCTCCTGTGACATAATTCATAGTATAGCCAGGAGCGTCGAAGAAGGATTGGAACATACCTCGGAACACCGAGACATTATTGTCCATTCCATACAAAATCTGATAGGAACCATCGTCATTGTACATGTAATTCCCATAATCATCCCTTGCAACGATAGGAGGCGTAGGCACCATCAATTTGTTGAATTCCAGATTCACGGCAAGGGTGTTCTTGGGATGGAAGTTGAACTTGAAGCACGAGCCAAGTCGCAGCGTTGTTGGGATGAAATCCTTACGACCCTCGGCATAACTATATGACATCTTCGTGCCAATGTTGGTAATGGCGGCACCCAATGACATGTCAACCAAATTGCCCAACGGGCGTTTGTAATAGGCAGAAACATCACCCGCAACCGAACTGGATTTGGCGTTATATCCTGGCATACTTGTATTCAGAGCGTAATGGATAAAACGCCCTGCAACACCTGCAGACAAATAATCGCCAAAACGATAGGAAAAGGCAACATCCACGGCAAATTCCTGCGGCCTATAGTATCCAAGAGATTGGTGATATGCGTCATATAACTCTATATCGCCACAACGATGATATCGTGCCGTGGCAGCAATAACCGAGTTGCCAATTCTCTGAGCGAAAGCGTCATACAACAAGTATTGATTCGGGAAAGTGGTATACGCATTGAATCCAGAAGCTATCATGGTATGGTCGTTCGACATGAAGGCATATTTGGCTGGATTGTAAAACATGCTGAAAGCATCAGGGCTGGTGGCAACACCACTAAAGCCCAGCGAGGCTCCACGAGCATCAGGGATATTCGATAGGAAAGGCACAGCAGTCGTAATGTAGTTGGCTTGCAAGGTTTGTGCATAAGATGACAATGAGGTTCCCAAGAGAAGCAACGCAGCGAAAAGAATTCTTCTTGTTTTCATAATAAATTGATTTTAAGATGATTATTACTATTCATACAAGGATGCAAACTATTAGACACAAAAGAAGCGTGGAACTGTAGGCCACTCAGAAATTGGAGGTTGTAGGATACCTAAAGCAACTTTGTGGTATAGCAGTCCACGCATAACAAGCGTGGAAGCCGCTATGATTACTCGTTGCTTTTTGAAAACTCCTACATTCCCAAATTTCAAGATAAGCATAACGCTTCAATAAAATAATTTGTCGACCTGGCGAACCAAATCATTTGCAAAGATAAACATTATCATTAAATGCAAACCATATAATTGGTTATTTCATCAAAAAGACACCAAAAAACAGTAATTTCGGAAATTTTGTCATAATTATTTGCACAAAATAACCTAAAATCGGAAATTTTGTCATTAAAAATGCGAGTTTTGACCCGTTTTTAGCCTTGGCAAAGAATTTGACTAGATGGAGTCGTCCGAACGAAAGGAAAGGGATGAAGAAAAGAAAGATGGTTATTCTGGATTGCTTCGTTCCTCGCAATGACGCGAAGCGACAAACAATTAAACGATTAAACAATTAAACAAACAACTAAAAAATAGGAGATCAAAACCATGTTAGTAACTAGAAGAAACCAAGACTTTATGCCTACACTGTTCAACGAACTGATGAACTGGAACGACACAACTTATTCAACCCCTCGCATGAACATCATGGAGACGAAAGACAACTACAAACTCGAACTCTGCATCCCTGGTCTCACCAAGGAAGATGTCAAGTTGAGCATCGACGCTGAAGGCAACCTCGTCGTTGAGATGGTCAAAGAGAACAAGAGCGAGAAGAAAGAGAACAAGGAAGAGATGCGCTACCTGCGTCACGAGTTCTCGGTCGAACACTTCCGCCAGACGGTGATGCTGCCTGAGGACATCCACAAGGAGCAAATCAGCGCCAAGGTCGAAAACGGCATCCTCGACATCATCATCCCGAAGGTGACCGTCGATGAGAAGAAACAGTCCATGCAGACCATCGAAGTCTGCTAAAGTCTTCGAAAAACAACCCTACAACGGGACGGAGTCATCCGCCCCGTTTTTTTTGTTGCCACAAACGCAATTCCCGACACTTTTATTCCTTACCTTTGCCGCAAATTTATTTGCGTATGAGAAAAGCGTTACTCCTCACCTTTTTATCCATCTTCGCCTTCTTGCAAGCCTTTTCGCAAGACGGTAAGCCCTTTGTCACCCTTGACAACCTGCACCTGAACACCCGTGCAGACTTCACCCTCGACTACCATCCTGGGTACGACACGGTTGCCCCCAGCACCGACCACGGCTTCGCGGGCAAGTATCTTGTCGTGGCCTTGGACGGCACCCTCGGCAGCAAGTTCAGCTATCACCTGCGCCAGCGCATCAACGCGCCCAACATCGGCTTCGCCAACACCTTCTTCCAAGGCACCGACTGGGCTTATCTCAACTGGAACTTCACCGACAACCTCTTCCTGTCGGCTGGTAAGCAGGTCGTGGCCATTGGCGGCTGGGAATACGACTCCAACCCTATCGACATCTACTACGGCACTGAGTTTTGGAACACGGTATGTTGCTATGAGGTGGGCGCATCCTTGAATTACAAGGACAACTCGGGAAAGAACCATTTCCTCGTCCAGATGTGCAACTCGCCCTTTATCAACCAAGCCATGCAGAGCATCTATGCCTACAACCTGATGTGGTACGGCAACTTCGGCATCTTCAAGACGGCCTATTCCGTCAACTTGATCGAATATCAACCCGGCAAGTTCATCAACTACATCGCATTGGGCAACAAGTTGCAATTCAAGGGTGTGGAGATGTATCTCGATGTCATCAACCGTGCCTCTTTTGAGCAGGAGAAGTTCTTCGGTCAAGACATCACTGCCATCTACGGCATCGGCGTCGACATCGGGAAGAAATGGATCGTATTTGCTAAAGCTGGCTATGACTTCAACCAAGCCCAACTGCCCAACACCGAAGCCTACGACCAATATGTCACCCCAGGCAAGAAAGTCGACTTTGAGAGCATCGGCTTTGAATACTATCCCATGGGCGACCGCAACATCCGCCTCCACCTCTGTGGTTCACACACCAGCGTAGATGGCATCAGCAAGTTCCAAGCCAACCTTGGTCTCACTTGGAAAGTCAACCTTCTCAACCTCAAGAAAAAATAATCCGCTATGGCAAAGACAAAATACAACACCATCAAGCGAACCACCACTTTTTATCATGATAAAGTGGAGAAATTGTTCAAAAAGATTGAAGAGAAACTGAAAAAACCTCTGCGGTTCACCACCAAACGAAGCGTGGAAGCCTTCATTTTTCTCATCATCTTCTTCGCCTTCTTCGGGCTCCTGGCCTATAAGATGACGCTGCCCAAGATGCTGAACACCTTCATGCAAACGGCCTACCACCTGCTGCTTGAGACCGTATTCTACATCATGGCCATCTGTGTGCTGATGGGAGCCATCAGTAAGCTGCTCACCGAGTTTGGTGTGGTGCGTCTGTTGGAGAACTTGCTGCGTCCTTTGATGAAGCCGCTTTACAACCTGCCTGGTGTGGCCGCTTTGGGAGCAGTAATGACTTTTCTTAGCGACAACCCTGCCATTATCACCTTGGCTCACGACAAGAACTTCAACCGTTATTTCAAGAAATACCAGCTCGTCTCGCTGACCAACTTCGGTACAGCTTTCGGCATGGGTTTGGTTGTGGTCGCCTTTATGACCGGTCTTGGATTCGGTAAAGGTGCTTTAGTCGGTGTGGCTGGTGCAATCATCGGCAGTATCATCTCAACAAGAGTGATGCAACGCTCCACCTTGAAGAGTTATCCTGAGTTGGACTCCCCCGTTGACGCAGAGTTTGGCGGCGATGAGCAGCAGATTTCGTTCAAGACTGAAGGCGGCGTGTTCATGCGTTTCCTCAACTCGTTGCTCGACGGCGGCAAGGACGGTGTCAGCATTGGCTTCGCCATCATCCCTGGTGTGCTGTGCATCTCCACCATCGTGATGATGCTCACCTTCGGTGCTTCAGGCGAAAACGGCGAGTATCTTGGTGTGGCTTACGAAGGTGTGCCGGTCATCAGTTGGGCAGCCAACAAGGTGAACTTCATCTTTGACTGGCTCTTCGGCTTCAAGGACGGTGCCTTGATCTCCTTCCCCATGACCGCCCTTGGCGCAGTGGGTGCCGCTATTGGTTTGGTGCCTCGCTTCATCACTGAAGGCATCATCGACAACAACGCCATCGCCGTGTTCACAGCCATTGGCATGTGCTGGAGCGGTTTCCTCAGCACCCATGCTGCTATGCTCGACAGCCTTGGCTACCGCAAGCTCATCGGCAAGGCCATCGGTGCACACACCATTGGTGGTCTTTGCGCGGGCATTGCAGCACACTGGCTGTATGTACTGCTGGCGTTGATATTCTAAATCAGTAGAGATGGTGTTGCACACCATCTCTACATTCATACACAAAAAAAGCGGCCCGAAAGCCGCTTTTTGTTTTGCATAAATACATTCATCAACTTTTCTTTCCGCCCATGCTGTAGGTGAGGTTGAAACGCAGGGTGTTCTCCAAGGGGTTGCTACCAGCCACCGTATTGACGGGAATCAGGTAGGAAACATCAAGTCCGAACACATTGTACTTCAAAGCAGCACCAAGGGTGACATATTTACGGTTACCCTTCATTGCAGTCTCATTGAAGTAACCACCGCGCACAGCAAAGATATTGTTGTACCAATACTCCACACCTGCGCCAATGTTGATTTCGCAAAGTTCCTCATAGAATGAACCTACATGCACTAATTCGTGATTATTGGCATTATAGCTATAACCTGGAGCATCGTAGAAGGACTGAATCATGCCTTGCACAACGGACACATTATTGTCCATACCATACTGAATCTTATAGGTACCGTCGTCATTGTACAAAGGATTGCCGTTATCGTCTCTGGCAATGATAGGAGGCGTGGGCACCATCAGTTTAGTGAAATCGACAGTGAATGCCAAAGAATTGTATTCATCAAGTTCCAGTCTCAAGCCCGTACCCAAACGCAAGGTGGTCGGAATGAAGTCACGACGGTTGCTGGAAGCATTATAGGTAATCTTACTACCAATGTTAGTGATGGCAGCGCCCCATGAAAAGTCGGCATCCATGTTGCTGAACCACTCAACAGGGCGTTTGTAATACACGGCCACATCGGCAGCCACGGAAATACCCGGACGAGCATAATCCGACTGGTTCTGAATCAAATTGGAATAGATGAAACGACCTGCCACTGCACCCGACAGATAATCACCAAGCATACGGGAATAAGTGGCATCGATAGCCCATTCATTAGGCGTGTACTCACCCAACGACTGGTTGTACTGGTCTCTGAATTCAATCTTACCAGGGCTGAAATAACGCAATGTACCCGCAACGGCAGAGCGGTCATTAATCTTATAGCCCAATGCCAAATAAGCCAAGCCCATATCAGAAACCAAGTTGCGCAGCCAAGGGCTATAACCCAAGCCACCGGCAAACTTGTCCTCAAGATAGACATACTTGGCAGGATTGTAATGCATGGAATAGATATCAGCCGAAGTGGCTACACCACAATCACCCATTGCACCACCTCTTGAATCGGGATTGATGGAGACGAAGGGTACACCCGTGGTAATCACATTCGGAGAATAGGTTTGTCCATAAGACACGGCCGCGACCAACATAAGTGCGGCGACAAGGAGTTTCTTCACTTTCATATTCGATTTAGTATTAAATTGCAAAAATAACGCTGATTCAAATGGCTTATTGTATTGAGGTGAAAATATTTTTGTCTAATTTTGAAAGCGACCCTTCGACAAGCTCAGGGTTCGCAGAACTAACGTTGGATGATCATGCGTTGGCTGACGGTGCGGAAATAACCCGTTTCGTCCGTCAGGGTGAGACGATAGAGATAAATGCCTGAGCGCAAATGATTTCCATAATAGTCGCGGCCATCCCAAACTATGGGTTCGATGACACCGTTGGAGGACGACACCTTTTTATGTAGTTGCTGCACCGACCGACCCATGATGTCAAAGATCTCGATGTTGACCTCAAAATCGCCATCCTCGCCGATATGGGTCATCGTAATGCGGGTTTCCTCATCAAAAGGATTAGGATAGTTGCGCACCTGCGAGAGGAAGAGATTGTCGTCGACGACAAACCAAATGGTTGCCTCTGAAGCGTTGTCCTGCGTGTCCCACACCTTAAGGGTGAATTCGTATGTTCCCGGCTCGAGGTCGTTGAGTGGCAAGGCGATGCGTCCACGTCTGAAGTCGTTCATGGCCGGCTCGTAACGGTCGTTCAACACCAAATGGTCGCATGCTGCAAGATTGCTGTTCATGACAATATCGCGGCCCAAGCTGTAGCCGTAGTGGTAGATACCTTGGGCGTCGTAAAGGTCGGCATAAAGCACACCCTGATGTTCCACAAGCTGACCATTCTCGAAATCGGGAGTGTTCCAGTAGAAGGTAATATTCGGGCCCTCGTCATCGGGCACCATGGCAGGATCGGTGCCACCCAAGAGAAGTTCATCAAACTTGCCCACGGCATCAATACCACGGACAGAATCGTATGCATAGAAGCTGAAACGTGGCGTGCCCTCACCTGGCTTGATTTCCTTAGGCACTTGGAAGGAAATGCTGAACTTGCCAGCTTTCACACTTACCTGCCCCTGATAGAGCACATCCTTATGATAATACACTTTCCTTGTGCTGTCATCAGCAAACTTGACCACCAATTTTGTTTTCTGGTCGTAGAACCTCACCCACAATGTGCCATTGAATCCTGCATCGAGCAGTCCGTTGACATTTCGGACCTCGCCCTCCAAGGTCACCATGCTCATGGCATGAAGCCCGAGTTCGATGGAAGAGCCTGCAGCGATTCCATTGATTCTCGTTACAGTGATGTTCTTCTGAGGCAGAGGAAAACGCAGCACAGGGTCACCTAAAAACAGGAAGCGAATGTTCAGGTTGAGGTAAGGTTTGGGATTGCTTTGGCTATAATTATAATTGAGCGTATTGCTCTTCGCCAGTCTGACAATATCGCCGTAACGCAACGGCAAGCCATCTTCATCGCGTTGCAAGAGCACCGGAGCAAGGGATCGGGTCTGGAGATCGTTTTTATCTCCGTAGGTAGGACGAGATGCTGTGAAAAGCGCCACACAGCCGCCATGGGGGTTCAAGAACAACTGCTCGCCAGCCGAAACCAACAAAGGATTGTCGTATTTGGTGAACTCACAAGTAGCAGTATAGACGAAAGGCATCTTATCGTAGTTGGTCAGCGCATTAATATCAGCATTGGTAAACACATTCTCACCCGTCAATCCTTTGACGCCACCATGTCCATTGTAAAACAGCGCCAACATACCCTGGTCGAAAGCGCGTTTCAAATCGGCATTGGCTCCAGGGTTCATCATACCGCTCGAAGTGCTTTGAAGTGGATAAGCTCCACAATACAACTTTTTCTTTGTCAAGGCAGGACAAAGGGTGTCTATTCCATTGTAAAGTTTTTCACTATAGTTCACATAACTCGTTTTCTCGTCGTCAGTCATCAGAAGAATGTCAGCTTTCCATTCGCCATGCGAAGCCGACAAGTCATCGTAATGCTTGATCTTGCGCAATATAGTCTCCGCTTCCTCAACGGTTGAAACCGAGATGCGACCCACACCAATGTCAACACGACCATTGCAATTCTCGCCTTCGTTGTTGTCCATTAAGGCAAAGAAGTCGTCGGAGGCAAAACTCAACTCATACTGAGGTTCTTCAAACGTTTCGTAGGTAGGCACATAATTCTGCCCAATGCCTTTGAGGTTGCGGAAGTCGAAAGAGGCCCTACCGAATAAAGTCAAATACTTCAGTTGTCCTGAACTACGACGATACACCATGCGGACAAAGTCGCGAATGCCCGTCGGGTCAGGGGTGCCTGTCGAGAACTCGTTGTAGATCTCGTTCACATCCACCACTATGCTGGTAATGTCGTCTTTAGCAGCGTGATAGTTGGCCAATTCCTGAGCTTGCTCAAGGAAAATGGGCGAGGTCAGAATCAGGTTGTCAGCCACAGCGATAGCATGAAGGTTTTGATTAGGCAATGCCGACCAGCTCACAATAGGATATGCCGCTGCAGGCTTGAATAACACATAGCGTTTCTCGGTCTTCTCATCTGTGGCAAAGACCAGATTGTTAGCACTCAGCACAGCATCCTGCAACATAGGTCTCAAAGGAGAAGAGACATCCCAAAGCCAGCAATCAGCGCTGACATCCTGCACCCAAATGGCAGTTTTGTCGTCACCAAACTGACTCGGCATCAGACGGAAAAGAAAGTTATTGTCCGACCGTTTCAGTTGACGCCATCCATAAATCTCCACATAATCAAGATATAACGAACCTGAAGGGGAGTTGACAAGACTCATTTTGAACATAGCGGTGTCGGAATCAAGAACCATCTGTTTGTTGATGGTCGACAGCCTGCCATACAAATGATCTTGATCACTAATATACTTGATGCCAACATTGTCAGCCACATGGTTGTCGTTGACCCAAGCATCATAATGCAAATATGTCTTTTTGATGCGTCCCAGTATTTGTGAATTAATTCTTAAATACTTGGTTTTTACCAGATTAGGAAAAACAAAAGGAATAGCAAAAACCGAATCCTCAGAAGTTATCTGTTCGCCAAACCAATTTTGTCCGATGGAATAGGGCGAAAACAGTTCACGCTCATGCCAAACGAAATCGGGGAAATCGTAGATGACAGCCGTCGTATTCTCTACAGGAAGCGTAGCCTTCTCTCCCACTCTCAGACCGTCAACACCACTATTGACACATAAATAATAATAGGTGGTGTCAGAGTAATAGTTGCGTTCACGCCTATAGGTATCTTTACCAGAATCGACCAACACCCAACGCGTAGGCTCCTGACCATAAAACAGTACCACATCGCCCTCATCGAAGCTGCCGTCTTCGGCACCTGTCACACAGATAGCCATTTCGGTCAGATCGTCGGGGCGGCTGTCGGCATTTTTCTCAGGCAAAGCTCCCGAAGGGTTACCAAACAACCGTATCTGGTTCGGATTCAGGTTATTCATGTCAATGCCCATGCCTTGCAGGGTGGCATAATCCAACTGATGGGCACCCTCTTGCGTCACTGAGAGGCGATACCAAGTGTGCTCGCTCAGCACCGAATGGTAGGTGTTATCCTGCGCCCAGCCCATTGAACTGCCAAACAGCAACAATAGAAGCGCAATTAAGGTATTTCTTCTGTATTTCATACTCATTCTCATTTGCTTAACACTAGTTTTGAAACCAAGGTGGCCGTTTCACCGTTGTCGTTGGTGGCCACAATGCGATAGATATAAACTCCATTGCGAAGGCTTGCTCCACCTGCGCCACACCCATTCCAACGGATAGGATCGGTGCGCGTGGAAGCACCCGACACCGTCTCGGAGATTGTGTTCACCCAACGCCCCATGATGTCATAGATATAGATGTCGACCTTCACATTGTTGCCCACCTGATTGTGGTCGAACACGAAATGCGTCTCGTCCGTCACCGGATTAGGCGCGTTGAAGGCATTCTCAATGACCATGCCACTATTGTTGACCACAGTGAAATCAATAGAAGCCGTGCTGGAATTGTTATAGATGTCCCAAACCTTAAGGGTCAGCGTATAGTCGCCGTCAGTGAGGTCTTGCATCTTGTAAGTGATGGAGCCCTTGCCCGGCTGGTCAAGGTCAGCAACGAAGTAGTCGTTGAGGCTATAGGCATTTCTGGTCGGCCCTGTCAATGTGGCCATTATGTCGTGACCAATGCCCGCCCCAGTAGTATTGATGCCACTTTCATCATCGACCAAAGCCAGCAGCATCGGGTTCTGACCCGTCAAGCCACCGCTAACAAAGAGCGTATCGTCGATGAAAAGCTGAATCTCTGGCCCTTCATTGTCCTCAGTGGCCTCGTCATAGAAACCACCGATGATGAATGAATCACAATTACCATTGGCATCAATATCGTAATCGGTCGCATAATAATTGATCAAGCCTTGACCAAAACGATAGGAAATGTCGCGAGGCACAATGAAATTGATTTTGAACTTCCCATTTACAGCTTCAGCTTTACCATTGAAAATCATACTGTTGCGCAACTTGAAATTGACACCATTAGCAACAAGTTCGGTTTCTTTATCATACACAATCACACTCACCACGCCATTGAAATTGGAAGCCACATTGCCGTCCAAGTCCTTAACAACACCTTCAATCTCTACGGGTTGCAAGGCACTTATGGTATCATGATAAACCAGATAGGTTTTCCAAGTGGTATCGTTGATTTGGATAGAGTCCAAGTCATAGCCAGGATATTTCCCGTTGATGCTCAACGTCTCCACTTTCCACTTCGGGTAGGTCAAGTGGAGGGCTGGGTCGCCAAAAAAGACATAGCGTTTTTCGAAATTGCCACCATTGGTTTTCGCCATGCGATAAACATCACCCAAACGATAATGTTCTCCTCCAACAACGCGGAAGAGTTTGTTATACACACCTTTAGCGAAATCCATATTATTATTGCCTTGAGTTACCCTTGAGGTGGTAAACATGGCAATCATGCCACCATATTGGTTGAGGAACGAATACTCGCCCAAAGAAGTACGTTGATGGTCATCAAAACGGCTGAACTCACAGGTGCCAGTAATCATCAGCGGATACATCGGTGCGTTGCGCCATGAGTCAACATCCTTGCGTTGCAGGATTTTCTCATCAGCCAACTGCACTTCGCCACCGTGGCCGACATAGTTGAGAACCAATGTGCCTTTTTCCACACGGCTGTTGATGGCGGCGTTCACCTCTGGAGCAATCTCACCGCCTGGCGCACTGATTTGCGGATAGGCATCAAGATAGATCTTATCGACCACCACGCCGTCGCCGCCAACCCATTTCAGCATCCTTGCCAAACTGTCGGCATTCTGCACAAAGCCAGAGTTATCATCGCAGAAGAAGGTAAACTTGTTGCGCCAAGGTGTCATGGTGGTGGCATCTTTCACGATATAACGTTCAATCTTGTCAACCATTTGTGAGGCTTGCTCCAAGGTCTGCACTGGAAAACGCCCAATACCGATGTCGGCCAAGGAACGACCAATGTCGCCTTCGTTTTCATCCATGAAGCCAAAATAATCATCGGTGACATAAGTGGTACTCATATCAAGCGATTTCACCGTCTCGTAAGAAGGCACGAAATCGACGATGCCATCGCGGTTCTTAAAGTCGTAGGAGCAGTCGCCCAACAGCAATAGGTACTTGATTTTACGTCCCGGCGTACTGTCAAGATAGAGCATGCGGCAGAAATCGCGGATGGCTGTGACGTCTTTTGCTCCGCAAGAGAACTCATTGTAAACCAATTCTGGGGTGGTGATATAGACATTCAAGTCCGGATCGATGCGATTGTGAATCGCTTTAAGCCTTTCAGCCTGATCCATGAAATCGGCATAGGTCAAGATGACGAAATCCACATCACGCACACCGTGAAGATTCTGGTTGCCAACCTTTCCAATTGCCTTAGCCGAGCAATACGAACTGCCATTATGAGCGACAAACTCATTATTGCGATTGCCGACCGCCTTGAAGCTATAAGTAGTTCCATTGAGCTGACCTTTCACTTTGGATGGGTTACGAGGGTCGCTCACATCCCAAACCTGGGTCTGCTGGGAAGCACCTGCAAGCCGATATTCGTAGGTTTGAGTCGAGGCTGAAGCTCCGGGATTGCGGAACAGCATCTGACCACCCGTGAAAGTCAGCTTTCGCCAAGCGTTGGCAAGGACATAGTCGACATAACCTTCCGAAGTGGAATTAGAGCCCAAGGCATTATGTTTCAGCATGACACTCAGGTTATCCTTCGTAGGATTTGCTGAGACCCATCCCCCGACATCGTAGCCAAAAGGACGTTCGGTAGAAGAAGTCGTGGTTGAGATGGGGTATGTCGCCTTATTCACATTATCAACAAACACCTCGAAATTGGCAGGCTGGAAGTTGCGTCCCATTAAAGCCGTTTTCACCCAACAAGGAATAGTAGTGACCACATTGGGAAAATCGAAATTGATAGTCTTGGTTGAGGTGTATTCCATCTTGTCGCCATAATAGGTACGACCTACGCGGAACACATTGAATTGGTCATTTTCATACACCTGATAATCAAGGAATTGATTGATGATTTCACTAGCATTCCCCGAGGGCTGGCTGGCTTCGGCGATGCGTTTGCCTTGGCCCAAACCCAAGACAACAAAAGCGTATGCATAGTCATCGTATGGGTTTTGCTCATGGGTGTAAGCTATACGGTCAGACTCGAGTTTCCAACAAACGGGGCCGCGACCATAGAAAAGGATATAGTCGCTATTGTCGAAATGTCCGTCGGATTCGCCGGCCACATAAATGGGCACCTCAACTAGGTCGTCAGGTCGGGAAACGGCATTCATCTCAGGCAACACGCCACCGCCATTGTGATAGATGCGAATTTGACGCGGGTCGATTGTGGAAACATCAATGCCCAAATCGGTAAGGTCGGAAGCGGTCAGTTTATAAATGCCTGTTTTAGCAAGACCGATTTTGTACCAACTACCTGAAGCCATCGCCGAACGATGTGTGTAGGTCGGATTCGATTTATAAGCATTGAAATCAGGCGTAAGAGTCACTGAAAGCGTTGCCGATAATAGTTTCTCGTACTGGCCACCTTTTTGACGGAAGGGCACGATGCGTACCGAAAGCAGAGCCTCGTCGCGTGAGCGTAAAGGCGTGGCTGTCACTTCAAAATCAGAGGTATAGGAAAAGCCTTGGGCAATCTGCAATTCTTCATTTGACAAAGACATCGTCTTGACATTCAAGAGCTTTACCTCAGTATTCACCGCATCGTCATAGATGGGATACGACTGGCAAAAGATCGGCATGACATTTTCATAGACACCCGATTCCAAATCAATATATAATAAGGTATCGTATGCAGCCCGTTGTTCAGCCACACCATTCCATTGCAAACGGATGGGATGATTCATCTTCACTTGCCCCAAAACTGGAGTAAAAGTGGCAAAAACCATCAGAAAAAGCAGCAATTTCAAGTGTATCTTATATCGCATAATATCTCTTAAAACCTAATAATCAATTTTTTACACAGAAAACAACTCATTCTATTCCGACCTATTTAAGGGAACGAAGATACAACATTTTTATTGCAATTCGTCAATTTTTCAGTTGAAAAAAGTTTTTTTTCAAAAAATGCCAGCTGATTCAAAAAAAGTCCATAAATTTGCGTGATTTTTTTGAAAATTTTCTGAGCGGTGTACAATAAAAGCCTCTCAATAGAGTTTATAGATAACAAATTTGATCAAAAATGTATAGAAAACAAGGATTCAAGACACTAGCCATCATCGTTTTGGCAGGATTACTCACCGTTTCGTGCTCCAAGCAATCTTCACGCACGACGGGTTGGGCTTACAACGATGCCAACAACGGTGGCTTTGAAGTTACTGAAGTGAACGACCAGGAAATCGGTCCCGGCCTGATTGCCATCGAAGGTGGAACCTTCGTGATGGGTGCTACAACCGACAACCTGACTTATTCGTGGGACAACTCGCCGCGCAAGGTCACCGTGCCTTCCTTCCTGATGGACCGCACCGAGGTCAGCAATGTGGACTATCGCGAGTACATCTACTGGCTGAACCGCGTTTACGGCCAAAACTATCCTCAGGTGGTACGCAATGCCGCCCCTGATACCTTGGTTTGGCGTGACCGTTTGTCTTACAATGAGCCCATGGTTGAGATTTACTTCCGCCATCCCTCCTATAATGACTATCCTGTGGTAGGTGTGACTTGGGTACAAGCCAATGACTACTGCGCTTGGCGTACCGACCGTGTCAACGAGTTGATGCTCGTTGATGCTGGCATCCTCGATTGGGATCCGACCCAACAGGACGAAGAAAACTTCAACACTGATGCTTATTTGGCTGGCCAATACACCGGTAAGGTGAAGAACGGAAAGAAAGACCTCTCCAAGGGTGGCGACGGCGTGCGTAACATCAGAATGGACGACGGTATTCTGCTGCCTTCCTATCGTCTGCCCACGGAAGCCGAATGGGAATATGCCGCAGTCGGTTTGGTGGGCAACACCAGCAATGAACTCGTCAGCGAACGCAAGGTTTATCCTTGGAATGGCGATGGTTTGCGCACCGACAACAAGAGATACATGGGTAGTTTCATGGCCAACTTCAAAAGAGGTCCTGGTGACTACATGGGTGTTGCAGGCAACCTGAACGACGGTGCCGCCCTGCCCGCTCCTGTAGGTTCCTACTGGCCTAACGACTACGGCCTGTATAACATGGCAGGCAATGTGGCCGAATGGTGCCAAGATGTCTATCGTCCGCTGTCTCACGAAGATGTGGCTGACTATAGCCCCTTCCGTGGTAATGTGTTCACTCGTAAGGCTGTTGACGACGAAGGCTTCCTGCTGCAAAAAGACTCCTTGGGTCGTATCCGCAGAGAACCCATCCCTCAAGAAGAAGCAGCCAAGCGTCAGAACTACCGTACGAGCTTCAACTCCAACTATGACGATGGTGACTACATGTCGGCCATTCGCAACCGTTGGAGCGACCCTCAAGACGACCAGAGCGTATTCACAAAGGAAATGTATGAAGCTGCAACTAACGACACTCCTGGTACAACCCTGATCAGCGACGAATCGAGAGTGTACAAAGGCGGTTCTTGGGCTGACGGTCCTTACTACTTGAGCCCTGGCACACGCCGTTATCTCAACCAGAACCAGTCCGCTTCGACCATCGGCTTCCGTTGCGCGATGAACAAGTTAGGCAGTTCCTTTGCAAAGTAAGTAATAGATTCTTTTTCATGATAGCATTGAAGCCGTTTGATCCGTCAGGCGGCTTCTTTCATTGAAAGACACAACAAATGAGCAATCCTCACGATTGACACGGGACTACGGTACAAGAGACTTCGAGACTTTCGATTGTCCCGTGTACCGCAGTCCCGCGTCTCGTAGTCAAATAGAAATCCGTATGATAGAGAAAATTTATCAGCATTTCCAAAAAGCATATAAAGTATCCACTGACAGCCGCAAGATTGAAAAAGACGCTGTCTTCTTCGCTTTGAAAGGCGAGAACTTCGATGCCAACGACTTTGCCCTGCAAGTGGCGGAGCAAGGTGTGGCCAGCCTCGTCGTCGCAGACAGGAAAAACCTGCCCATGCATGAGCGTATCCTCATCGTTGACGACACACTGAAGACCTTGCAAGACCTTGCAGCCTACCACCGCCAACAGAGCAAGGCCACAGTGCTAAGCATCACTGGTACCAATGGCAAGACAACTACCAAAGAGCTCGTCTCAGCAGTGCTGGCCAAGAAATACAACATCATTCACACGATGGGGAACCTCAACAACCATATCGGCGTGCCGCTCACCCTGCTGAGCATCAAGCCCGAGACCGAGATTGCCGTTGTTGAGATGGGTGCCAACCATCCAGGTGAAATCGACTTCCTTTGCAAAATCGCCGACCCTGACTATGGTCTTATTACCAACATCGGGAAGGCACATCTAGAAGGCTTCGGTAGCTTCGAAGGCGTCATCAAGACCAAGACCGAACTGTATCGACATATCAAGGCTCATGGCAAGGCCGTATTTGTCAACCAAGGCAACCCACTGCTTTGGGAGCAATCCGAGGGACAGGAACGCATCAGCTATGGCAGACATTGCGCTGCCTTCTGCCCTGTCGCCCCTGTAGCCTGCAACCCATATTTGAGTGTCGGTTGGAGGGATCACCTCATCCAGACCCATCTCGTGGGCAGTTACAACTTCGAGAATGTGGCCGCTGCCATCTGTGTAGGTCAGTACTTCGGTGTGGATGAGAATGCCATCATCGAAGCTTTGGAGGCTTACACGCCCACCAACAGCCGTTCGCAAGTAATCGAAACCGGCAAGAACCGCATCATCATGGATGCCTACAACGCCAACCCCACCTCCATGCGCGCCGCCTTGATCAACTTCGCCAGCATCTGCGGCGATAACAGTCTTTTGGTTTTAGGCGACATGCGTGAGTTGGGTACGGCTTCCGAGGAAGAGCACCGCAACATCCTTGGTTTGATGAAGGAGTTGAAATTCAAGGAGGCCTTGTTGGTCGGTTCGAACTTCA
Organism: uncultured Bacteroidales bacterium; assembly: GCA_900317055.1. Taxonomy (GTDB): domain Bacteria; phylum Bacteroidota; class Bacteroidia; order Bacteroidales; family F082; genus Limimorpha. Next base: position 43,798 of record ONFF01000021.1, on the reverse strand, counting down.
GCGCTTTCAACGAAAATCCTGACTGGAAGACCTTCGCAAAAGTGGAAGACTTGTGCCAATATCTTGAGGATCATCCTATCAGCGGAAAGACCATACTCGTTAAAGGATCAAATAGCATACAATTGGGAAAAGTGTTACCGCTGTTATAGAATGCGGAATTAGGAATGATGAATGCTGAATGTCGCAATGCGACGCTGGGCTTTGCCCCCATTGACTGCGTCGAATCTTCGATTTCAGCATTCAGCATTCAACATTCAGCATTCCAAATAAAAACATCACCAATGAAAGAAGCCATCGCCATAGGACTCATGTCGGGCAGCTCGCTGGACGGGCTGGATATCGCCCTTGTGCGCTTCCAAGAAGAGGACGACAAATACCACTTCCAAATCTTACAGGCCGAGACCCTACCCTATCCCGAATACTGGACCGAGCAACTCTCCGAAGCCTTCCACAAGCAGCCCGAAGATTTGATACAGCTAGACAAGGACTACGGCAAATATTTAGGCGAACAAGTGCTGGCTTTTGCCAAAAAGCACAATGTCACGCCCGACTTTGTTGCTTCGCACGGCCACACCATCTTCCACCGTCCCGAGGAGCATTACACCCTTCAAATCGGTGACGGGCAGGAGTTGGCCAAGGCTTGTGGCTTCACTGTCATCAATGATTTCCGCAGCGAGGATGTCAACAAGGGCGGACAAGGCGCGCCGCTCGTTCCCATTGGCGACAAATTGCTTTTCGGCAACTATGAGATCTGTCTCAACATCGGTGGCATCGCCAACGTCTCGTATCATGAAGAAGGCAAGCGCATTGCCTTCGACCTATGCATTGCCAACCAAGCCCTCAATTATCTCGCCCAGATGAAAGGCCTGCCCTACGACCGCGATGGCGAAATAGCCCGTAGCGGTGAGGTCGACATTACGCTGCTGAAACAGCTGAACAGGCATCCTTTCTATGGGCTGTACCCACCCAAGTCGTTAGGTAGAGAGTTCTTCGAAGCGAACCAAAAAAGCCTCTTGCAAGGTCTTTCCGTTCCCGACATGCTTGCCACTTTCGTGGAGCACGTCGCTTTGCAAATCGCGTTGGGAGTGAGCCATCTGCCCAAGGGAAAGATTCTCGTCACCGGTGGCGGTGCGAGGAACAAGTTCCTTATGGAACGCCTGCAAGCCCGTAGCTCGCACGAGGTAGTCATCCCCGATAAGATGATCATCGACTACAAGGAGGCTTTGGTTTTTGCTTTCCTTGGACTGCTTCGCATGGAAGGCAAGACCAATGTGCTGTCTTCGGTGACTGGAGCTGAGAGTGACAGTTGCAGTGGACAGATTTGGCAGCCCTGCTAAAGCATCTCACTTCTTATTCATTTGCAACAACATATCCGACAACAAACGACTGCTGTCGACTACAAATGTTTGTTCTACGGCTTTGGCAATGGCATCGCCATGCTCAGCAGTGTATTAAGGTCTGACACTGCCGTGGAAGTCAACATCCGCATCATGCGAGCTTTCACCAAGATTTAAGTTCATGCAACTGCCGCACCGAAATCATGACCGTTTCCTGATCATCGACGACAAAGTCTATTTGTTAGGCGCCAGTTTGAAGGACATGGGCGCAGGACTTTGTGCGGTTACTGAAATGGCAATTGTGCCGGAGGTGATTTTGGGGATGGTGGGGTGAAATTTGGGCTGGATTCGCAAAATCCTCATAATTTATTTCGGCCCAAAGTACAAAATCCTCAAATTGTTGAAACCGATGACAGCGAATGGAAGATGAATTGCCAGCCTGAAAGACATCCTGTCATTATTTGCTTTTAATGATTATCTCGAATTTTTCAATATGTTAACTACAGATTTCTTTCTTTTCCAAGTATCGTTTTAGTTTTTTCAACCGCAAATATAGGCATAATTCAAATACATTTCATTGTTTTTTACGACTATCTCGGTTTTACAAATAGTGACTATTACAAAAACGAACGATACAATTCCGATTTCTCAACGATTCAAATGCCGTAACCAGCGGAATCCAACCAAATTTTCGCGATTCTGACAAATATCGTTTACCAGACTAACCGAAAAACGCAAGAAATAGGTTAGTCCATTAACCGATTTTTTGATAAAAAAGGTTGTTGCATTAACCTTCTTTATTTTTGACAAAATCACGAACATCCCTGATTCCTACATCCTTGCCGACATGATGGAACACCCCATAGGAAAGAAGCTGCCCTTATGGATTGTAGGACTAACCTATTAAGGTGCCAATAAAGTTTGTAGGCATTACACTGAATTTTGTATTTTTGCGTTCAATAAGAGTCAATGAAAGTCCCGTGTTCAAGAAAATCCTAAATACCTTTGGAACCAAGATACTGGCGGCAGCCCTCAACTTCGCTATTGCCATTATCATCTCCCAGACCTTGGGCGATACGGGCAAAGGTACACAGGCACTGCTCTTGACCACCATCTCTTTCATTCTCATCTTCTCTGATATCATCTGCGGCGCAAGCATCATCTACCTCGCCCCACGTCATTCGTTCAAGAAGATTCTGGTAGCCTCCACAGTATGGGCGGCGCTCATTGCGGTGATCATGGGTTTTGCCATCTGGCTATTCTATCCGAAGCTGGCGCCCGACTTGGTCGCCCATGTGGCCATCCTGTCGTTCATCTCCTCGCTCAGCAACATCAACTTCCGCTTCTTGGTCGGCAAAGAGGAAATCAAAAAGGCCAACTACAACACATTGCTCCAGCCCGTGCTTTTGGCTTTAACCTTGGTCATCTATTATATTTTGCTGAAGCGAACCGACATCTATGGCTATGTCATCGGGCTGTATGCCGCCTACGGAGGCACTTTCCTGCTGGGTGTTTGGATGCTGCGCAAGGAATACGCTAACCTGCGTCACGACACGGACAAGGACTACAAACCTGTCTTGAAAGACCTCTTCAAATACGGTTTCCTCAACCAGACGGGCCATTTCGTGCAGTTCTTCAATCTGCGCTTAAGTTATTATCTGTTGGACAAATACATCAGCGTAGGACGCGTAGGTGTCTTCTCCAACGCTCTCTCGCTCGCCGAGGCCATCTGGATCATCAGCAACAGTATTGCACTCGTGCAATATGCCCGCATCGCCAATGCCGACGACCGCGCCTACGCGCAAAAGCTCACCCTCGATTTGGGCAAGATCTGTCTTCTTATCTCCGCCTTAGCCGTTGTGGTGTTGTGCCTGCTACCGCCTGCAATCTACACTTTCGTCTTCGGCCCCGAGTTCGGCGAGATGGCAGGACTCATCCGCATCCTAGCTCCAGGCATTTTGCTCTACTGCCTTTTCCTCATTCTCGGGCACTATTACTCGGGCACCGGATGTTATCAGATGAACACCTTTGCGGCACTTTGCGGACTGGTCGTCACCTTCGTCTGCGGTTTCACGTTGATACCTCGCTACGACGTTACAGGTGCAGCCATCACCTCAGCGGTATCATATACAGTCAATGCGGTGTTTCTGTTTGTGTTCTTCGTCAAGGAGTCACACTTCAAAGGCCGCGACTTCATCCTAACCAAGAGCGAGATACAGAACTATATCGCCGAGCTGAAACAACAATTCTTGAAACAACCTACCGAAAATGAATAAACTCCATAAATTCACGAAAGCCCTTGGGCGTATCATAAAGCATCCTTACCTGCTCAACCTCGTCCTGCAAGACGAAGGCAGCAACAAGGAGGATGTCATCCGGAAATATGGTCTCGCTGACGGCCTGACCGTCATCGAAATCGACGAACTGTTCCCCGATTTCCACGAAATCGCGAAGCCTTACGCCTATCTTTCGGGTGCCACCATGCCCATCGACATTGCCTTACTACGCGCCTTGGCAAAACGATATGCGGTGAAGGACTACTTTGAAATCGGTACCTGGCGTGGGGAGAGCGTGGCTAATCTGGCTGATGTGGCCGAGCATTGCGTCACCTTCAACCTGCCGAAGGAAGACATCCTCAAGCTGACCAACAATCAATTATACGCCGACTTGCACAGCTTTTTTAGTAAGAACCTAACCAATGTAGAACAACTATACGGCGACTCGCAGACCTTTGACTTCGGCCCACATTTTGGCAAGTATGACATGGTTTTCGTCGATGGCGACCATCATTACGAGAGCGTGAAGAAAGACACCGAGACCGCCTTCAAACTACTGAAAGGAGAGCGTAGTATCATCGTGTGGCACGACTACGGCCTCGATCCCGAGACCATCCGATGGGATGTGATGGGCGCCATCTTGGATGGTGCACCTGCCGAGAAGCGCAAGCATATCTATCATGTCTCCAACACCTTGTGCGCTGTTTATCTGCCTGAAGACTTCACCACGCACAAGCTTGCGCCTTATGAGACACCAAAGAAATATTTCGAAATTGATATTAAAACGCATATTTGCTAAGCGATGAACATTCTGCACCTATTGAGTTGGTTTCCCACCCCCGACGACCCCACCCTGGGCAACTTCTGCGTCCGCATGATTGACGCATTGCCCGAGGATTGCCATTCCGTCATCCTCTCCGTCTGCGACGGCAAGGACATGACGAAATCGTTCGAGGTCAAGGAGATTCCAGGAGCGCACCACACCCATGTGCAGATCTACATCCGTCCGCCAAAGATCAACGCCATTCGCAAGCTCAAGATGCTGCAGATGTACCAATACGGACTGAAATACATCAAGCAGCGTTTCTTCAAGCCCGACTTGATACACCTTCATGTCACCTACCCTCTTGGACAAGTGGCGTTGCTTTGGAAGAAACTCTTTGGCTACAAATATGTCCTCACCGAACATTGGACCATTTACCAGCCGCAAAACAAGGATGTTTTGGTCGGTAAGTTGAAACGGAAAATCGTCAAGATTGCCAATAATGCCGAGCTCATCATGCCCGTCAGCCTTGACTTGCAGCGGTGCATGGAAGGGCACGGAGTGCACAACCGTTTTCAAGTGATTTATAATTTGGTGAATACGGATATTTTCAAGCTGCGCCAGCCGCCTTGCATAGATTCCATCCTACGCACAAACCTCTGCAGGAATGACATGCAAGGCTCCATAAAGAATGACATGCACGGCTGGAAAAAACACATGCTTCACATCTCTACCTTGCGCGATGAAGCCAAGAACTTCAGCGGCATTCTTCGCGTCATTGAGCGTTTGCGTAAACAACGTGACGACTTCGAATTGCACGTCATCCATGACTATGATGCTCCGGAATTCAAAGCGTTTGTTAAAGAACACCACTTGGAGGACTGCGTCATCTTCCTTGGTAAGAAAACCTCTGCCGAAGTTGCCGAAGCCTACCAACAGGCCGACTTTTTCGTGCTGTTCTCCAACTTCGAGAACCTTCCTTGCGTCATCGTTGAGGCCTTTGCCAGCGGTGTGCCAGTGCTTTCCACTTCCGTGGGAGGCATCGCCGAAATCCTCTCTCCTGAAAGGGGCATCCTTATCCCACAGGGAGACGAGAACGCTTTGTTGCAAGGCATGAACACTTTGCTTGACCACTGCCAAGAATACGACCGTCATGCCATTCGCGACTATGCCATAAAAACATTTGCTGCCCAAAACATTGGACAGCAAATATTTGAAGCCTACAAAGAAGTCGTTATTCCTTGACAAATTTCACCGTCGAGACGACATCGTTTTCATCCACTATACGAACGAAATAGACACCTTTAGGCCAAGTACCGACCTCAACGATGTGCTCCGCACCTTGATGCACCAATTGTCCTAGAGCATCGAAGATCTTGATGTCCTTCACTGTGCCTTCCACTGTAAAACTACGCGAAGCGGGATTGGGATATAAGGATGCTGTGTGGTTCTTCTCATCCACCGAAGTCACCTCAACCGTCACCGGGACAATATCGGATATGCAATATTCCCCAGTTTCTCTACGATAGAGGACGGAAACTCCCAAGTCAATTAAGATTGGATATGTGGTATAACATCTAAGAAAAATCTCCTTATGATCAGGGTCATCTATCGTTGTGACAGGCATACCCTCATTATCAGTAATCTCATATTGTGCAAACTCATTCTCATTGCCATCCCAGTCCCAAGTCAGCTTGACACCATATTCTTCTTCATTGTGCCATTCATAAGCACCTTCCAGGTTGAATACAGGTCGGCAGTCCATTTCGCAGCTGATCTCATAATCAGTAATCGCTCCTACCTCAGGGTATCCGTCTGAGACGACTATCAGATTGTCGTCCCAGTCGTAGATTTCGTACGAGACCTCCGAAAGGCTCCCATGCGAGTAGCAAGTATTGTCGTAGGTCCAGAAAAAGGTTGCCGTCTGGTTTTTCGGCACGGGGACAACGACGGAAGCCTCTCCTCCTTCCCAAAGTCCCACACGCTGTGAGACCTTTCCGTCTTCGTCAAGTACAGCGATGGACGACATGTCCCAGCCGTTGCCGCCAGTGTCAGCCAACTCGAAGCGCAAGTCGCAGGTACCGCCGATGGTCACCGTGTCGCGTGTCACCTTACTCATACCTGCATGGTTAACAGCATATACGGTATAATAATAGGTGCCGCTTTTCTCCAGATGGTCAGCATAAACATGATATTGATTTTGACTCCATGGATAATCAATCAAGGAGTCAATCACCATACCGTCGCGCATAATGTAAATAGCAATATCTTCATCATCAATAGGATCGCCACCACGAGTTTCAAGGACCGGTACAATCCGCAAAATAGTTGTACTCGTATTATAAGCGTACGCCCTCAAAGGCTCCACTGCTTTTGGCGCATCATAATACTCATCAACGGGATGCAAGTTAAAGATAGCATTGTGATACCATGGGAAGGAATAGAACGTCAAATAAAAACCATCAATGGCGTAATAGCCGTTGTCGAAGCCTGCCCAGCCCCAATTGAGGTGGAACATATCGTTGTCGTCATAACCGTCAAGCACATAGGCATGACCACCTGCTTCACCTTGTGAAGCATAATAAAGAGGCATGCCTGCATCCAAGTTGGCACGTAAGTCATTCTTCCACTGTGTACTAGAACCATTCGGCTTTTCGCGATGTTCCAAGTCGGGGCTATACCTGAAATACTCCAACATGGCAGGGCCCACATCCTGCGAATAGGCACCACTGGCATTGGGTCCATAACCCATATCGACGCTCACGCCTGCATGGTATTCCAACAAAGCAACGGCATCCACCTCGTATTGCGGACTGGCAAAGTCGAGGAAGTTAGGCATCAACTCAAAACGGTAAGTGGCGTCTTCGAAATTGGCCTCTTGCCAGCCATAATTGCCATAATAGCTGCTGGCATCATAGCCGTGGCTACCTTGCCCATGGCGAGGCCATTCCCAATAACGCATGATCTGGCTCATCGCATTGGCCACACAACCCGACTTACAATGACCGCTATATACTGAAGAAGGATCTTCTGGTGCCATGTTATTGTAAAGGTCAGTCTGATTCCAAATGGAAGCCAGCAAGGGGCCAACGCTACGGTCGGTTTTCATTACCGAAAGCTTACCTGTCTTCTCCAAACTCGTCCAGTCGGCAACAGCTTCGGCTGTACGTTCGTCGTTATGTGCAAACATCTGGCTGAAGCCAGCCTTGTAATTGTCGAAGAAGGTCATCAAGCCATCAGGCAACTGAGCAGTGAAATTGCTCTCAGTGGAATAGCCCAAGATAGGTTTAGCACGGTCGTCGGCACTGACAATAACAAATCCTTTCGGCTGCACCGCGAAGACATAAAACGCAGCTTGACCATTTTTGGCAAAAGCCGTATAAGTCAATTCAGCAGAAGCTGACCTCATCTCAGTATTAACCTTCATAAACTTGACACCCAATGACTTGGCCTTTTGGACATCAACAGGTTTGGCTTGCAGTCCGTTCAGAAACAGAGCTGCAAACAAAAGAATAAATAGCGTCTTTTTCATAATTTGAGCCTTATACTGTTATCAATCCGCGTTCTTCACCAAGACAAAGGCATCCTTATCGGTTTCTTTCGGAACATACCCTTGATCGTAAACAAAATGGTAGACAGCACCTGCCTTGGTCGTGTAGGTACTCGTGAAATACTTGAAGTCAAAGCCTTTCTCCATCAACTGTTGGCGACTGGCAAAGCCTTTCCCGGTAGGGTTCAGTTCCAGCAAGATATTATGGTTACGGGCCAAGATGCCATTTATCTTTCTTACCACATTGATTTGTTTGTGAGTCTTTTCGTAGTTGTAGCTGTTGCGGCACGAGTCACAGCAGAATTTCTTGTCGACTCGTCCGATAATCGGTTCACCGCAGTAGAGGCATTTTCTTTCTTCCATAGTTATCAGTTGTTAGTTGTTCAGTTATTCAGTTAAAGCAGGTCGTTGAGCCTGTCGAAACGCCGTCTTAATTTAGTTTCGGCCCTTCGACGGGCTCAGGGACCTTAGCTATTTAGTAAATACATACCTTAATATATTCGCACCCATTTTCAGGGCTTTTTCTCTAGTTTCTTGCGAATCATGGTGCACACGCTGGTCCTCCCAACCGTCACCAAGGTCGCATTCGTAAGTGAAGATGCAAACAATCCTACCTTCGTAGATCAAGGCAAAGAGTTGAGGCGGCTTGTTGTCATGCTCATGAATCTTGGGCAGACCATTCGGAAAGGCATACGGTTTCTTGAAAATCTCATGTGTGTAAGGCAACTCCACAAAATCCAATTCAGGAAACACCTTTTTCATCTGAGGCTCAATGTATTGCCGGATGCCGTAGTTGTCGTCGATGTGAAGGAAGCCGCCCGCCAACATGTAATTACGCAGGTTTTGTGCCTCAGCGGCATCGAAGACCACATTACCGTGACCCGTCATGTACACATAGGGATAGTTGAACAAGTCCGGAGACGACGGTTCCACGGTGGGCACATTGGGATTGATGTCCGTGCCAATCTCCTGATTGCAGAAACGCACCAGATTGGGCAAGGAAGTTGGGTTGCCATACCAGTCTCCTCCCCCACGGTATTTCAGCAAAGCGATGTTGAGTTGCTGGGCCGAGGCAGCGAACGAGAAGGACAGCAATATGGCAATCAACAATTTCTTCATTTCAGCGTATTTCTTTTTATCAAGAATTTCAGAATTAGAGAAGTTTCTTTTTGAATTATTTTGAATTAGAGGCAAAATTGCTGGCAATTTTGTCCTTCATTTGGTTAATGAGTTGGATGGTATGGCAAGCCACGATGGCCGCCGTTTCGGTACGCAATCTCGCCTCTCCCAAGCTGCAAGGCACGAAGCCGTTCTCCTTGGCCAAGGCCACTTCCTCAGGGCTGAAATCACCTTCGGGACCAATGAGCACCAAGACATTTTCACCTTTCTTATATAAGTCACAAAGACAATCCTTCACATCGTCATCAATCCAAGCGATAAATTTCTGTCCATCGAAGGGTAGCTTCACCAATTTGTCGAATGACACCAAATCCTCCACCTTCGGTAGCCGCGACTTAATGCTCTGCTTCATGGCCGCCACCATCACCTTTTGGAAACGCTCCACATTAGCGGCACGACGCTCGGAATGATACGAGGTAAACAACCTCACTCGGTCGATGCCGATTTCAGTTGCTTTCTCTAAAAACCACTCCGTGCGCTCGTTGAGTTTGGTCGGAGCGATGGCGATTTCGAGATTAAAGCCCCAGTGGTCATACCCTTTGCGCTGGTTCGTCAAGTTGACGGTGGCCCGCTTGGGCAAGGCCTCTACCAACTCGGCGTCGAAGAGATAGCCTTCGCCGTTGGTGACGCAGAAGCGCTCGCCTTCGGTCATGCGCAGCACCTTGACGCAGTGCTTCGACTCGTCTTCGGGCAAGGTTGTCAGGCCTTCTGTGGCGTTGGGTATGTAAAAGACGTTCATTTTGTCCCATCTGCAGAGACGCATTGAATGCGTCTCCTTTTTCATTAATTCCTATTTTTGAGACGCATTCAATGCGTCTCTACAACAATTACATTCTATTCGGCATTCCGATACCCAATAATTCAGAGGCATTGCGCAGCAAAGCGGCCACCATGTCGCACACCTGCAAACGGAACATGCGGCGGTCGGCATCGGGTTCCTTCAGGATGCTGCACTCTTGGTAGAACTGGTTGAATTCCTTGGCGAGGTCGAAGATGAAGTTGGCAATCATCGCGGGGCTGCGGTTCTCTGCGGCTTGGTTCAAGACCATCGGCCAGCCGTACATCATCACAATGATTTCCTTCTCCTTGGGCTGCAAATCGTTGACCTTCACCTCGCTTTCGAGTTTGATGCCTTGCTCCTCAGCCTTGCGCAGCACCGAACAGATACGGGCATGGGTGTATTGCACAAACGGACCCGTGTTGCCGTTGAAGTCAATGGACTCCTCGGGGTTGAAGAGCATGGTCTTCTTCGGGTCAACCTTGAGGATGAAATACTTCAAGGCACCCAGTCCGATGGTATGATACAGCTTGTCAGCTTCTTCGGGTGAAAGGTCTTTAGCCTTACCAAGCTCATCGGAGACGGCCTTGGCTGTGGCCACCATCTCATCCATGAGGTCGTCGGCATCGACCACCGTGCCCTCGCGCGACTTCATCTTACCATTAGGCAGTTCCACCATACCGTAGGAAAGGTGTTCAATGTCATTTCCCCACTCACGGCCAAGGCGCACCAACACGCGCTTCAGCACATCGAAATGGTAAATCTGTTCGTTGCCCACTACATAAATCAGTTTCTCGGGGTCGTATTCCTTGACACGCAGCTGGGCGGTGCCAAGGTCTTGGGTCATATAGACCGAGGTGCCGTCGCGACGGAGCAGAAGCTTTTCATCCAAGCCTTCATCGCGGAGGTCGCACCATACGGAGTTGTCGTCGCGGCGATAGAGGACACCCTTTTCGAGTCCTTCCTGCACCAATGCCTTACCCAACAGATAGGTCTGCGATTCATAGTAAATCTTCTCAAAGGACACGCCCATGCGCTTGTAGGTCACATCGAAGCCGTCGTACACCCATTGGTTCATCGTCTCCCAAAGATGACGCACCTCGGGGTCATTGGCTTCCCATTTCACCAGCATCTCGCGGGCTTCCTGCATCAGTGTGGACTCGGCTTCGGCCTTGGCCTTGGCTTCCTCCTTGGCTTTCTCATCCAAAGTGTCATAATTGGCAGGCAGCAAGGATTTCACCTCCTCCTTAAACTTCTTGTCGAACAACACATAGAAGTCGCCGATGAGGTGGTCGCCCTTCTTACCCGTCGACTCGGGAGTGCAGCCATCGCCCCACTTCAGCCAAGCCAACATGCTCTTACAGATGTGGATGCCGCGGTCGTTGACCAAGTTGACACGCACCACCTTCTTGCCGTTGGCTTTCATGATCTCAGAGACACTCCAACCAAGGAGGTTGTTGCGGATATGACCCAAATGCAAAGGTTTGTTCGTGTTGGGCGAGGAATACTCGATGACCACGTTCTTGCCCGAGACGGGTTTGCGGCCAAACTCACGGTTCTCATGGTTTTCCTTGAAGAAATCCATCCAGAACTTATCTGAGATCAACAGGTTAAGGAAACCCTTCACCACATTGAACTTAGCAATCATGTCCGACTCCTTGATCATCTCGGCACCCATTTCGTTGGCCAGTTGCTCGGGGTTGCGCCCTGCCAGCTTCCCGAAGGGGAACACCACGATGGTCATGTCGCCCTCAAACTCGGGGCGCGTCTTCTGGAAATTCACCTGCTGCACAGGCGGCTCCTGTCCGTATAAAGTTTTGAATGACTTTATGAAAAGTTGTCTTAATACTTCTTCTAACATAGTGATGGAATTAATTGCACAAAAATAGTAAAAAAGCTGGTCATGGAATAAAAAAAACCTTATTTTTGCAGTCCGATGAGATACCAAAACAAGCCATCGGAAAAGATTATCACCACGGAATCAATTGGTTCCACAAAAATGAATTTCCTACTTTTTCATATTGACGGTCACATTGTCGACCGTCTTTTTTTTGCCAATATCAACAAACTAAATCGATAAGCCTATGTCAATTTCACTGAAAAACCGCAGCTTGATTTCCATCAGCGACTACACGCCTGAAGAAATCTGCCATGTCCTCGACATCGCCGAGGACTTCGAGAAAAACCCGCACCAGAACCTGCTGAACGGGCGCATCATCGCCTCACTCTTCTTCGAGCCTTCCACTCGTACCCGCCTAAGCTTTGAAACAGCCATCCAACTGTTGGGCGGCAATGTCATCGGCTTCAGCAGCACCGCCGGAACGAGCATCCAGAAGGGCGAATCCCTCGCCGACACCATCACCATGGTGGCCAGCTATGCCGACCTCATCGTCATGCGCAACCCCATCGAAGGCTCGGCCCGCTTTGCCTCCGAAGTGTCGAAGGTGCCGGTCATCAACGCTGGCGACGGTGCCAACCAGCACCCCACCCAGTGCATGCTCGACCTCTATAGCATTCGCAAAACACAAGGTACACTTGAAAACCTTGAAATCACCCTCGTCGGCGACCTGAAATACGGACGCACCGTCCACAGCCTCGTAGAGGCCATGTGCAACTTCAACGCAAAATTCAACCTCGTCTCGCCCGTCGAGCTGAAGCTGCCGAGCGTTGTGAAACAACACATCAAGGACCGCAACCTCGAATACCATCAATACACCGAATTAGAGGACGCAATCCCCCACTCCGACATCATCTACATGACCCGCATCCAGCGCGAGCGCTTCCCCGACCCCGAAGAATACGAGAAGGTGAAGAACTCCTATGTGCTGCGCAACGCCATGCTGGAAAACTCGAAGCCTAACTGCCGTGTGCTGCACCCACTGCCGCGCGTCAACGAAATCCACGTCGATGTCGACGCCAACCCGAAGGCGTATTACTTCCAACAGGCACAAAACGGCGTCTACGCTCGTCAAGCACTTATAGCATCCATCCTTGGACTAAAATGATACAAGTCGGCGTTTCGACAGGCTCAACGACCTTAGCTTATGCAGGTCCCTGAGCCTGTCGAAGGGCCGTCAACAATTAAACAATTAAACAATTAAACAACCAACAATTCAACATATAGCAGACATGGAAAAAAAGAAAGAACTGACAGTTTCCGCCATTGAGAATGGCACCGTCATCGACCATATCCCCGCCGACAAAGTGTTCCAAGTCGTCAAGATTTTGGGCTTGGAGAAAGTCAGCACCCCCGTGTATTTCGGCACCAATGTGGAGAGCAAGAAATACGGCACCAAGGGCTTCATCAAGGTCTCCAACAAGTACTTCGAGCCCGAGGATGTGAACAAGATTGCCCTCGTCGCCCCCACCGCTTCCATTATCGAAATCAAGGATTTCGAAGTCATCAACAAGCAGACTGTGACCATCCCAGACCGCATCGAGCACATCGTGAAGTGCTTCAACCCCAACTGTGTCACCAACAAGGAACATGACGTGCCAACCAAGTTCACCGTCATCAAGGACGCGCAGGGCAACATCAAGCTGCACTGCCACTATTGCGAGAAGAACACCACGCAGGACAAACTTGAATTCATCTGATTATGAGGAAGACCGGTATCATCATAGTTATTATCATCGGTCTCATCCTGCTTTGGGGCTGGTCCATCTACAACGGATTGGTCAAAAAGCAGGAAGCCGTGGCCTCGACCTGGAGTCAGGTAGAGAATGTCTATCAGCGGCGTGCCGAATTGGTGCCCAACCTCGTTGCCGTGGTCAAGAACTACGCTGAATACGAGCAGGAGACCTTGACCGCCGTCACCGAGGCCAGAGCCAAAGCGGCAGCTTCGACGGTCGACATGGAACACTTCGACGAAACCGACTTTACCCATTTTGAGTCGGTGCAGAAGGAATTGGGCAATTCGTTGAATCGTCTCATCGTCTCCATCGAGAACTATCCCGACTTGAAGGCCAGCGAGAACTATCTCAACTTGCAGGCCCAATTGGCAGGATGCGAAAACCGTATCCAGACCGAGCGGCAGCGCTTCAACGAAGCCACCAAAGCCTATAACCAAAGCATCCGAAAATTCCCGAATATGCTAATAGCCAAACTCATCGGCTTTGAGAACCGTCCTTATTTCGAGGCTGATGAAGGGGCCGACAGGGTGCCGGAGACATTCTAAATACTTTGTTTACAAAAAACAGAATCGGGCGGAATCCTAATGGGTTTCGCCCGTTTTTTTTTCCAAAAATATTGCCTGAATTTGAAGCACCTTCTTTCATTCAATTGCACCCAACCCCAAATAGCCTTGCCCATATTGTTGAATACAATCAACCGTCTTAAAAGCGCACCAGATTGGGGTCCAGCATAAATGGTATCACCCCCATATAGTTCACGCCGTCTTCATCAGTCCAGGGACGGGCATTGCCGTCTAATACGACAACCTTACGGAACGAATCGCGGGTATTGCGCAACGAAAAAGATTCCTGTTCCCTTTTTTCAGCGGTATCAACGTGGAGTGCAGATTGGACATAAATCTTCTCCGAACCTTTATTTAACACAAAATCTATCTCATATTGCACTTGCTTCCGCTTGCCCTCAATCATCCGTTCAACCTCTACAACACCCACGTCCACACGATAGCCTCGACGAATCAATTCGTTGTAAATCATATTCTCCATCAGGTGTGAGCGTTCCAGCTGGCGAAAATTGAGGCGAGCGTTGCGCAGCCCCAAATCCATAGCATAGTATTTCTTGATATTCTCAAAATACCGCTTGCCTTTTACATCGTACCGCTCTGCAGCAGCAAAGAGAAAGGCATCCTCCAAATAATCCAAGTATGTTTTAATAGTTGGATCTGTTGTCTTCAACGACATCATCGTACCGATGGTATTCACTAATTTATGTGGATTGGTCAGAGAACCCACCGACGAATAAAGCACATTCGTTAGAGCATCAATAACCACATCATCTTTCAAGTGGTAACGCTCAACTATATCTTTAACGAACACGTTTTTATGCAAATCGGCAAGGTACTTTTGCTTTTCATTTTCGTCTGTCTCCAACACAGCAAGAGGCATTCCTCCAAAGGTCATGTATTGTTCCAATGCATCGGATTTCTCCAATCCAGCAAAAGCATAGTACTCCGCAAATGATAATGGATAAACCTTGATTTCGCTTCCTCGGTCGCGAAAATTGGTTACAATGTCTTTGGAGAGCATCTTGGAATTGCTGCCAGTTACATACACATCCATATTGGGTTGTGTGCGCAAATCATTCAAGACATCATAAAATGTAGTACAAAGCAGGTCTTGGTCTTCTTCATACACCAATGAAGCATCTATATTTGGATTCCTGACTTTGGCGCACAATTGTATCTCATCAATAAAGACATAATACTTGCGTTGCTTGTCTTTGCACTTTTCCATGATATACTCATACAACGTATTTGGATTACGATAGGCGATATTGCTCTTCAGCTCCAAATCTATCTCCGCAAAACAGTCTTCCTCCACTCCGTTCTGAAGCAGATATTGTTTATATAGATGAGATAACAAGTAAGACTTACCAGAACGACGAATCCCCGTGATAATCTTCACTTTGCCATTCCAACTTTTGGCCACCAATTGTGCGACATAATCATTTCTTGCAATATCCATAACTCGGCATTTATTTTAACTTTAGTCGGGTTTACGACTGTTTTTAAAGTAAAACAGTGCAAAGATACACACATTTTTTACATAAATGCAAGTGTTTTTGATGTTCTTTGGGACTTTTTATCCATTTGTTCACCCATTTGGCCAAAATTCGTTCACCCGTTTGGCCAAATACCGTTCGCCCAAAGAGGTCGCACCTTAATTCGATTCAAGTTTTGCAAGCCCACTTTGTTTGCCCAATGTGGCGTTGAAGATGGCAATAAGCTACAATGGCTTTCGAAACGGTTTTTGGGTCTGAAATTTCGTTATCGGCGATAAAATCCACTATTTGTCGCCGATTTTCTTCTTTTCGATTTCGATTTTTGGGTTTTATGGTCGTTTTATCAGAATGGTCTTGTAGCTTTTAATTGTGGTGCAAAGAAAAAAGACAAAAAACGTATAGGGTCTCGTTTATATCAAAAGTTGGGATCCTCAATAAAAATCGAAGCCCCCCCTGGTGCGCTGAACTAACGGGAAGCGAGGGAGGTCATATCGAGTGCAAAAATACGCATAAAAACCATATAAACAACCATAAATGACAAAAATTCGTCTTTTTCGTTGTTGAATTTCAGTTTTTGAACTTGCTACTTTTTTATGCCATGCCCTTATATCCAGCTAAGAACATCCTATGCTTCCCCATATTCCTCCCGCGTAAACGGCGGCGTAAGGTGTCGTATGTGTTTGAACCCAATGTAGAGATTGACGACATTCCAGCGGGCGGTCGCTTTCCTTTCCGCACGGTCATGCAGTTCGACTATGATTTTCTGCGCGGCGACGACTAGAACTTGCAGCAACAGTTTGACGATTTGGAAGTCAAATGCCATTTGGACAGAGAAAGGTACCTTAATCTGGTCTACGCCATGTATTGCAGCAAGCGCACACCGACTGAATACAAACCATACTTGGAGAAGGTGCTTCATCAATTAAAATCTTCCGCATTGAAAAGTTCCATTTGGTTCTTTTCCGCTTCTTTTTTCTGACGTTTGCGACGACCTTCTGGGGTTTCAATTGGAGTGTCATTTTCAAAGAACTTATATACCTTTGTCACCTCATATCCTATCACCTTAACATCACCTTGACTATCTATCTTTTTACTGGTCACCAGCTGGCAAACAATCGATGAACCATTTTTGAAAGGGACTTGACCTGTCAACACCATATTCTTAAATTCATCCGACTTCATTTTGAACTGAATTACACCTCCGCAATAAATGCCCAACCATTGATACTTCCCCTTTTTCAGAACAGGAGAGATTATTTCAATCGTCGCATTATCATCACAGTCTGGCTCCAAATCATCAGAAGTCATTATATATTGCTTGAATTCTGTTGCCAGTATATCATGGCTTATTAGGTCTGGGGTCTTTTCAGCATCTGTAGCACTCACGGTTATCTTCTCTATCTTCCTACATTTTGAGGCTTCTTCATAGTAATTAGAACGTTTCTTCTTAATCTTGTTCTCGTCAATCGAATCACACAGCCTTTCGGTTTCAGCCTTAATCTTAATGATTTCTTGCCTTAATTCCTCTTTTTTCTTTTCTTCAAGCAGTTCCTTTAACTCTCTATCCTCAAAGATGTACTCCAAAGCTTTCTGCGTTGTATATTCCAGCGTAGTTGTCAATGGAGTAAGAAGCACCTGTGTTAACAAGTATACCAAAAAAGCGACCTTTATCGCCTTTTCATTTTTCTTGGCAAACTTGAACCATGCCCTAATACCTCCTTCACCTAACGGCTCAACTTCTACATCAACTTGAATCTTTAGCTTCGTTGTTACCTCGTTTATAATACCAAGAAATTCATGCTCACATCTATTGAAAATGTATGCATCCATCGTGTGCGAACCATCATTCAGCCAATAATGCAGCTCAATAGTATCAAGTCCAAGAATCTTAACTTCAGATTTCATATCGCAGAAAAATTAATTTACCATCATCTTTTCAAACACTTCATGCCTCTTTCTCGCTGAAACTTCGAACTCAATAAGGTCTGCACGACCTACTGTCGTGTACATCAGGTAGTGAGGCACCACTTTCGAGTAATCATATTGCAGCCCTTCCACTTCTTCCCTGTTTTGCAGCTTTCTATATAACTTGGCTCTATTTTCAAAAACCATCGAGATAGTATTCAGCTTCCCCGTCAGCATAGGGTCTATTTCCTTGCCTCCATTCGCAGATGGCTCTAATGGAGCCATAATAAAAGAAGTCCTAAGTATATGAGAGATAAAGGCAAGCCAATTACGATGAAGACCTTTCTTTGCCGCTATGTTAAGCTGGTTCATAATGCGGATATAAAGTAACGACGATTCATCCACGTCCAATGGCAAATACGATGATGTAACTGCCGACGCTCCAGCCTCCAAAAACCCGTTACCTACCGTGTTCACATCATTATAGCAAGGAGCCGTATTGCAAGCCGAAATGAATATCATTCGTGCATAAATACCTCTTTCAGCAATGTCTTTCGGATACACCTTCTCTTTTCCCATCATGATGTAGCTCTGATGCGTTTGCAAGTCTGTGCTGCCATGCGTATCAATAATCATCAATTCAGGTCTATGTGTCTTCACAGCAGCTTCAAATTCATCTAAACTCTGGCATATTACCGACTTTGCACCCAAAGCTTGTGCGGCAATATCTGCCATGTCCTGCCACTTTTTGAAATCATCTTCCCTGCAACCATACACTAAAAGTGTCTTGCTCAAGATGTCGGCTGGTATTTTGTAATGAGACGATAACCTTGAAATCAAATAATGTGTCAGCAAACCTGATGCGGGAGTCTCTGGTATTCGACAAACATCATGGCTGAATCCCAAGGGGACACCATCCACTTCCAACCACTCTATCGGTAAATCCGTTATAGCCACCACTTGTGCTGGCATACGTTCCAACAACTTCTTCGTCTTGGGTGCCAGCAGTTTGTTTGACAATAATTCTCCTACTTTATGGATGGCGTTGTTGTATGCCAATGGGTCTTTTGAATAGGCCAACTTGCCATTGTTTTTGGCACTTACATAAGATAATTCAGCATTCACGCTCTTACACACAAGAGGCAATCGTAAATAAGGCGAGAAGCGAAAAGAGCAATGTAGGTTTGCTGCAAAATCAATAAAATCTAACCGATTAGCGTGAAATGTATTGATAAATTGGTTCATTATATTGAAACCAATGCCAATCTCAGTCGCCTTTACATCATAGCAATAGTTGGGGGTTTGTTCAAGTTCCACTACTTTGTCAACCGCCTTCATCTCTTCCACCTCGCGTGACATGAACTTGAAGGTTTCTCTCACATCTTTCGTCGTATATGGCGCTGCTATCAGCAATGGAGGATAATTTTGGTCACTGAACCCGTGAATTGGTGTATGGGTTGTCTTATACCCATCGTGGCACAAACTGTATAGTTGGCCTATAATATCCACACACTTTTCCTGCCTTGTCCATTCATACATATTGCCAAGTGCTTCGCGTGTGTTTTCTTCAATATGCACTTTCTCTATTTGCACATTGATTTTTGTGTCCACGCCCCAATTGCCCAATGCCGATGACAAGGTAAAGAAGGTGATATTAGCAGGTTTGAAATAGGGAAATACCACACTACCAGTACACAAAGGAACACACAGCGGGTCATCAACAGATTCCCTCAAAGGCTCAGAATAACTAAATAGGAAGTCCCAAAACTCATCACTGCTAGTGATAACCTTGGGCATCAAAAAGGTATTCTTCTTGTCTTTTTCTACCCAGAACAAACAATTCTTCGGGCAAACACGCGACAAACTGATATTCATCTCTATCAAGTCGTCGTCATTGTTAGAACAAATCAAGAATACATTAAGTCCATTGCTAAGAGCCGCTTGAAGCGACGGCTCCATAATAGAGTCATTGAAAATAAAGTCCACATGAAGTGCACTCTGTCCACCCGACCATAATACCCGCTGCAGATAGTTACAACCCTCCAGATAATGATACACGTTATGCGGCAGTCTGGTTAGATTCTGCAACAAGTCATGTTTCATAAATGACGGGGGTAAAACAGCGATAGGATTGGGTTCTGTTCGCTTACCCATCATCACAAAATATCTGATGATTGCGTATGTCGAATTTTGTGAGTTCATTTCCATCTTTGTCAAAACAAAAAGCTATAGAGTAGCCACATGCCGTTTAAAGCACTTCCTATCTTGGTCTTTTGATTTTTAGTTGTCAGAATGCCGAAGTCCCGTCTGGGCAATCCTTTCTACCCGATGCAAAAGTATATGTTTCTATTCTATTTGACAAACATTTAGTTCATTATTTTTGAGGTTTGTGCGTATCTATTAAAATCGAAGCCCTCATCTGGCGCATTGAACTAATGGGATGCATGGGATTTTTCCACCCATTTCCTTTCTTATTCAGATTTTTCCCTATCTTTGCCCCTGCCTTTCGCACAAAAAGCGACTGGCAGACATATTGCTGAATAAGATATCGTATCTTATGACTGAGGTTTAGAAATCAAAATGTCGACCAAACATTGAAGCAACCTCGGACAATGGATACGCCTGTATGGCGTACCCGTTATCTGAAGTGTTCGCTTCAAGGGTGATCTTGGTCGACTACCCGATTTCTAGGACATGGATGATTTCGGGTACGACCCATTTTTCAGCATACCATACAGAAGCGTTTAGATCTCAAAAGTCGACCAAACAAATGAACAATCTAATCCAAGCATCTGTCAGCCATTGTTGTACCCTAACGAATAGGAGAAGACAACGATGAGCGGACGTATTGACAAAACAGAACTCATAAAAAAGCTCCGTGACCTCGAAGGCCTCACCAACGAGGAGAAGAGCAATCTGATAGGCTTGCTCAGGCAGCACAAGAAATACGGCCTTGTATGGGAGGACAAACCCGAGGATATAGAAGAACGCCTACGCGACGAGTTGCCAGTACTGACCGAAGTTAAAGAGCGCGCACTCATAAGCGACCAACCCAACGCACCCAACCATATACTAATTGAGGGCGACAACCTCGAAGCCCTCACTGCTCTCAGCTACACCCACGAAGGCAAGATTGATGTTATCTATATCGATCCGCCTTACAATACAGGCAACAAGGATTTTGCTTATTATGATGATTTCTGTGACGAATATCGTACAATACCTTATGTTGAGAGAGAAGATGCATTCCGGCATTCCAAATGGCTCTCTTTCATGAGCAAACGCCTTCGTATTGCCAAACGCCTGCTTTCCGATAAAGGCGTGATTTTCATTTCTATCGATGATAATGAACAGGCCAACCTGAAACTGCTTTGCGATGAGGTATTTGGGGCAGATAGTTTTACTGGAAATGTTATCTGGGAGAAAACAGATAGTCCTAGAATGGATGTTAAAGGCTTTACCGTGAGACACGATTATATTCTTGTGTATCAGAAAAGTGATTTTGTTCTCCAAAGAATTATGCCAGATGATATTCCCGAGCATTATAACAAGACAGATGAAGAGGGTAGGTTATATTACCTTAAACCATTAAGATTAATGGGAGGCCATAAAAGTGAGAGCTTATATTATGGAATTGAGGCCCCTGACGGAACGATAGTTTTTCCCAAAGAGACAAATGGAGAAAATGGCTGTTGGAGATGGAGTCAAACAAAGTATTATGATGAGATTAAAAGAATAGAGTGGACAAAAGGGAAAAAGGGTTGGTCTCCCAACTTCCGTATATATGCGGAAAATATGACCCCAACACCTGCCAGTACCATTTGGCCATTTGAAACAGTAGGTAGTACAAGAACGGCAAAAACAGAGCTGTCAAATATAATTCAACAATTTATTTTCTCGTATCCCAAACCATCCTCTCTTATCAAATACATCGAGAAGATTGCCAGTAACCCATCTTCTACCATACTCGATTTCTTTGCAGGCTCAGGCACCACCCTCCATGCCACCATGCAACTCAATGCCGAGGACGGCGGCCATCGCCAGTGCATTCTTGTCACCAACAACGAGAATGGTATTTGTGAGCAAGTCACCTACGAGCGCAACAAACGGGTCATTCAAGGCTACACCACACCTAAAGGCCAACAGGTGGAAGGCTTGCACGACAACAACCTGCGTTACTACCGCACGGGTTTTATTCCTCGTGAGCGCACCCAACGCAACATGCGTGCTTTGGTCAATGCGGCCACCGATTTGCTTTGTATCAAGGAAGACCTTTATGAGGAGAAACCTTTGCTCGGTACATTGAAACTGAAACCTCAGTTGGCTCGCTATTTCAGTAATGGGCAAAAGCACATGCTCGTTATTTACCGCGAAGAGGTGGTCACCGAGTTGGTAGAAGCCATCAAAACTTTAGAGTTGGGAAAATCAATGTTGAAAATCTATATCTTCTCACCAGGTCGCTATGCGTTCGACGATAATTTTTACGAAGTCCAGGACAAAGTGCAGCTTGTGGCACTGCCCGCCGCCATTTACGATGTCTATCAACGCGTATTGCCCAAGCAGAAGGAACGCCTGTTGGTTGAAGCAGAAGAGCCTGCGCCACAACCCACAACTTCTGCTATAACCATCGATTTCGAGGAAGGAGGTGAACAATGAAGGATCTAAAATACCAACAGAAAGCCATCCGGGAATTGGTGGAAAAGACCATAGAACTGCTCAGCTTCAGCGGGCAACGCCGCACACTCGTTTTCAAGGCTTCCACAGGCTCGGGCAAAACCGTCATGGCTTCGCAACTCTTGGCAACGCTCACCGAGGAACTGCAATCGCGTGGCGATTGCCCCTACAAGCAGGTGGCCTACATCTGGATTGCGCCCAACAAATTGCACGAACAAAGCTATTTCAAGCTGAAAAACAGTTTTGCAGAAACCCGCCAGCTTCGCGCCATACTCTACGACGAAATCGACCAATCCGATGGCTACATCCATCCGGGTGAGATTCTTTTCGTCAACTGGGAAAGCATCAACAAGGAAAAGAACATCATAGTTCGTGAAAGCGAACAAAACCTGTCGCTTTACGAAATCACCCGCCGCACCCAAGACGAAAAAGGCATCCCCATCATTGTCATCATCGATGAGGAACACCTGTTTTGGTCGAAGACCGCCGACCAATCTAAGAAAGTGCTGGAGCGCATCAATCCCAAGGTGGAAATCCGAATTTCCGCCACGCCGAAGACCCCAAGTGATTACATCGTCAACATACCTCGCGAAGCAGTAGTAAAAGAAGAGATGATCAAGAAGCAGGTCATCCTGAATCCTGACATTGCACAAGGCTACAACGACGACCGCGAGCTGAACCAGCACCTCATCAGTTGTGCCTTGGAGAAGCGCAACCGCTTGGCACAAGCCTATCAGGAACTCGGCGTAAACATTAATCCGCTGCTGTTGATCCAGTTGCCCAACGACACTTCGCTCAGCATGACGGAAGAGGACAACAAGATTGCCGACCAAGTAAAGACCTATCTGAGTGCTGTCAAAGGCATCGATATGGACAATGGCAAACTCGCCATCTGGCTCTCCGGTGAGAAAGCCAACCTCACCGACCTTGAACAGCCCGACAACCTGGCACAAGTCCTTCTTTTCAAGCAAGCCATCGCTTTAGGTTGGGACTGCCCCCGTGCTGCTGTATTGCTTATCTTCCGCAAGTTGCAGAGCGATACCTTCACCATTCAGACCGTGGGTCGCATCCTGCGAATGCCTGAGCAGAAGTTCTACACCAACAACATGCTTAATGTCGGCTATGTCTATACCGACATCAGCAAAGACCGCATCCAGATTGTTGCAGAAGATATGGACTACCTCAGCACAGATACTCTGCAAGCCATCAGGCGTGAAAACCTCAACAACGTAGAACTTCTTTCATATTACAGCGAGCGAAAGAGTAGCGACCGTAACCGTCTTGGTCCCGACTTCAAGAAGGTGCTCATCGATACTTTCACCGACAATTGGCTTTTGACCTACCAACCGCTGTTATTCTCATTTGAGGAACTGGATGGCGAGGAAATGCAAAGGGAAGAGGGTGACGATGGTTTTGTGTCAACATGCTCCCGCAACCGCGAAATCGCCAAGTCACACATTCGTTTCGATGTCACTACCATCAATGTGGAAATCCCCTCTGATGTAGTCTTCCAAAACGAGCTGGGCATCATCGAGGTAGGCGAAAAACGCAAGTTTGCCCGTACCGCTGGCGAAATCCACAGCATCTATATTGCCTATTGTCGTTCCCATCTGGGCAAGTTCGAGAAGACGCACAGTACCGATGTCCTGGCCAGCTACTTGCTTGCCGCAATGGAAGAGTTGTTTGGGGTTTTTGAAACCGATGCCAAGAAGGTCATCTTATACTATTCCAACAAGCCCAAGTTCTCAGACATCATTGCAAAGGCGCTCAATCGCTACGAACGCATTCTGCAAGCTCGTCAACGCCAAGCTCGTCAGCGCGGCTTCGAGCCTTACACATGGGAAATACCTGCCGAACGTCTTTACAAAGAAGAAACCTATCAGGTCAAGCCTGCTGTGAAAGACCATGCGCTGCTGCCCTTCATCGAGCTGAGGAAGGCATCCAATCCCGAACAGATGTTTCGCGATTTCCTCGAAAGCCATGCCGCCAGCATCGACTGGTGGTATAAGAACGGCGATGAAGGTAAGCAGCACTACGCCATACCTTACGAGCAAAGCAATGGCGAGAAGGCGCTATTCTATGTGGATTTCATCATCCGCATGAAAAACGGCCAGGTGTTCCTCTTCGACACCAAGACCGAGAACAGCGACCCAGAAGCCCCCAGCAAGCACAACGCACTTCTTGCCTACATGAAGGAACGCCCAGACGAAAACCTGAAGGGCGGTGTGATTGTGGAAAAGAACGATGTGTGGTACTACTGCAAATATGCCATCCAAACCACTTCCGATGTTACAGGTTGGGATGCGTTTTTCCCTGACGAGTATAATTGAAAAAACACAAGAATATGAGCAAAGGTATTGATAGCGTTTTCCTGCACTACGGCGTGCGCAAGGAAGATATGGAACTCATCCTCCAAACCTGTCGCGACAACGACATCAATGAGGAATGGCTTAAAGAGAACATCTTGAAACCATATAATGAAGCGCGAACCCAGCAAAACACAGTGGATGAGCGCACCCTTATGAAAATCATGAAACGTGCCATCAAAAACGTCCAGCCATGAAGATCAAGAGAATCTACGCCGAAAACTATAAGACCTACAAGAAGTTGGACTTGAACCTTGAAGTCACGGCAGACCGTCCCATCATCCTAATTGGTGGTGGTAATGGCTGCGGTAAGACCACGCTTTTCGATGCCATCTATCATGCGCTGTATGGCTTGGAAATCAAAAGTGTGAAGCATTTTGAGGAGCTTTTCAACGCAGGAGTAATGGTCGAAAACAAAGGCTTTAACAACAGCCAAATCGTGCTGCAAATCGACTTCACGGGCATGGTGCTGGCCAAGGAAGAGCAATACAGGCTGAAACGTGCCTATATGGTACTGAACGACCGTGTTGTCGAATCGGTCACACTCTCCATGGGTGGCAACAACTTCGTCTATGGCAGTGGTTCATCCCAGTCCGATAGGGCACAAAACGAAGAGGTGGTGAACAAAATCATCACAGCCAACCTGCCTGCCGAACTGAGCAATTATTTCCTGTTCGATGCCATGAAAACCAGCGAGTTGGTCAAGGAAGAGCAAATCAACAAGTTGATAATGAATAATATCAACTCGGTCATGGGCTTCAGCAAATACAGTCAGATGCGCAAAGCCGCTGATGCCTTGTTGTCTGAAAAGAAAGCCGAGCGTATGGAGAATGAGAACCAACGCAAAGCGTATGGCAAATTAGTGGCTGATAAACAACAGTTGGAAAAAGAAGTTGAAAAGCTGGACGATGATTATGCCAAAGCCCTCGAATATGCCAACGAGCACAAAGAACAGTATGACCAACTGAAAGAAGGCCGCAACGCCGATGACGTTACCCGTGACAAGATTAAGAAAGTAGAACAAACCATACAAGCTACCCTGAAAGCTGAAGCTGAGTACTTGCAAAATGTCGATGCTATGGCCAAGGATATCGAAACGCAAGTGATCATCCCGAAGCTGGCCAGCATCATCAGCACTGAAGTTGAGGTCATCCTCCACGCCAAGGAGGAAGTGGCCTGTGCCAGAATCAATCTTTTGACTGACCAACAGATTGAACTGTTCACACACAATCTTGTCAAGGTCATCGAAGAACGTTATATGCCAAGTAAGCGTCTTGATGTTCCTTCGTTGATTGAGGAGATGAAGTTGTGGCAAGAGAAGGAAAAACACCGTCGAAGACAGGTTTGCTTTCTTCTCGCCAGCCGAAGTGACGCTGTTGAAAGACACGGTTCGCACTGCCATGTCCAATCCCTTCATTCTTTTGGACGAGCAAAGAGAAATGCTCAACCAGGACATTCACGACATGCCCAAGCAGCGCGAACTCATTAAGGACTACCAACGCAGCTTGAATGGCAACGACTACACCATCATCCAACTATATGAGAACAATGCCAAGCGTATCGACGAACTAAAAGACGCCATTGGCACCAAGAAAGCTACTATCAAGGATTTGGAAGGACAGATTAGCAAGTTTGATTACGAGATTCCACAGATTCCCGACCCACAATATGACTTGCTTTGCAAACTGCCCGACTTTTTCAAGCAACTCTCAACCAAACTGCTTCGTGCCAAGAAAGCCAGTATCGAGCGTATGATGCGCGACCAGTTGAACCAAAATCTCGTTGTTTATGCTGGTGTCATTGGCCGTGTGGAACTCTCCACGGGCAACAGCGATGACATCTCGTTCAAGATGTACCACAAAGACGGCAACGAGATTTTCCTAAGCCAACTCAATGCTGGTGCCAAGCAAACGGTAATGCAGGTGCTGCTGAAGGTGCTCTATAACCTTGGCGACTATGAGCCACCTGTAATGATCGATACGGTCATGGGTGTACTCGACAAGGAAAGCCGTGAGGTCATCCTGGAACACTACTTCCCGGATTTGGCGCACCAAACCATCCTGCTCAGTACCGACACCGAAATCACCACCGAACACGACTTCGACCGTCTGCAGGCGTATGTGGCTAAGACCTACACGCTGCACCGCGACAAACAGAATCAGTGTACCACCATCACTGAAGACTATTTCGGACTACAAACCAAAGAAATCTAACAGCCATGAACAATATCACACAATTGACAATAAAGGGTGTCACCGCAGTCCAAGACATGCACGAACGCATTGCCGATGTGAAAACCCTCATTGAACAACGGTTGAATCTTGATGAATATACCGAAAACGTCAGACCTGTTACTTTGAATCAGAGTAATGTGTTGCGTATTTGTCTGCTGGCTGGTCTTAGCGACAAGTCGAAACGTGTTATTGATGAAGCCACCACGAGCCTGACACTATCGCGAACACCTTATGCAACTACGTTTTTCACCAAGTCTAACATAGGCGACTTGTTTGAAGCATTACTGAAGTTGCGCTATCACGATGTGGATGCCGATTGGACTGCTCCAAAGGTGGTGAGCCGTGTGATAGGCCGTGAAATCCTACGCGGTCGCGACATCCTACTGAAAGAAGGAGCTATTGATGAATGGCTTACCTATATGCCGTTGCGTGGCGGTCGCTCTCTCTCAGCCATCCCAGAACTTAATCTGCTCATTGGCCAATATGAAAACGGCATGGATGCCACACTCGACATCAATAGCCGTAACATCGCCAACACGCAAATCATCATTGCCGGAACGACGGGTTCAGGAAAGTCAAATCTTATCTCGGTACTCATCAATCAGATCAGAAGCGCGTCATCCGACACGCACTATCCCGTCAATTTCCTGCTCTTCGACTACAAAGGCGAGTTTTCCGATCCTGCCAATGCCGATTGGCTGCAACAGTTTGACACCGACCGTTCCGCAATCCTTAATCCCATCGAGAAGCCGCTACCATTCACTCCGTTCAAGGATTTCAGCGACCGCCCCATCAATGAAGTCAATCTCTATGCAACTTCGCTTTCCACTGCCCTGTGTGCCATTTCGCCTGCAACCATCAGCTCCAATATGGACAACAGGCTGAGCGAAGCCATCATCAATGCCTACAAGAAGCAGAACTTGAAGCCTATTACCTTCAAGCAAGTCCTCGACGAATACAAGGCATTGTTGCCCGCCAAGAAACATGATGAAGTGGATAGCGTGGTATCTGTGTTAAGCCAGCTGGTCAGAAACAATATCTTTGCAGAGGAGGACAAAATCGACTTGCTCCGTAACTGCTATATCATCAATCTCGGCGGCTTCGAGAAGGACGGCATCATGGCCAAGGCCATCGTTTATTTCGTCATCTCCAAGTTAAACGCAATTTATGAAAAGTTGCCCAAGCAGGCCATCAATGAAGACCGTGTAGAGATACGCCACTTTACCATCATCGACGAGGCTCACTACATGCTCAGTTTCGAGAACAAGCCTTTGCAGAACTTGATTGCTGTGGGCCGCAACAAGGGTATGAGCATCATCCTGGCCACCCAAAACATGGAAAGCTTCAAGAGCAAGCATTTCGACTTCTACGCCAACGCCCAATATCCTTTGATTATGCGTCAGCAGCAGCAAAACGATGCTGTGCTGAAAGACCTCTTTGGCGTGTCAGGCGGAGCGTTGCAAGAAATCAAGCAAGCCATTGCCGGACTGGAGAAAGGTGAGCTTATCACCAAAGATGCCGCCAACATGGCCTTGGGCATCGGCAAGCATTGGCAGAAGATTAAGGTCACCCATTTGATTTAATGCTTATGGATTCCAAGGAACTGAAGAAAGCACAAGAGGCCATCGAAATGCTCCAACAGCTTAATTTGCCTGTCGGCGAACAGCAATTGGAAGTCCTGGTCGCGATGGAAAAGGAATACCTTGAAAAAGAGGTGCTGCCTCCCGCCATTGAGGTTATGCGCTCTAAGGTCAGCGGCTTAAAAAACACTTTCCTTGTGTCAGTCAAGTATTCCGAAAAGGATGGATTACAATTAGAATCCATTGAAGCGCAAATAGATAAAACTCCCAAAGACAAGGCCGAGGATTTGGCCACAGTCAAAGACACTGACGAAAGTCACTATCTGGGAGTAGATCCTGTAAGTGGAAATAAGGTTTATGTGAAAATTACAAAACGTGGGCTACTGGCTCAGCTGGGTGAACTCAACACTCCAGAAAAGCCAAAGTTCGCCCATCTGAGAAGAGGAACAGACATCGACGAGGTCACTTTAGAGGAAGTGTTGTCGATATTCAAGTTCCCTCGCACACTTGGCTTTTTTGAAGGGAAGGAAGTCGTAGTCGGCATCGGCCCTTTTGGCCCTTATGTCAAGCACAACGAAAAGTACTACAATCTGTCCAGGGAAGACGACCCTCATACGATTAGTTACGAAAGGGCACTTGAAATCGTAAAGACCAAACGTGAGCTTGGAATAGGCGAAGTCATTTTGGAGTTTGAAAACGACCCCGACATCCGCGTCATCAATGGACGTTTTGGCCCTTACATCAAATACAAGAAGAACAATTACAAGGTTCCCCGTCAAATGACACCTTCTTTATTGTCCTATGAGGATTGTCTGGCAATAATAAAAGACCCAGCCAATGCAGCCCAAAAATGGGTGCCAAGGAACAAATAAGAATAAAACACTAAAGTCATGGATAAAGACAAACTACAAAAAGCCTACGAAGCCGTCGAAATGCTAAAGGCGTTAGACTTGCCTGTCAGCAAAGATCAGTTGAATGCCATTGCTGAAATGGAAAGAGAGTGCCTTTTGGAGGAAGTTACACCTCGTATTCAAAAGATACTGAAGCCCATCATCAAAAACATGAATACGAGTTTCCGTATTGACATAAGCTATACGCCTGAGACTGGGCTGGTCATCAACACCTTGGACAACAAGAGACCTTATCGTCGCTCAACATATGAATCAGACTCAGGCCATAGAAGCAGAACGAAAGTCGGCACACTAAGGGTTACATATCCCGATGGTCGTGTGATTGAACACAACAAAGCATCCCAGACCTTAGTCGATGTAGTAGAATCCATTGGCTTTGAGAATGTCGAAAAGCTCAAATGGACTGTTACCAGCCAGCCATTTGTTTCAAAAGAAAGGCATCCTCATCGTCAACAAGAACGAGACGGTTGGTATATTACCACCCATTCAAGTACTCCTTTTAAGAAAAAGCAAATCGAAGATTTGTCCAAAAAGTTCAAACTGAAATTAAAAGTTGAAATAGTGTAGTACCAAAGTTATGCCTTGTCCGCCATGACGGCAAGGGGCTAGGGTGTTGTCATTCCAGAGTTTTGGGTGTTACAGCATAGTCCCGAAGGGACGACCCTATCTCACCCCGATATGCAATGTCGGGTTTTCATATTGAGATGGGCGTATTCCTGTATGCCGCAGCCATAGATGCCCGCCATCGCTCAAACCCACGTCGGCATGACATGGCTGTTGGCTGGTGACTCGGAGCGATGACATGGCTGCTGCAACACTCCCGAAAAAGAAAAAATAGTCTATCCTCTTGCGGGTTCATGGAAAAGATGTATTTTTGCGGTGTTGTTCCGGCACGTTAAGGACGTACAGCGTCACGACCTGAAAGGGTAGCAGATAGCACCGGAAGACGAAAAACATTGGCGGTTAGAGCCTAAGCAGGTTGTTAACCGCCAATTTTTGTTTTATAGAAAGTCTTCATGGCCAACCTTTTCCTTCCCATGCGAGTGCATTCCACATAATAGTATTCTTTTTCTAATGACCTACGATAGACAACTGTGCCGAGATATTTCCCTTGTACGATTTCATCTGCGCCAGCAATAATCATAGGAATAAGGCTGTAGTCGTTTGTTGTCGTTTACTGTCGGATATAGTGTTGAAAAAGATATAAATACAATAAACCGCAGCCATAGATGCCCGCCATCGCACAAACCCACATCGGCATGACATGGCTGCTAGGTTCTAAAACCGGTAACGCCAAACATTGGCTAGGTTGGGCGAATGGCTGAAAGGTATTGCCTTTGTTGTCATGACACGGCAACTGTGTCTTGGCACACAAAAAAACTGAATATTAAATTGCTAATCAATCCTGTAAATCAGAAGAAACCTACCTTTTCTTCCCAAACAACCACTCAAACAACCCTGGCGTGGAAAAAGCCTCATCCCAACACAAATGACCCAAATCGGGATATGTAACTAGAATGGCCTCTTTGCTGCCGACTTCTTTCAATGCGTTGTACATCTGTATGCTCCGCAAAGGCATGACTACCTCATCGAGCAAACCATGAAAGATATAAACGGGCACATCTTTCATGGCCTCGGCGTATGCCGGGTCTCCCCCACCGCAGATGGCAATAGCTGCCGCAAATTTCTCCGGCCAACGCTGCAAGGCATCCCAAGTGCCAAAGCCGCCCATCGAAATGCCACAAATATAAACTTGCGTCGAATCCACGACACCAACACCAACAAGGCTGTCAAGTACGGTCATCACGCCAAGCAGCTCTGCCGTGGGCACACTGTCCATCGTGTGCTCAGGCAAGCTCCAATCCGTATTCACCCAACGCTTTTCGTTCGGACACTGAGGCACCATCAAAAGGAAGGGATAACGGCTTGTCACACTGTCATCAAGGAAATATTTGATGCAATGCTTCAACTGCATACAGTTGTCATTGCCACGCTCTCCTGCACCATGCAGGAAGATGACCAAAGGCAAGGCTTCCGTCATCGTATCGGCTTTCTGAGAACGATAGAGCCGATAGGGAAGCGTATCATTGTCTTCGATATGATAATGGGCTTCAAATAGACTTGCATCAGGCAGTTGTTCCATTGAGAGATTGCCATTTTCCTGTGCTTGCATGAGATTGCCAAGTGCCAATGCAAAAACTAATATGAGAATGTATTTCATTGCATTACAGATGCTTATATTCACAAAATCGACCGCCTATGTTACTCCATGTTCAACCTTCCATAGATTCCATTCGCACTTGCCTCAGCAAGGAATGACATGGAAGGTCAGGCATACGGACTTATAGGCGGTCGATTTCAGAACAACAGGTGATTGTTATGCCTGTGCAGTAGGCGTGCCCATCGGGAACTGGGCGACATTGCTACCCAAGTCCTGAATGGTGCCAAACTGCTGCTCGTATTTGGCGATATTGTCGGCCAAAGCCTTGTACAAACGCTTGGCATTCAAGGGGTTCATAATCACTCTCGAACGGACTTTTGCCTTAGGCGTGCCTGGCATCATCTGGGCAAAGTCGACGATGAATTCATTGGGCGAGTGAGTGATAATGGCCAGATTTGAGTATTTGCCTTCAGCCACCTCGTCGCTGATTTCGATATTCAGTTGGTTTTTCTGATTGTTGTTTTCCATTATTTTTCTATTTAAAAAGCGGGGACAGCCGTCAAGCCGTCCCCGCTCAGTTCAATACTTGTTAGAGTGCGGCCTTTTCTTGCATCTCTTCATACTCTTCACGAGAGCCCACAATCAAGTCCTCATACTCACGCAGACCTGTGCCGGCAGGAATCTTGTGACCGACGATCACATTCTCCTTCATACCGAGCAGGAAGTCGCTCTTGGCAGCTATGGCAGCATTGGTCAACACCTTGGTGGTCTCCTGGAAGGAGGCAGCCGAGATGAAGCTGTCTGTAGCCAAAGCAGCGCGGGTGATACCTTGCAGCACCTGGGTCGCCGTTGCCGGACGTGCAGGACGCACGGTAGGCAGGGTCAAGTCCTTACGTTTCAAGGCAGACTCTTCCTCACGCAACTTCATGGCCGAAACGATTTCGCCCTTCTGCAGCTTTTCGGAAGCACCATTGTCCTCCACGAAGAACTTGCCGTAGATGTCGTCGTTCTCCTCTTGGAAAGTCAACTTGTTGACCAGCTCGCCTTGCAAGAAGCGGGTGTCGCCTGGGTCGAGGATTTCGACCTTACGCATCATCTGACGCACGATGACCTCAAAGTGCTTGTCGTTGATGACCACACCTTGCTGACGGTACACGCTCTGAGCCTCGTTGACGATGTATTCCTGCACCTTCATGGGACCCATGATGGCCAAGATGCTGTTAGGCGTGATGACACCTTCGGAAAGCGGTTGACCTGCCTTCACGAAGTCGTTCTCCTGAGCCAGAATCTGCTTGGAAGTCGGGATGAGGTAACGCTTCTCCTCGCCCGTCTTGGCCGTCACGACAACCTCACGGTTGCCGCGCTTCAGTTTCTTCTCGAGATGGACGATACCGTCGATTTCGGAAACAACAGCCGGGTCGATGGAATTACGAGCCTCAAACAGCTCTTGCACACGCGGCAGACCACCAGTGATATCACCACCGCCAGAGACGTTACGCGGGATACGCACCAGCTGATCGCCAGCCGAGATGGCATCGCCTTCGCTAACGATGACATGGGCATCGACAGGCAAGTCGTAGGAAACCAAGGTCTCACCGTTCTCATCAACGATGTCGATGAGCGGGTTCTTGGCACCTCTCTTACCTTCGATGATGACACGCTCGATAAAGCCGGTCTCAGCGATGGTCTCGTTACGATAGGTCACACCTTCAATCACGTTCTGGAAACGGACCGTACCGCTGTGTTCAGAGATGATAGTGGCATTGTAGGGATCCCATTCGCAAATCTTGTCGCCCTTCTTCACCTGATCGCCAGCCTTGAAGAACAACTTGGCACCGTAAGGAATATTGGTCGTCATCAAAACGACGTCGGTGTGGTTGTCGTGCAGTTTCAATTCAGCCGAACGGCCGATGACAATCTGATATTTGTCGCCTTCCTTGTCGACCTCGACAGAACGCAATTCTTCGATTTCGAGATAGCCGTCATACTTGGCTTCGGTGCTGTTGGCCACCAAACCCTTCGAAGCCTTACCACCAGAGTGGAAGGTACGCAGGGTCAGCTGGGTACCAGGTTCACCGATGGACTGTGCAGCGATGACACCCACAGCCTCACCTTTCTGAACCAGCTTGCTCGATGACAAGTTACGGCCGTAGCAATTGGCGCACACACCACGCTTCGACTCGCAGGTCAGTACGGAACGGATTTCGACACTCTCAAGCGGTGATTCGTCGATGGCCTCGGCAAGGGTCTCGTTGAGTTCCTGACCACTGGCAGCGATGAGTTCGCCCGTCTGGGGATGGAACACATCGTGCAAGGCCACACGGCCGAGGATACGGTCGTACAACAAGGAGTGCTTGCCCGGCTCCTTGATTTCTTCACCACGCGAGATGGTCATACCACGGAGGGTTCCGCAGTCCTTCTCGGTGATGATGACATCGTGAGCCACATCCACCAGACGACGGGTCAAGTAACCAGCGTCAGCGGTCTTCAGAGCGGTATCTGCCAAACCCTTACGGGCACCGTGCGTAGAGATGAAGTACTCCAACACAGACAGACCTTCCTGGAAGTTCGACAGAATCGGGTTCTCAATGATTTCGGAGCCGCCTGAACCAGCCTTCATAGGCTTGGCCATCAGACCTCTCATACCGCAGAGCTGTGACACCTGAGCTTCAGAACCACGAGCACCAGAGTGCAGCATCATGTACACCGGGTTGAAGCCTTGGTCGTCGCTCGACAACACCTTCATCACCTCTTGGGTCAGTTTGGCGTTGACATCGGTCCAAAGGTCAACGATCTGGTTGTAACGCTCATTCGGGCCCATGAAGCCCATCTTCTCGTATTCACGGATTTGTGCGGCTTGTGCATTAGCTTCACCAATGAGGTTGCCTTTCATTTCGGGAACGAGCACGTTACCCAGATTGAACGACAAGCCACCTTTATAAGCTTGGTAGTAACCCATGTTCTTGATGTCGTCCAAGAACTTGGTGGTGACGGCAGTGCCTTCCATACGCACCATGTCTCCGACGATGGAACGGAGCGACTTCTTGGTCAACAGCTCGTTGATGAAGCCGTAGTCTTCAGGAACCACTTGGTTGAAGATGACACGACCCACAGTGGTTTCGACAAGCTTGGTGACAAGTTGGTCGTTCTCACGAACCTTGACGCGCACCTTAATAACGGCATGCATGTCAGCACGGCCTTCATTATGGGCAATAATCACCTCTTCCGGCGAATAGAACGACATACCTTCACCCTTTACAGGATGATCAGGCGTGCTCTTACGCGGCTTGGTGATGTAGTACAGACCCAAAACCATGTCCTGCGAAGGCAGCGTGATAGGTGCACCATTCGAAGGATTCAGGATGTTGTGCGAGGCCAGCATCAATATCTGAGCTTCCAACACAGCGGCGTTGCCCAACGGTACGTGGACAGCCATCTGGTCACCGTCGAAGTCAGCGTTGAATGCCGTACACACCAAGGGGTGCAGACGGATGGCTTTACCTTCGATGAGCTTCGGCTGGAAGGCCTGGATACCCAGACGGTGCAGCGTAGGAGCACGATTCAACAGGATCGGATGACCTTTCAGGATGTTTTCCAAAATGTCCCAAACGACGGGATCCTTGCGGTCGACAATCTTCTTGGCCGACTTCACGGTCTTGACGATGCCGCGCTCGATGAGCTTACGGATCACAAACGGCTTGAACAGCTCGGCGGCCATGTCCTTAGGCAGACCGCATTCGTTCATGTTCAGGTCGGGACCAACCACGATAACGGAACGACCAGAGTAGTCGACACGTTTACCCAGCAGGTTCTGACGGAAACGGCCTTGCTTACCTTTCAGGCTGTCGCTCAACGACTTCAGCGGACGGTTCGAGTCGGTCTTCACCGCGCTCGACTTACGCGAGTTGTCGAACAACGAGTCGACGGCCTCCTGCAACATACGCTTCTCATTACGCATGATGACATCAGGAGCGTTGATTTCAATCAAACGCTTCAGACGGTTGTTGCGGATGATGACACGACGATAGAGGTCATTCAAGTCGGAAGTGGCGAAACGGCCACCATCCAACGG
This sequence comes from uncultured Bacteroidales bacterium, assembly GCA_900317055.1. Classification (GTDB taxonomy): domain Bacteria; phylum Bacteroidota; class Bacteroidia; order Bacteroidales; family F082; genus Limimorpha. Next base: position 8,320 of record ONFF01000021.1, on the reverse strand, counting down.
GACGAGAGGACGCAACTCCGGAGGAATCACCGGAACCACCTTCACAATCATCCATTCAGGACGGTTCTCGATATGGTTGTTGGCCTCACGGAAAGCCTCAAACACTTGCAAACGCTTCAGAAGCTCTTGTTTCTTCTGCTGGGCCTTCACCTCGTTGGCTTCGGCTCGCAGACGGTTGGCTTCCTCGTCAATATTCAGGCGGGAAAGGAGGTCATAAATGGCCTCGGCACCCATCTTGGCGATGAACTTGTTCGGATCATCCTCAGGTAGATACTGATTCTCAATCGGAATCATCTCCATGAGGTCGAGATACTCTTCCTCGGTGAGGAATTCCAACTTCGTGACCTTACGGCCATCGTTGTCGTTCGGAATCTCCTTACCCTCAAGGATACCGCCTTGAATCACCACATAACGCTCGTAATAGATGATGGCATCGAGCTTCTTGGTAGGAATACCAAGCAAGGCACCAATCTTATTGGGCAGTGAACGGAAATACCAGATATGGGCGACGGGCACCACCAATGAGATGTGGCCCATGCGTTCGCGTCTGACCTTCTTCTCCGTCACCTCCACACCGCAGTGGTCGCAGATGATGTTCTTGTAACGGATTCTCTTGTACTTACCGCAGTGGCACTCCCAGTCCTTTACGGGACCGAAGATGCGCTCGCAGAACAGACCATCGCGTTCGGGTTTATAAGTACGGTAGTTGATGGTTTCGGGTTTCAACACCTCACCGTGTGAACGGGCAAGAATCGATTCCGGCGAAGCCAAACTCACCGTTATGCTAGCGAAGTTGCTATTGACTATATTGTTAGTTGCCATATTTCTGTTTGTTTTATCCTAGCATTATTCAACTCAATTCAAGACTTTGCCATCCTTGTCCTTGAAGGTAATCTCCAAGCCCAAGCCACGGAGTTCGTGGATCAAGACATTGAAGGACTCAGGGATACCTGGGATAGGCATATTGTCTCCCTTAACGATGGATTCGTAAGCCTTGGCGCGGCCGTTCACGTCGTCAGACTTCACGGTCAGGATCTCCTGAAGCACATTGCTGGCTCCGAAGGCCTCCAAGGCCCAGACTTCCATTTCACCGAAACGCTGGCCACCGAACTGAGCCTTACCGCCCAGAGGCTGTTGCGTAATCAGCGAGTATGGTCCGATGGAACGGGCATGCATCTTGTCGTCGACCATGTGGTGCAACTTCAGCATGTAGATGTAACCCACAGTGGCAGGCTGGTCGAAAGGCTCGCCGGTCTCGCCATCGTAGAGTTGCATACGGCCGTTGGCAGGCAAACCAGCCTTGGCCATGTATTCATTGATTTCGTTCAAGGTGGCACCATCGAAGATAGGCGTGGCGAACTTCAGTCCGAGTTCGTGTCCGGCCCAGCCGAGCACGGTCTCGTAAATCTGACCGAGGTTCATACGCGAAGGCACTCCCAAGGGGTTCAAAACGATGTCGACCGGAGTACCGTCGGCGAGGAAAGGCATATCCTCAGCACGAACAATCTTTGAAACGATACCCTTGTTGCCGTGACGACCAGCCATCTTGTCACCAATCATCAGCTTACGCTTCTTGGCCACATAGACCTTAGCCATCTGGACGATGCCATTCGGCAACTCATCGCCCACGCTGGCCACATACTTCTCGCGGTTGTAGCGGCCTTCGATTTCCTTGTGCTTCACCGTATAGTTATCGATGATAGCGCCAATCATCTTGTTGACCTTCTCGTCCGACGTCCACTTGTTCGGGTTGACCGACAAGTAATCGATGTCGTAGAGAGCCTTTGACGTGAACTTGGCCTTCTTGGGAATCAGGTTCTCCTTGAAGTTGTTCTGCACGCCAGAAGAGACACGACCGTTTAACAGGGTCATGAGTTTCTCAACCAACACATCCTTCAAGGCACCCAGCTCTTTCTGGCAAGCGGCATCGATCTTGGCGATGTCTTCCTTGTCCTTGGCGCGGGCCTTGCGGTCCTTTTGCAGACGCGAGAAGAGGCGCTTGCCGATGACCACACCCTTCATCGAAGGACCAGCCTTCAGTGAGGCGTTTTTCACATCACCGGCTTTGTCGCCGAAGATAGCGCGGAGCAGCTTCTCCTCAGGAGTGGGATCAGATTCGCCCTTAGGCGTGATCTTACCGACCAGGATGTCGCCTTCCTTGACCTCAGCACCCACACGAATGATACCGTGCTCATCCAAATCCTTGGTGGCATCGGTGCTCACATTCGGGATGTCGTTGGTCAGCTCTTCCAAACCACGCTTCGTGTCGCGAACCTCAAGGGTGAACTCCTCGATGTGGATGGAGGTAAACAGGTCTTCCTTCACAATGCGCTCCGAAATCACGATGGCATCCTCATAGTTGTAACCCTTCCAAGGCATGAAGGCCACTTTCAGGTTACGACCCAGAGCCAAGTCGCCGTTTTGTGTGGCATAACCTTCAGTCAGGATTTGACCAAAGGTCACATGGTCACCACGACGCACGATAGGCTTGATGTTGATGCTCGTATTCTGGTTGGTACGGGCGTACTTCGTGAGATAATAGGTCTTCACATCGTCGTCGAAGCTAACCAAACGCTGTTCATCCGTGCGGTCATATCTGATCGTGATCTTCTTGGAGTCAACGAAGATGACCTCGCCCTCTCCTTCGGCAGTGATAAGAACGCGTGAATCCTTGGCAACAGAGCGTTCAATACCAGTGCCCACGATAGGACTTTCGGGATTCATCAAAGGTACAGCCTGACGCATCATGTTCGAACCCATCAAAGCACGGTTGGCGTCGTCGTGCTCCAGGAACGGGATCAAAGAAGCGGCGATAGAGGCAATCTGGTTGGGACCGACATCCATCAGGTTGATCTCTTCGGGCGAAACGATAGGATAATCGGCAATATAACGTGCCTTGATTTCCTTATCGGTAAATCTTCCTTCATCATCAACAGGAGTGGTAGCTTGGGCGATAATCTTGTCTTCCTCAAGCTCGGCGGTCAGGTAAACCGGGTCGTTCTTGAAGTCGACCACACCGTCCTTCACCTCGCGGTAAGGTGTCTCGATAAAGCCCAAGTTGTTGATCTTAGCGAACACGCAGAGTGATGAGATCAGACCGATGTTAGGACCTTCAGGGGTCTCAATCGTACACAGACGGCCATAGTGCGTGTAGTGCACGTCACGGACTTCAAAACCTGCACGGTCGCGCGACAGACCACCAGGACCCAAAGCGGAGATACGACGCTTATGCGTGATCTCAGAAAGCGGGTTGGTCTGATCCATAAATTGCGACAGCTGGTTGGTGCCGAAGAACGAGTTGATGACCGACGACAATGTTTTGGCGTTGATCAAGTCGATGGGTGTAAACACCTCGTTGTCGCGCACATTCATACGCTCACGGATGGTGCGGGCCATACGGGCCAAGCCGACACCGAACTGGGCTTGCAGCTGTTCGCCCACGGTGCGGATACGACGGTTGCTCAAGTGGTCGATATCGTCGATTTCGGCCTTGCTGCTCAGCAGTTCGACCAAATATTTGATGATGGCGATGATGTCTTCCTTGGTCAGGACCTTGACATCATCGGGAATGTCGAGGTTCAGTTTGCGGTTGATACGGTAACGTCCGACCAAACCCAAATCATATCTCTTGTCGGAGAAGAACAACTTCTCGATGATGCCACGAGCCGTCTCTTCATCGGGCGGTTCGGCATTGCGCAACTGGCGATAGATATATTCGACAGCTTCTTTCTCCGAGTTACAGGTATCTTTTTCCAAAGTCTTGAAAATGACGGAATAGTCAGAGATTCTGTCATTTTCGTCGCGTTCGGCTTCACTATGCAGCAGAATGGTCTTCACGCCGCTGTCCACAATTTTCTGGATGTGCTCTTCCTCGAGAGCCACATCGCGCTCGATGATGACTTCATTACGCTCAATGGACACACATTCACCAGTGTCCTCGTTGACGAAGTCTTCATAATAAGTGTGCAGCACACGGGCGGCCAACTTGCGACCCAACACACGCTTCAGACCAGCCTTTGAAACCTTCACTTCCTCGGCCAAGTTAAAGATGTCGAGGATGTCCTTATCGCTTTCGTAACCGATGGCGCGGAGCAAAGTAGTGATGGGTAATTTCTTCTTACGGTCGATGTAGGCATACATGACGTTGTTGATGTCGGTCGAGAACTCCATCCAAGAACCCTTGAACGGGATGATACGGGCCGAATACAACATCGTGCCGTTGGCGTGTTGGCTTTGACCGAAGAACACACCGGGGGAACGGTGCAATTGCGAGACCACGACGCGCTCGGCTCCGTTGATGACGAAAGTGCCACGAGGCGTCATATACGGAATCATGCCGAGATACACATCTTGTACGACGGTCTCAAAGTCTTCATGTTCCTCGTCGTTGCAGGAAAGCTTCAGCTTAGCCTTGAGAGGAACGCTATAGGTAAGTCCACGTTCGATGCACTCCTCGATGCTGTAGCGGGGAGCGTCGATGTAGTAGTCAAGAAATTCGAGTGTAAAATTGCCTCGGGCGTCTGTGATGGGGAAGTTTTCGGCAAAGACCTTGTAGAGGCCTTCGTTTTTTCTGTTGTCGGGATTGGTTTCCAATTGGAAGAAATCCTGGAACGACTGAAGCTGAATATCCAGAAAATCAGGATATTCGAAAGACTTCTTGATAGACGCGAAGCTGATTCTTTCAGTTGATTTTGTTGCCAAGGTATTATTGTTTTTTAGGTGATGTATTGAGAAAGACGAACAAACTAAAAGAGGAATTTCGCATAAAGCGAAAAATCGGCACAAACCTCAGCCCCTATTTCGGGACTGAGGTTGAATGCCGTTATTAACGGGAATGAATCCTTATTTCACTTCCACTTCTGCACCGGCCTCTTCAAGTTGAGCCTTCAGTGCATTAGCTTCGTCTTTGCTCACGCCTTCCTTCAGCGGTTTGGGAGCTGCGTCAACCAGTTCCTTGGCTTCCTTCAGGCCGAGGCTGGTGAGTTCCTTCACCAACTTCACGACTGCCAGCTTCTGAGCACCAGCGCTCTTCAGGATGACGTCGAAAGAAGTCTTTTCTTCAGCAGCGGCAGCGGCGCCACCAGCAGCAGGAGCAGCAACAGCAACAGCGGCGGCTGCGGGTTCAATACCGTACTCTTCCTTCAGGATGTTAGCGAGTTCGTTCACTTCCTTCACGGTAAGATTGACTAATTGTTCAGCAAAAGCTTTAAGATCTGCCATTTTTAATTCTATTTTAAATTGTTAATACTTGCTTTTAATGGTTTGAATGATACACATTCGATATATTATTCCGGTCTTTCGGACAGGGTTTCGAGAATACCGCTCAGTTTGTGACCACCTGACTGCAGGCCGCTGATGACATTCTTCATCGGCGATTGCAGCAAGGCAATGATGTCGGCGATGAGGTCGTTCTTCGACTTGATGCTGCAGAGAGCGTCGAGCATGTCGTCGCCGATGTAGCAGCACTCCTCGATGAAGGCACCCTTCAGGATGGGACGGTCACTGGTCTTGCGGAAGTTCTTGATCAGCTTGGCGGGAGCGTTGCCGGTCTCGCAAAGCATCAATGCAGTTGATCCTTTCAGAACGTCGTACAGACCTTCATAGTCCTTCTCCATCTGCTGCATAGCCTTATGGAGCAGAGCGTTCTTCACAACGATCATTTTCACACCACTGTTAAAGCACTGCCTTCTGAGCTGGCTGGTCTTCTCGGCATTGAGGTCGGAGACATCGGTCAGGTAGAAGTTGGGGCAGGCTTTCAGTTCACTCAGGATGGAGTCGATGAGGACTTGTTTATCTTCTTTTCTCATTTCAACAAATTCCTTTCAATTTAGTTTGACACTGATTTGACATCGATCTGCACACCCGGGCTCATCGTGCTAGAGATATAGATGCTCTTCACATATGTACCTTTAGCAGCGGCTGGTTTCAACTTGATAACGGTTTGGATCAGCTCCTTGGCGTTATCAAAAATCTGTTCCGGAGAGAAGCTCACTTTGGCGACTCCAGCAGCAATGATACCGTACTTGTCGACCTTGAAGTCGATCTTACCGGCTTTCACTTCTTGAACAGCCTTTGCGACGTCCATCGTAACAGTACCAGTCTTGGGGTTCGGCATCAAGCCGCGAGGACCGAGGATACGGCCCAGAGCACCCACTTTAGGCATGATGTTAGGAGTGGTGATCACAATGTCAATATCGGTCCAACCGTCCTTGATCTTTTGGATGTATTCATCCAGACCAACGTAATCAGCACCAGCGTCTAAAGCTTCTTGAGCCTTGTCAGGGTTGCAGAGCACCAAGACGCGGACGACTTTACCAGTACCGTGAGGCAGCGTCACCGAGCCGCGGACCATTTGATTGGCCTTACGGGGGTCGACACCCAAACGGATGTTCAAGTCAACCGAAGCATCAAACTTGCTGTAAGTGATCTGTTTTACGATATTAACTGCTTCATTCAAGGAGTAACTCTTGCTTTTGTCGAACTTAGCTAAAGCTTCTTTCCTCTGTTTGGATACTTTTGACATTTAACTAACTTTTTTGTTGTTCTACAAATGCACGAAAGATCTTAGTCTTTCTTTAAAGGTGATTCGCCGGTTATCTTCACGCCCATGCTGCGTGCCGTTCCAGCCACCATTGACATGGCGGACTCAACGGTAAAGCAGTTCATGTCCTTCATCTTGTTGGTGGCGATTTCACGCACTTGGTCCCAAGTCAACGAACCGACTTTCGTACGGTTAGGTTCCTTGGAGCCGCCTTTGATCTTCGCAGCCTCGATGATGGAGACAGCCACGGGAGAAGCCTTAACGATGAAATCGAAAGACTTATCTTTATACACAGTAATAATGACGGGCAAAACCTTGCCAGCCTGATCCTGCGTACGGGCATTGAACTGCTTGCAGAATTCCATGATGTTCACACCCTTAGAACCCAGAGCGGGACCAACGGGCGGGGCGGGATTCGCAGCTCCTCCTTTGATTTGCAATTTAATTAATCCGCTTACTTCTTTTGCCATTTCTTTAATCCTTAATTAAGTGTAATTAGGCAACAATTTAACTCGCAAAAACCAACTTAGCTTTCTAACTTCACTTGGAAGAAACTCAGCTCCAAAGGCGTCTTGCGACCGAAAATCTTCACGGCGACCTTCAGCTTCTTCTTTTCCTCGTTCACCTCTTCGATGATACCTTGGAAAGTGCTGAACGGTCCGTCGTTGACAATGACCGACTGACCCACCATGAACATGACATCGCTGCCAGCGCCCATGCCTTGGAGTTCGTCGACCTTGCCCAAGATTCGCTTCACCTCTTGAGGGCGCAGCGGGTCGGGCTCACCTTTCGTGCCTAGGAAGCCTAGCACATTCGGAACATTTTTGATTACATGAACGACCTCACCTACCAATACCGCCTCCACAAGCACATAACCCGGCAGGTAGTTGCGCTCTTTGCACACCTTCTTGCCGTTCTTCACCTCGAAGTACTTCTCGGTCGGAATCAAGACTGTCGGGATAAGGTCTTGCAGGTTTAGCCTCTTGATTTCGGACTCAAGGTATTCCTTAACCTTCTTTTCCTTACCAGAGATGGCCTTGACCACATACCACTTCAGCTCGTTCGTGTCGCTCATCTTCCAATCAAATTAAAAAGTTTGCCGATAAATGCTCATCAAGATTCAATCCATCTATCAGAACAGTCCGTAAAACGCTTCTAACAGATTTTTGAATGAAATGTCCATCAAGAACACCACAAGTGCGATGATCAGGGAAGCAATGGACACAACCAACACGCTACTTCTCAGCTCTTGCCAAGTCGGCCAAGTGACCTTCTCTTTGAGCTCAGTGTAGCACTCCTTAATGTAGTTTACAATTTTCATCTTCTATTGAACCTTAATAAAAAGCACGGGCGGAAAGGCTCGAACTCTCGACACTCGGTTTTGGAGACCGATGCTCTACCAACTGAGCTACGCCCGTAGGATAAGGGTGGGTGTTGCCCCACCCTTAAGTTTTGATGTTGAATTAATCGTCGATGATCTCAATCACCTGACCGGAACCAACGGTACGACCACCTTCACGGATAGCGAAGCGGAGACCCTTGTCCATGGCGATGTCGGCAATCAACTTAACGTCGATGGTGACATGGTCGCCAGGCATGACCATTTCCATGCCTTCAGGAAGAGTGATTTCACCAGTAACGTCGGTGGTTCTGAAGTAGAACTGAGGACGATACTTATTACGGAACGGGGTGTGACGGCCACCTTCTTCCTTGCTCAGGACATAGACCTGACCCTTGAAGTGGTGGTAAGGCTTCACCGAACCGGGCTTGGCAATAACC
>ONFF01000013.1 GCA_900317055.1 uncultured Bacteroidales bacterium | reverse complement strand
CGGTGTTGCGCAAGGGCGGCAACCTGAAAAAGCGCACGACGTAGGAGCTCAGCATTTTTTCAGATTGACGCTCGTTATACCCTTGCGCACACCAAGGCAACCGCAAGAAGCGGCGACGAAGGGAACACCGATTTCCCCCTCCTGCTGAATTAGGTAGGTTGTGCGTTGGGATGATGTGTCGTTTTTTACGTTTATTTCGTCCTATCGTCCTTACGTGCTTACGACACTATTTCAACCATTTTCTGTACTTGATCCAGACACGGATCCAGATGCGGGCGATGGAGTCGATGGCATCACCGAAAATCATCTTGCTGTATTTGTCGAAGTTCTGACCCCATTCGGTCTGCTCCAAGAACTCTTGCATGGGCTGGGTGTTCTGGAAGGTCTCGGGAATGAGATAGTACGAGAACAGATAGGAGTACTGCGAAACGGCACTCATGTAGTCCCATGTGTTGTCGTTGTCGCCTCCCCAACCGTGGGTGTATTTGCGCGTTGCTACATCGTTCTCGACATCCATAACGAAAGGTGTCGGTTTGAGTGGCAAAGGATAGCCATCGGGGTCGTAGAAGAAGCGGTTGTTGTCCTTATCAATCTTGTAGGATTTGTTGACCTGGTCTTCCCATTTCTTCTCGATGGCTCCGTGGATGCCTTTCTCGTCGGAGAATGGACGACTGTCGCAATGCAGCGGCATGTGACAGTCGGCAATGTAGTGGCTGAGGATGAAGAACCGCATGGCGATGTGGTTTCCCGTGGTAGCGATTGGACAGCCTCTGTCCTCGCGGTGCAGCATCTTGAAGTTGTCGACGATGCTGTGGGATATGGACTCGCAACGGTCGGCACAGTTGCCAGCAACACATTTGTAGGGCTTGTTGAACAATGGCGACGATTTCCGCATCAGTTCATAGATGCTATGGGTGGTAGGTAGTTTGTCGAAGGTGGTGTAAGGACCGTCCTCGGTGGGTTGGTATTTGACGATGTGGCTGGTGGACATGTCCTTGAACACCTCATCAGGATACCAAGCTCCTTGGATTACAAAGTCACGGTAGTTCTTGAACCATCTGACAAGTGCTTTGGCTTCCTTGCGGACATCTTCGCTGACACCTTTGACAACGGCTTCGTTGTCGGTGGTGGCGATGACCTCCAATCGTTTTATTGCCATAAAGGCTATCCAAGCGTGGGAGTATTTTTTCATAGTGTTGGTGTTTTGAGGCTTCAAAGATAGTGAAAAAATTAGATTGCGGGTCAAGCCCGCAATGAGGGGTGGGTAATGAGAGCTTTCAAGTACGTTGAAGCTTTAGGATAGCAGTTGAGGCAGCCGCTGGCGGGGTTTTTGCCCATCATTAAGCCCAAGCCGTGGGTGAGGCGCGACGGCCTTTCATTTGGTTTCCAGAGAAGTAGAGGTTTATCAAACAACATATTGCCGCCCTGGGCATGTGTCGTTTTTCTTTTCGTTGGTTTTTCGTGCTAACGTGCTTTCGTTATTCGTGATTACGAGCTGACGAAGCAGTTGGAGCTGAAAAACGACTCTTGCCCAGGGCGATTGAGAAGTAGAGGCAGGCCGTCGCGCGGCAGCTGGGCGGTGTTGCCGACGAACAGAGTGGCACCCGCAGGAACGAGGACGGCCACCCTGAGCGTCGGCATTACCGCACAGCATTGGGGAGGCAAGGTTGAAGCTTCCTTCTGCAAAAACCGTGACAGCGGCGGCTTGGTCGGTTAAGGCTAAAAAAAGGACTTATAGGACTGATGGTGCTTATAGAGAAGTCGGTGCCCTCATACGGGGTGCGGCTGCTGGTATTGGCCGCGTAGGTGAGCGGAACAGGCGTTTTGTGGGTGAGAGACGGCGCGACCGACTACGGCACAACAAGCTTCTTTTTATGTGTAGCTTTCCAGCGATGGTGTGGCTGGTGCGGTTGGGCGACCTGACGACGGACTGTAGCGGAGCGAGCAGACAACGGCGGAGGTACGGAGCCATTGTCTGCCCGTCGGAGCGGAAGGTAGTTGTCAGGGCGCGAAGGGAGGGACACTCACGATGAAGCTGAGGGAGCTTCGTTAGCGAAGGTGAAAACGCCCGTGTAGCGACCGAAGCGGCGAATGCCAGCAGCTTAGGTTTGTGCGGCTGGTTGGGATGAACGCGATGTGGAGCCACCAAAGCGATGCGAGCAGGCGCAGGGGACGGCAGCGCGGAGAGGCGTTAATGGAGCGGAGACCACAGAGAGGTACGAACCGTGGTCGTAGCGGAATGGTAGCCCGTAGCACTGACGGCCACAAGACAAACGCTTCGCTGGGGGCGGAACACCTTGAAAGGGTTGGGATGGTGATGCTTGAAGAAGTCTTCTTATTTGAAGAGTCCGCCTTTGCCATCACCAAAAAAGTACTTGCCTCCATCGGCAAGCAAGGCAAGCAAAATAGCTATTGCTACGATTCCCATGATGTACAGTGTTTTTTTGTTAAACCATAGATTAGATTTCCTGTAGCGCGCTGATTGCTTCATCCAGATTGTCGCAAGCCGTTTCCAGTTGCTCGATGGCTTCCTGCATGGCTTCGCCACGTTCGCTTTCTTGCAAACCTTCAGGCATGTTATCGAACTTGTCTTGCTCTTCATCCATCATGGAATCGAGTTTGTCTTTGATTTCTTCGAGTGATGCGATGTACTTCGCAATCTCTTTTCTTCCCTGTGCGTTCATGATTATGAGTTTTGATGATTATTTAATTCTGTTCATTTCAATTATCCTCTTGCAGGTCTATACGCACTGCCCCAATCTTTTCGAGTAATATGAGGAGATCCCGTAATGGTATTCTCGGTTTGTGTATTATTCCTCTTCTTTTTGGGTTTAGGTTTTTTATTTGAGGTATTTGAGATTTTATAGATTTTCAAGTTTGTTGCAATCTTTTGACAACGTTCAAGTCCTGTTTGGAAAAACCGAGCATCAGTACCACATTCGTTCTGAAGCTCCACAAAATTCAAATAGAATGCCGACTTTCGTATTGCATTATATAATCGTCTGTCCATATTGGTTGTACCATTTGGACCATACATTCCCTTAAACCATTGTAACCATTTATCTCGAAGGGCATTATCAAGTCTATTTTCTGGTGTATCATTCTTTTCCGAAAGCCATTGCTTATCCCATTTTTTCTTTGCCAATCTTCTTAAGCTTCGAGCCATCGTAAATAGTTTCCTTAAGCTTTCCTTCCCACATTCCTCAATAACAATATCTTGCAAATTACCATCAACAATAATCTTGTGCAATCTCATTACTTCACATTTCAATTGGGCGTTGGTCTGACCGCTTTCTCTTGCTTCCATCAGCTTTTTAACGTCCTCAACAATAGCTGCCCTATCGGATTGCTCGGCTTCATTCAAATGCTGTATGTTTGTGCTTTCGTTCATGGTTGTATTAAAATAGGATTAGTTCTTGTTTGTTATGGGTGTATGCCACTTTACTCATTTTTTATTTTAATTTGCCTATCAATCCATTTCTCCATTCGCCACTGCCAATATAATCCTTGATGAGTCATCCTTCCTTCTGGTGCGAAACGCATATAGTCAAGATCGTATAGCATCGGCATTCTGGTTACCTTTAGGTCGTCAATCTTGCTAAGACTACCGATAGACTGGAACGCCTCCCGATAATAACTGCTCCCAACCTTGTATGCGTATAAAGCACCAGTTTGAGTGAATTCAACCACGACATAATCACCCATAAACATTGCCAAGGCGCAGTTGTCAACATTGGAATCGACTGTTCTGAAATGCCTATTGACTGTTTGTGCAGGAAGGTACTTGAGAACCTGTTGTCTTGAAAAGATAGAACCATACACCCTGAAATTGGACAATTTGTGGGCTTGCTTCGACCAAAAATTCTTTCGGTCTTTATCCTGACACAAAACTTCAAAGAATAGGCGGATGACCTCTTGCATCACCCAATTAAGAAGAATCTTTCTCGCCTGTTGCAGGTTTTTCTTTTGTTCTTCGCTTGCATCATCAAAAGGAGCCCACTTGGTCTCATCGAAAGGGTCTCCTATTCTCTTCATAGCGACATCAAGCAAGTTTTTGTCGAAATCCTCAGCTTCCAGAATGAGTTTAGGCAATAATATCTTGTCCGTTCTCATCTGATTGTGGAGATTTAGGGCGGAAATCAATTCGTCGTATTCCCCTTGCGGGACATCGTTAAAGTAGGTTTGAATAGTATCGCTGAAATAAGGATAGTTAATACGCGTAGTTGGCATTAGGACTATTGGGGGTGCCCATTGCCAAGATTGTTTTGTCTTGCGAAGGTAAGCGCCCAGTTTTGCGGGGCCATCGTTATCGATAAACGGAGCAATGACGGCAATTTCTTTTGCGTCTTTGTCGGAATGCCTAAGAACGAGTTGTTTTATTGCCTCACGAACATCTGGCGAAAACTCATACCAATGGCGAAGCAAACTGTGAAGGAATCCTTTCAAACAAGAAGGAGTCCAATTACCATCTTTCTCCTCTGTCTTAATCAAGAAATACACGAAATCTATCTCGGTTTTTTCTGTTAGCCCGTAGCCAAGGCTGCGGGCTTCAAGCAAAGTCAGGTCAATGGATTCAGGCTCTTCACCTTCTTTCCATAGCTTATGCAGATGGTTGATTAGTTTCTTGATTTCATCGTCACTAAGAGCATCCCTAACCTCCAACATCCTGTCGCCAATTCCTTTTAGAATGTCCAAGTTTTCATTGAACTTCTCTTCGTTGAATCCAGCGTTAACGAAACCAAATACCCTGTCTTCGTTATATCCAAAGCCTAACAGTTTTTTAAGGTCAGAGCGGTCCATCATTTCAAGCGGATTTTGGCAATTTCTTCAAGTTGTTGTTCTGCGTTGGTTCTGATTTTGAACTCGACACGACGAGACAGGTCTTTGTTTTCAGAACCATCAGCATTAAGTATAGGATGGCTATACGAAAGACCATTGGCGGTAATCTTATACAATGCCCAGTTCATTATGTCATCACTGTTTTCCATCGTCTCAGAGACTTTCAAGCAATAGTTCAATACTTCTCTGGCGCGACTTTGGGAAAGATTGATGTTGTACATATATCCTCCGTCAGAATCGGTATGGCCTTCAATACGGATTTCTTCGATAGCATCACGATAGCGAGGGTCAGAGATGATGGTCATGAATCTGGGGAAGAAATCGCTCAAGATAGCCTTGTAACTATCATTTGGTATTGAGCTTCCTTTGGAAAAATAAGACACTTTAGCATCAAGGGATTCATTTGTCAGGAAACGGACAGCCAAATCAGTTGAATCCACCACGGCATTCCAACTGGCCAAGTCGTCACGGAACTCCTTTGCAATATCCAAGAACAACTCTGCCTTGATGTCGTTATACTGATTTGCTATTTCCGCATCCGCTTCAGCTTTCTGCTGAATATCCAACATTGTGGATGCCAACAAGAGCACGAAGATGAAAAGCACCCCCGCCATCAAGTCACCAATCGAGAGCGAGAAGGGGTTTTCGGGACTTTCTATGTCTTTGGAGCGTTTCATCTTTTATTGATTTGCTTTCTGTTGTGGCAACTTCTCTACACGGTCAAGCAAAGCTTTGACGCTGCGCTCTGTTTTCGCAAGAGCATTATAGATACCACTGACCACTTCGTGTAACGGCGATGTGGAGTTGGATATTTCTTGGGATGCTTTGGTAACGGCTGTAGTGAACGTGTCAAGCAAGCCCTGCATATTCTTCGAGGAGGTTGTAGCATACCTGTTGAGTCCTTTCTCTATCTCGGCAAAGACACCTTTCAAACCGTCCTCTATGCCACTGATACGGTCGGAATACCCTTTAACTTGGGTCGCAACGACTTGATTGAGGTTATTTATTCTCTCAAAGTCGGCAAGCATTTTTTCAGTGCTATCCACCATTCCATTGGATGCGTTTTCTATGGATTCAGCCACATCAGAAATCTTGGCTGTGAGAGTGCCAATGTTGGACTTAGCATCAGCCAAATCCCGATTGGCAGCGGTAATCTTTTCAATAGCGGCGGAATAGATTTCCTCAATGCTACCAAGTTTGGCGATCTGTTGAGAGAACTCTTCGGAGACGGTCTTCTGTGCCTCAACCGATTTCGAGATTTCATCAGGAATCCCATTCATGGCACCAGAAGCATTTTCTATCTGTTGCTGGATTTCAGAAAGCTGTCCTTTGACTGCATTGGTCAAATCTTCAGTGTACTTTTCGAATCGGCTCTGGGTCTCTTTAGTGAATTCTTTTTGGGCATTGATGGTCATCTCTCCCGACTTAATAAGATTTTCCGTTGCAGAATTGACGGCACTAGTCAACCCTTCAGTGTACTTCTCGAAGTAGGTTTGGGCTTCTTTTGTGAATTCCTTCTGAGCGTCGATGGACAATTCACCAGACTTGATTAGATTCTCCGTCGCCGTATTGATGGCAGCAGGAACGCCTTTCATTTCATCGGTGGCTAAAATGAACTGTTCCAATAGTTCATTCATTTTGCCGTTGACCTTTTCCGTTAGGCGGTCGGCAAAGCTATCGCTCAGTTTCTTAAACTCACTAAGCAAGCCATCAGCAACAGTTTGAGCAGGGTTTTCCAGTTTATGTGAAATCTCCGACATAATAGGTGTTACCTTCTCATCAAAAATCTTATCAAGGTCATTACCAAAAGTGAGTTGGAGACCGTCTATCTTATTGGAAATCTTCTCCAATCCCGCATCCAGCAAGGCTCCTGACGGACGATGATATTGCCTGTTAATACGGGCACAAAGCGAATCAACGGAATTGCAAATCTTGTTATTAAGCATCCTTTCAATCAGCAGGAAAACAACCGAGAAAATCATACCAAAAACAGAAGTAAAGAATGCTGTTCCCATGCCTGCCAACAGTGTTTCGATACTGGTACGGATACTTTCCGAGGATGCCGTGTTGAACATCAAAACAGAAACAGAGAGACCAATAAAAGTTCCCAAGATACCAAGGCTGGTAAGGATGCTCGGTACAGCTTGCATCAGGCGCAAATTCAGCTTATACCCAGCAGCAACTCCTTGGGTGCTAAAAGCATCTTCAATGTAATCAGAAGTTTGACCCAAGTCATTTTCAAGCAGCATCCTACCTATCTTTGTCTTGGATAAGTCTGCTTGTGAAGCAGGAAATGTCAAGGAGTCGCAATCTTTGGTGATTCTTCTTGTCTTTGCCCAAACCCGAATTAGTGCATACACAAACAGACACACGATAAATAGTATCACAACCAGTGTGATAGTGCCAAGTGTTCCGTGGAATAAAGAAGGTATGTTCATGACTTTTAGTTTTATTCAAATGTTACTTTCGGCAAATTATCCACAATCTCCAGCGTTTTGATGCTTAGGGTAATTATACTTTGTAGCAAGTCGAGCGGATAGCGAGGATTGCCATGTTCGATGCCCCATTGGTTGGCATCATTGCGGATGCCGCTTTTGGAGTCCACCTTGTCACAATAACGTTCCATGACCCATTCTATGGCACTCTTGCCGTTGACAATGTAGTCGTAAGCTCGCAAAGGGATATTCCTTAACGTGATAAATGGGTTGTATTCGATAACGCTTTTGTCTTTGTCTTTGCCGTTCTTACCGAATTTCATCTGCGTGACACGGTATAGCTGCTCTTCGCTTTCGGCTTCCATTCCAGGCAACATGCTATGCGTGTCTATCACCACTTCTTTCGATGCCGCCACTTGCTCATAGTTAAGGTGTAAATCTGCTAGTTCTCTTCCTGCTTGACTGAAAGCCCAGAAATCTTCCGCTTTCTCCACCAAAGGCAGACGGGGTAGCATCTTCTTCAAGTCGTTGGCGAAAGTTTCACGGTAGTTAGGGCAATGCAGGAAGCCGTACACATAATAGAAGATGTCTTCTTTGGTAACCTTGCCGCCATACTGCTCTTTCGCCCGCTTCAAGATAAAATCGGTAACGGCATCATGACGGATATATTCATCTTGTCCCTCATCAAACAAATCGCCTTGAGTACTAGTGCGCTTTTCAAACCAGTATCGGGGGAAACATTGTGTGTCACCAGCAAAGTGATTATCTGTATATTGATTAGAAATAAGGCAGGTTAGTTCCTTTGACGTACCTATACATGAAATACAGATTATTGTGTTATCGTAGTTTTCAGACGGGAAAAACTGTACCCATTGGCCAGGACGTTCTATGATGTCGCGGTCATAGGCAAGCTGTTGTTTTGTAAATGGGCGATAAAAGGCAGAAATAATGCATGAAGAACCCACACTGATTAGTCTGTTACTTTCAGCATTCTTTTTTAGGTTAACACTCCAGCTTATTATTGTTTCATCTTTGGTCAGCTCGGTTATTTCACCAGCATGAAGCAATTCTCGTTGCTGATTGTAAGTTGTCAGCATTCGACTCACGTTATCAATAAGTGATGTACGACTGAAGTTATACACCCATGAATCACGACTGGTTGCGACTCCAACTGCATTTGTTACAAACAACGAACGAGATTTTTCATTGTATCTTTTATCTGGCTCTATTGGTAAGTACGACGAAAAGTTGTCATTACGCAGGTTAACCCAATCTCCATGAGCGTTAGGGTGTAAAGTGTCCATTTGCAAGGCTGAAATAGAGTGCGTCTTGCGAATGATATCGAGCTTTTGCTCGCGGCTTAGATAGTCACCGATGTCATGGTAGTGGATAACGGCTTTACTTTCATGTGGTTTCTTCACCAAAAGGGTGATACTCACAGGAGTACGGCTTCCACTGCCAAATATCTTACCACCCTCTCTTCGTGATAATTCTCCACTTGTACGTTGATTGCCTCGCAAGTTGAAAACGTATATTTCTGCAAAGTCCTGTTCAATGCTTTTACGGAAACCATCAAAAGCATTATTATCAAGCCATGCACCATTGCTGACAAAAGCCACAATTCCTTCTTTTCCAAGTCGGTCAGTGGCATATCGGAAAGCTTTGATATATGAGTCGTACACCGAGTTTTTTAGCGTTGCTGTACTTCCTTGAACGTAGGTTTTTTCCAATTGTGCTTCCAGCAATGGATAGTGCTGATTTTGAGCATTGTCATTGGCACTCTTTTGTCCTGCAGAGTATGGAGGGTTTCCAATAATCACAGTAATCGGGCTATCAAGTTGACGTTGCACTCGTTTGCTATTCTCCACAAATGGGGTTTCCAAAACATCCGCATCTATTTGTTTGCCGTATTTTTTTTCACGTTCACGAGCATACATCTTTTCTCCTAATTCGAAGGTGTCAGTAAGACAGATACCTGGGAAGGCGGTGTAGGTGTCAGTTTGATGCAACAGGTCATGATAGACGTTTTCGATATTGACACTGGCAATGTAGTAAGCCAATAACACTATTTCGTTGGCAAAAATCTCATTTTTGTATTTGTACTCGATGTCCTTGATGATGCCACTTTGCAACAAACGAGTGATAAAAGTACCTGTGCCAGTAAAGGGGTCGATAATCTTTACATTTCGGTCATTCAATGAGCGACCGAAATGCTCATTGAGCACATGCTCCACACTGTGGATGATAAAATCCACCACCTCAACAGGGGTATAGACGATGCCTAATTGCTCTTTCACTTTCGGGAAGGCAGTGGTGAAGAACTTGTCGTATAGTTCTACCACAACCTTCTGTTTGGCTTCGGCATTATCCAGTTTCTCGGCACGTTGACGGACACTGTCGTAGAACTTTTCCAAGCTTTTTCGGTCGGCTTCGTCAATCTTATCGTTCAACAAGGCCACAATCTTGCTCATCGCCTTACTGACAGGATTGTTGGCGGTGAATGCATAGCTGTCAAACAGCGCTTCAAAGACAGGCTGGGTGATGATATGTTGCGCCAGCATCTCCACCGCCTGCGGTTCGCTGACTGAGGGATTGATGTCTTTGTGTAGACCTTTCAAGAAACGGTCAAACTCACGCCGTGCCTTGGGGTCTTCGGCAATCAAGCGATTGATTTGGGCAATGTGTTTCTCGGCAATCTTGGCGACATCGCTTGCCCACTGTTCCCAATAGCGTTTGCTGCCTACCTTTTGCACCATACGGGCAAAAATGACATTTTGCAGTTGCTCAAAACGAAGTTCCAATTGGGTTTGATATTCGGCTTGCGATTCGGCTGCCATCCAACTGTTATTCCCACTTTCCTCCTCGTTGCCACTGCCGTAGCCTATCAGTTGGCTTCCTGGTCGGATAAGCTGTACCGAATCAGGACGTTTCTTGTTGAGTTCAATTTTGTTGACCATAGCATTGAAACGGTCGTCATGGGCACGAAGGGCATTGAGGATGTCCCACACCACAGCGTAGGTCTTGTTGTCGTCCAATGCCTTTTCGGGGTCAACATCGCTTGGCACCACGATGGGGATGATGATGTAGCCATATTTCTTGCCTTCGGCACGCCGCATGACACGCCCCACGCTCTGCACCACGTCAACCTGCGAGTTTTTGGCTGCAAGGAAGATGACGGCATCCAACGAGGGAACGTCAACACCTTCGCTCAAGCAACGGACATTGCTCAACAGGTGGCAATTAAAACCGTCGGTTCGTGTGCGTTTCAGCCAACCCAAATGCTCTTCACGACGAGCAGCACCCATACTGCCGTCCACATGACGGGCTTCCACACGAACTAATCCCTCACGTTCTTTGTCATTGAGACTGGCATAATAGGATTCAGCACAGGCATTAAAGGCATTTGTGATAGCCTTGGAGACTTTGATATTTTGGCAGAAAGCAACGGCGCGATGCATGGGTTGCGGGTCAATCTCACGCAATAGTTGGTTGTCGTAACGACTGCGCTTGCTGAGTGCGTTGATGCAGCCAATGAGTTTTGCCATATCATCGGTGTCAACTTCCTTACGGGTGTCGTTGTCAAGACCAGAAAGTGCGGCTTGCACTTCGGTGGTCACATCGCCAGGCTCCACGTTAAGGATAAGTACCTTGTAATCGCTGAGAAGGTTCTTGTCCACTGCCTTACCGAAACCTAAGCGATAGAATTCTTCACCATAAAGTTCGGCATCATCCATCGAGCAAAGGTAGGCTTCGTTTTCACGAGCCCGTTTCTGGTCAGCCTCTTTATAGAGTCGCGGCGTAGCGGTCATATACATGCGTTTGCGGGCATGGATGAAATTGTTGTCGTGTACTCGGACAAAAGCACTTTCGTCGTTGCCTTTCAATGTTATCCCTGTGGTGCGGTGAGCCTCATCGCAAATTATGAGGTCGAAAGTCAGTTCTTCACCGATGGCTTTTTGAGCGGTAGCGATACGCTCAATGCTCTGGTAAGTGGAGAATACCACCAACATTCCTTTGCGTTTATCATGCTGCAAGGCATAAAGCTGTTGCTTGATTTGTTCCACGCTGGTTGAGGCTGGGAATGCAAGTTCCTCTACAGTGGTGATATTGGTGTCGTCATCCTTGGTGTGGGTACTGCTTACTTCGCTATCGGAGCAGATACACATCGGGCGAATGGGCTGTTGCGCATCGAAGCTCCATTCCCGAAGCGTTTGTCCAAGCAGGGCGATACTGGGGACGAGGAACAACACTTTGCCATTGTTGGTCAATGCCTCGGCGATACGAAGTGAGGTGAACGTCTTTCCAGTGCCACAAGCCATAATGAGTTTTCCACGGTCGTGTTCCTGATAATACCGCAAAGCCTCATCGAGCGCGTCTTTTTGATGGTCGAGCAGATGCTTGTGCTTGGTAATGGCTTTTGTGCCGCTGATGCCTTTGTCAAGTTCTTCCCAATCGACAGGCATCTCTGCCAATTCGGCAAGATGAAGCACACTTGCTGGAATAGCCTGACCACTGAAACTTTCGGCAGCATGTGAAGTGAAGCCGCCATCAGTGGTATCTATCCACAATCGGAAACTGAAGTAATGGAGGTTGCCATCATCGTCTTTAAATGAGCGTGAAGAGGTGGCAAGGAATGTATCCACCGCTTCTTTGTCAATCTTGGCATGGGCGCGATAACATTTGCATTGGATTGCCCAATAATGGTTATCATTGGTTTGCGCAACGAGGTCGATGCCAGTGTCGTGCAGCGAAATGCTTTGGCGAAAGGGAAACTCACTCCACAACCACACCTGTTGCAACTCGTTGCAATAGGGCGGAATGGTGCGGAGCATAGCCTGCATGAGGCGTTCAAATCGTTTGCCTTTGTCGGCTTCGGAGTGCGATTGATTGCGGTAGCGGTTGATAACGTTCTCGAAATGGCTCATGATGTATCTCGGTTTTGGCGTTTCGCCTTTCCGTTACATCACAAAAAAGAATCCGTGAACTTCTGTCGTGTACGGAGGTTCTCGACTACCTACTATCACAAACAAGAAAGCCCACGGATGTTCCGTGAGCATTTCTGCCTTCTCGCGTGATAGTATAGAAATTGTCGAGATTTCCGTACACCTTGAAAAGCAAAAACGCTTTTATAATTCTATGTTACTTAGTTACTTGTATCTCTTAGTCTTCTTTTCTTTTGGGGTTGATGGGTGCAAAGATAGGAAAAATAAAGATTGAAGAATAAAGTTTACAAAAATCCCATACGGTGGAGGGCGTATGGGATGAGAAAGAAAGGATTGAAATAGGACTGGTAGAAATCAAGTTGCCTATTTGGTAATGATTACAAGTGAAAAACTACAAATAGTTGTGGATTTGGTGGAAATGGTGGACGGTGTTGATTTTTAGGTAATTACAAGTCCATGATTAAGCCACATCATCCACAAGGGAAGTTTGGGGATGTTACAAACCTTTCATTATCAACCCAATCCCCAACTTCCACTTGTTGCCAAACAATGGTTGCCAAATAATTAACTGAACACCAATGTTATCCCCAACTTCCACCATTTCCACAATTGATACTACAATTCTTTCATCAACTCATTGTAGTCTGATGCCGAAAGCCAGTTTTCGGCCATGAAGACGTAGAGTCTTGCCTTTTTCCCTTTCGATTCTGTTTCAGCATCAAGATAATAGGAGAATGTGGTGCTTTCTCTTTTTGCAACTAGTCCTTTCTTGAAGGCCTCATTCAGATAGTCCTCAATTAGCATTTTGTCTGCCGCTTTGTACTGGTTGTAAGTCAAGGTGTATAAAACCTCCAATGACAGTTTGATTGAACCCTTACGCTGCCATATGAATTGAGACCTAATAACATCCTTGATGTTCTTAATGAGAGGGGACATGCTGGCCTCGATGATATTGACCAGAGCAGGAGTTCGATAGAGGTTTTCGTCGAAATAAAGCCTGCTTCGCTCTACGTAATGCATCGATCTGTTTTTGAGGTATTGAAGGAAAGCGGGTATCTCTTTTGACATCTTCTCCAACAGATGAGGGTCGCTTGCCTCATTGATGGGCGGCACCTTCACGATGCAGAATCTCGTTTCTTCCGCATCAATCTTGACGAAGCCAGACTCGTCGTTTGAACATAGGACAAACTTGGCAAAGTTCTTGCCCATCCTTGCATCTTTGCCCTTGCCCTCATAAGCGAGTTCTTTTGAAGTGGTTGCCAACTTCAAGTATTCAACTGTAGAAGGAAGGATGGAAGATTCGTCAACACCTACTACCAATTTGCCTTCAAGCAGACAATTGAACTTGCTTCCGATACGGTAGTTGTCGAGGATGCACGTGTTACCTTGGAAAAGTGCTTGTAGGAGGTTGAGAAAAGTGGTCTTACCAGTTTCACGTTCACGACTGACCAAACAGATGATGGGCAGTTTCTGTTCGGGTTTCTCGTATAGCAGTTTGAAGTAGTCAAGGATGAAGTCGTAGAGGCTCTCCCCAGCGGAGTTCTTATAGTCGAAAATATGGTGCAACAGTCGGTTGATGGTTTCCCATGTGCCTTCAGTAGGTCGGTGGGTGAGAGGATAAAAACGATTATAAAGACGAGAAACAATACCAGCGGCTTTAAAGATGAGTTCACGTTGGTACTTGTCAGGGTCGTTTTGCGGCTCATAGGCGAAACCGTCATACTTCGGGATTTGGCGGACAAACTCTTTGGAGTTGTTGAAATCAGCATTGATACTGCTCGCCTTCCACGGTGTATATTCAATGTTCCCACGGTCGTTTACCGTCTTCTTGTAAAACTCGGCACCTACCCTGATGTAACGAGCCACTTCACGAGCATACGAAGCTCTAACCTCGCCCATTTCATCGCAGTAGTAACGGTCTCCATTGAAGATAAACTCACGGTCGCCGATGTCGTCTTGGTAACGCTCATAGAAGGATTTGACGGTTTCCAGACCGAAGTATTTCCTTATTTGTGTGGTGCCAGTTATCTTCTCTACGGCTATGTATTCTCCTTGGGTCTTTTTCTTGACCGCCTGCAATTCGGCGACACATTTCTGTTGGTCGCATCTAATGTCGAAAAGAAGGTCGTCGATACCTTTGCAGCCTGCATCGCGTAAGACATGTTCATAATATAAATCTCCTTGGAAAATGGGTTTCAGGTAGTCGTAGAACTTAACCAGTGACTCTGAAAACTGCCTTGGGCGTTCTGTAGCTTCTTTCGCCTCGTCGAATTTTTTCAACTGGAGTGCATCGGCATCATGGAGGATGACTATGTCTCTTGGGTTGGTGGTCTTGATATAGTCTACCAAATCAGGATGAAGTTCATCCTTGCCCTTGGCCGAGAAGTTGTAGATGCCTCCTATTCCGATGGTGCAGAGGCCGAATTTAGACAGGACAAAAGCTTTGATTTCTCCCTCCACAATGAATAGAGTGCCGACTTTGGCTTTCGACTTGTAAGCCTCAATCGCTTTGGGTGTGAAGAACGGATAGTTCTCCGTCCCTTTGGGCTGCTTGTACTTGCCTTGGCCGTCTTTCGGATTTTTCAGCCTGGTTCTTCGGTAGCCCCTGATGTTTCTGCCCTCGTTGCGGGTGTCATCATAGTATTCCATAACTCGCCCATCGGGAGTGAGGTAGTTGATGACGAGGTTGTCATTGTCGTCAGAGGTGAAGAAGCAAAAACCTGAAATCGGATATCCTTCGGCATTGGTAGCACCTTTGAAATGGTTTTCTTCATCGGTGACTTGAATAGCCGTCAGGCGCTGTTCAAGATAGGATGAGCAGGTTGTTTTTTCTGCTTGAAAGTTCTGTGTTTCAGAACTTTTTTGTATCTTTGCCGCTGTGTTCGGGGCGGCTTCGCAAGAGGTCGCTTTTTTCATTGGTGGACTCCTTTCTTTGAATAGTTTTCGTTGAGGAGTCTCTCAATGTCTCGTCGTCGATAGTAGATCTTGTTGTTTATCCGCGAGTAGGGCAAGGTGCCGTTAGAGCGCAAGGTCTGGAGCGTGCGCAAACTCACGTGCAGCGCAAACATGACTTCCTGATTGTCCATCCAGTCATTCAAGCCGTTATTCGTACTATCGTTATTCGTGATAACGAGGTCGGGGTAGGCTTCCCGAAGGGCTTGGAGGCAAGGACACTGGGCGAGGGCTTGCTCGAAGAGGTCTTTGTGGCCAGCGGCTGCATCAGCGATGCTGATGCCGATGAATTTGGAGCTGCTCATTGCTGACCTCCTTCCAGTATCTTGTTAATATCTGATTTGCGGTATCTTCTGTATCCACCTACCATGATAGGTGTAAGATACCCTTTCTTTTCCCATCGCCAAAGCGTTGTGGAAGATACATCGAATATCTCCATTGCTTTCTCGCGTGAGTAATAGACCTCCGCTTTCTCGTCTGCCAACTGCTGCTGCAGGTCGTCTTTCACTTGTTGAACAAGGATAGAGTTTGCCTCAAGAAGGTCTTTGAGGCTGATCGTCACCTGGATGGTGGGGAACTCCTGATGGAGTTGAATAAGATTGTTGTTCATTTAGTTTTTGCATCGGGGCTTTGGTTTTCGTCCGACTGCGCTGCAAAAATCCTAAGGTTTATTCAACTCCACTTTATAGGGGATTTTTGAAAAACAAAAAAACGCTGAATTTCAGAATTTTGAATCTATTATAGGGGATTTTGATAGGGGATTTATTGTTTCAATGCGGTATTTTTCCTGTTTCAATACGGTATTTATTAGTTATTCCATTTCAAAATCTCACCGAAGTAAGAGATTATTTCTTTGCTTGGGTTGTTGTAGTAGGTGGGGTGAGTGTATTTTGGAGTGGGTAGGCTAACTATATCAAAGAAAGTTTTTATCAAAATAGAAAAGCCACCTTTTTTACCTTCTATCTTGCGATACTTAGGTTTCGTAAATTTACTGCGGTAAATCATATAGACTATTGAGCCGAGATTTTTTTTGTTTTTAGACTTTTTGTCGTTACTTGACAATATTATATCAATTCGATTGCAAAATTCAATGAATAAGGTTTTTTTGTCATCATTTATGACAGAATCTTGAGGGCGATATTCAAGGTTGAGAAAAGATTCATTAAACAAGTTTTTCATTTTTTCCCTATCGACAGTTGGCGTTGTGGATGTCTTTTTTTCTTCACGGCCAATCGTTGATGGGTGGGCGATAGGCGTTTCCTGTTGTCCCATAAAACGCTGTGCTCTAATCTTTCCTCCGACATAAGGGGCAATATCAATCCATGTCCACTCTCTTTTCAGATAGATTTCAACCTCATCTTGAAACTTGCCCAAATCAAAGTCTCTTTGAATCAATACTGCATATAGTTTATTGGCGTACTTGGTCATAATAAAAAGCAAATCAATTAGGCAATTCTCAGGCGTTCCTAACTTTGCCATTCCCTCCTCTATTTTCGCTCTTTGCTTTTCAAAACTCTCATGTTGAAATATGGTCAAAGAATTTGATATAGTTCTAAAAGGTTCTAATAATTTCACAACATACCTTTCCAATTCGGGCCGTGTCTTGCAGTTGTCAATGTTAGTTTCAATCTCCTCAATCACCTTATTCAGGTTCGCCAAAGTAATTACGCCCTCATTAAATCCAGATGCTATTTGGCCAGGCAACACATCGAAGATTTTGTGTTGCATATTCGGAGAAAGAACCGTTATGGTGTTTGGGTTCTCCTTATAGCGCAAATCATACTTGTACTCAATATAGGTCAAACAATCCCTTGTCAATCCACCCAAAACTGCAAGAAAGTCGTGAGCTGTTGGTTTTTTCTGCTCTGGATGTGTCCTGTAGTATCGGTCTATCTTTCTTTTTATGCTATCAAGTGTAGCAGTGATGTTTTTCTCGTGTTCTTTTGCACTATATGGTTTGTGAAAATCGTCAAGAGCGACATATTTTTTCCATACAGGAGAAACCAAATTGTAGGTTTCTTTTGCCATCTCAATATCATCTGTTGCAAATATGCAATCCTTAATAGTGGATAGTCGTTGAGAAAGCCATTCAATGCGCACCTTAATTAGCATATCTGACATGAATTGGACTTCGTCAAACAAATGAGGGATTTCCTCGTCAATCTTTTCGATTAACCCTTTGCCATCGCCTGTATCCTTGAGGTAATTCAAGTTGACTTCCGCCATGTCAATCAGTTCTTCCAATTCTTTCTTGCTGTATTCCATAACTTCCTCCTTCTTTAATCCAATAATGAAACCATTTTTTTCTTGGTTTCTTCGTCAATGCTGCGGTAACGCTTGAACGCTCTGCTGCCCTCGGCGTGGCCAGACAACTCGCCGATGGCGTTAGGGTCTTGGACTTTCTTATATAGGTTGCCGACAAATGTACGCCTCGCCATGTGGCTGCTGGCGACCTCTGAGATGGGGCGTTTTTCTTCTTCTCTTGTGGTGGGGTTGAGCACGGTCACCATGCGATTGATTTCTGCGGCTTCAAAGATTTCCTTGATGCTGCGGTTGTATTCTTGCTGCGAGGTGAAAGGGAAGAGACCTTTGCCGTCATAGTCCTTGTATTTCTCCACAATCTCAGTCGCCTGCTTGTTGAGCGGTACGCGGACGGTGATGGGGTTGCCTTCTTTGGTCTTACGAGGGATGTACTCGACAGCACCGTCAATGATGCTGGCCTTCGTCATCGCCCACAGATCTGACACTCGACAACCGATGCAGCATTGGAAGACAAAGATGTCGCGCTGAGTCGCCAGAGGCTCGCCAAGTTTGGTGTTGTAGAGTTTGTTGCGCTCGTCGATGGTGATGTAGTAGGGGGTGCCGTAAAGCTCCTTTGGAACGGTGTAGGCGTTGAAGGGGTTGTTGTGAGTGTAGGGCTTCTCCAACCTATAATCCTTGTCAAGTCCATTCGCCCAGCGGACAAATGCCCTGAATCTGCGCATTAAGTCGCTGAGGGCGTTTTCTCCTCTTGGCTCGGGTGTGCGGCTCAGCGGCACGGCTTTCATGATGTCGAGATAGGTGGGACCGATGTTCTTTCCTTTGGCTTTCTCGGTCATCTCAACGGCCTTCTTATAATAGGTATGCTCTTCTTTAAGAAATTTCTCAAAGTCGCGGAGCGTGTCGGCTGTGAGGTCGTCGAAGGATAGAGGCTTGCTTGTGTACAACTCATAGCGTTTCAGTATGCGACAAAGCACCTGATAGTGTTTCCTGCGGTTGTCGGAGAACTTCTTGCGGTCAATGTAGATGGCGAAGGCTTCGAAGAACGATGGCACATGTTCGGCTTCGGATTCTTCTTCGGCAGGTGCCGTTGGGATGTTGTTGAACTCATTGACCGTGTTCTTCAACCAATCTTTGGCGAGACCGACCTTGCCTGCGCCTGCGTCGATGAAGGCTTGCAAGACATGTTTTTCAAGGTCTTTTAGCTTTGTTTCGGCTTCACCTAATTCCTTACGAAGTGTAAGGTTCTCATCGTTCATAAGTTTCTTTGAGGAAGTCTTAATGTGAGCAGGGGAGATGGTCTTTGTTCCCTCCGTCACGGCCTCAGCCCAATAGTCGCGGTTTATAAAGATACCCGATCCGGTGCGTTGGTCGATGCCCTTGCCTTGGTTGCCATGCTTGAATCTGATGATAAGCTGGCTCTTGTTGTCGCTGGTGGACTTTGCGGAAATTGAATAGATAACTGTTGCCATAGTTTTATTAAATTGAATTGTCACTGCAAAGGTACAAAAACTTTCCTACTTAGGCAAGAAAACTTTCCTACTTTTTTGAAAATAAGTGAAAAAAAGTGTGAAACGGTGAAATGTAATTAGTCGGATAAAGTGCTGTAGTATAAGACACTTATAGTGTAAAATGCTGATATTTCGGAATATATTGGATTACGGAATTATATTCCTGTTCGGGGCACGAAAAATAAAACCCTAACTATCAAATGGTTAGGGTTTTTCTTTTTCTGGTTATGACTTGCTTTGATTCCTTCACTAACTTCCAAATTATTCTTCGAAAACTTCCTTGGTTTAATCAAAAAAACTGTATTTTTGCCCGCCATTAGTAAGTATATTTACAGTAAACCAATTTACTATTTTATGGAACCTAGGTTTAAAGATCATCTTGTTGATGAACTATATAAGGATTACAGGATAAAAGAGGGGATGAAGGCCTGCATGAACTGCGGCGTGTGCACTGCGGTTTGTCCGGCTGCGGAGTTCTACAAATACAATCCCAAAAACATCGTGAACATCGTCGCGCGCAAGAATGAGGCCGATTTGGAGGAGCTTCTGAGAAGCGACACGATTTGGTATTGCGGCGAGTGCATGTCGTGCGTGACGAGATGCCCTCGTGCCAATGCTCCCGGCTTGGTTATCATGGCCTTGCGCAAACTCTCGATGCGGAGTGGTCTCTACATGGAATCGGAGAAAGGCCGCCAGCAATATGTTGTGGTTAAGGATTTGTGCTCCAATATTTTAAATTACGGCTATTGCGTGTATCCCCGCACTTTCGACTATGAGACACACAAGGAATTCGGTCCAGTCGGCAAGTGGATCAACGAGAATCTGGATGATTTGCATGCCCGCATGGGCTCGAACCTCGACGGCGACGGTCCCGGAGGCTTGCGTAAAATTCCCAAGGAGAGTCTCGACCAACTGAAGAAGATCTTCGATGTCACGGGTGCCACCGAGTTGATGAATCAGGTCTTGAACGACGCTCATCAGGAGGCAGAGAATGAGCACCTCACCGATGAGGAGTATTTCATGAAGGTCTATACCCAAAACGATGGGGAAAAACATTTGAATCTATAAAGCTATAAGCTATCAGCTGTGTTGTCAACGAGCTGAAAGCTGATTGCTGATAGCTGAGAGCCAAATTTTAAATCTTGAATTTTAAATCTTTGAATACTAGATGATTATTGAAGGCAAACAGAAGATTTGGTCCGACTACCAGAAAGACATTCCCGATGACCATTATTTTTACGTGAGGAGCTGCATTCGTCAGGCGTTTTGGCCAGGCTCGGAGGTGACTTTTCTGGATATCACGAGGAATAAGTTGGGCAAAGACTTTTACGAAAACCCCTATCATACCACTTGTGGCGGTATCGCCTATCACAGCGACACCATCCCGCAGGAGACGGCAATGACCATCATTGCGCGCCAATTCGCGTTGATGCACGAGAGTGGCTACGAGAATTATGTGTGCTCCTGCATCACCTCGTTCGGATGCTACACCGAGACGTTGGAGACCTGGCACGAGTACCCTGAACTGGAGGCCAAGATTCGGCAGTATCTCTGGGATTCGTGCAAGAAAGAGTTCGCCAAGCCCAAATATCTCGCTCATGCCAGCGACCTTATCTATAAATTTAGGTTCGACATCGCCAAACAGATGAAGTTTCCGCTGGTCAATGTCAAGACCGGCAAGCCTTTGAAGGTGGTCGAGCATATCGGATGCCATTATTCGAAGATGTTCCCGTCGAAGGGATTCGGTGGAGCTGAGTATCCGCATGTGCTGGTCGGAAT
This sequence comes from uncultured Bacteroidales bacterium, assembly GCA_900317055.1. Lineage (GTDB taxonomy): Bacteria > Bacteroidota > Bacteroidia > Bacteroidales > F082 > Limimorpha. The sequence goes on along the minus strand of ONFF01000013.1, from coordinate 60,915 downwards.
GATTGAGGCATGGGGTGGCGAGGTGGTCGACTACCCCGAACGCCGTCATTGCTGTGGCTTTGGCTTCCGTCAGTATTTCGTGCAGGCCAACAGAGGCTATTCCGAGTCGAATACATACAAGAAATTCGAGTCGATGGAGCCTTACGAGCCGGATTTGATTATCACTAATTGCCCGGGTTGTCCTTATTTCCTCGACAGATGGCAATATGTCATCGCGGAGCAGACGGGTAAGACATACGGCAAGAACGGCTACGGCATCCCGGCGCTGACCTACGAAGAGGTGGCAGGTTTGGTAATGGGCTACGACCCATGGGACCTTGGCCTCCAGATGCATCAGGTCGCCATTGAGCCGCTGCTCGAAAAGATGGGAATCCCTTATGACCCGAAAAAGAAATATCAGGGCTTGAACGGCAAGGACCTCGGTCAGCCGCAGTGCCCGTCGTGTATGAAATCAGTTTGACAAACCAACGTTTATGAAAGAGAATATATTGATTATTGGCGGTGGAGCCGCCGGAATGGAAGCAGCCACACAATTGCATAAAATGGGGCTCAATCCTATCATTATTGAAAAAAGCGAGGCTCTTGGCGGTCATATCGCGCAGTGGGACAGGCTGTTCCCAGCCTTTCATCCAGCCAAGGACGTGGTGGATAAGATGCTTGACCAAGTGAAGGGCATTGATGTCCGTCTGAATACCGAGGTCGTTGACATCCAAAGAGATAATAACGGTTTTCATGCTGTTTTGAGCAATAACGAAAAGATTGACGCACAAGCAGTGATTCTTGCCACAGGTTTCGATGTTTTCAAAGCGGAGCGGAAACAGGAATACGGCTACGGCATTTATAACAACGTGATGACCAGCGTCGAGCTTGAGAAATTTTTCAGGACGGGTAAGGACGACCGCATCAATCATCCGAAGCGGATTGGTTTCGTGCATTGCGTGGGCGCCCGCGACGTCAAAGTGTGCAACACCTACTGTTCGAAGGTGTGCTGCACCACGGCGTTGAAGCAGGCCTGCGAAATCAAGGAAGTGTTTCCTGATGCAGAGGTCTACACGTTCTACATGGACTTGCGCATGTTCGGTCCAGGCTATGAAGACCTTTATCTTAAGACCCAGAAAGACTTCGATGTGAAATGTGTCCGCGGCCGTGTTTGCGAGGTCTCGGAGGATATGGACGGCAAGTTGGTCATTAAGGCGGAAGACACGTTGTTTGGTAAACCGCTCAAGATGACGCTTGACTTGCTCGTATTGATGTGCAGCATGGAGAAAAACAAGAGCATCGACGCGATACAGCAGAAGCTCGGTGTAGCCAACAACAGCGACGGCTTCATGCAGAATAAGGACATGTATCTGGGCATGAACGACACCGCACAAGACGGCGTCTTCGTGGCCGGTGCCTGCACCGCTCCGAAGTCGTTGCCCGACACCATCGGTGAGGCGCGTTCGGTGGCGACACAAGTGTATAATTATTTGAATAGGTAAGCCATGGATTTCGGTTTTTGTTTGTCACCCAGCTCGCATGTCAAGATGGACAGCGTCGACCTGACGACGTTCAACCGCCTGAAGGAGACCAACCCTGACATCAATACCTGCATCGCATGTGGCTCATGCACTGCGACTTGCACTGCGGGCCACTTCACCGAGATGAGTTTCCGCCGCATCCTCCTGATGCTTCAGCGAGGCAAGGAAGACGAGGCCAAAAAAATGATTCAACGTTGCATGCTCTGCGGCAAATGCACTTTGGTTTGCCCGCGCGGCATCAATATCCGTAAGATTTTGTTAGACATTACACGATGAATTCACAGATATTCCATCCTTTTGTGCTCCCCTTTGTGCTCGGCATGGCTTTCGTGCTGACGTATTGTGTGGTGGGACTTTTACGCGTCATCGGCCAGTTGCCGAAAGACGACAGAAAGCAATTTTGGCGTTCTCTGGTGACGCCCAAGACGGCATGGGCCAACATTCGTGACTTGGTTGGAGACTGCCTCTTCCATGTGAAGATATGGAAACGCAATCCTGTGCTGGGTTACATGCACACGGCCATTGCCTTTGGCTGGTTCATGATCATTGTCATCGGCCATGTGATGCTGTTCACATTGCGACCGCTTGAAGGTGTTGAAGTACAAGGTATTGAGCGGATGTTACCCAACTTCTATTATCCGATTTTCTTCAAGTATTTCGCTGAAGAAACGCCCATTTTCGCCGTCCTTATGGATTTCTTCCTTCTGATGATCATCAGCGGTATCTTGATTGCAGTTGTGAAAAAGATCCATTCGAAGATAGTGGGGGTGAAGCGTATCATGCACTTCGGTTTTGCCGACAACATGATTCGTTTTGCCTTGTGGACCATCTTCCCCTTCCGTCTCATTGCCGAAAAGAGCAACATCATGGCGTTTTGGTGGCTCTATTCCATTGATTTGATGGTGTTTATGTTTATGCTGCCGTTCACGAGATACATGCACATCCCGACGGAGGCCTTGTTCATCCTGTTGCGACATGCAGGTCTGAAACCGCGTGAGCCACGTAAGGGTTATGCTTTGGCACAGATTTATTCCTGCCCGAGCTGCGGATTGTGCATCGACGCCTGCCCGATGAGCGTCAACGACAAGAACAGTGGCAACACTTCGGCTTATTTCATGAAACGCTTGAGGAACGGAGATAGGGAAGAGGCCCAACGCATTGCCGAGACCTGCATGCAGTGTGGCAAATGCGTCGCGGTTTGCCCTGTGAGCATCGAGTCGTGCGACATCAAGATGAGCCAACGCGAGGCGGTGCCTTATACTATCAATAGTAACCACTCGTATCTTGACGCATACTATCCGAGTGAAACGTCGAATGCCCCCGTCCTCTATTTCGCCGGCTGCATGACCCAACTGACTCCCAAAATCATGCGTGCCATGAAGAAAATCATGGAGGCTGCGGGCGAGAAGTATGAGTTCATGGACAAAGACGGAGGCGTCTGTTGCGGCAGGCCGATGCTGTTGAGTGGAAAGACAGCCGAGGCCCAAGCCATGATGGCTAAAAACACCGAGTTGATCAAGCAATCTGGGGCCAAGCGACTCGTACTATCCTGTCCGATTTGCTATAAGGTTTTCAAGGAAGAATATCAACTTGAAGGCGTTGAGATTCTGCATCATACGCAGTATATCGATGAACTGGTCAAGAAGGGTAAATTGAAGGTCAATAAAAACGAAGTCAACTACGTCTATCATGACCCGTGCGAACTCGGAAGAGCCTTTGGCGTGTATGACGAGCCTCGCGAGGTGATTGAAAGCATTGGCAATTTGTGCAAAGCGAAATCAGAGAAAGAGCTGAGCATTTGCTGCGGCGGTAGCCTCGGTAGCTTTAATCTGACTCAGCAGGAGCGCGATGAAATAACGACTATCTCGGTTAACGATTTGATGTTCAACAATCCGGATGAGATTGTGACAGCTTGTCCGTTGTGTCTGAAGACCTTTGCAAGGAAATCGCCTGTTGCGGTTAAGGATATTGCGGAGGTTGTTGCCGACCAATTGAAGTAATCGTTTTACATCTTGTCTATCATCCCGGGGAACGGCTTGGCAAATACCTTTGGGAAAGGCGTTTCAAACTCCATATCCGTTTTCTTGTAGGGATGATGGAAGCAGAGTTTGTAAGCATGCAGGCATAACCTTCCCAGTGAGTTGTCATAGGTCCCTGAGCTTGTCGAAGGGCCATATTTCGGGTCGCCTACCACGGGATGCCCAATGTCGGCCATGTGGACGCGGATCTGGTTCTTGCGGCCCGTTTCCAATTGCAATTCGACCAAGGAGTACCTCGGATTGGAATAAAGGGTCTCGTAATAAGTTTCCGCATATTTGCCTCCGTTGTCGGTTGGGCTGGAGTAGGTGATGAAGGCCTTGTTGTCCTTCAGCCACGACTTCACCACGCCTTCCTTTTTCTCCACGCAGCCACACACCACAGCCACATAACGACGATCGTAAACGGTGTTTTTCCAGTCTTCCTCAAACATTAGCGCGACTTCCTTGCTCTTGGCAAAAAGCATCAGACCGCTCGTGTCGCGGTCGAGGCGATGGATGGTGTGGGCGCGACAACGTTGCTGCGTATAGATGAAATAGTTGTTCAGAATGCCTTGCGCCGTGTCTTTCTCCTTGGCGGGACTGTTGGTCAACAGACCTTCCTTTTTGTCGATGACCAAGAGATATTTGTCCTCATAGACGATGTTCAGCCAAGGGCTGCGGAAGCGCTCTTTGGCAGTAGGCTTGCCGATTTCGACCACCATGCCAGGTTCAAGGGCGAAGTCGAACTGGGTAGTGCGTTTGCCTTCGACGGATACTACTTTGTTGGCCAACATGCGCTTGGCTTTGTTGCGGCTGATGCCATCCAATTTCTTCATTAGGAAATCCATCAGTTGGGATGATTCCGACACATTGAATTTCAGAGGATTGCTTTTCGAATGGGGAACTTTATGATTGTCTCTTTTCATCTGATATTATTTTATAAACTTTTATTTTAAATCCTGGATTCAAAAAGGAGTGGGTTCATCTGTAGTGATGGAAGGGTTATAGGACTCCATGCTGTCGTCGTCGTTCATCTTTGAACTGAAGACTTGGGAAGGGCTGTCAAACTGGTTGTTGGGACCGATGGAGGTGAAGCTGCTGTTGTCGAAGCCCTGTTCCATTTCTTCAAAACGGGCATATTGTCCGACAAACCTCAATTCCACTTCGCCAAGTTTACCATTACGATGTTTTGCAATGTCGATGATGGTATAGCCCTTAGGCTTGTCCTCGGCATCCACACCATCTTTGTAATATTCAGGACGATAGATGAACATCACCATGTCGGCATCCTGCTCGATGGCTCCCGACTCACGCAAGTCGGAGAGGATGGGCTTTTTGGAACCGGGGCGTTGCTCTACGCTACGGCTCAACTGCGATAGCGCCAAAACAGGAATCTCCAATTCCTTGGCCAAACTCTTCAGTGAGCGTGAGATGGTGCTGATTTCCTGTTCACGGTTAAGGCCTTTGTCGCCTTTGGCGGTCATAAGTTGTAGATAGTCAATGAAAACCATCTGAATGTCATGCTGTTGCTTCAGTCGGCGGCATTTGGCGCGCAACTCGAAAATGGAGAGCTGTGGCGTGTCGTCGATGAAGATGGGTGCATCGGTCAATGGGGTGACCTTGGTGTTCAACTGTTGCCATTCGTATTCGGCCAAGTCACCTGAACGCAATTTGTCGGCAGTCAGTGAGGTCTCGGTGGAAATCAGACGGGTAACCAGCTGGACAGACGACATTTCCAAAGAGAAAAAGGCAATTGGACGGTTGAAGTTGACAGCCGCATTGCGTGCCAGATTCAACGCGAAAGCGGTCTTACCCATGCTGGGACGAGCGGCCAAGATGATGAGGTCGGATTTCTGCCAGCCTTGCGTGATGCGGTCAAGCTCGGTATAGCCCGAAGGCACTCCACGCAGCTTGTCGTCGGCGTTTTTGGCATTCTGGATCTCCTTGATGGCTTTGCTCACCAAGTCTTGCATCGAGTCGTAGCTGCGGCGCAGGTTGTTTTCGCTGATTTGGAAGAGGTTGTTCTCAGCCTTGTCCAACAGGTCGAATACATCGGTAGTGTCTTCAAAAGCCTCATGAATCATGTCTGATGAAAGCAGAATCAGTTGACGCTGAATGTGTTTCTGCATGATGATACGGGCGTGGTATTCTATGTTGGCCGCCGAGACGACGCGATTGGTGAGCTTCGATATATAATAGGCGCCGCCCACCATCTCCAACTCACCACGTTGCTTGAGTTCATTGGTAACGGTCAGGATATCAATGGGTTCTGATTTCCCAAATAGGGCTTTGATGGCGGCAAAAATCTTCTGGTGCTTGTCCAAATAGAAGGCTTCGGGTGACAAAATGTCGATGACCTCGTTGACGGCTTCCTTTTCCAACATGAGGGCGCCAAGCACCACTTCCTCGAGGTCGGTGGCTTGAGGTGGGATGCGCCCCTGGTTGGCAAAGACCTGCTCGGGGGTCATTAAATTGCGTTTCGCAGTGTCGCCGAAAGGACGGCGGGTGATAGTATCGTTAGGCATAAAATGAAATTCTTAGCTCGTTTTAACTCTGTTGAATCTTCGTTTTCGAAGGGCAAAAGTACGAATTAAAGTCTGCCCCGATGAAGTTCTTTTCGGGAAGTTATCAACTACTTGAAAAGGAGTTGATAAGTTTTTGCAACAATTTCATTTTCAGCGATTAAGTCTTCGCGTGCCTGTTGATAACCTATGAGGTCGTTGCTGGTGGCTTCGAGGATAATTCGGCTGTGTTCGAACAGTTTAGATTCGGGAAAAAGTGCCGTTTCAAGGCGTTGCAAGGTGAGTCCCCGTTTGATGGCTGGATGGTAAAAATGGGCCTCTTGCAACACTTCGAAAAGATTGAAGACTTTGTAACCTATGGTTTGGTTTTGTATGATCTCGTGGCGGAGCAGGGTGGTACTGATGTTTTGCGGTGTAAAGCACACAATTTGCTCATAATGAGAGAGCTTTTCGATGAGCAAATTGATGGCTTCTTTCCAACGACTGTGGTCTTCAAAGCAGTCCCAAACGAAACATCCGTCTGCATCAGCCATGTCATCCCTGCGCGGGCTTGTGGGATGCATGGGATCTATGGCGGCGTCATGCTGATGCTCACCTTGCAACGCAAAAGCCAAAATCATCTCCTCGTAAGGCTTCGTGCCGTCAATTTCAGGCACTGCGGGACGGTGGAGCAAAAGGTTTAAGTAGGCTATAGATTTGGGCTTGGGTTGTGGAGCTAACGAGTAAAGCGTCTTGTAATCAATGTAATACGAGTTGGTCTCCAAGGCCTCAATCTGATGGGCTTCTTCTGAATCAGGTTCGATTTGTTGGAGCAACTTGGCATTGGTATTCACGCCATTGAAATAGTTTTGAAACAGGTCTTTGTCATCCATCGCGGTGGTAAACAGGAAACTGTTTTTCGGGATGAGTTTCCAGCAATGGCCTTGAAAATCACAAGGGTAGGGGTTGTGACATTGTGTCCCGATATTGACCAAGGGCGAGTGTGGCAAGGCGACAATGGCTTTCAGTCGCTCCACATTTTCAGCAACAAAGGCTTCTCTTTCAATGACATACTCCATCACTGACTCCATCTTGAACAACTGCTTCACATCGATGGGACCGTCTTTAATATAGTCACCGTTGAGGTACATGAGGCAGAAGTCGCTGAGCGGGACCCTGCAACCGTGCAGTACATAGTATTGCAGGGCGGCATCATTAAAATAGGTGTCGCTGAGTCGCATCGAACTCTTTACCTCCACGGCCAGCCATTTGTCGCCGTCGCGGACAAGCATATCCAGCATAATGAGCGTATCATTGTGCTGAAAAACAGCCTCGTACATTACTTTAACTTCAGGCTTGCTAAGGTTGTCCCAGGTCTCCGCAACCTTTTTGGGGAACTGAGAAGGTGAGTTGGGCGACATGTCGATGCCGCCAGGGAACACCTCGTGTGCCAGCACACCCACATCGGTGCCGCGCTGGAACTTGGCTCTTTGTTCAATGCTGAGTTTGTCGCGAAGATAAGGGTGCTTCTTCTGCATGTACAATGCCTTCTCGCACTGTAAACCTTTGATATAGGTCGATTTGGAGAGGATGTGCATGCTCAGTTAGTATAGTCCACGCAATCGTCGGGGATGAGTGGTAGATAGTGGTAGCGACGCATGAGTTGGGCGATGGCGAGCACATCCTTTTGGCAATAGGTCTTGATGCGTTCCAGGTCGTTTTCTTGCCAATACACGCGGACTACTTCGCTCCCGTTGATGTCGTCCTTCGGGGTGGGGATGTCCAAGATGGCGCAAAGTAAATCCAAGGAAGTGAAGGTCTTATAGTCGCCGAACTTCCAAAGCTCCATGGTGTCAATGAAGTTGGTTTCCCATGGCTTTTTGCCTGCAACTTGCAGGATTCTAGGGATTTGTATGCCGTTGACAAGCATCCTACGAGCGATATAGGGGAAGTCGAATTCTTTGCCATTGTGGGCGCAGAGTTGAGCTTCGGGTGCATTATAGTGGCGATTCAACATCTCGGCAAACTCAGCGAGCAGCGTTCTCTCATCGTGGCTATAAAATGACTTCAAGCGGAAACGGTTGCCATTGAAGAACCCCACGGAGATACAGATGATTTTGCCGAATTCAGCATAGATGCCGGCGCGATCATAGATGTCGGCGGGGCCGAGTTCAGGATTGTCGCGGTTCAATTGTTCGGCCTTGTGCGACCATAGCTTCTGCATCCGCTCTGAGAGTTGGTCGTAGGATTTCTCTTGCGAGACGGTCTCGATGTCGAGGAAGAGGATTTTGGAGAAGTCTATCATATCAGTTGTCAGTTTATAGTTGTTCAGTTAAGGTCCCTGAGCCCTCGGTTCCTGAGCTTGTCGAAGGAGTCGAAGGGCCGACTTATATCTTGCAGTTATCTTATTTCTTGAAAATCATCATATTTCCCTGTTGGTGCCACCGCATCAATCTTCATGTTGGTGATATATGAATAAGGTGTGCCTTCGCCGCAAAGCAGAGTGAAACGGTCGAGGTCGGCTTCTTCGCCTTCGGCCTCGATATGGACGCAGTCGTCGGCATAGTCGTTTTCCACATAGCCTGTCAGGTTGCATTGAAGGCCGTATCGGTGTACATAACGGCGAAACCCTACATTGAACACGCGACCGTAAATCCTTATGGAATAGGCTTTTGTCATAGGGCAAACTTTAATCCGGGTATGGTTCTGAGTAGGGCATAGGTGCGTTCCAGATGTTCCTTGCTTTCGATATCGATATTGTAGCAATAGCTGAAATAATTGCCTTTGCCACTGCTTCTTACATTGACAAAACTGTGTACCGTCCGGCTCTCACTTAAGGCTTTGCTGATGTTGCGTTTGGCTTCTTCCGTGGCAATCTCGGCAGCGATGATAAGCTTGATGTCGAAGTTTTGTGGGTATATTACTTTTTCTTCGCTCATGGGAATGGATTTGATTTGCAAAGATAACAATCTTATGACAATAATGTCGTTTTTTTTCAAATTTGGATTAAAAATAGCACGGGGAACAATTTTTGTTGTACCTTTGTAGTTTTGAACAAAAAAGGCGAAATTATGTTGGCTATTTGGGAGTCGATTAAGGTGTTCGTGAAAGGCATGATTATGGGTGCAGCCAATGTCTTTCCCATTTCCAGCGGCACGGTGTCGTTGGTGCTTGGGGTGTTTGAACGCTTTATCAATGCCATCAACTCGCTTAGAATCAAGAATTTCAAGTTGCTCTTCAAAGGTGAGTTCAACGAATTTGGCCGACGCACCGATTTCAGGTTTTTCATTGCCATCGTGCTGGGTCTTCTGGCGGGCATGGTATTGACTTCCATGTTCTTGAAACAGACGCTCGTTTCGTATAAGGTCTATACTTGGTCGTTTTTCATCGGCCTCATCATCGCTTCGGTGATTTATGTGATGAAAAACATCGATAAAGTGAGTGCCAAGAACATTTTGCTTGTCGTGGCCGGTATGGTGCTCTCGTTTTTCCTCTCCATTAAGTCGAATCCCTATCCCAACGAGAGCTTTTTCTACCTCTTCCTGTGCGGTATCATAGGGGCTACAGGTATGGTGGTGCCTGGTGTGTCGGGCTCCCACCTGATGCTGCTCATGGGCAACTATGAGTTGATTGTCACCAAAGGCATCCCTTGGATGACCAAGGCTTCCACTTTTATGGATGGGACAAGGATTCTCCTTCCGTTTGTGTTGGGAGCTTTGGTCAGCATAATAATGTTTTCACACCTGTTGGCATGGTTGATGAGAGAGTACCGCGATTCGACGCTCTCGGTATTGGCGGGCTTTATGTTGGGCAGCCTTCCCGTGGTATATCCTTGGAAAGTGCCAGGTGAGTCTACTTATCTCTTTTCGCTTCCAAGCTGGAATACCGAATTGCTTTTGGCCGTCGTCATGGCGGGATTGGGCTTTGCTGCGGTCTTTATCTTGGAGCTCATGGCGCGCCACACCAAGAAGAAACAACAGGAAAGGTTGCTAAATCCTAAACCAAAGAGACAAAAGAAACATAGGAAACATAGTAAACATGGCAGAAAGACTAAGAAGAATTAGTTTCACCCTCCGAGAGGATGAGACTTTTATCCCCCTCATCGGCTTGTTGAAGGCCACTGGTGTGGTGGAGTCGGGGAGCGAGGCACAAGAGGTGGTCTCCGCAGGCATGGTATTGCGCAACGGTGAGGTCGAAACCCGCAAACGCGCCAAGATTACCGCTGGCGAAGTGATTGTCTTTGAGAACTTTGAAATCTTCGTCGAAGGGTGCGACTGAAAATATACTGATTATCATGGATAAACTGGAACAATTCATAGCGTCCATTCTGGAGACGCGCAAGGTTTGGCTGCTTGAGGCCAAGGAAGGCTTCTTTGCCATGCTGGAAGATAATGACGGTGAGCCTTACATACCGCTTTGGGAGTCAGAGGATTTGGCAGCTAAGGCCGCACAGGGCGATTGGGATGGCTACACGGTGACCGATATGGGCTTCTCGGAATTGGGACATTGGCTCAAGGAGCTGGCTGCCGACGAGATTGACATTGCCGTTTCGCCAGAAGCTGACGGCGAGATTACGGCAATACCTTCCTATAAGTTCAGGAATTGGTTGAAGCCATATGATGACCATTCCTACAAGGAAAAGGACGATGAAGATGACGACGATTTTGATTATGGCGAGGGCTGGGCGCAACCGTGGAGTTAGTTTAGAGTTTAGTGTTTAGAGTTTAGAGTTTAGAGTAGAGGGTAGGCCCGTGTGTCTGCCCGTTGTAGGGACGCAATGCTTGCGTCCGAAATAGGTAAAAGATGAAAAGCAAGCTGTTTGGTGTATTGCTGCTAATTGAGGCCGCAGCCTTGTTGCTGACGGCGGCGGTAGCCTTGCACTATCAGCGCGTGACGGGAGAGACCGATGCCCGTTGTTTTCTGCTTACTGCCGGTTTGACAGGTGCCGTTGGCCTATTGCTCTACAATATTGGCAACTCGATGAAAAAGAGTAGCTTGCAAATCCGTGATTCGTTCATGGTAGTGGCCTTGTCGTGGGTGCTGTTTTCTTTGTTCGGCATGTTGCCTTTCCTGATGAATGGCACTGTCGACAATGTGACAGATGCTTTCTTTGAGACCATGTCAGGCTTCTCGACTACGGGGGCCACTATTCTCAACAACATCGACCAACAGCCCCATGGCATCCTGTTTTGGCGTAGTATCATGCAATGGATGGGCGGATTGGGTGTGGTGGTGTTCACTCTGGCTTTTCTCCCTTCGGTGGCCAAAGGCTCAAAGAAGGTTTCTCTTTTCGCTGCTGAAGCACCAGGCTTAAGTGTTGAGAAACTTGCTCCAACCATGGGGGCCACTTCGCGCCTGCTCTGGTTTATTTACATTGCACTGACCCTGCTTTGCGCCTTCTTTTATCACCTTGGCCCCATGAATAAGTTCGATGCCGTGTGCCATGCTTTTACTACCATTGCCACTGGTGGTTTCAGTACGCATCAGGCTAGCATCGGCTATTACCATTCCAACTATATTGAGTGCGTCTGCATCGTCTTTATGCTCATGTCGGGCATTAACTTCGCAATGTATCATTTCCTGTTCAACCGTCGCTTTGATGTGATTCGTCGCAACGAGGAACTTCGTTGGTATTTGCTTGCCATCCTTCTCTTCACGCTGCTGTTTGTGGGACGCTTCTATTTTGCCCCACGTTTCGATACCATCACGGATGAGCAGTTGGTCTCGCATCCGCAGACCTGGTGGGAGCGCATCCGCACCTCTATGTTCCATGTGGTGGCATTGCTGTCGAACACAGGTTTCCAAGGCAGCAACTACGATTACGACCTTTGGGGGCGTCTCTTCCTTATCCCTACGGTTGTCTTGATGATTGTGGGTGGCTGTGCAGGCTCCACCAGTGGTGGCATCAAGATGGTGCGCGTCATTGTATTGTTCAAATATATCAAAAAGACTATCAACGAGTTGATTCACTCATCCAGTATGTATACAGTGAAAATTTCGGGGCAGATTGTGGAAGACCTCAGCCTGAAGCGTGTGCTGTCGTTCTTCTCGTTGTTCATCATCGTTTTCATGGTCAATGTGGTGGGGCTTTCAGCAGCAGGCATGAGCCTTGAGGAAGGTGCCATCTCTTTCTTGACCTGTTTCAGCAATTACGGCCCAGGCTCGGGCATCACGGGGCCGAGCGGCAATTTCGATGCCATTCCCAATGCCGCCAAATGGCTGCTTTCGTTCGATATGCTGGTGGGTCGTCTCGAAATCTTCACCATCCTGCTGTTATTTACTCGGAGTTTCTGGCGGGCAAAGTAATTTTATCTCAGATACTTGAAGTAAAAGAAAAATCCGATGGACACTGCGCATATCGTGACTATTGCCCCGAGAAGGAGGTAATAAAGTGCAATTGTCAGTGTGCTGCGCCAAACCGTCTTGATCGTGCTGAACCCCATCATCTTCCTGAAACAAGCGGTCAAGGCAATGATGATGGCAATCGGCTCATAGAATGTCATTTTTCCATAAAAGTGGGGCGAGATGGGGTAGATGAGGTTGACGACGCAACGGTATAACACCAATATCACCATCGCATAGACTATGGCGACAATGTATTCGGCATGGTTATAGCGTTTGCGGTTTTCCTTGCCATAACACTTCCTTGCCGCAACAACGAACAAAGGCAAAGTGAGCATGTAGCAAAGCGTGTAATGGTTGAGGTAGAAGTGATACCCATTGACAGCGAGTTGAGCCCCTTTTTGAAGCATCTGCTTTGCTGAAGTGGAGTTGTTGTTGATTTCCGTAGTCTTTTCACCCACTTTTACGGTGAGTTCTGTATCTATGTCCTCTGGCAGATTGTCTATTTCTATGTTTTTGGTACCCGTTGCGGTGAAGATCAGGACATAAAGTGTCAGCGCCAGGAACAGCGTTGGGAAAGGCGAGACGTATTTGCGGCGTTTTCCTTCAAGAATCTCGACAATCATTTTGCCGGGTCGTGAGAACAGGTTCTTGATGGTGTACCCGATGCCGCCGTCCCTGCCTAACACGGCCGATAGGAGATTACTCCAGATGAATCGCAGGGTGAACCGACTTGTTTTGGCATCTTGTCCGCATTCAGGACAGAAATTTCCCTCGAATTCAGTGCCACAGTTGAGGCATTTTGTTGTCTTCACTTCAATCTGGTCCTCGGCCTGAATTTCAGTTTGCGTCTCGGCCTGGATTTCGGTCTGGGTTTCGGCTTGTGTTTCGACTTGGACCTCAGTTTGGATTTCGTTTTCCATGATGATTCGGGTTTTGATGGGACAAAGGTAGAAAATATGTCAAAATGTCGCAAATAATTCTTCTAAATTCTTGATTTAGTGACATTTTGTCGTAAAAACTGACTTTGTTTCATCTCAACCAGATTGGCGGTGTTTTTGATGAGTTGCAACCCGTGACTTTGAGTCGGCCCTTCGACCCTTCGATTGGCCTCAGGGACCGCGGGCTCAGGGACCTTTGGTCTCGCAGTCCCGTGTCCCGCGTCTCGCAGTCCCGTGTCAAAAAAGATAATCGAAAGGAGAACAAAATATGAACATCAATCAATTCACCATCAAATCACAGGAAGCCATCGGGAAGGCTCAGGAGATTGCACAATCACACCAGAGCCAGACCGTGGAAGCCATCCACCTGCTGAAGGGTATGCTGTTGAGCGACGATTACTTGGTGCCCAACTTGATGAAGAAGCTGGGCGTCAACCTGAATCGTCTCAACGAATCCCTTGACCAGGCCATTAACTCTCAACCGCGTAGCAGCGGTACTGAACTATATTACTCTTCCGAAGTAAGCAAGATCTTCAACGATGCCTTGGCGCAAGCCAAGAAGATGGGCGACGAGTACGTTTCCATTGAGCATCTGTTACTGGCTGTCTTCGAGAGCAACAGTACTGCCTCGCAGATGATGAAGGATCAAGGCATCCGCAAGGACGACCTTGAGAAAGCTATCCAGCAGTTCCGCAAAGGTAAAAAGGTCGACTCGCAAGATGCCGAACAGAACTACGACAGTCTGAACCGTTTCGCCAAGAACTTGAACGACCTTGCTCAACAGGGCAAACTCGACCCGGTCATTGGCCGTGACGAAGAGATTCGTCGTGTGCTGCAAATCTTGAGCCGACGCACCAAAAACAACCCTATATTGATAGGTGAACCGGGTGTGGGTAAGACCGCTATCGTGGAAGGTTTGGCCCAGCGTATTGTCAATCGTGATGTGCCGGAAAATTTGAAGAGCAAGACCGTGTTCAGCTTGGACATGGGTGCTTTGCTGGCTGGTGCCAAATACAAGGGCGAGTTTGAGGAACGTCTGAAGAATGTCGTCAAGGAAGTCGTCGACAGCGATGGCGAGGTCATCTTGTTCATCGACGAGATCCACACCTTGGTCGGCGCGGGTGGCGGCGAAGGCGCCATGGACGCGGCCAACATCTTGAAGCCGGCCCTGTCGCGTGGCGAACTGCGTGCCATCGGTGCCACCACCTTGAAGGAATACCAACAGTATTTCGAAAAGGATAAGGCCTTGGAGCGTCGTTTCCAGAAGGTTATGATCGACGAGCCTGATGAGGCTTCGGCCATCAGTATCCTGCGTGGACTAAAGGAGCGTTATGAGACGCACCACCACATCCGTATCTTGGACGAGGCTATCATCTCAGCCGTGCAGCTGTCGGTGCGTTACATCTCCGACCGTTTCCTGCCCGATAAGGCCATCGACTTGATCGACGAAGCCGCCTCGCGTTTGAGACTGCAAATCGACTCGATGCCTGAAGAGCTTGAGGATGTCGAGCGTGCTATCCGCCAATTGGAGATTGAGCGCGAGGCCATCAAGCGTGAGAACGACACCAAGAAGTTGGAGGAGATAGGGAAGGAGCTGGCCGAACTCAACGACAAACGCTCCGCCATCAAGGCAAAGTGGGAGACCGAACGCAACTACGTAGAACTCATCCAGAAGGAAAAGAGCAACATAGAGACCTATAAACATCAAGCCGAGGTGGCTGAACGCGACGGCGACTATGGCCGTGTGGCTGAACTGCGTTACGGCAAGATCCGCGAGGCTGAGGCCGCCATTGAGAAGGCTAAGGCCGACTTGAGAGTGGCACAAGGCGACCACCCGTTGGTGGATGAGGAAGTCGGTGCCGATGATGTGGCAGAGATTGTGTCGCGTTGGACGGGTATCCCGGTCAACAAGATGATGCAAAGCGAACGTGAGAAGCTCTTGCACCTCGAAGACGAACTGCACAAGCGTGTGGTGGGTCAGGACGAGGCTATCACCGCTGTGAGCGATGCCATCCGTCGTAGCCGTGCGGGCTTGCAGGATGCCAAACGTCCTATCGGTTCCTTCATCTTCATGGGTACCACGGGTGTGGGTAAGACTGAGCTGGCCAAGGCCTTGGCTGAGTTCCTGTTTGACGACGAGAACGCCATGGTGCGTATCGACATGTCGGAGTACCAGGAGCGTCACACGGTGTCGCGACTCATCGGTGCGCCTCCAGGATATGTGGGCTATGAGGAAAGTGGTCAACTGACTGAGGCTGTGCGTCGTAAGCCGTATTCCGTCATTTTGTTGGATGAAATCGAGAAGGCACACCCTGATGTGTTCAACATCCTATTGCAGGTCTTGGACGACGGCCGTCTGACTGACAACAAGGGCCGTACGGTGGACTTCAAGAACACCATCGTCATCATGACCTCCAACATTGGCGCCAATGTCATCCAGGACAACTTCGCCTTGTTGAATGGCAGCAATGACGAAGAAGTCTTCGAGAAGACCCGTAACGAGGTCATGGAGCAGCTGAAGCAGTTCATGCGGCCTGAGTTCTTGAACCGTGTCGACGACATCATCATGTTCAAGCCTTTGGACGAGAACCAGATTGCCGACATCGTGAGGATGCAGTTCCGTAGCGTGCAGAAGATGCTGGCTGCCAACGACATCAAGATTGACATCACTGATGCCGCCGTCGACTTTATCGCAAAGCAGAGCTACAACCCTCAGTACGGTGCGCGTCCTGTGAAGCGTATGATGCAGCGTGAGTTGCTCAACTCGCTCTCGAAGATGATCCTGGCCGAGTCGGTCGACAAGACGAAGACCATCATCGTGGATGTGCAAGGGGATGGCTTGATTTTCAGGAATTAAAAGAAAGCCAGCCTCCCATGTCATTCCTGAAGAGGTATGCAGGGGAGGCTGGGAATCTATGGGAGGCGGTTTAGAAAAAAAATAACAAAAAAAGTCGGCTTCAGAAAGCATAGATTCCATGCTCGCCCACATGCCAGCGTAGGAATGACATACTTTCTGAAGCCTTTGCTGTTTTACTCGCCTTCCATTTCCGCCGCATTGATCTCATCCAAAAGCAGCATGGCTTTGTCGTAGTCCTTTTCAAAGACAAACACAGAGGCATCACCTTGGATGACACCAGCTGCCCAGCCTGCCACAAGGCTCTCTTCCTGGAAGTTACGGATAAGGAATTGTATGCCGTTGTCAGCAAGCACGCTGCCGATGAACTCGGCGTCAACTACAGAACCAGAATACACTCTTTTGATTTCGTTGTCCATGATGTTAGTTTTTTTGATGATGTTGCAAAAGTATGCAAATTATTTTGTTTTCCTGTCTACATTCAGCATCACAATCGCAAACAGCATCACAAAGGCCGCCGCCCACTGGACAGGCGAATACTTCGTGCCATTCACGAAATAGTCCAACACTACCGCGGTTATGGGATACATTAGCTCAAGGAAGGTGGACAGCGAGGCTTTCACGTGGCGCAAACCGTAGTAATACAAGAAGATGGCACCCGAGCCTGTGGTCAGGCCGATAAGGGCGATGAAGAGCCAGTTGCGTGGCGTCACCTGAGAGAAGTCACCGATGTGGCCGGCAAACAGCACGATGACAAGCATAATCAGCGTGGTGAAGCCGTAGCGGAAGAAGGTGGAACTGACAAAGGAATAGTTGCCCAAGATCTTCTTGGAAAACACTGTAGAACTGCCGAAAGAGAAGGCTGCCAGCAACGACAGCAAAGCTGCATAGACTGTTGTGATGCCGTCGGTGCTGAAATCGGGGAGCGACCATCCAAAGGTGAGGAAATAACCTCCGATGAGGGCGACACAAGCCCAAAGTGCGAAGTGTTTCTTAATCCTCTCTTTCAAGATGATGCGCGCCAGGATGACGGCAAAGACAGGTTGCAGCTTTTGTAGTAGCACCACGACAGAAAGATTGTTGAAATGCAGCAAAAACAGCGACTTGACAATGGCCAAGGTACCCAAGGCACCGCCAAACAAGGCGATGAGTAGGAAATAGATCAAGTCGGAGCGTGTCATGGTCTTTAGGTGGCGGTATTCCCTAAAAAAGAACACATTCATCAGCAGGAAAGGGAAGAGGTGGATGACAAAAACCACGAAGGCCGTGTTGAGGTTGTAGAGTTGAGGGGTGAGCAGGATGCCATCCACGCCCCAAAGCATGGCGGACAAGGCCACGGCTATGGCTCCAATTAGTTTTGTATTTCGTTGTGTGTCTTTCATTTAAATAACTTATCGTTGGCGATGGCTTCCTTCTCCCAGCGAACGCACATGATGATGGAATTGACCAGATAAATGACATACATCATCGTGATGGGGAAGTTGCCCGCCTTGATGTACATGAAGATGCTGACGCAATTGATGGCAATCCAAAGCCACCATTGTTCACTGAACATCCTGACCATCAGAATCATGGCCACGACTTGCATCACGGCTTTAGCTGAGTCAGCAAAAGGTGCGATGTCGTTGGTGAAATATTTCATCAGCAGTCCAAACCCTATCGTGCCCACTACAATAATGGCTAGGCTGATGATTCGAGTGCGGTTGGAGGCATGGAGCTTCATCACCTCGTGAGTCTCCGTATTCATGTTTTTCGCCCACATGAAAAAGCCCACAAACTGCATGACGAAGTTGTAGACAGTCACACCAAAGTCGGCATAGAGCCTTGAAATCAATGTGATGTAAATCATCAGGCAGCAATGGATGAAGCCGAAGAGGTAGTTCGACAGTTTGCCCTTGCCGCCCAGCACCACGTTGATGATGCCGCAGGTCGCTGCCACGATGTGGATCCAATAAAACTGGTCGTTCGCCTTGTCGTATTTGAACAGGATGGACATCACTGTGATGACGACGCTCACCAAAACCAGCCAGATGATGTCGAACGGTTTCCATCCTTTGAGTTCTTCCTTGATTAATTCGCTAAATTTCTGCATGATGTTCTGTAGACATTAGGTTTTTTGCGGGGCAAAGTTAAGAAAACTTGCGGTATTTATAAGATAATCCAAAAATCTTCTTGTTGTCGTCAAAACATTTGATTGACTTTCAAAAGGAGAGCCGTTTGTTAACCAATAGCATCTGTTTGATATGCAAGGCTATGGTTGTCTTTTTAGGATTGAAGTCATGTCTTTCAAAGCCCTGAATCCTTCGGGAACCGGAAACATCGCGAAGGTGTGGAACATGCCTTTGTATTCGTTGAAATGGCCGGTTTTTCCCGCCTTTTCGTAGGTCTCTTTTAAGAAGAGGTTGTCGGGCTGGAGGATTTCGTTTGTGCCATAGTAAACATACAGGTTGTCGACACCACTGAAGTCGCCAAAGACGGGGCTGACCCACGGATGTTTCACGGGCAATTTGCCTTGCCAGATGGCGTTCAAGATGACTATGCGGTCGTATTGCAGCATGGTGTCTCTGTCCTGTAAAGCCAGCATTTCTTTTTCCTTGGTGTGGCTGAGGTCAACGCAAGGAGAGAGCAAGATAGTGGTTGCGGGCTTTTGCCAGCCGTATTTGTGGGCTTCTTGGGCTACCACGAGACAAAGACAAGCTCCTGCCGAATCGCCAACGAGATGAATTTCGTCATATTTTTTTGATTCAGAGATGTTTTTATAGTATTCCAACAATGTTTTGACTGAATACTCACAGTCGTATTCTGGTGACTTGGGATAGACGGGGAGCAAAGCGTCATAATGCGTGCGTAAGGCAAGGTCGTGCAGGAAACGCCAATGGAAAAACACAGGCGGATAGATGAAGGCGCCACCGTGGAGATAGAGAATGACACGGCGTGTCGGCCCTTCGACCCTTCGAGGGGCCTCAGGGACCGCAGGCTCAGGGATCTCAGCGTTCAAGGGCCTTGCTGCTTCTTCGTGCTTGAAAATCTGCATTTCGAAGCCCGTCGATGCGGTGAACTTCTCTTCGATGAAGAAGCCACTGAAATACCTTGATACACGTACCGGTCGACGGTTCTCGCGGCGGCAATGCTCCAGCTCATCCATCACCTCTTCAGGCGTGGCATCGCGCAACTGATTGAACATCAATTTCAAATACTTTTCCGTAAAAACGATTCCTGGATTCATAAAACTTTTCTCTGGTTTGACCGGCTGTCACATCGTGGCAGCCCTACAGCTCTGCACTTTCAACTCTAAACTCTAAACTTTCAACTGACTCTAAACTCTAAACTAATGCTTCTGGTAAATCTTAAGATCAAACATCGTCGCAGCCGAAATGATATGGTCGAAGATATCGCTTTGGATTTCCTCATAGTTGACCCATTGCTTGTCGCTGCTGAAGGCGTAGATTTGCAAAGGTACACCAAATTCGGTGGGCTGCATCTGACGCACCATCATCATGAGGTTGTGGTTCAGCTTCGGGTTGTTGTTGAGGTAAGCCTTGATGTAGGCACGGAAGATTCCGAGGTTGGTCTGCTGGCGGCCGTTCAAAATCTCACTCGTGTCAATGTTGTTGGCTTTGTTGTATTCAAGTATATCCTCTTCTTTTTGGGCTATGTAGTCCTTTATCAAAGCATAATGTTTGTATTTCTCAAGCATCTCAGGCGTGCAGTAGCGGATGGTGTTCACGTCGATATTGATGGTACGCGCAATGCGGCGTCCGCCCGATTCCGACATACCACGCCAGTTGGTGAAGGGGCTGGAAACCATGGTGTAGGTCGGGACGGTGGTGATGGTGTTGTCCCAGTTCTGCACTTTTACCGTTGTGAGGTTGATTTCCTGCACGACACCGTCGGCGGGACCCGTTACGATCCAGTCGCCAATGCGAAGCATGTCGTTGACAGAGAGCTGTATGCTACCCACAAAGCCCTTGATGGTGTCCTGGAAAACAAGGATGATGACCGCCGACATGGTTCCTAGGCTGATGAGGATGTTGCTGATTTTGGTGCCCATCACAAAAGCAATGACCACTATGACAGTCAAGACATAAAGCACGATTCTGCTGATTTGCACCAAACCCGTGATGGGCTTGATTTTCGCCATCTCGTGGGTGTTGTACAAATCCTCTCCGGTCGACAACAAGGAACTGAAAATCATGGTGCAAATGACGATCTCGAACACGTTGACCAACTTCATCAGTATCGCTGCGGTATCGGGGAAGCTGGGAAGCACGTTGGGTAGCCATGCGCCGATAATGAGGGCAGGGATGAGCAGACAAATCCGACCTATGACTTTGTTCTTGATGAGCAGGTCGTCGTATTTGTTTGTCGAGAGCTGTATGATTTTGTAGACGGTCTTCTTTAGGATGAATTTGACCAGGAAAAAGATGACAAAAGCGACGATGACCAGCGAAATTGTGGCTGTCGTTTCAGCGATACCAGTCGAAAAACTTTCGCTGATGCCCATCTTTAAGATGAGGTTTCTCAGTATTTCGATGTATTTTTCAATCATAACCCGCTGATTTTCGTTTTCGTGTAACCTTTCTGAAGCAACAAGGCCAATACTTTTTCGCGGAAGTCGCCTTGCAACAGGATTTCACCATCTTTCACGCTGCCGCCCACACCGCAGGCCGACTTCAGCTCCTTGCCCAAGACGGCCAAGTCGTAGTCGGAGCCTTGGAAACCTGTGACGAGGGTCACTTTCTTGCCGCCGCGTTGTTTCTTGTCGAGCATCACGCGAAGGTTCTGTTTGGCAGGTTCGAGGGTAATGGCTTCTTCCTCACCATAGTCGAAGGCGTAGTCGGGATTGGTGGAGTAAACGGTTCCGTTCTTGTCACTCTTGTGTTTCATGGATGGTGTCGGTTTTAATGATGGTGTCGGTTGGGGTAATATATAACTTGTTGTTAATCATTCTGCTATTGTATTCCTGTAGGAATTTGTAAAGTTTGTCGTAGACATCGGGGCACTGCAGCCTATCGACGAGATTGTCGCTCAAGAGTGAATCGTTGACAGGCTTGAAGATGCCGAAAGGATGCTCGCCATCCGACTGTACCAGATAGGTGCCGTCGCAGTATTGGTAGGTCAAGTTGTAGTAGCTGACAAACGAGGGCTCGCTGAGGGTGTCGAACAGGTTGCGCCCGAAGGAAAACAGCGTGTCGTTAACTTCAAGTGCGGAAAGGATGGAAGGCCCAAGGTCGATTTGCTGTGCGATTTCTTCGTTTTTCAACGGCTTGATTTTCTTAGGATAATAGAAGGCGATAGGGATGGAGTACATACCCCAAACATTGCTGTATTCGGGTTGGAAATGCTCGTTGTTGGAATAGTCGGCCGTGATGACAAACAGGGTGTTTTCGAACCAAGGCATTTGCGAGGCTGTCGCGAAGAAATCCTTTAAGGAGTGGTCGACATAGTATACGGTTTTCTCGAAGCCTGTCCAGAAGTAACTCTCTTCGGGCAGTACGAAGTCTTTGGGGACTTTGTAGGGATAACGCGACGATAGGGTGTAAATTGCTGTGGCGAAGGGCTTGTCCACGCGGTTCAGGGTCTTGGCGGCATATTGAAGGAAAGGACCGTCATAGATGCCCCATTGGCCGTCATAGTCGCTGTCGTCGCCATATTCGGTGCGCCCGAAATATTTGCTGAATCCCGCTCGGCGCGAAAACTCGTCGAAGCCTAGCATCCCGTTCTTGCCGCCATGCATGAAGATGGTGTTGTAGCCATGTTTTTGCAGGTGCTTGCAGTAGGCATCGAAGTCATTGTCAGCGTAAGGCGACCTCACGAAGTCGTACTCCATCATCGAAGGGATGCTGGCCAAGATGGCAGGAAGCACCTCTAAACTTCTCCGGCTGTTCGACATGCCGTTGAAGGTGAGGCTTTGGGTTAAAAGCGAGTCAAGGAAGGGTGTGAGTGATGAGCGACGGTCGCGGCTGTAGTAGCCCACCATTTCCTGTCCGATGTTTTTCAGTATGATGACGACAATATTGCTCTGGATGCTATCAACGCTTAAGCTGTCGCTTTCGATGAAACGGTTGGCACTCAAGTCATAATGGATGGGGGAGAAGTCGCTTTCGTATCGCCCATCGCGTTCTTTCAGTTCGGTTTCATGGGTGGTAACGAGGCAAAACGGTGTGTTGAGCAAAATGGGTGCATTTTGTGGGTCGGTGTATTCCATGGCAGTTTCCACAGAAATGGGTTTGGCTTGGATTCCCCCGCGACCAGCGATAACTGTGAGCAGAAGCATGACCACCAGGCTGATGGATTGCCGCAATTGCCAATGAGGTTTCTCTTCCTTTTCCGGCTTTTTAGGCTTTGTGTGCTGAGCTACTACAATGATAATCAATACAAAGAGAATGAAGATGACCAATAGGTACCAGTAGTCGAAAAAGACTTGTCTGACCACGCCAAATGACACTTCATCCGAATGGAACAACACCTTGATGAAGTCCATGGTGAGGTGCTTTCCGAAGAAATGGAAGCATACGATGTCCAAAAAATTCAGGAAGATGGCAACTGCATTGGTGATAATATAGACGATGTCAACGAAGCCTTGCAGTTTTTCGTTGTAGATGATGCGCGAGGGCAAACAATAGAAAACGATAGTTAAGATATTGATTCCAAATACAATAGGTAAGTCGAACCTCATGCCTTGGAAATAGAGTGCTAACGCCTGTCCCAAATCCAGTTGGTGGAAAAACTGGATGTTGAACAGGTAAAGCATCCAACGGCTGATGCTGAGCGCTATCAAGGTAGCCAACAATCTGTAGGATAGCAACATATACGGCGAAGAAAGCCAAGCCTGTATTTTCTCTTTTCTCGTTTGACGGCGCATCGTTTTTGTTTCTAAAGCCGTTGCAAAAATAGAAAAAAAGGTATATCTTTGCCCAATAAAAAATAAACGAGTGTATAATGATGAATAAAATGCGTTCTTTGTTGGTTTTGTTGGCCTTAGCGGTCTCCTTGGGAGCTGTTGCCCAGTCATATCCCCAATACGGCAAGCCGGTTGACTTCTCGATTCAACTTTCGGCCACCTTCGGTGAGCTTCGTCCCAACCATCCACATGCTGGTCTCGACATCAAGACTCAAGGCGTGGAAGGCAAGAAGGTATATGCTGTGGCCGATGGCTATGTCAGTCGCATCGGCGTGTCGCCCTACGGTTATGGTAATGTGCTGTATGTCACACATAATGATGGCTATACTGCAGTCTATGCCCACTTGCAGCGTTTCAAGGGTGAGATTGCCAAATATGTGAAGCAATACCAGTACAAGAACAAGAAATACACTTCGCAGATTTATCCCGAAAAGGACCAATTCCCCGTGAAAAAGGGCGATGTGATTGCGTATTCGGGCAACTCGGGCGGGTCGGGCGGACCGCACCTGCATTTCGAGATTCGTGATGCCAACGAAAGGCCTGTCAACCCAATGTTTTTCGGCTACAAGATTGAAGACAACAAGAGACCGCTTGTTAGAGGTATTTCGGTTTATCCTTTGGGTGATGAATCCACTTTGGAAGGCGGTGCCAACCCAGTGTATTTCTCTGTAGTTGAGGGAAATAATGGGCAATATACTCTCAAAGAAAAAGACTATGTCTATGGCAATGGTGAGATGTCGTTTGGAATTTGCACCTTTGATATGGTTGGCACATCGACGAATAAGGATGGCCCGTATTTATATGAGCTTTATCTCGACGACGCTCTGGCTTTTCAAGTTGAGGCTGACCGTTTCTCCTATAATGAGCAGCGCTATGTGAACAGTCTGCTTGACTATCGCCATTATAAGGAGAAAAAGACGAGTTATGTTCGCACTGAGACGGATTCCAACAACAACCTCCGAATGATCAAGAAGAAAAACGGTACGGTGACAGTGCGTGAAGGCGATACGGTGAATGTTCGCTTCAAAATCTCTGATTATGTAGGCAATAGCACCACCGCCTCGTTCAAATTGGTGGGTGTGGCTCCTGTTGAAGTGGAACGACCTGTGCGCCGGCGCAGTGAGTATTTCGTGAAATCCGATGGCTCACTCAACAACAACATTACCATTGATGATTTCAATGTCTCAATGGAGGAGGGCACGCTTTTCCGCGACGAGTGGATTCAGACGGGTCATCGCGATGAAACGGGCTGCTGTTCACCTGTTTACCGTTTCGGCGATGAGGGTCTGACCACTTTCAAGAAGTTCACATTGCGTATTCGTCCCGAAGAGAAATGGGCCAACAATTCTAAACTGTATATCGCCAGTATCGACAATAATGGCAAGGTTTCCTCTCTCGGCGGCAAGATGAAAAATGGCTGGATGGAGGTGAAGACGCATACCATGGGCGAATATACTGTCAAAGTAGATTCCGTTGCACCAACGGTCAAGGCCTCCAATTTCAAGGACGGACAATCAGTGAAGGCGCTCAAGTCGTTGAGGTTCAAGATTTCCGATGACATGACGGGCATTGAGACCTACGACATCTATCTGGATGATGTGTGGGTGCTGGGCCAATATGACGCCAAGAACAACCTGCTCTATTACGAATTCGATGAGAAGATGAAGAAAGGCACCAACAATGTTAAGGTTGTGGTGACCGATGGAGTTGGGAATAAGAAGACTTTGAAGGTGAAGGTGGTGTATTAATCCCCTACATACTGATACGCCCCCATATCCGGCGTGCCAATCCTTGAAACACCGTCCAAATCGTACGGTACTTCGTTGCCAAACAGAGGGTTGCCCATGCCGATGACGGGAGAGGCGATGCTGTCGATGTGGCAGTCTGGCTTTATCGGGTCGGCAAAGAAAGGATCGAGGTTGAAGAGGCAGTGGCTGAAGCCTGGCATCGTGCCATTGTATTTCTCCGATTTGATGAGGCAGTGGTCGAAGGTGTAGATGGAGTCCGCCTCGGGGCCAAATACGCCCTTGAATTCATCCTTTTGCTTGCCGTAGATGATGCAGTTGTCCATTTCCATGCGGAATGGGTAATAGAAAGGCTGGTTGTTGCCATCGAGGGCGTAGTTGGCCACCAAAACGGCGTTTTCGTTGTTGTTGTGCTCGTTGGCATTCCAATAGTTGGCGATGGTGCCGTGAACGAAACGGTAGTCACCACCGAAGGCCCAGAGGTTGGCAAAGCCACAGTTGGCGATGACGAAGTTCTTGGCCTCAACGGCATAGAGGATGGAAAACAGCCCGTAGCCGCTTTGGTTTTCAACAACGGTGTTGTCGATGCGCAAGGCGCACTCCGTGGCTTTCAGTACCGATTGACAGTTAATGCCGATGGTGCCGTTGCGGATGATGGCGTGGCTGATGCGGTGGTCAGCGCCGGCGCGACCGTCCATCATCAGGATCTGCTCCCATTGTCCTGGGGTGTCGTTGTAATAGGCTTCCAAACGGTCGCCTTGCACGATGACAGGCTCCTCAGCGGTACCGTCGATGATGAGCTGGCCGTCGCTCCACGAAAGGATACCGCCACCTTGGTGGCAATAGATTTGCGTGCCTTTTTCTATTCTCAAGGTGCCGTAACTGTTGATGAGGGCATAACCGTAGATGACATAGGGCCGTTCCGAAGTCCAAATCGTGGTCTGAAGGCTGTCGGCGACGATGTGGTAGGGATAGGGCGTACCACCGATGTTCACCACTTTGTCAGCGACGATGTAATTGGCATTTTGTCCCCATGCCAACAGCTTGATGGTCTGCGTGTTGCCGTTAGTGATAAACTCCAGCTCATCTTCTACCACGAAAGGCGAATTGAGGTCGTTCGGGTTGATGGTGACGCGCAGGAAGGAGAAAAGGCTGTCCTCGGCAGGGATGACTTTGTCGTAAATCTCAATGGCGCTCTCGCCGTCAAGGTTGAAACGGAAAGGGGAGCCTTCGCCTCCGACAAGGCGTATGGAGCTGATTTTCAGGTCATCGCTATGCGTATTATAGATTTTCAGATCATGAGTGGCCGAGCCCAAAGAAGTGAAGACCGTGTCGAAAAGTACCGTATCCGCCGAAAAGGAGAGTTTCAAACTGGAATCAGGATTGATCTGGTTGCTCTTCTTGCATGAGTAGCCTGCCAATAGGAATAGGGTGATTATGAGTAAGATATGCCGAGTTTTCATGACAGAGTTTAAAATCGCAAAGATAAACTTTTATTGGATACGGGCGGAAATGGATTTTATTGTATTTTTGCGGAAAATATCGTGAGTATGAAACGTTTTGCAATCATCGCATCGCTTTGTTTGATGCTTTTCGGCTTTGCTGGCAAGGCTTCGGCGCAGTTTCTTCCTGACGTACCGGATATGAAAGGGAAGATAACCCTTGGTGGTGACTTTGATTTTGGGATGTATGGGAATTATATGAACCTTGCCATTGCACCTCAAGTGGGTTATCGCATCTTCAGCCCGTGGGAAGTTGGCCTGCGCGGCATTTATAACTTGAAATGCTATTTTGGCTTTAATGAGTATTACCACTATTTTGGCGTGGCACCTTACACCAACTTTCAGATTTACAAAGGCTTGTTTGCCCATGTAGAAGATGAGTACTTATATGGTTTGGCACGATACAATCATGAATCCTATGGTAAGGAATGGTATAATAGCATTTTTGTTGGTGGAGGCTATAGGTCGTATTCTTACGAGGGTAGCTATTTTTATCTCATGCTGCTTTACAACTTGAGTTGGGATTATGGTAAGTTTCTCAATGATGGACTTTATCCCTACGCTTCGCCAATTGTGTTACGTGTAGGTCTCTGCTTCAGCCTATAATCGGTTGGCAGTACTTGATTTGTGGTTGTTCTGTTCGCATTTCCCAAAACAGAATAACTGAACAATTAAATAACTGAATAACTGAAAACTAATACCTATCCATTCTTTCCAACTCACGCTTTGAGTCCTTGGTTTTCAGGGTTTCGCGCTTGTCGTAGTAATGTTTGCCTCGTGCTAAAGCAATGTCTAATTTTGCTAGTCCGTTTTCATTGATAAATAGCACGACGGGCACGATGGTGAACCCCTTTTCCTGCACTTTGTTTTTCAGTTTACGCAGTTCGCGGGCGTTGAGCAGCAGCTTGCGGTCGCGTTTGGGGTCGTGGTTGTTGTAGGTGCCTTGCGCATATTCGGCGATGTGCATGCCAATCACAAACAATTCATTGCCTTTGAAGCTGCAATACGAATCCGCCAGACTTGCCTTGCCGCCACGGATGGACTTGATTTCCGTCCCCGTCAGCACGATGCCTGCCGTCAGCGTCTCCACGAGGAAATACTCGAATGTGGCGCGCTTGTTTTTTATCTTGATGTTGCTATTAGTGCTCTTTTTGTCCATTGCGGCTGCAAAAATACAAAATTCTGTCGATTATTTGTAATTTTGCCCCATGAATACTCTTGGTCACATCTTCAGACTCACCACCTTTGGTGAGTCGCACGGCACAGCCATCGGTGGCGTCATTGATGGCTGCCCCTCACAATTGGAATTGGATTTTGATTTCATTGACAGTGAACTGCTTAGGCGCAAGACAGCGCGGTCTTCAACAGCTTCGCAACGCAAAGAACCCGACCAAATCGAGTGGCTCTCAGGCTTGCTCGATGGCGTTACTTTGGGTACACCGATTGCCTTTATGGTGCGCAATGAGGACTGCAAACCAGAAGATT
This sequence comes from uncultured Bacteroidales bacterium, assembly GCA_900317055.1. Lineage (GTDB taxonomy): Bacteria > Bacteroidota > Bacteroidia > Bacteroidales > F082 > Limimorpha. Next base: position 33,103 of record ONFF01000013.1, on the reverse strand, counting down.
ATGAGGCTTTGAAAGACATTTACCGTCCTTCGCATGCAGATTTCACCTATGAGCAGAAGTATGGTATCCGCGATTGGCGTGGTGGTGGCAGGGCTTCGGCAAGAACGACTTTGCCCGTCGTTGTGGCAGGTGCCATCGCCAAGCAGATTTTGCGGGAGAAGGATATTCAAATTATTGCCAAAGTTACTGAGATGGGCGACGCTGAACAGGCTCGTAGAGAAGGCGACACTGTGGGCGGAATCGTTGAATGCTGTATCAAGGGCGTTCCTGCAGGTTGGGGCGAGCCGATGTTCGGCAAGTTTTCAGCGGAGTTGGCTCATGCTATGTTCAGTTTGCCCGCCGTGAAGGGCTTTGAGGTCGGTGACGGCTTTGCTTTGGCCAAGATGAAAGGTTCAGAGGCCAATGATACCTTTATTAATAAAAAAGGCAAAATCACCACTGCGACCAACCACTCGGGCGGCATCCAAGGCGGCATCACTAATGGCAATGATGTTGTTTTTAGAGTGGCCTTCAAGCCGATACCGAGCCTTGCAAAGCCTCAGCAAACCGTGAATCGGGCAGGGGAGACTTGCCAAATCACCATTGAGGGAAGGCATGATGTATGCGCCTTGCCGCGTGCAGTAGTTTTAGTGGAGGCTTTGGCAGCAATGGTGACAGTCGACGCGATGCTTCTTCGCTAGTCCTTTTTGCCTTTTTTGTCTATCTTCTCGTACAATACCACCCCCGAAACCATCCAGTGGCTGAACGATTCGCCTTCATCCTTGCCTTGAGGGATGGCGACGCGTAGCGTATGCTTCCCAGGCTTCAATCCATTAAGGTCGAAATAGACGGGATTGGTGGCTGTGCCGGGACACCAGCCCGAACGCGAGTAGTCGGAAGAGGAGAGGCCGTTCCAGAAGTTGCCTGAAACAGGGTTCTGGTCGCGGAAGGTGGCACAGTCGCAGCGCCAAGGCGTGTGGGTGAATAGCTTCACCCCGTCAATGAAAATAGCATTTTCCTTGGGGTTGAACTCGTCGCCGTTGTCCCAACCACCATGACCCGTGCTGATATAACGGAGCTGCACATTCTTGATGCTGTCGGGGAGTTCAAACTCCACTTCCAAGGTGTCTGTGGCAAACAAGCGACCATAATTCTGTCCCGACATTTCCAGTACATTGCAAGTGTTGAACAGCGGAATGGATTGTTGCTTCAAAGGCTTCTTGCTCCATTTGTTCTCACCAGGGTAGGCAATGAGGTCAAGCGAAATCTTGTGTCCGCCCTTGTCATAGTTGCCGATGAAGGCACCGATGAGCACATCGCCGCGCAAACGGTCGCGCAACTCGCTGACTTCCATCTTGTAGTAGTTTTCATCAGCCCATTCCAGTTCGTCGATCTGCACCTTGTCGTTGAAATGACCTGCACCAAACGAGGTGAAAAACCGTACCAACTCGATAGGCGGCAGGTAGTCTTGCTCTGCCTTGATGCCTTGGTATTCCTTGCCATCCTTGCCGATCATAGTAGGCAATGCTTCAATGCCTTTGGTCAATCCGTCCTTGAAACTCTTGGCTTTTTCGGTCGGGATGACGAAGACGGAGGCGCTGCGGTCGTAGGCATCACCGTTGCTGCGCTGACGGATTTCGGCAAAGATTTGGTAATGGGCAGGTAATTCCGGCAACTTCATCCGCTTGACAATCAGCGTGCCATGACTGAAATGGATGGTGGTGTCGTATGGTATTTCACCGTCAAAAGGCGCATAGTCCGCAAAATGGATTTGCTCGTCCTCGAAAACAGGGATGCGCATGACGAGTTTGTCCTTGCGCAGTTGGCTCAACTCGCGCGAGGTTTTGTGTTCGCCTTTGTATTCTGGAATAAAGTCGATGAGGCCAAATTCTAAGTCTTTTACTACATCCAAGTCAGTGATATAGGAACCGTTTCTCATGCAGCGCACCATCACGCCTTTCAGTCGTCCGAGACCAGGCATGGGGGTGGCCTCAAAACCGAGACCTTCCGTCATCCACACCTCGATGGTGTTGGAATTGATGCTGGTCTTGTATTTCTTGCATTTGTATCCCAACAGCTTTTCATTGCCTTCTTCGCTGAAAATCACATCGTTATCGGTCAGCGAATAGGAACTGTAGAACTTCCCGTCGCCGTAGTCCAAAACGGTGTAAACGGAATCTTGGGTATAATCCACATAAGTGCTGCTTTCGGCATAACCTGGGATGGGATTGGAGGTGGACTTTTCTACATTTTTGATTTTCAGGCATTTCGCGTTTTCAACGACCTGGATGGTGGTTGTGTCTTGTTCGGCAACGCCTTTGGCATAGCTCTGATAGGTGAGGATATGTTGCCCAAAGGAAAATGAAGCTAATAATATCGCAAATAGACTGATGATAAACCGTTTCATATCGTGTTGAATTTTGAATCTTTGAATCTTGAATCTTAAACCGGCCCTTCGACAGGCTCAGGGACCTTGGTTAATACGCGAAAAACCCTACCACGCCCGAAAGCACAATGAGTAGTATCGGATTCGCCTTGAAGAAATACGAGGCTACAAATGCCAAAACGCAGATGATGACGCTGATATTGTATTGTCCGCGACCAAAGTCAACAAAGTTTTGGGTGTTCATCATGGAGAGACCTGCGGCAAAGATAAGTCCGGCAATGGCAGGTTTCAGACCTTTCAAGGTGTTGGTCATCAGAGCGTTGTTCTTCTTGCTCATGAACAATTTCAAGATGAAGTACACCATGATGATGGAAGGCAGGCAGAGCGCGAACGAAGCCAACAACGAGCCGCCGAATCCCGCCGTGGTGTAGCCCACATAAGTCGCTAAGTTGATGGAGATGGGACCTGGTGTCATCTGCGAGATGGCCACCATGTCGGCAAAGTCGGTGGTAGTCATCCAAGCGTAATGGTCCACAACCTCATGCTGTATGAGCGAGAGCATGGCATAGCCCCCGCCGAAGCCCAGCACACCGATTTTCACGAAGACCCAAAGCAATTGCAAGTAGATCATGGCTTGGCCTCCTCTTCTTTTTGACTTCGGGACTTCGGGACACGAGACGCGGGACCACTCCCCCTTGAAAGGGGGTCGGGGGGATTAACCCCCGCGTCTCGTGTCTTGCGTCTGATAATTAGCGCATAAATGAGGCTTCCCGCGATGGCGGCAAGGATGACATAGGCGGGAGAAGTCTTACACCACCAGATGAGAAACACAGTGGCGATGGGGATAATGGCAGTCTTCCAGGTCACCTTGGCCGACTTGATCATCCGCAGGGAAGGGGCGAGGATGAGGGCTACCACGCAGGGACGGATGCCCTTGAAGATGCGCTCCACCACGGGTTGGTCGCGGTATTCGCGGAACACCGTAGCCAAGAGCAGAATGATGGTGATGGACGGGATGATGGCGCCCAGCATGGCGGCAAAGGCACCTTTAGTGCCGGCCACCCGATGCCCGACATATAAGGCCGTATTGACGGCGAACACGCCCGGAAGCGACTGAACCACGGCAATCATGTCCCAAAACTCGTCGTTGGGGATCCATTTCTTCTGGTCGACGACGGCCTTCTCCACCATCGACAGCATGGCATAACCGCCGCCGAGGGTGAAGGCCCCAATCTTGAAGAAAGAGAAGAACAGTTCAAACGCTTTTTTCATGCCGCAAAATTACGGAATTTTGTTCACCATATAAAAAATACATATATTTGCAGGCAAAATGGATAAACAAAATCAATGTATTATGATACTTACAACTACACCAAACATTGAAGGCTGTACCATCTTGGAGTATAAAGGCGTTGTCTTTGGAGAAGTGATTGCTGGAGTGAATTTTATCAAAGACTTTGGCGCCAGCATTAGAAACTTTATTGGGGGCCGTTCGAGTTCATACGAATCAGAACTGATCAATGCTCGTTCACAGGCATTGAATGAATTGCAGGAACGCGCAATGCAAATGGGCGCGGATGCTGTTATCGGTATTGATATTGATTACGAGGTCCTTGGTGAGAATAGTGGAATGTTGATGGTTTCTGCATCGGGTACGGCTGTCAGACTGAGACATTGAAATTGTTGGTAGTAATTTAGTTTTGAATACTTTTTATAAAATCATTTGATATGACACTACTTGATGCTTCTGTGATGACTTTCGACCAGCCTATAGCATGGAATTGGCTGGTGCAATTCTGTATTTTGGCAACGGCCTTGTTGTTCGGTAATGTGCTGAGAACCAAGATTCCCTTCTTGCGCAAGAGCCTGATTCCTTCGGCTTTGATCGGCGGTTTGCTGCTCTTGATCTTTAAGGCGATTCCAGGGTGCAAGGAACTCATCAACAAGCCTGTGATGGAAATTGTGACCTATCATGCCTTGGGCTTGGGTTTTGTGGCCTTGGCGCTGAAAAACAACAAGATAGAATCGAAGTCCACGCCGATGAAGGTGATTGAGACGGGTGCCTTGACGGCCTCCACCTATGTCATCCAAGGCATTGTGGGCCTCATAGTTTCGATTTTGTTCTTCTATTTCGGCAGAAAACTGTTTTATGCAGCGGGTTTGTTGCTTCCCATGGGCTACGGCCAGGGACCGGGACAGGCCTTGAACTTCGGCAAGATCTTCACCACATGGGCCACCAAACAGGGCATCGACTTCCCGGGTGCCGACTTCGGCCTCTCCATTGCTGCCACGGGCTTCATTGTGGGTAGTGTGGTGGGCGTCATCTATATGAACATCCTGCGTCGCAAGGGCGTGCTTTCGAGAAAGAAACTCGCTGAGGCTCAAGTGAACAAGCTGGAGGACTACGAAGGCAAGGGCGAGATCCCCGATGCCGAGTCTATCGACAAGCTCTCGGTGCAGATCTGCATGGTGCTGTTTGTCTATTTCCTCGTTTTCCTGTTCACCCGTTGGATACAAGGGATGGAATTGGGCGATTTTGGCACCAACACCTTGAAACCCATGCTTTGGGGCTTCAACTTCCTGACTGGCACGCTGTTCGGCATCTTCTTCAAGTGGCTCTTGGGCCGTTTCAAGAAGGCCAAGCTGATGAGCCGCGAGTACATCAACAACTATATGCTCAACCGCATCAGCGGCTTTTGCTTCGATGTCATGATTGTGGCAGGCACGGCGGCCATCAGTTTCGATAACTTCGGCAAGTTCGTGCTGCCTTTCATCATCATCTGCACCTTGGGTGCCGCAGTCACTTTCATTTATGTGCTGATCATTTCGAAACACCTTTATCCGAATTACAAATACGAGGGCTTCTTCTCGATGTTCGGTATGCTGACGGGTACGGCCAGTAATGGTATGATCCTGTTGCGCGAAATCGACCCGAAGTTTGAGACGCCTGCCGCCAACAACCTGGTGTTGCAGACCCTTTCGGCCATCGTGCTGGGCTTCCCTGTGCTGCTCTTGGTGGGCTATGCCCCGCAGAGCCCCAAGGCTACCTTTATCACTTTGGGCATTTTGGTCGTCTTCTGGGCCGCTTTGACCATCTTCATGCTGAGGACGAAGATTTTCAAGAGGAAGAAGAAGGCAGAGGAATGATGGCGTTTTTAAATAGGGAGATGCATGTGCCGGAATGTCAGACATATTGTGCTACTGTTTCTGCTGCCGTTTGCATTGTTGTGTGCCTGCCAAAGGCATGATACCGACCCTGTAGAGACGCGGCGCGCCATGTCACGAATAGAGCAGGTCCCTGAGCCTGCGGTCCCTGAGGCCCATCGAAGGGTCGAAGGGCCGTCCCCCGAATTGTCCGCCATCGACAGCCTGATGTGGCACCAGCCCGACAGCGCCTTGGCGTGCCTGATACCCTATTTCGACACCTGCTGTAGAGATGCAATGATTGCGTCTCCCGATGATGCAACCGATTTTCAAAAAAGACGCATGCAATGCGTCTCTACAACCACGACATTCAACCGCCATTACGCCAACCTCCTGTTGGCCGAATTGCTGTACAAAAACGATTACGCCCAAACCAACCGCCCCGCCTTGTTGCAGGCAGTGGCGTATTTCGACAGCCTAACTTTCACCCTGAACGACACACCTTCACCCAAACGCCTCATAGCGGGCACGGACCCGCTATCCCTGACACGAAACGACAACAACGTATTCCTCACCGCCCGCGCCCACTACATCCACGGCGTAGGCTACTACGAACGCGACAGCATAGTGCCCGCCTGTGCAGAATACCTGAAGGCCTTGGAGGTGATGGAAAGCCGTTTCGATGAGAAAGACCTAGTGGGGAAAAAGGCGAGGTTTATGACCTATATCTACAACCGCCTTGGGGATATGTTCTCGGAGCAGTACATGACAGAACCCTCCATAGATTGCTACAGGCATTCCTATGATTATTCCGTCATCTCATCCATTTCATCATATAGTGTCTCCAATGCCTTGTACCGCATAGGCAAGCAGTATAACAAAAAAGGCGACAAGGATAGTGCAGACTACTATTATACGCAAGCTTTGGTAAACATGCCCGATTCGACAAATTTATATTATAGAGATATGGTTTCCACCAAAGCCTTATTGTCTTATCAAATGACACATCAAGCCGAGATATCCTTAGACCAATTAAAGCAGATGGCTACTTTAGCTGAGGACGATGACGAAAGGCTGACACGTTATATGGTGATTGGTAATATTTTCTTTGAGGAGGGAATGTATGATTCTGCACTTTTGTATCTGGAACCTGTGTTGGAAAACAAAAGGAACAGATTTTTGCAGATAAGAGTAGCAAATTATCTGCGAATCATATATGACAGTCTTGGGAATAAGGAAAAGTCGAATGAATGCTTGCACTATTTGGCACTTCACAATGAAACAGGGGCTGAAAACAGTGCTATGGTTTCCCAACTTAGTGAAATATATAAGACCTATAAGAGCCGAAAACAAGAAAAAGAAGCTGTGGCCAAACGAGAGGTGGCGGTCAAAAAAGTTTTGGGTATTGTTATTCCTATGGCTGTTATTTTGGCCTTGGCTATCATAGTTATGGCGAAATGGAGAAGCAAGAAACTCCTAAAGGAACAGCGAGAAGAATCCGACAGAGTGCTGGGAGAAAAAGAGCAACAGCACCGCATGCAGCAAGCCGCCCTGTCGGGCCGTTTGAAGCGGAGCAATGAGGAACTGCGCGACATATCTAAACAATTGGAGCAGTCTTTGTCAAAAAATGCACTATACGAATCAGATGCATCCAATGACTATGCGGCATTCATTAATGACCCCATCTGCAAACACATTGTTGGAGTCGTTCACACACAGCAGTTCAAGTCGAAAATGGACTACTTGATTTACAAGGACGATGCGCTCAGCAAAGAACAACTATTGGATTTGCGCAATGCTGTACAGAAACATCTACCACGGTTTGTTTCGCAAATTCGCAGGCAGTACCCAAAACTGACCGACAACGACATGGATTGTTGTTATCTTGTCCTGCTGGGCCTGAATGAAGCCGACATTTCCGCCTTGATGCAACGGGCGTATACGACAGTTTGTGACCGAAGCAGAAAAATAAGCCGCATTATCGGGGCTCACGACAGCCTTTACCACGCCCTTCATAATATGCTCAAGGAATGATTAATCATTTATCAATCAAGATATTACAATAATTCTTCGTACCTTTTCGTACCATCTTTTTCTTGACGATAGTATCCGAACCACCCTACTTTTGCATCGCAAACATTAAAACTATTAAGCGATGAAAAAAGTAAAAACCATGGTTCTGATGCTCTGCTTAACCCTTTCGGGAGCATTGTGCCATGCCAACGGTGTGGCCGGACAGGAAAATAAGAAAGTCCTTTTCCTACTGCTGGTGATGTTGGCAGGGATGGCAAAGGCACAGCATCCCTTTGGTCGGGAATACGACTGGGATGATCTTGCAACAGAAAACAGAGCTTGGGTACAAATGTATCGGTCGGACTATCAAGACACAATCTATTACCAATTGGGTATCAAAGGAGATACGTTGGTAAATGGTTTGGAGTATAAAATGCTTATTGAATGTAGCCATTTGGGATTACCCATTGAAGGTCAATGCGTTGGCGGCATCCGCAAGGACGGGGATGGCAAATACTATTTTGTATCATTACCACCTTTTTTACCAGAAATAGGTTGCTTATTCATTTGCCCGGATGATCAAGAAGTATTGCTGTATGATTTCTCCCTTTCGGTCTGGGATGAATGGCAAGATCCATGTTATACATCTCATTATGATATTGTATCCGAAGTGGGTGAAGAGGAGTTTTGCGGAATAATGAGGAAAGTGATAGTGATGAACTGGGACCCCTATGCTCAATGGGTTGGTGGAATAGGAAGTAATGAGGGTTTGTTGTACCCCATCTATGTTGAGATACCACTTAGCGGAATAGCACACCGGACGGTAGAGGTCTTCCAAGACGGGAGGAGCATTTATAAGAATCCCGAATTTGAGGGTATTGATTATACCGAGGTCAGTGAATGGCATGAAGCAGAGAACGTGCTCTCTTTGTATCCCAACCCCGCAAAAGAACAGCTTCTCATACAGTTCTCCCCAGATGTTCAACCCAAGCAAATCGAGCTCTACGACCTGCAAGGCCGCCTAGTACGCACGCAAAGCAAGGCCTTCGAGAGCATCGACATGAGACAACTGCCCGCTGGAACATACACGATGCGCGTCACTATGGAGGACGGGCAGACCTATTCGGACAAGGTGGTGAAGGAGTAGAATGCCATGAAAAGCATACTAAAATCCCTTATTCCCGCAGCAGCAGTGGCGGCCATGGCCGTCCTGCTGCTGGCAGGATGCCAGCATGGGAAACACGGAAAGGACAAGGTACCAGCCGTTGAATAAACGCAAGCCACTGTGGACACTACGGAAGAGGACACGATGGCTGCCTTCTACGAACGAATGCAGCGCTGGAAGGCTCTGCATGGATGGACCGATCGCTGGGAAAGCGAGAAATAAAAGCTTTATATTGTGCGCCAAAACACTAATAACAAAAGAAGCTCCGAGCAAACGCTCGGAGCTTTCTTTTTTCGTTGTAGCTGAAGGTATTAGTCTTTGAGCTCCTTGATACGGGCTTTCTTGCCGCGGAGGCCGCGCAGATAGTAGATGCGTGACTTGCGGACAGCACCCTTTTTGTTCACCTCGATGTTCTCAATCATCGGGGAGGCAATGGGGAAACATCTTTCCACGCCAACGTTGTTCGAAATCTTGCGGATGGTGAATGTACCAACCTTGCCTTGGCCGCTGCGCTTCAGGACGATGCCCTGGAACTTCTGCAGACGCTCTTTTTGTCCTTCAACAATCTTGTAGGTCACCGTGATGGTGTCGCCTGTCTTGAACTTCGGAAAATCTTTTACAACGATTTGATCTTCAACGAATTGAATTAATGCTTGTTTGCTCATTTTATATGATTTTTGTATATTTTTCTCCAAAAAGTGGGTGCAAAAATACAAAAAAATCCAATATGTAGCGAAGAATCTTAGCTTTTTTTGAAAATTTCGTACATCTCAGGCCTCCGTACCTTGGTGCGCTCGATGGCTTGCTCCAGCCTCCAATCGTTGATGAGTTTGTCGTTGCCCGACAAAAGCACCTCGGGAACCTCCCAGCCTTTGTAGTTTCTGGGACGCGTGTATACCGGAGGCGACACCAAGCCGTCTTGGAACGAGTCGGAGAGGGCAGAGGTCTCGTCTCCCAAAGCACCTGGGATGAGGCGCACCAAACTGTCGACCAAAACCGCCGCACCGAGCTCACCGCCCGAAAGGACATAGTTGCCGATACTTATCTCTTTGGTAATCAGATGCTCACGGATGCGTTCGTCAATGCCTTTGTAGTGGCCGCAAAGGATGATGATGTTCTCTTTCATCGAGAGTTGGTTGCACAAAGGCTGGTCCAGAAGCTCGCCGTCGGGGCTCATGTAGATGACCTCGTCGTAGTCTCTTTGGCTCTTCAAATGGCTGATGCAGTTGTCGACTGGCTCGATCATCATCACCATGCCCGCTCCGGCGGCAAAAGAGTAGTCGTCCACCTTGTGGTGCTTGTCGGTGCTGTAGTCGCGGAGGTTGTGCAATCCAATCTCCACAATGCCCTTGTTTACAGCGCGTTTGATGATGGACTCGGTGAAAGGACCCTCAAACATTTCGGGGAAAACGGCGATGATGTCGATGCGCATGGCTTTGAATTTTTTTGCAAAGGTAGTGATTTTTTTGAATGCGGAATGCTGAATGTGGAATGTGGAATGCTGAATGAAGAATATGAAATTTTGATTTTTAAATCTTGAATCCGAAAAACTTATTATTTTTGCCCGTTTTTTATCACCTAATTATGTGTTCATAATACAAATTCTATAGCAATGAGAAAGCTTTCTTTTTTACTACTGTTTCTTGCGGTCACGATGTTTGCCCAAGCGCAAATCGCAACCGACATTTATTGGGTGCAGTTCACCGATAAGGATAACTCACCTTATTCTATTGACAACCCCGAGGCTTATCTGAGTCCAAGGGCTTTGCAGCGTCGCGCCAATCTGGGCATCGCCATTGATGAGTACGACATCCCGGTCAATCCGCAGTATCTTCAAGCGGTGGCCGACTGTGGTGCTGAACTGCTCAACCCCTCGAAATGGTTGAATGGTGTTTCGGTGCATGTTACCGATCCTGCCGTGATTGAGGCTATCAACGCCCTTGGGTTTGTGGAAGTGGTGCGCAATTGCCCCAACGATCCCAAGGCACAAGAGATGAAGGAACGCTGGATGGCCGATGAAATGAGAGCCGTAGAAGGCTCGCGCGGCTTCCGTGGCTATTATGGCGGTGCTGAAGCACAAGCCACCCAACTGAAGGTCGATGTCTTGCATGAGCAGGGCTATGATGGCACTGGCATCGTGGTCGCCATCCTTGATGGTGGCTTTGTTGGCGCCGAAAACCACGCCTGTTTCGACAACATGCGCGAGGAAGGCCGTCTGCTTGGCACCCGCGATTTTGTGTATGGCTCCACTTCGGTGTACACGCAAAGCACGCATGGTACCTCCTGTTTAAGCACTATGGCAGCCTATGTTCCAAACCAGATGGTGGGAACGGCTCCCAAGGCTTCCTATTATCTGCTGCATACCGAGGATGGCCCGAACGAAAACATCGTAGAGGAATACAACTGGGTCTCGGGCGCGGAGTATGCCGATAGCCTGGGTGTGGATGTGTGCTCCACTTCTTTGGGTTATATTGGTTTTGACATGTCGCAATGGGATCATCCTTTTGAGCACTTTGACGGCCACACTGCCCCAATGACGATTGGCGCTGAGATTGCCGCAAGTCGTGGCATGATTTGCATGAACGCTGCGAGCAACGAAGGCGATGGCGTTTGCACCTTGGGTATTCCCGCCGATGCCGAGCACATCTTGACGGTGGGTGCTGTTGATGAAAATGGCTACCGTGCCAACTTCAGCTCAGTGGGCCCCACCTACGACGGACGCATCAAACCTGATGTGATGGCTATGGGTGAAGGTACCTATGTGGCTTCGGGTGACGGAGGCTGGTGGCCTTATTATAATGGCAATGGCACTTCGTTTGCCACGCCCGTACTGGCTGGCGCTGTGGCTTGCCTGCGTCAAGCCCGTCCTTACGCCTCTGTGCAGGAGATTTGTGATGTCATTCGCTCTTGTGGTAACCGCGCCGACAATCCCGACAGCAAATACGGCTATGGCATCCCCGACTTTAGCCAGGCTTTGGAGCTGTTGCATGTTGAAGAGGCTCCGATTCAAAACAACAATCTCATCAATGTGTATCCCAATCCCTCTCAGGGCGAGATGCATGTGGTGCTGAATGAAGGCGCAAAGGCCGAGTTGACGGTCTTCGATTTTATGGGTCGCCAACTTTATACTTACAGTTTCAACGGCTTGAACCACACGACTTTGGAAACCTACTTGAATACCCTTGTTTCGGGCGTCTATTTCATCAAAGCAGTTTCGGAACTGGGCAACCAAACGCTGAAGCTAGTGGTGACGAAGTAAATTAGCTTCGTTCCTAAAACAAAAGTGGAATGTCGGCACGACCGGCATTCCACTTTGTGTTTATATAATGTGAGTTAGCTGTTATTCCTTAATGAATTTCAAAGTGCGTTGGCTGCCGATACGGAGAAGGTAAAGACCAGCAGGCAGTTCGCTGATGTTGATTTCAGCATCGCCTTGCAGTGTCATGGTTTTGACTTTCATGCCCATGGCGTTATAGATGCTGATTTCGTGTTCGCCCTCAAGCCCTTCGATTCGGATGATGTCTTTGGCAGGGTTGGGATAGAGGTCGATGGCCCCTAAGCCATTTTCATCGACGCTAGTGAATTCAAAGAAGGCAGCCAACACGATGTCTTCGTCGACGATGACTTCCTTGGGGTTCTCGGTGGTTCCATCGTTCCATCTCACGAACACGAAGCCGTCGGCAGGAATGGCGGCGATGGTGGCGATGCTGCCTGCGATATAGGTGCCGGCACCAAGGATGAAGCCTTGGGTTTCGTCACATAGCACAGTGACGGTATAGGTCAGAACAGGCTCTTGTGAGAACGAGGCGATGTATTCGGCATCTCCCGTCACAGTGATGGTGCGTGGATTATCCATGTTGCCGTCTTGCCAACCTGAGAAATAGAAACCTGCTGTGGGGATGGCTCCAATGTTGATGACTTGGTTGAGAGTATATTCGCCACTGCCATAGGCGGAGCCCAGCAGCGGATTCTCAGGCCTTACCGTGATGGTGTAAGTCTCTGTCTTGGTGAACATGGCCATAAATTCCATGTCTTGCGTTACCTCGATACTGCGTGGGTTGTCGGTGTTGCCGTCGTCCCAACCTGTAAAGACGGAACCTTCATAAGGTGTTGCGCTGATTTCGGCGATACTGCCTTCAGGGTAGATACCACCGCCGGCGACGGTGCCAAACAATGGATTGTTGGCCGTCACGGTAATAGTGTATTCCGGCGTGCCATTGAAGTGGAACAGGGCTTTGTAGTTGGCGTTGCCTGTCACAGTGACGGTGCGCGGGTTGCTGGCGATGCCGTCGCTCCAGCAGAGGAAGGTGTAGTTCTCGTTAGGTGTGGCAGTCAGCGTGGCGGTAGTGCCATAATAATAGGTGCCTGCTCCGCTCACCGTACCGCCTTCCACGGGGTCGCATTCGGTGGTGATTTCGTATGGGAGCGGCTCAAACACAGCGGTATAGGTGGCATCACCTTCCACGAAAATGGTTCGCGGATTGGTGAGGTTGCCATCGTCCCACATTTGGAAGCGGTAGCCTGTGTTGTTGTGGACGAGCAACTGAATGGTGGAGCCATAGTCATAGATGCCGCCACCATCGACGGTACCTGCACCTTCTGGGGTGACTTCGGTCTTAATGATGCATTGTAGGATGCCGAAATGAGCGGTGAAGGTCATGTTTTCCGTGACGATGACAGAACGCGGGTTGTCAGTGTTGCCATCGGTCCAGCCAAGGAACTCGAAACCATTGTACGCAGTGGCTTCAATCATGATGGTGTCGCCATAATAATAGGTGCCGCCACCGGTCACCGTACCCATTATGGGGTTGTCGGAGACGACTTCGATGGTGTATTGGCTGATGGCAAACAGGGCAATGAAAGTGCTGTCTTGTACAACGACGATGTCGCGTGGGTTGCTGGTGATGCCATCATTCCAGCAGAGGAATTCATGACCAATGTTAGGCTGGGCTTCGATTTGGACGGTGGCGCCGTATGGATAACTGCCACTGCCGGTGACGGTGCCCCAGTCGGGGTTGTCGCTTTCGACGGTGATGGCGTACATCGTAAGTGCTTCTTCGACATTTATGTCGTCGATGTACCAATCGTGGCCATGATGCCCCGTGTATTTAAAGGCCAAATAGATAGTGTCGCCTTGGTAGTCAGAAAGGTCGATGTGGATGGAATCCCAAGTGTCGGATGGGTTGTCTTGTGACCAAATCTCGGTGAAATCGGAGAGCTGGGTGCCTGTCGTTGAAATCAGCAGACTGCTACTGGTGTAGTTGTCCGGGTTGACCTCCTTGGTCTTGAAGCTCATCCAAGTGGAGTCGCAGTAGAGATTCAGGTATAGGGGAGGAGTAATGAGCCAGCCTTCCTGGATGTTGTCGCAGGCGAGGTGGCGGGCGCTGAAGTCGCCAGTGGTGGCTTCGTCGTCATTGCGCTCCCATGCGATTTCAGTGTTGCCGTCGAAGTCGAGGATGGTCCAGTCGGTCCAGGTGCTGTCGACCTCGAAACCGTCGAACCAAGGCAGGAGTTTGGGCTCATGACCAGGTTGCGGTGCCTCAGTGGGCAGCACTGCAATCGCCGTGATGCTTTCGCAGTCTTCAGGTTCATAGAGGACTTCACCGTCTTTCCATACGGTGGCAATGTCATCGTCAATACCAGCATAAAAAACACCATATTCATTGACGTACAAAGCCGTAATGTTTACGTCAACATGGGAATACAGCACCTCGCCGTCTTGCCAAATGTATGCAGTGTTGTCGTGGCCTGAGAGTCCTGCCCAATACAAACTTCCGTTGTATGCGGTGATTTCCGTGATGTCGCCCCCTTCGATTTGGAAAATGATGGAGTCGTTTTGCCATACTACGCCATCGATTGACTCAGCGCCATAGATGAAACCTGCTGCATAGAGGTTGTCACCATCAAAGCAGAGGTCGCTGACTTCCGACCAGGCCGCACATTGCCAAAGTATGGAGTCGTTTTTCCAGACACAGGCATATACGCCAGGTGTAACGATGGAACCACCTGTATAAATGTCGCCTGTAACATTGTCAACAGCTAAGGCGTAAAGGTTGCAAACGGTGTTGCTGTCAATGCTATATTCATAGAGAATCTCGCTGTTTTGCCAGACCTTGTTGTCGCCAGCTGCCGTCCATCCGTTGGCATCGATGGCCAAACAAGAAATCACATAGCTGTCGGCAGCGGTGAAGACGACGGAGTCGTTCATCCACACATGGCTTTGCAGGTCGGAGAAGGTACGCCCAGCGCTGAAAATGGTGCTGTCGTTGGCGACCTTCATGTCGGTCATGATAACACCCGTGGTGTCCGACATACTATAAACCAAAGTGTTGTTTTTCCATATTTTTCCTGTGTTGGCGCCGTGGCCTGAGAAATAGACATCTTGTGCGGAGGCTATGCCAAAGGCGAAAAACAATGCGGCAAAGAGAGTAAAGGCTTTTTTCATGGTGAAAGTGCTATTATTTTAAGTTGCAAAAATAGAAACTTTTTCTTGAAGATGGTATGCTTTTCTCGGAAAATGCTTATCTTTGCCGCCGATAAGCGGTGCCGCGAGGCTCAATAGGGAATCGGGTGCAAATCCCGAGCAGTTCCCGCTGCTGTAAGCTCTTCACGCTGGTCACTATGCCACTGAAAACCTGGTCTTTCGGGAAGGCGGTCAGCCAAAAGGAGTAAGTCAGAAGACCTGCCGCCTGTCGCTGAAACAAGGCTTTCGGGACAAGAGCTGGCTTTCCTTATATAGATTAAGGTGTACCCTCGTTTTTCCCAAGCATTGTAATGTAATGGATTGAATGTCAAACCTAAAATTATATTATTATGCGTAAAATCTTTACTTTAGCATTCCTTATGGGAATCTTCGGTCTGTTTACGACCAATCTGTTTGCACAACAAGATGCTACTATCGATCCTGCCGACATCCAATACTGGATTGGCGAGGGTGAAAACGAGGTTGTGGTTGCACTCAGCTGGTGCAGCCACACTGAAACAGCTCTGGCTTGGGGCTATCGTTTCGATGGTGACGCCACTGTTTTCCAAGCTCTTACTGATATTGCAGCTGCCGATAGCCGCTTGACAGTGATCGGTTCTGCTCCCACCAACATCACCTATGTGGATGACGAATACGATTTGACCATGTGTCCTAATCCGAACGCCCAGTGGGGAGATCCCGATTATGATGTTCCCATGCATAGCGTGAATGGCTTGATGGGTCAGAACATGATGGCTGAAGAACCGATTCACGACAACGACTTTGTGAAGATTGGTGGTGTTGCTTGTAGTATCATGTCCGAAGACTGGACCACCATCTCTTGGACTACAGAGATTATTCCTGCCACCGACCCGAATGCAGTCGTTGACGCCACTATTTCAGCTGATGAGATTCTGTTTTGGGTTGGTGAAGGCGAAAACCAGGTCGTGGTTGCACTCAGCTGGTGCAGTTACACTGAAGCAGCTCTGGCATGGGGCTATCGTTTCGATGGTGACGCCACTGTTTTCCAAGCCCTTACTGCTATTGCAGCTGCCGACAGCCGCCTGACGGTCATCGGTGATGTTCCCTCCAACATCACCTATGTGGATGATGAATACGACCTGACTATGTGTCCCAACCCGGATGCACAGTGGGGCGATGAAGATTATGATGTTCCCATGCATAGCGTGAATGGCTTGATGGGTATGAACATGATGGCTGAGGAACCGATTCACAACAACGACTTTGTCAAGATTGGTGGTTATGCCTGCTGTGTCATGTCTGCCGACTGGATCACCATTGCTTGGGAGCAACCCATTGAACCCGCTGTCAATAATACGGGCGTGAATGAGAATCAGTCCAACACATTGGTCGTTTATCCAAATCCTGCTATTAGTGAGGCATTCGTGTCTGTCGAAAACGCTGGAATGACCACTGTTTCTGTCTACGACATCCAAGGCCGTCTGGTCAGCGAGCAAAGCGTTGACGCAAAGGCTGGCGAGCAAGTCCGCATCAGCACCGAGATGCTGAATGCAGGTATGTACTTCATCACTGTCAGTGATGACAGCGCCGTGCGTACTGCCAAACTCGTGGTGAAATGATAAAAAGGATTTCCATCCTGTTGTTGGCTATGGTGCCGGTCGCGCTGTGGGCACAGTTTGCGCCCGCGCAAGATCAACCCGGCACCACAGCCATGCATGCCGACTCTTCAGCATTTGTGGCTTGGGCTACCGGATGCACGGTTGAGCGTGGCCCGATGCGCATCGACAAACCTGAAAATGGCCTTGCATCGTATGGCGCAGATTCGCTTGCTCTAGGTAAGCCTGGTGGCACCTATGATGTGGTGAGTCTGGGTGACGGCGGCACAGCCACCTTAACCTTCGAGTCGCCAATTTACAATGGGGAAGGTCCGGATTTTGCAGTCTTTGAGAATGGTTTCGCCAATGCTGTGAATCCTGATACTTGGGCACTTGAGTTGGGCTTTGTGGAAGTCAGCTCCGATGGCGTGAATTTCTTCCGTTTCCCCGCTGTAACCTATGTCCAAACCGAAACGCAACTCGGTAATGCGGGCTCCATTGTTCCTGCACAACTCCATAACTTTGCCAGCAAATACGGTGCGTTTTATGGCACTCCGTTCGATCTGGACGAAGTGGAGGACAACGAGCTTTTGGACAAGAATCGTGTCACTCATGTCCGTATCGTCGATGTGGTGGGCAACATCGATCCTGAATATGCCACCAAAGACTCAGAAGGCCATATCGTCAACGACCCATGGCCCACAGCATTTGCTTCCAGCGGCTTCGACCTTGATGCTGTTGGTGTGATTCATGACATCGCCCATAACGATGTGCCCGAAAATGCGGTGGAATCCATTGCCGTGTACCCCAATCCCGTGAGAGACAGACTGATGGTGAAAGCCGAAGACTTGCAATCCGTCGAGATTTATAATCTTGTGGGGCAGAAGGTTATGGTTTCCACTTTCGATATCGTTGACATGAGTGACTTGAACCAAGGCATCTATTTCGTTCGCATTAACGCTGACGGAAAAACTGTTACGAAACGTGTTGTGAAACAATAAATAAACACAAACTGAAATGAAAAAAACGAAGCTGTTTCTGCTGGCATTGTTGGCTTTGGCATTGTTCTCCTGCAAGCCCGACCCGACACCGACTCCCGTTGACCCTACTGATACTATAAAGCCTCATCCAGTCAATCTCAAAGGCGTTTTTGTCCTGAATGAAGGCAACTATCAGTTTTCCAATGCCTCACTGTCATTCTATGACCCAGTGGCCGACACGGTGGCCAACAACCTGTTTTACAAGGCCAATGATGCTCCCATCGGCGATGTGGCTGAAAGCATGGCTTTGGTAGATGGAAAGTTGTATATTGTGGTCAATAACAGTAATCTAATATATAAGGTAGATGCCAACACTTTGAAGTGTGACCAGACCAAACCTTTCAAGCTTACTGATTTCTATTCGCCGCGCGAGATGTACTTTGTGGCTCCCAACAAGGCGTATGTCAGCGATTTGATTGGCACAGGCCTTTGGATTGTCAACCCGCAGGACATGAGCCATTGTGGGTTCGTGGAGACGGGCAAGACCACGGAGAAACTGGTGCCTGTGGGCAATGAGTTGTATGTCAGCAACTGGTCGACTTATTATATCGATCCCAACTCGCATGATAGCTACAATACCGTTCAAGTCATTGACATGAACAACGACGTGAAGGTGGCTGAAGTTGAGGTGGGGAAGGAGCCCAACAGCATGGCCGTCGACAAGAATGACCATGTGTGGGTGCTTTGCGAAGGCCGTTCGTGGGATGAGGACTATGGCGAGAAGCCTTCGTTGTGGGAAATTGACACCCAGCTCAAGACCGCCGTGAAGCGTTATGAATTTGACGGCACGGCTACGGTACTGAGAGCCAACCCGTCGGGTGACCAATTGTATCTCATTCTCAACAATGCGGTGCGCCGTTTCGACATCGGCACGCTGAGTTTGTATGAAACCTTCAATATCGCCGCTGAGGCAGGTGGCCTGTTCTACAACATGACCGTGCAGCCGGAGACGGGCGACATCTATGTGACCGATGCCAAGAACTACATGATGAACGGCACCGTCTATCGTTATTCCAGCGATGGTGTGCGGCTCAGTTCGTTCGAGGCGGGTGCCATTCCCAGTGCAATGTTGTTTAAATAATTGATATTCTTTTAGGGGATTGCAAATCCCCAACTCAGTTCGGGCGGATTGCAAATCCGCCCGAACTCTTCAAAAAACAATTCAACAAATCGAAGATTCAACGTAGTTAATTCAACAATCAACAATAAACAAATGACAAAAACCTGTCCCCGTTGCGGAAAAACCTTTGAATGCGTGCATTCCATCGACTGCTGGTGCGTCAAGGTGAAGCTCACCGACGTTACAAAAGCCTATCTGAAGGAACATTACAATGATTGCCTGTGCAAAGAATGTTTGGAGGAAATCAATGGAAAGTAAGACTCAAACTGTACTGCCGCTTCGCGTCATTGCGAGGAGGCACGACGAAGCAATCCAGGCAACAATCACTTATCTGGACTGCTTCGTGCCTCGCAGTGACGCAAAGCGACGCGTATTTTGCTGCATGTGGGTGTTGTGCTTAATGTTGCTTTTTGTCGCTTGCGCGCCCAAAGGCAAGACCGGTGTCAAGGAAACGACGCAAGGCGACAACCTTATGCGCTATGCCCACAATGTCATCGTCAGCGAAAGGGATTATGGCTATCTGATGGAGGTGATTTGCCCTTGGGATACCACCTTGTCGTTGGGAAAGTTCGCCTTGGTCAAGGATACGGCAGCCACGGTTGACAAGGATGTGGCTGGTGTGTTGCAGGTGCCGGTGAAGTCGGTGATTTCGTTTTCGGCCACGCAATGGGCTGTCTTCCTTCGCTTGGGTGAAATCCATCGTGTGAAAGGCATCCTTGAAGGCCGTTTCGTGACCGATACAACCATGCGCTCGTTGTTGGCGCAGCAGAAGGTCTACGACATCGGTACAGAAGCCTCAGCCGATATTGAAAGGATGATACAACTGCAACCGGATGCTTTGCTCTATTCACCTTATTTCGATGGCAATCAAGGCGGCTTGAATGTCACGGGAGCTGTGCTGTTTCCTTTTGCCGACTACATGGAGAACACACCCTTGGGTCGTGCCGAATGGATTCGTGTCATAGGCATACTTGCGGGCTGCGAGGACAAGGCCGATGCTTGGTTCGACGACATTGAGCGACGCTATAATGCGCTTTCCACGCTTTGCGCTGATGTAGAGCACCGTCCCACGGTGTTTTCCGACCTAGCCTTCAACGGACAATGGTATGTGGCTGGTGGGCGCAGTTATATCGCCAAGCTCTTCGCCGATGCCGGTGCTGACTACATCTGGAAGGACAACCCTTCGACGGCCAGCGTGCCCATGGATGCCGAAAGCATTCTTGCCAAGGCGCAGCACGCCGACTTCTGGCGCGTCATCAACTCCAATCCTTTCCCGATGACCTACGATGCGTTAGCCAAAGAGAATCCTGTTTATCCGCTTTTCGATGCCTACAAAAACCATCAAATCATCGTCTGCGATATCCTCTCAACGGGCTATTTCGAGCAGTCGCAGTGTGAGCCAGATTTGTTGTTGGCCGACTTCATTCATTTCTTCCATCCCGAATTGTTGACAGGGGAGTGGGAGGGGTATCAAACGAAATATTACCACTTGATTGAGGAGTAAAATCGCTTTTTTTTTCTTTGTTTCCTTGATTTTGCATTTTCTTTCAAAAAAAAGTACTAATTTTGCAATTCAAAATGTACTATAAAATAGAAATAGCTATGAGTAAAAATGTACTGAAAATAGTGATGGCATTGCTTTTGGTGGTATTTTCGATGCCATTTGTAAACGCCCAAGTCCATGTGGGTGACATCCTTTGCGAAGATGACCGTGTGGTCAGTCCTACCATTTTTAGTTCGGAAGATAACGGTGCAATAGCGGTTGTCTTTTATGTGGATGGCTCCGGAAAACACGGTTGGGCTGTGGCGCTGCATGACAGTGGCAACTTTGCATGGGGTCCCAACTGCTATAACAGCCCATTGCGTGATTGTACACAACTTTCCAATGCGACAGCGAATCTTGACGGATACAAGAACACGGGTGTCATCCTCGAAAATAGGTCAGATCATCCTGCGTTTAACGCCCTTGATTATGAAAACGGTTGGTATCTTCCCGCCGCTGGTCAGCTGAAGCGCCTCTACAGTAAAATTGACAAGGTTAACGCAAGCCTTTCGGCTGTGGGCGGTGATGAATTATTCCCAGAAGATCCGAATTGGGAGTGCTGGTCATCCACTGAGTATAATGTTGCCAGTGCATGGTATATGAATGCTTCGGGTGCGCTGCGTTTCAAGGACCAGACTTACAATGGCACCAAAGATGCTAGACGCGTGGTTCGTGGCGTGATCAATTTCTAAGTTTAGAAACTAGAAGAGACAAAAGCCTGTTTCGAAACGAAACGGGCTTTTTTGTGCCTTATCGGTGCCCTTTTAGCGGACAATTTGCCGCACATGAAGCACATTGGCTGGATTTTACCTTGTGCTTGTCAGAGTCATTACAAGAACATTTGCCCTTGCCCATCCGCATGGCACGGATGGCAATAATGACCATTGCCAGAACGACCAAAAGCACTATGATGGTAGGCAGATTCATGCGATGACAGCGTTGGCGATGAGATAGGCAATCCAAGCGCATATCCAGGCGACGGCGCATTGGAACAGAATGATGAACAGCATCCACTTGGCACCCAACTCGCGACGGATGGCGGCCATGGCGGCCACACAAGGCGTGTAGAGCAAGCAGAAGACCAACATCGAAATGCTGGTGATGGTGGTGAAGAGTACTTTGGCGTTCAAGACCTCAAGTGTGGCTACGACGCTCTCCTTGGCCATGAAACCACTGATCAAAGCTGTGACGACTTGCCAGTTACCCAAACCCAAAGGACGGAAGATGGGTGCAATCCAGCCTGCTACACTCGCCAGCATGCTTCCTTCGCCATTCTCTACCATATTGAAGTGGAAGTCGAAGGTCTGCAGGAACCAAATCACCAAAGTGGCCAAGAAAATGACCGTAAAAGCTCGTTGTAGGAAATCTTTGGTTTTGTCCCAAAGCAGGTGCGCCACGTTCTTGAGGCCAGGCAGACGGTAGTTGGGCAACTCCATGACGAAGGGTGCCACATCACCTTTGTGTCCGAACCATTTGGTGAACAAAGCTGTGATGATGCCTACGATAATGCCCAACAGATAAAGGCAAATCAGCACCACACCGCCGTGTCCGGGGAAGAATGCTGCCGTGAAGAAGCCATAAATCGGAATCTTGGCCGAGCAGCTCATGAAAGGTGTCAACAGGATGGTGCGCCAACGGTCGTGGGTCGAATGGAGGGTTCGCGTCGACATCACGGCAGGCACCGTGCAGCCAAAACCGATGAGCATAGGCACGATGCTATGGCCTGTGAGGCCGAGCTTGCGCAGGAAACTGTCGCTGACGAAGGCTACACGTGCCATATAGCCACTGTCCTCCAACAGACTGAGGAAGAAGAACAGCAATATAATAATAGGTACAAAACTCAAGACACTGCCTACGCCACCAAAGATGCCGTCAACAACTAACGACTGCACTGCAGGACTGACATTCCAGTTGGCCAAAGCCGTTCCGCATTGCTCAGCCAGCCACGAGATGCCTTGGTCAAGCCAATTCTGCAACGGCGCTCCAAGAAAGTCAATGGAGAGATAGATGATGCCTACCATGACCAGGATAAAGATGGGTATGGCTGTCCATTTGCCCGTTAGGATGCGGTCGATGCGGCGACTGCGTTGGTATTCCTTGCTTTCCTTGGGTTTGATAACGGTCTTGTCGCAGAGCTTCTTGATAAAGGCAAACCGCATCTCAGCCATGGCTGCAGCACGGTCGAGGCCGCGTTCTTCTTCCATCTGCACGATGAGGTGCTCCAAGGTCTCTTTCTCGTTCTGGGAGAGTTGCAAAGCCTCCATCACAATTGGGTCGCCTTCCACAAGCTTTGAAGCTGCAAACCTGACAGGAATGTCGGCGCGTTGGGCGTGGTCTTCGATGAGGTGCATGATGCTGTGGAGGCAACGGTGTACGGCACCGCCATGGTCATCCTTGTCGCAGAAGTCCTGACGTACAGGGGCTTCCTGGTATTTCGCAATATGTATGGCATGGTCGACAAGCTCGGAAACGCCTTCGTTCTTGGCGGCAGAGATGGGTACCACAGGCAGACCTAGGATTTGCTCCATTTCGTTGACGAGGATACTGCCTCCGTTGTTGCGTACCTCATCCATCATGTTGAGTGCCAATACCATAGGTACGCCCAATTCCATGAGTTGCATGGTAAGGTAGAGGTTGCGCTCAATGTTGTTGGCATCCACGATGTTGATGATGCCTTTGGGCTTCTCTTTCATGATGAACTCGCGCGAGACGATTTCCTCAGAGGTGTATGGCGACAGGGAGTAGATGCCTGGCAGGTCGGTGACCGAGGTGTCAGGATGCCCTTTGATGGTGCCGTCCTTGCGGTCGACGGTGACACCGGGGAAGTTGCCCACATGTTGGTTGGCTCCCGTCAACTGGTTGAAAAGGGTGGTCTTGCCGCAGTTCTGTTGACCGGCGAGGGCAAAGGTCAGCTTGGTGCCTTTGGGTAGTGGAGTTTCGTGGTTCTTGTCGTGGTAGATGCCTTCCTCACCTAAGCCAGGGTGGGCGTTGTGGTCGGGGAGAGAGGTGATATAGAGGCGGTCAATGCTTGTATCCTTATCTTTTTCTTCGGTTTGGGTCCCGTCGCAAGGCTCCACTCCGATAAGGGCGGCATCGGCCTTACGGAGCGTCAGGGCATAGCCGTGCACCATGATTTCCATCGGGTCGCCTAAAGGCGCATATTTCACGAGCTTGACAATGGCATCGGGGATGAGGCCCATGTCTAGGAAATGCTGTCGGCGTTGTCCTTCTCCATTCACCTCTTGAATGCGTGCGGATTGTCCTATTTCTATTTTATCGAGTGTGATCATCTAAGGATTCTGTTTGAAGTTGCAAAAATACAAAGACCTTGCATACGCTCATATCCTTATTTATGATACTTTTTTTCGAAAGCTATCCTCATTTGTAATGAATGGAACGGTTTTTCCCCTTCGACGGGCGTAGTTACCTTGATTACGGATTGCCCTTTCGCTTCATAATCTTCAATGCATCGCCGTGGGTATAATAACGAATGGTTACCTCCGGCTTTTTTCTCTCTTCTGTTTTGACCTCGCAAGTGAATGATACCTCGGAAATGCCTTCATGCAATAGCGAAACGCCTTCTGCGGTCACATCTCCGGTTTTGTTGTAGTTTAAGTCGGTAATACAGGCGTTGCCTTCGAAATCATAAATGAGATATTGGCCGGCTTTTATGGAGCAGGAGAAATGCAGAACTCCATTTGGCGTCCTGATGGCCAGATTGCTTATACTGCCTTTACCTTCTACGGCTATGCTGAGTGCGAATGGGCTTGTGTAAGGGGAGTTCCATTCCCAGTGGTCGTCGGTGAGATTGCAATAATAACGACGTGAGTTGTGCTGGGGATAGAGGAGAAAATCGTCTCCATCTTTCTTGATATGCCAGTCACCGTAAGGGTCTTTTAGTGCTTCCTTCAACTTGTCACTGAAAGCATGGGATAAGCGAAGGGTTTCCCAGGTCCTAATGGTATTGAGCATAATATTAGTAAGTCCATGTTTCCGCATGGTTTCCACGCTGAAATCGAGGCCGAAGCCAGCATCGAAAGCGGCGGCTTTGGAGAGGAACCATTCCAGCTCCTCCATTGAGGTCGCCTGCCTATTCTTGTCAGCGAGATGGATTTGGAAGTTGCCTATCATCCAAGGCATCTGGTTGTTGCGATAGTATTCCTGTCTCTCGGTCAATGTTTCCACGATTTTGGTGCGCATCGACGCGTTCCAGAGTCGGTTTTCGTTGATACGACTCAAAAAACGCTTTGAATTTGGCGTGAGCAAGTCAGCTTGCAAAAGCTTGTCGGGATTGTATTTGTGCATCGTGTCGAGGAAATGGCCAATGGCCGATTCGCCTTGATTATTGTAGGCATAACTTTTCAAATCATTGAAAATCAAAAGATCATAAGTTGTTTTAGACAGTTTCTTGGCTTGGGCTTGAGCCATTTGGTCTTGTAACTCAAGATCAGGAAGCAGGGCGCGTTCAGGCGTGTCCCAAAGCTTGTAAACCGTTGCGTCTTTCGAGTGGGACGACCTCCTTGTGCCAAAGGCACCGCGAACACAGCCGTAGAACAAATGAATGTCGCCTACCTCTTCGGTGCTGCGGTAAATGACAAGTTCATCGTCGATTTGTAGGACATTGATGGTGGCTGGTGTCGCAAAGAGTTCGGAGTGATATACGGCAAATTCGGTTTGGGTCTCATCGATAGGAAGTAGTAGTTGTAATGTTCCTTGTTTCAAAAGATGTATCGAAGGCTTTGGCGTGACATGTTTGCTGTCAGTCGGGATGCGGTTGGCCAACACTTGAAGCCCTAAGTCCAAACCGGCTTGTCGACATTTCCCTTTTAGGTAGGCAGTATCCTTCGGGTTGCCATCGGCGATCAGATAGGATTTTGTGCTTCTTGTAACATTGGGAAGACATAAAGAATCTTGCGCGAACGAAACCGTCCCGTACAAAAAAAGCATAATGATAGTCAAAACCCTCTTCATCAGTCGATTCCTCTCAAGTCTTTGTAAAGTTGTACGGCATACAGGTCGGTCATATTGGAGATGAAGTCGACGACGGATTGCAGCTTGTTGTAAGTGTCGTCAGTTTCCACCTTGAATTGCTCAGGAATAAGCGAAAGGAGCTTTTTGTTGTAAGGTGTGTCGGGGTTCAGCACGGCATCGGTGAAGTCTTCCATCAAGGTTCCGATGACATTAAATCCTGTCAGCTCAATTTTTACCACTGAGGGATGACGGTAGATATGCTTCACAGATTCGTCGCGGCAAACCTCCAGTGCGTTTTTCTCAAACTCAGGCAGATGGGCAATCAGGCTCTTCTCGAAGCGGCCTTCCATGATGGACTCATAGTGCTTCACAAAGATGTCGCTGGCGCAGTTGACGAGCTTATTAATTAAGGTGGCCCGCAAAAACGCCATCCGCTCGTTGATGTCGGTTACCTCTTGGTAGACCATTTCCTTGTGCTTGAATACTTCCTTGTCTTTAGGTTGCTCAGGGTTAAAGAACGACAGGAAACACCGCTCGATGGCCTCGGTACTGACGATGCCACGTTTGTGGGCATCTTCCATGTCAAGGACGAGGTAACAGATGTCATCGGCTGCCTCCATCATATAGGACAAGGGATGACGGGCGTACACCAGATGCTCGTTGTCTAAGCGCGGTATGCCGCATTCATCGACCACCTCTTTGAAAGCTTCGATCTCAGAATAAAAGACATTGTATTTCTTGCGGTTACCTTTGTCGAAGGAAGGGTAGGGGTACTTCAATAAGGTGGCAAGGGTGGCCGAAGTCAGCGAGAAACCGCCGGCGCGCCGCCCAGTGAACTGGTGGGTCAACTGGCGGAAGGCGTTGGCGTTGCCTTCGAAGGCGATAAGGTCGCTCCATTGTTCAGGCTGAACTTGGCTTTCCAATGTTTTGCCTTTGCCATCCTTGAAAAAGCTGCTGATGGTATCTTCGCCCGAGTGACCAAAGGGTGGATTGCCCAGATCGTGGGCCAGACAGGCCGTAGCTACTATGGTTTCAATGTCGGACTGACGCTCTTTCAGTTCAGGGTGCTTCTTGGCCAATTTTTCGACCGTACGACAGGCAATGGAACGCCCCACGCTTGCTACTTCGAGGCTGTGGGTCAAGCGGTTGTGGACCATTTGTGCCCCTGGCAAAGGAAACACTTGGGTCTTGTTTTCCAGTCGACGGAAAGGGCTGCTGAAGATAATGCGGTCGTAGTCGCGTTGAAACGAGCTGCGGATGTCGGGGCTCTTGTGCGGCTGTGCATAGCGTTTGTTGGAAAGGAGGTCGTTCCAGTTCATCGGAAATAATCATTAAGATAGTGCAAAAATAAGAAGAATTTAGGATTCAAAGATTTAAAATTCAACATTCAAAAAATAAAATTCCCAATTTCATATTCATCATTCTGCATTCATCATTCTGCATTCCGCATTCAAAAAATTCACTACTTTTGCAAAAAATTTCAAAGCCATCACACCATGTGGGTAGTCTTATCTTTGATTTCGGCCTTCCTGTTAGGCTTTTACGACATCTTCAAGAAACAGACCGTTGTCAATAATGCCATCATTCCGGTTCTATTCTACAGCACGATGATCAGCGGACTCATGTTTGTGCCGTTTGTTCTGCTGTCACATTACAAGCCTTTCATTTTCGATAGCGACTTTATGCAAAAGCTTTACATCGAGCCTCTAACGGCGCGGCAGCATTTGCTCATTATGGGTAAGACAGCGCTTATTCTCTGTTCTTGGATGTTCAGTTATTCGGCGATGAAGCACCTGCCTATTACCGTAGTGGGTCCAGTCAACCAGCTGCGCCCCGCCATCACTGTTATTTTGATGTTTTGCGTTTTTCGTGAAAGCCTGACTTGGTTGCAGGGCACGGGTGTGGTTTTGGCCATCATTTCGTTCTACTTTATGAACCGATCGGGCAAACTTGAAGGCATTCAATTCAAGTCGAACAAATGGGTCTATATGTTGCTGGGCTCGGCTGTTCTCGTGGCTCTGAGTGGAGTCTATGACAAATTCCTGCTCAGCAAGGAGAGTATTTCACCCTCTACCATACAGGCGTGGTACACCATTTATGACTTTCTCATGATGGCCGTGTTGTTCCTCATCATCTGGCTGCCGAAACGCAAAGAGCAACCCTTCGAATGGCGCTGGGGCATCGTGGCAATGGCGATATTCGTCACTGTGGCTGATGTCATCTATCTCACTGGATTGAAGCAAGATGCCGCCGTGGTGGTGCTTATCCCGCTCATCCTTTATGGCGTACGCCTCATCGTGTCGTTTGTCTACGGCATCTTTGGCTTCAAAGAAAAGAACATCCGCAGCAAGATTATTCCTTTGCTGATGGTGTTGGCTGCCTTGGTATGCCTCTGCATTTGATTGAAAAATTCCATACTTTTCT
Organism: uncultured Bacteroidales bacterium; assembly: GCA_900317055.1. Taxonomy (GTDB): domain Bacteria; phylum Bacteroidota; class Bacteroidia; order Bacteroidales; family F082; genus Limimorpha. Next base: position 5,278 of record ONFF01000013.1, on the reverse strand, counting down.
TTCAAAAATTTGGCGTTATATGGATTATTCCATATCTTTGTGCCCCAATTGAAACGAGAAATTTTTAGGATATGGAAATAAAAAGAGTTTTCGATCTTCTTGACAACTATGTCGAGAAATACCCCAACCAACAAGAAGCCCTTGCCGGGAAAAAGAACGGTCAATGGGTGAAATACAGTTCTACATCATATAAAGAACATGCCGATACGCTGAGTTATGCCCTTATCGAGTTAGGCATCGAGAAAGGCGACAAGGTTGCGATGATTTTGACCAACCGTCCCGAATGGAACATGCTCGACATGGCCATCAGCCAAGTGGGTGCCATCACGGTTCCTGTCTATCCTACCATCAGCGAAGAGGACTACCGCTACATCCTTCACGACTGCGATGCCAAGATGGTCATCATCGATGGCCTTAGCGTGATGAACAAGGTGACCAACATCTTGCCTGATGCGCCCAATGTCAAGTTGGTCTATACCATGGTCGACCGCGAGAAATATCCCTATTTCGACCAGTTGCTCCAACTCGGCAAGGAACATCCTCATGCTGAGGAGTTGGCCGCCCGTAAGGCTGGCGTCGATGAGATGGAGTGTGCTACCATTATCTATACTTCTGGCACCACTGGTACACCCAAGGGCGTGATGCTCTCTCACCACAACTTGATGAACCAGTTCCCGAACTTCCACTACACCATCAGCGACACTTCCAATAAGGCCTTCAGTTTCCTGCCCGTGTGTCATGCCTACGAGCGCGCACTGAACTACTGCTACCAATATCGCGGCATGTCTATCTACTATGCCGAGAGTTTGGGTACCATTGCCAACGACATGCGCGAGGTGCATCCCACGATGATGTGCGCCGTGCCGCGCGTCTTGGAACGCTTCTACGACGCCATCCTGCAGTCGGGCAAAAAGCAGAAGGGCATCAAGAAACGCATCTTCTTCTGGGCCGTGCGCCTTGGCGAGCGTTACAAGATTGACGCAGTCAGCCGCCACTGGTTCTATGATTGGAAGTTGGGTATAGCCGACAAGTTAGTATACGCCAAAATCAGACAGGGCATTGGCGCCGACAATTTCGACATCATCGTGTCTGGAGCGGCTGCCATCTCGCAGAAGATCGCAGGCTTCTTCTCGGCCATTAAGATGCCCGTATTTGAAGGCTATGGTTTGACCGAAACCTCTCCAGTAATCGCCGTCAGCAACCGCAACCCGCATGGGCGCGAAGTAGGTTATGTGGGGCAGCCGTTGCCAGGCACCGAGGTGAAGATTGCCGAAAATGGTGAAATCCTTTGCCGCGGCCACAATGTAATGATGGGCTACTACAAGCAGCCTGAGCTCACCAAGGAAGTGATTGATGAGGATGGCTGGTTCCACACGGGCGATATGGGTGAGTTTGACCAATACAACCGCCTGAAGATAACAGGTCGTATCAAGAGTCTCTTCAAGACTTCGGGTGGCAAATACATCAATCCCGACATGATTGAAGCCAAGTTCTCCTCCTCCAAGCTGATTGAACAGATTTTGGTGGTGGGCGAGAACCAGAAGTTTGCCGGTGCTCTCATCATCCCGAGCTTTACCGACCTGAAGGCCTGGTGTGCTGAGGAGAACATCCCTTACACGACCAACGAGGAGATGATCCAAAAACCTGAGGTGTTGAAGCGTTACGCTGCCGAAATCAACGAGCTGAACAAGGGCTTGGGCGAGACCGAAAAGGTCAAGAAGCAAGTGCTGCTTGCCGATGAGTGGAGCATCAACAATGGCATGCTCACCCCGACGCTCAAGGCCAAGCGTAAAGTCATCACCGCGAAGTATAAGGACATCATCGATAAAATGTTCGCTTAATTACTATGGCTTATGACAATGGCCGCCTCAACATAGTGTTGGAGCGGCCATTGTTATGTCAATGGTTATAGAAAAACTTTATTTGCATGTCATTCCCAAGGGAATCTATGCAAATAAAGTTTTTATTCCAAATAAGTATATCCGTATAGTCCCGACCGATAGTTAGACAAGAACTCCTTGCCTTCCTCGACCGAAATCTTGCCTTCCTTCACGCACTTTGTGACCCAGGTCTCCACCGTGCGGACGAGTTTCTTTGGGCTGTACTGCACATATTCTAGCACATCGGCCACGGTTTCACCATCGATGACTTGGTCGATGTAATAGCCTTTCTCGTCCACCGAGATGTGCACCGCGTTGGTGTCGCCAAACAGGTTGTGGAGGTCGCCCAAAATCTCTTGATAGGCACCCACGAGGAACACACCAATATAATAGTGCTCCTTCTCACCGAAGGAGTGCAGCGGAATGGTGTGTTGCGTCGACTTGGCGACAAAGTTGGTGATTTTGCCGTCGCTGTCGCAAGTGATGTCCTGCAAGGTAGCGAGGTGGGTTGGGTTTTCGTCCAAACGCTGGATGGGGATGATGGGGAAGAGCTGGTCGATGGCCCAGAGGTCGGGCAGCGATTGGAACAGCGAGAAGTTGCAGAAATACTTGTCGGCCAAGAGCTTCGGCAGTGAAGTAAAGTCTTCGGGCACACGCTTCAGGCTGTTGGCGATGTGGTTCACTTCGCGGGCAATACTCCAAAACAGACGCTCAATCTTGGCACGCGACTTGAGGTCGAGCAGGCCGAGGCTGAACAGGTTGAGGGCTTCCTCACGGATTTCTTGGGCATCATGCCAAATCTCCAAGGAAGAGCTCTTGGTCAGCTCGTCCCATGAATCATAAAGTTCCTTGATGAGTTCGTGATCGCTTTCCTCAGGCTCTTCATCGTCGTCCCATTCGGGCAGAGAGGTTTTTTCCAGCACCTCGAAGATGAGCACAGAGTGATGTGCCGTTAGGGCGCGCCCCGATTCACAAATGACGTTGGGGTGGGGTAGTTCGTTCTTGTCACAGGCATCTACGATGGTGTAGATGGCGTTATTAGCATACTCTTGGATGCTGTAGTTGACCGAGCTGGCGCTACTGGAGCTGGTGCCGTCGTAGTCGACGCCGAGTCCGCCACCCATGTCCACATATTCGATATGGTAGCCCATCTTGTAAAGTTGCACATAGAATTGTGCTGCTTCACGTAAGGCCACATTGATTTTCTTGATCTTGCTGACCTGGCTGCCGATGTGGTAGTGCACCAATTTCAGGCAGTCCTTCATGTCGTGTTCTTCAAGGAAGTCGAGGGCTTCCAAAAGCTCGGAAGAGGTGAGGCCGAACTTGCTGCCGTCGCCACCTGATTCTTCCCATTTGCCTGCGCCTGAGCTGGCCAACTTGATGCGCACACCAAGGTTCGGCGTGACTTTCAAACGCTTGGCTATTTTGGCCGTAATCTTCAGTTCGTTGAGTTTCTCGATGACGATGATGATCTTACGCCCCATCTTTTGGGCAAGTAGGGCGAGTTCGATGAATTCTTCGTCCTTGTAGCCATTACAAATAATGAGCGAGTCGGAGTCGGTGCCGAGGGCGATGATGGCGTGGAGTTCGGGCTTTGAGCCGGCTTCCAGACCTATGTTGCACTTCTTGCCATGGCTGACGATTTCTTCGACCACGGGGCGCATTTGGTTCACCTTGATGGGCATCACAACGAAGTTTTGGCCGTGGAACTCGTATTCCTTGGCCGCCTCCTTGAAGCAGGAGTCAATCTTGTTGATGCGGTCGTCGAGGATGTCGGGGAAACGCAGCAGCATAGGAGCTGAAACATCCCTAAGTGACAGCTCGTCAACCAGTTCCGGCAGGTCGACCGAGGCACAGCCTTCCTTGGGTGTCACGACCATGTGGCCTTTTTCGTTGATGGAAAAATAACTTCCGCCCCAGCCTTTCACATTGTAAAGGTCCTCGGAGTCTTCAATGCGCCATTTTCTCATTTCGCTTTGTTTTATTGGTTTTGGGCTGCAAAACTATTAAAAAAACCGATTGTTGATGCGTTATTTGTGTATTATGACTAATTTTGCACAAAATAATATGGGAAAGACAAACATAAGCCTTTACCCTCATGGCGGAGGAATATCCGCCATCCCTCAAGCGCGAAGACGAGTCTTTCACGTTTGGGGATTGTGGGTCACCTCATTCCACGAATGTGGAACCGCAATGAGGGATTTAGGTGGAAGAATTGTCATTCCCCATAATATAATCATAAGCGAATGAGATTAATCATCGATGCCGGCTCCACCAAAATGGGATGGATTCTCATGGATGGCCATGAGGTCAAGGCACATTTTGTGACCAAGGGCTTCAACCCGAATTATTCTCCCATGCAAGACCTTGTAGAGATGTGCCGCGGTGCGTCTCTACCCAACGGCAACATTCATTCCATCCATTATTACGGCACGGGCTGTGGCAACGAACAGAATTGCCAAGCCATCAAAGAAGTGTTCCAAAACCAATTTCCCGATGCGGAAATCCATGTCACCCATGATCTGATGGCCGCCTGTCATGCCGTCTTAGGCCATGAAAAAGGAATTGCCTGTATCCTTGGGACTGGCTCAAATTCATGTCTTTACGATGGAGAGTGTATTGTGGATAAGGCCGTTTCCTTAGGCTATCTCATCGGCGACGAGGGCAGTGGGATGCACATCGGCAGGGAAGTGGTGCGTGCCTATTTCTACGGCTTCATGCCTGAGGAATTGAGGATGAAATTCGATATGGAGTATCATTTGGTATTGAAGGATTTCATTCAGCGGTTGTATCATGAGGGACAGCCTTCAAAGTATTTGGCCTCCTTTGCCAAGTTCGCAGGAGAAAACCAGTCACATCCCTTTATCCAAGGCTTGGTGAAAGGTTGTTTCAAAGCCTTCATCGAAGCTTTTGTCCTTCGTTACAAAGGGTGCAAGTCATTGAAAGTTAGTTTTGTTGGCTCCGTGGCTTTCCATTTCCAGGATATTCTGAAAGAAAGCCTTGCCGATTATGGCATTAAATCGGGTGAGATTATGCAAGCGCCTGCTGAAGGGCTGATAAAATACTACCAGGGTGCAAATTATTGAGATTTTTTATAGTCAGGGTGCAAATTATTGAGATTTTTTATAGTTTTGTGGTCTGAAATATAATCAATAAAAATAATAGTCATGAAGAAAGTATTTATCTTATTATTGAGCTTGTCTGCCATGATGGTTGCAAGCTTGAGTGTTAAGGCACAAGAAATTACGATTACCTTGCGGCCAGGCTATACTTGGATTAGTTATCCTAATGCGGTTGTAATGGACATTCCAACGGCTTTAGGAGATTTTGTTCCCATGGAGGGTGATATAATCAAATCACAGAATGGTAGTACCATATTTCATAATGGAAGTTGGAGA
>ONFF01000011.1 GCA_900317055.1 uncultured Bacteroidales bacterium | reverse complement strand
CGCGACGATGATACTGCGGGAGACCGTGGGAAAGTAGTTCGCCGCCCACCCACAACGGAAAGCCCGTCAGCACTGCTGGCGGGCTTATCTGTTTTTATGCCATCGCTTTGCTCGCCTTTCACTCTTTTTCCTATCTTTGCAATTCATTTCGATTGTCATGAAAGAGCTATTGATTCGTACGATTTCAGGTCTGCTGATGGGCATTGTGCTCCTCGCATGTGTGTTTGTCTCACCTTGGTCGTGGGCCGCCTTGTTGCTGTTTATCATTGCTGTGGGCACTTTCGAAATGTCGCGACTCCAGCAAATGAATTCAATAACTGGCATCATCATTGGCGAAGCACTTTCCCTCAGCTTTTTTGCCTTGCCTGCCTTGGTAGCACTACAAGTCATCACCCCTCGTTGGCTTCTTCTCGAGATGCTCATTGCGTTGATGCCCTTCCTTTACGCCTTGTTTTCAGTTAAGCATGACGCAAAACCTATATTCACCTACCTTTATGCCTCACTCGCTTTCTTGAGCTTGCCCTCTTCATTGATGCTTTTCATGTATCGCGAAGACCTTTTTGGCACGCTTGCAGGACCAAAGCTTATTATTTTGGTGTTCTGCTTGCTGTGGGTCAATGACATCTTTGCTTACCTTACTGGCAAACTCCTTGGTCGGCATAAGCTCTTTCCCCGTATCTCACCAGGTAAAACCATTGAAGGCAGTATTGGTGGATTGGTATTCACTATGGTTTCGCTTATCGTGTTCTGCCATTATTCCCAATGGTTTCCTATCCCTCATGCTATAGGCTTGGCCGCCATTGCTGTCGTTTTTGGTACCTTGGGTGATCTGTGTGAATCGATGCTCAAACGGCAGGCTGGAGTGAAGGATTCTGGTAAACTGATACCGGGCCATGGCGGAATTTTGGACCGTTTTGACTCTATTATGTTCAGCGTACCGTTTATTTTCGTTTATTTGCTGTTGCTATGAAGATTCATAAAAGGTTACACGAAGAAGGAACGGTCGCCATTCTCATCACTCTTGCCGTCATTGCGGTAACGGTTTTTTTGGTCAACTGGCTTTGGCCTTCGCAAACGGTGTGGCATTACCTTTTGTATGCGTTTGAACTTGTGGTTTTGATTTTGACCGTACGCTTTTTCCGTGTCCCGATATGGCGGAAAACAACTATTGAGGAAAATGCCGTGCTGTCGCCTGCCGACGGTATTGTGGCGGCCAACGAGGAGGTGCTGGAAGACGAGTACTTCCATGAAAAACGCCGTCAACTATCCATCTTCATGTCGATTTATGATGTCCACATCAATTTCTTCCCGTTCGACGGTGAGGTGACTTACTACAAATATCATCCCGGCAAGTTCTTACTGGCATTCAACCCAAAGTCATCGACAGATAACGAGCACAATACGATTATCCTGAAGGACACCAAAGGCCGAGAAATACTGGTACGACAGATTGCTGGTTTTGTGGCGCGCCGCATCGTTTGCGCTTTGGAGCCTGGCGACCAAGCCGTAGTAGGAGAGGAGCTGGGCATGATTCGCTTTGGCTCGCGTGTGGATGTCTTCCTGCCCTTGGATGCCGAGATCAAAGTGAAAATCGGTGACAAAACGACAGGTAAGGAAACGGTTTTGGCCATACTGAAATAAGCTTGTCTTATCCTAATTCCTTATATTCCAACCTTCCCATTTTTTCGACTTCCAACGATGGTTGCCCAAATTCCTCGGTAACTTTGCCCAAAAGCAAATACACGCCGTCGCCCTGAAAAGGCCACGCTTTGAGTACTTGTGGAAAATGCACCGTGTCGAAAGCCTCACCCGTGACATCGACAAAGGTGCCCAGCGCCATTGTGTCGCCTTTGCAGGTACGCACATATTTCACTGTGACCAATTTGCCTAACATCCTGTAATGACTCCCTACAAAATGCAGCATCTGAGAGGCCATCAACTCACCACGGAACTTGGTCTTCAACAAGTCGAACCAAGTCAAAGAGACAGGAAAACCGTATAGTTCAATCTCATCGTAAGCGTTCTGCAAAGCATTGACGGAAAAACTCGGGAACTCAAAGTGTTGGTTCTCAAGTTCAAAAAGTGTTTCGGGCTGTTCTTTCTTGCCATCGCTTTTGTTGAGATGCGCCTGCCATAGAAGTTCAGCTTTAGTTTTTTTCGTGAAACTGAACGCACCGCCACGAATGAGCAACACGAGTTGTTCCAACGAAAACGGCACACGCGCAATGAAATTTTCCAAACTGGTGAAAGGCCCGTGAGCCTTGCGCTCGGCAACGAATCGTTCTACAAATTGTTGTTCAATGCCTTGCAAATGCACAAAGCCCATGAAAATCGTCCGACCATTCAAAGTGGTGAGGTAATCGCTGCGATTGACGCAAGGCAGATGGATCTTTGCCCCCATGCGCCGCGCCTCGTTGAAGTAGAACCAAGTTTGGTAGAACCCACCGAAATTGTTAATCACAGCCACCTGAAACTCAAGCGGATAATGGCTTTTCAGATAGAGGCTTTGGTAACTCTCCACCGCGTATGAGGCCGAGTGCGCCTTGGAGAATGAATACCCCGAAAACGACTCAATCTGTCGCCAAAGCTCACGCACCAAGTCATCAGGGTAACCCTTGGCTTTGCAATTGTCGAAGAAGCGTTTCGTAACCTCTTCAAATTCAGATTTGTCACGCATCTTGTGACCCATCATGCGGCGCAACACATCGGCCTCTGCCAAGTCTAAGCCTGCAAAATAATGCCCGACCTTCAAAACATCTTCCTGGTAAATCATCACACCGTAAGTCTCTGCCAAAAGTTCTTTCAAAACGGGATGCTTATAGTCTACAGTTTCAGGATGATGGAAGCGGTTGATGTATTCGCGCATCATGCCCGATTTGGCCACACCTGGCCTGATGATGGAACTGGCTGCGACCAAAGTTTTGTAGTCGCTGCAGCGCAACTTGCGCAATAATCCGCGCATAGCCGGACTCTCGATGTAAAAACAGCCGCAGGTCTCGGCTTTAAGCAATTGGCGACGAATCAGTTCGTCTTGTTTTAATGCGTTAATTTGGTGAATGTCAATGCGCACTCCCCGACTGCGTTCCACCACCTCCACGGCATCTCGAATATGGGCGATGCCGCGCTGGCTGAGGATGTCAATTTTGATAAGTCCAACTTTTTCGGCGGAATACATATCGTATTGCGTGGTTGGAAAGCCCTTGGGTGGCAGGTCGAGTGCGGCATAGTTGGTAATCGGTTCTTCCGTAATCAACACGCCACCAGCGTGGATGGAACGCTGGCGCGGAAAGTCGCGGAGGCGCTCGGCAATGGCCAGAATCTGCTGCCCAATTTCGCTCTGTCGGGCGAAAGCCTCGGGGTTGCGTTCCATCAGGTCGATTTCGCCTTTGGGCAGGCCGAACACTTTGCCCAGTTCGCGACAAAGCGAATTGCTTTGGAAAGTGACCGTCGCGCCGAGCAATGCCACATATTCCTTACCGTATTTATTGAAAATGTAGGCGATGACTTGGTCCTTATCCTTCCACGAAAAATCAAGGTCAAAGTCGGGAGGACTGCTCCGCTTGGGGTTCAGGAAACGCTCAAAGTACAAGTCCAATTCAATTGGATCCACATCGGTGATTTTCAGGCAATAAGCTACTACACTATTGGCTCCGCTGCCTCGCCCGACATGGTAGAAGCCCTGCTTCATAGCGAAACACACGATGTCCCAGGCTATAAGAAAATAAGCGCAAAAGCCCATCTTCTCAATGATGTCGAGTTCCTTCTCGATACGACGGTAGGCATTCTTGCTTCTCGTCCCATAACGATAAATCATTCCTTCAAAGGCTTTTTGGCGTAACAGTTCCCGATCGTCATAGACATTGCCCGTATATGTGCGTTTGTTTTTCACATCTGCATCCAAGTTGATTTCGCATTCATTCAAGATACGCTCTGCATTTTCAATGAGTTGTGGGTAAAGTGCAAAAGTCGTTTTTAGCCTTTCGGCAGGCAAAAGAATCTCGTCGGGAGCGGCACAAGCGGCTGGCTCCAATCGCGAAATCAGCACATTCTCGTCAATGGCTCTCATGCACTGATGCAATTGAAAATCGCCTTCTTCGGCAACGGTGACAGGTTGCATGGCGACCAGCTTCTCAAAGGATTCGCAGTTGTACAATTTGGTCAATTGGGAAAATCGAACACCGATAAACTCATTATTTTTCAACGAGTTCTGCTTTCGTTTCCCGAAGGGATAAATGACAAAGACCTGTTCCCAATCGGGTGCGATTTCGGGGAAAGGCTGTTTAGTGAGGTTATGATGGGTCAAAAAGCGGTTCAGTTCGGCGAAGCCTGCGTTGTTTTTTGCCAAGGCCACATAGAGCAGCTCATTGCCGTTGCGCACCTCCACGCCCACGACAGGCCGAATGCCTTTTCTTTGACATTCCACCACGAAATCGGCAACGCCCATCGTCGTGTTGATGTCGGTCAAAGGTAAGACAACATAGCCCATCGCGGCGGCCTTCGTGACCAAGTCCGCAATCGGCATCGTGCCGTAGCACAGGCTGTTATATGAATGGACGGCGATTAACAAAACTACTTTGATTAGTTTTTAATCAAAAATTTCGCCGTAAATTTAATCAAAGTTTTTGGAATGGAAGTTAGTATTGAAATCTTTCTTTACAAAACCAATATGCCGAGGGGCTACTTGATGTCTTTCAGCAGCCACTTCCAACAAGGAATCACATCAATATTGCCGTATTGGTCAGTCAGGGTGCCTTCCTCGTCGTAGGTTACGATGATACGTCGGCGACAAGGATAAAGGTGGGTGAGTTTGGTAATGGCACCGATCTCTCGTTCGGCTGTTTCTGGATCGGCCAATGAATAGGCGACTTGCACGGCGAGTTCATCCTCTGGCACATAGAAATCAACCTCGACATTGGCATGATAAAAATAGACACGGTCATTGTCAAGGTCGTGTCCGTATTTCCGGAATAGAGACAACGCCACTAGATTCTCCAACAAGTCGGTTTCGCCATCCATCAGTTGTAACGAAAGGATCCCATTGTCGATGAAATAGTATTTGCAAACGCTTTCCTTTTCTGCAAATGCCGAGGCTATGTTCCTTAAACGTAGCAACAGCCAGGCATCTTCGGAATAACCGATATAACTCGCCACGGTAGGCACACTAATCTTGCCCGATATGCTGGAGAGAATTTTCGCAATGCGATTGTAAGACACTGGCTGCTTGACACTTTCAGCCATTTTCTTGACCATCAGCTGAAGCAGTCGGGAATTGGAGATGCCGTTGCGTTGTGCAATGTCGCCGAGATATATCTTTTGGAACACACTGGAAAGGTAGTGCCTTTTTACGGGCAAAGGGATTGACTCGGGAAGTCCGCCCCAAACGAAGTAATCATTATATGCCTTCATGAATCTAGCCCTCGACTCCGTGGCCGTCAATGCTAGCGTATCGAATGGCACTTGTATGAAAGAAAGATATTCCGCAAAGCTGAATGGATAGACCTCCACTGGTAGATAACGCCCTCCAAGCTCGGCCATGATTTCCTTGGACAACATTTTGGCATTGCTACCAGTAATGAATACGCTGTATTTCTTATCGGCAAGATTGCGGGCGAACTTTTGCCATCCTTCAATGTTTTGTGTTTCATCAAGAAACAGCATGGGTCGCTTGCCATACATCTCCTGATGACATTCGAGGATGAGATTGAAATCCTCTGCCGCAAAGCCTTCAAGACGACTATCCTCAAAGTCAAGATAGAGCATCTCGTCCCAGTGATGCCCTTCATCGAGCATCTGCCTTATCTTCTGAAACAGGAGAAACGACTTGCCTGAGCGTCTTACCCCCACAAACACCTGCAACGGGAAGCTGTCGAGGTCGTAATTGCGAGGAAAGACATTATATTTCTCTATGTCTTTTTGATTATCGAGAAGCACTTGTTTTAAAATGTTTCTTGCTATAGCCATGGTGATTTTATTAAATTCAAACTTAAAAAACGCTGCAAATTTATAAATTTCTATTTAATAAAACAAAAAATATCATCCCGCAGCCCGATGTATGATTTGTTCCCCAAACCGCATTTTGATTTTGTCCATGGCGGAATAGAGGTTTGTCAGCTCGGTGTTATCGTCAAACAAGGCCAGTTGCGGTGCCCCGCTGACTAGTTCGCTGAGGCGTACACCTACAAGCCGTATCATCATCCTTCGATTGTAGAGGCGGTCGAAGATGCCGTTCACTGTTTCGCGCAGCACATGGTCGAAGGCAGTGTAGGGGATGCGTTGCTGCATGTCGTGTGTGTCGAAGTTGGAATAGCGGATTTTCACCGTCACGCAGCCCGTCAGCTTGTGTTGCGAGCGCAGGTCGAAACCGAGGCTCTCTACCATCCGCGCAAGGCATTGCTTGATGTTCGTCACATCAATGGTGTCTTGTTCGAAAGTGCGTTCCTTGCTGATGGATTTCCGTTCTTGGTAAGGGCACACGGGCGTGCTGTCTTGCCCGTTGGCCTTCTTCCAAATGTCGAGGCCGTGCTTGCCCATGGCGCGTTCCATGGCCAAAGGTGGCAGTCGGCGCAAAGTGCCAATTTTCTCCACACCCATCGAACGGAGTAGGGCATAGGTCTTTTCGCCCACCATCGGGATTTTCTGCACTGGCAGCGGGTCGAGGAACATATTAATATAAGGTGTAGGCACCTCTAACTCGCCGTTGGGCTTGGCTTGCCCTGTGGCAATTTTTGCGACGGTCTTGTTTTCCGATAGCCCAAACGAAATCGGGAGGCCTGTCTCCTTGATGATCTTTTGCCGAAGTTCATGCGACCACAGCTGACAGTCGTGGAAACGGTCCATTCCCGTCAAGTCTAAGTAATGCTCATCGATGGACATCTTCTCGTAGACGGGCGCGCTGTCGGCGATGATGTTGGTCACCAGGCGCGAATAGCGGCTGTAGAGTTCCATGTCGCCACGGATGAACACGGCCTGCCCGCAAAGCTGTCGTGCCATGCGCATGGGCATGGCCGAGTGTACGCCAAACTTTCTTGCCTCATAACTGCATGTCGACACCACGCCGCGGTCCGACATGCCGCCCACGATGACGGGCTTGCCTTCCAGCGATGGGTTCACCAACCGTTCCACCGAAACGAAAAAGGTGTCCAAATCCAAATGCAAAATCGTCCTTTCCATAAAATTTCCTCCTTTTTTGCCCAAAATGCTTGCATGTTCCAAAAAAGTCGTACTTTTGACGAGTTTTTAATCAAAAATTTCGCCTTAAAACTAATCATTATATTTGAAACAGCATATAAAAAAGCAGAGAAAATTTTTAAATCTTGAATTTTGAATTTTAAATTCCACAATATCATGTATTTCAATTCGAACATAAAATTTTTGCGCAAGCATCGTAACCGTACGCAGGACGATGTGGCTTTTGCCCTGCAAATGAAGCGTTCCACGCTGAGTGGCTATGAAAATGGTGTGTCTGAGCCCAACCTTGAAGCCTTGGTTGCCTTCTCGAAATATTTCGGCATCGCCATTGACACTTTGGTGAAAGTAGACTTGAGCACCATCAGCCCAAGCCAACTACTGCAACTGGAACGCGGCTACGATGTGCACCTGAAAGGCAGTAATTTGCGTGTGTTGGCCACTACGGTCAACAACGACAATGACGAGAACATCGAACTCGTGACCGAAAAGGCTAAGGCGGGCTATGCCACGGGCTTCGCCGACCCCGAATACATCAAGGTGCTGCCGACATTCACCATGCCCTTCCTCTCGCGTGACCGCAAATACCGCACCTTCCAAATCAGCGGCGACTCGATGTTGCCCATTCCCGATGGTTCTTATGTTACAGGTGAATATGTCCTCGACTGGACCTACATTCGCAGCGGCCAGCCTTACATTGTGCTTACGCAGGACGATGGTATTGTCTTCAAAATCGTGGAAAATAAAATTGAGCATGAAAGTAAACTCACGCTTAGTTCGCTCAACCCGCTTTATCATCCATACGACTTGCCAGCTGCCGACATCAAAGAGGTGTGGAAATTCGTGCATTACATTAGTGCGGAGATGCCCGAACAGCGCGAAAACCGTTTCCGCGAGGAAGAACTTGTCAAAACCGTTCAAGAACTGAAACGGCAGGTGGAGGAGATACAGCTGAAGCTGAATATTTAATACGGTTGGCTGTAGGACTGTCACATCGTGGCAGCCGTTGACAAATTCCAATAACGGCTGCCGTAATACGACAGCCCCGCAGCCATTAGGCACAATTTTTGCTGTTATTTATTCGTTATGTAACAAAGACAACACTAAAACCCAAAATTGTCATGAGAAAAGTATTTTTAAGTTTGATGCTCCTCTGTGGCTTGGCCATGATCAGCACTAGTTGCAAAGACAACAACAGCAACAACAACAATGTGACACCCGAAGTTCAAGCTGGTGCCATGACGGTAGGCAATAACACCGATAACATCGTTACTGCCAAGACCATTAAGTATGGGCAAAAGAACGCCATTGTCCTCGCTTCCAAGGAGATGACCGCTGCCGACAATGAAGGTATTGCCATCATCTTCAACGGCAACATCGTCCCCGGTACCTACACGATGGGTAATAACACGAAGGATCCCGTCCCCACTGTGGTTGGCTTCCACGAATTCAACCTTGGTGAGCTGCCCTTTATCATGGGCGCTGACACCTTGTTCTATGGCGACACCTACTACTGGATGAACGGTTTGCTGTCAGTCACTGAAAATAATGGCACCTATACGGTCGTTTTGTCACAAAGCATGGGCACCAATGCCAACGGTCAAACCATGCAGTTGGCATTGAACTTCAGCGGTACGCTGCCGCCTTATCAGTTCGATGTCGACAACAAGTTCAAAATCGGAAACATCGAAAGCCCCATTGGATTGGCAGGTATCACTGCACTCAATGGACTGAGTTCGCTTGGTCTCGATGTGAAGTCGATGCTGTTCATGTCGTCCGACCGCAAGCGGTTCTTTATTGTCAGCTATCTGGGCGGTCAGGTCGTTGATGGCGAGTATAACCTCGGCTATATTGGCACACCTTATCTGCCAGTCTTCCCATGCGTCCATGTGGCTCTCGACGGTGACTTCTGGACCTTCCAGCCCCAGACAGGCTATATCGCTAAGAGTGGCACCTTGAAGGTCACCACCAACGACGACGGCACCAAGACCGTCATCATGGAGAACCTGAAGCTGAAGAATGTGGAGCACGACAGCGAGTTTTTCTTCCCCATCCTCGACGGCTCGCTGCAATACACTGGCTATATGTATGAGCTGAGTCTGTAATCTTTCATTGAGCTTCAAATTTATTTGTCCTCCGTGGAAAAGAATTTTCTTCTCCACGGAGGTCTTGTTTTTAGATTACAAAAAATCGTACAACAAACTGATTATGAGAATTATATTACACTTTGCAAATCAAAACTTTAGATTTTTCCAATCAAAACTTTAGATTTTTCCAATCAAAACTTTAGATTTTTCCTATCTTTGCAGCCTGGTTCATGAAAAAAAATGAAAGAATGATAGAGAGAACTGCCAAAGATGCCTTATTAAGACTCGCCTCGCAATTCGCTGTAGTTGGAATCACAGGACCGCGGCAAAGCGGAAAAACGACCCTCGCAAAGATGGCATTTCCCGAGAAACGTTACATCTCGTTCGACGACAAGAACATCCGCGAGTTGGCCGCTGCCAATCCAACGGATTTCCTATTGGCCTTCCCCGACGGCGCCATCATCGATGAGGCGCAAAAGGTTCCAGAGATTTTTGATGCAGTCAAATACCACATTGACCAAAACGCTTTCACGCCAGGCAAGTTTATTCTTACAGGATCCAACCAGTTCAACTTGAAGCAGAATATGACCGACTCGCTGGCGGGTCGCGCCGCCTTTTTGAAACTTCTCCCATTTTCCATCGGCGAGCTCAAAAACGGCAACCTGTTGGGTTCAAATGTGTATGAGATGATTTTCAAAGGATGCTATCCGCCTTTGTATGATTCGGCCAAGCACTTTACGGTCGATGACTGGTTCAACAGCTATGTAGACACCTACCTTGATTTGGATGTAGAGAGTCAGATCAACTATAGCAACTTGTCCGTATTCAAGAAGTTCATCCAAATCTGCGCCACTTATAGTGGACAAATGCTCTCGATGGACAGCATTGCTCGTGGCATCGGTGTTTCGGCCCCAACCGTCAAACAATGGCTCTCTATCCTGGAGTCGTCTTTCATCATCCACTTATTAGAACCAGACACCCAAAACCTTGGCAAGTCGTTGGTGAAAACACCCAAGTTGTATTTTATAGATTCGGGACTGCTTTGCCACTTGCTCCGCGTTGAGTCCGTCGAGGAACTGATTCTCAGCGAATACAAAGGAGCCATCATAGAGAGTTTTGCCATCGCTGAAATGCTTAAAAACAGGCTGAACTTGGGCAAGCAACCCAACTTGACCTTCTACCGCGACCAAAAAGGCTTTGAGGTGGACACCATCGCCGACTGGAAACACACCTTCGCCATCGAAATCAAAAGCACTATCGAAGCCGAGCAAAACCTCTCAAAAAACACGCGCGACTACCTCGCACTTCGTGGCAACGACGGCTGCCGTGGTGCAGTTTTCTACCTTGGCGACTTAACCCTCTCCATCAATGGAATCGATTATGTTTCCTGGAAAGATTGGGGTAATTATGCAATGAAATAACCATAGAAAAACAACCTATCCGTGATCTACCCAACTAATTTTGAACAAAAAATCGGTTTCGCCAGCGTCCGTCAAATGCTTTCTGACCATTGCATCAGCCAGATGGGGCTGGAGCATGTGGAGACTATGGCTTTCACTGCCGACAGAGTTTCCATACTTAAGAGTCTGGAGCAAACCGAAGAATTCATCAGTTTGCTGCAAACCGGTGTGCCTTTCCCCATGCGCGACTTCCACGACTTGCGCGAGGCTTTCCATCAAATACAAATTGAAGGCACTTGCCTCAGCGTGGAGGATCTCTTCGCCCTCAAGCCTTCGCTGAATGTCGTTGAAGCCATCCTGCGCTATGGCCACTCCGAAAGTGCCGATGCTACACCACGAATCAAGTCACTGATTGAGAACATCTTCATCGAGCGTATCATCTTCACTGAGGTCAACCGCCTCGTTGACGATAAAGGCGAAATTCCTGACAATGCTTCCACTGAACTATTGGAGATCCGTCAGAGCATTCGCCGCAAGCAAGGTGGCATCGAGAAGCGAATCCGACAAATCATGAGTGATGCCAAAACCGCTGGCTGGGTCGACCAAAAATCAGAGCTTACCGTCCGCGATGGCAGGTTGGTCATCCCTGTGAAGGCAGGTGACAAGCGCGCTATACGAGGTTTCATCCACGATGAGTCGGCCACAGGACAGACTGTCTACATCGAGCCTGCAGAGATTTTCGACACCTCCAACGAAATCAAGGAGCTGGAATATGCCGAACGGCGTGAGATTCACCGCATTTTGCTTGCATTTACCCGACTGTTAAGGCCTTATCTTTCCGAATTGCGTAAGGCATGGAACCTTTTGGGCGAACTCGACTTCATCCGTGCCAAGGCTTTGCTGGCTAATGAAATCGGAGGCGTGAAGCCCGAATTGCTGGATACACCTTGCATTAATTGGCAGCAAGCGCGCCATCCCTTATTGGAACAGAAACTGAAAGCCCAAGGCAAGCAAGTCGTTCCCTTGGATTTGCAACTCAACGAGAAGGAACGCATTTTAGTTATCAGTGGTCCCAATGCGGGTGGTAAGTCGGTCTGCCTGAAGACCACTGGCTTACTTCAATACATGTTGCAATGCGGCCTCATGCCACCCATGCGTGTTGATTCGCAGTGCGGCTTGTTTGAAAGCCTTTTCATTGACATCGGCGATGAGCAGTCGATTTTGGACGACCTGTCTACCTACAGCTCACACCTTATTAATATGAAGGCTCTGCTGGAACAGGCCGACGGGAAGACATTATTCCTCATCGATGAGTTCGGCACTGGCACTGAGCCACAACTTGGTGGAGCCATCGCCGAAGCCATCCTCTTGGAACTCAACAAAAAGCAGGCTTTTGGCATGGTCACTACACACTATGCCAATCTCAAACTTTTGGCTGACAACCATGAGGGAATCGTCAATGGTGCTATGCTGTTCGACACGAGGTTCATGCAGCCCATGTACATCATGATGACGGGCAAGCCTGGCTCATCCTTCGCTTTCGAGATTGCCAAGAAAATCGGCTTCCCAAAACAGATTCTTGACGACGCAGCCAATATTACGGGCGACCAGCACCTGAAGTTCGAGAAACAATTGCAACAACTTGAAGTCGACAAGAAAGCTATCCGCAAGAAGGAACAAGACCTGCGCATCGCCGACCAACTATTGACTGAAGTGGTTGAAAAATACAAAGGTCTTCTCGCCGAACTTGAAGGGAAGAAAAAGCAATACCTCCGCGATGCTGCCGCCGAGGCGCAGGAACTGATTCGGAAAGCCAACAGCCAGATAGAGCGCACCATCAAGGAAATCAAGGAGGCACAGGCCGAAAAGACCAAGACCAAGGAAATCCGTCAGAACCTTGAAAAGACCAAGCAGGAGATCGCTCAAAAAGCCAAGGAAGTAGCAGAAGAGAAAAAGAAAGAAGAGGCCGAGGTGGTGCTCAAGGTGGGCGACACCGTCTGCATCGAGGAGATGCAGGTGGTGGGTGAGATTTTGGCCATCAGTGACACCGATGCCACCATTCTTTTTGACAATATCCGTCTGCGCACCAGCCCCGACAAGCTCCGCAAGGTGAGCCGCGCCGAAGCCCGCAAGACCCAGCGGCGCTGGCAGAACGGCATCGCTGAGGACCTCAGCGAGAAAGCAGAGCATTTTGAACTCACTCTTGATGTGCGTGGCAAACGCGCCGAAGAAGCCTTGGATATCGTGGATAAGTATTTGGATGAAGCAAAACTGTTGAGCATTAAGGAAGTGAGTATCCTTCACGGCAAGGGTAACGGCATCCTGCGCAAGCTCATTCGTGAGAAACTCAGCCATATCCGTGAGGTGGAACATTTCTGCGATGCCTCGCTGGAGACGGGTGGGACGGGAATTACTCGAGTGTACTTCAGATAATTATTTTGTTTTTCAATTCTGTTTTTGTTTTTAACAATCAAAGCCTGACTGAGAAGGAGTAGATGCACTTTTAGGGAAATATCACGCTGGTGCGTTGAAAAAAGATTCTTTCTTTTTTTATCGTATTGCTAAATATTTATAAACCAATAATATACAATATCAACAAAAGTTGTTTATTATTTTTATATTAAATAAAGTTGTAGGAAAGAAAAAAAGTAGTATTTTTGCAACACCATAAAAAGTGGGATAGAATAATTATGCTATGTTTGTAAAATATTGTAATTGAACAAATTATCAAATTATAGTTAAATGAAAATGAAAAATTACAACAAATTGAAGAGAAGAGAGGGCAAAAAGACCCTCGGCAAACGCGTTCAAGCCTTGCGGAATATCTTTTTGATAGGGATGTTCCTTTTTGGCTTTGGTAATTGGTATGCTTTTGCCCAATCCATTTCCTCGGAAATCCCAAGTGGTTTGGTGATGAGCAAACAATGGGTTCCTACCAGTGATGATGGAACCAAAGGAAAGGTGATTCTGGAAACCTATGTGACGGGTTCCTCCATCACCTCTATTTCGTCTGTCCCTAACGATATCGTTCTGGTGGTGGACCAGTCAGGCTCTATGGCTGATAATATGAGCAGCGGAACGAGCCGCCTTCAAGCACTTAAAGATGCTGTGACTACATTCTGTAATAATGTACAGGCAGATGCTGCTGCTAATGGTGTCGACCACAAGATTGCCATTGTGGGATTCGCTTCTGGTTATAGTTCTACTAGCTGGGGATCCACCACTTGGACTTGGACAAACACAGAACTGCTTACAACCCAAAATGTACAAGCCTATGGTAGCTACTCTAGCGGCAATTGTATTCTTACCCAAAATAATTACAGAGATGCTCTTGTAGTAGTCAATAATAATGGTAGTCTCAATACCCGTCTTACTACGGCAATTGGTCGTTTGGCCGCTGAAGGTGGTACTTGTATGCAGTATGGTCTGGAGATGGCAAATGGAGTGCTCAGTAATAGAACGGAAACAACATTTATTGCTCCTGACGGAAGCACCCAGGAACGTGGAAAGATTGTCATTTTCTTCACTGATGGTTATCCAGGACTTCAATTCCCTTCTACAACTTCTGGAGGAGAGCGTTTTGCCCAAGGAAGAAATGGTAATAATCCTAGGTATATTGCTCAGACTACTGCAGATGCTGCCGTTACCCAAGCTAATCTATTGAAAGGTATAGGTGCCACTGTTTTCAGTGTGGGTGTTTTTGATGGAGCTAATCCTGCAAATGCTTATGTTACAACGAGAAAGCAAACCAGTGGTTATTACTATTGGGAACCTCAAACTTTGGCTAGTGGAGAAGGCTCAGCTTATGCAGCTGCCAACGGCTTGATGCATATGATTTCAAGTAACTATGATGGTACAGTTACTCCTATGGCTGCGAGTTGGTTGGATGAAACCACTAACGCTGCCAATGTGGCCAACCGATTTGTTGAACATGATATCACAGATCCGGAAACGGGAGAGACTTACACTTGGTCACCTAAGTATTTCGCTGCCGGCAATCCTGATGACTTGAATGCCATCTTCACCAATCTTGCCAGCCAGAGCGGTGCCCAGCCGCTTGAGATGTCAGCAGCTACGGTTATCCAAGACCAGGTTTCGGCCAATTTCACCTTGCCCGAAGGCACAGATGCTTCTTCTATCAAGGTTTGGGCTCCTAAATGTACCTATGCTGAATTTGACAATCAAGGAAATGTTACGAACTTCCAATTTGCCGATACCCTCAATACGGGTACCCTCACCCTTAATGCTGATGGTGTAGTTGTCGGTGGCACTGAGAACCGCCTGCCTTCTACGGTCGTCAAGTTTGTCAACTATGACGAGAATGGCAATTTGGTCGTAGACGCTAACAATAATCCTATCTATTCCACTACACCCACTAAATACATGCGTATCTCGGGCTTCAATTTCAAGGAGATGTATTGCGGTTTGGAAGGCCAACAAGGTCATGAGCAGCCTCGTGGTCGTAAGCTGGTCATCGCCATTCCGTTAGAGGTTGAAGCAGGCGTTTGGGGTGATGGTATCGAAACCAACGGCCCATTGACATTTGTGCTTCCCGACGGCTCACAAGTGGCCTATTCCTTCGAACGCCCCATTACCAATGTGTTGGGCGATGTTTGGACCGAAGTGGTTACAGAAAAACCATCAACTTTCCCTGATGTCGATGATCTTGGCGAGGATGATTTCGTTGAAATCGGCACACCCGAGGAACTGGCTTGGTTCATCAGCGAAGTGAACGGACGTGTTTTCTACCATGAAAACAATACCGTCGCCTCTCATCCAAGTCTTAATGGTAAATTGACTGCTGATATCGACATGAGTGCCCACAATTGGGTGCCCATCGGTGCAGGTTATCAGTGCAATGATCAAAACCAGTTTGTGGATGCCAATGGTGATCCGGCTTACTTAATTGATCCTGCGACTGGCGAACCAGTACTTGATGCCCAAGGCCATCCGGTTACTGTTCCTACCGTTAAGTTGGCTTATGAGGGTACATTCGACGGCAACGGCCATGTCATTACCGGTTTGAAGAACAATGCCGACAAAGTGTTCAAGACAGCTTCGGGCGAACAAAACCAGATGGTGGTCTTCCCGGGTATGTTCTCCAACGTTTCAGGCACAGTCCATGATGTCTTTATCTTGGATGCCGATTTCCGTGGTAAACACCACAACGCTCATTTCATCCATCATGGTATCCTCGCTGATACCCTGACGGGCGGTCTGATCTACAACTGCGAAGCAGCTGGCAGAATTACCTGCAACAATGATGCTCCTGGTGATGTGGCATTGATCTATGGTGGCTTGGTCGGCCTCAATCGCGACGGCGGTACCATCCATTCCTCCATGGCAATGGCTACGCTGACAGCCTATACCTTAGGTGGTGGTGTGGGTGAAAATCGCACGGGTAGTAGCTTCACGAACAGCTTCACCAATGGTGTGTACAATTACCTCGACGAGACCGGCAGCCTCCAGAAACCTGTCGGTGGTCTTGCCGGTATCAACTCGGGTACCATCGATAACTGCTATGTGCGCTTCGAACGCTACAACTCCAATCTCGACAAGGCTGCTTTCGGAATGGTATTCGGCAGCAACAGCGGTACAATCACTAATTGCTATACACCTGAACTCGAAACCTATTCACGTCCTTCCGCAACTCAAGCGCCTGTGCTGGTACCAACAAACACCACCGTTCCTGACAATGGTGCTATGAATCCATACACGATCACTGTTTCTCCCGCCTATTACAACTATTTCACCAATGACAATATGACGATGGGTTCTTGGAGTACTGAAAGTGGTTATCCGGTTTACACTGGTTCATCTTTGCTGATGAAGTTGAATGAAAATCGCGGCAATGGCTCCTTGTGGAAGCGCACCACGGCTGGCAATTATGACTATGCTCATGGCTCGGGTGATATCAACGACGACTATCCTGTGTTGCAACTTGATGGTTACACCTGCTTAGCCTCTACTGATGGCATCACCATCGACTATGGTCATACTTTGGATGAGATGCTCGACCGTCACAACACGGGTGCCATGAATGTGAACACAGCCTTGCCTAATGAGGGAAGCGGATACATTGGAACTAGTTCGCACGATTATCATGTCAGCCAAACTGTCAACAAGCCCCAAAGCGACTTCCTCTACGGTGGTACCATCAACCTTTTCGTTAACGAAAATACGAGTAGAGGCACTTCCACAGCTGCTGGCACCATGGTTTACATTGATGAGGACATCTCTCTGTTGCAAAGCACTTCAGCTGAAATTGACGCCTACACAGGCCAGACCTTAAAGAGTTACCAACCCGATGGCAAGGAACGTTGGCATCTCATCAGCTCCTCGTTGGCCAACAGCCAATTCGGTTGGTCTTATGGTGAAGAAGGTCAAATCCCGCACAGCTGGGCTCCGAATCCTTGTACTTTCACTCTCCAACAGAGCGATGAGGATCATGCCTTCTTCCCCATTGACTTGATTAGTTATAGACGTGTGGACTTCTATAGCTTCTATGAAAAGCAGTACCACTGGATTAACTTCAAGCGTAATTCCCTTAGCCACTGGCATATGGACAATTATTCATTGAACATTCCTTACACTAATGAGACTCAGTTCATTCAAGGTAAGGGTTATCTGGCATCTATCGACATGTCGACTTATGAGGACTATAATAGAAATGGCCAGTTTGTTCAAAACCGTGGCGTGTTGGGTAACGGCGATATCACCATTCCCGTCACTTGCACACCAGATATCGCATGGACCAAACGTCAAGGATATAATTTGCTTGGCAACCCCTATCAGAGCTATTTGGACTTTGATGTCTTTGTGCAATACAATAGTAACCTCATGGGCAACAGCGCCGTAGCTAACACCTTTGCTGTCTATGATCCTGCAATTGACGCCTGGAGGCAATACAAGAGCGAATCGTCAAAGTGCTCCTATGCCGAAGGCACGCGTTATCTCAATATGCATCAGGGCTTCTTTATCCAAGTGATGGACAGCGACGATGTCATCTTTAACAACTACATGCGTACCAACGATCCTGGAGAGGGCTTTGAGGGTTTCCGTGGAGAGCAAAACAATTATCCCTTGATCAACTTTATCATGAGCGATGAAAATGGCAACAAGGAGATTGCCGTGCTTGAGGTGGGACGCCCGGAGAACGATGGTGCCAAGAAGCTTTTCGTAGGTACCTCCAATAGCTTCCTCTACCTCAGACACGACAGCGAAGACTACGCTATCCTCTTCCGTGACTTGACCATGGGCTCTCAACCTTTGTACTTTGAGGCCAAGGAAAACGGCACCTTCACCCTCAGTTGGAACACAGCCAACGCCAACTTCTCAAGCCTCACCCTCGTTGATAACATCACCGGTGTGACCACCGATATGTTGGCCAACGATAGCTATACCTTCGAGGGCAATGTCGACCACTACAAGTCACGCTTCAAAGTGATCTTCGGTAGGTTCACTGGTATTGATGAGGATATGGATACGGCTTCCGAGAGCTTCGCCTACTTCGATGGTTCGGAATGGATTGTCGAGGGTCAGGGGACACTCACTGTGACTGACATGATGGGCCGTACTGTTTACAGCACTACGCTGAGCAACGAACAAAACCGCGTCAACCTCAATGGATTGTCACAAGGCGTCTATCTGATGCGCATTGCTGACAGCAATAATACGATGGTTCAAAAGATTGTGGTGAAATAAAATAAGTAAGTAATATTAGTAAACAACGAATAATAAAAACACACCATACAATGAAAAAGAAGATAGTAACAATCGTAATTGCACTGATGTTGTCCAGCATTCCTGCCATGGCGCAGATTTTCATGTCGGATGAAGATCTCCAAAATAACCGCGTCGGCTCTACACACCTCGGCGTCGACCTGCCTGGCACTTATAACTCAGGTGAGGACTGGTATGCTCCCGTGGGTAGTGGCGCGGTGCTGTTAGCTGGCTTGGCTGGCGCCTACCTGTTAGGGAAACGCCACAAAAATGAGAAATAATCTATCCAATAGATATTGAAAAATGCGTCTCTTAAGATGACGCATCATCAGATTCATTTGTATTAATTTTTTTGTGTAGCCTTGTCGAGATGACAAGGCTACTTTTTTTGTCTTTTCAGGTGGCAAAAAAACGGAGCCAGAATAGTCTGACTCCGTTACTTTTACTCAAGTATTCTCTTATTTTCTCTTGAACAGGGAAAGGATAAGGAGTAGCACAACGGCACCCGCTGTTCCGACCAGCAACTGGCCCCAGAAAGTGTCACTTACTGTCAGACCAAGTTTGCTGAAAATCCAGCTGCCTAGGACACCACCGACCAAACCGACGATGATACTAATCAAAAGGCCAAAGCCTTTTTTCATGATTTTACCGGCAATGAAACCTGCCAGTGCTCCGATGAAGATAGATACAATGATTCCCCACATAGTGATTTTAGATTTAAGGGTTTAGTATTTGATGATTTAAGTTGTTCAGTTTTTGTTCATTAAATCAGCGATTTCGTTGTTTTGCTGTTCAATGTAATTGAGAATGTCGTCGCGGCCAGTCTTCTTCTCCGCTGAAGTGATAAAGATGGGAGGCAACTCTTCCCACTCTTCCAAAAGTTTCGCCTTGAAGGCTTCCACATTCCTTTCGAGCTCTGCTTTTGAGACCTTGTCGGCTTTGGTGAACACGATGCAGAAAGGCATTTGGTTTTCGCCCAACCATTCTACAAAGCCCAAATCGTTGTTTTGCGGCTCGATGCGCGAGTCGACCAAGACGAAAGTGCACACCAGATTGCGGCGGCGACTGATGTAGTTGTTGATCATCACGCGCCATTGCTCGCGAGTCTTCTTCGAATGCTGCGCATAGCCATAGCCCGGCAGGTCGACGAGATACCATGCGTCGTTGACGATGAAATGGTTGATGGCCACCGTTTTTCCGGGCACCGATGAGGTCTTGGCTAAACCCTTGCGTTGCACCAACATGTTGATCAGCGACGATTTGCCCACATTGGAGCGGCCAATGAAGGCGTATTCGGGAATGTTGTCGTTCGGCAAAAACTCAAAGCGAGTGTTGCTCATCAGGAATTCGGCTTTTTTGATGTCCATAAGTGCGGTGTTTTTCTCAACTATTTTGCAAAAGTAACAAAAAAAGCCGAAATCCATTGTTTTTGTTGAAAAATATTGCTTTGAACTCTAAAAAATTAACAAGATTTCAACAAGATATAAACAAAGTTATGAACAAATTTTGTTGATAACTTGTATTGAATTTGTGTAGAAAAGTGTTTGTAAGTGGGAAAAAGTGTATATCTTTGCAGCTGGAAAATTGATGACAAACGACAATGAGTTACTTGGTAGGACATTATAACTGCAAATTGGATTCGAAAGGCCGTCTTTTGGTGCCTAGCGAATTCAAGGAGCAATTGGGAAGTCAAGTGGAGGAAGGCTTCGTCCTTCGTCCTGGACTTCATGCCACCTGCCTTGAACTCTACACGAGAAAAGACTGGGACGAGGTGCAAGATCAGCTGCGTGCTGCATTCAGCCAATTCAAGGCGAAGCAGGAAGCGGTGTTGCGCAAATACAATGCTGGAGCTCGCTTTGTGCGACTCGACGGCAGTGGCAGACTGCAGATTCCCAAGGACCTCATCGAAAAAGGTGCGCTCGTGAAAGACCTTGTCATCACTTCGGTCACGACGAAGATGGAAATCTGGGACAAGAACCTCTACGAACAGTCCATCGACGAGCTTGACGACGAGGAGTTCTTCAACCTGCTTGGCGAAAACATCAAATAGGGAGGGTAAACATGTATCACGATCCGGTCATGTTGAAAGAGTGCATCGAGGGCTTGAACATCAACCCCGAGGGCATCTACGCCGACGTTACCTTTGGCGGTGGCGGCCATTCGCGCGCCATCCTTGAAAGGTTGACGACGGGTCACCTCTATGCTTTCGACCAGGACGAGGATGCCGAAGCCAATGCCTTCGACGACGAGCGCTTCACCTTCATTCCCCAAAACTTCAAGTATTTCAAGAACTTTATCCAGCTCTATAATGGCGGACGTCAGATCGATGGTATCATCGCCGACTTGGGTGTTTCTTCGCACCAATTCGACACACCTGAGAAAGGCTTCTCGACCCGCTTCGACGGTCCTTTGGACATGCGCATGAGCCAGATGACCCCCAACGACGCCGCCACCGTGGTGAACACATACGACCATGCCGACCTGACGCGCATCTTTCGCCTCTACGGTGAGATGCAACAGCCTCAACTCATGGCCTCCGACATCATCATGGCACGCGAGGCTGAGCCCATCGAGACCACAGAGCAACTGAAAGCAGCGGTGCAGCGTCGCCTCCCACGCGGCAAGGAAAACAAGGTGCTCGCCCAACTCTTCCAAGCCCTGCGCATTGAGGTGAACCAAGAGCTTGAAGCACTCAGTGCTTTCCTCACACAGTGCCCAGATGTTTTGAAGCAGGGTGGCCGTCTTGTGGTGATGTCGTACCATTCGTTGGAAGACCGTCTTGTGAAGAACTTCATGAAGACCGGCAATGCCGAAGGCAAGGAGGAAAAAGACTTCTATGGCAACCTGTTGACACCTTATACTATTATTACGCGCAAACCCATCGTTCCCTCCGACGAGGAGATGGAAAACAACAACCGGGCACGCAGCGCCAAACTCAGAATCGCGGAAAGGAAATAACGACATGAAAGAACAGAAAGAGACAAAGAAAAAGAAGAGCAGTAAGAGAGTGATGTCGGTCCTGGGCGGCACTTTCCTCGTAAGGGAGAAATTCACCAAGCAGTTTCTCTTCCTTGCGTATGTCACCATCTTGTTGATGGTCATCATCACCAATACCTATATCGCCGAGGAGAAGAACCGCGAGCTGGTCAAGGCCAACAAGCACCTCAACGATTTGCAGGTGGAATACATACAGGTGAAGTCAGCCATTATGGAGGCCTCAAAACAATCGGTGCTGGTCAAAAGACTGCAAGGCACAGGGCTGAAGGAAGCCACCGAGCCTCTGAAGCGCATCAACATGAATGTCGAACCCGAAAAGAAAGAGGAGCCATGATTGATCCGAAAACCGATACGCTTTGGAAGACCTACCTGGTTTATTTCCTCGTCCTCGTCTTTGGCATCGCCATCATCGCGAAGATCATCGTGGTGCAGACCAAGGACAATAAGGAACTGGTGAAACTCGCCGAGCAGCGTGAATACCGTGTCGACACTTTGGAAGCGTCACGCGGTAACATCTTTTCTTCAGACGGGCAACTGATGGCAACCACCATCCCGCTCTATGATGTCTTTTTCGATTACAAGGCAGTTGACTCGGTTGTTTTGGCCGAAAACATCGATTCGCTTTGCGTACAGATGGCAGAGTTGCTTCCCAAGCGTAATGCTGCCCAATGGAAGGCTTTCTTTGCCGAAGGCAAGGCCAAAAAGAACCGCCACTACAAGATAGCACTGAACATCACCCAAGCGGAACTGCGCAAGATGCAGAGCTTTGTCATCTTCAACCGTGGCATCTACAAAGGTGGCATCATCGTTGAAAAGAAGATTAGGCGTGAACACCCCTACAAGAATTTGGCTAGCCTTATGCTTGGCATGGCCAACGAGAAGAAGGGCTACTTTTTCGGTCTTGAGGGCGCTTACAATGACTACCTAAGAGGGCAAAATGGCAGACAATTGGTGCGCAGGATTCACCATGGAGGTTGGATTCCCGTCGACTCAGAAGACAACACCGATGCACAAAACGGCGACGATGTCATCACTACCTTCGACATCAAGTTGCAGGATATTGTGGAGAGTGCGCTCAACAACACTTTGACCGTCAACAAGGCTGAACAAGGTTGTGCCATCCTGATGGATGTGGAGACGGGTTATGTCAAAGCCTTGGCCAACTTGAGCCTCAACCATGAGACGGGTAAATATGAGGAGCTGTACAATGTGGCTTTGACTGAGCGCTACGAGCCGGGATCAGTATTCAAGATTGCTTCGATGGTCGTGCTGCTCAACAACAACGAAAACATGAGCCTCAGCGATAAGGTGAACATCGGCACGGGCCCCATCAAGTTCTCGAATCGCACGATGAAGGATGACCATAGTTTTGCCAAAGGTGGCATCTGCACCGTTCAAGAGGTCATTGAACAGTCATCGAACAAAGGCACTGCGGTGTTGGTCACCAAAAACTTTGCCGCGCATCCCGATAGATATGTCGATGGTCTGTATGCTTTGGGCCTGAACAAGAAAATCGGTACGGGCATCACGGGAGAGGCTCAGCCTGTCATCAAGCACCCGAATGACAAGACTAAGGATGGCCGCAAGCTTTGGTCGAATGTGTCCTTGCCATGGATGTCCATCGGATACGAAGTGAATGTCACACCGATGCAACTCTTGATGCTTTATAATGCCATCGCCAATGGAGGTCGCATGATGAAGCCTCAATTCGTCACTGAGATCCGTCGTGGCGAACAAACCGTGGAGAAATTTGATCCCATCGTGCTCAATGAGCATATTGCTTCACCAGAGGCCATAGAGAAAATACAGACCATGCTGGAAGGTGTGGTGATTAGAGGCACGGCCAAGCGTCAGTTTGCTGGTTGTGTTGTGGGTGTTGCAGGCAAGACTGGTACTGCACAGTATTACGACAAGGTTCAAGGCTATGCTTACCACGAACCAGGCATTGGCAGAAAGTTGTACAACACCACTTTTGTAGGCTATTTCCCCACCGACAAGCCGCGCTACAGTTGCATCATCATGGTGAGCCGCGCCCGTGGCGCCAAATGGGCTGCTGGTGGCGTTTCGGCACCAGGTTTCAGGGAGATTGCCGAAAAGGTGTATGCCACGCGTATCGGAATCATGGAAGATGACAGCGTCGTGATGAAAGCGGATAAAGCTAAGGGACCTGTCATTGTGCGTCACGACAAGGAGTCGCAGTACCTTAAAGGCATTGCCAGAAACTACAGTGACTATGCCATCAACGGCGACTGGGTGACGGTGGAGAGTAACGAGAGTGGACAAATCACTATGCGTGAAGCCCAACTTACCAACAATGTTGTGCCCAATGTTGTTGGCATGGATATCACCGATGCCGTTTATCTCCTTGAGAACATGGGCATCGGCACTGAATTCACGGGTCAAGGTATCGTCAAGGAACAGTCGTTGCATGCAGGCGATACCGTCAAAGCCAATAGCACAATGCACTTAAAACTTGAAAAATGATGAAACTCAAAGACATATTGACGAATTGCAACCTTTTGGAAATCGTTGGAGAGAAAGATGTTGATGTTGTCGACATCACTTTCGATTCCCGTAAGGTTAGTCAAGGCACCTTGTTTTTTGCGGTCAAAGGCACGCAGGTTGACGGACATGATTACATCGATGGTGCCATCGAAAAGGGTGCTTCGGTGATTGTGTGTGAGAAACTGCCCCGCAAGAAAACAGAAAATGTCACCTATGTAAAGGTGGACAACTCGGCTTATGTGTTGGGCGTCGGTGCCTCCAATTTCTTCGGCAATCCATCGGAGAAACTGAAGTTGGTGGGCGTGACAGGTACCAACGGCAAGACCACCATCGCCACCTTATTATATAGGCTTTTCACTGAAGCGGGCTATAGTTGCGGTTTGCTCTCGACGATTGAGAACATTGTCAACCGTGAGGTCGTTCCTTCAACGCACACGACTCCTGATCCTATCGAGCTGAACACCTTGTTGCAGCAGATGGTTGACAAGGGCTGTGAATTCGCTTTTATGGAGGTGAGCTCCCACAGTGTTGCGCAAGACCGCATCGCAGGATTGCATTTCGCTGGTGGCATCTTCACCAACTTGACGCATGACCACTTGGATTACCACAAGACCATGGCCAACTATCGCAACGCCAAGAAGAAGTTCTTCGACGGTTTGCCGCAGTCCGCATTCGCCTTGACCAACTTGGACGACAAAAACGGTGCGTTCATGCTGCAAAACACGCGGGCTCGCAAGTTAAGCTATGCCTTGAAACACGATGCCGACTTCAAGGGTGTCATCATGGAGAGCCATTTCGATGGTATGTTGCTCAAGGTAAACGGCACAGAGATGTTTACTCAACTCGTCGGTGGTTTCAATGCGAGCAATCTTTTGGCCATCTATGGTGCGGCTACGGCTTTGGGATTCAATAAGGATGAGCTGCTGGTCGAAATCAGCAAGTTGTGTGGTGCTAACGGTCGTTTCGACATGGTGCATTCTGAGCAAGGTATTGTCGGTATCGTCGACTATGCCCACACGCCTGACGCATTGGAGAATGTGTTGGTGACCATCAATGAGGTGCGTTGCCACAAGGAAACGCTCATCACCGTGGTGGGCTGTGGCGGCAACCGTGACACTACAAAGCGTCCCGAGATGGCTGCCGTCGCTGTGAAGCTCAGCGACCGCGTCATCCTCACCAGCGACAATCCTCGCAACGAAGACCCTGACGAAATAATTCGTCAGATGAAAGCTGGTGTGGCCGATGAGGACAGAGGTAAAGTGTTGAGCATCACCAACCGTCGCGAGGCTATTCGCACTGCTGTGGCCTTGGCCAAACGAGGCGACATCATCCTTTTGGCGGGTAAAGGCCATGAAAACTATCAGGAAATCAACGGAGTAAAGAACCATTTCGACGACAAGGAAGTGCTGTCGGAAGCATTGAAGGAGGCATAAGCCATGTTGTACTATCTGTTCAATTATCTACAACAATGCGATTTTCCGGGTGCGGGTGTGTTCAACTATGTCACTTTCCGTGCTGCCGTCGCCATCATTTTCGCATTAGTGGTGGCCGTCTGGTTCGGCAACTGGTTCATTAAGATGTTGAAACGAAAGAAAATCGTTGAGACCCAGCGTGACGAGTCCATCGATCCGTACAACACGAAGAAAGTCGGTGTGCCCACCATGGGTGGTGTCATCATTATTGCCGCCATTTTGATTCCTGTACTTTTGGTGTGCAAACTCCATAGTGTTTACACGCTCTTGATGATTGCCACTACATTGATTTTAGGAGTCTTAGGTTTTGCCGACGACTTTGTGAAGACCTTTAGAGGCAAGAAAGACGGACTGAAGCCAGCGGTGAAATTGGGCGGACAAATCTTGCTTGGTCTCCTTGTAGGCCTGACCTTGCGTTTCAGCCCTGCGGTGCAAATCAATGAGACCGTACAGTTGAAGATTGAAGACAACAAGGAAATTGTAGTGAAGAGTCCCGATGTGAAGTCGACAAAGACCACCATTCCGTTCCTGAAAAACCACAACCTCAATTATGCCGACTTGTTCAAGTGGGCTGGTCCCAAGTGGATGTACAACCTTGCTTGGATTTTCTTTGTGCTGCTTACTGTCTTTGTCGTGGCTGCTGTCAGCAACGGCTCCAATCTCAACGATGGTATGGATGGTATGGCTTCGGGCAATTCGGCCATCATAGGAATTACATTGGTCATTTTGGCTTATATCTCCAGTAATGCGGTTACGGCTAGCCACTTCGATGTGATGTATATCCCAGGAAGCGAGGAACTTGTCGTGTTTATGGCTGCATTTGTAGGTGCCCTTGTCGGCTTCTTGTGGTTCAATTCTTTCCCAGCGCAGATTTTCATGGGCGACACGGGTAGCCTGACCATTGGAGGCATCATCGCGGTGTCGGCTATCATCATGCACAAAGAGTTGTTGTTGCCTTTGCTTTGCGGCGTGTTCCTGTTTGAGATTCTTTCTGATTTGGATGTGAAGCGCTTTGTCAAGACGGGCAAGAAGCACCGCATTTGGAAGAAAGGTCCTTTGCATGACCACTTCCGCACCAGCTATAGTGACTTCAAGAAAGCTTGGCCCAACTCCACCGTCACCTTCAAGGGGCGTGGAGAAGGATTCAATACCGTCCATCATGAGGTGAAGATTACCATTCGATTCTGGATTGTCACCATCTTGCTGGCTGCATTCACGCTTCTTACATTTAAAATCAGATAGATTACAAAATTCAAAGATTCAAAATTCAAGGATCGCACTATTTTACTAAACAACTCTAAACTCTCAACTGACTCTAAACTCTGAACTCTAAACTCTAAACTCTAAACCGAAAATGACATACTACGAAGAATTAACCAACACCAGATTAAAATGTCCCACCACTATGGTAGACGGCATATCGTCAAAGGTTTTGCAAATCAGGAAGGAGAGCATCAAACTGAGCCTCAGTGACTTGAATACTGTTGACCATCGTCAGGAGTATATTGCCACTGTTGACGGTGTGATGTATTACGACGATTCGCGTGCCGAAAATGTCAACGCCACTTGGTTCACCTTCCAGAACATCGTCAAGCCTGTCGTTTGGATCGCGGGTGGTGACGACTGTATGGCTGATTTCAAGGACTTGAAAAAGGTCGTGAAGCAAAAGGTGAGAGCCATGGTTTGTGTTGGTGAGGGCAATGCCAAGTTGAAGAAGGCTTTTCATAAAGACATAACGGATTTGTTTGAAGTTGAGAGCATCGATGAAGCAGTCAATTTGGCTTCATTGCTCGCCCAGGACAACGATATTGTGCTGTTTTCGCCTGCCTGCAAATCGGCGACAGGGGAGACTTACACCGAACGCGGCAACCAATTCACTGAAACCGTAAGGAGAATGGAACATGAACGTCATCAATAAAATAATGAAGGGTGACAAGGTGATTTGGATTGTCGCCTTGATTTTGAGCATCATCTCGCTGATTGTGGTGTATAGTGCCACCAGCGTCTTGGCAGTCTCAAAATACGATGGCAACACGGGTCGCCTGATGATGAAGCATCTGGGTATGCTGGTTTTTGGCATACTGATGATGATTGGTGCCTCGCGAATCAACTATAAGCGCTATGCGAAGCTTGCCTTGTTGCTGATGATTCCCAGTTTGGCCTTGTTGCTCTACACTTTGGTGTTCGGCCGCAACATCAACGATGCCAGCCGTTCCATCAACCTTGGTGGTTTTTCGTTCCAGCCCAGTGAGATGGCCAAAATCATCCTTATCACCTATTTGTCGCGTCAAATCATCATGATGGAAGGCTCGGTTTATCTTTTCAAAGACTTCCTGATTAAATTAGCCGCGCCCATCCTGTTGACGGCTGCCTTGATTTTCTCCGAAAACCTTTCTACTGCTGTCATTTTGATAGCGGTATGCCTCGTACTGCTTTTCATCGGTAGGGTAAAGATTCTCCACATCTTGGCACTTATCGGGATTTGTATTGTCGGCATGGCCGCTTATTTGGGCTTCGATGCTGCCAAGACCAGCATCCTGAACAATCGTGGCGTGAAGGCTCAGCAGGAAGCCTTGGCCAAGGGTGAGGTGAGTGTTGAATACAAGGCAAAGCAGAACCGAATCCAGACTTGGACCAACCGCCTGAAGTCGATGGGAGAGGACAAGGAGAAAGTCGATCCTTTTGATGACAAGCACTTGCAACGCACCTACGCTGACATTGCCGTGGCTTCGAGTTCGGTCTTTGGCAAAGGGCCTGGAAAGAGTGAACAGCGTAACTTCTTGCCACACCCATATTCCGACTTTATCTATGCCATCATTGTAGAGGAATATGGGCTCATTGGTGGTATTGTCGTGTTGTTGCTCTATGTGATTCTCTTCACTAGGGTGCTGCGCATCGTCATCAAGCGTCCGCTCAGCTTTGGTGCTCTGATGGCCTTCGGATTAGGCTTCCTGGTTATCTTGCAGGCGATGATTAACATGGGAGTTTCCATAGGATTGCTTCCGGTCACGGGACAGCCACTACCTATGGTGAGTATGGGCGGTACCTCGTTGATGGCTACGGGACTCATCTTGGGCATGATATTGAGCGTTACGCGAAGCATGGAAGACGAAGAAATGAATAAAGAACAAGAGATACAAGCACTTACAGAAACTACTGAAGATGAAAGAGAACCTGAAAGTCGTGATTAGTGGTGGTGGCACGGGCGGTCACATCTTTCCCGCCATTGCCATTGCGGATGCCTTGAAACGGAGGTTTCCCGAGGCCGACATCCTCTTTATCGGTGCAAAAGGCCGCATGGAGATGGAAAGAGTGCCTAAGGCTGGCTATCGTATTGAAGGACTGTGGATTAGTGGCATGACAAAAGATATCAAGTCGCTTTTGCTTCCTTTAAAGCTTACGAGTAGCATCAACCATGCCATTGCTATCCTGAAGCGCTTCAAGCCCGATGTGGTGATTGGTGTTGGTGGGTTTGCCAGCGGACCTACCTTGATGGCTGCCAACTATCTCGGTATTCCCACTGTCATTCAGGAGCAGAACTCCTATCCGGGCAAGACGAACCGCAATGTAGGAAAGAAGGCAAGAGCCATCTGTGTGGCCTACGACCATCTCGACCAATGGTTTCCTGCTGAGAAGATACACTTCACTGGCAACCCTTTGAGGGCCAACATCACCCTCAATGGCACTCGTGAAGAAGCGGCTGAGTTTTTCAAACTCGACCCGACGAAGCCTGTCGCCTTGCTTGTGGGTGGCAGTCAAGGTGCCTTAGGCATCAACAAGGGCATCAGTGCGCAACTTGCTGCTTTCAAGGACAGCGATTTGCAGCTTATCTGGCAGACTGGCAAGACTTACATTAGTCAAGCTCAAGCTGAAGTGAAAGCTTTGGGTTTGGAAAACCAGGTGAAGCCCACCGTCTTCATCGACCGCATGGACTTGGCCTATGGTCTTGCCGATGTGGTCATCTCGCGTGCAGGTGCCATGTCGATTTCGGAATTGGCCTTGGTGCAGAAGCCTGTCATCTTCGTTCCGCTGCCAACCGCAGCCGAAGATCATCAGACCAAGAACGCTCAGCAACTCGTCGATGCAGAAGCCGCCCTTATGGTGCGCAACGCTGATGCTGAGAAAGAACTTGTCCCAGCTTTGTTCCGGCTGAAAGACAATCATGAGCTGCAGGCCAAACTAAGTAAAAACATCGGCAAGTTCGCTCGACCGAACGCTGCTGATGATATTGTGAATCAAATTGTTAGTGTTATAAATTGATATTTAATTGTTAGTAGTTATGTGAACCTTCGGCAAGCTCAGGGACCTAGGCCCTTGAGCCTGTCGAACCGCTGAAAAGAGAGGAAGATGAAACACGGAGAAGGACATACGATTTATTTTTTAGGCATTGGCGGCATCGGGATGAGCGCCTTGGCTCGGTATTACCATAGCCTGGGCTACACTGTGGCAGGTTACGACCGCACACCTTCTCCGCTGACTCGGCAATTGGAAAATGAGGGCGTGGCAATCCATTATGAAGATAACAACAACTTATTGCCCGCCCTCATTGAGTCGGTCATCTACACTCCTGCCGTGCCGTACGACCTCAAGGAGTTTGAGACCCTCAGACAGCGCAACCTGCCGATTCTGAAACGCGCTGAAGCCTTGGGCAAGATCACGGAGGGCCACTTCACTATTGCAGTGGCTGGCACACATGGCAAGACTACTACCACGGCTATGGTTGCTCATATTTTGTATCAATGCAAAGTGAACACCACCGCCTTTATTGGCGGTATCGCTAACAACTTTAACAGCAACCTATTGTTGGGGGAAGGTACGGAGAGCACCTTGGTGGTGGAGGCCGATGAGTTCGACCATTCCTTCCTGCGACTCCATCCTAACATTAGCATCATCAACTCCATCGATGCCGACCATTTGGACATCTATGGCGACCGAAAGCATTTGGTGGAGAGTTTCAACGACTTTGCTCGTCTTACACAAGATAAGGTCATTGTCAAAGAAGGCTTGGACATTGAGGTGGAGAACTGCATTCGTTTCGGTTTTGGTGAGACTTGTGACTACCGTGCCGAAGTAGTCAAGTCAGAAAAAGGTGTCACGGATTTCGTGATTGAAGGCGAAGGCCAAAAGACTGAGGTTAGGTTGCCTATGGCGGGTGACCACAATGTGCTGAATGCCACGGCTGCCTTTATTGCAGCTCGTCAAGTGGGATTGCCTGCAGAAGCCATCGCTGAGGCTTTGTCGACCTTCAAAGGCGTGAAACGCCGTTTTGATATTCGTGTCAACAATGAAAAACATTGCTATATAGATGATTACGCGCATCATCCTGAGGAAATTCGTTCCTGCTTGACTGCCGTGAGAGCTTCATATCTTGGAAAACGCATCACGCTGGTCTTCCAGCCTCATTTGTTCAGCCGCACCCGTGATTTCATGGACGAATTCGCATCGGTTTTGGCCTTGGCCGACGAGCTTATCCTCTTGGATATCTATCCTGCCCGTGAGCAGCCTATCGAAGGCATCACCTCTTCCGCCTTATTGGAAAAGGTTCCGATGGCTAACAAGAGAGTCTGTTCAAAGTCGGAGCTTATCGGCTTGATTGACAGTGAAAAGCCTGAGTTGCTGATTACTATGGGTGCTGGCGACATCGACCGTTTTGTTGAACCTCTTGAAGAACTGATAAAGACATGGTAAAGAAGATATTGAGCATAATATTGTGGGTCGCCACTGCCGCCGCGTTGGTATGGCTTTTCGTTTATGCAAGGGAAGACTACCTCCACACGCCCCTGAAGGCCATCAACCTGATTTCCGAAACGGATACAGGTTTCGTGAGCAAAAGCGCCTTGTACAAGGAATTCGAGAGTTTATGCAAAGAATTTGGCCGGAGCAAGGAAATCAAAGCGGTCGATATGATTGCCATTCAGAAAGCATTGGAAAGCAATGCTTGGATAGAGAACAGTGCTTCATACATTGACCTTGATGGTACGCTTAATGTCAGCTACCATGAATATGAGCCATGGTTTAGGGCGTTTGGCAAGAACGGACATTCCGTTTATGTCACCCGTGAAGGTTTCGTTATCCCTTCGAGCCGTACCTATACACCCTATGTGTTGGTGACCAGCGGCAATTTCGAGCTTAGGAGTGACTCGATCACTTATCAGCTTACCGATACCCTTGAAAGCGATCGGAACCTGCTCAATGCCTTGCATTGGTGTGAAGCCATCGAGGGGAACGATTTTGTTGGCCATTGCATCGGGCAACTTTATTGTAACAAAAGAAACCAGTTCGAACTCACTGTGAAGGGCTTCGATGGTAGGGTGATTGTGGGTGACACCTGCGATGCCTCAGATAAGCTGAAGCGTTTGGAAATCTTCATGAAGCAGCGCATTGACAGCCCTGAGACCAAGACTTTGAAAAGCATCAATCTGAATTATAAAAATCAAATAGTCTGTACAAAACGATAATGTTATGAGTGAAGGAAAAATCATCGTCGGATTGGACATCGGCACCACCAAAGTGGCTTGTATCGTGGGCCGGAAGTCCGACAAAGGAAAAATTGAAATTTTGGGGTACGGCAAAACCGTATCAACAGGTGTGCGGCGTGGCGTGGTCACCAATATCTTCGACACCGTTGAGGCCATCAAGACGGCGGTCAAGCAAGCCTCCGATCAATCGGGCGTCGAGATCAACCGTGTCAGCGTAGGCATCGCTGGTCAGCACATCAAGAGTTTGCAACACCGTGGCGTCTTGATGCGCGACAACCACGAGACCGAAATCTCGGAGGCTGAACTGGAGCGTCTGCGCAACGATACCTTTAAGATCAACATGACGCCTGGCGAAGAGATCATCGATGTCATTCGTCAGGACACCTATGTCGATGGCGAGTTGGCCACCAACCCTGTGGGTATGCTGGGTAATAAGATCGAGGCCAACTTTCATGTCATCATCGGCCAGACCTCAGCGGCCAAAAACATCATCCATTGCATCCAGAATGCAGGCTTGGACATGGACTACATGATCCTTGAGCCTATCGCATCGGCACAGGCTGTGCTTGATGAGGAGGAAAAGGATGCGGGTGTGGTGCTCGTTGACATTGGCGGGGGTACCACCGATATCGCCATCTTTAAGGACAAGAAAATCCAGCACACCGCCGTGATTCCGTTTGGCGGCAACATCATCACGGAGGACATCTGCACGGGTTGTTCAATCATCAAGCATTACGCTGAAGAGGTGAAGGTGAAGTTTGGTTCTGCCTTGGCTAGTGAAAACCGCGACGATGAAGTGGTTTCCATCCCCGGCATCCGTGGTAGAGAGCCCAAGGAAATCTCTTTCAAGAACTTGGCTCATATCATCCAGGCTCGTTTGGAAGAAATCTTTGAACTGGTCAACTACGAGATCCAGAAGGCCAAGACGGACAATCAGCTTATCGCTGGTATCGTGTTGACAGGCGGCGGTGCCATGATGAAGCACATCCAGCAACTCGCTGAGTTCAAGACGGGCTTGGAGGTGCGTATCGGTTATCCCAACGAACATCTCAACCAGACCGAGATGAAGGAAATGTCGAGCCCAATGTACTCGACAGGTATCGGTATTGTCATCGAGACCATCGCCCGCATGGAACACGATGAGTATCTGAAAGCCTCAAAAGCCGCTGAGGCATCTCGTCTCGAAGCCCAGCAAAAAGTGGAAATCCCTGCCGTGAATCCTGAAGAGGAGGAAATCGAGGATACCAAAGACGAAAACGATAGCAAGAAAAAGCCAAAGAAAAAAGGCTTTGATGTAAAAGGGATTATTGCTTCCCTCACTGATTTCTTCACACCCGACAACATTGAATAACCCATCAAAACTACAGCACTATGGCAGAAGACTACATAACTAATCCAAACGCCCAGAACGAGTTGTTCAAGCCCGTTGATGTGGAGAAACCCAACTATATCAAAGTCATCGGCGTCGGTGGTGGCGGCGGCAATGCCGTCAACCACATGATGGAGGAAGGCATCCAAGGCGTCGACTTCGTACTTTGCAATACTGACCATCAAGCTTTGCTGAAGAGTAAGGTCAAGACTACCGTTCACCTTGGCAAACGCGAGTTGGGTGCCGGCAACGACCCCAACATCGGTCGCGAAGCTGCCGAAATGAGCCGTGACGAGCTTGAAGCTTTGATGGACGACGATACCAAGATGCTGTTTGTCACTGCTGGTATGGGTGGCGGTACGGGCACTGGCGCTGCTCCCGTGGTGGCCAAGATGGCCAAGGAGAAAGGCATTCTCACCGTAGGCATCGTTACCATGCCTATGGAGCGCGAAGGCCGTCGCCGTAAGCTGCAAGCTTTGGCGGGTATTGATGAGCTGAAGAAGTGTGTCGACACGCTCATCCTCATTAGCACCGATAAACTCCGCGACCAATACGGCAACATGAAGCTTTCCGAAGCTTTCAAGAAGGCTGACGATGTGTTGGCCACGGCAGCCCGAGGCATCGCTGAAATCATCACCGTGCCTGGCTATGTCAATGTCGACTTTGAGGATGTGAAGACCGTCATGAAAGACAGTGGCAAGGCCATTATGGGCTCGGGTGTCGCCGAAGGCGAGAACCGCGCCGAGAAGGCTATCAAAGACGCCATCCATTCGCCATTGCTTAACGACTCGAACATTGAGGGCGCGAAGAACATCCTGCTTTATATAACCTCGGGCACTGACGAAGTCTCCTTGGACGAAGTGGACGAGATTCTCGAAATCGCCCAGAACGCGTGCGGCAACAATTCCGATGTCATTTGGGGTAACGGCACCGACGAAAGCCTCGGTGAGGCTCTCAGTGTCACCTTGATTGCCACGGGCTTCAACCACGATGCCAAGCCTTATAGTGCTGTAATTGCTGAAAAGCAGAACCCTGTCAACCCTGCTGGTCCTGTCCAGCCGAAGAAGGTTTACGACTTGAGTGGCAAGGTGAAAGGCGAAACAACTGAGACCCCTGAGGTTCCTGAGCAGAGCCGAAAGGTCGAAGGACCTGCCCAGCCGGCAAATCTGGCTGTGGGTTCGGTTGCGGCTACCGAGGTTGAGAAGGTGTTTCCAAAGGAAGAACAGCCCGTTGAAAAACATGAAGAAAAGACAGTCCATTCCTTGTTCACCCCAGTTACCGAGGTCCCTGAGCCTAAGGTCCCTGAGCCTGTCGAAGGGCCGACCAATATCACAGAAAACCCTAAGGCCGTTGAGCCTGTCGAACCTAAGGTCCCTGAGCCTGTCGAAGGGCCGACCCAATCTACCGATGATGACACACCGCTCTTCGAGCCTACCATTGAACCAACACCAGCCCCTGTTCCAGAAACACCTCGCACGGTCCATTATGAAGAGGAAAAACCCGTGGTGAGGGTGTTCGACAATCCCTTCCGCTCAAGCAGTAGCAACGATGATGACGGTTTCGAAATCACCTCGCGCATCATCACACAGGAAGAGGCTCAAGCCAAAGCCGAGCAGGAAATCGCCGTGTTGGAGGCCAAGAAAGCCAAGCAAGCCGACCCGAAAGAGCAGCTGAAAAAGCAGCGTCTGCGCGCCTTGAGTATGAACTTCAGGACGGCTCGTGGATTGGAGGAACTGGAAAACCAACCCGCCTATTTACGCCGCAATGTGGAAATCAACCAAGCCGATGAGGAATTGTCGGATTATTCGGCTTCCCAATATGGCATTAGCGGGGAGAACTCCTATCTCCATAAACATGTGGACTAAACTCTAACTTATCGTCACAGACTATTTGAAATCCGACGAGGCAGACGGGCTTCCTTTTTGGGAGTCCGTTTGTTGTTATTTTGCGCCAATTATTCTTTCCAAGTGCATCCGTACGGCAAAAAAGTCTTATTTTTGCGCAAATATTATTAGAGCAATGAGAAAAGGACTGATATTTTTTGCCCTCTGTTTGGTGACCCTCAACATGTTTTCGCAAGAATGGGTAGGCTGTCTCCAACAGACCCCCTCCGCTCCTACGGTCAAACTGATGTCCGATACGGAGCAAAAGACGGAATTGTGCTTCATCTTGGGTGGCTTCTTTAAGGAAGAAGTCAACACGCCAAAAGGCTTGCAATACATCATCAAGGTGCCTAAAATGGCTTCAATGCTGGAGGAAGGCTCCCCCGACCTTCCACTTTATGCCATCCCCGTGCTCATTGACGACTTGGCCGCGATGGAAGTCCAAGTCAAGGAGGCTAAATATCAGGACTTTGAAGGTGTCGAAATCGCACCCTCCAAAGGCAACTTCAGCCGCGAAATCAATCCCGATGAAGTGCCATTCCGCTATGGTGATGCTTATGCTCAGAACCGCTTCTTCCCTGGTTTTCAGGCACAATTAGACCAACCGTATATCCTTCGTGACCTCCGTGGACAGAATATCTTGGTCTATCCTTTTGCCTACAATCCTATTTCGAAAACCTTAAGAGTCTACACCCAACTGACATTGGAAATGCGCAAGACGGGTGAGAACGGTAGCAACCCCAAACTAAGCCGTAAGTCAAGCCAAGCGAGAATGACAGCTGAAACCAATGCCATGTACCAGCATCGTTTCGTCAACTATCGGGAACGGACAGC
Source organism: uncultured Bacteroidales bacterium (assembly GCA_900317055.1). Taxonomy (GTDB): domain Bacteria; phylum Bacteroidota; class Bacteroidia; order Bacteroidales; family F082; genus Limimorpha. The sequence continues at coordinate 46,128 of ONFF01000011.1, read as the reverse complement.
AAAATACAACTTTATCCCCGATGAGGGTGAGATGTTGGTCATTTGTCCTCCCGAGTTTCTTGACGCCATGCAACCTTTTGTGGCTTGGAAAAACGAGTCGGGTCGCCCAACAACCTTGGTTAACCTTTCCGACATTGGCGGTAACAATACGGATCAAATCAAGTCGTTCATCCTCAGCCATTACAACAATCCTAACAAGAATCTATGCTATGTGCTTCTTGTGGGTGACTACAATCAAATCACGCCAAGAGCCATGAATGACGGTGCTTCCGACATTTGGTTCGGGCAGCTGGAAGGCAATGACTATTATCCCGAGGTTTTTGTCGGTCGTTTTTCTGCTGAAAACATAACCCATGTCCAAACCCAAGTGGCCAAAGTGATATACTATGAGCGCGACATTGCCGCTGATGCCGATTGGTTGGGCAAAGGCATTGGTATTGGCTCTGTGGAAGGTGCTGGCAGTGGACATAATGGTGGAGAGTCAGATTACCAGCATATTGATTATATCCGTGACACTTTGTTGCATTACACCTACACCGAGGTTTCGCAGCATTATCATGGGGTAGGTGCAGGCACCAATTCCTCCAAGTTGAGCCAAAACTTCAACCAAGGTGCGGGCATTTGCAACTACTGCAATCATGGCTCCACAACGGGATGGTATGTGGGGAGCTTTAACAATTATAATGTTAACGCGCTGGTCAATGACTATAAATTGCCTTTCATCTGGTCAACGGCCTGTTACAACGGTCAGTTTGATGTGAATTGTTTTGCTGAGGCTTGGTTGCGTGCCACCAACAATGTGACGGGTGCGCCTACGGGTGCCATTGGTGGCATGTTTAGTTGGACCTCTCAACCTTGGCAACCGCCCATGACGGGTCAGGATGAGATGGTGGACATCCTTTGCGAATGGCGTTCGGCTGACCAGTTCCACCACACCTTTGGCGGAGCATCGCTTAATGGCAATATGAGAATCCTCGACTTGCACCCATCTGACCAGGGCAAGACCCACAATACTTGGATTCTCTTTGGCGACCCAAGTCTGATGCTGCGTACCGAGGCTCCTGCCGAGCTTAATGTCAGCTGCCAGCCTGATGCTGTTTTCCTCGGACAAACCGAGCTTTTCGTCACAGCAGATGCGGATTATGCCATCGCCACGCTTTCCAGTAACGGTGAGGTCATTGCGTGTACTCCCATCGTCAACGGAGAAGGTGTGCTCACCTTTGTGAGTCCTACCGAAGTTGGTAATCTTCAACTTGTAGTGACCGGTTACAACAAAGTCACGGAAGTTCGCGATATTGCAGTCATTCCCTCTGAGGGTGCTTATCTTACCTACAGCAGTTTCTCCATCAATGATGAAAACGGTCAGGCTGATTATGGTGATACGGTTGGTATTGACTTGACCATCAGAAACATAGGGAATACAGCTGCTTCAAATGTACAAGCTACGCTCAGCACTGATTCACCTTGGGTCGAGGTCACTCAAGGTACCGCCAACATTCCCCATGTCGCCTCTTTGGAGCAATATACCATTGCTAATGACTTTGAAATCGCTGTAAATGAAGTGATTCCCGATGGCAGCCAAGCAGAATTTGTTCTTACTTGCACCGATGGTAGTGATACATGGGCTAGCCGTTTCCGCGTGGTTTTGCATGCTCCCGTTCTCGTCATTTCCGAGTTTAGACCCATGAATACGGCCAATCCTGGTGAAATCGGAGAATTGGTGGTCGGAGTTAAAAATACAGGCTCTTCAGATGCCCACAATGTTAAGATTGAATTGTACAGCAGCTATACTGACTTGGTTTTCAACCCGATTGTTCACGCTGTGGGAGAGGTTCTTGCGGGAAGCACTACAACAGTGACTGCGTCATTCTCCTGTTCATCGAATATTCCCAATGGATCAAACATTGAGGTGTATTACTCGATGGATGCTTCATCTTATTCGTATAATGGAACCAAGTTCCTTAACATAGGTCCCTTGGAAGAGACATTCGAGACAGGTGATTTCAGCGCTTTTGAATGGGAGAGCCTTGGCAGCGCACCTTGGCTCATCGATAATAGCACCGCTAATTCGGGAACTTATAGTGCGCGATCGGGTGCTATTAGTGACAATAACCTTACATCAATTCAAGTTGAGGTCGACATCATTGAAGATGGAGAAATCAGTTTCTTCTTGAAAACCAGTACGGAAGGCGACAGGGACAAACTGACTTTCTATATTGACAATGAGGCCAAGGAAGTTTGGTCAGGTGAAACGGATTGGAGCCAGGCATCTTTCGCAGTGTCCGCTGGTGTGCACAGGTTCAGATGGATTTACATGAAGAACGGTAGTGGCAGTTATGGTGATGATTGTTGTTGGATTGACGATGTTCAGTTCCCTTCGGCATATATTTTCACTTTCTTACCAGAATTTGAATTGGAAACGCAAGTCGTAGAAAACGAGGTGACTTTGACATGGCCGATGCAAGACCCGACCGATGACTATCTCATCAGGCGCAATGGAACACCCATTGCCTTGCAACACGAAACGACATTTACGGAATGGCTCAATTTGGGCACTTTCACCTATAGTGTCACTGCTGTCAGCGACGAAGGGTTGCAATCCATTCCTGTTTTTGCCAAAGTGGAGATTACCGTCTTGGGAATCGACAGCATAGAGAATACGCTGCGTGTCTTCCCCAATCCTGTTCGTAGCTATTTGAACATCAGTTATGATCAACCGTTTAGTTATAGGCTCTTCAACAGCATTGGGCAGCAGCTATGGATGGGCGAAAGCGCGGGAGACCTATATATGGATTGCCGTACGCTTTCTCAAGGCGTGTATTTCTTGTTCATCGCTACTGAAGGAGAGACTTTCTCGAAGAAAATCATCGTTCAATAATCTGGAAGGTCATGGCCTACTTGAAATCCAATGATTTGTTTGGCAAACTTGCTCCTGAAACGCTGTTTGAGCGGGTGCCGCGTCCTATCCTTATCGCCGACCATTTGCTGACTCCTGACAATATGGGCGCCTTGATTCGTTTGGCTGATAACATCGGGGCTAGCGAAGTTTGTTTTTTGGGTAGGGAAGAAGAGCATCGTCTTGGCAAAGTTCGCCGTGCTGCAGCCTCAAGCCGCGACAATATTCGTTGGTATTTCAGTGAGGAGAGCGATTTGCACAAAATCGTTCCTGAAGGCAAGACCATCGTCGCCATCGAGACCGCCAACAATGCCACTTGTATTTATGACACCCAGCTTCCTGAGGATTTGGCTTTTATCGTTGGCGGCGAGAGCCATGGATTAAGTGAGGATTTGCTTAGTCAATGTGACATGGTGGTTTATATTCCCGTGCCGGGTCCAACTCGTTCGCTCAATGTCAGCCATGCCGCAGCTGTGGCATTGTTTGAGTGGCAACGCCAAATGCGAGAAAGATGAAGCAGTACCAACATATCTTCTTTGACCTCGATCGTACGCTTTGGGATTTTGATGCTGCCGCCGAAGTGGCCTTTGAGCGCATTTATGAGAAATACAACTTGAAAAGCCTAGGCATTCCAAGTGCGCATGAGTTTCATGAGGTATATCATCCGCTGAACGAACGACTTTGGGAACTTTACCGAGAGGACAAAATCACCAAAGAAGATTTGAATCGTACCCGCTTCGTTTTGCCTTTGGAACATTACAACATTCACGATACTGATTTGGCCGACCATCTCAGCGAGGACTATGTGTATTGGTCGCCGCGTATCGTCAGGCTGGTTCCTGGTACGATGGAGTTGTTGGACTACCTGAAGCCAAAATATCACTTACATTTGATTACCAATGGTTTCCAAGAAGTGCAGCACATCAAATTGAGTGGCTCGGGTTTGGAGCCTTATTTCGAGACTTTGACCGTTTCAGAGGAAGTCGGAGTAAAGAAACCGAATCCAGGGATTTTCCAATATGCTTTGCGCAAAGCGCATGCCACTGTCGAAGAGAGTCTTATGATTGGTGATGAGGTGGCCGTCGACATCGATGGAGCCCGTGCAATAGGTATGGATACGGTTTTCTTGAACCTGAAAAGTGGGAAAGTGGAGGGAAAATCTACTTTTGAGGTGCACGATTTGTTGAAAATAAGAGAGTTACTTTGATTTAGTTTTGTATTTTTGCACAAATTTATTTTGAGATAAAATGCATCGAAGACTAGTATTTTTATTGGTATGCCTTTTTAGCTTGAGTATCAGCTCGTTTGCTCAACAAAATGGTCGGGTCGTTGGCGTTATTAAGGACGCTGAAACCAATGGCACCTTGATAGGTGTTTCCATTTATGAGGAAAAATTGCAGGTGGGTACAACGACCGATGAAAAAGGCCATTATGAATTGGATTTGCCTATGGGAGAACATTCTTTGCGCATCTCCTATATTGGTTATACAACACTTTACAAAAAAGTAAATGTAGGGGCAAAGCCTAGTACGGTCAATGTCAAGTTGCAGCCCGAATCGGAAAAGCTCTCTGAGGTGCAAGTCACCAGTGAGCGAAAGGACCGCAATGTGACAGCCATGTCGATGAGCGTGCAGACGCTCGACATGATTACCATCAAGAAGATTCCGGCTTTGATGGGCGAGGTGGATGTCATCAAGTCCATTACCTTGTTGCCAGGTGTGCAATCAGCTTCGGAAGGATCGTCGGGCTTCAGTGTGCGCGGTGGTGCCACCGACCACAATCTTATTCTTCTTGACGGTGCCCCGATTTACAATGCTTCGCATTTTCTTGGCTTCTTTTCGGTGTTCAACAACGATGTAGTGAAAGATGCCACACTCTACAAAGGTGACATCCCCGCTGGTTTTGGTGGTCGTCTTTCCTCCGTACTCGATGTATCGGTGAAAGATGAGATGCCGAAACGCTTTGAAATGCAAGGCGGTGTTGGATTGGTGACGAGTCATTTGATGCTCGAGGCCCCATTCTTTGACCATAAAACTTCAGTGCTGTTGGCAGGTCGTAGGACTTATGCAGGACTAGTCCTTCCATTTCTAGGCGAAGACTTGAATAAGTCAAAGATCAATTTTTATGATATAAACGCCAAAGTGACGCATTCGTTGGGTAAGAATGACCGTCTTTTCCTCTCTTTTTACAATGGCCATGACCAATTCTCGATGCAGCAAATGATAGGACTGGGTTATGGAAATAGTAGTGCCACCTTGAGGTGGAGCCATATCTTTTCCGACCGTCTTGTCTCCAATCTCTCCTTGATTGGGTCGAGATATCGCTATGGCATTGACATGAACTATAGCCCGTACGATTTCTCTATCAAGGCTGGCACTGATGCGGCAAGCCTCAATTATGATTTCGCCATGCATTGGAACGACAAACATGTTACGAAGTTCGGTCTGACGACGGGTATACAATACTATTTGCAAGGCGAAATCGACGATAGAGGAGGAGCGCTTTCTCAATATCTACAAGTGGACCAGTCGAAGTCGGTGGCACGCAAAGGCTTGGAACATGCTTTGTATTTCACTCACGATTACACACCTGTACCTCGCCTTACATTCCGTGCTGGTATGAGGTTGTCGTGTTTCCAGAATATTGGTGAGGAAGATTTGTATGTCTTTGACAAAACCTTGTATACTGTGACTGACACTTTGCATTACGACAGAGGAGAGGTGTTCAACACGGTCGTCAATCCTGAGCCTCGAGTGGCTGCCATGTATCAGTTGGATGAGCATTCGTCCATTAAAGCTTCCTATTCGCGTACGGTGCAATATGCCCAAGTAGCTTCGTCGGCGACGGGTGGCCTGCCTTTCGATGTGTGGTTCCCGACGGGCCCCAATGTGAAACCTCAAAAGTGTGACCAGTATGCACTCGGCTATTTCCGCAATTTCGACAATGATGCCATTGAGACTTCGGTGGAAGTGTATTACAAAAACATGAAGAACGTCATTGACTTCAAGGATAATGCCATCACATACGGCTATCTTTTGATTGATGGAGAATTGCGTGTTGGCAAGGGCCGTTCGTATGGAGCAGAGTTCCTCGTAAGGAAAAATGTAGGGAAGTTTACCGGGTGGATTTCTTACACTTATTCACGCACTTTCCGTACCATCAAAGGTATCAGTAAAGGAAAGGAGTATCGTTCGCCATACGACCGTCCACACAACATCGTCATCGTGGGCAGCTACGACTTAACGCCACGCATTACCTTAGCTGCCAACTGGATTTATAATACGGGACAGCCAGTGACATTCCCATACGGCCAATATACCATCAATGGGATGACATACGCGGTGTATAATGGCAAGCGCAATGAAAGCCGCTATCCTGATTATCATCGTCTTGACCTATCGTTCACCTGCAAGTTGGGCAATCTCGAAAATCGGCGTTGGCAACACGAGATCAATGTCTCTGTTTACAATGCATACGCCCGTCATAACACTTGGGCCATTACTTTCGAACAAGGAAAGAACGGTACCATAGAGACAAAGAACATGTATCTGTTTTCAGCCGTGCCTTCCATTTCGTACAACTTCAAATACTGAGTGCTGTGAAAAGATTATATGAGATAGTGGCACTTCTAGTTGTTGTGGCTTTTTCTTCGTGTACCGAAGACATCGTGATTGATGTGGAGAAAGGTGATCCGATGATAGGCGTGGAGGCTTATTTTACAGACCAACTGAAGCAACATGAGGCCATTTTGAGCTATACTTCTGAGTTTTACAATGGAAATGAGGTTCGTATGGTGAGCGGAGCTACGGTGTATGTCACCGATGGCGTAGATACGGTCTATTATCATGAGGATGCAGAGCTAACTGGACATTATTTCACTGATTCGGTTGCAGGAAAAAAGAACATTATGTATCGTTTTTGTGTTGAGATTCCCGAGGCCGATGGAAGCATTCAGCAGGTTTTTGCTGAAAGCATAATACCTGAAAATGTGGAAAGCATCGACAGCTTGGTGGTGAAACACTTTAACGGGTTGAATGACTCCATGCCTTCCACATTTTTTATGGATACCATCGAATGGCTTTATCCTTATTTCCAAAGCCTTCCTGACCCCAACATCATCTATATGCCTATGGTCTCGAAGAACGATACCTCATTAACAGACAGTTTGAAAGTTCGTATGATGATTCCGCAAGGCGGATTCGCTGGTTATTATGTGAATGGCATTGAGATGCTCGAATCCAACAAAGAGATTCCCATTGCCTATTTTCGTAGATCGAAGTTGAGGGATGGCGATAGGATTCATGCAGATTTGTATAGCATCACCCCAGAATACTATTATTATTTCTATAGTCTTTTGATTTCGACGGGTAGCAATCCCATGTTGGGTGCGCCAACCAATGTAAGCACCAATATCCAGCCTGAGGGTAAAGGCGTTGGGTGGTTTTTTACGGCATCGGTTGTTTCATCAGAAACAGTTTTTCGAAAATAGTTGAGCTATGGTAAAAAGGAAACTACATATTGTTTTGTTTGCTGTTCTCGGTTTGCTTACGGCATCTTGTACCGAGGACATTGTCATGGAATTGCCCGAGGGGAAAAAAGTGCCAGTGGTGGAAGGGTCAATAACGGATGAATATAAGCGTCATGAGATAATCCTCAGTTATTCTTCAGAATTGTATACGGAAGAAAGAGAGATGATTTCTGGCGCAGAGGTGTTTGTGACAAGCAAGGATGACACTATTTGGTATTACGAGCAGGAGAACAGACGAGGCCATTATCTCACTGATTCTGTGGCTGGAAAGAAAAACCAATGGTATAGTCTAAGTATTAAAGTGGAGGAGAATGACTTACATTCTTGGCCTCTCGGAATGAGTGTCGACACCAAGATGTCGAACAACCCTAGCCGTGGCATCGACTCAGTAGGCTTACTGCCTTTGCGTAATGAGGAAGGCTTACCTTTTGTTGATGAGCAAGCTGCAGTGTGCGTATGCCCTTATTTTCAGACACTTTCTAATGAGAATATCGTATATCTAGTAGAATTGTACTTGAATGGCAGGCTCTTCAAGAACAGACCGTCAAGATTGTTCAACTTGTTTCCCATGGAAGGCTATGCCGGTTATTATTTCAATGGTCCAGAAATGTTGCAAAACAATACGGAAATCCCGGTCGGCATCATGAACAAGTCGTATCTGCATGAGGGAGATGTGATAGGAGTGAAACTTTACAGCATCTCAAGGGATTACATGTATTTTTTGGTTGGTCAAAAGCTAGCCATTGGAGTTAATCCTGTTATGGGAGCTTTCCCTGCCATGTTTTCCAATGTTTTATCCGACTGCAATGCAATAGGTTGGTTTAATGCTACATCGGTCATTAAGGGAGAAGGAATCTACCATGAAGATATCTTTCAGGTAGAGAATGATTCGGTGTCTCGTTCCATCGTGAGATAAAAGAAAGGCGGCCTCAACAAAAGAGGTCGCCTTTCGTGTTTTTGGTAAGGAGTCGCTTACTTCACAACAACCTTTTCCACGAGCACTTGTGTGCCAGAGGTGATGTGGAGGAAGTAGATACCCTTGGTCATGCCTTCCACACTGATTTGTTCAGTGCCTTTTGCATTGCCATTGGCTACTACCTGACCCATGCTGTTGTACATCGCATAGCTGTACTCGGCATTGTCACCATTAATGTATAATGTGTTGTTGACCGGGTTGGGGTAGATGGCAAACTCTGTTTCGTGCTCGTCAATTCCAAGCTCGGATTTGACTATGATGCACTCAGGAATGCTGAAGCCATCGGGGTATTCAGCAACGATGCAATAGGTGTAGTGAAGCTCGTTGAAGACTTCGTCTGTAAACTCAGGCTCTCTTGTGTTACCGATTTCAATGCCATTGCGTTTGACGATGTAGTTGAAGGCTCCTTCAGGCTCATCCCATGTGAGCTTGATTGTTCCCATGTCCATTTCGGCAGTAAGGTTTTCGACAGGGTCGTAGGTGCTGGTAGTCTGTCCGCCGGCGCAGTTGCAGTCGAAGTCGAATGAGTAAGTGCCATTGGGGCTAGAAGCTTGGCAGATTATATCACCACCCTCATAGCTAACGACGAAGGAGCACTCGGTAGGCCATTGGCCCATTGTCCAGGTCAGAGTGACATGAACGCCATTGCCAATCTCAATGATATAGTTGGCGGTGGAACCATCTTGGATGGTCAAGTGCTGTGCGGGAGTGCCATCGCTGAAGCTGACGTTCAAGTAGTTTCCATTCCAACCGTCGCCGTAAGAGTCGGTGAGTGCGAAGACGACATTACAGGAATTCCTCAGGGCGATGGAACCCTCGGCTGATAGATCACCATCGGCTTGTATCATAAAGCTCAAAGGAATCAGTTCGGTTTCTGGGCAGCTCTCATCGATTTGAATGGTGAACACACAAGTGACGATACCTTCTGGGTCGATGGTACCTAACTCAACGCTAGGATTGAGAAGGGTGACATATTCGCTTTCACAGGCGATGGTGGCAACAGCATTGGTAGCCATGTAATGTCCAATGTTCTTGAAATTGGTCACGATGGTTACTGTCTCACCCGGCACGAAACTGCCTGCCCATTCAGAGTTGGCGTATTCAAGGACGGCCTGTCCAGCAGTGACAAAGACCCTTCCACTCCAGGTTTGTCTGCCATCGGTCATGTTGACATCGATTTGGAAACGGGTTTCGTCCTCGACACCTTCGGAAATGATGAAACTAAAGGCATTTTGCAGGGTGATAGTATCTTCAGCGTTCAACACATCGAATGTCTCCGTGCCGTCAATGATGCTCAAACGAGGATCGTTGCAGGTTAAGTTGACATTGGTGCTGCCTGCAGTGGGATCGACACCCACATTCTTGAAGCTAAGAGAGAGGCTTGTCTCCACATTGACTGGAGCGAAAGTGGGCGTGTATTCCGTCACAGTGACATAGGGACCTTCGGCAGGAAGGATTTCCATGGCTTGGACTTCAGTCACCTTGTTATAGCCTATGACGGTGAGAGTTGCCGTGCCGACCGTGTTCAATGGTGGGAAGCTGAGGCTGCAAGCACCGTCAAAGATGGAACCAGTAGCAATAACTTCTCCCTCCATCATCAAGGTGACGATACCGTAAGCGGTGTTTTCGGCAGAGATTTCCAGTTCGCTCATGCCAAGCATCAGAACCGATGGTGTGCAAGTGATGTTCATGCTGACAGGATTGTCGGTGCGAACCATAAGGCTCGGGTCGCCGAAAAGAATCCATGTGTTGTGTGTGTCGCCATTGTCGCTTGGGTGCATGTCAAGCATGTACATGCTGCCATTCAGCGAAGCACCACCGAAAGTGTGGCAATACTTGTCTTCATGCTTCCATTCGGTGAGGATGTCCACCATCTCGTCTTGACCTGTCATTGGAGGCACCCAAGGTTGTGAAATCCAGCTGAACATACCACCAACAGCGCCGGTAGGACGACCTGTGGAATTGTTGGTTGCTCTCAGCCAGGCTTCTCCGAAGCAGTTGCCGTTAAACTCACCATTATTGCATGCAACGGACCAAATGAAAGGCCATTTGTCGTCGTTCACCAACGCGTTAACATTGCTGTTGCTATAGTTGGCAACAGCCCAGCTTGTTTGGGAACCGTGGTTGCAATAGTTGCAGATGCTCTTACCTGCATTGAAATCGGCACTGATGGCAGTGGCACTTGTGCCGCCACCAACGCCGCTATACTGTTGCGTGACATTTTCGTAGGTGTAGTGCATCAAAGTGTCGCGGATGTAATTGATGTGCACATAGTCGGCTTCGCCGCCATTGTGACCATTGCCAGCGCCTTCGTTGGCACCGATGCCGATGCCTTGGTTGAGCCATGTGAGGCCTTCAGGCATGTCGCGCTCGTAATACAACACTTTCTCAATGTGGGTTTCCACATCGTTAATGCTTTGCACCGAAAAACGGCCAGTGAGGGCTTCAAGGTAGTAGTCATTACCTTCCAATTGACCAAACCAGTTGTCGGAACGGCCTCCGCTCATCGAATGAGGTGTGAGGTCGGCATAGTCGCCGACAAGGAGGATGAACTCAAGGTTGTGTGCCGGGTCATCGTAGATGTTTCGGATGTAATTCTTGATTTGGTTGTCGTTGTTGCCACCCACTTCTGAGAGGCTTACGATAGTGGTGGGTCGGCCTGATTGGTTCTTCCATTCGACGAAAGGTTGCATGCTTTCCATGTACTGGTCGGGGCAAATGACAAGCATCTCGCCACGGTCCTGAATGAAGTTGTACTTGGAAGTGCTTTCCGTGTAGTTGATGAAACGATGATTGTAGGCTTCCTCCATTTCAGGGGTAATCTTTTGGATGGCCTTGCGGCTCAGCTTCTGGTTTACACCATTGTTGCTCACTTTGCGCATCTCAATAGTCATGTTGTGATACACGCGAAGGGTCTTCGTTATCGGATTGTAGGCGAAGGGGCGAACCATGATGTTTTGACCACGGAAGTCGCGGAGGATGTAAGGCGTTTCAAGATAGGCTTGAGCGGCAGGATAGAAAGCATTCTTGTTGTACATCTCGCCGTAGGTGTAAGGAACGTTTTCAGGGTCGATTTGACGGCTGAAATTGCCTTTCGAGGGGGCGATTACAACATTTTGGTAATCCGTAAAGTTGCTCTTGGTGACATTAACCTCCATCTCAGCCAGGTCACCAATGATGGTAGGAACTGGAAATTGTGGAAGATCGGGAGCAGCAGCTTCAAGCATAGAGGCCATCTTAGGGACGGTCACAATTTGCTGGACGCCGTTTGGAGTGTTCACCTTGCTCAAATAGAAACCTCCCAATGAGAAGTCGATAACGATTTGCCGTTCGCTGCTCGATACCAACTTAACCTCAGGTTTGGAAGGAGTGCTCTTGCCAAGGCTCGTCCATTGTTGGGCAAATGCCATTGCTGACAAAGCCACAAACACGAGAGAAAAAAGTACTCTTTTCATGTGTGATGAAATTAAAATTGTTGATTGACTTTAAAAGCGCAAAAATACAAATCTTTTTCTGTGGTGGCTGTTTTTCTGAGGAATTATTTTTCGCCTTTAGGTGCTGTTTTTTGTGTACCTTTGCCGCCTGATTAAAACACAAGCTATATTTCGATAAATTCAATAACCATGGGATTCTTTTTGAAACTGATTTTGACAGGGTTGGGATGGTCGTTTGGCGGTCCGTTGGGTGGTATCATCGGTTATGCGATTGGTAGCCTTTTCTCAGGAGGGAGTCCGCGCGTCATCCGTTCCGAAGTGACGGATACTTTCGGCAATACCGAGGAAAAGCGCGATTTCAACGTGACTTTGCTTGTGCTTTCAGCAGCAGTTATGAAGGCCGATGCCAATGTGAAGCGCTCTGAACTGGATTATGTGAAACGTTTCTTTTTGCAGAATTTTGGGCAGCAACGCGCCGAGAACTACATCAAGATGCTCCGCGAGATATTGCAAAAGGATTACAATATCTATGAAGTGAGCCAACAGGTGGGACGTTACATGGACTATTCCACGCGTCTCCAACTGCTTCATTATCTTTTTGGTATTGCCGAATCGGATGGGGTGGTGTCGCCTCAAGAGTTGAATGTGATCAACACGATTTCGGACTATATGGGCATCACCAATAGCGATTTCGCTTCCGTGAAAGCCATGTTCATCAAGGAAACAGACAGTGCCTATAAGATTCTTGGCATTGAGCCTTCCGCTACTGACGAAGAGGTGAAGAAAGCCTACCGCGAAATGGCCAAGAAGAATCACCCCGACTTGGTGAGCAGCCTTGGCGATGAGGTGCGGCAAGCCGCCGAGAAGAAGTTCCAGGAAATCAATGCTGCCTACGAAACCATCAAGAAACAGCGTGGAATTTGATTCTTTTTACGCAGAAATCGTAGATCAACGAAGTTAATCCGCTGAGTACGCAGAGACTAAAAGTTGAATAATACGCTCTTTCATATAGTTCTGCGTATTCTGCGTGATACAAAAAAAGGTCGCCCAAACGGACGACCTTTCTTAATGCATTTCTGCGAGGGTGGTTATTCCACGACGACCTTTTCCATGCGCACTTGTGTACCGGTGGTGAGGCGGAGGAAGTAGATGCCCTTAGTCATGTCGTTGACATTGATTTGCGCGTTGCCCGTGGCATTGCCGCTGGCGACTTTTTGTCCCATGCCGTTGAACATCTCGTAGCTGAAATCGGTGTTGCCGCTACTCACATACAAGGTGTTGTTGACGGGGTTGGGATAGATGGCAAATTCAGCTTCATTTTCGATGATGGCATCGAGGAATTCAACGATGACGCAATCAGGCACCGAGACACCTTCAGCATATTCGGCCACAATGCAATAAGTGTAGAAGCCGTCTTTGCTGATAATGTTGTCGGTGTAGGTGGTCTCAGTCGTCTGGGCGATTTCGATGCCGTTACGGTAAATGATGTAATTGATGGCACCCTCAGGAGCATTCCAAGCCAAAGTGACGCCTGTCTCGGTGGCTTCAGCTTGCAGATCCTCTACGGGGTCGAAATTGCCAACAGGAGCGCCAACAGCGCAGTTGCAGTCAAAATCGAACGAGTAAGTGCCGTTGGGGCTTGATGCTTGGCAAATCACATCACCATCCTCATAGTGGACAACGAAGGAACACTCGGTAGGCCATTGGCCCATAGTCCAGGTCAGAGTGACATGAACGCCATTGCCGATTTCGATGACATAATTGGCAGAGGATCCGTCTTGAATGGTCAGACTCTGGGCGGGCGTACCATCGCTGAAGCTGACATTCAGGTAGTTGCCGTTCCAACCATCACCGTAGGAGTCGCTGAGTTCGAAGACGACATTGCAGGCGTTCTTTATGACACCAGTACCCTCGGCCATGAGATCGCCATCAGCGTTCAGAGTGAAAGTCAAAGGCAGTTGCTCGGTCATGGGGCAGTCGGCATCGATGGTGACATTGAATACACAAGTGGCGATTCCCGTCGGATCGAGTGTTCCAACTTCAAAGGTGTCGTTTTCAAAGCTGACATAATCACTCGTTGAGGCGATGTGAGCGATGGCATTGGTGGCTTTGTAATGTCCAGTATTCTTGAATGAGGCGGTTATTGCGATGGTTTCACCAGGGACGAAACCTCCAGGAGTGGTCAAGCCGTTAAATTCAAGCACTGCTTCGCCAGCGGTGATGACGGTTCTGCCTTCCCATGTGTCGTTGCCACAAACAGCAGTAGTGTTGATAGTGAAGCGAGTGCCGTCAGGAACGCCTTCGGCGATGCTGTATCTGAAGCCGCTAATTTGAACGGTAGCTTCGGGTTCAAGGCTTTCGAACGAGCCGGTACCTTCGATAATGGTGAGGTGCTCGTCATTACAACTCAAGGACACCGTGGTAGTGCCATTGGTGGCGGAAGAACCAACATTCTTGAAGGTAATGCTCATTGATGACTCGTCGCCAACATGAACATTGGCAGGCGTGTAGCTGTCAACGGAGACATAAGGACCTTCCAAGGCGGCGGCAGGAACAGTGGCGATATAAGGAATCTTGTCGAGACCAGTCACGCAAATGGTGACATCACCACTGGAAGTGACGGGATCAACATCAATTACGATGACACCACTTTCATCAACCAAACCGACACCATGAAGTACGCCGTCCTTGCTGATGGCAACATAGGAACCGGGATCAGCGCTCACTTCGTATGTAGGCATGCCAATAGGGAAGATGGCCATGTGGCTGACATTGTTGGAGGTAGGAATCACGCGGAAAGGCATGACAGAACCGTCGCCTAGAGCGTGGTAGGATTGCCAGTAATACTTGTCCGAAACACTGCCTTGGTAACCATTGGCATGGCTATAGCATACAGCGAGGTTGCCGATGACCGGGATGGCAGAGACGCAATTGTATTCATCATCGTTCCAGATGGCATCATAGCAACCGTATGCTGTCTCTTCGTATGTGGGCATTCGGTTGGTCACATTGGTGGCACCCACGCCAAAGTAGTAGTCCTCCCACCAATAGGTGCTGGGGCAGGAACCGATGTAAGCGTAGGCAGCAGCCATATTGTTGCGGATCATGGCTTCACCGAAGCAGGTGCCATTGATGCCCCAGTCGGCAGCCTCACAGCAGTTGCCCATAGCCAAGAAAGGCATGCCCTCATTGGTCAGGCCATTCACATTGTTGACGGTGAATTGTGGGTCAGCCCAGCTGTTGTTGGAACCGTGAGCTGTGTAATTCACGAAACCGACACCGGTGTTCAAAGGAGCGTAGCAGCCTGTGTAAGGTTGTTGAAGCCAGTTGTAAACATTGTTGAATCCGTGTTCGGCGTTGTAGTAATACTCCATGGCATATTGGATGGTGGGTTTGCCGACGCGGGGGTTCCAAGAGCCGTCCCAGCCAGCAATGAGTAACACATTGCCGAGATAGCTGATGTCGCGCATAGGAGTTTCGAATTGTAGCTTTTCGTACCAAAGCGTCTTGGTGATGATGTTCGTCATTTGTTGGACATTTTCAGCACACATACGGCTGTGGTAGATGTCCGGAAAATCATCGTTGTCAACACTCATGTATTGCAAGTCGGTGACGCAGTGGGTCTCACTACCCGTACCGCTGGCGGCTACTTGGTTCTTGTCACCGAAGATGATGACGAAGGTAGGAGCGTCTTCGGCATATTTGCCTTGGATGAAGCTGCGGATAGCAGAGGCGGTAGTGCCAATTTGGTCGGTGTAGTTCACATCCATATAGAAGCCCTTCATGGTCTTCCATGCAATCCAATCCTGCATGCATTCTTCGAACATACGGTCAGCGATGACGAGCATCTTCACAGGAGCTTGCCAAAGGTCAGGATGCTGGTCGTACACATCGTCGCGCCAGTTGAACATGGCCTTGTAAACGGAGGCGAAATAGGGGCTGAATGTGCGGGCAAATTCGTTGTAGGCAGCGGATTTGTCGTAGTCGTCGTAGCGCACTTCAATCTCGATGTTGTTGAATACACGAATGCTGTTAGTGGAAGGGTTGTACTGCACAGGGTTGATGGTCAGTGAACCGACTTGGATGCCGCGCATGGTACCTTTAATCTCCATGGTGGCGATGGGACGCTCGTTGAACGATTTGGCAGCGTAAGCTTTCTCGTTGTAAACGAACTTCACATCCTCGGGCTTCTGATTCTTGCGAACAGAAGGTTGCTGAGGCATGACAGTTTTAATGTTGTAGTCAGCGAGGCTGTAAGTAGTAGTGCTGTAGCTCTTTACTTCCAAAGAGGCAATCTTTGCACCGTAAGGAACAGAAATCAGTTGGTGAGCGGCAGGAAGCGAAGGGTCGCCTACATTGCCGGAAGGATAGGTACCTTCGATGGTGATGTTGGAGAAAACACCTTTTTCGGTGGTGACTTCAGTGGCGTCGATGCTGCTGAAGGAAAAGGAGGCTGTGAAGCCTTCGTCAGTCACGTTGGCACAGCTTTGTGCCGACTTGGCCACGCCGAGTTCAATGTGCTGAGCCATTGCTTGCGTGCCAAACAGCAAACCCATCATCAGGAATGCTGCGGTGAGTAAACCAAATTTCTTCATTGTTTGGATTTAATTAGTTGATATTGTATTTGTTGCTTGATTTCTGTAATGGTGTGAATATTAATGCTGCAAAAATAGCAATTATTTTCATGCCTTGTTGAAAAAAATGACAAAGATTATTCAACGACAATTTTTTCCATGCGCATTTGTTGATTAGATGTGATGCGCAGGAAATATACGCCTTTGGCCAAGCTCTCCACGCTGACTTGGACAGCTCCATGGGCATCGCCTTTGACCACAGCTTGACCCATATCGTTGAATAAAACATATGTAAACTCCGTATTCCCTGCGATGATAGTCAACATGTTATTGGTTGGGTTGGGATAAACCGAGAACATTTCGACGCTTTCTTCCATGCCGTCAATGAACTCCACTTGGACACATTCGGGGAGGGAGAAATCGTCAGCGTACTCGGCCAATATACAATAAGTATAGGTCATCTCCGTACTTACCTCGTCAGTGAAAGAGGTCTCCGTGGTCTCACCTATTTCAAGCCCATTCCGGTAGACGACAAATTGAATCGGGTTGGCCGAGGTTTCCCAATCGAGGATGATTTGGTAGCCTTCCACTACGGCACTGAGGTTCTCAACGGGATTGAGAATTTCGGTGCTGAATTGGCAGTTGCAGTCGAACTCGTAGAGTAAACCCGCTTGTGGGTCGGCCCCGTGCTGATAGATAACTTCACCGCCCTCGTAGCGCACCACGAAACTGACTTCGCCGTCCCATTCACCAGAAATCCACGAGAGGCCAACATGCACATGGTTACCGATTTCGAGGGTGTAGGATGCATAATTGCCGCTCTCGAAGGAAAGGTTTTCGGAAGGTGTACCGTCGTCGAAGCTTACGGTCAGATAGGCGTTGTTCCAGCCGTCGCCGTAAGTGTCACTCAACTCGAAAACAACATTGCAGGCGTTGCGCATTACGGCAGTGCCTTCGACGGAGAGGCCTCCGTCGGCGTTAAGCGTTAAGTTGAGCGGAAGGATTTCCGTCTCGGGACAGTCGGGACTAATGATGACATTGAACACGCAAACGGCCTCACCATCTGGGTCAATGGTACCGATTTCAACGGTTTCGCTCTCAAAGGTAATGTATTCGCTTGTGCTGGCGATGTTTGCCACGGCATTGGTGGCGCGGTAGTGACCCGTATTCACAAAGTAAGCCGCCACACTCACAGTCTCGCCGGGGACGAATCCACCTGCCCAGGTCATTCTTTCGTATTCCAGTTTGGCTTCGTGAGCCGTAATCACAACTTTGCCTTCCCATACCTCGCTGCCACAAGTGGAGGTGCTGTGAAGGACAAATTTGGTGCGGTCAGTCACGCCTTCCGCAATACTGTAGCTGAATCCATCTATGGTGATGCTTTCCTCGGGTGCAAGGCTCTCAAAAGTGGCAGTGCTATTGAGCAGAGTCAAGTCATTGTTTTCGCAATTCAAGTTGACAGTGGTCGTGCCATCGATGGCCTCAGTGCCGACGTTCTTGAAGGTGATGCTCATCGTGGTTTCGTCGCCGACGTGGGCTTGGTTAGGCGTGTAACTATCGATGGTGATGAAAGGCCCTTCAAGCACGACAGCGGGGAGGTTGACGATATAAGGGATCTTGTCGAGGCCGGTTATGCAAATCGTTACTTCTCCGCTCGTGGTGACAGGCTCGATGTCGAGGAAGATGACGCCACTCTCATCGACGAGACCCGCACCATGCAGTTCGCCGTCTTTGCTGATGGCCACATATGATCCAGGCAATGCACTGATTTCAAAACTGCTCGCTCCCATGGGGAAGAAGGCCAAGTGGCTGACTTCGTTCTCAGTGGGTTGCACGCGGTAGGGCATAACCGAGCCGTCGCCAAGGGTGTGGTAGGCTTGCCAATAATAGGTGTCGATGTCGTCTCTATGAGAGCTGCGGGCATGGGAATAGCACACGGCAAGGTTGCCGATAAAAGGCATGGATGCAACGGTGTTGAAGCGGTCATCCACCCAAACGGCATCGTAAATGCCCATTGACGATCCCTCGTATGTGGGTGCTTGCCCGAAAATGTTGGTGGCCCCGACGGTGAAATAGTAGTCTTCATACCAGTAAGTGCTTGGGCAGGAGCCAATGTAAGCGTAGGCGGCGGCTTCGTTGGTGCGAATCATGGCCTCACCGAAACATGTACTACTAATGCCCCAGTCGGCGGCACTACAGCAGTTGCCCATCGCGAGGAAAGGCTTGCCGATGTTGGTCATGTTAGGGATGTCGTTATTGTCGAGGTTAGGCTCGCCCCAGCCTTGGTTGTAGCCGTGGGCGGTGTAGTTGGCAAAGCCGACGCCCGTGTTAAGGCAAGCGTATGGATCGTCGTAAGGCCGACCAAGGTAGGCATAAACTTCATCGTAGCCATGCTCGGTGTTATAATAATAATTCAAGCCGTATTGGATAGATGGCGCCCCGATATACTCGCAGAAGTAGTCGTCCCAGCCAGCCACGAGTAGCACATTATTTAAATAGGTGGGATCAGGAAATTCGTAACGCTCATACAGCAGCGTTTTGGTAATGATGTTCTGCATTTGCTCGACGGTTTCAGCACACATGCGGCTGTGGTAGATGTCGGGGAAGTCGTCGTTATCGACACTCGAATAATATAGATCGGTGACGCATTCGCTTTGACTGCCGATGGTGCTGGCCGACACTTGTTCTGTGTCGCCAAAGATGATGACGAAGGTGGGTGCGTCTTCGTTGTATTTCTCTTGGATGAAACTGCGGATTGCCGATGCAGTGTTGCCGATTTGGTCGGTGTAATACACATCTACATAGAAACCCTTTGTGGTCTTCCAATCAATCCATTCCTGCATGGTTTCCTCAAACATGCGGTCGGCGATGACGAGCATCTTCACGGGGGCTTGCCATAGGTCGGGGTGCTCGTCGTACACATCATCGCGCCAGTTGAACATCATGTCGTAAATGTTTGCAAAATAAGGGCTGAACGTGCGGGCAAACTCGTTGTAGGCAGCGGTTTTGTCGTAATCTCCATAGCTGATTTCCACCACGATGTTATTGTAAATCATGATACTACCTCTGGTGGGATTATAAGTTACAGGATTGATAGTCAACGATCCGACTTGGATGCCACGCATGGTGCCGCGAATCTCAAAATCGAGAAGGTTTAGGTCAGTATAATTCTTTGATGCATAGGCTTTCTCGTTGTAAGCAAACTGGATATCCTCGGGCTTCTGGTTTTTTCTGACAGAGGGCTGTTGAGGCATGAGCCTGCCGATGCCGAAATCGCTGAGATTGTATTCGGTAGTCGTGTAGCTAACCACTTTCGCACTAATGTTATGTGTACCAATCGGCACGGCAATGAGTTGGTGGGCTGCGGGAAGCGAAGGCTCACCGATATTGCCCGAAGGGTAGGTACCTTCCATCGTGATAAAGGAAAATACGCCTTTCTCGGTCTGCACTTCGTTAGCAATCAAATTGTTGAAAGAAAAAGTGGCGGTAAAGCCGTTATCCGAAATGTTGATGCATTGTTGCGAAGAGGGTGCTTTTCCGAAATCAATGCGTCCTTGGGGGAAGGCTTGTATATTGATGAGTAAACCAATAGCCGCTATGAGTAAACTTGTCTTTTTCATGGGTTGGCTATTTTAAAATTTGTTTATATTTCTTATCATTGCCGAGGATCTCAAGGGCTTTTTTCACGCCCGCGTCTTCCGAGGCCATTACGCGGTAGTATTCTTGCGTCTCCCAAACGTTTCGGGCAATCAAAGCCTTCATTTGCAAGAGGAGGAACTTCTCGGAATGGGCAAACTGCTCGTCGTTCCATTCCACCTTGGCTTCTTCTGCGGCTTTCTTCAACCCATTGATGAGGTCACTGCCAATAATGAACGATTTGTTGAAGTGTTCAAAATCGCCATATTGAGCCTTGATTTCATCGCGGTGCTTCAGACCGTAGTCGGTGGTGAAACGGTTTAAGACACCCTTGCGGACGAGGTTGGTGTAAAGCTTGCTGTTATAAGCCGTGTCGGCAGGGATGAAGAGGTCGGGCATGATGCCTCCGCCACCATAAACTGTGCGCCCGCCATCAGTCTTGTATTTCAACGAGTCGGGGAAGTGGATGCTGTCGGCATGGAAGTATTCGCCGTGCTTAAGGCGTTTTTCCATCTCTTTGGCATAATCTTCAACACCTTTTTCGTATGGGCGTTGGATGCAGCGTCCCGAAGGTGTGTGGTATCTCGAAGTGGTGAGACGGATTTGCGAGCCATCAGGCAGATTGAAAGGTCTTTGAACCAAACCTTTGCCAAATGAACGCCTACCTATCACGATGCCGCGGTCATGATCTTGGATGGCTCCCGAGAGGATTTCGCTGGCTGAGGCAGAGCCTTCGTCGATGAGGACGACCAACTTGCCTGTGGTATAGAGTCCTTTTTTGGTACAGCGCCATTCCTGATAGGGTGAGTGGATGCCTTCTGTGAATACGACGAGTTGGTTCTCGGTAAGGAATTGGTCTACCAAGTCAATAGCGGTGTTGAGGTAGCCACCCGTGTTGCCACGCAGGTCGAAGATGAGCGATTCCATGCCTTGGGCTTGTAGCTTGGTGAAGGCTTCCTTGAATTCTTGTGTCGACTCTTGTGCGAAACGGTCGAGTTTGATGTAGCCGACATGGTTGTCGAGCATGTACGAGGCATTGATGCTATTCAATGGGATCTTGTCGCGGATGATTTCAAAATCAAGGAGCTCTTTGTCATTGCCGCGTTTCACGCTCACAGTGACTTTGGTGCCCTTCTTGCCGCGCAATCGTTTTTGAACATATTCATTGTCGACCTTTTTGCCATAGGCATCTTCGCCGTCAATTTTGATGAATTGGTCGCCGGCCATAATGCCCACTTTCTCGGACGGGCCACCTGCCGTTGGACTAATGACGGTAATGGTGTCGCGGATGAGTTGGTAGGTTACGCCGATGCCCTCAAAACTGCCCACGAGCGGCTCGTTGGCCTTTTGCACGTCTTTTTTCGAGATGTAGGCCGAGTGGGGATCGAGTTCTTTCAAGGCTGCAACGATGGCGTCTTCCGTCACCTTGTCCATATTGGTGGTGTCGACGTAGAAATTCTCGATGAGATATAGGACAGTACCCAGTTTTTGGGCGTTCATCTGCGCCTTCGTCTGGGGCTTTTGTGGTGTGTTGGGTTGAATTTGGGCAGCTGCGGTAACCGAAACAAGGCAGACAGCAGCGAATAAGAATGCTTTCAGTGTTTTCATAGGCCGATTTTTTTTTGGCCTGCAAAGTTACAAAAAATTTCTGTCACATTCTCTGGTTGCTACGTATTTGATTTGAGTGGCCTTACTGCAACCTGAAATTGACGGGTAAGGTGTAAGTAACCCTGACTTTCTTTCCGAATGCCTCTCCGGGAATCCATTTCGGCATCATTTTTACTACACGGACGGCTTCTTCGCTACAACCTCCTCCCACGCCTTTTGCAACCTCAATATTTGTAATCGTACCATCAGGCTCGACGACGAATCTGACATAGACAGTGCCGCTGTATCCGTCTTCTCTGGCGCGTTGTGGATAACGTATATTCATGGCAAGGAATTCGTACATCTTAAACTCTCCACCAGGAAAAGACGGCATTTTTTCTACATTGTTATAAATGGTTGTGTCAATACCAGGCGCTGCAATCTCTTTAATGTTAGTCAAAGCAACGGAGTCGCTTTCTTGTTGGGCATGTGCATAGGAAAGACATGCCGTGAGCAGAAACAAGCATGCGAATAATGATTTTATATTCATTTGTTATGTATTTTGTGTTAATGTTGCAAAAATAAAAGTTTTCCTGATATACAATGTTATTGCCTCAATATTTCAAAAGTGTTGTCCTCGTTGAGCTTGATGATGGTGGAGCTTTTGGGCTTGCAGAAACTATCGTGATAGAGCTGCACCACATAATCGACTTTGTTTTTGATTTCATCGCAGATGTCGCTGAAAATCATCGATGAAGGTTGCCCGGTTAGGTTGGCCGAGGTGGAAGTGATGGGCTTGCCAAGGCGACGGATGACTTCCTTGCAGAAGTCGTTGTCAACCACGCGGATGCAGATGCTCTTGTCGTCGGAAACGGCCTTGGCCAAGTTTTTGCTCTCGGGATAAATGATGCTCAGCGGACTTTTGGCGCCTTTGATGAGGTCGTAGGCGATGGCGGGCACATTGACTACATAATCCTGAAGCCTTTCCACTGAATCTACGAGGATGATGAGGCTCTTGTTGAGCGGCCTCTGCTTGACGGCGTAAACCCGCAAGCAGGCCTTGTTGTTGGTGGCGTCGCAGCCCACGCCCCAAATGGTGTCGGTGGGGTAGAGGATGGTCTTACCAGCTTTCAGTGCCGCTACCGTGCGTTCGACTTCTTGTTCAAATGATTCTTCCATAATGCTTATGTTTTTATTCGGGTATCGCTTCACCCCTTGTTCGTCATTGCGGGCTTGACCCGCAATCTCCTGAAAACAAGAGTAATCCTTCGCGTTCAGGAGATGGCGGATCCTTGTCTGCCATGACGGTTAAAGGCTCTGTTATCGTTCTCCCGTTATTGTTTCTCTTTGATTTTCTTTCGTAATAGGTTGTATTTATGTCTATTTGCCTGCATCATCACACGGCAGATGCTGAATCCCGTCTTGCCGTAGAGGAAGCCGCCTTTTATAATATAGGTGCGGATGAAATTGATGCTCGGGCTGAAAAGATAGGGTAGGAGGCCCGTCTTCTTTCCGCGTTCGTAGTACGACTGCGCGCCCAGTTCAGCGAAATGGAACTGCTGCTTGCGGAAGGCCTTGGGCGTGTCCCAGGAATAGTGTAGTAGGTCACCATGCAGCAGGGTTTTCTTCGGCTCGCTTTTGTAGTTCAGCCACTCATGGATGATGCCTTCCCATTGGGCAAAGCCGCGCCGCCAGATGCGGATTTTAGTCTCAGGATAGAGTCCGCAGCCTTTCACCCACTGACCGCAGTAGTTGTTGAGCCGGTTCATGGCGAAGACCTCGTTCTCGGCGATTTCCTTGCTTTTCAGTGCTTTGATGGACTGTTTTAGCTCATCCGACAAGGCTTCATCGGCATCGATGCTGAAGATAAGGTCGCAGGTGGCGAGTTCGTCAGCGAGGTTTTTCTGGTCGGAGTAGCCGAGCCAGTCCTGGCTGAAGAACTTCACGCCGTACCGGTCGCAGATGGCCTCGGTCGCATCGGTGGAATGCGAATCAACGACGATAATCTCGTCGGCGATATCCTTAATGGAGTCAAGGCATTGCGCGATTTTCTGCTCCTCGTTAAAGGTGATGATGACGACCGAAATGCTGTTCATTACCGCAAATAAATGCAAAACTTTATTTGACTTAATAATCCAAGTCAATCAACGGCAAATATACAAAGAAATCGGGAAGCTAAAGCGGATTTGGAGATTTTTTCTTACTTTTGCAGCAGAAACGCAAAATCGAATACAATGACAACTATAACGCTAAGCTATAATGAGCGCAACAAAACGGCACAGGCCGTCGTCAAGTTTTTGGAGAGTCTTGGAGTATTCAAGATTTTGAAGGAGGACGAGCCTAATGCGACTACAATAAAGGCTATCGAGGAGGTAAAGTCTGGGAAAACCTATAAGGCATCGAGCTTGCAGGATATGTTGAACTATCTCAGGAACTGACCTATGTACAACCTCGAATCGTCAACCCAATTCAAGAAGGACTATAAGGCACTTTCTTCCTCTGACACAAAACTTCTTGAGACGGCCTTGGGTATTCTTGCATCAACTGGCACATTGCCTTACGATCCATACCTTACACATCCGCTTAAAGGCAAGTATAAGGATAATTTGGAAGCCCATCTTCGCCCCGATATGCTTTTGATTTGGTTCGAGAAAAGAGGCGACACCATAAAGCTCATCCGTGTTGGGTCGCATTCAAAACTCTTCAAGAAGTAAGGGCTTTTTTGCAAAATTATTTGAGCACTCAATGCACATCGGAATCCCCATCTGGATGTTAACCTTGGCGCTGCTGGCAGGTCTGGCAGCGGCCACGGTGTTGTATGTCCGAAACAAGAAACAACACTATGGCAAAGCATTGACAGCCATTTTGTTTGCACTCCGAACGCTGATAGTGGGCTTGGTAGTGTTGCTGCTCTTCAACCCACTGATTCGACAGAAGTTCAGTTCGGTGGAAACGCCTACAATCATCCTTGCGCACGACAATTCCTCATCCATTATCCTTAACAAGGATTCGGCGTTCTACAAAAACGACTATCAGACGCAGTTTGAAGCCTTTCGAAAGGCCTTGAACGCTGATATCCAGGTTGATGAATGCCTTTTCGGCGAGGAAGTCCGTGATTTCGAGCAACTCGATTTCTCCGACCAACTCACCGACCTTTCCTCGCTGCTGAACACCCTTGACCGCCGTTACTACAAGCGCAATGTTGGAGCGGTGCTGCTCTTTTCCGACGGTATCTACAACCGTGGCTTTGAGCCGGAGTTGCTGGCCGAGAACTTCCCGTATCCCATCCATACCGTGGTCTTGGGCGACACGGTTTCCTATCCCGACCTCGCCATCCGCGATGTGCATTATAATAAGGTGGTGTCGTTGGGCGCGACGTTTCCTGTCCGCGTGACAGTGACCGCGCGTGATATGGCTGGACAAAAAGCCCAATTGGTTCTCAAGGAAAACGGGAGGATCATTGAAAAACGTGACATCAACATCCCATCCAACCGCTTCTCCAAGGAAATTGACTTTATGTTGGATGCCGAACGCAAGGGTGTCATGCAGATTGACCTTGAATTGGGTGGTGTGGCAGGCGAGGAGCAATTGCAGAACAATGTGCGGCACATTTTCATTGAGGTGCTCGACCAGAAATACAAGATTCTCTGTGTGGCCAACGCCCCTCATCCCGATTTGGCAGCCTTGAGAAGCGTCCTCAACGATAACTACGAGGTGGACTTCTGCTTCGGCAAGGAAACCTTGCCCGACTTTGAGAAATATGACCTCATTATCCTGCATCAGGTGCCCTCGGCGCGCACCGACCTCGCTGCCTTGAAATCGCAGCTCGACCGTAATGCCAAACTGCCCGTGTTCTTTATCTTAGGTGGCGAGACGGATGTGCAAAGCCTATCCAAGTTGCAGCAGGTGTTCGACTTGCGCAAAGGTGCCGCCAACACGATGCTGGATGTGAAAGCCCATGCCAATCCCTCGTTTTCCACCTTCACCATGGATACCAAAGAGGTGGAGAAGACTGCGAAATTCCCGCCTTTGGCTATGCCGCATCTGGAAATCAGTACATTGAAGTCGCATGATGACCTGCTGCTGCAAGAGGTGATGGGTGTGAAGTCGGGGTTGCCGCTGCTGAGTTTCGCCAATGATGGGCGCAAGATGGCTTTCCTCTTCGGCACCAATGTGTGGCGCTGGCGCCTGTTCGAGTATTACCAGACGAAAGGTCATGCCGTTTTTGATGAGATGTTCTCCAAGTCGCTGAAATATTTGCTGTTGTCTGCCAACGACGGCTCGGCCATCTACGCCAAGGAAACCTATTACAGCAACGAGCCTGTTATCATCACGGCCGAGTTGCGTAACCCGAACAATGAGTTGGTCACTGACCCTGATATGACCATTCAGATAGAGAATAAACTGACGGGCGAGACCTACGAATATACCTTCTCGAAGCGTGACCACGACTACGAGTTGAATGCTGGCTTACTGCCCGAAGGTCTTTATGTATACAAAGTTCAAGCACAGATGGGCGAGCGCAAAATCAGTGTGAGCGGTACCTTCAGCGTGGTCGCCATAGGCATAGAGGCTCAGCAACTTACCGCCGACATTGACCGGATGCGTACCTTGGCTCGACTGACCAACGGAAACTGCTATACGGCCCGCGAGTTACAACAACTTTTTGCCGACTTGCACAATGATTCGCGCATCACCTCCGTTGAACACCATGAGAGCCGTTTCGAGGACCTGATCCACTCCAAGTGGATTTTCTTCGTCCTCATCGGATTGGCCGCAATAGAGTGGTTGCTACGGAAAATGTTTGGATCATATTGAATGCTGAATTATGAATGCTGAATGCTGAATTGGGAATTTTGAATTTTTAAATCTTTGAATCTTAAATCTTTAAATACTATCACTTTATGAAAATCCAAGATCAAGCTGTCGTCACGATGACCTATGTCCTGCGTGAGAACGACGAAAACGGTCCCATCCTTCAAGAGACCACGAAAGAGAACCCCTTTGTTGCCATCTTTGGCATGCATCAACTGTTGCCCAAGTTCGAAGAGAACTTGATGGGCAAGGAGCCTGGTGATCATTATGCCTTCCACCTGACCCCTGAAGAAGGCTATGGCGAGCGAGATGAGGCCTATGTGATGGACCTCGATAAAAACATGTTCATGCAGAACAATGTGCTGATGGACATGGTGAAAGTCGGCGCCCAGCTGATGATGCAGACCTCCGACGGTCGCCCGATTGCTGGTATCGTCCGCGAGATTGGCGACAACCATGTGAAGATGGACTTCAACCACGACATGGCGGGCAAACACCTCCATTTCTCGGGCGAAATCCTCGATGTGCGCGAGTCGACTGATGAAGACTTCAGCGCAGGTGGCTGTGCCGGTTGCGGCGGCGACTGCGGTGAAGGTGGCTGCGAAGGCTGTGGCGGCGGTTGCAACTGATTTTAATATGCTGTTTGTAGAGACGTGCTATGGCGCGTCTCTACAATGTTTTTGACAAAACTCTGGGGAAAAATCATAGATTTTGCGATTTTTCCCCAGAGTTTTCTATTTTGTAATGCAAAATGTCGCGTAAAGCGGCACGGCTTTGATGTTGTTGTCGAGGCCGAAATGCTTTTGTGAAATCCTTATAGAATAAGGTGCATTGTATTTCTTTGCAAACAAATTCATGCTGATGGCCTTGTTCCGTTTGCCTTTCTTGACTTCCACGGGGATGATATCGGTGCCGAGTTGCAGCACGAAATCCACTTCGGCAGTGTTGTCGTTTTTCCAGTAGTAAAGCGGAATTTGGCTGGCTTTAAATTGTTGTGCCACATAGTTTTCGGCCAACGCACCCAAAAAACTGTTGTCTTGCTCGATGGTGGAAAGCACGGTCTGGTAGGCAATCCCAGATTTCATGGTGAGCAGTCCCACATCGGCCATATAGAGTTTGAAGTCAGAGAGATCGGCATAGGCTGCTATGGGCATCAGCCCTTGAGTGGTTTTTTGACATTTCAAGACGATGCCAGCCGATTCCAGCCAGTCGATGGACTCACCGAACAGTGTGGCACTGCCGCCTTTTTGCACCACTTTGTATTGGAACTTGGTGTTTTCCTTGGCCAATTGAGTTGGGATGGAGTTGTAGCAAGCTCGAATCTTCACCGAAGTCGAGGCGGAGGCATATTTCGCCATGTCGGCAAGATATTCGTTCAAGATGCGGCTTTGGATGTCGATGATGTCCGTGAACTTCTGCGTTTCAACGAACTGCTTGACCACAGCGGGCATGCCTCCTGTAATCAGGTAATGCTTGTAGAGTTCGATGAGCATTTGGTGAATGCCCTCGGCAAAAGGTTGGTTGTTTGCGAAATGCTGTTTGATTTCTTCGGCGAAAAACTGTTTTCCATTAGCCCAAAGAAACTCCTCGAAATCAAGGGGATACATATTGATTTCATCTACCTTTCCGACTGGGAAGGAGTACTTCTCACGATTGACGGCCACCCCAAGCAAGCTTCCGGCGGACACGATGTGATATTGCGGCGCTTCCTCGCAAAAGACTTTCAACGCCATCAGAGCCCTTTCGCTGCTTTGGATTTCATCAAGGATGATTAGCGTTTTCCCCGCTGTAATCTTTTGATTGTATGCGGCTTCCAGGTACTGGATGATCCTTGTCGGTGTGAGGTCGCCTTCAAAAAATGCTGCCGTTGCCGCTTGGTTTTCCAAGTGTACATAGATGGTGTTCTCGAAATAGGTTCCACCAAAAGCCTTCAAGATATAGGTCTTGCCCACCTGTCTTGCCCCGTTCAGGATGAGAGGCATCCTGTTCGTCTTGTCCTTCCATTTGACCAATTCGGCCATCACTTTTCTTTCCATAGTTTTTGCCTTTTATGCCGCAAAAATAATCATTTCTGACAAAACTCTGGGAAAAAATAAGAATATTTATGATTTTTCCATAGAGTTTTGTCAATATCTTGTGTAATGGAGGGAATGTTTTCCTCAAAAATTGCGCAACTTATTGATATATTTTCTGCGCAAACAATGCTTTTCGATACCATTTGCGCAGATTATCTTTGGATTTTCTGCGGAAAATTCATCACTCAAATAGTTCATCCAAAACCACCTCGCACTGAACACCTCCACTGTGTGCATTTTGCTTTACGCCTTCAGTAGTCACGAAGGTGAGTAAAAGCGTTTTTTTCGTGCCGGTTTCTTGAACAAAGGTTGTCAGTCTTTCGTTGAGCGTATCTTCATAGGCTTGGTCTATCTCGTATTTCCCTTTGGAATACTTCATTTCGCAGATGTTGATGGTTTCGTCCTTGCGGTCGATGAGCAGGTCAATTTGGCTGTTTTTCTTCGTTGACGAACTTCGCCAAGAACACGCCAAAGTCTGCACTCCGCTGATTCCCAATGCTTTCTTGATTTGCGTCAAGTGCGCCAAACAAAGCCGCTCAAAGGCGATACCGCTCCAAGTGCTATGGATAGGGCTATTGAAAGAGGTGGTCCAGAACTGTTCGTCGTGATACTTGTTTTGGACGATGAAATCAAAATAAAACAAGGTGTAGAAATCGATGAGTTGGAACAGTGTGTCGCTTTTCTGCCTTTTGTCGGTGGCTTTTTGAAGGTTGCCAAAAGGTTCGTAAGTCCTAATGAACCCGCATTTTTCCAATTCTTCAAGCACGGTGCTTAAGGCTCCGTTGTCGGTGACATTGGCTGCTTTCACAATCTCTTGTCGGGTCAGACCTTTGCCTTTCGTAGCCAATGCTGTCACCACTTGAATGTGCGTGTTGGCTTTCTTGAACAGGGCATGGTAAAGTTCGCTAAACTCGTCCTTGAGGCTCGCGTTGAAGGCAAAGAAAAGCATATCAACATTTTGCGCCACACTTTTGCTTTTGTCCATCAGCGACATATAATAAGGTATGCCGCCCATGACCATGTAACATTCCGCGATTTGTTTCCTTGAATAGGAGAAACCGTAAGCGCGGAAATAGGCTTCACATTCATTCAACGTAAAAGGCTCAAGCACAATCTGATGCGTGATTCTGTTGTGTAGTCCGCCACGGCTGTGGATGAGGTTATCAATCATCCAAGAGGTTGCCGAACCGCAAACCACCAATTTGATGTCGTCGCGCAAGGAGGCCCAACTGTTCCAGAAGTTTTCCAATGCAGCCACAAATCCTGATTTGGCCGTACTCAGCCACGGAAGTTCATCAATGAAGATGATTTTGTTGCCTTTAGGCAAAGCCTCCAATTGCTTTGATAGTTCATAAAAGGCTAATATCCAGTTTTTTGGAATCTCAAGCCGCTTGGTTTTGAAATGCTTTTGGACGGCGATGGCAAAGTTGATGAGTTGTTCGTTTTTGGGTACTTCATGCGCTCCTGTGAGAAAAAAAGCGAATTTGTCGTTGGCGGCTTTTCGGATGAGGAAGGTTTTCCCGACGCGCCGACGACCATACACAGCGATAAATTCCGAGCCTTTTGAGGTGAAATAATTTGTAAGAGCCTTATATTCAACGTTTCTTCCGATAAGTTTCTTTTCCATGGCGATGATATTTTCTGCGCAAAAGTACAAAAATCTCTATAGTTGCGCAATTTATTGAAATATTTTCTGCGCAAATGATGCTTTTTTATGCCATTTGCGCAGATTATCTTTGGATTTTCTGCGGAAATGTGTTATTGAAAAACTTTTCTCCGTTTTCCATAGTTTGAAATCATTTTCTTTATATTTGCACCGTCATTCGATGAGTATAGGATGAAAAAACATTGAAGAGAATGTAATTTGAATACAAAAATTGACAATTAACTGATTATAAATCAAAACATTAGCCTATGAGATAACGCTTTTAGCGATATGCACATCATAGAATAGGAAAAAGCGAAGTAGCTTATTCTGGTTGCTCTGAAACTTCGACACTTTCAAATGATACTTCCAAGAGTAAAGCAACGACGCTCCCGCCATTTGGCGTGGGCTTTAACGTTGTAATTAGGAAGTATCAGGTTGTCGAAGGCCTCAGAACGACTAATGAAGGCGAAAAAGTGCCACGCTTTTTTTGTGGGCATATGTCTTTCATTCATAGGGTACAGGCGTAGATGCCCGAAAAGCCATAATAGAGTAGGGGAAACAAACTAATCAATAAAACTGCGGGCGACAGGATAAAAACTGCCATAATTGAAATGAAGAAACTGTTTTTTTTATTGTTTGTACTTTTCGGAGTAATGTTTTCGGCAAATGCTCAGATGGCATATATTACAAGTGTTGATGTGATTACTTCAAATGGAACATTTGAAAGGAGTAAGGTTTGTGTTAAATGTGCACTGACCTCAGAAGGCATGAAAGAAGTTTATGAAAATCACAGAGATTTAGAAATTATTGTTTCTGCAGACATAACAGTGAGTCCTTTTCTTCAATCGGCAACACGATCGGATTATTTTTACCCAGTTGATAATGGTAACGGCAGGAGAAAAAATGGGCATTTATTAGAATTCGAATGTGTAGATCATGATGCGGCTTTAAGGTTGTCTGATAAAGGCGTGTCATCGTCTGAGTTTAGTATTAGAACCCGACTACATTGATAATTAAAGTATGTGATATTAAATCGGGCTTCACCAACCAATGATGAAGCCCGATTTGTGTATGGTAGAGACGATTCATACACCGTCTCTACAAGCGTAATAAATCATTTCCTCAACCCAGCCAGCTGCTGCTCAATCACAGCAATCTTGGCCTCGGCGTCGGCTTTCTTCTTGCGTTCTTTCTCCACCACGGCGGCAGGAGCACCACTCACGAAGCGTTCGTTGGAGAGCTTCGCTTCAACGCTCTTTAAGAAACCTTGGGCGTATTTCAGTTCCTCTTCCAGCTTCTTGATCTCGGCCTCGACATCGACGCTGCCAGTCAGCGGCACGAAGAACTCTGTGCTGCCCACGATGAAGCCGAAGGCACCGGCGGGAGCCTCAGCCACATAACTCACCTCGCTCACATTGCAGAGCTTAGCAATCACGCAGTCGAATTCCTTGTTGGCCGTGCCCTTCACCACGAGTTGAATGGCATCGCGGAAGGAGATGTTCTTGTCGGAACGCACTTTGCGGACATTGTTGATGACCTCTTGGGTGAATTCAAACTGTTTCAAGATGTCGGCAGCCTGGTCGCTGAGCCTGTCGAAGCGAGGTTGCTGAGCGATGATAATGTCCTCGCCTTCCTTGCGCTCGGCGATGGCGTGCCAGATTTCCTCGGTGATGAACGGCATGAAGGGGTGCAGCAGGAGCATCAGGTTCTCGAAGAACTTGATGGTGGCGGCGTAGGTCACGGGGTCGATGCCTTGGCCTTGCGGAGCCTTCACCATCTCGAGATACCACGAGCAGAAGTCGTCCCAAGTGAGTTTGTAGATGCCCATCAAGGCGTCGCTGAGACGGTACTTGTCGATGCTGTCGTTGGTCTCGGCCAACACTTGGTTGAAGCGTGCCTCAAACCACTTCACGGCCATCTTGGCGGCCTCGGGTTGGGCGGCGTTTTCGTCCACATTCCAGCCTTTCACAAGACGCAGGGCGTTCCAGATCTTGTTGCAGAAGTTGCGGCCTTGTTCACAAAGGGCCTCGTCGAAGAGGATGTCGTTGCCGGCAGGGGCGCTGAGCATCATGCCCATACGCACGCCATCGGCACCGAACTTGTCGATGAGCTCGATCGGGTCAGGCGAGTTGCCCAACGACTTTGACATCTTGCGACCCAACTTATCTCTCACGATACCCGTGAAGTACACATTCTTGAACGGCACTTCATTTTGGTATTCCTCACCAGCCATGATCATGCGCGCCACCCAGAAGAAGATGATGTCGGGGGCAGTGATGAGGTCGTTGGTGGGGTAGTAGTACTTGAACTCGGCATTGTCGGGGTCAAGGATGCCGTTGAAGAGCGACAAAGGCCACAGCCAGGAACTGAACCAAGTGTCCAACGCATCATCATCCTGGCGCAAGTCTTTGAGGGTCAAATTCTTGTTGCCCGTCTTCTCGATGGCGAGTTTCAAGGCTCCTTCGGGTGTTTCGGCGACCACGAAACCGCCTTCGGGCAGGTAGTAGGCCGGGATCTGATGGCCCCACCACAGCTGACGGCTGATGCACCAGTCCTTGATGTTCTCCAACCAGTGACGGTAGAGGTTGACATATTTGGCGGGATAGAACTTGATGTCACCATTCAACACAGGTTTCAGTGCGATGTCGGCGAGGTGTTCCATCTTGAGGAACCACTGCATCGAGAGCTTCGGCTCAATCGGCACATTGGTACGCTCGGAGTAACCCACCTTATTATTATAGTCCTCGATTTTCTCCAGCAGACCGGCTTCCTTCATGTCGATGATGATCTGCTTGCGGCAGTCCTCGCGGCTCATGCCGATGTACATGCCAGCAGCTTCACTTAAAGTGGCGTCATCATTGAAGATGTTGATGCTCTGCAGGTTGTGCTTCTCACCCAGCATATAGTCGTTCACATCGTGGGCGGGAGTGACCTTCAGGCAGCCCGTACCGAACTCGATGTCGACATAGCCGTCTTCGATGACGGGGATGACACGGTTGACCAGCGGCACCACGACTTTCTTGCCACGCAGCCATTGGTTCTTGGGGTCAGCGGGGTTGATGCACATGGCCGTATCGCCCATGATGGTCTCGGGACGCGTAGTGGCCACCACTGCATAGCGGCGACCTTGCTCGTCGGTATGGATGATTTCGCCTTCAGCGCCCGTGGCACCAGTGCCGTCGTCCTCGTGGAGGTAATAACGGAGATAGAACAACTTGCTGTGTTCATCTTTGAAGATGACTTCCTCATCGCTCAAGGCGGTCAATGCTTTCGGGTCCCAGTTGACCATGCGGACACCACGGTAAATCAAGCCTTTGTTATAGAGGTCGACGAAGGCACGGATGACGCTCTTCGAGCGGATGTCGTCCATGGTGAACGAGGTGCGTTCCCAGTCGCAGGAGCAGCCGAGGCGGCGCAACTGCTTGAGGATGATGCCACCGTGCTCGTGGGTCCAGTCCCAAGCGTGCTTGAGGAACTCCTCGCGGCCGATGTCCGTTTTCTTGATGCCCTGTTGCGCCAGCTTGTTCACCACCTTGGCTTCGGTGGCGATGGAGGCGTGGTCGGTGCCAGGCACCCAGCAGGCGTTCTTGCCTTGCATACGGGCGCGGCGGATCAGGATGTCCTGAATCGTGTTGTTCATCATGTGGCCCATGTGAAGCACGCCGGTCACATTCGGCGGCGGGATCACGATAGTATAGGGTTCGCGTTCGTCGGGAGTGGAGTGGAAGTAGTTCTTGTCCATCCAGTGTTCGTACCATTTGCCTTCAACTTCCTGAGGGCTGTATTTGCTGCTGATTTCCATAGTCGTAAAAATGAAGCGCAAAAGTAGTGATTTTTCGGCTATGCTGAGACTTTTTTCTCCAATTTTGCAATGGCATTGATTATTTTCCTATTTTTGTCCGTTAATTGGAAAACGAGAAATCAATTCAATAATTCAATAATCATTAAAAATCTCAATTATGGGTACATTAGCAAATCTATGGCAGAACCACAGGATGTTGATGGTTTTTGTCATGATCTTAATCGTTGTCATCCCTTTCTTGATCTTTTACTTGAACAAGGCCAAGAAAGAGCATCCTAAAGGCTTGATTGCCGCTGCCTTAAGTAATATGGGCGAGCGCTTCGGCTATTACATTATGAATGCCGTGTTGGTGCTGTTCATCTGCTCCAAGTTCGGTATCTCCGACGGAACATCAGGCCTTATTTTTGCAGTGTTCTATTTCTTGATTTATGTTCTTGCCCTTCCTGGAGGTATCATCGCCGACCGTACGCAGAACTATAAGAGAACCATTATCTGCGGTATCGTCGTGATGGCCATAGGTTATGGCTTGCTGTCTATTCCTGTGTTCAGCGAAGGTGGCGGCATGAAGTCATGGCCTTTCGCTCTCGCTATACTCGCCTTACTCCTCATCGCCTGCGGCAACGGTCTTTTCAAGGGCAACCTACAGGCTGTCGTGGGTCAGTTGTATGATGATTTCGAGGCTGAAGCCGCCAAGAAAGGTCCAGAAGCTTTAGCCCAAGCTAAAGAAAAACGTGACAGTGGTTTCCAGATTTTCTACGTGTTCATCAACATTGGTGGTGTGATTGCCCCGTTTGTGGCTCCCATCATCCGCGAATGGTGGTTGAAGACAAAGGGGTTGGTTTACAACGCCGACCTTCCGCGTTTGTGCCACAAGTTCATCATGGGTACTGCCGAAGGCAACGACATGGACAACCTCACTGCATTGACACAAGGTTTCTCTGGAGCCTCTGAGAACCTTGCTGGTTTCTGCCAGAACTACATCCAAGTGTATAACACGGGCGTGCATTATTCCTTCATCGTCTCGGTGCTGGCCATGTTGATCTCTTTGGCCATTTTCATCGCTGTCAAGCACAAACTTCCGAATCCTGTGAAGAAGGTCAAAGCCGATGCGCAAGAATATACCGAAGCCGAGCGCCTTGCCGACGCCAAGGAAATCAAGCAGCGCATGGCCGCCTTGTATGCCGTTCTCGGCATCGCCGTGTTCTTCTGGCTTTCATTCCACCAGAACGCCCAGTCGCTTTCAGTCTTCGCTCGCGACTTCGTGGATACCAGCGCCCTCGCGCCTGAGATTTTGCAATTCATCAATCCGTTCTTCGTGATTGTGCTGACACCTATTGTCATGTGGATTTTTGCCTCCCTGACTCGTAAGGGCAAGGAAGTGTCCACGCCTAAGAAGATAGCACTTGGTATGTTCATTGCTGCTTGCGCATACCTCTTCTTGATCGTCATCGCTGTGGTCCATAATTATCCGTCTGACAATGCTTTCAAGGCCCTTCCCGAAGCCCAAAAGGCTGCCATGAAGACCGGACCGTGGGTGATGATTGTGACCTACTTCTTCCTCACAGTGGCTGAGTTGTTCATCTCACCTCTGGGATTGTCGTTTGTCTCCAAGATTGCACCGCGCCATATGGTCGGTATGTGCCAGGGCTTATGGCTGGCGGCTACTGCCGTTGGTAACCTCTTGATTTTCCTTGGTGTCAAGATGCTGGAATCCTTCCCGCAGCAGTGGATGACATGGGGCGTCTTCGCCTTGATCTGCCTCACTTCTATGGCTATTATGTTTGGTATGCTGAAATGGCTTGAGAGAGTCTCTAAATAATTGATATACATCCATACATGACAAAGGCTTGCTTCGGCAAGCCTTTGTCATAATCTTTGAGTTTTAAATCTTTAAATCTTAAATTTAAAATGTTTAAAGGACATCCTAAAGGCTTATATGCCCTTGCATTGGCCAACACAGGCGAACGCTTCGGCTACTACACCATGCTGGCCATCTTCGTGCTCTTCCTGCAGGCCAAGTTCGGTTACAACGAGGCGCAGGCGGGACAAATCTATGGCATCTTCCTCGGATGCGTCTATTTCATGCCCCTCATCGGTGGTATGCTTGCCGACCGTTTCGGCTATGGCAAGATGGTGAAGTCGGGCATCATTGTGATGTTCCTCGGTTACTTGCTTCTGGCAGTGCCTATGGCTACAGCTACGGCCAAAATCACTATGTTCTCCGCTTTGGCACTTATCGCCATCGGCACGGGTCTGTTCAAAGGTAACTTGCAGGTGATGGTGGGTAACCTCTACGACGAGGCCAAATACAGCGCTTTCCGTGATAACGGCTTCAGTCTGTTTTACATGGCTATCAACATCGGCTCTATGTTCGCTCCTATGGCGGCCACCAAGGTCACCGACCTCTTTTTGGGCAAGGCGGGCTTCAGCTATGTGCCTCAGATTCCTTCGCTGGCGCACCAATATTTGGATGGAACGATTTCTGCCGACGCCTTGTCTACCTTTGAGGCTTTGGCGGTGCAACAAGGCGGTGACATCAACAATCTCGCTGGTTTTGCCAACAACTATATCGATGCTTTGTCGGGCGCCTATAACTACGGCTTCGGCGTGGCTTGTCTCTCGTTGATTCTTTCTATGGCGATCTACCTGAGCTGCCGCAAGTGGTTCAAGCATGCCGATGTCAATACCAAGCAGGCCAAGACGATGGAAAGCACCACCGTGAATGTGACGGAACTCTCGAAGGAGCAGACCCGTGAGCGCATCACGGCTTTGGCATTGGTCTTTGTGGTGGTCATCTTCTTCTGGATGTCGTTCCAGCAAGCGGGCCTCTGCCTGACCTACTTTGCCCGCGACTACACGCAAAGCAGTGCCACAGGCTTTACTCGCATCGGCTTCAACATTTGGTCGCTGACACTGATTGCTATCTCGGTTTATACCTTGTTTGGCATTTTCCAGTCGGAAACAAAACGCAACAAACTGATTTGTGGCGTTGTGACGCTCGCGTTATGGGCGGGCGCCATCGCCTTGTATCTTGGCATGGCCGATCCGATCAACATTCTGCCGCAGCAGTTCCAGCAGTTCAATCCGTTCTTTGTGGTCGCCTTGACGCCTGTCTCGATGGCGGTCTTTGGCGCCTTGGCGAAGAAAGGCAAGGAGCCTTCCTCGCCGCGTAAGATTGGCATGGGTATGATTGTAGCTGCTCTCGGCTTCCTCATTTTGGTCGTCTGCTCCTTCTCCTTGGCCAGTCCTGCTGAACTGAAGGCCCAAGGTGGTGTGAGCAGCACTTTGGTCTCGCCCAACTGGCTCATCAGTACCTACTTTGTACTGACTTTCGCCGAGCTGTTGTTGAGTCCTATCGGTATCTCCTTCGTTACGAAGGTGGCGCCGCCCAAGTACAAGGGTATGATGATGGGCCTGTGGTTCTGCGTGACCGCCATCGGCAACTACCTCACCAGCGTCATCGCGCGCATTTGGGGCACGGGTATGCCGCTCTGGATGGTCTGGGGTGTGCTCGTGGTGCTCTGCCTGCTCTCTGCCGTGTTCATCTTCTCGATCATGAAGCGGTTGGAAAAGGCTACATCGGGTTGCTGATAATCATAATAATAGGTTTGTAGAGACGCGCCATGGCGCGTCTCTACATTTTTTGTAATTTTGCCGCAAAAATAAACCCTATGTCAAGAAACGAACAAGAGCTGAAAGGTGTCACGCTGCTGGGCAACCAAAACACGCAATACAACTACGACTATACTCCCGAGGTGCTGGAAACATTTGAAAACAAACATCCTGAGAACGAATACCTTGTGACTTTGGATTGCCCTGAGTTCACTTCGCTGTGCCCCAAGACGGGCCAGCCCGACTTCGGACACCTTATTATTAATTATATCCCCCGCACGCTGATGGTGGAGAGCAAGAGCCTAAAGCTCTATCTCTTCAGCTTCCGTAATCACGGCGACTTCCATGAGGACTGTGTGAATATCATCATGAAGGACTTGGTAAAGCTGATGGATCCCAAGTATCTGGAGGTCATAGGCTTGTTCAATCCGCGTGGCGGCATCTCTATCAAGCCTTTTGCCAACTATGGCGACGCTGAGCATCAGGACATGGTGCGCGCCCGTCTCCTTGCCAGTTTCCATAACTCCTAACTGAACAACTGAATAACTGAACAACTGAAAACTGAAATGAAGGACGCTGTAATCATCATCTCTGGTGGTATGGACTCGACCACGATGCTCTATGAGTTCAAGGATGAAATCGCCTTAGCCATCACCTTTGACTATGGCTCGACCCAAAATGGCCGCGAGCGTGTGTGTGCCGTGACGCATTGCCAGCGTTTGGGCATCAAGCATATCATTGTGCCTCTCGAATTCATGCACCGCTACTTCAAGAGTGCCCTGCTGATGACCGCTGACGACATCCCCGAAGGCAACTATGATGACGAGAACATGAAATCGACGGTGGTACCTTTCCGTAACGGCATCATGTTGGCCATCGCTGCAGGTATTGCTGAGAGTAATGGTCTGAAGCGTGTGATGATTGCCAACCATGCCGGCGACCATTCCATCTATCCCGACTGTCGCCCTGGCTTTGTCAATGCCATGTCGGAGGCCGTGTCGGCAGGAACCTACGAGAATATTAAGGTCTTTGCACCTTATACTTACCTTAGCAAGAAGGAAATCGCAGAGCATGGTAAGGCTTTGGGCTTGGATTACGCCGAGACTTATTCTTGCTACAAAGGTGGCGAGAAGCATTGCGGTAAATGCGGCACCTGCCGCGAACGCCGTCAAGCCTTAAAAGATGCTGGCATTGAAGACCATACCGAATACGAATCGTAATAGGGAAACAAATCTAACAAAAATCTAATATAAATACCCCCCCACTCAGCCTCTACTATCCTTCTCATAATCTGCCAAAAAATCGGCTTTCAGCCGTCCCGTATCAAAACAATAACTGAACAACTGAACAACTGAAAACTGCCAACTGAATATGTATTATGTCAGAAAAACCCTAGAAATATCCGCATGTCACCAGCTTTATCTCGACTATGAGAGCAAGTGCGAGAACCTGCATGGCCACAACTGGAAGATCAATGTGTATTGCCGTGCCGAAAAGCTCGACAGCAATGGCATGGTGTGCGACTTCACCGAGATTAAGCGCTTGATTCACGGTAAGATAGACCATACCAACATCAACGAAGTCCTAGACTTCAATCCTACGGCCGAGAACTTGGCCAAGTGGATTGTGGATACCGTCCCGAACTGCTACCGCGCTGATGTGTGGGAGTCGCGCGACAACAAGGCTTCCTACATCAAGGACGATGCTCCTCAAAACTTTGATTGATTTTAATAAGCTATCAGCCATCAGCAGTCAGCTATCAGCTTGGTTGGTTCTGAGCTGAGAGCTGATTGCTGAAATCGAAGATTCAACGAAGTTAAAGCTGATGGCCAATCAATTAAACAATTAAACAATCAACGATTCAACATTGTACAAGATTAACGAAATATTCTACTCCCTTCAAGGCGAAGGTTATCACTCCGGAACGCCTGCGGTCTTTGTGCGTTTCAGTGGATGCAACTTGCGTTGCGCTTTTTGTGACACACAGCATCAGGACGGGCAGATGTTGTCGGTGCAAGAGATTGTAGAGGAAGTCAATAAATATCCTCTCGCACCATTGCTTGTGCTGACAGGCGGCGAGCCATCTATGTTCATTGACGAGGCTTTTGTGGCGGAACTGAAGCAAAAAACGAACAAGACCATCGCCATCGAAACCAATGGTACGCGACCATTGCCGAACAACTTGGACTGGGTCACGCTTTCGCCAAAATCTGCCTTTGAAGGTGGCAATTTGGAACCTTGTGTGTTAAAGCATTGTGATGAATTGAAGGTGGTTTATCTTGGTCAGGACTTGGCGCAATACAATGGCATTGAGGCTCGACATCGTTTTTTGCAGCCTTGTTTTTGTGAAGATGAAACACAAAGAAAAGCCAACATGAAAGCCTGCGTCGAAGCCGTGATGCAGAATGCTGGCTGGCGACTTTCGCTCCAAGTCCACAGGGTGCTGAATATCCCGTAAGTCACTTTCTCCTTTGGAAGTTCCTCTTTGGCTCGCTGTAAACCAAAAACACAGCAGGCTTTTTGTTTAAATCACCTTTATAGTCTTTCCATTCCCCGATGCTTTGGCTGATGATGAGCTCGTCGTCGCAGGTGAGGTCGCAGGCTACACAGACGCGCGTGGCAGGGTGGAGGTTCTTGCACAAGTCCTGTAGCATGGCGTTGTTGCGGAAAGGTGTTTCGATGAAGAGCTCCGTCTCGTTGTTGGCCATCGAACGACGCTCCAAGTCCTTGATGGCATTCTGTCGTTCAGGGCTCTTGATAGGCAAGTAGCCATGGAAAGCAAAAGACTGTCCGTTGAACCCCGAAGCCATCAATGCCAAAATCATCGCATTGGGCCCGACCAATGGAATCACTTGTATGCCAGCGGAATGCGCCAAGTCCACGACCAACGCGCCCGGGTCGGCGACGCAGGGTGTGCCAGCCTCCGACATCAGACCCATGTCCTCGCCTTGCAGGCAGGCACCGAGGTGCTCCATCAGGTCAAGGTTGCGGGTGTTGTGCTTGTCGAGCTCGATGAATTCGATGTCGTCGATGGCATTGTCCATTCCTATGCGGCTTAGCACACGGCGCGAAGTGCGGGTGTTCTCCACAACGAAATGTTTGAGTTTCCTAACGATTTCGAGTGTTCCGGCAGGGATGACTTGTTCAGGTTTCGTTGCGCCAAGCAGGTTGGGCACGAGATAGAGTTTTCCGAAGTTGTTGGTCATGAAAAGTGGGGTTATGACAAGGCGATTTTCTTCTCGATGTCGGCAAACATCACCTTGAACTGCTTGTCGGTTTCCAGCTGGTTGGCAATGGTCTTGCAGGCATGGTGCACCGTGGCGTGGTCTTTTTTGCCGCACTGCTGGCCAATGGAGACCAGGCTGGCATTGGAGTATTTCTTCGACAGATACATGGCAATCTGGCGGGCTTGCACCACTTGGTGCTTGCGTGTGTTGAGGGACATCTGCTCAGGCGTGATCTTGAAATACTCGCATACAATATTAATAATGTATTCCACCGAGACCTCTTTGACGGTGTTGCGCACAAAGCGGTCGATGATTTGCTGCGCCATGTCGATGGTCACGGCTTTCTTATTGAGCAGCGACTGTGCCATGAGCGAGTTCATCACGCCTTCCAGCTCGCGGATGTTGTTGCGCACATTGCTGGCGATGTATTGCACCACCTCCTCAGGGAAGGTGATGCCGTTGTCGTGCAGCTTCTCACGAATGATGGAGGTACGCGTGGAAAGGTCGGGCGACTGAAGATCGGCGGTCAGGCCCCACTTGAAACGCGACAGCAACCGGTCTTCCATGCCTTGCAGGTCACTCGGGAATTTGTCGCTGGTGATGACAATCTGCTTGTTGTTCTGCTGCAGGTGGTTGAAGATGTGGAAGAACACATCCTGGGTGCCTGCTTTGCCCGCGAGGAATTGGATGTCGTCGATGATGAGCACATCGATCATCTGGTAGAAGTTGATGAAGTCGGGACGGTTGTTGTTCTTGTTGGCCGTCACATACTGCGTGGAAAGCTGTTCGGCTTGCACATAAAGCACGGTCTTTTCGGGATGCAGACGTTTGGTTTCCAGTCCGATGGCATGGCAAAGATGGGTCTTGCCCAAGCCTGTGCCGCTATAGATCACCAAGGGGTTGAAGGCGGTCTTGCCGGGCTCTTTGGCTACTCTCATTCCGGCCGTGCGGGCCAGACGGTTGCATTCGCCCTCGATGAAGTTTTCGAAGGTGTAGTTCTCGTTCAACTGCGAGTCGATTTGCAGTTTCTTCAGTCCGGGGATGACAAACGGGTTAATGGGGCCCGATGAAAGCCGTTCCGGTGCAGGTTGACCAATGGGGTTCTTGGGGAAGTTGCGGTTGGCGCTGGGCAGGGTGATGGAGCCGAAGGTGTTGGTGCTGTCTACGGGTATCCTATATTCCAGTTTTCCTTTGGCGCCAACGAAGCGTTTGATGACCGTCTTGAGCAGGTCGATGTAATGCGCCTCAAGGTATTCGTAGAAGAACTGTGAGGGCACTTGCAAGGTGAGCACATTGTCGGTCAGAGAGAGCGGCACGATGGGTTCGAACCAGGTCTTATATCCCTGTTCCGTGACGATGTCTTTAATCACAGACAGACAGCTATTCCATATTTCCACATGGTCCTTTGTCATCGTAAAATTTGCTCTATTTTATTGTCTTTCACACCACTTGAAAAGTAGAATGAGTGTCATGTTTCAGGCCGTGTTTTCGGCTTATTTTGACCTTGCAAAAGTATATGATTAATTGTTTATAAAAAAATCAAATTTCTATTGATTTTTAATTTTCTTTTTTCTAAAATACGAGATTTTCAAATTTTGAAAAAGAAAAAAGTATGTAAACAATTGACTTACACTGTTTTAATGTATGTTATTTTTACCCCAAATAAATTGCTGAATTTTTCGAAAATTCTTGAAGCGGAATTTTTTCTTGTTGAAAACTCCAAATAACAATCCAATTCGAAGCGGGAATTTTGCTGCTCCAAATTCTCCTCTTTCATGATGCGCATGACCTCATTCATCAAAGGATACTCGAACTCCAAACTGTAAATATCATTTATGGTTTTTTCCTCAACTTGAGCGTTGTCAAGGGCATCGCGGGCAGCGGTTTTATAGGCGTTGATGAGCCCCGAAGTGCCCAATTTGATGCCGCCGAAATAGCGGGTCACGACGACACACACATTTGTGACATCCTTTGAGAGGATCTGGTTGAGGATGGGTTTGCCGGCTGTGCCTGAAGGTTCTCCATCATCGCTTGAGCGGAAGGTCTTTTTGTCGGGGCCAATCATATAGGCGTAACAATGGTGCCGAGCATCGAAGTATTTCTTCTTGACGCACGCGACGGCTTCTTTGGCCTCATCTTCACTCATCACGGTGAAGGTCTCGGCGATGAACTTGCTGCCTTTTTCCTTGTAAAGGCCTTCGCCGCGTGTGGCTAACATATAATAGGTGTCGTCGTTCATGGCTTGAGAGTGATGAGGATGACGGCAATGATGGCGATGGCCAGGCCGAGGTAGTTCTTCCAAGTGAGTTTTTCCTTGAAGAGTAGCCAGCCCGTGAGGGCGGTGAGGCTGACCACACCGATATTGTAAACGGGGAAGAGCACTACATTGTCGAAACAGCGCATGGCATGATAGACGCTATAGGTCGAGAAGAAGTTGATGACGCCGAGGCCAATGCCGCCCAAGGCACTTTTCCACTGCCACTTCGACTTGCCGCGGATGAGGTCGTAGGCCACGAGAAGGATGCCGAACAGCAGGGCGATGAAATAGATGAAGGCAATCATGAAACTCATATTGTCGCCCTGGTTGCGCTGCTCGGTGAGCTTCATCAAAATGTCACCGGTGCCTGTCCCGAAAAAGATCAAAACTGGTAGTAACCAATTGGTTTTGTTTGGTTTATCGGTTTGTCCTTTTCCACCTACCACCAACACCAATGCCACCAAAGCTAATACGATGCCCATCGTGGCGACCCAATTTAGTTTCTCGCTGAACAGCACCACGCCAGCCAAAGTGGGCAAAACCACCGAGAGCTTGCTCGACAGCGAGGTGACCGTCACACCCGAGCGTTGTGTGGAGGCTGTCATCAGCACATAGGTGAAGATGAACCAGAAACCCGTGATGAGTGAGAGGCCGAACCAAGGCTCGCCAAACAACTGTGTGGGGGTGTCGAATTGCTTGCACATCAGGAACCCCGTACAGGTGGCGAAGACATAGTTCCACATCAGCGCCTGGTGGTTATCCAGGTTGAAGCGTTCGAAGAGGCGCATGGCCACGAAGACGCCAGTGGAAAATAATATGGCAAGGATCAAATATATCATTGTTGCTAGGTCCCTGAGCCTGCCGAAGGGCCGGTTAACGAATCGTTCGGCAAAAATAAGGAGATTTTGCGTATCTTTGCCCCATGATTGGATTTAATCTGCAAAAAACAAAACGCCACTTCACGGAAGTTTTGGCTGAAAAGTTCCCTAAGCGCGAGGCGGAACAGTTGATGCGTATCCTCTTGGATGACCTTTTCGGCATTGATTGGAACCAGCAACTGATGAATCCTGACTTGCGCATCGATGAGCATCAGCATTATCAACTGAGTGAAGCCGTCAAGCGCCTACTGGCAGGCGAACCGGTACAGTATGTGACGGGTATGGCTCGTTTCAACGACCTATTATTAAAGGTGTCGCCCGCCGTGCTCATTCCGCGCCCCGAGACGGAAGAGCTTGTACAGAAGATTTGTACCAGCTGCCTTCCATGTCATTCCTCAGTAGAGCTAGCAGCCATGTCATTCCAGCAAGGGCATATGGGGAAGAGGGAATCTATGGCT
The DNA here is from genome assembly GCA_900317055.1 of uncultured Bacteroidales bacterium. Taxonomy (GTDB): domain Bacteria; phylum Bacteroidota; class Bacteroidia; order Bacteroidales; family F082; genus Limimorpha. Next base: position 1,725 of record ONFF01000011.1, on the reverse strand, counting down.
GCGGTTTATAAGAAAGATAATCCACCCCTTCGCATCTGGGACATCGGCACAGGCTCAGGCTGCATCGCCATCGCCTTGGCCAAACAATTCCCCCATGCCGAAGTTATCGCCTTCGATGTCTCGGAAGAAGCCCTGCAAATCGCCAAAGAGAATGCCGAAAGCAATGGCGCGAATGTGACTTTTGTGCATGATGATGTGCTGAATCCATCCTCCGACTATTTCAACCAGCCCGTCGATTTGGTGGTGAGTAACCCGCCCTATGTTTGCGACAGCGAGCGCGCTTCAATGGAGGCCAATGTCCTCGATTGGGAGCCTGAAAAAGCCTTGTTTGTCCCCGATGACGACCCACTTCGGTTTTACCGCCAAATTTTGGCTTTGGCCAAAAAACAGTTGAATCCCAATGGACAAGTTTGGTTCGAAATCAACGAACGGATGGGGGAGGAGATGCGTTCGCTTTGCCATGAGATAGGCTTTTCAGATGCTGAGGTTTTGGAGGATTTTGCTGGGAAATCACGGTTTGTAAAGACTTGGACTGGGGAATGATGCAAGGATTTGTTGGATTTTAAGTATTTTTGCCGCGTGAAATGGTGTTTGCACATAGTGAGCTTTTTGGTTGGGCTGGCCATGCTGGTGGCTTGCGCCCAACCAACTAAAGTTGAGGTCCCTGAGCCTGTGGTCGCTGAGCCTTGTCGAAGCGTCGAAGGGCCGATTCTAACATTATCTCAAATCGACACCCTCATGTGGCACCAGCCGGACAGCGCTTTGGCGGTGATGATGGAGTTTGCGGGAAGCCCTGAGGCGGATAGCCTGGATGAGTTTGAGGGGCATTATTGCCAGGTGCTGATTGCGGAGCTGCTGTTTAAGAATGACTATGGGCAGAGCAACCGCGAAGAGGTGCTGAAGGCGGTGGCATATTTCGATAGCCTAAACTTCACCCTGAACGACACCCCCACCCCAAAAAGCCTCATAGCGGGCGCAGACCCGCTATCTCCGACACGAAACGACAACATCGTTTTTCTCTCGGCCCGCGCCCATTATATGAATGGCGTGGGATTCTATGAACACGACAGTATTGTGGCGGCTTGCGGGGAGTATCTGAAGGCGCTGGAGATGGTGGAGACGCATTTCCCGAATGTAGAGACGGTGTGCACACCGTCTCTACCAATAGCCCACCTGCCTCGGTTTATGGCGTTGACATACGGGCGGCTTGGTGATTTGTTTTCTGGCCAGTTTATGCAGGAACCTGCCATCGTCTGCTACAAGAAATCATTAGTTTTCAGCAAAATTGAAGCTACATCGGCCAATGGTATTGCTAATTTGATGAGTCACCTTGGAAATCAATATAGCATTTTGCAACAAATGGACAGTGCCGGATACTATTTCAATGAGGCATTTAAGTATTTAGCCGATACAAACAATTTGGCCTATCGTGATTTGATTTCAGGATTGGCATTGTATAATTACTATTCGGGCAAAAGTGTAGAGTCAGCGGTAAGTGACTTAAAACGAATGGCCACACAAACTAAAGATGAGGATGAAAGGCTGACACGATTCTTTACCATTGGTTCCATTTATTTTGAAATCAGACAATTTGACTCGGCAATGGTTTATTTGACACGAGTGTTTGAAAACAAGGATAATGTTGTGATGAAAAGAGGTGCTGCCAGGTCGTTGCGCGATATTTTCCAAGTAAAAGGTGACACGCTGAAGGCCACCCAATATGCC
>ONFF01000031.1 GCA_900317055.1 uncultured Bacteroidales bacterium | reverse complement strand
TGCCTCTTCGGGGTCGCCGCCGCAAAAGGCACGCCCGCCGCCGCTTCGGATTGAAACCGTGCGCGGACTCCTGTCGGGCGGGTCGGCCGCGCTGGCGCGGACGGGGCGCGAGGGATAGGGATTCCCGTTCTGTTTTCTCTCATTGCGCTGATTTCTCTTTCTCGGTTCTGTCATCCCGTGCCCCTATAGGCCGCAGGCGCTTTTCCCCCAATTCGGTTTTTCCAACCCGCAGGCCGTGCCACCGTCACCCCCGACCACCACCCCGTATCATTGTAGGCTTAACCCATAAAAAAATCCGCAACCCAAGCCTGCGCCCGAATTGCGGATTGCCAATCAACTATTCCTATATTGGTTCGGGGTCAACCCCGTGTGTTTCTTGAAGTACTTGAAGAAAAACGACGGATTGGGGAAGTTCAGCTCTTCAGAGATTTCCTTGATGCACAAATCGCTGTGTTTCAGCATTTGCTTGGCTTCAAGGATGACGTATTGGTCGATCCAATCCATTGCGGGGCGGAGAGGCCGCTGGTATCTTTCACGATTTTGGAGAGATATTTGGGAGTGATGCACAGCTTGTCGGCATAGAACCCTACGCCGCGTTCTTTGCTGTGGTGCCGGGTGACCAATTCGATAAACCGCTCAAAGACAATCTTGTGTCGCGTCGAAGCGGACTTCTCCTCGTCGTTTTGGCTCATAATCCGTTTGTTGATGAAACTACCGAAGAGGTAGAACACCGACGAAATCAGGTGACTGACGCTTTCGTGAGCATAGACATAGTCCGAGTGTATATACTTGTCAATCAGTTGAATGTATTCTTTTACAATGTAGAGTTCTTCTTCTTCAAGACGCATGCAGGGATTGTCTAAAAGGGTCATGGCCTCGTTGAGCATCTTGCTGATGTCGGAGCTGAAGTTGGACAAAAACTTGGGTGAAACGCCAATGACCGTCAGCGTGGGTTTGTCGGCAGATTCCTTAGGCTCCACGCTGATGATGTTTTGCGGCAGGTTCACCATAATCATCCCCTCCCCTATTTCGTATTCCTTCAGGTTGATGTGGCATTTGAAACTGCCGCTTTTGCAAAAGGCCACCACGTAGGCATCAATGCGGCATGGATGGCGCAACAGGTCGTAGTTGGCCTCGTTGGTGCGCTCCGCCATAAAGAAATCGTCACCTATATTAATGATGTCACCCGATGGGATGAAGTCTTTTGCCCTCAACAGGCTGATACTTGTTAGCTTTTGTGTTTCCATTTGTTGAAATTTTCGGCAAAAGTAGATATTTTTAATTGATATTTGATTAAAAAATATGATTATTTCGACTTTTAGATAGTTTTCAGTTCCAAAAAGATTGCTTTTGGTCGAAAAAGTTGCCGTTACTTTGCGCCATCAAACAAATGGAAAGAGCAATATGAACAAAAGACTGAAAATCAAGATGGTGCTGATGATTTGCTTAATGGCTGTCACAGCGAATGCACAAAGGGTGCTGACTTTGGACGAATGTCACCGCCTCGCGTTGGAGAACAACAAGAAACTGAAAGTGGCCGAAACGGAAGTCGACAAGGCAAGGTACGAGATGTATTCCTCGTATGCCAACTACCTTCCCAAAGTGGAGGCAACGGGAACTTACATGCACAACAACAAGAGCCTCCAACTCTTGAGCGATGAGAATCTGGCGACGCTCGGCAGCATCGGCACGATGACGCAAGCCCAAATCGATGCCTACCGCGAGGAACTGCTGCAGGTCTACCAAAGCGACCCGGCAGCGGTCATCGCTTGGACTTTGTTGCAAAACGACCCAACCGTCAACAAACTTGTCACCGACCTGATGAGCCTTAATGTTGAGGATGCCTTGAACCAAATCGGCGAGCAAGTGGGCGATGCGTTCAAAATCGACACCAAAAACGTTTATGCAGGCATAGTTTCCATTCAGCAACCGATTTTCGCTGGCGGCAAGATATATGCTTACAACCAGATTACCAAGGATTTGAAGGAACTGGCCGAGTCGAAGTTGGAGATGCAAGAGCAGGAAACGGTGGTCACGACGGACAAGGCCTATTGGCAAATCGTTTCCATCGCCAACAAGTTGAAATTGGCCGAGAACTATACCGAGACGCTCCGCTCGCTGTCCAACGATATGGATAAGTTGGTGGCCGAAGGCGTGGCGACCACTTCCGACCAACTTTCGGTGAAAGTTAAGTTGAATGAAGCCGAAACATCCTTGTTGAAGGCGCAAAACGGCTTGGCGCTGTCGAAGATGCTGCTTTGCCAAATCTGTGGTCTGCCTTTGGATTCCAACATCATGCTGGCGGACGAGAACCTTGATGATGTGTTGGTGACGAACACTCATCCTTTCTATTCCGAAAGCGATGTCGAAGCCCATCGTCCCGAACTGAAATGCCTCAGCATCGCCAACGACATCTATGCCAAGAAGGTGTGGGTCACCCGCGCCGACTACCTGCCCACAATTGGGGCTTTCGGCAACTATACAGTGAGCAACCCCTCGTGTTTCAACGGCTTCCAGAACGAGTTCGGCGGCATGTGGAACTTCGGCGTGATGGCCAAAATCCCTATCTTCCATTGGGGCGAGGGCTACAACAAGACGCGCATGGCCAAGGCTGAAGCCAAGATCCAGCAATATAACTATGAGGACTCGAAGGAGATGATTATGCTTCAGGTACGCCAATGCGAAAAACAACTTGGCGAGGCCAATGCCCGTCTGAAGTTGACACAAGAGAAACTGAACGACGCTGACGAGAACCTCCGTATGGCGACGGCAGGTTTCCGTGAAGGCGTGGTGGAGTCGTCGGTCATCGACCTGGCACAAACGGCTTGGCTGCAAGCCCATTCGGACTATATCGACGCCAAAATCGACTGCATCATGGCGGGAGTGAACCTTCGCAAAGCCGCAGGAGTGAGTTTGAAATAACAAAAAAAGAAATACTATGAGCACATTAAAAGAACAAAGAGTGAACACGTATCTTGCATTAGGTGTGCTGGCGTGTGTGATTATCGTGGTTTGCGTGATCGGTATCATCACCTTCCACAAGGAAACTGAGTATCTGCAAGGTCAGGCCGAAGTGACCGAATACCGAGTCTCGAGCAAGGTGCCTGGCCGTATCCTTGAGTACAAGGTGCAGGAAGGCCAGAAGGTGCGCAAGGGCGACACCTTGGCCATCCTTGAAGCCCCTGAAGTGGAGGCCAAGAAAGCCCAAGCCGAAGCCGTGGCAAAAGCGGCGAGAGCCCAAAGCGCCAAGGCACAGCATGGTGCACAGAAAGGGCAAATCGAGGGCGCCTACGAGATGTGGCAAAAGGCGAAAGTGGGTGTGGATGTCATGGAGAAATCATTCAACCGCATCAGCAACCTTTACAAGGACGGCGTGGTGAGTGCACAGAAATATGATGAGACCAAGGCACAGTATGATGCCGCTATCGCAACGGAGAAAGCAGCCAAGTCGCAATACGACCTTGCCCTTGAAGGCGCCCGTTCGGAGGACAAACAGATGGCTGCCGCTCAGGTATTGCAGGCACAAGGCGCTGTGGCCGAAGTCAATTCCTACATCCACGAGACGGTGCTGACGGCATACTCCGACGGCGAGGTTACTGAAATCTTCCCCCATGTGGGCGAGTTGGTCGGCACAGGCGCTCCCATCATGAACGTGGCGATGATGGACGACCAATGGGCCTCCTTCAATGTGCGTGAGGATGACCTGAAGCAGTTCCCCATCGGCAGTGAGTTTGATGCCTACGTGCCCGCCTTGGACCGTAGCATCCGCATGAAAGTCAGTTACATGAAGGACATCGGCGACTTCGCCGCATGGAAGGCCACCAAGGAGACAGGACAATACGACCTGAAGACCTTCGAGGTGCGTGCCACACCGCTTTCGACAAGTGAAGACCTGCGCCCGGGCATGAGCGTGATTGTGGAAAAGGAGCATAAAAAATGAATTCTGAAACGACAGAGAAGAAAGGCGTGTGGCGCGTGGTGCAGCGCGAGGTGGCTCGAATGCTGTCGCAGCCGGTCTATGTCTTCTGCATGGTGGTTGCCCCGCTGATCGGCTTCCTCTTCTTCACCACCTTGATGGGAAAAGGTCTGCCGATGGACATCCCTGTTGGTGTGGTCGATGAGGACAACACCTCCATTACCCGACAGGTGCTGCGCAACCTCGACGCCTTCCAGCAGACCGCCATCGTCAAGCAATACGCCAACTTCGGCGAGGCACGCGAGGCGATGCAACAGGGCAAGATCTACGCCTTCTATTACATCCCAGAAGGCACGACGGAGCTGGCACTCTCGAGCAAACAGCCCACCGTGTCGTTCTATACGAATGCAGCCTACCTGATTCCTGCTTCATTGGAATACCGCGACATGAAGACGATGGCGGAATTAGCCTCGGGTGCCATCGCACGCGAGACCTTGTATGCCAAGGGCTATGCCGACAGCCAAGTGATGGGCATCCTGCAACCCATCAAGATGGAGATGCACGCCATCAGCAACCCGGGATTGAATTATTCCCAATACCTTTCCAACATCCTGCTACCCGCCATGCTGATGCTGCTTATCTTCCAAGTGACCATCTATTCCATCCATAGCGAGGTCAAAGAGGGTACTTCCAAGCATTGGCTCGAGCTGGCCGACAACAACATCTACAAAGCATTGGCCGGCAAACTATTACCTCAATTGCTGGTTTGGATGGTGATGGGCGCCACTTATTTAGTGTTGCTTTACGCCTATTGGGATTTCCCGCTAAAAAGCGGATTATGGCCGATGGCATTGGCATCGTTGCTACTGATTGTGGTCTCGCAGGCCTTTGGCGTGTTCCTTTGTGAAGCCTTGCCTTCCTTGCGCTGGGCCTTGAGTATTGCTACCTTGTGGGGCGTGCTTTCCTTCCCGATTTCAGGGTTTTCGTTTCCACAAATTGCATTTCCAGCACCGTTGAAAGCCCTGTCGTATCTCTTCCCGCTGAGGCATTATTACCTCATCTATGTCGACCAAGCGTTGAACGGCTTGCCGCTGCATTATTCATGGGTCAACTATGCGGCTTTGTTAGTGTTTCTGGCATTGCCCTTGTTGTTCCCCAACCGATTGAAAAAGTGTTTGTTAGAATATCAATATACAAGATGAAATGGTTGCATAACATATTGGAAGTTTTCCGCGAGGAACTCCACAACTCGATATTCGACGAGGGTGTCATCGTGTTTTTCTTCGTCGTGCCGTTGCTATATCCGTTGCTTTACGCCTATCTTTATGGCCATGAGACCGTGCGCGAAGTGCCAACCGTTGTGGTCGATTTGGCCAACTCCACCACTAGCCGTGAGTTTCTGCGCAAGGTGGATGCCACAGCCGATGTTGAAATCGTGGGACATTGCGCCGACATGCAAGAGGCGAAGGATTTGATCCACCGTCGCAAGGCACATTGTCTCATCTACATCCCCGTCGAGTTCGACTACGCCTTGATGGAAGGTCGGCAGGCCGTTGTGGAACTGTATTCCGACATGGGCAGTATGCTGTATTACAAGGCGGTGCTGGCCTCGTGTACGGAGGTCTCCTTGGCGATGAACCAGGACATCAAGACGCAACGCTTAGTGGGAGCCACCGAAAAACAGGCCTCCACTTTTGCCTATCCCATCAAGTACGAATATGTCCCGATGTTCAATACGCAAAGCGGTTTCGCCACCTTCCTGATTCCAGCGGTCTTGGTGATGGTTATCCAGCAAACAATGGTTTTGGGCATTGGCATGATGGCTGGTGAGGAAACCGAGAAAAAACGTCGCGGCATCCTTGAGCCGCATGTCATCGGGAAAAAACCTATTGAAATGCTTTTCGGCAAGAGTGCTGCCTATCTCGCCATCTACGCGGTGATTTCGGCATACGTCTTCTGCCTCGTGCCGCGTTGGTTCCATCTGGCTCAGATTGGGCATTGGACCGATTTGGTAGCATTCCTGTTCCCTTATCTATTGGCATGCCTTTTCTTCAGCATGACGCTTTCGGGCATCGCGCACAACCGTGAGGTGTTCATCATCATGTTCGTGTTCGTCTCGGTGCCGTTGCTGTTCATCTCGGGCATTTCGTGGCCTACATGTTCAGTTCCTGAATTCTGGAAAGTCGTTTCGTGGCTGTTCCCTTCGACCTTTGGCATCAATGGCTACGTGAAGATTAATAGTATGGGTGCTGTGCTCCGCGATGTGAAGCCTGAGTTGATAGGCCTGTGGATTCAGACTATCGTCTATGGCATCACGGCATGGTTGTTGTACTATCGTTCCTATGGCAAACACCTAAAGGACATCATTGAGGTGGCCGAGGAACGCTTGCAGGCCCGTTGGGCAGATTATCTATAAAGACAAAAATTCAACAAAATAAAACTTATCATCATGAAAAAAGTACTTTTAAGTTTGGTGCTTTTATGCGGCCTTGCCCTCATCAGCACCAGTTGCAACAAAGACAACAACACGGTAACCCCCGAAGTGGAAGAAGGAGCTATGACTGTCGGTAGCAAAACCATGAACATCGTCGCCTCCAATGCAGTCAATTATGGCCAACAAAACGCCATTGTCCTCACTTCCAAGGAAATGACTGCCGCCGACAACGAAGGCATTGCCATTATTTTCAACGGTGACATTGTCCCTGGCACCTACACTATTAGCGAAAACACCAAAAGTACAGCTCCTCAAGTAGTCGGCCTGCATGAGTTCAATATGGGTGAATTGCCCTTCCTTATGGGTGCCGACACGCTGTATTTCGGCGACACCTACTTCTGGGCCAACGGGCAACTCTCAATCACTGAAGACAACGGCACTTACACTGTCGTTTTGTCACAATGCGTAGGCACCAATGCCAACGGACATGATGTCAATATGGCTCTGAACTTCAATGGCACTTTGCCCCCCTACGTCTTCGACATGAACAACAAGTTCCAAATCAAGGACATCGAAAGCCCCATCGGACTGGCAGGCATTACCGCGCTCAACAACCTAAGCTCTTTGGGGCTTGATGTCAAGTCGATGCTCTTCATGTCGGCCGACCGCAAGCGTTTCTTCATCGTCAGCTATTTAGGCGGTCAGGTCGTGGACGGCGAATACCAGCTTGGATATATCGGCACACCTTATCTTCCCCAATTTCCATGTGTGCATGTCGCTCTCGACAGCGATTTCTTGACTTTCCAGCCCCAAACGGGCTATATTGCCCAAAGCGGCACCTTGAAAGTGGTCACCAACGACGACGGCACCAAAACTGTTATCATGGAAAACCTCAAATTGAAAAACGTAGAACACGACAACGAGTTCTTCTTTCCAGTCATAGACGGCTCGCTGCAATACCACGGTTATATGTATGAACTGAGCCTTTAAAAGCAAGACAAAACCAGAAAATAAAACTCATTTAATCAAAACAATCAACAATGAAAAAAGCATTAGCAATCGTGGCTCTCGTAGCCGCCATGTTCGTTGCCGGAAACGTGCAGGCACAATCAACCATTTATGCAACTTATGCTCCTGAGACTTTTGTCGCTGGCAGCAACAGCACGAATTACCAAGGTTTCTCAGTCGGTTTCTCACAGAACATCGAATTGGCCAAAGGTATCGGAGTGGCCGCCGGTGCCCAATTCCGCATGAACATGAGAAACACGACCCAAACCATTTGGGGAATCACCGGCAAAACAAATGAAACCCAAACCATCATTGATGTGCCGATTTTGTTCAACTATAAGGTTGCAGTCAACCGCGACTTGGCCATCGTTCCGTTTGTCGGCCCTATGCCGAGTATTGCCCTTACGGGTGTCACAAAAGGCGCCGACCCCCTCTTTGGCGAAAACAGCTACGACTGGTACGGCGACAACAGCAACCAAAGCCGTTTCAACCTTTACGCCGTGTTTGGTGCCGATGTGAAGTTTGCCAACTTCAACCTGTTCGGCGGCTATCGTCTCGGCCTGCTTGACCTCGACAAAACCGATAACGCTTCTTTGAAGACCAACGGACTGTTTGTCGGACTCGGCTTTACGCTTTAATAGATTAGGCTTAAATCATTTGGAGCCGGCCTTATGGGTCGGCTTTTTTTTGTACTTTTGCATCAAAACTCATCGCCATGAAAACCATCAAAGACATCTATAAAATCGGCATAGGCCCTTCAAGCAGTCACACGATGGGGCCGCAAAAGGCCGCCTCCATCTTCAACGAACGTTATCCGGATGCTTCGGCGTTTGAGGTGACGCTTTACGGCAGTCTCGCCGCCACGGGCAAAGGACACATGACCGACTGGGCCATTCTCAACACTTTGCAGGCCCCGACCGAAATCATTTGGAAACCTGATGTCGTTTTGCCGTTCCATCCTAATGGCATGTTGTTCAAGGCTTTCGATGAAAGCAAGAACCTTATCGGCGAGTGGCAGGTGTTCAGCATCGGAGGAGGCAACCTCGCTGAGGAAGGCAAACAGAGCGAACAGCCTGACATTTATCCGTTGGGCAAGATGACTGACATCCTGAACTGGTGCGAACAACGAGGGCGTACCTATTGGGAATATGTCTACGAATATGAGAACCAACAAGAAATCGAGGCCTACATGATGGAGGTGTGGCAAGTGATGAAAGCCGCCGTCGAGCGCGGATTGCAAGCCGAAGGCGTGTTGCCTGGACCGCTCAACCTGAGCCGCAAGGCCGCCATGTATCATATCAAGGCTTCGGGCTATACACATACCTTGCGCAACCGTGGCTTGGTGTATTCATACGCCTTGGCCGTTGCAGAGGAAAACGCCTCTGGTGGACGGATCGTCACTGCGCCGACTTGTGGTTCCTGCGGCGTGATGCCGGCGGTATTGTATCACCTTTCGAAAAACTATGAGTTCACAGACCAACGTATCATCCGCGCCTTGGTGACGGCGGGATTGGTGGGTAACATTGTGCGCACCAATGCCTCCATTTCGGGTGCCGAGGTAGGCTGTCAGGGCGAAGTGGGAGTGGCCTGTGCCATGGCCGCTGCTGCCGCCAACCAGCTGTTTGGAGGCAGTCCGGCACAAATAGAATACGCTGCTGAAATGGCTTTGGAGCATCACCTCGGTATGACTTGCGACCCGGTTTGCGGCCTCGTGCAGATTCCCTGCATCGAGCGCAATGCATACGCTGCCGCCCGTGCCCTTGACTCCAACATTTACTCCACTTTCTCCGATGGCCGCCACCGCGTGTCGTTCGATAAGGTGGTGGAAACCATGAAGGAAACGGGCAAGGACATACCTTCGCTATATAAGGAAACCTCCAAAGGAGGTCTCGCCCGCGATTATGCCCAGATGGAATGATAGAATCACTCTTTTTTGATGTTTCCTTTTCTTATAGTCCTGATGGCCGTCATTCCTTTTTCTATGGTATTACGGAATATCTCCTCTGGGTTTTTCAAGTTGTCTTTCTTGTGTTTTTTCTTGGGGAATTCGATGACTTCCTTGGGCATAATACGCTGATAACCGTTCTTTTCCAAGGCTTTCACGGCACTTTCGTAGCCACGGAAAAACAGATCTTCGATCTTTGACATATCGTAAGCCGTGCAACCATAGGTGTCGAGTTCGATGAAGAGATCTGCTTGGGCAGAGTCGACTGCTACGTTGGACACCATCATCATCATAAACGAACGATAAGCTACCGATATGAGATTATCCTTATATTTGTCCTCTTCCAAATGGTTGAGGTTGAGTGCAATGACCTTCTCACATTTTTGTCGTATGGCCGACACAGGCAGGTTTTGGAAAGCGCCGCCGTCGACGTAATGGATTCCGTTGATGTATTTTGGTTGGAAGATGACCGGAATGGAGCATGAGGCCACCACACGAGGAGCGATTTCACCTTTAGTGAACACTTTCGGCACACCATGTTCAATGTCGGATGCAACGAGGAAAGTCGGTATAGGCAACTCTTCCAAACGACTATAAGGTAATTTTTCCTGAATCAATTCCGACAACGGACGCGAATCAAACAATCCCCCTTTGGGCACACTTGGTGTGACGATATCCTTGAAAAAGTTCATGCCCTGAAAGGTTTCTATCATTTGTTTTGGAGTGAAACCCGATGCGTAGAGCGCCGCCACAAGAGCACCTGCACTAGTGCCCGACACCACATCAGGTTGGATGCCATATTCTTTCAGTGCCTGAAGTGCACCACAATGGGCCGCAGCCTTGGCACCGCCACCACTGAAGGCTATACCCAGCGGATATTTCTTTGTTGCCATA
>ONFF01000008.1 GCA_900317055.1 uncultured Bacteroidales bacterium | reverse complement strand
GAGTTTTTAGTTTAATAAAATGTGAAGGGGAATGCTTGAATCTATCCAATCCCTACGCCGGCATTACCCGGATCAGGTTAGAGGGTATGTTCTCAGCCTTTTCACCCTGCCGAAGCAGGGAAGGCACCCCTTTGTAATTCTGCGGCAAAAATACAGCTTTTTTTGATTACTTATTCAAAAATTTTTGCCTTCTATGTCATTCCTAGCGGAGGTTATGCGCGGATGGAATCTATAGGAGGCAAAAATTTTGTTGTAGTTTAAAAAAAGCACTATGAACTGTTTGATGAAAATCCCTGCTGGCCATAGATTCCCGCCAACCCACAAGCCTGTGTTGGAATGACATACCCAGCAGGGATTTTAAACCCCAATGAAATAACTCAAATACCCGAACATCGCTGCCACCAAGGCATTAACTATCTTTGCTTTCAAGAAACTCCTTTTGCTCTCGGCAAGCAACGGCAACGAGGCATGGCCGTCCTGCGAGATGCTGCTGGCCAGCAGCACCGAGAAAGGCACTGTTCCCGTGGCAAACAAGGTGACAAACAGCAAATGCGGCCCCGATTCGGGGATGATGCCTACCAAGACAGCCAACAGGATCATCCATGGGATGTTGTTGCTGATAAGGGTTTCAATGTCAAAGTAATGCAGCCCGACCTGGATGACAAACAAGGCACCGAAGGTCCAGAGGAAGATGCTCAAGAAATGCTTGCGGATGATGTGTTCCCACAGGTGTTCCTTGACGACATGCTCGGGCGCCGTGGCAACGAACCATACCACGAAGAGGCTCACGACGGCGAAGATGAGGTTCATCCAATATTCGTCGAAGATATTCAGCTGGGTGTGGACGGCTTCCTCATGTTCATGTTCGTGCTCTAGCATACCAAAAGCGAGGGCCACGATGAACAGGATGACGCCAAGCAGCAGGGCGATACGCTCCGCGCTGGCATGGCGCATGTTGCGGAACGATGCTTTCTCGGGTTGGTGCGTCTCATCATGGTGGTCTTCCTCATGGATCTGGTAGCCGTCTTCGCAGCCTCCGTGTTGGGCTTTGTTGTTTGGCTTGGAGAATCTGTCCACCAGCCAGCCGGCAAGGATGGCAATGGCGAACAAGACCACCATCAGCAGCAAGGCCTCCTTGGGAATCATGGCAAGCATGATGAAGGCTTCATCGCCCGATGAGGCAATCATCATGGCGATCAAGGCGCCGAAGCTCAACAGCTTATGCGAGTACATCGACACGGCGGCGAAACCGCCCATGCAGCCCGGGATGATGCCCAAGCCCGCACCCAAAACCACCTGTCCGAAGTGGTTATGGCGCAACTTGGTGAACCACTTTCCGTGGGAATGTATGTTGACATACTCGATCATCAGCATCATGATAATCACCAGGCCAGTGATTAAGACGCTGTTTCTCAGCACATCCAATGACAAATGCAAAAAGTCGTGCATGATTTGAAAAATGAGCTGCAAAAATAAGAAATTCCTATATTTGCAGCGAAAAAGAAAAAGGACTGGGATAACGAGACTTATCCCTTTAATCATCATTGCGGACTTGATCCGCAATCTCCTAAGCGGAAGGATTCGTTTTCTTGCTTGGGAGATGGCGGATGTCCCTCCGCCATGATGACTAGAGGAAGAATGTAGTTCTTCTCGGTCAGTTATCGGTGTAATATGAAAAAAGAAGACTGTTTTTACCTCGGCAAGATTGCCAAGACACACGGACTGAAAGGGGAGGTGACTCTTAAAGTGGAGGCCGACGATCCTTCCGCATACCTTGAGATGAAGCATTTTTTCCTAGAAATCAATAAGGTGCTGACCCCTTTCTTCGTGGAGAAGATTACGATGAGCGGTGATAAATTCTTTATTGCTATTCAGGACATGAAGACTATTGAGGCAGCGCAACATCTGGTCGGAAAGTCAGTGTATTTACCCTTGGAAATGTTGCCCAAGCTCAGCGGCAAGCAGTTCTATTTCCATGAGATTGTGGGCTTTATGGTGGTCGACACGGAGAAAGGCGAACTTGGACCCGTTAGTCAGGTGCTGGAATACCCCACGCAGGCCATCTTGCAGGTAATGAAAGACAAAAAAGAAATCCTTATCCCGATTTTGGACCAGGTCATCCAAAATGTAGACAGAGATAAGAAAATACTTACGATAACGGCTCCTGAAGGCTTGATAGACATGTACTTGCAATGACCGATGCGCGTCCCTTCCACTTCAAGCATTTCAGTCTCTACCATCATCGCTCGACGATGAAGGTAGGGACCGATGCCATTTTGTTGGGGCGCTGGACGGAGGTCAAGCCATTGGATGTTGTGCTGGATGTTGGCACAGGTTGCGGCCTTTTGCCTTTGATGCTCTCGCAAAAGGGTGTGGCGCATGTGGATGCTGTGGACATTGACAAAGCTTCTATTGAGGAGGCGAAGGTCAATTTCGAGGCTTCGCAGTGGCACGAGCATCTGAAAGCCTTTTGCATCGATATCGTTGATTTTCAAACGGATAAGAAATACGGCCTCATTGTTTCCAATCCCCCTTATTTCAACCGTTTCTCGAAATGCGACTCGGAGCGTAAGAGTCGTGCGCGGCACAACGATGCGGGGCTATCGTATGCCACGATATGCCAAGAGGTTGGTCGTTTGATGCAGCCTGATGGTCGTTTTGCCTTAGTGTTGCCCGCCGATGTGTCAAAGGAATTTCTGGATACAGCGGAGTGTAAAGGCCTTTATCTTCACAAAAGGATGACCATCGTGCCGATAGCGGGGAAGGAGCCCAATCGCGTCAATCTGGAGTTGGGCTTTGAAAAAAGCTATAATATATTTGAGGAAACCTTCATCATCCGCGATGCGGACAAGCGTTTCACGGCGCAATACAACGAATTTCTGAAGGATTATTACCTTGGATTGTGACAATTGCTTCAACCTTCTATGTCATTCCTCGCAAAGGATGTGCGATTTGGAATCTATAGAAGGTTGAACAGTGTAATGTTTCTGAAAACATAGATTCCAATCCCTGCAAGCCTCTGCAAGGAATGACATGTTTCCAGAAACATTTCAGGACTATTGCCCCTTCTTCGAGGCCTCTTTGTTTGCCTTGGCGCGGTGTTCGTTGAAGAGATATACCACCCTCAGTGTGATGCTGTTGTTGTACTGGCGTTGCAGGGGTTGCACTCGCGAGTCGTCGGTTTTCAGGAGGGTTTCGTTGGTGTCTTTGTAGAACAGGCGTGTACGAATGGGCATCAGCGAGTATTGGTAGCGCAATTCAGCATGGATGCCTTCCCAGATCCGGACTCGGGCATCGGCGCAAATGCAGAAGTCGTTGCCTCGATAGCTGTCGGAGTTGGCAATCACTTGTGGAACCAGCTCTTCGATGGCTGCGTCTTGCGGATAGCCTGCCGTGTATAGCATTTTGGTCAATTCCTTGATGTTGGTTGCTTGAGTGATGTCGGGAAGGCCTTCGGCTTCATTCCTCCAATGGATTTGTCCGTCACCCAAACGGATGGCTGAGGATTGTCCGTTGATGTATTCTTGGAGTCCGACAATACGCCCGTATGACACGCCGACGCCAAGACTATAGCGGTCCTTGTCGGTCACATAGATCATCACCGGGATTTCGGCATAGTTGAGGTTCAGTTTATAACGCCCCGAATACAGTCCAAGATGGGGGTTGATGGAGTCGCCCTTGTAGGCACCTTTTTGGTTGAAAAGCACCTCAAGGCCGACATCCAACCAGTTGGTGATGGGGATTAAGGCACCGGCGCCGACATGGACGCCCGGCTTGCGGTAATGGTAGCATTCGTCGCCGTCCACTTGGCAAATATTGCCGCCCAAGATCAGTTCGCCTTTGACGATTTGGGCATGGAGCAGGGCAGGAGCGGCCATGAATAAGGCTAAAAGCAGGGAAACTATTCTGGATTTCTTCATATTAAGTAACTATTTAAATACAAACTTCTTTTTGACTATGACTACTGACAATGACCATGACCGCTTTTACTTTAATGTAAAAGATTCTTGGTTTCGTTTAAGCGGTCATTGTCATTGTCGCAAGTCATTGTCCCTATGTGTAAACTAAATCTATTAATTATCTCAACTTGTAGGATTAACTGATTTGTGGCGTTTTTATTGCAAAAGCGTTGCAAAAATACAAAATCATCATCAATTCAAATGCTGTCCCGATACGCTATACCTCTTTCCGTCCTTGATGATGACGATGTGTCCGTCTTCGATCACTTTCTGGACAGAAGGCTCTTGGCTTTCCTGGTTGCCGTTTTCATCCATGCCAAAGTCCGTCTTCACGATGGTGTCGGACCAAATGATTTCCGACTCGACACCGTTGGCGTACACTTCGCTGATGCCGAAACGGTATTCTCCAGCTTGAGCCTCATTCCAGGTGTAGTCGATATAGGATGTGCTGGTGACTTCATCTGCCAGCATTAGGCTGTTCCCTTCGCTGTCGGCACGATAGATGCGATAGCCCATGATTTGTTCCAGACGGCTCTTGATTTCATAAATGCGAATGGAGAAGCCAATGGCAATAAACATGGCATCTTTGCCATCGTATTTCCCAATGTGGGCTCCAACTCCGTAGGTGTAATCCCAGCCTGGTTCCATCAGAGGACGGTCCAAGATAATGTTGTTGGTGATGTCATAATCGTAAACTCCAGTTTCACCTGACAGCAATAAGTGAGGGGTCCCGTCTTTTGCGGTGAAGTAGCCTGAGCCATAGATGGGTTCTGGTGCTGTTGGACTGAACATGATTCTTTGTCCTTGACGGTCATAAAGGATTGCTTCCTTATTATGGTCAATCCAAAAGCCGTCATATTCAGGGTCGTAGGTCGTTGCCCCGAACCAAATGCCCATATCTATGCTGTCGTTGACAGTTTTGTTGTAAAGGTCTATACTATATAAAACACTGAGTCCTGAACGTACACTATTACTATAAAAGTAAGTCCCATCGTAAGCAATGCCTAAAGTTTCCGGGACACCTTCCACATTGAACTTTTCGAGCAATTCTCCATCCATGGTGTATTTTCCGTATGAGAAAGGAGGGTTGTCCCAATATGCGTAGGTGACGAAGATGTATTCGCCATCGGTGGCCACGCCGCCACATTCCTCATTAATGTCAATTTCCTTGAGGAGGCTCCACTCTGTATCAGCTTTGCTCCATGAAAGGCTTACACTAGTGCTATTCGGGTTGTTCGCCTCGGGTGAATAACTTGCCGTGATTTGACCAACTGGAAAACCGGAGAAGTAAGCCTCAATGTCGAGGATGTCTTCTTCCACGCTAAGGGTTATGGATGGTATGTTGGATATGGTTTCCCCGTTTCTCTTCCAACAATAAAACTGGTAGCCTTCTGCCGGAATTGCTGTCAAAGTGCATGAATCACCAATATGGTATTCGCCATTGCCATTGATAGCGCCTGCTGTTGATGGATAGGCTGTGGCTTCCACAGCCCAAGGTTCATATTCTGGATTGATGTCGAGGATGGCGAAGTTTTTTTCGTTAAAGCTATATCCGATCGGATTCAGATGTCCCAAGGCGAAATAGCCGTTGGCGCGACCCCAGCCCCAGTTGAAGTGCAGGAGGTCGTTGTCGTCGTAGCCGTCACAAACGAAGGCATGGCTGCCTTGGCTGCCTTTACCTCCATAGAATACGGGTCGTTGTAAGTCAAGACAGGCCTTCAGCATCGAAATCCATTCTTCGTCGCTGAAATCACTTCGTTTTTCGATATGGAGCCGCCTTGAATAATTGAAGTAGCGTATCAATGCATCGGGCACATCTCCTGAATCAGCACCAGAACCATTGGAGGTATATTGCATGTCAACGGAAACGCCGCAATGGAACAATAGGGTTGCCACCGCCTCAACTTCAATGTCGCTGGAGTCGTCGGTCAGCGAATCGGGCATGTGGTCCCAGTCGTAGACGGTGTTGCCGAAATCAGCGGAAAGTGAGAGGCCTGCATTGTTGTAAGAGTGCGAACCCCATCCAGTTTCGGGATAGCGCCAATAATGCATGATTTGTCCCATGGCCACAGCCACACAACCCACTTCGGCATGACCACATGGGACTTTTGAAAAGGTGGGGCAGAGCTCGTTGTAATGGCATCCCTGCTCCCACATTTCGGTCAGCAAGGGCTCGACGGCTGTGGCGGTTTTGCTTTCGTTGAGCCGCCCAGTGTTCTTCACCAGTTCCCATTGCCTTGCCGTGAGTTCATCTGCTTCAATAGGGTTCTCGATTCCATATTGTATCCTTGCCACGAAGTCCTGCAGATAGGCTTCCATTTGCTCGGGAATGGCGTTCGGGTCGAAACGGCCTTCATGGGAATAGCCTATGATGGGTGTTTCGCAATCGTCGGCCGAAACAATGACGAAGCCGTCTTCGGTATTGAAGACATAGAATGCAGACACGCTCTTGTCTGTCCGATAAGTGGAGACTAGTTGCACATCGCTTGCTCCCATGAACTTGATGGCGATGGATTGCGCTGTTTGCAAGGTGACGGGATGGGCTGCAGTGCTTAAAAACAACCCGAAAAAGGCAATGCAGAGTAGGGAAATGCGTTTCATATGTTTTTGTTTTTATTATCAAATTCAATTCAAATGCTGGCCCGATACATTGTAGCGTTTACCGTCCTTGATGATGACGATGTGTCCGTCTTCGATCACTTTTTTGACAGATGATCCAATGTCTTCTTGGTGACTGTCGTTTTCTGGGATGCCATTGTCGGTTTTTGACCAAATGATTTCCGACTCGGCACCGTTGAAATAAACCTCGCTGATGCCGAAACGATATTTTCCTGCATTGATATTATCCCAAGAATGGTCTATGAAAGATGTTTCGGTGACATGGTCGGCAAGCATCACGATGTTTCCTTCGCTGTCGCTACGATATAGACGATAGTGCATAATACGAGCGAGTTGACAATCGATTTCGAAAATATAGATAATACTGCTATTTAAATTGTAATTGTATGAGGCAACAAACAAAGCGTCCTTGCCATTATATTTTCCAATGCAAGCTCCTTCCAGTTGACCTGTGTAATTCAATGGAGACATGTAACGGTTGTTGAAACTTCCGTCGAAGGTGTCGTAATTTCTAACATTGTGGAGGTCAACTATCAACAAATGTAAGTTACCGTCTTCGGCGATGATGCTGCCAAATCCTTGAATAAAATCGGTGGTTGATAGTGTAGGCCCGTTGCAAATCGTTTCGCCTTGACGGTTAACAAGCACTATTTGTCTTCTTGGATATGTTTCGCTTAACCAGAAGCTGTCGTTTGTGGCATCGTATGCACAATATTCGGGTCTGAAGTTCATGTTGATGCTGTCCACTATGGTTTTGTGGGTAAAGTCGGTCAAATAAAGATACAAGGAGTAAATGTTGTCGTTCCCGAAATAAATAAAACTACCGTCGTTTGTTATGTTGAGGACATAGGCGTTTTCTAGTTCAAACGAATCCAACAAATCGCCATCGAAAGTGTATTTCTTCAGTCCTACAATTGATTTTCCCAAGTCATCATATCTGTTACGATTGGTGTAGATGTATTCGCCATCTGTGCTCACACCTCTCACTTCTCCGTGAATTTCCAATTGTTTCAAAAGGTTCCATTCATGGATGCTGTCATAGTTCCAGGTCAGGTTGATGTATGGGCTGTTCATGTCATTCGTGTCGGGTGAATGAAATGCTAGTATTTCCTTTACGGGATTGAAGGAGAAGTGTGCTTCGATATCGTTGACATCGGCATTGACCACAAACGAGTATGACCTATCGTAGGAAATGATTTT
Source organism: uncultured Bacteroidales bacterium (assembly GCA_900317055.1). Lineage (GTDB taxonomy): Bacteria > Bacteroidota > Bacteroidia > Bacteroidales > F082 > Limimorpha. The sequence continues at coordinate 96,642 of ONFF01000008.1, read as the reverse complement.
TCCGTTTTTCTTCCAATAACTGAATGTACTGTTGTCGTTAGGCATTGCAGTAAGCACGCATTGCTCGCCAATATGATATTCTCCGGTTCCTTCAATGGTCCCGGCTGTAGGAGGATAAGCCGTAGCCTCAATAATACATGGCTCATATTCCGGATTGATGTCGAGGATGGCGAAGTTTTTTTCGTTAAAGCTATATCCGATCGGATTCAGATGTCCCAAGGCGAAATAGCCGTTGGCTCGGCCCCATCCCCAGTTAAAGTGCAGCAAGTCGTTGTCGTCGTAGCCGTCACACACGAAGGCATGGCTGCCTTGGCTGCCTTTACCTCCGTAAAACACGGGTCGCTGTAAGTCAAGACAAGCCTTCAGCATCGACATCCATTCGTCATCGCTGAAATCACTTCGCTTTTCGATATGGAGCCGTCTTGAATAATTGAAGTAGCGTATCAATGCATCAGGGACATCGCCAGAATCGGCTCCTGAACCATTGGTGGTATATTTCATGTTCACAGAAACGCCGCAATGGAATAGTAAGGTTGCTACAGCTTCAATTTCAGCGTCGCTGGAGTCGTCGGTCAGCGAATCGGGCATGTGGTCCCAGTCGTAGACGGTGTTGCCGAAATCAGCGGAAAGTGTGAGGCCTGCATTGTTATAAGAGTGCGAACCCCAGCCAGTTTCGGGATAACGCCAATAGTGCATAATCTGCCCCATGGCCACGGCCACACAGCCCACTTCGGCATGACCACACGGGACTTTTGAAAAGGTGGGGCAGAGCTCGTTGTAATGGCATCCCTGCTCCCACATCTTGGTTAGCAAGGGCTCGACGGCTGTGGCAGTCTTGTTTTCGTTGAGCCGCCCAATGGTCTTCACCATTTCCCATTGTCTTGCCGTGAGTTCATCCGCTTCAATATGGTTTTCGATGCCGTATTGTATCCTTGCCAAGAAGTCCTGCAAATAGGTTTCCATTTGCTTGGGGACGGCGTTTGGGTCGAAGCGGCCTTCATGGGAATAGCCGATGATGGGTGTCTCGCAATCGTCGGCCGAAACGATGACGAAGCCGTCCTCGGTGTTAAAGACATAGAATGCGGCAGTGCTCTTGTCTGTTCGATAAGTGGAGACCAGTTGCGCATCGCTTGCTCCCATGAACTTGATGGCGATGGATTGCGCCGTTTGCAAGTCGACGGGGCGGGCTGCTGTGCTCAAAATCAGCCCGAAAAGGGCAATGAAGAGTAGGGAAATGCGTTTCATATACTTTTGTATTTATTATTATCGTTTTCAATTCAAATGCTGCCCCGACACATTGTATCGTTTTCCGTCCTTGATGATGACGATGTGTCCGTCTTCAATTACTTTCTGGACAGATGGGTCGGTGTAAATCTCTTTGCCGTCATTGATTTCCTCGATGGCATCAAACACACTCTCAATAGGATTGGACCATAGTATTTCCGATTCATTGCCGTTGGCGAAAACCGAGCTGATGCCAAAGCGGTAGGATCCGGCTATAGTTTGGTCCCATGTGTGGTCACTGAACGAATTGCCCGCTATTCCATCGGCTAGCATCACAGTATTGCCTTCATTGTCTGTGCGATAAATGCGGTAGCCCATTATTTGTGACAAGTTGGTCTTGATTTCATAAATGCAGAGGGTGTTGCCAGAAATAACAAACAATGCATCCTTGTTCTCGTATTCTCCAACGCAGGCGTCTTTGGTATTGCCAATGGTAATCAATGGACGATTAAGGATTATGTTGTTGTTGATGTCATAATCGTATACCTCTCCGCTGACCAATAGCAAATGTGGACTACCGTCTTTAGCGATGATGAATCCGGTGCCCTTTGTCGTGTTTGGTATAAGAGGACCATTGGATAGCAAATGTCCTTGCCGGTCTACAAACTTTAATCTGATTTGTTGTACTTCCGATTCGGACAGCCAAAACCCGTTGTTAATATTGTCATAGCTACATGTAGATATTTTCCAGATATCTGCAAGAGAGATGGAACCGATATATGTTTTGTTTGCTAAGTCAACACGGTGCAGCCTTTTTATTTCGTTGAAAGTACGGGTACAATAGAAATAGTCTCCGTCGTAGGCCAGAAACCTGGAAAAAACAGTATTTTGTGCATTTAGATTAAATAGTTCAACTAATTCACCTTCAAATGTGTATTTTCCGAACATGAACGAATAGTTATCGGAGCTACTCGGATCATTGCTGGTGTAGATGAATTCGCCATCGGTGGCTACGCCATCTTCATAATTAATATCGAATTGTTTCAAAAGCACACATTCGGTGTCGTCATGGGTCCAGGACAGATTCACATAGGGACTGTTCGGATCGTTCGGGTCAGGTGCATAGCTCGCCTCGATTTGTTTCACGGGCAGGTGAGTAAAGTAGGCTACATAGTTATTTATGTCGCCTTCCACATTTATGGTGATGGTTGTGTCGCAGGATGTGATTTTGCCATCTTTCTTCCAGTATTTGAATTCACAATTTTCGTTGGGTATCGCAGTAAGCACGCATTGCTCGCCAATATGATATTCTCCGGTTCCTTCAATGGTCCCGGCTGTAGGAGGATAAGCCGTAGCCTCAATAATCCATGGCTCATATTCTGGATTGATGTCGAGTATGGCAAAATTCTTTTCGTTAAAGCTAATTCCAATCGGATTCAAGTTGCCCAAGGCGAAATAGCCATTGGCACGACCCCAACCCCAGTTGAAATGCAACAAGTCATTGTTGTCATAGCCGTCACAAACGAAGGCATGGCTACCTTGGCTGCCTTTTCCTCCGTAATACACGGGGCGCTGCAAGTCGAGGCAGGCTTTCAGCATCGAAATCCATTCTTCGTCGCTGAAATCACTGCGTTTTTCTAAATGGAGCCGCCTTGAATAATTGAAGTAGCGTATCAATGCATCGGGCACATCTCCTGAATCAGCACCCGAACCGTTGGTGGTATATTGCATGTCAACGGAAACGCCGCAATGGAACAGTAAGGTTGCCACTGCCTCAACTTCAATGTCGCTGGAGTCGTCGGTCAGCGAATCGGGCATGTGGTCCCAGTCGTAGACGGTGTTGCCGAAGTTTGCGGAAAGTGTGAGGCCTGTATTGTTATAAGAATGCGACCCCCAGCCGGTTTCAGGATAGCGCCAATAGTGCATAATCTGACCCATGGCCACGGCAACACAGCCCACTTCGGCATGACCACAAGGGACTTTTGAAAAGGTGGGGCAGAGTTCGTTGTAATGGCATCCTTGTTCCCACATTTCGGTTAGCAACGGCTCGACGGATTTAGAATCCTTACGCTCGTAAAGCCGTCCAGCGTTCTTCACCAGTTCCCATTGCCTTGCCGTGAGTTCATCCGCTTCAATTTGGTTTTCGATGCCATATTGTATCCTTGCCACGAAGTCCTGCAAATAGGCCTCCATTTGCTCGGGAACGTCGTTCGGGTCGAAACGACCTTCATGGGAATAGCCGATGATGGGTGTCTCGCAATCGTCGGCCGAAACGATGACGAAGCTGTCTTCGGTGTTAAAGACATAGAATGCGGCAGCGCTCTTGTCTGTTCGATAAGTGGAGACTAGTTGCACATCGCTTGCTCCCATGAATTTGACTGAGACGGATTGCGCTGTTTGCAGGTCGACAGGATTGGCTATTGAGTATAGAGATAGCCCCATAAGAGTTATGCAGAGTAGACAAATTCGTTTCATGGGAATCATAGTTTTTGTTTGTTTTTTCAATTCAATGTTTGTCCTGATACGCTATAGCGTTTCCCGTCCTTGATGATAACGATGTGTCCGTCTTCAATCACTTTTTGAACAGAAGGCTCAGAGTCTTCTTGGTTGCCGTTTTCATCAATGCCGAAGTCTGTCTTCACGATGGTGTTGGACCAAATGATTTCTGATTCTACACCGTTGTGATAAACCTCGCTGATGCCGAAATGGTATTCGCCAGCTTGAGCCTCATTCCAAGTGTGGTCGATATAGGATGTGTTGGTGACTTCATCTGCCAGCATCACGCTATTCCCTTCGCTGTCGGCGCGATAGATGCGATATCCCTCGATTTGCGACAGATGGCCGTTTCTTTCATAAATATGAATCTTGTTGCTATAAACAACGAACAAGGCTTCTTTCCCTTTATGTTGTCCTATGCAAGCTCCCTTGAAATTATGCTGAAATGCAATAAGGCATTTGTCGCTTATGATGTTGTTTGTGATGTTGAAATCATAGAGTTTTCCTCCGTTGGCAAACAAAAGATGTTGAGTCCCGTCATTGGCTATTAGATGGCATGATCCGTAGATTCCGTCGTAATAATCTTGCATGCTATTTGGAATAATGGGGCTCTCACATATAGTTTGACCACTTCGGCTAATGAGTTTAAATCTGTAACGGATATTACTGGAACCAATTTGGGAAACAAGCCAAAAACCATCGCTGATCGGATCGTAAGCACATAATGTGTTATAATAATACTGACCTGTTGGCGGATACAATGTAACGCTACTGATGAGCGTTTTTGTGACAAAATCGACACAATGGAGTTTTTTATCAGAGGTAAGATAGTAGAAGTAGTTCCCATCATAGGCCATAGCAGCACTATGGCTACTTCCCTCGATATTGAATGACTCGATCGAATCCCCATCCGCGCTGTATTTGCCAAATGCCACTGGATAATATGAACTACTGCAACTCGTATAAATGAAATCTCCATCGGTTCCTACTCCATCTTCATGCTCGCCTACATCGAATTCTTTTACCAATATCCAGTCGTTTGCTCCTTGCACTCCCCATGACAGGCTTACGGAAGTACTATTGGGGTTGTTGGGGTCGGGATAATGGCTTGCGGTGATGTCTGTCGACATGCCTAAGGAGAAGATGGCTTCAATACCGTATATATTGTCTTCTTCTACGCCAATGGTGTATGTTGGGTTGAAGGTTACGATCTGTCCGTCTTTTTTCCAACAATAGAAATCGCATTGGTCGGAAGGCACTGCGGTAAGTGTGCAGGTGTCACCAATATGGTAGTCGCCAGTGCCTATTACAGTTCCTGCGGTGGCTGGAAATACTGTGACGGAGACAGGCCATGGATCATATTGCGGGACGATGCCAAAAATGGCAGAGTTGTCGTCGTTGAAATGGTAACCGATAGGATTCAGATGACCTAAGGCGAAATAGCCGTTGGCGCGACCCCAACCCCAGTTGAAGTGCAACAGGTCGTTCTCATCGTAGCCGTCGCAGACAAAGGCATGCCCGCCGCTTCCTGAACCAGAATACTGGACCGGATGTTGTAGGTCGAGATCGTTTTTTATCATCGTGAGCCATTCTGCATCGCTAAAGTCAACACGGCTTTCCTGGTGCATATACCTTGAGTAATTGAAATACCGTGTCATGGCGTTCCGAATATTGTTGGAGCTGGCTGAAGATCCGTTGTAACCGTAATTCATATCAACTGAGACGCCGCAATGGAACAGCAAGGTTGCCACGGCTTCAACTTCAATGTCGCTGGAGTCGTCGGTCAGCGAATCGGGCATGTGATCCCAGTCGTAAACGGTGTTACCAAAGTCAGCAGAAAGAGTGGCATTCACATTGCCCATGTGGTAATAAGAATGAGAGCCCCAACCCGTGTTTGGGTATCTCCAATAGTGCATAATCTGCCCCATGGCCACGGCCACACAGCCCACTTCGGCATGGCCACACGGGACTTTTGAAAAGGTGGGGCAGAGCTCGTTGTAATGGCATCCCTGCTCCCACATCTCGGTCAGCAAGGGCTCGACGGCTGAGGCGGTTTTGCTTTCGTTGAGCCGCCCAATGGCCTTCACCATTTCCCATTGTCTTGCCGTAAGTTCATCCGCTTCAATATGGTTTTCGATGCCGTATTGTATCCTTTCCACGAAGTCCTGCAAATAGGCTTCCATCTGCACTGGAACTTCGTTTGGGTCGAAGCGGCCTTCATGGGAATAGCCGATGATGGGTGTCTCGCAATCGTCGGCCGAAACGATGACGAAGCCGTCTTCGGTATTGAAGACATAGAATGCGGCAGCGTTCTTGTCTGTTCGATAAGTGGAGACTAGTTGCGCGTCGCTTGCTCCCATGAACTTGACGGCGACGGATTGCGCTGTTTGCAGGTCGACGGGATGAGCAGTTAAGGTGTGATGCAACCCGAAAACAGCAACGATAAGTGATAGAATGTTGGTCAGTTTATTCATCTTAAAAGGTGTTTCGGGTGCAAAAATAGGTGTTTTATTTTAAAAAAGCAAGTATTTAAGCAAAAAAGATGAATTGCTTCGCGTATCCATGAAACTAGAAACCGTCCAAAGAACAAACAATGGTTCGATTTGGATGTTTTTTGAGTCTCATGATTATTGTCCGCTCAAATCTTGGTATCGACGGCGGGCAGTGAGGTAGGTGATTTGTCGGTCGGTGATGGCGTTTTTGGCCTGCAGCAATAGCGCATGAGCCTCAAGCACATCGGTGATGGTGTTCATGCCAGCGCGGTAGTTGAGCTCGGCGAGGCGGTAGTTCTCCTTGGCCATGTCCAAGGCCGCCTTGTCGGATTGCATCAAGGCATCGGCTTCCACCATTTGGTTATACGCCTGTTTCAACTGCAAACTCATCTTTTCTGTCAGGTCTTTCTGCATCAGCTCCGCTTCTCGGATGACGATGTCGTGCTCTTTCAGCTTGTGCGAGGTCTCCCACCATTGCGTCAACGGGATCGAAACTTGGGCAAGGGCAATGGCGTTGAATTTGTACTTTCTCACGAGATTACCATAAACCGCACTGCCGCCGATGCCGACTTGAGGTAAAGCTTCTCCCAAAGTCAGTTTTTTTCGAAGATTCTCTGCATCTACTTGGAGTTGAAGCAGTTGGTGCTCTGGACGGATGAAGTTTTCCTGAACCGTAGCAACGGGAGTGCTCATTGTTGAAAAACTAGTCGTATCCAAGGTCAGACCCGCTTCGGGATATTCAATGCCTATCTGCTGGCAAAGCAGTTGTGAAGCCAAAACAATGCCGTTACCAAGTTGCATCTGTTTGGCTTTCAACTCATTTTGCTTCAAAGCAAGGCGAAGTTTGTCGCTTTTGGTGATAAGCCCTGCTTTCAGTGCAACATTTACGATGTGTTCGAGGCTGTCGGTAAGTGCCAAAGCTGACTCCACGGTGCGGACCTTGTCCTGCAAGCCCGCTACAAGGTAATAGGAAGATTCGATGTTTTCGAGCATGTCGCGCTCCGATACTTCGGCTTTCAGACGGGCAGCTTCTATACCGAGGTTGGCCAACTGGTTGCCGTTCTTGATGCGTCCCCCAGCATAAACAGGCATCATGGCCGTGGCATTCACGCCGTGGCCTTTCTTCATCAGGTTGATCTCGGTCGGCAGTCCTATATTGGCCCCTTCAGGGTCGTTCAATGTAGTGATGAGCGCTGAAAGGAAAGCCCCCAAATCGTCGTCCTGAATGTCGTTGATACCGTATTCAATAATGGGTCTGGCGGCAAAATAGGCCAAATATGAAATCGACACCTGTGGAAAATACTTGGTGAACACCTGTGCTTTGACCTGTTGCGCTTTTTCGATTTCCAACTGGTTGGTCTGCAACTGCACATTGTTGGCTTTGGCTAAGGCAAAGCAAGAGTCGAGCGTCAGTACAGAAGTTTGAGCATTGACACTGATGCAAAACAGGGCAAAGATTATGGATAGGATATGTCTTTTTTTCATGGCTGTGTGTTGTTTTCTTCGTTTTTGTTCTTTTCCTCGTTGCGCTTGTCGCGTTCGTCGAGGCGGTCGAGGAAGCGTTGGTTGGCTTTCTTCAAGCGTTTCTGGTCGCGTTCGCCCGCATCAAAGGCCAGGCAATAGGCTACGGGCAGCACGGTGACGACCAAGGGGAAGGTGAAGATGGTGCCGAAGCAGATGACCACGCCCATGGGCTCCCAAAGCAGGGTCTTGGCTAAAATCATCGGGATGACGCCCAAGGCTGTGGTGGCCGAGGTGAGGAAGATAGGTCTCATGCGGCGCAGTCCAGCTTCGTAGGCTGCATCGTGCACGGCGATTTTCTCTTTTGACCGTAATTCGCCTGCATAGTCGTACATGATGATGGCATTGCGTACGATGATGCCGATGAGCGAGATGACACCCAGCATGGCGGTAATCGACAGGTCGAGGCCAAACAGCCACAAGCCGAACATGGCACCAAAGACACAGAGCAGCGAGACAGAAATCGAGAGGAAGGAAATGCCGATGCGCTTGTAGTGGATAATCAAGACGATGAACATAACCACCACGGCTGCCAAGATGGACATGAGCAGCGAAGGCATGGTTTCTTTGGTGAGCAACATGGAGCCACCTTCTTCGATGACCACATCTTCGGGTATGTTGAGTGTGTTGAGATATTCTTGTGTCTTCTTGTATTGCGTCAATTGTCCGCATCCAGGCATGACATCAGCCATCACGGTGATGCAGCGGCGGCCATTGCGGTGGGTCAGGTTGTCGTGTTGGAAACGGGGATGGATATCGGCCACTTGGCGCAAAGGCACCCAAACACCAGGAAGCGAGGTGGGCACCAGCATGTTGCCGATGCCCTCATAGTCGATGTCGTGCAGGCCTTCGGTATAGATGGTCGTGGGCAGGTTGTAGCCGTTTTCCCACATAGAGACCATCTTGTTGCCCGAAAGGGCACTTGAGAGGTAGACCGAAAGCACGGCTTGCGTCACACCAAGGCGGTTGGCTTCGTCTATGTTCAAGTCTACTTCCACGATTTCTTCAGTGTCGTCATAGTCGGAATGGACGAAAAACAGGTCGGGGTTTTGTTTCAAGCAGGCAACGAGCGAGTCCTTGATGGGTTCAAGCTTGTCGTAGCTGTCGCCCATGAGGTAATATTCCACGGGCGCATTCACCACTTGATAGTCCATCTGCTTGAAACGGATTTGTGCAGAGGGGAAATGGTTCTCGTATTGCTGCGAGTACTCTTTCATCATCTCTTTGGTGGCTTTCTCCGATTCGGTGATGACGATGAATTGGGAATAAGCCGAGGTGGGCATGGGCTCGGGAGCATAGGTTATGTGGAAACGCGGCGATGCCATGCCGAGGAATGTGGTGACGGATTTCACGCGTTTGTCGGCCAATAGGATTTTCGATAGGGAATCGGACACTTTGGCGGTTTCGTCAAGCGAACTGCCGGCAGCAAGATGTACCTCCACAGCGAAGCTGTCGCGCTCGGCTTTGGGCAGCATCTGGATATTGATGCGAGTGAGGAAAAACACCCCGATGGCCACGGATATGACAGATACGATGATGGTGCCCCATTTGTGACGGAAACAGAGGTCGAGGAGCTTCTTGTAGGATTTTTGAAGCGCGTCGAAGAACTTGGCTTGGATTTTCTCCAACTTCGAGCGTTTGTTGGGATTCGAAGGCCCGATGATTCTAGCCGAAAGGTAGGGAATCACCCAGATGGCATAGAGGAAACTGCACGACAAGGTGATGAAGATGGCCCAAGGGAACATCCCGATGAAATCACCCATGTTGGTGCCTTTCATCAACGATAGCATGGGGAAGAACATGAAGGAGATGGAGCAGGTGGCGATGAGCATAGAGGTCATCAGGCTCTTGGTGGAGACAGCGGCGGAATACCAACGGGAACGCCCCGAATTGAGCATGTCGGTGTAGCCATCGATGACCACGACGGAGTCATCCACAATCATACCCAGCACAACGATGAGCGCTGCCAAAGTAACGGTGTTCAATTCGATGCCTAACAGGTACATGATGGCCCACGCGGCCGCGATGCAGACAGGCACCGAAGTGGAAGAGACCAAGGCGGTACGCAAGGGGAAGAGGAAGAGCATCACCAAAATAACGATGATGACAGCCTCGATGAGGTCTTTCAGGAAGGAGCGCACCGACTTGTTGACCACCACGGGCTGGTCGGTGATGCGGTGCACTTTGATGTCGGGCGGCGCCGTGGCAAGGAAAGTCTCAATCTCTTTGTTGACTTCATCGCCGAAGGCCACCACATTGTGTCCAGGTCGCATCTCCATGGAGAAGATGAGGCATTGGTTGCCGTCGACGATGCTGTCGGAGTATTGGATGTATTGAGACGACTCTTGGTAGCGGCGTTCAAGTCGAGCCACATCGCGCAGGCGGATAATCTGCCCAGTGACGGGGTCGGAGAAGACAATCAGTTCCGAGAGTTCGTAGATGTCGCTGTATGGGACATTCACATGGATGACCGCAGAGCCGTCAGCGTTATCGGCCTTGCCTGTGATGGTTCGGAGACTGTGGGCAGCCAATTCTGCCGTAATCATCGACGGTGACACTGCGTATTGGGTCATGCGTGTGGGGTCCATGTAGATGGCGATTTCTTCCTTTTGCTCGCCCACGATTTTGATGTTGCCCATTGTTTCGATGTTGCGCAGGCGTTCCGAGAGGCGGTCGGCAAAGTCGCGCAGCTCACGAGGTGAGCGTTGGTCGCTCTCAATGGCAAGGAGCAAGGATGAGGCATTGCCAAAATCATCAATGACTGTAGTGGCTAATACACCTTGAGGCAGGTCAGTTCTTTGGAAAAGGACAAGTCCTTGGCGGATGCGCGACCAGGTCATCTTGGGGTCTTTGGTGTCGTTGACCAACGAGACGAAGACAAGCAGCACACCGTCCTTGGATTGTGAATAGGTCTTTTGCTTGTCCACATCGCTGAAGGTGAACAGGTATTGCTCGACGGGCTTGGCCACGCGTTGTTCGATTTCATCGGCGGTGGCACCCGGATAGACAACGGCCACCACGCCGATGCGGATGGTCACATCGGGGAACTCGTTTTTCTTGAGTTTGGGCAAGGAGATGAAGCCAAACACGACAATGATGGCCATGAAGAAGAACACGAGTTTGTAGTTCCTCATTGCTCCTTCTATTATATTTCTTTTTTGAGCCATAGTTTATCAGATTTGTGACTTTTATTCATTAGCTATCAGCCATCAGCAGTCAGCCATCAGCTCACTTGTATAGTGGCTGAAAGCTGATAGCTGAAGGCTGACGGCCAAATTGTTCTTACACAACAATAGATTTTTCATTTACAATACATTAAAACGAAACTTTGGCTCCGTTGTAAAGTTTTTGGTAGCCCATCGTGATGATGGTGTCGCCGCTTTCGAGGCCGCTTTCGACCACCACGCCGTTTTTCACAAAGCCTCCCACCTTGATGTTGCGGCGGTAGGCTTTGCCGTTTTTGACGGTCCAAACATCGGCACCTTCAGGCATGGTCAGAACACATGAAGAAGGCACAACGATGCCCGATGCTTCCGAGAGTGAAAGCTTGATTTTGGCTACCATGCCGGGAAGAATGTCCTTGTTCTCGACGGGCACTTTGGCTTTGATGGTATAGGTGTGTCCCATGGGGTTGGAGACGAACGACTTATCGATGATTTCGATGGTCTTGGTCAAGTTGTTCAAGCCTGGGAAACTGGCTTCAGCCTTGTCGCCCACTTGGATGATGCCGATCTCTTTTTCCGGGACGGAGAACTCAACAATCATCTTGTTCATGTCGATGATACGGCAGAATGGGGTGGTGGGGAGCATGTTTTCACCCGTAGTATGCTTGTCCATGCTGATGAAGCCTTCTTGTGGTGCAATCAAAGTGCATTCATTCAGGTGCTTGCGGGCGGTGATTTCGGTTTGTCTGGCTTTTTCGAGGTCGGTTTCCATCTGTACCCATCGCACATCCGGGATACCACCTTCATCGTGCACTTGCTTCAGGCGGTTATAGCCATCCTCAGCTTGGTTGAGGGTGGCCAGGGCGGCGTCGTGGATGCTTTTGGCTGAAGTTGCGTCAACGCGGGCAATGACAGTGCCTTTTTTGACATGTTGCCCATTTTTGACATAGATGCCGGTCAATTTGCCGCCCAAAGGAAATGAAACTGGAAGTTCCATCTCGCTCTTGGTTGTCCCTACATAATTGCGTAAATTGTTGTCGTTGGATTGCTCGATAACGCTAATCTCAACGGGAATGATGGGGTCGAAAGTTTGCTTTTGTGCTTTCTTATTGCCACATCCAATCAATAGTAATGCGGATAAAGCAGTGATTAGTAAAGTTTTGTATTTCATATACTTGTTATATTATGTTTCAAAAAAAAATGATTACAATTTCATCGTCAAACTGATACGGTTTCTGTTGACATCGACTTCCAAAATCTTCACGCGCACTTTTTGATTAAGGTGTACCACTTCGTTTGGGTCTTTGATGTAATGGTCGGCCATCTGGCTGATGTGGACAAGGCCGTCTTGATGCACGCCGATGTCGACAAAGGCACCGAAAGCGGTGATGTTGGTCACGATGCCGTTGAGGGTCATGCCCGCACGCAAATCCTTGACTTCCCGGATGTTCTTATCGAACTCGAAGGCCTCGAAGGTCTTACGCGGGTCGCGGCCGGGCTTGTCCAATTCGGTGAGGATGTCGTTGATGGTTTCCAAACCAAAGTCGTTTTCCACAAACTCTTCCGGCTTGATTTTCGCGATGAGTTCCTTGTTGCCGATGAGGTCTTTCACTTTCACACCCAGTTTCTTGGCCATCTTTTCCACGATGTGGTAGCTCTCGGGGTGGACGGCACTTTGGTCCAGCGGATTGTCGCCGTTATGGATACGCAAGAAGCCTGCACATTGCTCAAAGGCTTTGTCACCGAGGCGCGGCACCTCTTTGAGTTGCTTGCGACTCTTGAAGCCGCCTTGTTCCTCACGATATTGGATGATGTTGGAAGCTAAGACAGGGCCGACACCACTGACATACGACAGCAGCTGTTGGCTGGCGGTGTTGAGTTCCACGCCGACGGCGTTCACGCAACTCTCCACGGTTTGGTCGAGGCTCTCGCCGAGTTTCTTTTGGTCCACATCGTGCTGATACTGACCCACGCCGATGCTCTTTGGGTCGATCTTAACCAACTCGGCCAGCGGGTCCATCAGTCGGCGCCCGATGCTGACCGCGCCGCGCACGGTGATGTCGTAGTCGGGGAATTCGTCGCGGGCGATTTTGGAGGCGGAATAAACCGAGGCACCGCTCTCGCTCACCATCACAGCCATCAGGTCGCGGTCGAACTTGATGGAGCGGATGAAGTCCTCGGTCTCGCGGCCCGCCGTGCCGTTGCCGATGGCGATGACCTTGATGCGGTAGGCGTCCACGAGACTCTTGATCTTGCGCATGGCACCCACCGTGTCCGACTTGGGCGGGTGAGGATAGATGGTTTCGTTGTGGAGTAATGCGCCTGTTTCGCTCAAGACCACCACCTTGCAACCTGTGCGGAAGCCTGGGTCAATGGCGAGGACGCGCTTCTGGCCCATGGGGGCGGCGAGGAGCAACTGTTTCAGGTTTTCGGCGAAGACGCGGATGGCAGTCTCGTCGGCCTTCTCCTTATAATAATTGCGGATCTCGGTCTCGATGGAAGGCTCCAAAAGGCGTTTCCATGAGTCAGCGATAGCCTCGCGTACAAGTTCCGATGATTCGTTGTCGTTCTTTAGGAAGATGCTCTCTAGCGAGTTCAGCACAAAGTCATCATCCACCTTGATTTTCAGCTTCACCATGCCTTCTTCCTCTGCGCGGAACAGGGCCAAAAGGCGATGCGAGGGTGCCTCGGAAATCGGCTCGCGGAAGTCGAAATACTGCTGGTAGGTCTTGCCTTCCTCTTCCTTGCCTTTGACCACGGCGGAGCTGATGTTGCCCTGCATGTGGAAGATCTTGCGGATGCGGTTGCGTCCATTGATATTTTCCGAGACCCACTCGGCCATGATGTCCTTGGCACCTTGCAGAGCTTCCTCGATGTCGTTGACGCCCTTGCCTGCATTCACATAACGCGCTGCGAGGCGGTCTACCATGTCTACATTCTGCGCCATGATTTGTGCGGCCAGTGGCTCTAAACCTTTCTCGCGGGCGATGGCGGCGCGGGTGCGGCGTTTGGGCTTGTAGGGGAGATAAAGGTCTTCCACCTCTTGCAAGGTCTTGGCGTTCAGTATCTTTTGTTCCAATTCAGGCGTAAGTTTCTCCTGCTCACGGATGGAGGCGATGACGCTTTCTTTGCGTTTTTGCAGTTCGGTGAGTTGTTCGAGGCGTCTTTGCACAGCGGCCACGTTCTCTTCATTCATCGTGCCCGTCATTTCCTTGCGGTAGCGGGCGATGAAGGGGATGGTGGCGCCTTCGTCGAAGAGGCGAATGACATTGGCCACATGGTGCGCGGCTAGATTGAGTTCCTGTGCGATTTGCGGGGCGAAATCGATGTTTTGCATAGGTCGAAAAATTAAAGAGACAAAAGTACGGTTTTCTTTGCAAACATAGGCCAGTTTTTACATTTCCATATTGGAATGTTGATTTTCAGCCATCGACGGCGTGGAGTTAGGCCGAGGCAACAAGAATCCGCTTTGGCTATTTGGTTTTTTGTATTTGGGAAGCGTCCGGAAATTCCTTTTTGTGCCGTTTGTTACGGGTTATTTATTAATAGGTTGGCATGTCTTGCAACTTATTGATTTCATTAAAGTTTAATTCTTTACAAATTTGTAAATTACAAATAATTAAATTTTACTGCAAAGATAGGGAATCTTCAAGTATGTCTTGATGATTTTGTGTTTTTGTTCGTAAAAAACAATATTCCAAGATTCTTTTCGGTTTTATCGCTATTCCAGCACCATCGTCCCAACGCGGTTGTCTGTCGTCAGATAGCAGGCCACATCGGGGAGAACCAGCTGCATCCCGACAAGTGCCTCTTCAGGAAGGGTTATTTCGGTGTCCGTAAAGTCCTTTTGGCCTTTTCGCCAAACGAGGTGATGGCGTTTGCTTCTTTGGTTGTCCACAATGTCGTCGTAAATCACGCCGAGCGTTTCCCCGTCGAAAGCCCAATCCACAAGCAGGGCATCTTGAGTCATTTGAATGTTGAAACCGCCGTGGTCAATCACTTTGGTGTTGTATCGGAAAGGCAAATTGAAAACGGTATCTTTTTGTATGTCAAGAAGATATTCTGTGAACGCAAGGTTGAGCATGCCATCTTTCAGTTTGGGCTTGTACCACAGCAAATCCTTTTGCTCAAACTCGGGATAGTGAATCGGACGCTTGTCTTTCAATGTGAGAATGCCATCCTGCACTTCGCATTTGGCTTGGGTGTAGATGCTTTGTCCCTCTTGGTCGAACTTTTGCGAAACGACATATACATCTTGTAAAAACGGAAGGCTGTTACCGCTGTTGTTGGAATGGCCGAACATCATGGTGGCGACCTCGTTTTGCCTTCCGTCAAAAATCACTTTGAAGTCCTGCGTTGTGTCGTAAAGCGGATAGGAAAGCACTTGATAAGGGGATCGCAGACTGACTTGTCCGTCTTCCATGCTGGGGCAAGAAACCGTGAAGCCAATCCAAATCTCTTTCCCGTTGATGAAGACGTCTTCCACCGAACTGCGATAATATCCAAAGCTCTTGATGGATTGTATCAATGCGGAGTCCAGTTGCCTCAATTCGGGGAAAACATCGGCGGGGTCGACGAGGTTGCCGTCGATTTCGCGTATCATTTTTCCGTCGGTATTAAATATTTGGCAAAGGTTCATCGGGCTGTTGGTCAGGACGTAGTAGTTGCCTTGCGTGGAAAATTTGATGCCGTCGTTGTTGTAATCGGTCTGTAGGGTCGTGGGCTCCTTTTGCATCAAGGTTTCTCCTTTGGTTTTGATTGCTTTGAGGCGGTCTTGAGTCGGCTTGTCGAGCCTGAATTGGAACACCATGATCTCGTTGCCTTTTTTGTCCATCAGATGGCCTTCGGAAACGGTGGGGATGGTGTTCAACTTGGTGTATTCCTCCTTGTCGGAAATGATTTTGAAGCCTTCGTTCCCTTTGACGTATTCGAGCGCATTGGTCTTGAGGAACTGCTCGATGGTTTTTTCATTCAAGCCGTTGAACACGATTTCCACATCGGCCACTTCCGAAAGGTCGCGCATGGTGATTTGTCCAGACACACAACGGAAGCAGTCGGTTTCTTTCATTTTCACCTTGAGCAGGTATGGTTTTTCTGTTTTTGTCGTCTCTTGTTGGCCGTAGGACGCCAAAACCAACATAACGAGGGCCGCGAAAAATAAAAAGAGCTTTTTCATAGTTGATTTATTTGAAGATTGGTTGCAAAAATATGTTTTTTTTTAATATGAAACTAATAATTTAGTTTTTTATTATTTGAAATGGAGATTTCAACGAAGATAATTGTTTCATCATTTGTTTTGTGATGTTTGATTTTTCGCTAACTTTGCGGCAAAATCAAGGAATTATGACCCAGCACAACAAAATACAGCTTTTCGAGGAGAAGAAAGTCCGCGCCCTTTGGGACGACGAGGCTGAAAAATGGTATTTTTCCATTGTGGATGCAGTAGCGGTATTAACCGATAGTGTTGATCCGACTGCCTATTGGCGTAAATTGAAGCAAAGGTTAAAGGAAGAAGGAAATGAAACCGTGACAAATTGTCACGGTTTGAAAATGCTTGCTCCTGATGGCAAGATGAGAATGACGGATGTCGCTGATACAGAGCAACTTCTTCGTCTTATTCAATCCATTCCATCACCCAAGGCCGAGCCTTTCAAGCAATGGATGGCGCAGGTGGCGGCACAACGTCTTGACCAAATGCAAGACCCTGAGCTGAGCATTGAGCAGGCTATGATGGACTACAAGCGTTTGGGCTATTCCGATGCTTGGATTAACCAGCGGCTGAAGTCGATAGAAATCAGAAAAGACTTGACCGATGAATGGAAGAAACGTGGTTTGCAGGAAGGAGTTCAATTCGCGACTTTGACGGACATCATTTACAGCACATGGTCAGGCATGACGGCCAAGGAATACAAGCAATTCAAGGGCTTGAAGAAAGAAAACCTGCGCGACAACATGACTAACCGCGAACTGGTGTTGAACATGCTGGCTGAACTCTCAACCAAGGATATTTCAGAAAGCCAAAACCCCGAAACTTTTGGCGAGCACATGGATGTGGCACGTCAAGGCGGCGAGATTGCCCGCCACGCCCGTATGGAGTTGGAAACCAAAACGGGGAAGCCCGTGGTGACCTCGCTGAACGCTAAAGAGGCAATGAAACTGAAAGCAGCAAAAGAAAACGAACAAAAACAAATCAACGAAAAGAACTGAACATGATCAAAAACATAATCTTCGACTACGGCGGTGTGCTCCTCGACTGGAACCCGCATTATCTTTATGACCCTTATTTCGGCGATGTGGACAAGGCTGAGTGGTTCCTTACCAACATCTGTACCTACGAGTGGAACGCCCAGCACGACAACGGCAAACCCATTGCTGAAGGCGTTGCGGAACTCATCGCTGAGCATCCTGAGTGGAAGAAGGAAATCGAGCTGTATTACGGCGAGTTCATGAAGATGATGGGCGGGCAGATACCAGGCATGGAGGAGTTTGTCAAAAAGTTGAAAGCCAAAGGATTCCGTGTGTTCGGCTTGTCCAACTGGTCGGAGGAGACCTTTGCCTTGGTAAGGCCGGTTTATCCTGTCCTCGACCTAATGGAGGACATGGTGATTTCGGGCATCGAGCGGGTGATGAAGCCCGACCCGAAGATTTTCCAATTGGCCTTGAAGCGTTTCGGCATCAAGGCCGAGGAAACGGTGTTTATTGATGATAACCCGAATAATGTTGCCGCCGCGAATGCTTTGGGAATCACTGGGATATTGTTTGAGGGAAAAGAAAAACTGGAGGAAGTGCTAAATAAATTGTTGTGCTAATAAATACTTGGTTCATAATTTATTATAATGGATTTTTACAACTTTTTTCCACTGTTTCAACACCATTTTTGCAACTTTTTTCCAAACCATTGATGAATGTGCTGCTTTTATCTTGGTTTTATTCGTAATTTTGCACAAATTCAGGTCATTTAATTCATTATGCAATGAAACAAATTCAAAATATATTGTTAATCGTGTTAATTGTCTTGGCTGGGAATGCTTTTGGGCAGGAAACTGGATGGGAATTCGATCATTTGCAAGGCAAGGTGAAAACATTTGCGGAGTATGACTATGAATTTGATATTAGCGATTCCATCAACCACGATGAATTTATGAGACAGTTTTATATCTGTGGATTTGACGTAGATAAAATGCTCCGTTTTGCTGACAGTATCAAAACAGAAAAAGACTCTTATTACAATACAAGTTGTGAATACGACTCATTGGGACAATTCACGAAATTGCATGATAGACATTATATAAATGAATATGATGATTATGGTCGTATATTGAATAGGAGAATTGTGGTAGAGAATGAGCCAATAGACACCATTTTTTTTGAGTATGATGAAGTTGGTCGGCTTGTGAAAAGAAAATATCAGAATCGTATACATCAATGGAGATATGATTTGGATAGTCGTCTTTTGGAATACATATACAAGGATACTGAAATGGATTCAGTTCTTATCCTTGAAAAATATGACTATGACAAGGAAGGTGTCTTAAAGAAGAAAGAGAGTTTTGATAACAGGGAAGGAGGTAACAGAAGTGGATGTTGCGAATACGACTCAAAAGGCAATGTCGTTTTTGAAAGGACATATAATTGGGGCACTTTTACCCCTTATTTAGAAAGAACAACAAGTTACCAATACGATAAGAATGACAGCATAATAAAAGATATATGGAGGGAAACGAGATGGGTCACTTCCACGGTTAAAGATACCATATGGAAAGAGATAGACTCAACAGGACAAGCCGTTGAACGTTTTGGTATAACGACCAATCATTCCAAAGTAAAGATGGAGTCGAACTCTGTAAGGATGATTTCTCGTAATGAAGATGGATTTCCTGTCGAAGAAGTGTTTGAAATTTATGATAGTATTGACTCGAAACCTCGTTACACAAGCACAAAGCAATATGATGAATTGGGAAGGGTGGTTGAAGAAAAGATAATAGACAAGCATGTTAATCCAGGGCGTTTTAAAAGGGTTTGGAAGTATTATCGAGATACTGAATTATGGTCATATTATGCTGTTTATTTAGGCGAGAATCATGAGTTTGACCATGAAAGCCTGTTTTTCTACGATGAAAGAGGCAACTGCATAGTACATATTCAATGGATGCCAACGACTCAGAATTGGGAGTATTATTTCAATGTGTATCGGTATGAGTATTACGAGTAAGTGTTAATGTAGATTGTTGATTTTGAAAGATTTCTTGCCGAAGGCAATATCAAAATAAGAAAATATGAAAATCCTCTCAGTCCAACAAATCCGCGAAGCGGACAAATACACAATCGAAAACGAACCCATCGAATCGATTGACCTGATGGAACGGGCGGCCACCAAAGTCTTTGAATGGCTTTACCGCCGTACGCCGCGCGACAAGACCATCAAGATCTTCTGCGGTATGGGCAACAATGGCGGCGACGGCCTCGAGGTGGCCCGTCTGCTCAACGAGCAAGAGATTGTCCCGCAGGTGTTTATGGTGCGCTACAGCGACCGCATGAGCCACGACTGCGAGGTGAACTACTACCGCCTCGTGAACGAGACCAAGGTGCCAATGTTCGACATCCTCACCGAGGACGACTTCCCGAAAGTCGATGCCAACGATGTGGTCGTCGACGCCATCTTTGGCTCGGGCCTTAACCGTCCGCCGCAGGGCATGACTGCCGACCTGATTGCCTACCTCAACCAAAGCAAGGCCATCCGCGTGGCCATCGACATTCCTTCGGGCCTTTTCGCCGACGAGCCCAGCGTCTTGGGCTTCATCTTCAAGGCCGACTACACGCTGACCTTCCAAAACCCCAAGTTGGCTTTTCTGCTTCCCGAGAACGACCCGTATGTGGGTCGCTTCGAGGTGTTGGACATCGGCCTGCACCCGCGCTATCTGGAAGAGGTGGAGACCAACAACCTGCTGACCGTCAAGGCGATGGTGAAGCCGATACTGCACAACCGCACGAAATACTCCCACAAAGGCACCTACGGCCACGCCATGCTGATTGCTGGCTCCGAAGGCAAGACAGGCGCGGCTTTGCTGGGCGCGAAAGCCTGTCTGCGCACGGGTGTTGGCCTGTTGAGCGTACATCTGCCCAAGGTGGCGCAACTGCCTTTGCAGACCGCCATCCCCGAGGCGATGATTGATGGCGACGACTCAGAAACCTGCTTCTCGACATTTGGCAAATTGGATGCCTATACCGCTGTGGGCGTGGGTCCGGGCTTGGGCAAGGCGGATGACACCGTCCGCGCCTTGAAACGCCTGATTCAAGAGGTGCAAGTGCCGCTCGTCATGGATGCCGACGCCTTGAACATCCTCTCCGACAACCCGACTTGGCTTCCGTTCCTGCCTGCCAAAACGATACTGTCGCCGCATCCCAAGGAGTTTGAACGCTTGGTAGGGAAGACCTCGACCTCGTTTGAACGCCTTGAGAAACAAAGGGAACTGGCCACCAAATACAACCTCGTCGTCATCGTGAAAGGCGCGCACACCACCGTCGCGATGCCCAACGGTACCATCTTCTTCAACACCACGGGCAATCCTGGCATGGCCACGGCGGGCAGCGGTGATGTGCTGACAGGCATCATCCTCTCGCTTTTGGCGCAACGCTATTCGCCCGAAGAAGCTGCCGTGTTGGGTGTGTATCTCCATGGTCTCGCTGGTGACCTTGCCGCCGATGAGATTGGGCAGGAGGCATTGATGGCTTCTGATATCACGGAGCATTTGGGGAAGGCATACGCTGCGCTTCACGCGAAGTAGTTTTTTTCCACGCAGAATTCGCTGAAATCGCAGAACCTGCTGGACACGATTGCTTCACGCAGAATTCGCTGAAATCGCAGAACCTGCCGGACGCAAACCAATCATCGCATTGCGATTCCCATAATTTTGCGGATTCTGCGTGATAAATATGTATGTGTCGATTCGAGTGAAAAGAGTATGTTGAGTAAAGAAACTATCTGACGACCACCTTTTTGGTCAAGGTGCCCTCTTTTCCAGTAGCCACGAAGAAATAAATCCCTTTTGCGCGTCTTTTCATACTGTACTCCAATTCTTTGGTGCATGAGGCGTTAAAGGTTTGGATAACATCAATCAAACCTCCCATCATATCATACACTTTGACCACAACTTTACCCTCCATGTCTTCAAAACGTAGTTCCATTTCTCCATTGTTGGGGTTGGGAATGATATCGAAGGTGCTCCTAGGATCATCCTGTTCGTTGATGCCATAGAATGATGGTATAAGCCAATAACGCACTATATCTTCCTCTTTCGAACAAGGGCTCACCGCTTTGAAGGTAAGCCAAACGGTATCCTCCACCCAATCCATCGGATACAAGATGCAAGTGCGATTGTCGTCGGAAGGGACGATGCGCCAGCTCGGTTTTGAAATGCTCCATTCGCATAGGCTGTCAATCCACGTGAAATCGGAAAGAGAGTCGATAGCTTGGAAGGTATAGCATTTCACATTGAACTCTGTCGCTGTGATAGGATAATGCGGTGACTCGATGGTTGGCGTGATGCACTCCAAAACTGGATTAGGTTCGTAATTCACGGTAAGGTTCAAATCAATAATGCTATCACAGCCATCTCTAGTCAGACCTTCATACTGATAATGACCTGACTCCGTAAGATAGCCATCTGGGGCTGCCTTCCACGGATACCTGTCGCACACCGTTTCCACCAAGCTAGCTTCATAACCTTTCTTGATGGTAAGGTCTAGTATATAGATATCGTCGCATCCAATAGAATCGGTAATAGTGTCGTAATAAACACCATCATGGAAGTACTCGTGATTACGCCATGTGAACGAGTTTTCGCATGTTTTCACTCTTTCAGTTGGATGGATTCGCTCATGATCTATCGTAAGATGCAGCGTAATTGTACTGTCGCAGCCAAGAGCCGTTTGTGACGAATACGCGTAATCACCCGATTCCGTATAGGTGGCACCGTGCCAGGTGAACGCGTTGCATGCGACTGCCGCTGTGTCACCTTGGAAATCATGGCCAAGGGTAAGGTGTAGCACAAAGGTGCTGTCACAAGTTCCGGGTTCTTGAATAATATTTACGTATGTGCCGCTATTCGTAAAGTTGGTTCCACGCCAATGGTAGTTGTTGCATGCTGTTACATTTTCCTCTGAATTATAGCTTCCACTGATGACAAGGTTCAAGAGCAAAAGGCTGTCGCATCCATCAATGCTCTGCGCCAGATGGGTGTATACTCCAGATTCGGTGTAAGTCGTGTTATACCATTCATATTCATCACATGCTGTAATGTTAAGATAGGTCGTGTCAACAGGGTTGATGGTCAGGTGAAGTATCAAAGTGCTGTCGCAGGTTCCAGGTGTATGGACAATCTGGGTGTATGTGCCGCTTTCAGTATAAGTATTCCCTCGCCAATCATAGCTGTCGCATGCAGTTGCATACTCTTCTGAAATCAAGGTCCTGACATTTATCGTTTTGGTAAGATAGAGCGAATCCATTGTTCTGTGAGGGTTATGAAGCACATTGGTTACAGTATAGAAACCGTCAGTGGTATAAGTGTGGGTAACCTGTTCGCCTTGCGCTGAAGTGCCATCGCCAAAATACCATGTCACGTCATCATAGTGCCAGTTGGTTTCCGTATTGAATTCCAAGGCTTGATTGGTGCAGAAATAATGGTCTTCAGGGATTTCCGAATAATCCCAGCCGTCAATTGTCATGGTGTAATTGAAGTTGGTAGAAAAACTATGTGCCTTAAGGAAAACGCCTGAATCAGCAAACTCGTCACCTACGTCACAAATGGCCATTTTGATATGGTAATTCGACATGGGAACCACGTTGAAACTTACTTCAATCAAGGTTGTGAAACCGTCAAATTGAATGGTAGAGCCTCCTGTATTGTCGATGTAATACGCTGAATTGTGGTTGAGGTTCACATTGTCGATGCTGACGACATCTGTCGTTCCAGGTATCAAGGCCATGTTCTGATGGTCGTAATATCCGCCGGCAGGATTGATTCCTTCCACAAAAAAGCCAAATACGTCGTTGTAATCCCCGCCGACCCATTCCATATATTCTTCAGAGCCGAACACAAAACTGAAAGTCAATGTATTATCCCAAGGGATAAAATCAAACTCAAGCACTGCGACATTTTGTGTTGTTCCAGAGGCAATGGAGGCTAAATCATCATCGTAATACGCGTCACATGTTGAAGGAACCATTGTTTCATCTGAGTCGTTTGGGCCGACAGCGACACTCACTCCTCCAGTAGCCAGGATGAGACCAGACTCCATACCGATGTTGGTAGGTGTACTACCTGTCTCGAACTTACCAATGAGGTTGCAATAAATGATTCTTTCGGAACCGTTGAATTTGGCATTGGATATGGTGACGCCATTGTCCAATAGGATGTTTCTGACCAATGAATCCGCTGTCCAGCCATTCAGGTCTGAGGCTTCTGTCACAATAAGTTGGGCGTGCAGTTTCCCTGAAAATAGAAAGCCCAGTAGTATGGTAATCAGGAATAGTGTTCTTTTTCTTTTCATTTCGCAAAGTTCTTTTTTTCAACATTTTGACAGCGGCAAAAATAGATAAAAAAATGAATTTTACAAGGGGTGGATTGAAAAATCTGGAAAAGTATTCTTGGGATTGTGTATTTTTGCCATTCATTGTTAGCTAGTCTATGATTAAAACCACCGTATCGAACCGCGAGATCTGGCGCATTGCATACCCCATCATGTTGGGCAACTTGGCGCAGACCATCATCACCTTTACCGACACCGCTTTCTTGGGTCACCTTGGCACCATCGAGCTGAGCGCCTCCATGATGGCAGGCTTGTATTATTTTGTCTTCACCACCTTGGCGATGGGTTTTGCCGTGGGCATACAGATCTTTATAGCACGGCGTTACGGCGAGGGCAACTTCAGCAAAATCGGCGTGGTGTTTCAGCATGGGGCATTGTTTGTGCTGGGGTTGGGCCTTTTGTTGTTCAGCATTCTGTTCTTCTTCAGCCATCGGCTGTTGCAAGTCATCATTGAGTCGGAAAACATCTATGCTGCGGCCAACGAATACTTGAAATTCAGGCAGTTCGGCATCATGTTCGTTGTGTTCAACTTCCTGTTCCGCTCCTTCTATGTCGGCATCAGCAGCACCCAAGTCATCACCTTCTCGACCATCATTATGGCGGTGGTCAACATTTTCTTCGACTGGGCTTTGATCTTCGGCCATGTGGGTTTGCCAGAGATGGGCATCGGCGGCGCGGCTTTGGCTTCGCTGTTGGCTGAAATCACGGCGTTTTTCTTTTTCTGGATTTACACCTACATCAAGATACCGCATGAGGAATACGGCATGTTCCGTTGGCACAAGTGGCAGCCTGCCTTAATGGGCGATATTCTCAAGGTGGCTTTCCCGAGCATGATACAGCGTCTGTTCTCGTTCGGTGCTTGGTTCATCTTCTTCGTCATGATCGAGAAGATGGGAGAGACCGCCATCGGCGTTTCGTCGGTGGTCCGCAGCACCTATATGATCCTCATCATCCCGGGTATTGCCTTTGCCTCGACTGCCAACACTCTGACCAGTCGCATCATTGGTGAGGGCAAGAGCAACGAGGTGATGGCAAGCATCTGGAAAGTGGTGAAGAACAGTTTCTTATGCTCTTTGGTGTTGGTTGTTGTTGTGGCCATCATTCCGCAGCTGGTTCTTCAAATTTACACTGAAGACTTGGCTTTGGCGCAGGCGGCTATCCCTTCGGTTTATGTGATTTGTGTCGCCACCTTGTTGGGTGCCTTCTCCATGACCTTCTTTGAGGCCGTCTCGGGCACGGGCAACACCACGGCAGCCATGGCCTTGGAGTTCGGCATCCTCATCATATACATTATCTATGTCTTCTTGATGTCGAAGACCTCCACCATCGCCGGCGTTTGGACCGCCGAGTGGGTCTACAACATCCTCATTGGACTGATTTCGCTGGTGTATATTTGGAAGGCGGATTGGGGGAGGAAGCGGATTTGAACGGAGGTTGAAACCTCCGATGAGGTGAGGTTGCACTGACACTTTTAGACGGATGTTGAAACCTCCGATGGGGTAGGGGCGTACCGCTGTTTTTTTTGCGGAGGTTGAAACCTCCGATGAGGTGAGGTTGTACTGACACTTTTAGACGGAGGTTGAAACCTCCGATGTGGTAGGGCCGTCCCTTCGGGACTTTGCTTAATGTGAAATAGTGCGGGTTTTAGCTTGTTTGTGTATCTTTGCAAAATCTAATCACTTTTAATTACACTATTATGCGGCAAAAACTTGTAGTCTTCACCGGCGCAGGCATCAGCGCCGAAAGCGGAATCCCTACCTTTCGGGATGCCAATGGCATGTGGGGCAAGTATGATGCTATGAAGTTGGCCAGTGTTGAGGGTTTTGAGGAAGACCCTCAGGCAGTGCTTGATTTCTACAATGCCCGTCGGAAAAACCTGTTGGAAGTGGAACCGAACCATGCACATCGTGTTTTGGCGGACTTGGAAAAACAATACGATGTAACCATCATCACCCAGAATGTGGACAATCTTCACGAAAGGGCAGGCAGTAGCAAGGTGCTGCATCTTCACGGCGAGTTGAGCAAGGTGACTTCATCACGCAACCGCCTCGACCCCAATTGCATCAAGGACTATCCGCTTGATGTCCCCATTCGATTAGGTGACAAAGCCGCTGATGGTTCGCAACTGCGACCTTATATTGTATGGTTCGGCGAGTATGTCGACGGTATGGAATTGGCAGAATATTGGGTGCAACAGGCCGACATCTTCGTGGTCATCGGCACTTCGTTGGTGGTATATCCGGCGGCTGGATTGGTCGAGTATGCCCCAAGTGAGATACCCAAGTTCCTGATTGATCCGAAAGACCTGAAAGGAGGCCTGCCGGCTGGGTTCCAGCATATCAAGGCTAAGGCGGTGGAAGGGGTGGAGGAGTTGGTGAAGAGTTTGGATGAGTTGGAAAAATAGTGTAGTTTTTCGCTAAAAAACTGATGATATGGAAACAACTATAAAAATGCTAGACTCTATCTCAAAACTTTACGAACAAGAGAAGAAAGTGGAAGAAAAGAAACGAGAAAAAGGTGAATTCTTTAATGTGTTCAATACAATTGGTTTGCGGACGGAAGAGGTGCGGCTGCACTCTGCTTTTATTGCTGAGTTGCTAAATCCTAAAGGTTCTCATGGATTGTCTCAACGTTTCCTTCAGGCTTTTTTGGAAGTGATAGAAACATCAGATGATTATTTGGACTATTGTCGATGCGGGCACAATGATATTGTTGAGCGTGTGATTGGCCCAGTAAACGATATGGGAACAGAAGGCGGTAGAATAGATATTATCATTGAAGATGGAAACCATGCCGTCATTATTGAAAATAAAATCTATGCGAGTGACCAAAAGAACCAAATGCTTAGATATAACAATTATGCTAAAAAAGAGTTCCCCAACGGATACAAACTAGTTTATCTTTCTCTTGATGGACATGAGCCTGATGATTGTTCATTGGGAAAAGATGAGTATAAAGTCATATCCTTTGAAAAAGAGATTGTTGAATGGCTTGAAAAGTGTTATTCCATTTCCGATAGTAAGCCATTGGTTCAATCTGTTATAAAGCAATATTGTGAACTTGTGAAACAAATCACCAATACAGATATGGATACAACATACAAAAATAATTTGATGTCGATAATGCTTGATTCCAAGAACGTTATTGCCGTAGGCGAGATGTTGCAACTTCAAGATGAATGGTTTGGGATGATTCTTGAAAAGTATATATGGAATCCATTGGAAAAACTAGCAAAACAAAAGCAAATGCTGTTTGGTAAAGAATTGGAAATTGCAGGGGATTGGAATGGAGCAGGGGCATGGATATATAGGGAAGAATGGAAATATTATGGGATTTTTATTTGGACGAAAAACAGAAAGTATTGGGCTGATATGTTTGTAGGTGTAAGTTGGTTTGAAGTGCCAAATCGGAAGAATAAAATATCCAAAAAAGATCGTAAAGATTGTAAATTGAATTGTTTAAACTCTTTTGACCCAAATGATGAAGAATGGCCTTATGGATGGGAATTCTTGCAAAATGATATTCGTAATTGGAATTATGAAATTATTGATAACATTGTTCAAGGGAAAGTATTTGATTACATCAAGAAAAAGTTCGAGGAAATAATTTCTGAGATTGACGAGTTGCAATTAAGGATGCCGTAGTTCAGACGGTTTCAACCTCCGCTTCTCGTCCAAGTATGCCCGCCTCAATCCGTCTCAAACGCCCATCGCTCGTCATACTCCACGCCTGCCTCGTCCAAGAGTTGCTTGTATTCGTCTCTCCAGTCGGTGCGGTGGTGGTGTGCCGCTTGGTTGCGGATGTATCGAACCACATTGTCAAGGGCGTTGTAGCTTACGGAGAAAGCACCATAGCCCGCCTGCCAGCAGAAGCCTTCGTAATACTGTTCATCCAAGGTCTTGATCCACTTGCTGCTGTAGGCCTTGATGCGCTTCACGAATTCGGACAAGGAGATCGTCTTGGGCAATGAGGTGAGGATGTGAATATGATTGCCGATACCACCGATTTCTACGGGTATGCCACCCATGTTGCGGATGACACCTCCGATGTAGGCGAACACCTGCCCGAGGTCTTTGTCGCGTATCTCCATGCTACAGTACTTGATATGGAAGACGAGATGGATGTCGTTTCTTGCGAGTGAGCTTCCCATGATGGTTGAGTTTGTGTGGTCAAGGGGATTGAAATCCCCGTAGAAGTCGGGTCGTCCTTTCAGGACTCTGCACTGACTCCAGAGCACAAAAGTAGGAAAACTCTTTGAATTGTGTGTTTTGCTTTGGAAAAAGTTTTTTCTCCTTTTCTGGCTTAAATCCGAGTCCTGAAAGGACGACCCTAACACATCGGAGGTTTCAACCTCCGCGACTAAAAAAGGTCTCAGGTAAGCAGAAAAAAGGACGACCCTAACACATCGGAGGTTTCAACCTTCGCAACCAAAAAAGGTCTCAGGTAAGCAGAAAAATGACACCCCTACCGTATCTGACGGTTTCAACCTCCGCAAATGAAGGAGATCTCAAGTAAGTTGAAAGGATGACCCATCCCTGGACGGTTTCAACCTCCGCAAGATAACAACTCACCGCAACCGCACCCATACCACCAAAGGCCGATGGTCGGAGGCCTCGGGCTCATCGATGACATGCGAGTCGATGGCTTCGGCGCGGCCGTTGAATACGGCGACGTAGTCGATGCATTCATTCGGCTTGTCGGCAGGGTAAGTGGCTTCGTTGTCCGAGAGGACGGTGAAATACTGCGTCATCGTCTTGATCAACTCCGAGTCAGGGGTGTCGTTCCAATCACCGGCAAGAAGGAAAAGCTTCTGCCAACGTTGGGCCTCTTCCACGATGAGAGGGACCGATGCCATGCGTTGCGCCTCGTCGAGGTCGAGATGGGTGCAGGCAATCACATAATCTTCCAACTCTACTACTGAAAGCACTCGGGGCTCTTCGCCAGGCAGAGGGATGCGTTTGGTGCTCACGGGCATCTCGCGAGTGAGGATGCCTACACCATATTGACCGCCATCAAACTCGATGGCAGCCCCAAAGATCGGATGATAACCTGTACGGAGAGCCAACTCGCCTATTTGGTCACGATGTCCGCTTCGACCCGTCATGCTGTCCAACTCCTGAAGGGCAACCACATCGGGCTGTTGTTGGACAATCACGCTGGCTGTGCGGTCATAGTCTACCACCATGTCCATGCCCGCACAATGGCGCACATTGTAACTCATGATTTGCAACTGTTTGTTTTGCCCTAATGAGTCCAATGCGATGCCCAATAGCAATACGATCAAAACGATGAGCTTTTTCATTCTTTGATGTTGTTTTTCTGCGTCAAAAATACAAAAAATTACAAAATGGCGGTAAGTAACTATGTTTTTGATATATTATTGCTTATTCTCCTATTCGTTGTAAACCAATAATATACCCGACAGCAAACGACAACAAACGACTACTGTCGACTACAAACGTTTGTTCAACGGCTTTTTCTTGACAAACTCCGTTACTTTGCAGCATCAAAATCGAAAATGCTATGACGGACAAGAAACCATTCGACAAAGAACAGTCAATCAAGATCCCGTTTTCGGAATTAGTGGAATTGATAAATGAGAAGTGTGATTACAAGTTTGCCATCATCGACAACGAGGTTGATGAAGAATTGATGCTTTTGGCCAAAAAGGAAGGATTAGATTTGACAGGCTACAAGCATGTGATTGAAACAAGCGGGACTAGTCACTCGCAACACAGACACGGGGAGAATAGTAAAGATAGGGCGCCTTTGACTGTGGAGGATTATTTCCTTATTCCTTACATTATCAAAAACCGAGATGCAGTGATCATTTCTCCGTCTTTGACAAGAATTCATAAGAACAGAGTCTTCATTTACGAAAAGAAGATAGGAAATCAGTATGTCTATGTAGAAGAGATAAGAAGAGGAAGAAACAAAAGCCTGGCTTTTCAATCTCTAAGAAAAAGAAAAGCCCCCGAATAGGAGGCTTTAAAATGTTATCGCGGGGGGTATCATGCTGAAGCCAGTCCCTTACGTCTTGATAGTCCGCTGTTTTTCTATCCGTTTCCGCGACCAACTGTCTGCAAAAATACAACTTTTTCATAATATGCAAGTCTCAACGAGAAAAATAACCAAAAATAACGTCATCATGTCAAAAATTACTATCTTTGTCCCTTATTAATGAACGCGCAAGAGCGAATCTTGAATCTTTGAATTTTAAATATTTAAATCATCTTAAATACTAACTAATTAAAAACCCCACAATCATGACTACAGAAAAAACACAAGAAGAAGCTGCAAAACTGAGGCAGGAGAAACTGAAGGCTTTGGAAGCCACATTAGGTAACATCGAGAAGAGCTTTGGCAAGGGAAGCATCATGCGCCTTGGTGCCGAGGCCGAGAAGATGGAGAGCATCTCCACTGGCTCCATCGGTCTGGACTACGCCCTCGGCGTGGGCGGTCTGCCAAAAGGCCGTATCATCGAGATTTACGGCCCCGAGAGCTCGGGTAAGACCACGCTGGCACTCCACGTGATTGCCGAGGCACAGAAGAAGGGTGGCATCGCCGCCTTCATTGACGCTGAGCATGCCTTCGACCGTTTCTATGCCGCCAAACTCGGCGTGGATGTGGAGAACCTCCTCATCTCACAGCCTGACTATGGCGAACAAGCCCTCGAAATCGCAGAAAACCTCATCCGCTCTGGTGCCATCGATGTCATTGTCGTCGACTCCGTTGCTGCTTTGACGCCCAAGAGCGAAATCGAAGGCGAGATGGGCGACAGCAAGATGGGACTCCAAGCCCGCTTGATGAGCCAAGCCATGCGTAAGCTCACTGCCACCATCAACAAGACGGGCTGCGTCTGCATCTTCATCAACCAACTGCGCGAGAAGATCGGCGTGATGTTCGGCAATCCTGAGACCACCACGGGTGGTAATGCGTTGAAGTTCTATAGCTCTGTGCGTATTGACATCCGCAAGATCAGCCAAATCAAGGACGGTGAGAATGTTTTGGGCAGCCGCGTCAAGGTGAAGGTTGTCAAGAACAAGGTGGCCCCGCCGTTCCGCAAGGCCGAATTCGACATCCTCTATGGCGAAGGCATCTCACGCTCCGGCGAAATCGTCGACCTCGGCGTGGAGATGGGCATCATCAAGAAGAGCGGCTCGTGGTTCAGCTATGGCGACTCCAAGCTCGCCCAAGGCCGCGACTCGGTCAAGAAACTCATCGAAGACAACCCCGAACTCGCCGACGAACTCGCAGCCAAGATCTTCGAGGCGTTGGAGAAGAGCGAAGAGTAAGGTAATGAGTGATGTTTAATCCCCCTAGCCCCCTTTAAAGGGGGGACTGCTTTTACTGAGCTGTTCCCCCTCTGGGAGGGGGCAAGGGGGAGTAAAACAAACCCTTGCAAAAACTGAAACAATGAAAAAAAACATCCTATTCCTCGGCCTGCTGCTTGCCCTTTTCGCTTGCGACAACACGCCTAAACCAGAACCAGACAACACAACCAAGGAACCTGCGGCTACCATCACGGTGAACGATGCTATCCAACTGATTTCAGACTCCATCGTTATGGATAGCACTAATGCTGACCTCTATCTGCATCGCGCAAAGGCTTATTTTGCCAATGAGCAAGTTGGGCAGGCCATGGTCGACATCAACAAGGCTTTGCAACTCAATCCGAACAATTTGGAGACCTATCTTTTGCTGGCCGATGTATATTATGCCTTAGGCGACCAGGACAATATTGCCTCAACACTTAACAAGGCTGTGGAAATCAATTCCTTGGATGCTCGTCCGCTGGTAAAATTGGCCGAACTCAACCTCTTGCAACAGAATTTTAACCTCGCTTTCGCATATGTTGACAAAGCTCTTGGGCTTTCGACCTACAACCCCAAGGCCTATTTCGTGAAGGGCATGTGCTATATGGCTTCGAAGCAGGACACGGTCAACGCGCTGAAGAACTTCCAATTGGCAGCCGAGCAGGACGACAGTTTTTATGACCCCGTCGAACAGATCAGTCGTATTTATGCCGTTCAGCAGCCGCCTTATGCGATGGACTACCTTCGCAAGGCACAGCAGCAGTTCCCTGACATTCCGACACCCCGCTATGAGTTGGCTATGTATCTCCAAAGCCATGGCGAGCCTGAGGAAGCTTTGGCACATTACGATACGATCCTTATGAAGTATCCTTATAACTATATCGTGCTGTTCAACAAGGGCTATGTCAATTATGTCTACCTCATGGACAACGAAGCTGCACTGGAATACTTCAATCGCGCTTTGACCATCAATCCCGCATACATCGATGCCAAATACAACAAAGGCCGTGTGCTGGAACAGATGGGCGACTATTCGCAAGCCACCGAGATTTACAAGGATGTGCTGAAGACCCAACCTGACTATAAGTTAGCCGTCGATGCGCTTAACCGTGTGCAAAACCAAGAAAAAGAATAATCTTCTAATAACCAACATGTAACCATGATCCAAGTTTATTGCATCAACAACAAGACGACGAAAGAATTCCCGGAAGGCATGACTTTGCTAGAGATGCTGCCCGAGTTTGAGTTTGATAGGCCTTATCCCATTGTCTCGGCCAAGGTCAACAATGTTTCGCAAGGTCTGAAGTTCCGCGTCTACAACAGCCGTGATGTTGAGTTTCTCGACCTTACCCACCACACGGCGCGTCTTGTATATTTTAGATCGTTAGGTTTCCTGCTTTTCAAGGCCGCACAGGATCTGTTCCCAGATAGCAAACTGAACATGGAGCATCCCATCTCCAAAGGCTTTTATTGCCGTATCAAGAAAAACGATGGCAAGATACTCGATGGCAACGACATTGCCGCTCTCAGATTGCGAATGAGGAATATCGTAGCCGAGGACATTCAGTTCCATCGTCATGAGGCTCGCATCGAGGATGCCATTAAAATGTTTGGCAAACTAGGGCAGGAGGATAAGGTGAAGTTGTTTGAAACCAGCGGAAAAGCCTATACCGATTACTATACCTTAGACGAAACCCCTGACTATTATTATGGTCGCTTGGTGCCTTCTACAGGTTACCTTGGCATTTGGGATATCGAAGCTTATCGTGATGGCATCTTGGTGCGCATTCCCGACCGTGACCATCCTGACCGCTTGGCCGAGATGCAAGACCAGCCAAAGACCTTCGAGGTGTTTTCGGAAAGCCTGAAATGGAATGACATCATGGGCTTGAGTACGGTTGGCGATGTCAACCATGCCTGTCAAAATGGGATGGCGAGGGAGTTGGTGCAAGTGGCTGAGGCATTGCAGGAGAAGAAGATCGTGCAAATTGCCGAGGAGATTAATCGACGCTATCATAGTGAGAACCCTGTACGCTTGGTGCTGATTACGGGACCAAGTAGCAGTGGCAAGACCACTTTCTGCAGTCGCGTCAGCATCCAGTTGAAAGCCTGTGGGTTGAAGCCTATTTCGTTCTCGACGGATGACTATTTCGTGAACCGTGTGGACACGCCCAAACTGCCTGACGGCACATACGACTTCGACAATTTCGATACCGTAGACCATGCCGCCCTCGAAAGCGACTTGATTGCCTTGTTGAAAGGTGAGGAGATAGAAGTGCCGGAGTACAATTTCGTCACGGGCATGCGCGAATACAATGGCAAGAAACTACAGCTGAAAGAAGGAACTGTTTTGCTGTTGGAAGGCATTCATGCATTGAACCCCATGCTTACGGACCAGATTCCCGAGTCGACCAAGTTCCGCATCTTTATCTCCACTTTGACCAGTACTGCGCTGGATGACCACAACGCCATTCCGACGGATGACAATCGATTGTTGCGCCGCATCGTGCGTGACTACAACAAGGGTGCGTTTACGGCGCGTCAGACCATCAGCCAATGGGCAAGTGTGCGTGCAGCCGAGGAAAAGTGGATTAATCCTTACCAGGAGAATGCCGATGTGATGTTCAACTCTGCCTATCTCTTGGAGTTTGCCGTCATGCGCAACCACGCCGAGAGCATCTTGGCCACCGTGCCGAACAACTGTCCAGAATACACCGAGGCGCATCGTCTGTTGCGTTTCCTGCATTATTTCACGCCCGTCTCCGACAAGGAGATTCCGGCCACATCCATGCTGCGCCAGTTCATCGGCGGCAGCAGTTTCATGTAAAACCTAAGGTCCCTGAGCCCGTCGAAGGGCCGACAGCTAAATGTTGGTGCTTCGACAGGCTCAGCAACCTGACTAAACCATAACAACATGTATACATTTAACGCAAAACAAGTAAAAGACCAAGTCGTGCAGTGGATTCGCGACTGGTTTGAAGTGAACGGAATAGGCTGCAATGCCGTCATCGGTATCTCGGGCGGCAAGGATAGCAGCGTCGTAGCAGGCCTTTGTGCCGAAGCCCTCGGCAAGGATCGCGTCATCGGCGTGACCATGCCCAATGGTGTGCAACCCGACATCGACGACAGTATGAAGCTCATCAACCATCTGGGTATTCGTTATTGCTGCGTCAACATCGGCGACACCTATAATACGCTGATAGCTGCCGTAAAGGAGCAACTTGGCACTTTGGATGCCGAAGTCAGCCGTCAGACCACGATTAATCTGCCTCCACGCCTGCGTATGAGCACTTTGTATGCTGTTTCGCAGTCGATGAACGGCCGTGTAGCCAACACCTGCAACCTCTCTGAGGACTGGGTAGGCTATTCGACGCGTTATGGTGATGCAGCCGGCGACTTCGCCCCTTTGGGAGGTCTCACCGTGCAGGAAGTCAAGGCGATAGGGAAGGAGTTGGGCTTGCCCATTGAGCTGGTGGATAAGACACCCTCGGATGGCCTTACCAACAAGAGCGATGAGGACAATCTGGGCTTTACCTATGCCGTGTTGGACAACTACATCCGTACTGGCGTTTGCAATGACCCCAAGACCAAGGCCCTCATCGATCACAAGCACATCACCAATCTCTTCAAACTGCAGCCGATACCGCATTTTGAGATGAAATAAGAAGCTTATGTTCTCTTGTCCCATACAAATCCGCATGAGCGACCTCGACCCGTATAACCATGTCAACAACGGGGCGCAATGCAACTTTTTCGACATGGGTCGAAGCCGATACTTTGAGCATGTCTTCCAAGCCAAAATTGACTGGCTGACCTTTAAATATGTCCTCGTCCATGTGGACTTGGACTTCCGCCATCCCGTGTTGTTCCACGACCCCATTGTTTGTGAAAGTCGCGTCCTCGAGATAGGCAACTCCAGCTTCAAGATGGAGCAATGCCTGAAAGATGCTGAAACGGGCGAAGTCAAGACCTTGTGCCATTCCGTGGTGGTGTATTTTAATCGAGAAACGAACCAATCGGAGCGGATACCTGATGCCGACAGGGAAAAAATGATGCATGCCGACTAACCCCGTGTCGAAGACACGATACATTATTTACCCCACACCAGCACAGCGCAGTGTGGGGGCCTAAAGACAACAACTATGAAAAGAACAATCCTCTCCCTCCTGCTGTGTCTGCTGATGACCAGCCTCCAAGCCCAAACCGAAGCCGAGCTGAATGCCTGGAACGACGTCAAAATCTACGAAATCAACCGTCTGTATCCTCGGACGAATGTCATCCCCGTTGGGGAAGAATGGTCTCAATGCCTCAATGGTGACTGGAAGTTCCATTGGGTCGACTCGCCCTCAAAAGCCCCAGCCGACTTCTATAAGGAAGGCTACGATGCCTCCAATTGGAAAACTATTAAGGTGCCAGCCAACTGGGAACTGAACGGCTACGGAACGCCCATCTATGTCAATGTGGACAACGAGTTCCGTCCCAATGAGCCGCCATTTGCCCCGACGGTGGACAACCCTGTAGGCTGCTATCTGACAGAATTCAACATCCCAGAATCATGGAAAGACCGCTTGACTTTCATCAACTTCGGGGCGGTGAAGTCGGCCTACTATGTTTGGGTGAACGGTCAGTTTGTAGGCTATTCCGAAGATGCCAAGACCAATGCCGAGTTTGACCTGACGCCATACGTCAAGGTGGGGAAGAACACGTTGGCCGTCAAGGTCTATCGTTTCTCCAACGGCTCCTACTTCGAATGCCAGGACTTTTGGCGCTTGAGCGGCATTGAGCGTGATGTCGTGGTTTATTCCAAGCCAAAACTGAATATCGCTGATTATGAGGTTTGTGCAGATTTGGATAGTACATACAAAAAAGGCAGATTTCTAATTTGTATAACTCTTCAGAATCAAACTGGCAAAGATTTGAAGAAAGAAAAGGTAGAAGTGACAATCAAAGACGGTGAAAACGAGATTCTAAAATTAGAACGAGACTTGGCCGGAATGAATGGATGGTTCTTTATAGATGCTGGTCGTGATTTAGCAGATATCAAGCCGTGGTCGGCAGAACATCCGAATCTATATCGATTGGAGATCAAAGTTTTGGATAAAAAAGGAAAAGAGATTGAGCGACTTGAAAACCATATTGGTTTCCGCACTGTGGAAATCAAGGATGGCAAACTTTTGGTCAATGGGCAGTATGTATTAATAAAAGGTGTGAACCGCCACGAGCATGACCCTTACACGGGCCATGTCATCAGCCGTGAGTCAATGGAACGCGACATCGCCTTGATGAAACAGATGAACATTAACACGGTGCGCACCTGCCATTATCCTGATGACCCGTATTGGTACGAACTTTGCGATAAATATGGACTTTATGTTTGGGACGAGGCCAACTGCGAATCCCATGCCCAAGGCTATGGAGAAAAGAGCCTTGCCAAAGACCCGCAATACAAGGAAATGGTGTGGTCGCGCAACCGCAACATGCTCGAACGCGACAAGAACCATCCTTCGGTGATTATGTGGTCGATGGGCAACGAGTGCGGCAACGGCGTCAACTTCGAGTACACCTACGACTGGATGAAAAACCGCGACAAAACCCGCCCTGTGACCTACGAAAGAGCCATCTACGACCGCAACACCGATGTCATCGGCCTGATGTATGCCAGCCCAAAGTATCTGCAAAAGTTTGTGGATGAAGGACTTGACAAGGAAGGCAGGCCTTTCATTATGGTGGAATACTGCCACGCGATGGGCAACAGTATGGGCGGTCTGAAGGACTATTGGGATGTGATTGAAGCCAACGAGCAACTGCAAGGCGGCTGCATTTGGGACTGGGTGGACCAGAGCTTCATCGTTCACGACAAGGAAAAGGATGTGGATTGGTTGGCCGTTGGCGGAGATTTTGGTCACGCTTACGGCGTGGGCGATGATGACGCTTTTTGTGCTAATGGTATTGTAAGTTCAGACAGAAGGCCGCATCATCATGCCGCCGAGGTGAAAAAAGTGTATCAGCCAATCAAGTTTACAGCAAAAGACTTGACATGGGGTAAGTTCGAAGCCAAAAACTGGCTCTCGTTCACCAATGCCTCAGCATTCGATTGCGATTTTGAAATCTTCTCCGCGGAGAAATCCTTGCAAAAGGGCAGAATCGATTTGGATATTAAACCATTTGGAACACAAGAGATTAACATTGAACGCCTGCGCATCTATGGCAATCCTGGCGAGGAGTTTTTCATCCGTTTTTCGGTGAAGACCAAGGAAGACCAGCCCTTTATGCCTGCTGGAACAGAAATCGCCTACGATGAGTTCAGGTTGGATTGGCCTTCGGCACCGTTGGAACCTTTGCCTCAAGCCAAATCATTATCTTATGTGGCTTCTGTTCGAGGCATTAATTGCGGTAATGATGATTTTCAGGTGTCATTTGATATGAACACAGCGGAAATTGTTTCGTATGTGTATAAAGGTCAAAAACTTATTGATGGAAATTTGCGAGATAACTTTTGGCGCGCGCCAACCTTGAATGACGAGGTGGATTCTTGGGCTTTACCGCGCTGGAAAAAATCGGGTTTGCAACACTTGACTGCCAAGACAGGCGGCTTACATATTGAACGGCTTGATAACAACAAAGTTTCGGTTAATGCCACCGTGGAATATTATGACGGCATGGGTCAGTTGCAAATCGTTGTCAACAAGGTGTATCTTATTGACGGCGAGGGTAATATCAGCCTCACCAACCGCGTGGAGCCGATGGAAACGGTGACTTCTTTCCCGAAGATTGGGATGCAGTTCCGTATGCCGTTAGATTATAGGAATTTGACCTATTTCGGCAAAGACACCGAAAACTATCCTGACCGGAATGCCTCTGGAAAAATGGGCCTTTACAAGGTGGATGCATGGGATTTGTTTGAGCATCATGTTGTCCCGCAGGATAATGGAAATCATTCTGATACGCGATGGTTGGCCTTGACAAACAACAAGAACGATGTCGGGCTGTTCGTGACGATGCAGGAACCCTTCAATTTCAGTTTGTACAACTACACTGACGACAACCTCACCGCTGCCCGACGCATCAACCAACTGGAACCCAAAGATTTTTTGACGGTGAATGTGGACTACAAGCAGGCACCCATCGGCACGGCCACTTGCGGTCCAGGCGTTGATGAGAAATATGTGCTAGGCAACCAAGTATATGAATACTCGGTGCTGCTCCGTGCCTATGACAAGTCGCATGACCCGATTGAGTTGACCCGTTTCCAAATGCCTGATGCGGATTCTTTGATGGTTCCGATGCCTGAGATTAAGGCGACGATGGCAGGGAAGGAAGACTTTCGTATGTTCAACCGTCCACTGAACATTTCCATGACCTGCGCTGATCCCAAGGCGGAGATTCGTTACACCACCGATGGCAGTGAGCCGACGATGAAATCGTCGCTCTACAAATCGTCGTTTGTCATCCTCAAGAGCACTACCATTAAGGCCAAGGCTTTCAAGAAAGGCAGTGTTCCTTCGTTTGTGACCTTGCGTCAGTTCAACCGCTTGAATATCAAGAATACGACCTTCGTCAACCCACCTGCAGAGCGTTATGGCAAAGATGCCGATATCGCCCTGATGGACGGCAAGAAAGGTGCTACAGGCGATTGGCAAAACGACTGGCTTGGCTTTGAAGGTGTCGACATGGAAGCCACCATCGAGTTAGCTGTTCCGACCAAAATCAATTTGGTGAAAATTGGACTTTGCCATGAACCCAACGACTGGGTAGTGTGGCCCAAGTCGGTTTGGGTGAGTTTTTCGAAAGACGGCCAGGAGTTCACCGACTGGCAGATGGCCGAATTGCCCGTCTTCGACCGTCCCGACAAGATGAAAGGCTTTGGACGAATCGAAGCCCGACTTCGCACCGATGGCAAGCAATGGAAATATGTCCGCGTGAAAGTGGAGAACCAAGGCGTCTTGCCTGACTGGCATCCCTATAAAGGCCAAAAGGCTTGGATTATGGTGGATGAAGTGGTGGTGGAGTAGTTGAGAGTTTAGGGTTTAGAGTTTAGAGTTTAGAGTCAGTTTAGAGTTTAGAGTTGGGAGTTGTTCAGTTTGCAGTTATCAGCGAAGCTGCCATTGCTATAGAAGGCAAAATCATTGTCGTCATTTGTCCACGCAAACGAACACCAGCTTGAAGCGGCTCTCGTAATCGGTCGTGCGGGCGTCGAAAGAGATCCCGGGCTTGGAAGCACGCATCAAGAATGTCAGAAGCGCGATGGAAGCCTTGTTACAAAGGCTTATGACAGTTCAGGATTTGCGCAATGAGGCCAAGCCTCAGAAGTGCAAGCTCGAACTGAAGCGTGAGGCCGCTGCCAAATTGGAGAGGCTGTTAGTCTATCTCGACGGCATGGCCTTCAAAGACCCTGACACCTACGGCAAGGACTACGGTTATGTGGTTGGCCTAATCACCGACCTCAACAAGACCTACAAGCACAAGGTCAGGAAAGCGATGGAAGACTTCGATGAGGACGAGAGTGACGAGGACTTGGAAGATGAGGAATCGCCCGAAAACGTCGATGAGCAAAACACCGACGAGCGCACCTCCAACGACCTTCCCGAAAACGCTGACTCCACAAGAGTAGCGTAATGCCCGAGGCAGCAGCTTGACTTCGGTCACTGCTGCCTTTTGCCTCCCCATGAGCCGTTTGGCTTGTGGGGAGACTTTTTATAGACTAAGTAGATGGCAACTACAATCCCGAAAATGTGCTAGCCATCAGTAAGCATTGTGATAATATCACCAAGAAAGTCGTTGCCGAAGAACTCATTAACGAAGAATTCTACCAGCAGCATATGCTCTTCGGTACTAAAACTAAGAAATAACAATTATATGAAGTGAAGATTTTTACTATCTTTGCAGCAAAATACAACTCCAAATACTAACAAAACCGATAACGAAGAAGAGATAAAACAACGATAAACAACTAAATAATAACACAGCGTTTGTGCTATATTCGATGATGTCCTAGAACCTCGGAAATTCAAACGACATTTCTAATTCGAATAGGTACCAGCGCCTACGCAATAGCGTGGGCTGGACTTATGATTAGAAATGGGTCATCCGAGGACCTTAGGACATCGATAAGGGCGGTTCACGCTTTTATTGTGTCCTGAGGTCCTTTTTTGCGAACCCATTGTCATTCGAATAGAAGTCCATTCGCTTATAAAGCTATATGCGTAGATGGATTTTATAATCAAAGAACTAAAATCAGTCAATAATCCATGTTCTATACATGGAATATATCCATATCGTGGGAAAATTGCTGCATTAGATGCGGAGCAGATTTTGTCTCAAATGCCAAAAGGCAGTGTTGTTCTCGACCCCTTCTGTGGTTCAGGGACAATTGTGTATGAAGGCTTGAAATATGGCTTGCATACAATTGGTGTTGACGCTAACCCTATCGCTGTTACTTTGTCAAATGGGAAAATACACATTCCCTTGTCTTTCCATGAAGTGAAAGACGAAGTCGATAGTTTAATCAATAAAGCAAATGCTCTTTCTGAGGTGCCAACCGCAGCAGACTATCCAACAAGTCTTTTTCATGAGAAGTCTCTTGATGAAATCATGAGGCTTTCTGTTTTCTATGATAAAATGTCTGATTATGTGAAGGCGTGTTTTCTTGGCACAATTGCTTTAACGGCAAGAGGGTGCAATGACTACAAGTGGACATCGAGTACGGTTGGAAAGAACATTGAGCCTAAGAGATACATTCCTTTTTATGAAAAGCTTCAATTGAAGGTAAAAAAGCATTTCCTTCCGATAGCAAATGACAGTACAGTTTATTATGAAGACAGTAGAAATCTCGACAAGATCATCAAACCTAATTCTGTAGATTTCATATTTTCAAGTCCACCATATTTCGATTGTCTTGACTATACAGCCTATTACGCAAGAATTATTTACGATATCTTAGGCTACGAAAGGATTCAGATTAGATCACGTCTTATACAGAACTTTGAGAACTACAAAGAGGATATGAAAACTGTCCTTAACAAACTTTACAAAGTTCTCAAACCTGGAGGGCAGGTTATATTTGTGGTAGGCGACAAGAAAATACACGGAAAAGTGATTAATGGCGCCGAGTACTTCCAAGCCATAAGTCCATTCGAACACTACTCCATTGTGGAACGATCCTATTCTGGTACAAGTTCAAAAGTTTTTGATGCAATTAATAAAACAGAAAGAAAGGAGCAGATTGTAATATGGACAAAATAAGCAAATTGGTATTAGGTGAAGCTACGGTGTTCAATCATGATTCAAGTGATATGAGCGCTGTCCCAGACGAGAGTGTTCATCTGATAATAACCAGTCCTCCTTATTGGACATTAAAAGATTACGATGTTGACGGTCAAATTGGTAAAGGCAGCAGCTCATACGACTACTATCTTAGTGAACTGAATAAAGTATGGAAAGAATGCGTTCGAGTTCTTGTTCCTGATGGAAAAATTTGCATTAACATCATGCCATTCCTTCTTACAGGTAAGGCCGCAAGATTTGGCCGGCGTGAAACCAGATTGGTGTTGGGCGATATCGAATCGTTCATGAATTCAACTGGATGTATGTATCAATTCGGATTATACATCTGGGACAAGAGAAAGATAGCAAGATTTAGTTCGTTTGGCAGCTACCCTTATCCGCCCAATATCTTCTCAACATATCCTTACGAATGGATTACGGTTTTCTCAAAAGAAGGGAAACGCCCACCTGTTTCTAAAGAAATAAAAGAGAAATCAAAACTCACGACCGAAGAGTGGCAAAAATGGGCTATCAATTCTATTTGGGAGATGCAACCAGCAAAGGCAAAAGCAGAAGGTCATCCAGCTCCGTTCCCCAAGGAGCTTCCCATTCGTCTGATCAAACTATATAGTTTTTTGGGTGATACTGTATTAGACCCATTTGCTGGAACAGGAACAACTCTTTTAGCGGCTCAAGAACTGGGACGAAAATCCATAGGTTTTGAGTTGAACTCAGAGTACATAAAGCTCATTAAAAATAAACTAACCCCTATTGTTTCCCAACAATGCCTATTTACAAAGGAAATATAAATAGTACGCTGGCTTCGATTGTAGCTAACTCGTCAGACGGTGAGGAAAAACAATTCTTTTATCACATGCCTTGTAAGAAAGAGTTGGATACCTTAGTGTATTTCGCCAGCAGTTTAGAATCGGAAGACCGTTCTGTGTTTATACGGGTAAACTATGAATGGAAATATGGTTTAAGGGCGCGACGAATAGATTTGGTTTCAAAGGAAGCAAATACAATTACCTTATATAAGAAATCAACAAAGTTCGCGACAGATAGTAATGCTATTGACTTGTCTCGACTTAAGGAAAGTGTTTCAGATTCTTTTCCTCAATTGAATGTCAAGTGTATGCTTTTATATTCAGACGCCATTGAAGAGCAGAGCATACGTCAGACATTAGATTCATTAAAACTTGACGTGGAATTCATGACAATAATGTAATTATGGCATTTCTTATCAATCGTACTGCTGCAGCTAGAATAGAGTGTTTGCATGCGCTCGCCCAGTTAATTGTAAAGAAATTTGGTGTCTACGGAAACTCGTTTAATTTGAAAGACGTTAAGTTTGACCGCGATGCCATCAATATCCATCAGTATTGTACATTGCTCAACGAAGACGATCTTGTTGGCAAGTACTGTCGATTCAAAGAAAATCCACTTGATGACGCTGGATGCTCTATCACAAATGGTGTTCTTAGCGACACGACAAAGTCAAAAGAAGTAAGCAACACTATAAATGCAATGCACGCACTTGGCTTTGTTGAACGAGTGGGAAGAAAGGTTAGAATATCTTCTTTTGGCATCAGGTTCGCTAAAGCCAAATACGGAACGGCTGACATGCAAGCTATCATTAAAAAGGCGGTATTGAATTATGGTCCAGTCGTTGGGGTAATGTATGGTCTTTCAAGCTATAACCCTGGTGACACCTTTAATGTCAGCGAAATAAATGTGGGTTATCCATCTCCTACAGAATTTGTAAAATATAATGGTTCAATGGTAGAGCTTTCGGCTGGTTCCACGCAAGATTCAAATACAAGAACAAAATCGTGCATATTAGCATGGTTGATTCAGGGAGGTTATATCAGGCCTGTTCATTTTATACCTTCAAATTATTCCCCTTATCCACACATCGCTTACCGTGATTATATCAACAGTGAGCATCGAACGGAGCAGGTATATGAAATTGTTGAGTTTCCTAATGCAGAGATAACGGATAGACCTCTCAATTATGATAATCTTACAAAAATGAATTTCTGTTTAAGAGAGAATGGCCAGTCAGTTATTCGTGAAGCTACGATGTTTTTTGAAGCAAAAATTAAAAATCGTCGATTCGCCATCCTGTTTCTTCTTAACCTCGCCTTTCAAAACAAAACTGCTATTTCTCTATGTGATATTATCGATGTTTTGAAAGAAGATAAAGACAAATTTGTGGTTTCAGAAGAGGATTTGGAAGAAACTATATCGACAGAGATAGAGATCGCCTTCATGGCAGGAATACCGTTCATAAGAAGATATATGAATGGGAAATTGTATCTACAACCAGCAAAAGGGCTTAATCTGGATGAGTTGGAGGTGGGCGCCCCGCAAGATGTTATTAACTTTCTAAATCAATTTAGCTATTAATGGGCAAGTTTTGTTTATACGCAGACAACCAGCTTGATGCCCCTTGCGCATATTTACAAATGTACAAGTACTCGTATCTTGCTAATTTTATAGAGGATGAAAAGCATAGTAAAGGTAAATCATCTCATAGTGTTCCATTAGTAGTCAGTTGCCTAAAGAAGGGCGAAGACATGGTTAGCAAGTTCTCAGTTAAAGATGAGTGTTGTATAAACTGCATGTTTTGTGTGTTTGGTTGTGTGGGCAATAGGATTCTTTTGTCTAATAGATTCCATCCAGAGAAGTTCTGTTATGATATCACGGCAGAAGAATTATTAGAATTAGAGAAGACTGCTTCGAAACTTTTTAAAGGAACATTTATTCAATTGCCCAAAGTTCCCATTAGCCAATTGACTGTAAAATATAAAAGTTTTGAGTCCTTCACATCTGTCGACGAAACAAAAAACATTGCTGTCTGGACAGCAAATGCAATGAAATTTCTTAGCGTATCGTTGGAGCCACGGCTTTCTTTAGAGGTGGGACTGAAAATTAACCAAAGAGATCGAGGAGGGAGGCTGGATGTGAGC
The DNA here is from genome assembly GCA_900317055.1 of uncultured Bacteroidales bacterium. GTDB lineage: Bacteria > Bacteroidota > Bacteroidia > Bacteroidales > F082 > Limimorpha. The sequence goes on along the minus strand of ONFF01000008.1, from coordinate 52,606 downwards.
CTACTGAATACTAGAGACAATTATCTTTTTATAGCAGAGACAAAAGTAGACTTTAATCACATGATGGCAGAAGGCAGATATGAGTCCCAAATGATTGCTTATGAAACAGAATTGGGGCTGGTAGATGACCGTATTAAACGAGCCAAGTTTCTAGTGATTGGAGGCCGTGAATGTGACCTGCTCCCATCATCGGTACAAGGCTCTACGTCAGGTCCTCGAGCGGATTTGTTTTACAACGTTCTACGTAAACACGAACTATTCTTCTTTTCAGCCAACGCTCTACTCGCGCTTGGTTTGCAAAAGTTGTACATTTCAATCAATGATTATTCTTTAGAGTCTTTATACCCCATCATCAATAGTAAAAGATTTGTTGGTCTTTTGTCATCTGGAGTAGTAACTGCTGAAGGAGAAATAATTGCATTAGAGAGAGCTCTTAATATGGGGAAAATATAATGCTCATCATGTTCAAAGTTGGTCCTTTTGTTTCAAGACAAAAGGGCGAAAATAGAAGGCCGCAGCCATAGATGCCCGCCATCGCGCAAGCCAACGCTGGCATGACATGGCTGCTGAGTTGGCTGTGTGCCCTCTGCCAAAAAAGGATGCTTTCAGCTATTCCACGGACGATAAAACCATTATCTTTGCATCGAAAACGATAATGATCAAGAGACCTCGAATTGAACATGCCAGACAGATTCAAAGACAAATACAGGATTCCGTCGAATCGTTTGCGGGGATGGGATTATGCCCGCAACGGGCATTATTACATCACCATCGTCACCGCTGGCCGTAAGAGGTTGTTCGGGGAAATCGTGAACGGCGAAATGGTATTGAACGAATGGGGACAAATCGTTTATGACGAATTTTTCAAATCGTTCGAGATGCGCACGGAATTGTTTTTGGGCGAATTCGTTTTGATGCCCGACCATTTGCATGCCATTGTCATATTGGACAAAACGAAATGCATGGATGTTGGGGCGTGTGGGGATGGTTCGCATGGGGATGTGTCGTTCGGCCCTGTAGAGACGCACGGCCGTGCGTCTCTACCCCAATCGCAACCCCAAACCCAACAAACCCAACCGACACCGATACCGACACCCCAACGGACATGTGCCCCAACACCGTTGATGCCCACACAATTCCAACGCCAACCCAAATCCATATCGTCGTTTGTGGCCGGTTTCAAATCGGCAACGGTCAAACGGATTGACGATTGGATTGATGCGAACCAACCGACCATGGCAAAATTCAACAAAAACAATCCCCTGTGGCAATCGAATTATTATGACCATATCATCCGCGATGTAATAGAATACCAATACATTGCTGAATACATTGTCCGTAATCCGATGGAATGGAAGGATGAGGAATCGAATGAGGAATGAAAAACAGGCGACCGACCCTATCACACCCCGATATGCAATGTCGGGTTTTCATAATAAGACGGATGACAATGACAGGCCGCAGGCATAGATCCCAAGCCCACGCACAGGCCAGCGCAGGGATGACATGGCTGCTTCGCTCTATGATGCGCGACAAGGGGTAGCCCTCTTGCGGTGAGGGAGATCGCGGGTCTGTGCCCGCGATGACGGCAAGGGGCGGGAGTGTTATCCGTTGTCGTGCTGTTTTCTGTCCTTATGCCGTGAGCGGGAACGCCAAATCTCGACCGGGTTGGGCGCGCGGGCCTGGCCAACATGGGGGAGGAGTGGTTGCCAAGTGCGGTAGGCCCTTGATGTCGGCCTTGATTCTTCGGTCCCTTCTCATCAAGGAGAAGGGACGGAAATATACAGCCGCAGCCATAGATCCCAAGCCCACGCACAGGCCAGCGTTGGCATGACATGGCTGCTGGAGCATCGGTAAAAAGAGAAAAACCGCCCATCCCCCTTGCGGGTTTGTGGAAAAGTTGTATTTTTGCAGCGTGAAACGCAGATTGGCTTTTGCATGGATTTACTGCGTTTTAGATAAAACACCGTCGGACGGGAAATGGCGACTGCCAAGCCCTTTATAACTCCGACGGTCTTTTTTATGTCTCTATCGCTGTAATGCAGTATTGGATTTTCATGCCAGTTTTTTTTTCACCCCAACGGTTAGTTTAGCTATGCCAATGCCAATTAAAGGACACTCCATGATGAGTATTTTCGAAAAATCAGCTTGGTTTTTGTTGTCTGGTTTTGGTTTCACTGGTTTTCCAACTTGATGAGCTGTTTTCAAAATCAGATCTAATTGAAGAACTGCTAATGTTGATAAATATGACATTGAAGCATGGTGAATGGTTTCATTTATTGACAGGAATCGTACGTTGATATAGTCTTTCAAGTTTGTGTTATACGCTGCTTTTGAAGGGTTCGCCTCATACCAACATCTATAGACATCGGAAATAATGGCTTCTCTTGCTTTGATGTCTTCTATGGCATTACCCATAGGGACTACAACGGTCTTGTTGTCTTGTGCTTCCATAGTGGTTCGTTTATTTTTTTACCACAAAGAAACGCCATCTGTCAAGACATACCCGTTGATTAAACATTTGTAGTCGACAGTAGTCGTTTGCTGTCGTTTGCTGTCGGGTAAGTGGTTGGAAATGAAATGGATGTTTATTTTTGGAAATAAATGCTCTGCATTCGACATAGTCAAATCTTACATCAATCTGTCATAAATGGATCGCTTCGTTGTTCCTCCTCGCGATGACGCGAAGCGACGACAGGAGTGAGTCCCAAGAGCGTAGGAGATGGCGGATCCTTGTCCGCCATGACGGCAAGGGGCGAGGGCATTGTCGTTCCATGAGAATGAGGGGTAGAGCATCAGAGTCCTGAAAGGACGACCCCACCACACCCCGATATGCAATGTCGGGTTTTCATAATAAGATGGGCAGATTTCTAGGTGCCGCAGCCATAGATTCCTAGCCAACACACATGCCAACGCAGGAATGACATGGCTGCTTCGCTCTGAGTGAATGGGAACGCCAAAGACAGATTGGGTTGGGCGCGCGGGCCCGGCCGACATGGGGGAGGGGCGGTTGCCATGTGTGTAGGGCCCTTGATGTCGGCCTTGATTCTTCGGTCCCTTCTCATCAAGGAGAAGGGACGGAAATAGACAGCCGCAGGCATAGATCCCATGCCCCCGCACAGGCCAGCGCAGGGATGACATGCCTGCTTCGCTCTATGACGCGAAGCGACGACAAGGGGATAGCCCTCTTGCGGTGAGGGAGATCGCGGGTCTGTGCCCGCGATGACGGCAAGGGGCGCAGGTGTTGTCGTTCCGTGAGAATGAGGGGTGGTTCATCAAAGTCCTGAAATCGAAGATTAGCTACGCTGAATCAGAGATTTCGACGTGGTCAAAGGACGACCCTATCACACCCCGATATGCAATGTCGGGTTTTCATAATAAGACGGATGACAATGACAAGCCGCAGGCATAGATCCCAAGCCCACGCACAGGCCAACGCAAGGAGGACATGCCTGCTGAACTACAGGATAAACAGCTTCAGCCCTTAATGCTCTGGTACGATTATTGCACCTCCAAAGCCGAACCTAACAAAAACAATTGAGCATTATGTGGTTAATCATTGCAACAGTATTGGTCGCGCTGACTATTGTCGGCATCATGGTGGCGAAGGCCATGGGACGCCCTGTAATGAACAAACCCACCTGGAAGGGTGGTATCATTTCCTTCCTGGTGGGATTGCTTCCTGTCTATCTCTTGCTCTGCCTCTTCGGCTTCATGGGCATTGTGCGCGAAGAGGAATTCTGAAGATTACCGCTTCACCACTTTTTCAACTTTCACTCCCTCATCGGTGCAAACCCTCAGCAGATAAAGCCCTTGAGGCATTCTTTCCATGTCAATCACAAACTTATCGCCAGTAATGTCACTGTCGAAGACTGTGGCTCCCGTAATGGAGATGAGGCTGACATGGCGTAGCCCTTCACCCTGCAAAATGAGCTGGTCGCTGACAAGGTTGGGATAGGCCACAAAGGCATTGTCTTGTGCAGCTGTCTCCTCAATGCCAACACTGGGACCGAGATAGATGGTATTGGAAAGTTCGGTCTCGCGACCGTTCCAGATAGCGGTCACATTGTATCTCTGGTTCTCTGTGGTGTTGTAGCTGGCCTGCGTGGCCATGAGGTTCTCGTAACCCAGATTCAATTGTTCATCGCCGCCTTCCTCAGGACCCCAATAGACATTATAGGTAAAGTCGCTGCCACCGTCGATGGGGCTGGTGTAGGCACGCAGCAACCATGAACGGTGTAATCCGGCATCAACAGCGGGTTTCCATGTGGAACCTTGTTTGAATAGGCAGCTGTTGCTCTCGCCGACATAGTTGCAGCAGGGGATGGGCTTGTTGACACCCGAGGTAGAGACGCAAATCCACAAAGGAAGTGTGGGGTCGAACTCGACGGGCTCGTCCAAGGCGAACTTCACGAAGCTATGGCTGGCTTCCATGTCGTGTCCCTGTTCGTAAAGGGTTGTGCTGTCGTGGGCCGTCACGCCATTGTAAATGGTGAAGGTATAATGTCCTGAGGAACAGTCGAACATCTCGATGTGTGTGAGCGGATGGCCAGCAAAATGAGCCAAGAGGTTAGGCTCAATCTTGATGCCCCATTTGTTATTAGCGACTTTTTCGATAAACTCGTTGTCGTCGTAGGCTAACATGCCTTGCCCAACGGACTCGGGCGCTTCCCAGCTGAGTTCCACATGGCCGTCATTGTAGGTGCCTTCGAGGTTTTGCGGTGGCTCACAATAGTAGTTCATCGCGGTGGCATAGGCTAAATTGTCGGGGTTCCATGAGGAATTGTCTCCGATGGTGGTTTCCACATGGTAGTTATGGGTGCCCGAACGCGTGAATTTGTCGTCGAGATAGCCGTAGCTTTCTTGTGAAGCTATCTTTCTGCCGTCGCGATAGATGTCGAAACTACGGTTTTCAGTAGGTATTGACCATTTGAGTTGGATGCTCTGGCCGTTGGAGGTGGCGGTCAGATGCTGTGGGGCGATTAAGCCTAAGCTAGAGTCGGCTACGGTATAGGTGGCCACCACACCAGCTTGGGGACGGTCGAGGTCAAAAATGGTACCTTCGCCGTTTTCGTTGAAATGCTTGGCCATGAGGTGGATACCTTCACTGTCAGGGTCGAAGCCTGGATTCCAGCGGAAAGTGACCTCGGTGTTAGCGGGTACATATAGTTCGGCATCCTTCAAGCTACCTTCGTAAATGGTGAAATACTGTGTAGGCATCTGTGGATGGTTGAAACTCACTTCCAACTCGCCGCCTTTGGTGCCGTATGGCGATTCGCAGCTGAGCGAGAGATGGATGGTCTCGTAGTTGCCTAGGATGGCCCAAGCGTGGGTTTCGGCGTGATAAATGTGCATCATCCCTCCAGTGACATACATTACGCTGTAGTCGTGATACCCGTTGTCGGCTTCGGTATAGGGGAAAACGAAAGTGGTGTCTGTGATACCCTGGGAGATGCCCGAACCGTCGCAAAACAGTTTGTAGTAGTCAGCATAAGGCATGGCATTCCAAGAGAATTCCAACTGATGGTCTATACTGTTGACATTGACATTGAAATTCTCGATTAATGGACCGCCACCCTCTCCCTCGGGTGAAGGCAAAATGTCGAAACTCATCCTGTCGCCAGTTCTGCTGATGTTGGTGATTTCAAAGCCTGGGTCGTAAAACTGATAGGGTTGGTTGTGGATGAAGGGATGCGGGTCGGTGCCCGTATTGAAGGATGTTCTTCCCGATTCTTCGCTGAAATAGGCGTGGTCGAGGTCGCCAACAGCATTAGGGGTTCCGCCGGGGCGGAAGAGATAAACTTCGTCAAGATAGTCGTTGCCGTTCCATCCGGCATTGCCGTCAAATCGGGTGTCGATGAGGTAGATAAGCATACCACTACCTGGAATCTGGCTTTCGAAAATATTGTTCTTGTCGCGGTATTCAACGAAAAAGTACTGGTCATTTGTCAAAGGAATCATATAGCCGTTGCGGCGACCGCCTTCCCAAGAGACAGATTCCAGCTCGTAAGTGCCGAAAGCGTCAGTTTCTGGGTTGATGACGGGAATCTCATCCACCCAGTGACCATATTTGTATTTCATGTATGTGCTCATTTGTTGCGGAGGCTCGGTGGTGCCACCCATGAGGTCCCAAGGACCTATTGGGTCAGGACCATCGCTATAATGGTACAAGTCAGGCGCACCCAAGGAATGGTTCATCTCATGGCAGAGTGTGCTGACATTGAAATAGCCACCGATTTCAAGTTGGAAGTTGAAATCGTAAACCTGAAGGCCGTTCAGCGGCACATAACGGTCGTAGATGCACCAACGATGGGGCCAGAGCAATGATGCCCATTCGCCGGGCTGACCCTTGATGACAAACACCACATTGTCGACCATGCCGTCATCGTTGTAGTCGAGGTCGAGGGTGTCGGGCACTTGGTCGGCCACATAGTAGATGGCGCGCTCTAACAAGGAGAACTCGCGTTCGGCGTTTTCACCTTCCTGATAACCCAAGGGATTGGTCACGGGGTCGAAAGGCATGTAGTATTCTTTCGGATAGTCGTCTTCGTAGGAAAGGATGGTCTCGCCGTCGGGTTCGGGGTAGCAATAGGAGCGGATGTCGAGTTGGTTATAGGAAGCATGATGGAAATAGTTGCGCAGCGAGATGGACTCGTAGTTCGAGGCATTGAACATCGAGTCGACGGTCGAAAAATGCGTGCTGTGGTAGGTGTCGCCCGCAAAACGGATGAAGACGACCAAATTGTTGTAAATGCCATGGTTGATCTCACGGTTTTTGGGCCGTTTGATGGGCCTGATGTGTTGCTCGCGTTCATGACGACGCTGCTGATAGGCTTTTTCGGAAATCTTCACATAAGGTTGAAGCCCGACCTTGGCAGGGTCAACGCTGTTGACGCGGTATGTGGAGGCGACCACTTCACCTTTACTGTCATGAATCGCATAGCAATAGTAGCCATCTTTGTCTTTCGCGAAGGTGAAGCCATTGGCATCATGCACATAGTTGTAGAACTCATCGCCCGAGGCAAAGCATTCGATGACCTGACCATCGGGTTGGGTGAGGCGAACAGGGATGTTTTTTAGAGGAGCGGCAAAAGCCCATTGGAAAGTGCCCAAAAACAGGACGAGTAGTAAAGTTAGTTTTTTCATGTTTTAGTATGTGTTCAAGTAATTGTTTAAGATTAAACTTTGTATTTGCGAGTGTCTCAAAAGATTCCCTTACGGGAATGGAGTTAAGCCATGGTTTATCAAGCGGCGGCATCAACAAATTAGCAGGTCGTAAGCTCTAAAAGCCGCCGCGTATTGATTGATGATAATATTCCATTCCCTGTAAGGGAATCTCAATAGTCTTTTACTTCAAATCAATGAAAGGCACTGAGTTGCCGAGCATGTACTGGGGCATTTTGCCGTCCCATTTCTGTACAGCCTCGTAGTTCACCAACTTGGGGTTGCTCTCCAAAGCAGCCGCCTTGATGCTCATGGCCTCGGCCTCGGCTTGGGCCTTGATTTTGGTCTGCTTGGCCTGCTCTTCCACTTGGATGGTGACATTCTTGGCCTTCAAGGCATTCTGTTCGGCCACCTGTTTCTCCTTGATGGCGGTCTCGAAGTCGTCGTCGAAGTCGATGTTGGTGATTTGGAATTGGACATTCATGAAATAGTTGCTGTCAAGAGCCTCCCGGAGAGAAATCTCGATTTCGCGTCGTACAGCGTCACGGTTTTCAACGATTTCTGTTGCCGCAAAATTACCAAAGCTTTGTTTCATGGCCGAGCGGATGAAGGGCACCACGATGCGGTTGTGGTAGTCGTCGCCGACATTCTTCATCAGCTTGCTGACGTTTTCGCGCACCAAGTCATAGTTGATGGTGTATTCCACTTCCGAAGTCTGCACGTCGCGGGTGTAGCTGTTTTCTTTGCCGTCGAACTTCTTCTGCTGCACGTTCACGCGCTTGATGGTTTGGATAAACGGTATTTTCATGTGAAGGCCGTCCCCAATGACCTCGTCACTCATCTTGCCGAAGGTGGCGAGCACCCCGCGCTCCGATGAACGGATGGTGTAGAACGAGGAGAAGAACACGAGAATGGCGAAGAGTCCCACAATGCCCCAAACGATGTAGCGTCCGATTTTCTTTTTGTTGGGGTTGATGTTGATGTTGTAAGGTTGATTCATGGTAGTACTGTTTTAAATTGTTGTTTTGATGGCAAAAGTACACATTTATTTGAAATCTCGGCCTTTTTCTATTTGTGTCGGAAATTTGTTTATCTTTGCCTTTTCATACTAATACGAATACAAAATACTTAAAACAATGGATAACAGACTTTTAGATAGCAAACTCCCGTATTTGGTGGCCGACATGGACTTGGCCGCTTGGGGACGCAAGGAAATTGAAGTATCGGAACACGAAATGCCCGGCCTGATGTCGCTGCGCAAGAAATACGGCGACACGAAGCCGCTGAAAGGCGCCAAGATCATGGGTTCGCTGCACATGACCATCCAAACAGCCTGCCTGATTGAGACTTTGGTCAAGTTGGGTGCCACGGTGCGTTGGTGCTCGTGTAACATCTATTCCACGCAAGACCACGCTGCTGCGGCCATTGCCGAGACGGGTACCGCCGTCTTTGCCTGGAAAGGCGAGACGCTGGAAGACTATTGGTGGTGCACCAAACGCGCCATCACCTTCCCCGATGGCACGGGTCCTGACCTGATCGTGGATGACGGCGGCGATGCCACTTTGCTGATTCACAAGGGCTATGCTTGCGAGAACGACCCCAAACTCCTTGACGCGCCTACGGGCAGCGAAGAAGAAAGGGCATTGATGAGCGTCATTAAGGCCACCTATAAAGAGAATCCTACCTTCTGGCATACGGTTGTGGCTGGTTGGAAAGGCGTCTCGGAAGAGACCACTACAGGCGTACACCGTCTGTATCAGATGCACGAGCGCGGCGAGTTGCTGGTGCCCGCTATCAATGTGAACGACTCGGTGACCAAGTCGAAGTTCGACAACCTCTACGGTTGCCGTGAGTCGTTGGCCGACGGCATCAAGCGCGCCACCGATGTGATGATTGCTGGTAAGGTCGTGGTCGTTTGTGGTTACGGCGAAGTGGGCAAGGGGTGCTCACACTCCATGAAGAGCTATGGTGCCCGCGTGCTTGTCACCGAAATCGACCCCATCTGTGCCTTGCAAGCCGCTATGGAAGGCTTCGAGGTCACGACGATGGAGGAGGCCGTCAAGGAAGGCAACATTTTTGTCACCACCACGGGCAACTGCGATGTCATTACATTGGAGCACATCCTGAAGATGAAAGATCAGGCTATCGTGTGCAATATCGGCCACTTCGATAACGAAATCCAGGTGGACCGCCTTGAAAAGACCGAGCATCTGAAGGAGAAGATCAACATCAAGCCGCAGGTTGACAAATATGTCTTCGATGACGGTCACTGCATCTTTCTGCTGGCTTCAGGTCGTTTGGTCAACCTCGGTTGCGCCACGGGTCACGCCAGCTTTGTGATGAGCAACTCGTTCACCAACCAGACCTTGGCCCAGATGGACCTTTGGGAGAAGCGCGGACAATATAAAGTAGGTGTCTACTGCCTGCCCAAGTATTTGGACGAGGAAGTCGCCCGCTTGCACCTCGAAAAGATTGGCGTGAAGCTCACCAAGCTCACGCAGAAGCAGGCCGACTACATCGGCGTGCCCGTCGAGGGACCCTACAAGTCGGACATCTACCGCTATTAAGATGCCGCTATGAAAATTGCGGTAAATACGCGTTTGTTGCTGAAAAACAAGTTGGAAGGCATCGGGTGGGTGGCCTATGAGACTTTGCGTCGCATGGTCAAAGACCATCCCAAGGTGGAGTTCTACTTCATCTTCGACCGAGAGCCCGACCCGATGTTCATCTTCGGCGACAATGTGAAACCCATAGTGCTGTTCCCGCAGGCACGACACCCATTCCTGTTCATTTGGTTCTTCGAGTTTTCGGTGACCAAGGCCTTGAAGAAGATCAAGCCCGACTTGTTCTTCTCGCCCGACGGCTACTTGAGTCTTCGCTCTGATGTGCCACAAGTGACACAGTTCCATGACCTTAACTTCGAGCATTTTCCGAAGGACATGCCGAAAATCCATCTTTGGCATTACAAGAAATACTTCCCGAAGTTTGCCCGCAAGGCCAAGCGCATCGTGACGGTGTCGGAGTTCTCCAAACAGGACATTGTGGAATGCTACGGCATAGAACCTGAGAAGATTGATGTGGCGTACAATGGTGTGAATGAAAAATTTGCGCCCATATCTGAAGAGGAGCAGGAAACCATCCGAGCCAAGTATACGAACGGAAATCCTTATTTCATGTTCGTTGGCTCGCTGCATCCACGCAAAAACTTGGCGCGTTTGTTCACGGCCTTCGATTTGTTCAAGAGCCAGACACCATCCAATGTCAAGTTGCTGATTGTAGGGGAGAAGCGCTGGTGGTCGGAACCTATTGAGCAGGCCTATAGCTCCATGCGGTTCAAGGATGAGGTGGTCTTCGCTGGACGCTTGAGTGCTGAGGATTTGCACTTGGTGACGGCAGCTGCCTTGGCATCGGTGTATGTGTCTTATTTTGAGGGTTTTGGCATCCCGATTTTGGAGGCCTTCAAGTGCGACACGCCGGTCATCACCTCCAATGTGACCTCTATGCCCGAGGTGGCTGAGGATGCGGCACTGCTTGTCGACCCATTCAGCGAGACCTCCATCGCCGAAGGCATGACGGAGATGCTTGATGAGAAGGTGCGTGAGGCGTTGGTTGAAAAAGGCCGCCAACGTGCCAAGGATTTCTCTTGGGATAAGGCTGCTGAGGACATTTGGAATTCTTTAATTAAGGCAATAAACGAATAAGATATGGCAAAAATAATAATGTATCCTGGCGAAGCCAAGAAAGATGCAGTCGATTGGAAAGAAGTCCAAGGACAACACATCACTGCTGTGAGACGCAACATTTTAGTGCTCGGTTCGGGTGGCCGCGAACATGCCTTGGCATGGAAACTGGCCCAGAGCGAAGGAGCCCATGTTTTCATTGCTCCTGGCAATGCAGGAACGGCTCAAGTCGGTGTCAATGTAGATGTAAAACCTTCTGATTCTGAAGCTGTAAAGGACTTTTGCTTAAAGCAAGAGATTAACCTTGTTGTGGTAGGCCCAGAGCAGCCTTTGGTGGATGGTATTGTGGATTTCTTCAAAGGTGATGCCGACCTTAAAGCTGTGAAGATTATCGGGCCCGACAAGCGTGGTGCTCAGTTGGAAGGTAGCAAGGCCTTTGCCAAGGACTTTATGGCTAAATATGGTGTGCCGACAGCGAAGTGTTTCAAAGTCAACAAGGATAACCTCAACGAAGGTTACAAGTTTCTCGAAAGTGTGAAAGCCCCATATGTGCTGAAGGCCGATGGTCTGGCTGCAGGCAAGGGTGTATTGATTCTCAACGACTTGCAGGAAACCAAGGATGAGTTGGACAAGATGCTCGACGGCAAGTTTGGTGCGGCCTCTGCCACGGTGGTCATTGAGGAGTTCCTGAAAGGCATCGAGGTGTCGGTGTTCGTTTTGACTGACGGCGAGCATTATGTGCTGTTGCCCGAGGCTAAGGACTACAAGCGCATCGGTGACGGTGACCAAGGCTTGAACACGGGTGGCATGGGTGCCGTATCGCCGGTGCCGTTCTGCACCCCCGAGTTCTTGAACAGGGTGGAAGAACGAATTGTGAAGCCTACGCTTAAGGGCTTGAAAGCCGAAGGCATCGACTATAAAGGTTTCATTTTCTTGGGCTTGATGAACGATGGTGGCAATCCTTATGTCATTGAATACAATGTTCGTATGGGCGACCCCGAGACCGAAGCCGTGATGACCCGTATCGAGGGCGACTTCGCTGACTTGCTCATGGCTTGTGCCAATGGCCGCTTGAACGAGGTGCATTACGCCAAGAGTGATAAGACCGCTGTTACGGTGATGATGGTCTCTGGTGGATATCCTGAGGCTTACAAGAAAGGCATGAAAATGAGTGGGTTAGACAACCTCAAGGAGGTGGTCGCCTTCCATGCTGGCACGGCATTTGATGCCGAAAACAATGTGGTCACAGCGGGCGGGCGCGTCATCGCAGTGACGGCCCATGGCGATTCGATTGAAGAGGCGAGGGGCATCGCCTACCGCGAGGTGGAAAAGATTCATTTCGAAGGCGTTAACTACCGCCACGACATTGGACTTGATTTGATGAGAATGCAATGATAAAGTTTTTCAGACAGAGCTATGCCGTTCAGTATGTGGTGGTTGCCTTATTAGCGATTGCCCTCTGGATTCCTGCGTTTGTGTCGGGAAAGGCCATCGTGGGCTTGGATGAGCCGGTCACGCCGCTCTTCAACCTTGTGGACAAGCTGTTGCGCGGTTCGGCTATTGCACAACATGCTGTTGCTTTTGTGCTGTTGGTGCTTGGCACCTTGGTTTTCAACTCCGTCATGGTGAAAAACCAGATTGTCGGCAAGGTGAGCTCGATGGGCGCCTTCGTTTTCGTCCTGTTGATGAGCCTCACTGTGACTCAGACCAACTTTTATCCCTTTGCCTTTTCTGTATTGTTCATCTTATTGTCAATCAGTAATTTATATGATACCTATCTGTTGCCCAATCCTGAGATGAAGTTGCTGAAGTCGGGTGTTTTCATCGCTTTGGCTTCCCTTTGTTATTTCCCTTCTATCTTGTTGTTACTATGGGCAATCATCGTGCTTCCCATCGCCAAGAAAGGCTCGTTGCGCTTGCAGTTGATTCCGATTTTCGGGTTCCTGTTTGTCTACTTTGTGTATTTTGTCTGTGTGTTCCTCTTTGGTGACTTCGGTGCCTTGTTGGAGGGGTATAAGGACTATTTTACCTCTTTCCATTTCACTGTGGAAGGATTTGACTTGCGGAATATCATCTTGTTGGCCGTCCTTATTGTTCCGACCGTGATGATGTTCTTTGGCAATAATTCTGGTTTTGAGAAGACGGTTGCCGTGCGCACCAAGATTTCGATGACGTTCATCCTTGCCATTTTTGCCTTGTTGACCTTGTTCTTAGAAGGCAATGTGTTGATGAACGGTTTGGTTTTCATCGTCTTGTCCATCCTTGTGTCGTACGCTTTTTCCTATATGGGCAACACGGGTTGGGCCAATCTGTTTCTGACGCTGTTTATCCTCTTGGTCTTTGCCAATCAGTATTACTTTAAATGGCTCTAAACCATGGGACTGTTGACGCATTATTCGGATAAGATTGAAGCAGGCTGCGATGAGGCTGGGCGTGGCTGTTTGGCAGGTCCTGTGGTGGCCGCTGCTGTCATCTTGAAGAAGGATGTGGATTATCCTGAACTCAATGATTCCAAGCAACTTACGGAGAAGAAAAGGATGCAATTGCGGGAATTGGTCATGAAAGAAGCCTTGAGCTATGGCATCGGCATTGTCACGGCACAAGAGATTGATGAGATCAATATCCTGAATGCTTCATTCTTAGCCATGCACAGGGCTTTGGACCAGCTGAAAGTACGTCCGGAGTTGCTGCTGATTGACGGTAACCGCTTCAATCCCTATAAAAAGGTGAAGCATGTCTGCATCGTAGGCGGCGACGCCAAATATCAATCCATAGCGGCAGCTTCCATTTTAGCCAAGACCACGAGGGACATGATGATGGTGGAGTACGGGGAACAATATCCCGTTTACAACTGGAAAAAGAACAAGGGTTATCCTACACCTGAACATAAACAAGCCATAGCCGACCATGGCACCACGCCTTTGCATCGAATGACATTCAACATGGCTATTCAGTTAAAGTTAGACTTGTAATAAAATATCATAAAGCATAGAGTATGAAAAAGATAATCCATATCACATTTCTTGTCGTTTTGATGCTTTCAGGGGTGTCTATGAAGGCACAAGCCGATGTGATGTCGGGTTATTGGGATGATGTGGATTTCAGCGATACGACCTTGGTCACCTCAAAGGCTTTCTCCGATAAGATGGTCAGTTACTTCTATTCTTTTACTGATGGCGACGAGCGTCGCTTCGACAGTCTGTCCATTGCGGGCTTGGGTGTGCTGCTCAACAAGGCCAAAGTCAATATGAGCGTATATGAGCATGTGCTGGAGTTTGCCTTGAACGGCTATGCCTCAATGGGTAGGGATGCGGTGACGGATTATCTCTTGAATTATCCTCAACTTGCTGAGGGTGAGATAACTATGGAAGAAGGCCTGCGCTTGGATTCCATCTCGGAGCCATATCAGAAGGTGAGAATGGGTGCAAAAGCCCCTGACTTTGAAGGGGTTACTATCGATGGGAAATCCTATTGTTTGTATGATTCCCAAGCATCGCATACCATTGTTGTCTTTTGGTCGACGGACTGCGAATACTGCCATGATTTTTTGACGCAAATCCGCAAACATCTTGACTTGAAGTCTGATTTTGAATTGGTTACCTTTGCTTTGGCTGAGGATAAAGATGATGTGGTGAAAACGGTAAAAAAAATGCGTTTGCCCGGATACCATTTCTATGATGAATTGCGTTGGGATAGCAAAGCCTTTTTGGATTACCATATCACTTCTACGCCAACGGTGTTTGTGTTGGACGAAAACAAGACCATCGTTTGCAAACCTTACGATTGGCAAGAGTTAAAGGATTGGTTCAGATCTAATAATATTTCTTATTGAAAAATAGTATAGTTATATGAATATCAAAAAACATTTATTAGGTTGCTTTGTGTTGCTCTTTTCAGCCGCACAATGCTTTGCCCAGGATGCGGAGTCGCGCTGGGTGGATTCGGTGTACAACAGCCTTACTTTGGAGCAGCGGGTGGGTCAGTTGATTTGCATGCGTGCCAATCAGCCAGACAAGCCGTTTTATGACGATGTGGCAAAATACATCAAGAAGTACAACATCGGTGGCGTGTGTTTCTTCCGTGCCGATGCCGAGGCTCAAGTCAAAAAGACTAACGAATGGCAATCAATGGCGCAGACCCCTTTGATGGTTTCCATCGATGCTGAATGGGGCTTGGCCATGCGTGTCAACAAGACTTTGGCCTATCCTTATCAGATGACTTTGGGTGCTGTCGCCGATGACCAGCTGATTTATGAGATGGGACAACAGGTAGCCGAACAATGCCAGCGCATGGGCATTCATGTGAATTTTGCCCCTGTCGCGGATGTCAATTCCAATGCAGCCAATCCCATCATCGGAATGCGTAGCTTTGGTGAGAATCCGCAGAAAGTGGGAGAGAAAGCCACGTCGTACGCACTTGGGATGCAAAGTAAAGGCTTGGTCACCACGATGAAACATTTTCCGGGGCATGGTAACACATCCACGGACTCCCATTTGACCCTACCCACAGTGACCCGTCCGATTGAGGAGGTGCGTGATATCGAGTTGGCGCCTTTCCAATATATGATTGATCAAGGAGTGAACGGAGCGATGGTTGGCCACTTGTATTTCCCTGCCATTGAAAAGGTTAAGAACACATCTTCGTCGTTGTCGCATGGTGTGGTCACAGGCTTGTTGAAGGAGGAAATGGGCTTTGAGGGCTTGATTTTCACCGACGGTCTCGATATGAAGGGCGTGTCGGAGAAGGTGCGCAACGATAGCGTGCCTTATGTTGCCTTCATGGCCGGCAACGATGTGTTGATTCTGCCCCACGATGTGCCCTTTGCCATCAAAACCATCAAGGCAGCGGCAGAACGTGACACTGTGGCAGCGGCGAGATTGGAGGAGAGCTGCAAGAAAATCCTGCGCTACAAGTATCGTGCTGGACTTACCCAATATAAAGCATTGTCGACGGAGAACCTGATGAGCGACTTGAAGAAGAAATCATATGTCGACCTGCGCCGACAACTGTTTGAAGAGGCTGTCACCATGTTGCGCAATGACGACCAGGTGATTCCCTTGGCCAACAACAAGAAGATTGCCGTGGTGACCATTGGAAACACCAAAAACGATGTGAATAATGGCTTGATTGAGAGAGGATACAGCACAACTTCGTTTGTGGTGGAAAAGGATAAGATCGCTTCCAAGTCCGCCAACTGGCTGAAAAAGCTGGAAGCCTATGATTTGGTGGTGGTCAACATCGAAAAGACCACGATGTTTGCGAGTAAGAACTATGGTATCAACAACGAGACTGTGAAGTTTTTCAATCGATTGGTTGCTCAGAATGATGTGATTCTCAATTTGTTTGCATGCCCATACGCATTGGATATGTTCCGCATCAACAATAGCGTGAAGGGTTTGGTGGTGGCCTATCAGGACGAGGTGCCTGCCGTGGATGCAGTGGTGCAGCTGTTGGCCGGTGAGTTGGAGCCGCATGGCACATTGCCCGTTTCGGTGTCGAAGTTCAAATGTGGCGACGGCATCGTTATTGGCCTGCCCAAGGAACCGACTTACACCCTTCCGTTCAAGGAAGCACCTGCGCGGCCTGAACGCGTGAAAGGACAGCTGATGCAGAATGAACCCGTTGAAAGCAATCCTTTTCAAACGATGCCCGTATCAAAGTTGGACGAGAAGTATGCCCTTCGTTTGGATTCGGTAGCCAAGGCGGGCATCAAAGGGAAAGCTTATCCAGGGTGCCAAATAGTGGCTCTGAAGGACGGGCAAGTGGTTTACGACACCTGCTTCGGCACTTTCACCTACGGTGGTGGCCATCGTGTGCAGCCTGATGACTTGTATGACATCGCTTCATGCACCAAAATTTTCGCTTCCACTTTGGCTATCATGAAGTTGTATGACGACGGCTTGATCGACCTCAATAAGACATTAGCCGATTTTTTTCCCTATTTGAAGGGTAAGGCTCACGGTAAGCTGAAACTCATCGACATCATGACGCACCAGGCTGGACTGAAGGCATGGATCCCTTTTTACAAGGTGACGGTGGACGAAAACGGGCCGATGGAGGCATTCTATAGTAATGAGATAGATAAAAGCCACAGTGTCAGGGTGGCTGAAAACCTTTACCTCGTGAATGATTATGCCGACCGCATTTTCGATTCCGTTTCAAAGACGCCGTTGGGGAAGAAGAAATACCTCTACAGCGACATGGGTTTCTATTACATGCCGAAAATCGTCAAGCAGCTGACGAACCAGAACATCGAAGACTATTTGAACGAGAAGTTCTACCATCCCATGAATCTGTGGCATATCTGTTACCAACCTTTGAACCATTTTATTCGTGAGCAGATTGCCCCTACCGAAAACGACACGGTTTTTCGTAAACAGCTGATTTGGGGCGACGTGCATGACCAGGCTGCGGCCATGTTTGGTGGCGTGGCAGGTCATGCTGGCTTGTTTGCCAATGCCCGCGACTTGGCGGTACTCATGCAGATGCTTCTTGACGAAGGTACCTACAACGGTGTGCAATACCTGAAACCTGAGACGGTACGCTATTTCACTAGAGCGCCTTTCTCTAGTAATGATAACCGTCGTGGCATCGGTTTCGACAAGTTGCCCGTCAACAAGAAAGGTTCGAGCACGGCTTCCAAATCGGGCTCGATGAAAGGCTTTGGACATACGGGTTTTACGGGCACTTTCGTTTGGGCAGACCCGAAAAACAAAACGGTGCTCATTTTCCTCTCGAACCGCGTGCATCCCGATCCCGAACCCAACAGGTTGGCGCGCCAAAACATCAGGACGGCTTTGCACGACATCCTGTATGAGGCCTATCCGATAACGGAATGAAAAAAGCGCATCTCAACGAGGTGCGCTTTTCAATTGTATTGTGATTTACTCACTTGATTTCGTAGGTGTTGATGATGCCGATGGCCTCTTCCAGCACCATCTTGACCATTTTACCATCGGAAATGCGATAAGTCAGTTCCACCGATTTGTATCCGCCTTTCGGCACTTTGCCTTTGGCGTTGATGGAGATGGTTTTTAAGCCATTGTCTTCCGTGATGGTCGTCTCGGCTTTGTTGTCGGCAGCGGCCTGTTCCCAATTGCCGGAAAGACAATTCAGTAAGGTGGCGCGTTGCAGTCCAACCATCTTGACCTTGCTGGCATCGAGGTCGGCTTTTTTGCCGTCCATGTTGATTCTCACCAAGTTGCCTTCGATGATGAAATAATCGCCTTCAGGCTCGGAGTAGATCATCTTGAGTTGGTCCTTGCCATCGAAAACGATGTGGCCGACCTTGTTGGTGGTCTTGCCCGACAGTTTCATCATCTTGGTTTGGGTGAAATCAGTGTTGAAAGTTTGTTGTGCGAATGCGGTTATGGAAAACAATACCGCAATGATAATCAATGTAATGTGTTTCATTTTTTAAGGTTGTCTAAATAGGTGACTACATCGTTGACGGTTTCAAACTTGGCCAAGGCCTGGTCGGGAATGGTGATGCCATAGTCGTCTTCGAGACGCATGAGCAGTTGCAGGATGTCGACGGAATCGGCACCGAGGTCTTTCTTGATTTGTGCGTCGAGCGTGACTCGTTCTGGGTCGATGCGCAACTGACGCGCTAGGGTGGTTTTTACAATTTCGTACATATTATACAGATTCAAAGATTTAAAATTTAAAGATTTCTGTTTTCAAAATTGGCTACTGGCTGCTGGCTACTGGCCATTGGCAGCTTTGACCGAAGCTTGAACTTTCAGCATTTTGTGAAGCTGCCAGAAGCCAAAAGCCAGAGGCCAGAAGCCCATTCAGCATTCCTCATTCAGCATTCAATATTCATAGTGTTCATACTTCATAATAATCTCTTCCATCTTCAATGACAATGAACTGACTTCCATCTTGTAGGCTTGTTCGATGCATTTCTCCACTGCTGTCGCCTTGCTGGAACCGTGGCCTTTCACGACTGTCTTCGAGGTGCCGAGCAGTACACTGCCGCCGTAGTTCTGGTAGTTCATGAACGCTTTCTCCTCCATAAACATCCTCTTCATTAGCAAGGCGCCGAGCTTGTAGAGAGGTCTCGAATAAATGTCCTTCTTCAACTTCTTCAGCAACTCCAAGGCCGTACCTTCCGTAGTCTTCACCAGCACATTGCCCGAGAAACCGTCGCAAACCACCACATCGTAGTTGCCCGACAGCAAATCGCGGCTCTCCATGTTGCCCACAAAATGGATTTCCGGGGTCTCACTTAACAAAATGTGTGCCTTTTGTCGGATTTCATCGCCTTTTTCTGCTTCTTTTCCCACATTGAGCAGTGCAATGCGCGGATTTTCAATGTTGTAGACATACTTCATGTATAGGCTCGACATGATGGCAAACTGTCGCAGATGCTCGGGTGTGACCTCCACGTTGGCTCCACTGTCGCAGATACCGACGATGCCGCCATCCATGGTGGGAAGGATAGGGCAGAAGGCCGGACGGATGACCCCTTTCACGCGCCCGATGCGCGTCAAGGCTGCCGCCACGAGAGCGCCCGTGGAACCCGTGCTCACCATCGCGTTGATGTCGTCGTTGTCACGCAACATCCTCACGGCCTTGATCATCGAGCTTTCCTTTTTCAGTCGGATGACGTCGATGGGACGCTCCTCACAGCCAATGACCTCGGGCGCGTGGACAATCTCAAGACGCGAACTGTCGTAGGTTTTGCCTTTCAGGTAGTTCTGCAGGATGGTCTCATCACCCGTAAGGATGAGATACAGGTCGGGCATTTTTTCCATGGCTGCCATGGCGCCGTCCACGTTGGCCTCGGGGCTGTGGTCGCCCCCGAAACAGTCTATTAGGATTTTGATCATTGTTGTATTCTTATTATGGCCTTTGGCTCTTGGCTTCTGGCCTCTGGCAGCTTTATGAAAAGGAATTTTATCCATTTCTGTTGGAGCTGCCAGTAGCCAGTAGCCAGCGGCTAGAAGCCCTAAACTAACTTTTTAATATAACACCTATGGCGCTTAATCTTCTCTTCATCAAAGCGTTTCCACTGGTTTTGTATCGCGTAGTTGTCTTCAAGGTTCATGTTGGTCTCGGCGTACTTGACGTTTTTGAGCATCTTCATCATCTCGGCGGAAATGATGATGCTCACGCCGCGGTTGAGCCATTCGGGGTCGACGCCGATGAGGCAGAGGTCGATGACATCGGGCTTCTTCAAGGCTTTGAGCAGTCGAACCAGGGTAGTTGGAGTCAGTCTGCCGCCCGAAGGACGCACCGCGTCGGCAATGGCAGGGAAGGCCAATCCGAAGCAGACCATCTTGTCGTTCTCATCGAGGATGGCAGCCACATATCTGATGTCGATGACAAGCTTGAAATTGTCGATCATCATCTTTTTCATGCCCTCGGTGAAAGGTACGGTGCCGTAAAGCAGTTCGTAGGATTTGTCGAGCAGCTCGAAGATGCCGTCAGCGTATTTCTGGAGGAAATCATTGGTGTTGCGTGCCGGTCCGAGATGCAGGTTGTAGCGTTTCATCACGAATTTGGCCAGCTTGTCGACCTCGCCATCGTAATCCTTAGGGATGCGCAGTCGGCTACCCGTCCAGTCTACTTCTTTTTGGTAACCTAAATTCTCGATAAAGGTCTGATAATATGGATGGTTGTAGGTCTCCTCGAAGGTGGCAGGATAGTCGAAACCGTCAATGAGCAATCCTTCGCGTTCGAGGTCGGAATAGCTCAGTGGTCCCACGACCTCGTTCATGCCTTTCTCGATGGCCCAAGCCTCAATGGCTTTGAAGAGTTCACGCGCGATTTCCTCATCTTCAATGACATCGAAATGGGTAAAACGCACTTGTTTCTTGCCAGTCTTTTCGTTGGCGGCTCGTTGCACAATGCCTGAGATGCGTCCCGACATCTTGCCGTCCTTGTAGGCGTTGAAATGGATGGAGTCGCACATGTCATTGTAAACGAAGTCCTTGCGGAAGATCTTCTTCTCATCCATGTACAGAGGTGGCGTGAAGTAAGGATTGCCCTTATAGAGATTCAGCGGGAAGTTCAAGAAATCCTTCTGTTGTTTTTTTGTCAGAACTTCTACAACCATTATCATATCAAGTCACTCAATTGTTTGGTATTCTGTTTTTCTTCTTAACCGTCATTGACTCGCTTCGCATCGTCGAATCGGGGATTTGCGGGCTTGACCCGCAATCTCTCCTGCTATGAGGGTGTTGTCTTCGCGCTCGAGAGATGGCGTTCCGCCTACGCGGAATGACGGTTCCTCCGCCATGACGGTAAAGGCTTATGATAGTGCAGCCCAGCCACGCATCAACGATGTTTCGCATGGAAGCAGATGCCGATGGCGTTGGGGCCGCAATGGCTTCCGATGGTCGGGTTGACGGGGGTGATGATGACATTCAGGTCGTCGCCAAACTTCTCTTTCAGTTGGCGTTCGGCTTCGGTGGCAATGTCGAGAGCATCCGAATGACCGATGACCACACGGTGTGCCTTCACGTCTTCGCCCAGTTCTTCGACAAACTTCACCAGACGGGCGATGGCCTTGGCGCGCCCCGTCTCTTTGCCGATGGAGATCATCTTGCCTTCGTTGTCAAGGTAGATGATGGGACGGATGCCGATGAAGCCGCCCATGGTGGCTGCCAGACCGCTCACACGGCCGCTACGACGGAAGAACTTCAGGTCATCGGCGAAGAAGTACATCGGGAACTTCGGCACTTCCACCTTGGCCCATTCCACGATTTCCTCGGCAGTCTTGCCCGCTTTGTACAATTCAGCGGCTTCAAGCACTACATTATAAGACAAAGCCGTAATGCCCAACGTGTCGATTTCATAGAACTTGCGTTCGGGGTATTTCTGCTTCAGTTTCTCCAAAGCCTGTCTCATGATGGTGAAGGTGTTGGAGGTACCCGATGAGAAATGCACATAAAGGATGTCATTGCCAGCAGCATATTCAGGCTCAAAATATTGGATATAAGCCTCTTCACTCATGGCGCTGGTGGTCGGCATGGTACCTGCGCGAAGCATATCGTAGAACTTGTGGAAGTCGAATTCTTGGAAGTCGATATAGGGGTAAATCACTTGTTCACCCACAGTGTAAGGCATGCTGATGAGTTTGATGCCATACTCGGCACACTCCTTGGGAGTGATGTCGCAATCGGTGTCGGAAAAAAATGTCAACATGGTATGGGGTTTTGTTTTGACTTCGGGACTTCGAGACACGGGACTTCGGGACATTGCTCGTCTCGCAGTCTCGTAGTCTCGCAGTCTTGTGTCAAGATGTTCATATACAAACAATTATATAATCGTAAACCGGCTGTGCGCCGTTGTTCAGCATAATTTCAAGGTTTTTGTATTGGGTTTGCAGGTCGGCGACGAGGCGTTCCGCTTCTTCTGAAGGGACATCCTCGCCATAGAATACCAGCATCACATCACGCGAAGCTGCACCAAGGCGTTCAATGAGGGCTTTGGTGGCCGTTTCGCGGTCGGGACTGTCGGAAAGGATTTGTTTGCCGCTGTATCCCACAAAGTCGCCCGTGTGGACGCTCACTTGGTCGCCTTCGGCATCGCGGATGGCGGTAGAGACCATGCCTGTCACCACGGATTGCATGATTTCCGTGACGCTGGCGATGATTTCATCAACATTGGGATTGTCGCGGTCGATGTAGCCGATACCATAGTAGCCTTCGCCGATAGTGGTCGATGGAAGCACATGGATGTCAGCGTCTTTATAGAGTTCGGCAGCCTGGTCGGCGGCCATCTTGATGTTCTTGTTGTTGGGGAAGACAAGGATGTGTTGCGCGTTGATGCGGGCAAAGGCGTCCAGGAAGTCCTGTGTCGATGGGTTCATGGTCTGACCACCAGCAATCACTTCATCCGCGCCAATCTCGTGGAAGGCTTGGATGAGCCCGCCACCTGAGGCTACGGTCACGATGCCGTAAGGCTTGGGCGGTAGCTTGAACGAGGCGTTGTTTTGGTTCGTCGATTGGTGGTGTTGCAGGGCCATGTTCTCGATCTTGATGGTCAGGAACTCGCCATATTTCTGCATCTCATTAAGGATCTCACCAGGTGTGAAGGTATGCACGTGCACTTTCACGATGGTGCCTTCGCGGAAGGCCACCACCGACTCACCGACGCGGTTCAGATAGTCAAAGATTTCTTTTTCGTCAAAGGTGTTGAGGTCGACTTTTGAACGCATCAAACGGAGTAGGAATTCCGTGCAGTAGCCGTATTCCAGGGTGCTGTCTTCGGTGAACTTGTCGAGTTCAACGGTAGGTGTAGCGGCCGAAGTAGGTGCAATTTCTTCTTCTGAAATGATGCCGTTCAAAGCCTCGTTCATGCCTCGGAAGATGCTCACTAGTCCAGCGCCGCCGCTATCGACCACGCCTGCGTCTTTCAGCACTTGGAGCAGTTCGGGCGTATGGTCTAAGGAGACCTGCATGGCCTCCAATAAGGTCTCAAAATAATGGTTCAAGTCGACACTGCTATCTGCGCCTGCCACGCCTTCGCGCAGTACGGTGATGATGGTGCCTTCCACGGGAACGGGTACGGATTTGTAAGCCTCTTCCACAGCGGATTGCATGGCATTGGCGAGGGCCTTTGTGTCGGCTTCGATGACGCCTTGCAGACCTTTGGCGAGGCCAGCGAAGATTCGTGAGAGTATGACGCCAGAGTTACCTCTTGCGCCGAGCAGCATACCCGAAGAAGCTGCTGAGGCTAGTTCAGAAAGGGTACCGAGTTGGTCGTTCAAGGCAGTACATCCTGCCTTGAGGGTCATCAGCATGTTGTCGCCCGTGTCGCCGTCGGGGATAGGGAAGACGTTGAGGTCGTTGATGACCTTTTTGTCCCTGCCCAGTTGCACCGCGCCTTGGCGCAGCATAGCGGCGAAAGTCAGGCTATCGAGTTCAGTGGTTTTCTGCATGCAGAATGTTTTTCAAAAAGTCTGCAAAAATACGGATTTTTTTGAACGTATATAAGTGGCATTTCTGCCTGTACCTGTTTCGAGAAGTTGACTTGAAAAGTGATTTTTGACAGATTTTTGTAAGATTTAACTATGTTGAAATCGAAGATTAGCTACGCTGAATCGAGGATTTCGGTGGAGCCAATGCAGAGCATTTGTTTCTTAAAATCCATCCATTTCATCCATTTCTATGCCTGATTATCCATTTTGGATATGGTTTATATGGTCGGAGGCATATTTGGTTTGAGTGATAAAATGAGGAATTACATCGCGAATCGTCGAAATCAAGATACATTTCGCTGATTTATGATGGAAAATAATGCATTGAAAAGCTCAAAAATTTGGTAAAATAACGCGTTTTAGATGATTAAATTTGGTAAAATAACGCGTTTTAGATTTTTTGTCCCCGAACTTCTTTCCATAAGTGACAACAAGACCTATGTCAAGACCCTTGTCGACAACATATTGAAACGCGACATTGAACAGAGATACAAGATTGCTTATAAAGCGGCATTTGAAAGGCTGGCGCACCATTTGTTGAATATCTCGCCAACAATAGTAGTACCGAAAACTTTGGCCGAAGTGTTCCACTTCAAATCGGAGCATACGGCAAAAAACTATGTGGAACATCTAAAACAAGCCTATTTGTTGATAGGGGTGGAGAAATACTCACAGAAAAGTAAGGTGAGGGTCGTGCAAGAGAAAGTGTATGCCGTTGATGTAGCCATGATGAACCAACGGGACAATGCTTTCGCAGGCGACAACCTCGGCCACCGGCTTGAAACCATCGTGTTAATCCACCTTGTGCGCAAATGCAAGATGGACGATTTGGACGTGTATTACCTAAACGAACGATATGGTGAATGCGACTTTGTGGTGTGCAAAGGAAACATTGTGATTCAAGCCATACAGGTGTCATACGACATCGTGGCCGAAAAAACACGAAAAAGGGAAATTGGAGGGCTTTTGCTTGCCGCCCGACAAACAGGATGTACCAATCTTCTTTTGCTTACCGACCACGAAAGAGCCACAATTGAAGAAGACGGTCGCCAAATCAAAGTGCAACCCGTTTACGAGTGGTGCCTCGATTTGGGATTATAAGCCTTGGACTTCCTAAAAGAAAAACATAACCGATTTTCCCCATCCACTTCATCCATTCCCATCCTAAATTATCCATTTTGGATACAATTTCTGTATCTGATTTAGATAAATAAAGTATTGATTATCAAATAATTAGTTTGTTTGTTTTGAAAATTGTTGTATTTTTGCATTCACTAATAGACATGATTTCATGTCTAAACTTTTAAACTATGAGTACTTTTGATGAGATAAAAAACGAACTGGATAATAATCCTGAAGTAGACAATGAAAACAAAGGATGTTTGTTCATAATTTTGTTTTTCAGCAAAAAACTTTGGTGCACAATCATGTTACTGTTAATTGCATGGATCACAAACATCCCTTTATGGCTATCCATAGTGTATTCGATATTAGCTGCCGTGAATTTGATATTACCCAATACACGTGACGATGAAACTATGGGTTGGGTCCGTGTAGCCACGGTTGTTATCGCTGGTTTTTTGATTATTTTCACTTAATAATTATTTTGCTTAATAGAGATTTTGTTGGTTTAACAAGATGCTAATATAATAGGGAAAGTATGAACTATAGACCCATCTGGACTTGCGGCCGCTACAACGCCAAAAAACATGTAGCCCTGATGTACAACCTCTTGGCTGGCTACAGCTATTTCTTCGAGTCGTATTCGGCAGATGTCATCGGGCAGGTGCTTGCCGTGCCACGAAGCGGCCTTGTTGAAGTGGAAAAGATAGCCTCTGCCACGGGCATTGCCGAGGAATCCATCTTGGCGTTTTTCGACACCTTAATTGATGCAGGCCTACTGACGGACTTCATTCCCACCGATGAAGACATCAAACGGATGCGCTCTCAATTGGCTCAAGCTAAACGCAAGGCCTCAATGACCACGGAGAGAACCACCAAAGAGAAGCTGCCTTTTGACAATTCCTCGGCGGAACAGGATTACTACAATGCCGTGGACGATGGCAAAACAGTGACTTCGGTCATGTTTGAGCTGACTTACAACTGCAGTGAGAAGTGCATCCATTGCTACAATCCGGGGGCCACGCGCAACGATGAGGAAGTGTCGCACCGTGGCGACCGCGACGAATTGAACCTCGACGACTATAAACGCATCATTGACGACCTAAATGAGCATGGTTTGGTGAAGGTGTGCCTCTCGGGTGGCGACCCCTTCTCGAAACCCATTGTGTGGGACATTATCGACTATCTCTACCAAAAAGAGGTCGCCTTTGATGTCTTCACCAACGGGCAACGCATTGTGGATATGGTGGAACGCTTGGCCAACTACTTTCCCCGCTTGGTGGGTGTGAGTATCTACAGCGGCATTGCCGAAGATCATGATGCTATCACCCGCGTGAAAGGCTCTTGGGAACGCTCGATGAAAGTGGTGGAGCAACTATCCGATTTAGCCGTTCCCATGAACCTGAAATGTTGTATTATGCAGCCCAACCTGCATAGTTATTATATGGTGGCAGACTTGGCAAAGAAATATGGTGCCGAGCCGCAGTTTGAAATCAATATCCGAGAGTCCAACGATGGAGATTGCCTTTCAAGACAACTTCGATTGACGGAAGAGCAATTCAAGGTAGTTTGGATGGATAAAAGAATATCTGACAATCTTTTGTCTGATTTGGATTCTTTTACTGAAAGAAAATGCAAGATGGATCAGAACTGCTGTACGGTCGGTCTTGTCGACTTCTCAATAACCCCTGATGGAGAAGTTCAGGCATGTGCTGCCTTCCCGATGTCATTTGGTTCACTGAAAGAAAAAACATGGAAGGAAATTGTAGAAAACAATGCGCTTCTTGAAAGCTGGCGTCATTGTACAATGGAGGAATATGAGCATTGTGGTGATTATGAATATTGTAAATGTTGCAAGCCCTGTGCTGGATTGAATTACATCGAACACGGCGACTATCTCAAACCTGCCGAAAGTTCTTGTGATTTGGCAAAGATAAGGTATCGTCTACAGATGAGTTTGTTAAAGGGAGAAGACTTGTTAGATGGGAAGAGTTTTGAAGATGCCTTGTCATCACTAAAAATAAACACACCTTTACTTAAGAGAAAACTATTACATCAATAAAAAGGACAAATGGTTCTTCCTGTAAACGAACCAAAACATTTTAAATCATTAAGTTATGAAAATCGAATTGAAAGTTTCAAAAATTAGCAATGTTGCCAATCCAGGCGGCGTAAACTTCACCCAACAAGCTCACTGCTCTTGGTATTTTGCACCAATGAAATGATTGTTGTAAATAATATTGTATTAAAATGACAGCATTCTTTTATGTAAATTGTCCGCATTGCGGAAGTTCAACCCAGGTGGGATTTCAACAAGGATACACCACCAATGCAGCTCCACAATGTTCAAGATGTGGACGCCAGTTCCTCGTTCGTTATTCGTGGCCTGGAGGTCATAGCGAACCAACTATCTATGAGGTTAAAAAGTGATGGGTTTCCCTCACAACGATTCCAAGTGAAAAAGGAGGGTAGAAATTTCTACCCTCCTCACACTTGCTTTAACTAGTAAAAACAAAACTTGACAATCATGGTTTATATTCCCTGTCAAAGCTGCGGGAAAGAGTTTCCCAACACAAGCAAATGGTACGTTTGCGACAAATGCGGCTATCGGATTTGTCCCTATTGCCTACCCCACCACCAAGGCAAATACAGCAGCGGCGGCTTCAAGTGCAGCCAATGCGCCTTCGGGTATTTGAAAGAACGTAAATAGCAAACTTAAACATACAGAAATATGAATAGAACGGCCAACAACGCCATTAAAGTGAAATATGATGGCATGAATAACATTACTTATGAATGTTTAAAAAGAGGTGTGATTTATGCCGATATTGGCTTTGATAAAGCAGACTTGGTTATGGATATTGTCCCTGCTCGCCATTATGAGGGAAAAACGCCTAATGGCGAAGCTAAAATCGGGTTCGTTATTTCTATAAAATTCAATAGTGTATGCCCTGAATTACAAAATAAAGTTGTATTTGAAATTGATGGAGAAAGAATGGAAATGGAGGCATCTGAAGAGCGTATATCAAAGCACAGCTACAGAGCCTTTGATGAAGAATGTAACTATTCGTCGGAAGAAATAACCGGCATAAATGGATATGCAGTTAATAATACAGTTTATTTTAATATGATGTTTGACCTTCAGCCTAAAGACATCCAACGCATAGCCGAAGCCAAAAATGTTTGTATCTATTTTGACTCTAATGGTGAGTATAATGTCAATGGGGGCACTATTGCTTTACGTAATGGCAATGGAAGTTGCCAAATCGAAGGAATACAATGGGCCATGAAACGAGCCTATCACTATTTTGTTGACTTCGCCAATTCAGACGAAGATGCCGAGTTGAAAAAAGCACAGGAAGCATACGACAACAAGGATTATGAAACGGCATTGTCCATTTGGAACCGATTGGCTGAAAGAAACAATGCTGTAGCAATTTGTAAAATCGGCGTTTGTTATGGTTATGGTCAAGGAGTACCCCAAGATTATGATGAAGCCATCAGGTGGAACTGGAAGGCGGTTGAATTGGGCAATGCGGTTGCAATGTATAATTTAGGTCAATATTATGAAAACGGCCAAGGAGTACATCAAGACTATTCCGAAGCTGTCAAATGGTACCGAAAGGCAGCTGAATTGGGCAATGCAGATGCTATGAATAATCTAGGCTGGTGTTATGAAAACGGCCAAGGTGTGAGCCAAGACCATGCCGAAGCCGTCAAGTGGTATCGTAAGGCTACTGATTTGGGCAATTCTAAAGCTATGTATAATCTAGGCGTTTGTTATGTAAATGGTCAAGGCGTAGGCCAAGATAAAGTAGAATCCATCAAATGGTTCCGCAAGGCGGCTGATTTGGGCGATGTAACAGCGATGCTTAATCTAAGCGCTTATTATGATGAGACCCAAAACGAAGCAGAAGCTTTCAAGTGGTATCGCAAAGCTGCGGAATTGGGCGATGTTTATAGCATTAGCTGTATAGCCTATTGTTATGAGACTGGGTATGGTGTCTCTGTGGATTTGGCAGAAGCACTTAAATGGTACCGAAAAGCCAAAGAATTGGGTGACGATACAGAAGCGCATATTCAAAGGATAGAATCAAAACTAAAACCAACAGCCATAACCACTCACGATTGCCAAAAAATACCAAATCTTCCTAAAGCTGTTTTTGAAAAAGCATGGGTTACCCAGGACAATGAACAAACCATAGGCGTTCATTGGTCTTTGCACATTGAAAATCAACGTGGAAAGGTCGTCTCGTTTAAATGCGTAACAAGATCGCTTTCTCCAGGTTCCACATTTGACAAAAGCACTGATGTGATACAAGTTCACGAAGAAAAATCCGCTGCCCTGAATTGGGACGATACACGTTGGGACGATTGGAGGTATTTGCTTAATGAATCTGACATTAAGAATAAGTTGCGTTTTGAGGATTATCCGTTCGAGTTACAAACAGAGTTGTTTGCATACGATAGCTCAAATAATTGCTTAGGTAGTTATTGGATTAGATATAAGGTTGTTTATGAGCTCCGAGTTTTTAAAAACAACAGACTTTTACTTGCAAATCAAGATAAAAAAGCATTTAACGAACAAATTAATGAAATGACTGTTGAATTGGAACGAATATCAAAGGAAATAGAAGAATTAACAAATAAAGTTCAAAAATAACAGAAATGAAATGTCCCAAATGCGGCTCCGAAGTGAAGCTGCGCCCAACTTATCATCAGCCCCTACCGATGTCTGAAGACTACCAGCATTTCAAGAAATGAACCCTTTCGGGCGAAATCTACCTGTTTTGAGGTCGATTTCGCCCGACTCTTATTTATCCCTCACCAACCTCACGCTGCGGCCACTGCATTTATCGGTGGTGATGGAATGATAGAAGAAGCTGTTGCTGAAGTAGATGCCCAAGGCTTCTTTGGGGTTTAGGCAGGATGACGACCAATAGTGACCATACTTGCCTGCCAAGCCTACAATATAGATATCGCGTATTCCTGCCGCCGGAAGAAACACCGCTCCTTGAGCCTCTGCCTTCTCTGTCCAGAAAGGCTCGGTAAGGTTGTTGGGAATGTAGTCAACATCATCATCGTTATATTTCCGTAGTGGACAATAGGTGCTGTCCCAGTCGTCAGGCAGCAATAACAAGCCCCATACACCGTCAACATTTGCTTTTGCATAACGGATGCCCGAAGCTGTAGTCCGCTTCTCAAGAATGTAATCCCATTCCTCGATGGTTAAAGTGCGCCATAAGTTTTCCTCATTTCCACCATTGCTGATGGCATTGTAACCCCAGTCAGCCTGACCGTCGCCATCAAATAGGTTCAGCGTGTCAACGCCATAGGCGTTATATTGCCAAGCGTCGTCTTCAAAAACATCGCGGCTGTGCACCACGGTTGGTAACAAATCGCTCCATGCTCACGCCCACTGGCACCCCAAGCGAACAAATCCAACCAATTGCAGCATTTCTCAGCAGAACCCAGGTTGGCATTGTCACCTCCGATATAGTCAAACTGGTTTTCAGTAAAACGCCATGTGTTGATTGAGGGCTTGTATTGCAAGTTGCCCTTCGAGAAATACACCTGGTCGCCAGCTTCGTTGATGGTAAACAACCCGTTGATGGCTCCTTCAGGCGCAGGGGGACGCGGCGGTAGTGGCTCTTCCCTGAAGCCTACCAGCCAAACAATGGCACCTATCAGCATTGCTGCAATTAGACATAGCCCCATCCTTGAGGCAATTCCTATCATCTCGTTTCGTTGCATGGCTTTTCGCAATGCGTCAACGCTTTGGTAACGGTCTCTTGGATCTTCCTTCAGACAATGTTGCGTTACTGAATTCTTGGTCAATCCATAATGTTGCAAAATCTTGCCCAAGGCATAGATGTCGGTGGCAGGGCCAAACAACTCGGTCTTAGCGGCCTGCTGCTCTGGCGCACAATACTCACGAGTGAAACCCAAATCATGCAGAAATCTCTCGCTCCAACCGAAACCTAAATCAATAAGCTTTACATGATGGCCTTTGTTGGTGATGAGGATGTTGCTGGGCTTAAGGTCGAGGTGCAACATCTTTTTGTCGTGGAGATAGGACAAAGCAGAAAACAACTCGTCGCAGAATTGTTTCCTATGTCCTTTATCTTTGAAATAGTCAGGATGCTGGGCCACAAAAGCATCAAGGCTGTCGCCATCAATGTAATCCATACGGATGAAAGGGCCTTGTTCGTCCTCATCGTAGGCAAAATAACGCACAATGTTGGGATGCTCCAACTCGATGCCGAGTTCAAACTCCTTGCGGAACAAACTCATGTATGCCTCCGAGGAACGCATGTCCTTCTTGGGCCGTTTGACACAATACACACGATTGTCTTTGACGAGACGATAGCAATCACAGGTGCCACCACTGTCAAACAACACTTCATCTTGGTTGTGTTGTACAGGATTGATGAAATCGGAATCGCTCATTAGGCTGCCTCCTTGATGAATAGTTCAGTCAATCCATTCTGTCGGCCTGCTACATAACCCAACTCGTTACCGGCGGCATCGCGCACAATCTCGCCATTGCGGATGACTTGGTACACCTGTAAAGGATACTCCAAACGAAAACTAAGGATGGTCACCTCATCGTTGACTTGCAACTTGCCATTAAGGCTTTCGGTCACCCTAAACTTGTTTTCACCGATACACAGCAAAGCGATATGACGGTTGGGTAGCCATGATGCCTCTACCGTTGTGCCTTCGCGAATCTCATCGGCGAAGAAAGCCTTTTCCATCCAGTCGCTTTCCACAGGCTGCATACCTGTCAGCACCTCCCAAGAGGACGAACCCAGATAATGCGCCAAAGCATCAAGCGTGGCTTTACGTGGTGCTATGGGTGACTTGGCATAACCCATCAACCGCTTCAGGGTATTGACTCCCAAACGGTCGCTGGCCGGAAACGACTCCGACAACACCTCAAAGTCCTTGGCATTACTGAAGTCCAGCCCCGATTTCTTCTTGATCATTGCTATGACGGGAAGGGATAACATGGTTTCGCTTATTTTGGGCAAAAATAAGCATTTTCATGTTAGGAATCGAAAGAAAATGCAAATGGATGAAATGGATGAAAAATGAAGGTCTGTTAAGGGCTACTTTTGCGCTATTCGATTATGTGAGCAGATGGAAAACCTTCAAAGCAACATCCACATCGGGCACCTCATCCAAGAGCAGCTACGCAAAGACCAGCGCAGCGTGGGCTGGCTTTCGCGTGAGATTGGCTGCACCCGCAACCATGTCTACAAAATCTTCAATAGGCCTTCGCTCGATGCCGATTTAATTCTCAAAATCTCCATCGCCATGAGTTTCAACTTCTTCCAATACTATTCAGCCGAGGTCAATGCGGCAATGAAGACGCGAATGGGCGAGGAATAGCTCATTTCTTTTGGACCTTTTTCATCACATTCCTCTTATACCACGGCCATTTCATCAACCTCCAGAACGCGAAGGGCAACAATGAGTAAGAAATCATTATGGTTGAGGCCATTCCGATGAGGGTGCTGAGACCGATGGAACGGATGGCGGGATGGACGGCGAAGAGGAGCGAGGCCACCACGATAACCAGGATGATGGCCGAGAAGAAGATGGCCACCTTGTGCCAGGTGAGTACATCGCGGTCGCCCGTGCGCGCTTGCTTAAGTAAACCTTCGGTGATGAAGATGCTGTAGTCGACACCCACACCAAAAATGAAGGTGGAGATGATGATGTTGATGAGGTTGAACTCCAGCCCGATGATGGCCATGTAGCCCTGCACCATGAACCAACTGAGTACCATGGGAAGGAACGACAGCAGGGCAGTGATGATGTTACGGAAGGAAATCAAGAGGATCAACAGCACAAACAGCGAGGAAATCCACACGGCGATGTTGAAGTCATCGTTGATGACCTCCACCATGCTCTTGCAATAATAGAACGGCTCCAAAACAAAGGTCTTGGGGTTGGTGACCAAGGCATCGGTGGCGATGTCTTTTTCGTCGAAGTTCATGGAGACATCGGTGAACACCATGTATTGGTTGTCGGCATTGCATTCGATGAAGTTGCCCAAAAGGTTATCGGGTACCACACCGCTTTCCATCAGCGAGGCGGTTTCGTAGTCGGCATCGAGAAGCTCCTTGAAGTCGTAGAACATCATCGGGTCGAGGCCGAATTCCAAAGCGCCTTTCTCAACGCGTGAGATGGCGTAGGCTTTCCTTTCTTCGGTCCAGAAGTCGTTCCATGCGGCAATGCGTTGCTCTTGGTCGGCCTGGGTGACGAAGAGCTTGGGGATGAAATCGGTATAACTATGCACCGCACCTTCTTGCTTCAGGGAATCAAGCAGTACCATGAGCGTCTTGTCGGCTTCCAAGGCCTCGTCGAGGTTGGTGGAAACGGTAGCAAAATACAAGTGATAAAAGCCATCGTTATTCTTCGTATTATAAAGACCCTCGGCCATGATTTCCTCGGGTGAGTTGTAGTCGAGGTTGCGGAGGTCATTGTCGAATTTCACCTTGGGTGAGAATATGATGCCTATCACTACAATGACTGCAATCATTATCAAGAACCAAGGCTTTTTGTCGAAGGGCAGGTTGTTGAGGCGCGAGATGCGGCGGAAGGTCTTGCTGTTGCTGTCGGCCTTGCGGGCAGGCAAGAAATGAGGCAGGAAGATCAAGGCGAAAAGGGTGGAGCCTATCAAGGCGAATGAGGCGAACAGTCCGAAGTCGCGGAGCAGGTCGCTATCGGTGAAGAGCAGGCTGCAGAAGGCGCCCACTGTGGTGATGCAGCTCAAGAACACAGGTGTAGACTCGTCTTGTAGCAGTTTTTCGGGGTCGCCGACAAAGAAATGGTGGATGAGCACATGCAGGCTGTAGCTGATGGCCACACCTAGCACGATGGCTCCCAATCCTAAGGCCATGAGCGACATCTCGCCCTTAATCCAGAAGATGCCCGCCAACGAGAAGGCTGTGCCATAGATGATAGGTAACAACAGCTCCCAGATGAAAGAAAGGTTTCTGAAACACAAGCCGATAAGGATCAATATCAAAACCAGGGAAATACCCACGGTCACGACAAGGTCGGAGCGGATGCGTCCGGCATTCGAAACACTGCCGATGGGGTCGCCGTGGGCATGCACTTTTATGTCTGGGTGGATTGTCTCGAATTCCTCTTGCGTTTGTTTCAGCATTTTGGAGAATTTGTTGGCCGCCTTCGAATCCAAGGATTGGAAAGCGGGAGCAAGATAGGCGATGGCTACGGTGCTGTCGGGGCAGAAGAGTTGTCCGTCGATGATGTTGAAGCCGTTGACAGCGCCTTGCATCACATCGCCGAGCACCACATTGCGCAAGTTGAGCGGGTCATACATGATGGCTTGGGTGATGTCGCCCGTCTCGTCTTCCATCATCTGCTCGTAGTTGACCCACATCTGGTTCTGGATGGCCTCAGGCTCAAGGGCTTTCTCAAAGTTACTGTAGGCTGAGGTGTCGATGAAGGAAGGGATATGCTCAAGCACAAAGTCCAAGGCATTGATGGCCACCTCAGGCTCCATTTTGTACAGCACATTGCCAATGTAATGGGTCGTGGAATCCTTCTCGTAGAGCAGGTTGACGAACTCATCAGTCCGTTCGGCAAGGATGTTGGGGGAGACTGGCTCATCGGCTGAGGTCACTTGAAGGTAAATCTTGTCCTTGAGTTGGATTGAGGTGAAGGCCAGCTGGCTCTCTACACTTGAGGTAGGCAAAAGCTTAGAGATGTCCTCCTCGAAATGGAGTCGCAGCCCGAAAAAGAGGAATACCAAGAACGAGATGACCATGATCAGGTACATCAGGACCTTGTGATTTTTGAAGTAATGGTATATGGGAACAAAGATTTTATGCATTATTCAACTGATAAATAACTTTTTAGTGATTGATAAAAGTCGGGGAGGCGCTTTGAGATAGCCACGGGGCGACCGTTTTCGATGAAGCAATGAGCACTGTGTCCGAGGCAGACCAACTTGCCGTTGGAGCGCATCGTATAGTCGAATTCAAACTTCATCTCGCTCATCTTGCTGATTTTCACCTCAATTTCAATGATGTCCTTGAAAGTCGTAGGGTGTTTGTATTCGCATGAGATGGAAATTACAGGGGAGAAGACATTCTCCGCTTCGATTTTCTCAAAGCCGAATCCCAGTTGGTCGAGCCAGTCGACACGGGCCTCTTCCATGAAGCGAACATAGTTGGAGTGATGCGTCACACCCATACGGTCGCATTCATAATATTTTACTTCGTGTTTGTAGGTGATCATTATAGTATTAAACTGTTCGAAATAAGCTACATTAGTTTTGACTTCAGGACTTTTTCTACTATGACCAGTGACTATGACAATGACCGCTTTTATTTTCGTTGGAGCGGTCATAGTCATTGTCACAAGTCATGGTCATATTTTATGTAAAATAACTCTCATATCCTTTATTTAAAAAGAAGCGGCAAAATTACAGAAAAAACACGAATCCTTGCGGAATCGTTGCGGGAATTTGTAATTTTGCAAGCATTATGAAGCATGACAAGGTAATTCTTATCACAGGGGCCAGCAGTGGCATCGGTTTCGACGCTGCCCAGACTTTGGCCCAACAAGGCCATAAAGTTTATGCTGCCGCCCGCCGGGTGGAGCTGATGGAGCCTTTGAAGACATACGGTGTGAAGGTGATTAAGATGGATGTCACCGATGAAGCGTCTATGAATCAAGGCGTTGAGGCTGTCATACAAGCAGAAGGTCGAATTGATGTGTTGGTCAACAATGCGGGATATGGTTACTTCGGTACTATCGAGACTGTGCCGCTTGAGGATGCGCGTCGGCAGGTGGAAGTGAATGTCTTCGGCTTGGCGCGACTGACGCAGTTGGTGCTGCCCTATATGCGCAAGCAGGGGAGCGGGCGCATCATCAACACCTCATCGATAGCAGGCAAGATGGTGATTTACATGGGTGGCTGGTACAATGTGACCAAATACTCCGTTGAGGCCTTCAGTGATGCCTTGCGCATGGAGATGAGACCCTTTGGTATCGATGTGGTGATGATTGAGCCGGGTGCCATCAAGACCGATTGGGGTCCCATCGCAGCCAAACATCTGATGGAAGCGTCGGCGGGCACGGCTTACGAAGAGGTCGGCACACAATGGGCCAAAAACATTGATTGGTTCTATAAGACCAATTTCCTGTCAAAGCCATCCGTCATCACCAAGGCCATCAGTCGCGCTGTCAACAGCCGTCACCCAAAAGCACGCTATTCCCGCGGTCGTTTTTCGATTTCCGGCAGAGTTATGCATGCGCTCATGCCTGCCCGTTGGTGGGATGCTATGATGCGTAAGGGTGGAAAGATCAAGGCAGTAAAGTAAAAGAAGGTACTTACCTTTCCCTGCGTTCAATGACCTTTTTCAGTTTGTAACGGTCGCCTGTGGATTTGCCGATGGCATCGATGAATTGTAGGTCGTAGCCAGGCGTTTCGTAGCCCCAACGCACGAAGTTTCCGTCTTTGTCGACATGTTTTACCACTTGGTCATTGTATTTCACAATGAGGTATTTGGCCAATTTGTCCCAGCGCTGCATCATCTTGTCGGCGTAGGCAATGCTCTTGCGGTTCAGGTAGCCTTGACGGTCGGCAGGCGTCATCTTTTCGATGGCGGTGAGCACACTGTCTTGGTCGGCGAAATAATAGTCCTCCAGCTCGTTTTGAGCCTTGCGGAGGTCGCCAATCATCATCGAATAGCGGGGATAGACCATGTTGGCCACCCAGTTGTTCATCCAAAATGCTGACTTGTCGCTGAACTCATTGCGTGGGTTGTTTTCCTGACGGAAACAATCGGGCACTTGCGTGATGCAGCAATAGAGCGGTACATAGGCCACCATGTTAGCATCGTCGCAGTTGAACCAAGTCACGCCACCCACATCGTTGGGCAACCACGAACGCATCTGGCAAGTCATGGTGAAGCCGGATTGTTGCGTGGCGATGGGACGCTCACGGTAGTAGTTGACGCTGTCGTTATCCTTGAAATGCATCGGCAGCGGACGGATGGGCATGCCCCAAGGGCCAGCGGTCATGTCGGAGGTCATATCAAGGGGCGTGCCTTCAAAATGGTCGCGCATGTCATTCTGCAAGTCGCGTAAGGACAAGGGTTTGTCCGGTTTGATCCAGAGTGGCAAATGGTCGCAGACATCAAACTCGCCATTGATATAGGGCAGGTATTTGTCCATTTCCTCGTGGCTATAGTGGTGACGGAAGAAACTCCATACGCGGGCATCGGCATAGCGCACATTTTCGAAGTCGATAGGGCAGTAGGCATCGCGGAACGAGAAGTCCTCATCCTTGCCCTTGAAATAGCCCCATTCCTTGGCGAAACTGATCACATCAGCGGCATAGACACATTCAATCTCAGGATTGTTGATTTTCTTGAGGTTTTTGCTGCTGATGCTGTTTTTTGACCGTTTCTCTAACGGGAACTGACGGATGCGGCTTAGGTTGGCATGGGCGCAAATGCAGTCGTCGGGGATGCGCAAGGCCACCCAAACGGCACCTTTGCGGCCAGGGCCCTTGCCGATGATTTCCATGATCCAAGCTTCGCTGGGGTCGCAGATGGTGAGGGTCTCGCCGCTGCTGTTATAACCGTATTCATCAACGAGTTCCACCATGCAACGAATAGCTTCTCGAGCGGTCGAGGAGCGCTGCAAAGCCAAACGCATCAGTGAGAAATAGTCCAACAGGCCTTCTTGGTTAACCAGTTCCAATCGCCCGTCGAAGGTGGTCTCCACGATGGTCACTTGCTTTTCGTTCATCAGGCCAACCACATTATAGGTATATTCCACTTGTTTCACATATTGTCCTTCGTGGGATGGACCCCAGCCGTGAATGGCAATGAGTTCGCCTTTTTCATGTTGTCCTGAAGGACTGTAAGACAGTGATCCAGAGAAGCCGAATCCATCGCAGTTGTAGGTACACATCACGCTGCCATCGGCAGATGCTTTCTTGCCTACGATTAAGTTAGTGCAAGCCATCACAGGCTCCCAGCCCATGATGGCCATCAGCGTAACAAATAATAGTCTTTTCATAGAATGATAGGTTTTATTCTTTGCAAAAGTAAGAAAAAACTATCATTGCAAAAGGAATTATTTGAGTAATGCAATATTATGTCTCAGCTATCAATTATAGGCATGTACTCCGCCTAAAATCAGGTTCACGCCAAAATAGGTGAACAGCACACTCAGGAAGGCAAAGATGCCATAGATATGGAAAAACATAGGCTTTTGGAACGATTTCCATAGCTTTTCGTGTAGCGGGGCGGCGTAGATGAGCAGGGTGATAAGTGCCCAAACTTCCTTCGGGTCCCACGACCAATAGTTACCCCAAGAGACATTGGCCCAAATGGCACCGATGAAAATGCCAATGGCCAACAAAGCCACTGCTGGATAAAGCATCGCTGTACTGAGACCTTTCAATCGTTCCATACGAACTTTGTCTTTCGGCTTGATGAGTGCGATGATGCCAACTACCAGAATGCCGAGCAACAAGGCGTAGGCTGTGACAATGGTTGAGATGTGGAAGCTGAAGAAAGGTGAGCGCAGCACGGGCAGCAGAGGATGGGTGAGCATCCTGATGTAGAGCACCACCATCAATACTATGAGCACCGCAAGCCACGACCATGTGACAGCACGGAAGGACTTTCGTCGCTCAATAAGTATCGCTACCAATGCGATGAAAAGCAATACATAACCAGTGTAGGTCACTCCGATGCCCCAAGGGTCGCGGGCGACGTCGAGGATGGAATTGCCTTGCTCATCGAAATCGCTTTGGTAAAAACGGTAATGTTTGTGCCTCAATATGTTGTTCATCGAGATAACGGTCTCCGATGTGGTGTTGCCGTCAGTGATATGAAGATGGCTGATGTAGTCCTTAGGTTTTTTTGAGTCGGGGTAGGTCTCTATCTCAAAGCGGTCCAAAGTGAGGCTGAAAGGTAGCGCTTCTTTTGTGATCTCGCCCTTGTCTTGGATGAAGAACTGGCTGTTGGGGCGGTTGGGTTCGAGTTTCATCCTGCCGTGTTGACCCGTGAGCATGGTGAGCAAGGCACCAAGGAGGATGAGCAGGATAGACGCATGCAGGGCACATACCGCCATCCGTTTCCACATTCGGCATTTCACCGCCATATAGATGATGAGCCCCGCCATCATAGCCCACAGACCAACGAACCACCATGTCGAATAGACATGAGCCAAAGCGAATTCCGAACCATGCAGTTTCTCGACAACCGTTCCAACGGCAAGGACGGTGATGAGTATGATGACTAGGACTGATGTGATGTGACGAATGTATTTCATTGCAGTATAGTTTCAATTACTGCTGCAAATGTCCGAAAAAAAATAATTGTCCAATCTCCCCATGTTTGGCGATTTTTGGGCAGGTATGTCCTCATTAATAAGGATGTGGGGCGGTTGTACTATGGCACCACTGTTTTATTCCTTTTCCGCTTTCAGTTCTTCAATGCGTTCGGTGAGGTGGGTAAGTGTAGTAAGGCTGTCAAGGGTGTAGGCGCTAGTGTAGAACGAGTTGGCATCGGGAGGTGTACCCGTATCTTCGCTCTCTTCCTCGAGAACATTGGTGTATTCTATCACTTCCTGCTCAGAGATGCCGATGGCGGCCATGTTTTGCAAGTTGAAATAGCGGAGGGAGGCGGCGGCATAGCGTAGCCAGCACCGACGATTGTGAATGGCTTTCATGGCGGTACGCACACGATCAGAGTGCATCATCTTCATGGGGAGAGTGCTACCCTCGTATTTGTCAGGGTTGATTTTGACATCGTGCAAGGCATCAGGCACTCCCATTACCCATTGGTTGAATTGCTCCTCGACACCATTGAGGGCTGAGAAACAGGATCCCACATTGTCGATGAATTGCACGTTGTTGACGTTCTTCCAGGTCTCGATGTTGTTGGAGAAGACGTTTTCGGCTGTGTGGTCATGGTTAATGGTGGCGACATTGGTGGCTCGGTCAATTAGTTTATTGAGCTCATTTGAGGGAAGCAGTTCGAGGTCTTCGTAGGACATACAGAGGAGCCAGGCTGCGATGCTGTCGTTGGGAGCCATGCGCTCGGAGCGCGTCTCAAGGGTTCGGGCGAAGCTCTCGATGTTGCTCATCACCATCATGGCAGTCATTTTGCGGTCTTGGGCCTTTCGATGTTGCTGTATTAGGGCATTGGTGCCGAAAGTGAGAAGGATAGAGATGGTAGTACCCAAGACGGTGCGTAATAGGTTTCCCCAGAAATTCTTGCCGCCTTTCACTGTTTTGGCCTCAGGTGGATCAATATTTTCCATAAAACAAAATATTTGTTGAAAACGGCAAAGATAGTTTTTTCTTTTTGAAACAGGAAAAGCAAAAGAAAGAAAAATCCCACCAGCGGTGGGATTTTTCTTTTCGGTTTCACATTGTAGAAACTTGGCACGCCAAGTCTCTACAAATGTTGGTTAAATTGCGTCGATGAATTTCACGACAGCGTCGCGGTCTTTCTTTGGCAATTCGCGGAATTTCTCCACCGTGCGACGGGCATCGCTTTGGGCGTTGCCGTGCCACATAATGGCCTCGATGACGGTTTGTGCGCGGCAGTCGTGCAAGCGGTCGCTGCGTCCGGTGCATCTGGCACTCAAACCACGACCCCAGAGTGGGGTGGTGCGACACCAGCCTGTGCGGATGTCGTTCTCCATGTGGAGCTTGTGCTGGATGTAGTCGCTATAAGGCCAAATCTTCTGGTTGGGATAGCGGGGCAGACGGGCGTCGCCATCGGCGAAGAACCCCGTCGGGTCGGTGAACATATCATCGCCGGTCTTCCACGACGGACGGTGGCAGTAGGCGCAACCCATGTTGTTGAAGAGTTCCTTGCCTCGTTGCACCTCGGGATCGTCCATATTACGTGCGGCAGGGACAGCCAAGCCACGGTGCCAAACCATGAAGTTGACATAGTCCTCATCCTTCATCTCGGGAACCTTCAGGGATTCGGGAATTTGGTCGTTCATCATCAGATAGTTGTAGATGTCGGTTTCCACATTGCCTGTAAGGTTGTACTGCGGGAAGTAGTTGTAGAACTCAGCCTGCACATCTGGGTCTTGCGAAGCCTTGGTGGCGTAGGCAGCGGTCATATAGTGACCC
Source organism: uncultured Bacteroidales bacterium (assembly GCA_900317055.1). Lineage (GTDB taxonomy): Bacteria > Bacteroidota > Bacteroidia > Bacteroidales > F082 > Limimorpha. The sequence continues at coordinate 11,550 of ONFF01000008.1, read as the reverse complement.
ATCTTGGTGCGGTGCGTCACATTGGTGATGTTCCAGATGGCGTTGGCACCGGGAGCATCCTGCAAGGGACCACGCGTGAGGGCGTAGGTGTACTTCTTGGGATGGGTGGTGTTGCCATAATAGCCTGTCGGGGCGAAGTCGGAGCCAGCCCACATGGCGGGATTGAGGCCATTGGGCATGTAGCCGTCATTGTATTCCTTTTGGTATTGTGCTCTCAGCGAGTCATCGGGGATGGCATCGATCAAACCAGTGCCATAGATGCCGATGGTCGATTCGAGACGGCAGACAAAATCGCTGTAGGGGATGGGTTGGCCACCCACCTCGAGGGGCGCATAGAAAGCCTCTTCGGGGATGTAGACCTCAGGATAGGTAAGGTTGTACTTTTCCCCGTCGGGGAACTGGTTGCCCCATTCGTCGGTGTAGCTCAGCCAGTTGATTTGGATTTGGGTCTCATCCAAGGGTGCCTTGAAAGGCGCGACGGCCTTGGTTTGAGGCATTCCAGTGTAGGAGCTGAGGTAGGTGTCGTTTTTGTCAGTAAAAACGAGCAGGTAGCCGTTGCCCCAGTCATCGGCGCGATAACGGTTCATGCGCATGCCGTGGCCATAGCCAGGATGGCAGGCGATGCAGCTGCTGCGGATGTAAAGAGGGCCTAAGCCGTTGAAAGGCTCGTTGTTTTGTGTGTAGGTGCGCTCAAAGAAGTACTCGCCATATTTGAAGGCAGTGGTCAAGCCAGCCTGCTCAACGGCGGGGGTGGGGTCTTCGTAGGCGGATTGGGAAGTGTTGAAGGTGGTGCCCAGTTCGCCGCCGGCGTAGGTCTCTTCGCTGATGACCTCGGGGATGGGGTCCTTGGAATTACAGGCGGCCAAAGCCATAAGGCCGGCAAGGGCAAAGATGCTTAAATGTTTGTAATTTATCATGATATTTGGGTTTTGTGGGTTGCTGATTGTTATGATATGAGTCCGGGAATCACTACTCAAACGCCCTTTGCCCTCATTGCGGGCTTGACCCGCAATCTCCTGAACGGAAGGGTGTCGTCTTCGCGTTCAGAAGATGGCGGATCCTTGTCCGCCATGAGGGCTATGGGATCGATTGTGTGTTTTTTGGTCTCATGTGTGTCAATATTATTTCCTGTCGATCTTTCCAAACTCCGCCTTCACTTCGGCCATCACATCGGAGAGGTCTTGGCAGGCTTCCATGGCTTCGCCAGCGCTGGCATCGGCATAGAACTGCACGAAAGGAGCCTTCATGGCTTGGATTTTCTTCATGGCGTTTTCGATGGCATTCATGGCCTTCGTGTCAAGTTCCTTGTTGTTGTCCTTAATATAGGTATGCAGCGAGAGGGCTTCATCGCGTTGGCTTTCCATACCGCCCATGTAGGCGTTCTTGATGCTGGTGATGTTGTCGTAGAAGTCGGTGATGGACTTCTGGCTGTAGGGTGACTCTACGTAGGTCACGTCTTCACCCGTGTGGCATTTGCCAATCTTGGAGGTGCCTACCTCGTCGGCAATGTCGATGCAGCCGTCGGCGATGGCTTCGAGGGCATTGGTGAAGGTGGCGAAGGTGCTACCGGCTTGACCTGCTTGGGTCATGTTCTCGCCGTAGGTGTTGTCGCCTCCGTTGACGGTGGTGTTGAACTCAAGTTCTTCCATTAGGTCTTTGTGGGCTTGAGGGGCATTGGCGTTCCAGCTCACTTCAAGTTGGAAGCAGCGGTTGCGCAAGTCGCGCGACACGGCAACGATGTAGGTCATCATGTCATCGGTGATCTCATTCACATTGCGGGGCTGACCCTCACGGAAGAGGATGAACTCGATGCCGTGGAAGCCGAGTAGGGCGTTGCCGAGTTGCTCTCCGGCCACCATGCCATCTTCATCGGTGGCGAGGGCGGCAATCATGTTGGGACTGGCCATCAGGTTGTTGAAGGCGTCTTCATCGAGCGGCCACGAGTCGATGTGTGGGTCGATGCCGAAGTCGGAGGCGGCGCCAAAGAGGAAGGCCTCGCTCATTTCCCACCACTTACGGGCTTCGAGGAAGGTGACCGTGGCGGAATTCATGTTGGCTTGGGTCTTGTTGGCCTTCAAAGCCTCCAAGTTTTCAACTAGCTTTTCGGTTTTCTCAGCTAAATTGGCGTAAGTGGGATACACCGTGTGGTTGAGGTACTGTTTCACGATGGCCTCTTTTTGGGTCTTGTTAGCCTCCTCGGTGTTGGTTTGAGGATCTTTGCTGCAGGAGCTGAAGTTCACTGCGAGCAGGAGGGATGCAGCGACTATGGCTGCGGATTTGAATAATTTCTTCATTTTATTTGATTTTGATGTTTTGTATGCTTTTACTTTTTTTTCTGCGTTTAACTACATTGAATCTTCGATTTCGACCAGCTCAACGACCTTAACTTTTGCAGGTCCCTGAGGTCCATCGAAGGGTCGAAGGGCCGTTTAATTTTATCTCGTGAAAAACCCGCTATAAGCCACACCCAACGAGAACATCGGCTCATCGTTGTACTGCTCCTTCAGGAAGCGTTTGGCATATTCCGCCTTGATGACGACCTGCTTGATGGGATAGTAGTTCATGCCGAGGGTCATCACGTGACGGTCGGTCCATTGGTAGTCAGTGAGGGCGTTGGCGGTGGGGATATAGGTGTCGTAGTAATCGTAGCGGCCAAAGAGGTAGAGCTTTTGGTCGCCGGTGTTGTGCATGGGATGCATGATGTCGTAGGCAACCTCACCGCCATAGGCGATGGCTTTCTCTCCGACCAAGGAGCGCGGATAGGGTGAGAAACTCTGATGGTTTTGGTTCTTGTTCCATGATGAGATGAGGTTGGCATCGCTGAGGTAGCCGTAGTCGAAGTTGCCGCGCACCACGAGGCCGTGACCTTTGTAGTCAAACTCGGCTGTTCCGATGACAACGGTGCCTTTCACATCTTTATATTGGCTAGTCTCGCTGAACTCGTTGGTGACGATGTCATTATTAAAGGTGTTGCCGATGTAGCCGCTCACACCGAGATGCAGGTTTTTGATGCTGTAGTTGTCGATGCGCAAGGCACCTGCCAGGTTGTTGGCCACGCGGAACTCATAGCCTGATGCGGAGCCATTCTTCACCCAGTTGGCGTTGTTGAACATGTTGGAGTTCAAAGCGGGGATGACCATGGCCTCGTAGCGCCAGTCGCCGAGCTTGCCCCACAGGCTGATGCCCGTCTCGTGCCAGGTGCAGGGCAGGATGTTGAACTCGCCTTCGGGGCGGTAGCAGGTGAAGAACTCGGTGGGCAAGTGGGCGTTATTGGTCTGTCCAACGGGCACCACGATGTGTCCCATACGAATGTTGAAGCCCTTGCCGAATGACTTTTGCAGCCAGAATTGTTCCAAAGCCACCTCGCCGCCGTGCTCAATCTCGTGCTCGAACTCGCCGGTCTCTTCGGCCTCAATCTCCATGGCTACTTCGCTGCCTCCGTGTTCAAACTCAATCTCTGAGCCCATGCTCCAGCCCTTGCCGAAGTTGTAGCCTAAGTTGATGACCACATGGGGCAAGTCGATGCGTCCGTGGCCTTTGGCGTCGCGGTAACGCTCGGCATGGGAGTAGCGGAACATATTGTCGCTATAGAAGTTGCGGGTGTAGACGGCCTCACCGTAACCGCCAATGGTCAAGCGAGGCTTTGTCGTGATGGAATCTTGAGCCTGCAAAGAGCTGACACACAATGTCAAAGCTAATGCAGCACATTTTGCAATCGTTTTCAGTTTCATAGTTGGATACTATTCGTTCAAAATCGATTGCAAAACTCTTGGTTTTGTCCTCGCAGACCAATCCCCATCATTGGGGATTTTCGGCTTCATGCCTCATTAATAATGAGGATGTAGAAACACCGTACAGCAAGGATTGTCTTCCTTCCCGCACAGTAATACAAACTCAAAAATTACTTTTCGGGTCGCCAAAAAAGCGTATTTTTGCAGCAAACTAAGCCTATGTCAAAATTATCTAAAACCATACTGCTTTTCCTTTTGCTGGGCGTCTCGTTTACTGCATTCTCCCAAGTCAAGCGTGATGGCGATTTTAGGGAACGCTACACACTCAAACAAGTCGTGGTGCTGAGCCGCCACAACATCCGCTCACCTCTTTCGGGAAGACGCTCGACGCTGCAGCGAATAACGCCCCATGAATGGTATCATTGGTCATCGGCTCCCAGCGAGCTGTCGCTGCGCGGAGGCACATTGGAGACGATGATGGGTCAGTATTTCCGAAAATGGCTCGTGAGTGAGGGAATGATACGAGAAAACGAAATCCCTGCAGAGGGTACCATGCGTTTCTATGCCAACTCCCTTCAGCGCACCATAGCCACGGCACAGTATTTCTCCTCGGGGATGCTTCCTGTAGCCAATGTCCGCATTGAGCACCATTGTGAAGTGGGCAAGATGGATTCCGTATTTGCACCGCAGATTACCGACGACAGCGAGGGTTTCAAAGCCCTTGCCCAACAGCAGATTACGGCAATGGGAGGTAAGAATGGATTGGTCGGAATAGGAGAGAAGATGGCGGAAAATTACATGGTGCTGGAGCGTGTACTCGACATGGACCAAAGCAAAGCCTGTCTTGAAGGCGACACCTGCCACTTCCGCACAGATGATGCGCATGTCTACCTTGTTAAATACCGCGAACCTGGCATGGGTGGTTCGTTGCGCCTCGCTTGTCAAGCAGCTGATGCACTTGTTTTGCAATACTACGAGGAACCTGATACAGTGAAGGCCGCCTTTGGTCATACATTGACATGGGAAGACTGGGAAAGCATTTCTGCTATCAAGGACTGGTATGGTGATGTGTTGTTCACCGCACCTGTGGTAGCCCGCCAAGTGGCTCGACCGCTCTTACTGACGATGCTCGAAGAACTGCAGAAAGATGGCAGAAAGTTTACCTTCCTTTGCGGCCATGACTCCAACATCGGTAGCGTGCTGGCATCACTGGATGTAGAAGACTATAGCTTGTCTTACACCATCGAGAAAAAGACTCCCATAGGTAGTAAGTTAGTCATTGAGAAATGGGAAGACACCGAGGGACATCCTTTTGTCGCACTCAACCTTGTGTACCAAAGCACTGAGCAACTGCGCAACATGACCTTGCTGGATTTGGAAAACCCACCGATGGTGTTTTCTGTTCATCTCAAAGGCATGAACGCCAATAGAGATGGTCTTTATCCCTTTGATGCGCTGGTTCAACGGATAAAAACTGCCACTATTTCTTATTGATGACAGTCAACCTGCTTTTCAGCAGTGGAATTCCTTCTTCTATCCACCATAGGTTATCAACGCCGCCGGAACTCATTCCGCCATGAGCAAACTGCTCTATTACGGCAAAATCGCCATATTTGTCGGTCATGACCTTGCCTGAAAGTGAAAAGTATTCCTCTTTTATCCAGTTTTCCAGTTCGTCAGGAGGAATGATATCCATATTCTCCGCGAGTTCTTTAAGGTAATCCCAGAAATACGGATCTCCCCTGAACCCCCATCTTTTAGGTTTTTCTTCAAATATTACTGATAGCTTCATATTCTTGCTTTATTTCCATGTAATTTACCGTTACCTTCATGATAATTGCCGCCCTTATTGAATAGTATCTTTTGCAAGTGCGAGCACATGTTGGTCGTTGGTCATCAACGAAACCTTTGAGCATAGTTGTTGCAAAAGTACAAAAAACATGCGAGACAGATGGCTCCGTCTCGCACTTGGTAAAACTAACTCAAAACTCATCCAAATTGTATGACAAAAATCTGCTGCAAAGTAACGACCATTCCGGAAACTGTGAAATCCCCATATTTTGGGATTTTGACGGCTTTTTAATCACTAATTATTGGGTAAGAAAAAGATGTTTTGCGTGACTGTCGGAAAAAGCGTACCTTTGCACCCAGTTTGGCCAAGGGAATGCCGTGAAAGTCGGCAACAGTGCCCGCTGCTGTAAGCCCGTGTAAGGTCTGTCAACCCAGCCACTGTACGGCTCATCCGTATGGGAAGGCGACAGGCTCACCCCTGCAAGGGACCTGCCTTTTTATGCGAGGGTTAAAACCGCTCGCATATTGTCGGGTCGCCTTTTCAGGGCTCGGACAAGTCAGAAGACCTGCCAAACCGTGAGTTCAATTGCAAGCCTTCGGGAACAAGGGCGACGCTAAGCGCGGCAATTAGCATGGCTTCTTGCGATGGTCTTGCAGTATTTGTTTCATGCGTAATAACCATTTTTATGCGTAAATGTTTACTATTATCCTTTGTGCTTATCATGGCTGCATTTGCCATGGCGCAAGAACCAGCCACTTTCGAAGATGTGCCGCTTGGCAGCGGTGGTATCTGGCAACCCCCTGTTGGCGAAAATGAGATGCCCAGCGGCGGCTGGCGCTTTACCAATTCTACCCAATACGGCTATTGGGGCGGTTTCACGGCCTCCAACCGCACGGATTTGAGTCAAACGGGTCTTAATGCCCAATATACTGCGGCTTCAGGCTGTGGCTATGATGGCTCTGCCCAATATGCCGTGGCATATACCATGGGCGTGCAGACGGATGTCTATGCCACCGATGGACAATCACATACCGTCACAGGATGCTATGTCACCAACAATCTGTGGACTTATCAAGACATTCTTCAAGGCGGGTATGGCGAGCTACCTTACGGAGGATCTACAGGCAACGACCCAGACTGGTTCAAGGTGACAGCGACAGGTAAGAATGCCAGTGGACAAACTGTGGGTACATTGGATTTCTACCTTGCCGACTATCGCTTTGCCAACAATGAGGAAGACTATGTCCTTAATACTTGGGAGTGGTTCGATCTCAGCCCCTTGGGTAATGTGGCCACCATTTCCTTTAGCCTTTCGTCATCAAGAGGCAGTGGCTACAATATGATTACGCCGGCTTATTTCTGCATGGACAACTTCAATGGTGGTGGCGCCGCTCCCGACCTGCCGCCTTATATCGTCAATCCCGTGCAGGATGTGGTCTTCAACAACTATCCGCAAACCATTCAGGTCAACCTCAACGGTGTGGCCACCGACCCTGACGACCCTGATGAGAACATCGTTTACAGCATTGTGAGCAACTCGAATCCCTCTGCTTTGACAGCCACGATGAGCGGTAAGATCTTGGTCATGACACGCCAAAATGCCAACCAAGCCACCGCCAACCTCACAATGCGTGCCACCAGCGATGGCCAGTCGGTCGACTTCACCGTGCATGTGGTCATTAATGCCATCGTATCACAACTCAGTGGCGTCTATACTATCAATTCCGATGCTTCTCAAAACCCTGATTTCACTTCATTTGGTGCGGCGGTATCAGCCTTGTCAGCGGGTATTGCTGGTGAAGTGGTTTTTGAAGTTGCCTCAGGCACATACGAGGAATATGTTACGCTTAATGCCATCTCCGGGGCAAGCGCCACCGACCGCGTTATCTTCCGTGGCACGGGAGCCGACAACCAACAAGTCGTGTTGACCAGCAATGCAGGTTATACCCAAAACAGCACTCTCACACTCGATGGTGCCGATTATGTGACCTTCGAAAACATGACCCTGTCATCCACTTCGGAAGAAAATGCCGTTGTGGTGACCTTGCGTGGGGGACTTTCAAACGACCGTTTTGAAAAGGTGCGCTTTGAAGGCTGCTATTCTGAGGCTTCCAATACCGACAACGACAAGAACCTGGTTTATCGTGTCTCTGGTGGCTGGATGGATACCGATAATGCTTTTGTAGGCTGTGAGTTTATCAACGGCTTCATCGGCCTCTATTACCAGGGCACCGACATGACCCAATTCAACGATGGTCTCATGGTGCAGAGCTGCTCGTTCACCAACCAGTGCAGCAAGGCTATCTATACCACCTTCACCGACCATGTGACCCTCAGCGGAAACACGATTGACAACAACAACGACACGCACACCGACTTCAATGCCATCGATATGTTCCGTTGCCGTTACGGTTGCCTTGTCGAAAACAATGTGATGACCGTGAACCATCCCACCAAATATGCTACAGTGATGAAGCTCCGTCCTTGCACGGGCACGGCGGCAGAGCCAGTGATTGTGCGCAACAACATTGTTGATTTTCGAGGCGCTGCCTCAAGTTGGTGCTATTCTTTTGACAATGCCGACAGCGATTATATCTATTTTGTCCACAACACGGGCTTATGTAGCGGCACGGGAGCATCGGGCAATCTGATGGTGCAAAAGGAATGGTCGAATCTCTATGTTTATAACAACCTGTTTGTCAACGAGACGGATGGCTATGTGTTCCGCTTCAATAATGAGAGTGAGGCTCGGTATTGCGACTACAATCGCGTTTCGTTCACGGGCGGTTATGTTGGCATTTTCGCTGGTACAGATTGTGCGACATTGGCCGAATGGACTTCCACTTCGGGTTTTGATGCCCAAACTGCCACTTGCTCACCTCATTTTGCCGGCAACGGTGATTACCACTTGACCAGCCCCGAAGGCCTCACCGTGGCACATCCTTTGGATTATGTTGCCACTGACATCGATGGCGAAACGCGTTCCAACACGCCTTGCGCAGGTGCCGATGAGTATAATGAAATCTATGCCCTTGGTGAGCAGGAAACGGCTGGAAACCTGTCCGTATATCCCAATCCAACTCAAGGTGTGGTCACAATCGCCATTGGCGAGGATTCAGCCTTTGAATATCAGGTGCTTGACCTTTCAGGAAGAACTGTTATAAAAGGCAAATGCCTAAGCCCAGTAATGACACTTGATTTGAGTGGTATTGTCAAAGGAGTCTATTTCATTTCAGTGAAGTGTGATGCCAAGTGTTTGACGCAGAAAGTGATCGTCCAATAAGCAATGGTACATATAGATTTTTGAGTGTGAGGAAGCGGCTCCGTTTGGGGTCGCTTCTTCTTTGAGTGCCACAAAAATGCCGGTGACAGTCACAACTACCACCGGCGCAACAATATGAAAGAAAAAAAGTATCTCTACGGTTATCTTGGGACCTGCGAGATAATGACGGTAATGTTGTTCACAAACATGTTCACCGCAATGGCCAACAAAATAACCCCGAAGAATTTCCTCAAAATGAAGATCAGGTTCTCACCCAAGAGTTTGTGGATTCTGTCGAGTTGGCTGATAACGATGTAGTCCAACAAGATGTTGAGCAACAGTGCGATGATGATGTTGACCACGGCGTAATCGGCGCGCAGCGAGAGCAAAGCCGTCAATGCCCCTGGACCCGCAATCAGCGGGAAGGCAATGGGAACGATGCTGGCACCACCTTTGCCGCCCTCGTTTTTGATGATTTCTCTTCCGAGGATCATCTCGACGGCGAGGATGAATAGCACGAAAGCACCTGCCACGGCAAAGGAGGCTGCATCGATGCCGAACAGTTTCAGCAGCGCGTCCCCGGCGAAGAAGAAGGCAAGAAACAATCCCAAAGCCGTCAGGCAAGCCTGTCCCGCCTTGATGGTCTTGTTTTGCTCTTTCATGCTCATGAAGATGGGGATAGAGCCGAAGATGTCGATGATGGCGGCCATCACGATGAAGGCACCGAAGATTTCTACGAAGTTGATTTGAGTGAACATGGTTTTCCTTTTTTGACTGGGGAATCTAATGCCCAACCTTAAACCGTCATTGCGGGCTTGACCCGCAATCTCCTTATCGAGAAGGACTCCTTCCAGCGTAGGAGATGGCGGATCCTTGTCCGCCATGACGCTGAAGTGTTAGGGCGGTGCATCCCACAGTTGGATTTAAACAATACTATTCCACAAATAATGGAAATGCGGTCCGAAACGCTTAAAAGCGGCCTCGTCCAGCTGTTCTTGGAACTGTGGATGCGCTACGGAGATGATGAGTTTGGCCCTTTCCTGCAATGAGCGTCCGTAAAGGTTCACAGCGCCGTATTCGGTGACAAACCAATGGATGTGGTTGCGCGTGGTGACAGCACCTGAGCCTAAGTCCAAGGTAGGCACGATTTTGTTGATGCCCTTGCGTGTGGTGGATGGCATGGCGATGATGGCCTTGCCCCCTTTGGAACGCGAGGCACCGTAGACATAGTCGATCTGTCCGCCCACCCCCGAATAGATGCGCTCACCCAAGGAGTCGGCACATACCTGTCCCGATAGGTCAATCTGGATGCCCGAGTTGATGGAAGTCATCTTGGGTTGCTGTGCGATGATGAAAGGATCGTTGGTGTATTCCACATCCATCAGCAGCACTTCGTGGTTGCCGTCAATGAAATTGTAGATTTTTTGCGAGCCCATCACGAAGGTGGAGACTATCTTGCCCTTGTTGAGTTTCTTATTGTTACCCGTGATGACCCCTTCCTTCACCAGAGGCAGGATGCCGTCGGAGAACATCTCGGTGTGGATGCCGATGTCCTTGTGGTTGTGGAGGCACGAAAGAATGGCATTCGGTATAGAACCAATGCCCATCTGCAGGCAGGCGCCGTCTTCGATGAGTTCGGCGCAGTAGCGTCCGATGGTTTTCTCCACTTCATTGGGTTCGGGCATATCTACAGTGAGTAAAGGGGTGTCATCTTCGACAAAGATATTGATCCTGCTGATGTGGACCAATGCATCGCCAAAAGTGCGCGGCACGTGCTTGTTGACCACAGCGATGACGAACTCGGCGCTCTCCATGGCAGCCAAGGTGGCATCCACCGACGAGCCTAACGACACATAGCCGAACTTGTCGGGCGGACACACTTGAATCATTGCTACATTGCACTTGATGTAACGTTCACGGTAGAGCTTCGAGGTCTCACCGAGGAAAACGGGGATGTAATCGGCCAATCCTTTTTGGACGCTTTCGCGCACATTGGCACCCACGAAGAAGGCGTTGTGTTGGAAGATACCCTCAAACTCGGGGTTGACATAGGGCGCGGCACCCTCGGTGTGCAGGTGATGGATATAGACATTCTTGAGCTCGCCGGCGCGACCTCTGTCACACAAGGCTTTCACCAGACATTGAGGAACGTTCGATACCGAACTGATGTGGACGTGGTCGCCCGACTTGATGACTTTGACGGCTTCTTCGGCCGTGACTGCTTGATACTGTTTCTTCATGTTCCTGCCCTACAGTTATTATCGGTGGTTTTAAAGGTCGGTGGCAGTGGAGCCTGCCACCGACCAACAACATGGAAATAAAAAGGGATTTAATTTGTATCGAGCTAATAATTTTGTAATTACTGGATTACAATCTGGCGATATGCCATCTCCCGACTCAGAAGCAATGTATGGTTTTGAATTTTAGATTAATAAATTACTTCCATATCACTCTTGGTATGATAAAAAACAATATGGCAAATATGATGATGGTAGTAAAATAATTTTACCAAGGATAGTAAGACGTTCGGTTGTTTTCTAGATGGTGTTGATGGGTACTCGTGCTTATATTTATTCCTACAATCAACACGGAAAACTTAATAGAAATATTCATGGAAATCCGGTATTACGTAAATATGAGTTTACAGTCTCGTATAAATTAGGTGATTTTAAACATACGTTTAAAGGCATCCCTGTATTTATTTTCTTAAATACTGCAGATTATTTGGTACAAAGGTACAACAATTTAATTACCACACGTGTCCG
>ONFF01000001.1 GCA_900317055.1 uncultured Bacteroidales bacterium | reverse complement strand
TCTAATGGGACGCATGCCCGTCCCCCTCCGCGTCTCCGCCTTGCCGAAGGGAAGATGTCTCCCCCACGGCGCATCCGGTATTATCCGGCGTTTCCACCGGCTATCCCGGCGAGGGGGGTTGGTTGCATACGCGTTACGCACCCGTCCGCCACTCTCGATCCCCCGAAAGGGATCTTACCGTTCGACTTGCATGTATTAGGCCTGCCGCTAGCGTTCATCCTGAGCCAGGATCAAACTCTTCGTTGTAGTATTGTACTTCTTGTTTCTATTCTGAATCTCGGGTTCCGCCTTCGTTCTCTTGTGTTCCTTTTCCCGTGTCCGCCTACCGTCTGCTCGACGGATGCGGACCGTTTTCTTGTGCTGGCCTCAAGCTTTCAAAGAACTGTGCCAAACATCTTCCATAATCTTGCTTTCCCCTCTCTCGTTTAGCGGGTGCAAAAGTACAGCTTTTTTCATTACGCGCAACACTTTTTTTCGTTTTTTTGAAACTTTTTTATATTATACTGATTATCAAATATTTAGAAACAACAAATTTTTCAAAAAATCATGAGATTCAGGGCGCGAAACCTTCTTTTTCAACCCAAAGATGCATATTTTGGCCAAGGTTCTTTGGAAAATTTACATGTTTTTGAGGTAAAAGGGTGACTTTTTACATTGCCTGCCAAAATTGTTTTCAAGACTGTTTTTGAGGTACACCTTATTTATATATTATGGAACCAAGAGTTTTTTGCCGAAAGCGAGCTTGATTCAGCACAAAAAAACACTATTTTTGCCGAAAATAAGACATTGATGAGGTTTTACCCCAGAATCATACTGTTTTGTGCGGCCATATTTGCCGCCTTTTTGGCCAAGGCACAGGTATATACCAATGACTTCGAGAACCGTCAGGAGTGGAATGTGCCTTGGTTCAACCTTCATATCGTGGCCGACAGCAGCACAACGGAAGAGAATTACGTCTCTATCTGCGACTCTTTGCACGAATATGGTTTGGGCTTCGGCATTAACGCTGGCAAGGATTTCCCCAACCAGAATGTCAACTGCAAATACGACTTCATGTTTAAGGCCGACGCCAACACCCAAGCCGACATCGTGGTGAGCATCGACGACACCATCCGCAACCGCTATTGGGCCGCCTATCCACTTTCAGATTATTTAAACGACACGGCTGAATGGTCGCAAGTGCAGCTTGACCTCAATTTCCCCGCCAGTTATACGCAAGGCAGTGAGATTAAGGTCTATGTTTGGAATAAAGCGAAAGAAAGGCTGTATTTTGATGACGCACAATTGAAAGTCAAAGCCGATGCTTTACCAAGCTATCAGCCTGAAATAGAACGAGAGCCTGCTTCATTAACCAAAAATGATACACTATATTTTGAATTGCAATACGATTACTGGTATGATTTAAAGCCTGTCGTTGAATATATCAATGCTGATGGCGACACCATCAATGACCCATCCATTGCGGAAATCGACATCCAACGGGACATTATTTGGGATAAATCCTATAAACTGAAAGACCGATGGGATTACCAACCCCGTTTCGGCCGAAAAATCACGACAAAAACACGATTCAAGGAAGATGTCAAATTGCTACGATTGGCTTTTGTTCTTTCTCTGCCTGAGAAAGGTGATATTACTGCTTACCGCCGTAACCAGCATATCGACAGTCTTAACCTACAGCCTACCTATTATCTTGATCGTGAAGGATTTTCAATAAAATACGGCAACATCGGATTCAGCACATATCACAACACTGATATCTCGTCACTGCAATTGGATGTAGAGAACCGTACTGCTTGTTTCAACATCGACTACTGGCGCGACCATCCTTTGTTGCATTACCCAATGCGTAGCGACACAAGCGACTATTTCGAGGACATTTCCTACCGTAACGTCAAAGCCGGTGAGGTGCTGACAGGCGAATTCAATATCTTTTCAAAGGCTCCCGACGACCTTCCTCGCCTCATGCCCGTCTGGGACGGCTACCAATCGGCCTTCATCTTCACCGAACATGCCGACTGGACGGATTTAAGAACCCATCGCGCCGTACTCTTTGGAAATGAAAACATTACCAAACCGGAAGATGCCATCGGTGGTTTCTGCTACTTCAATATCCCTGTCACGAAAAGCGTGTTCTATTGGAATCCCGACAATGTGACCAACGAAAAGACCAGCAACGGACTTTTCAAAGGACTAGTAGCTTCCATCAAGACGGATAAAGAGTTTTATAAACTGCTGAAAACCATTAAGAAAGAAGGTTTTGAAATCTGTTTGCATTCGCCCGAAGTCTACACCACCATCCCTAGCGAGTTCCCCAAGGCCATGCGCTTCATGAGAAGGCAATTCGACACCAAGAGTTGGATTGACCACGGCTACAACAACGGCCCCGACAAGAACCGCGAGGACTTGGTTTGCGACGGCCTGCTACCCGATTCGCCACAATATGCCGCCGAGCTTTGGAAAAAGAACGGCGTGCGCTATCTATGGAACGCCTACTACGAGGAGAACCGCATGGAAAGCCATAACTTTGACGGTCATTTTGTACAGCCTTTCGACGGCTTCGGCGATGCCCTGCCCAACCGCCAAATCACCACATTGCCCAATGGCGACAAAGACTTCCTGCTGTGGTCGACGCCCTCAACATTGGAGGTGAACGAAGACCGCGAATGGTATTACTACTTCGACAGCATCCGCCTACAGCGTCTTGTGGACCAACACAATGTGTTTATCACACATGTCTATCCAGCCTGGAGTAATCCTTATCGCGCCTTCTGGCAGTACAACGAAAACGGTACTGCCGTTGCCATGCCTGGCTTCAACTTCGCACTGAGCCAACTCGCCCACTTCCGCGACGAGAAGAAAATCCTACCCACTACCATCGAACAATACATCAGCTATTACGAGAAACTCAACAGCATCGAGTACCTGATTATCGACAACAAGACCATACAATTGACCAACTCCAACGAAGCCATAAAAGGCCTGACCCTACTTTGCACCAAGCCCATCGTGGTGGAAGGCAAAATCATTGATTTCCGCAAGGTAGATGAAGGCTATTTGGTGTGGTTTGATTTGGGCAAGAACGAAACCGTAACCATAAGATACAGAGAATGAAAAGACTATCCATATTCGTCAGCGGCAACGGCACCAACCTGCAGCGCATTGCCGAGTACTTTGCCGACAACAAAGATGTTGAAATCGTCAATGTGGTTTGCAACAATCCCAAGGCCTATTCCATTGAACGCGCAAAGAATTTGAGGATTCCATTACGCATGATCACCAAGGACGACTTCAAAAGCGAGGCCTTCATCAACGAACTGCAAGACCTTCATGTCGACCTCATCGTGCTGGCAGGTTTCCTTTGGAAGATTCCGGAGAACTTGGTCAAGGCTTTCCCGAAGAAGATTGTCAACATCCACCCTGCCCTTTTGCCCAAATATGGCGGCAAAGGCTTCTATGGCGAGCATGTGCATGAAGCCGTAGTGGCGGCCAAGGAAGCCCAATCTGGCATCACTGTCCACTATGTCAACGAGATTTACGACAGCGGTGAGATTATCCTGCAAGCCCGCGTCAGCTTGGATGAGAAAGAAACGCCTGACTCCCTGGCGGCTAAAATCCACCATCTGGAGCAGGCGTATTTCCCTGTGGCGATTGAGCAGGTACTAAAGGCTATTCAGTAGGCAGTGCCTTGAAGCCATTGCCCATGATTTCGCTGCTTTCAATCACATTAACAAAAGCATTCGGGTCGAGGAAACGAAGGTTGGCTTTCAATTTCACCAAGTCTGAACGGTTGAGGGTGACATAAATCATCTTTCGTTCAGCACCTTGATAGAGACCGCTACCCGCGAAAACGGTACCGCTGCGATCCAAATTATTGATGATGAAGTTGCGCACCTCTTCAATCTTATCCGTAACGATAAAAGCTGTCTTGTAGCTCTTTACGCCTTCCACCACCAAGTCGATAATCTTGCTCTCGATGAAGATAAGGATGATGGAATAAATGGGCAAACGGAAATCTTCAAAGGCAAGCAGCGTGGTCAGCGAGATGATGCTGTCGACAATAAGCACCAGTGTTCCAAGGCTGATTTTTGTGTATTTGTGAATAATCATGGAAATGATATCAGAACCGCCCGAAGTGGCACCCGAACGGAAAATGACACCGATAGCCACGCCATAGATAAGGCCCGAAACCACAGTATTCAAGAACATGTCGGGCATGAACCAACTCTGTGAGCCGTCCTTAGCGATGTAATAGAGTGCTGACTGGGTATCGGCCGCCACTGCACCACCATGAATCACAGGCGCATAGCCCCAGAAAGTCTCAAGGACATAAGTAAACACGGGAATCAAGATCACCGAGATAATGGTCTTAATGCCGAATTTAGGTCCCAAGATAATCGTGCCGATAATCAGCAAAGGTATGTCCATGCAAATGCCAGACACGGAAATCTTCCACCCCCATAAGGCGTTGAACACGTTGGCAAGACCGTAAACGCCTCCAGGAGCCAAGTGATAGGGATTCACGAACATCACATCGCCGACAGCGAAAAGAGCCGATCCTAAAATCAAATAGAAATAGGCCAGAATTTCTTGTTTCAGTTTTCCACTTTTCATGTCTTAAACAATTTATATCCAATTATTTACATTAAAAAATATGCTTTTTGAAGCGGCAAAGGTACAAAATTTCCAAAATCTTTCTACCTTTGCAGTCCAAAATAGGACCCGTAGTTTAATGGATAAAATAAAGGATTCCGGTTCCTTAGCTCAGGGTTCGATTCCCTGCGGGTTCACTGATTGGATTTTACATAAGAGGTCTTCACATTGCCCATTGGCGTGGAGGTCTCTGTTTTTATTATACCCTCCTCAAACCACCCCCAAGGCTCACCGTCAACCATAATACGGATACCCTGCAACGAGCACTTGCCCTGCATTGTATCGCCGTCCATGACCAATGTCAACACGGAATCATTGCTGATCATGATGACATTGTCCTTTTCCATAGAGCCAAATTGTCGCACCATCTCAGGCGTTGCCCAGTCAGCATCGAAATCTACATTCACCTTGTCTACCGTCCAGCGCCCGAAGAAAGGATCATCCTTGGGCGCGCAGGAAGCAAGTACCAGCGACAATAATCCTATTACTAAGGACTTCCTCATTTCTTTTCAGATATGATGACATCGATGGCACCTACGCCGAATTTGGCAATGCTGGCCATGCGGTTCTCGGTGTTTTTGTAGTTCTTCAATTCCTCGATGATGGCATTTTTCAGCACGCCATTACCCACACCGTGAATAAAGGTCACCTTGGAGTAGTCGGCGGCAATCGCGCTGTCGAGCATTTTCTTGAAGTAGTCAGTCTGTATCTTGAACATATCGTGGCTCGACATACCCAAAATGTTGTCGACCAACTCACCAATGTGCAAATCAACGATGGCTTCGCCTGGAGCGACCTTGTGTTTGTCGATGGGTGCTTCTTGCTTCACCAGATTCTTCGCGGGAGCTTGAGCGCCAACACCTTCCTTCAAAATCTTAGTAAAATCGCTGTCACCGTGCTTTAGAGCAATGAGCTCGGAGAGGCAAATCATTACGGACTTTTCTCCTAAGATGCCCGAAGGAAGATAGCTGCCTTCCTTGTAGAACCGTCCAGGCCGCAGCGAGAATGGCGCATTCAGCGGAAGCAGCACACAATCAGATGTTTCCGCAGTCAATATGGCTTGTACAACACCGTTGAGCCAATACTCGAGATCGTCGCGCGAGATGGTCTCAATGACAATTTTCTCGTATTTGTCCACCTGGCCGAAGTCCACATTGGCGAACTTGTCCTCCTCCTTGATGGTGAAGGTGTAGAGCATCTCGTAAGGTGTGTGGTTGACAAGTACTACATCGAGCGGTCCCGTGAGAAGCCATTGCTGCTCATGTGGCACGAAAGCCATATATACGCCTTCCTTTTCAGCCTCTTTTGCAAAGCGGCGCAGACCACCCTTTCTTGCTTCTTCGGCCTGCTGTTGCTTCAGAAGTTCCTGTCCCTGAACCTCTTTCTGCACTTTTTCAACCGTCTGTTGTTGTTTGCTTGGGGCAGGCATGGAACGATAATCGAGTACCAAATCCGTAATCAAAGTAGGAATTTCGAAGCCATCTTCCACCTCGACCATCACCATACGGGAGTCTATGATTTTTGTGACCTTGCCTCCACCGACGGTGCTAAGGAAGTTCACTTTATCGCCAATTTTGAATTCTGCCATTGTATTTCAGTTTTGAGGTGCAAAAATACACAATTTTGGCAGATTTTTTGTATTTTCGCATCCGAAATCGAAGATTCAACGACACGAAGTGAGTTAAAAACATTGGAGATGAAAACCAGAATAGTGGTATTTTTGTTTGCCCTGCTAGCTGCAGCCTGCTCGAAGCGCAACGAAAAGGCCGAAATCGACATTAACATCGGCTATGAAATCAATAACATGCCGTTGGTCACTGACACTTTATGTTATAACAACGAAGCGGGCAATACCTTCCTCGTTACTGAGGTCCAATGGTTCCTCTCCAACTTGGAACTACAAAACGAAGCAGGCAACTGGACTCCGCTCCTTCAACGCAATCTCCTTGACACAGCAGGCATCAACCGTGTTTTTTATATGGACACCAACATCCCGGAATCGCAAACATTGCATACCCAGCCCCTGCCTATTGGCCACTACACCGCGCTCCGTTTCACCTTCGGTCTTGATGAAACCGATAACCAAACAGGCCTCTTCAACGACCCACCAGAGTCGGAGATGTTTTGGCCTGATATGCTAGGCGGAGGCTACCATTATATGAAGTTAAATGGGAAATATTTGAACGATGAAGGACGACTTGCGCCATTAGCCATCCACCTCGGCATCGGGCAGAACGAAGACTGCACTGAATTCTACCAAAACTACTTCATCGTGGAGTTGTCCATAGATTTCACCGTCAAAGCCAACGCTGAAAACCAACTTGACTTGACCATGGTTATCGACAACTGGTTCCGCAATCCACATACCATCGACTTCAACGAATTCGGGAGCCACATCATGCAGAACCAAACCGCGCAACGATTGCTCAACGGAAACGGAAAGGATGTGTTTAGAATCGGGAAACCTACTGAAAATGAAAACAATATAGACATGAAAAAAGATAATAAACTTGCAGAAAAAATCAAAAATGTGATGCAAATGGCAACGCCCAAACCACAATTTTGGAATTGGGAAAAAGTGAAAGAAAGAATTGTGGATTCGAAATTCAAAGATTCAAGATTTAAGATTTAAGATTCGGGATAAAGATGGCGAGAAGGATGAAAAAAATATGCAAATTGGCAATGGGGCTTCTATTGATTATGTCGGCCTGTAAACCCGAGCAAAACCATTATGCCCCAACGCCATACGAGCTTGACCAACCTTCATATTTCCCTTCAAAAAACAACATCCCTGCCGACAATCCTATGACCGAGGAAGGCGTGGCGTTGGGCAGAAAGCTGTTTTATGACCCGCGTCTTTCGGGTCGCGACGGAACGGATGGCATCCGCAACTGTTCCTCCTGCCACCATCAAGAACACAACTTTGAATACGGCGCTCCGACCAACACCCATCATGCCATGCTGCCCTTGATTAACTTGGCTTGGAACCGCACGGGCTTGGGCTGGAATGGTGGCGTGCCCACCTTGGAAGACATGGTTTTGGCGGCAGTTATCAGTCCCGTGGAAATCAATGCGGACACCAACCAGGTAGTAAAATACCTGCAAAAGACCGATGACTATCCCGAGTTATTCGAGAAAGCCTTCGGAAGCCGTGAGATCACCTTTGTCCATGTCGAAAAAGCCATAGCACAATTTGTGCGGAGTTTGGTCTCTGCCGACAGTAAATTTGACCGTTACCTGCGCGGCGAAGAAGAACTTACCGAAGATGAATTGGATGGTTATGAACTGTTCTGCACCGAGGAAGGTGCCGACTGTTTCCACTGCCATGGTGGCGGTGGTCTGGCACTGATGACCACCAACTTGTTCTACAACAATGGCTTGGATGACGAGTTCAACGACCCTGAAGACCGCTCAACCGTCACGGGAAGCCATTGGGACAGAGGTGCCTACAAAGCCCCTACCCTGCGCAACATCGCCGTTTCGGCACCTTATATGCATGACGGGCGTTTCACCACCTTGGATGAGGTCATCAACTTCTACAGCGAGGGCGTGAAAGACTCTGAGAACATCAACCCACTGATGCACCATGTAATGGATGGTGGCGTGCAGCTCACAGATTTGGAGAAAGCACAACTCAAGGCGTTTTTGAGCACCTTGACGGATGACACTTTTTTGAATAACCCAAACTACGATAACCCAAACAAATAATTATCACAAAACATGCAAAACCTACAAAACACAATTCTTGTTTAGGCAAAGAAAAGCACGCCAACCGGCGGCTTTCCGGCGGCGACGCGGTTGCGAAGCCGCCTCACCCGATAAGTTTTGACAATTTTGTAGGTTTTGTGACAAAAAAAGAGACCATGCTATTTACTTGGGGCGACAAACGGCGTTTCAACAGCTACAGCAACTACTTCACGAAGCAGTTTGGTGGGCGTGTGCAGAAAATCAGCATCGACGCGGGCTTTAGTTGCCCCAATCGCGATGGAAAAATCAGCACTGGTGGTTGCACTTTTTGCAGTAATGAAGCTTTCAACCCTTCATATTGTCGGCCCGAGAAGAGTATAAAGCAACAGATTGAGGAAGGTATTGAGTTTCATAGAAAGCGTTACCGTCGGGCGAGCCAATATTTGGCTTATTTTCAGCCGTTTTCGAACACTTATAAGCCGTTGGAGGAGTTGAAAAGCATCTACGAACAGGCTTTTGAAGCCATAGATTCCCACTTCCCGCAATTCCCGCCTAGGAATGACATGACCTCAAAAGCCTTGGAAACACCAAAAATTGTCGGTATTGTTATTGGGACAAGACCGGATTTGGTTGATGAAGCTTTATTACAGCACCTCAACGAGATACATAAAACCCATTATGTCATGTTGGAATACGGCGTGGAAAGTGTCTATGATGAGACTTTGAAGCGCGTCAACCGAGGACACGACTTCGCCACGGCAGAACGCGCCATCCGCATGACTTCCGAATACGGCATTCCTTGTGGGGCCCATTTCATTTTCGGTCTGCCTGGAGAAACCAAAGCCATGATGCTCGATGCCGCCGACATCATCTCACAACTGCCTTTGACCACCGTCAAGTTCCACCAACTGCAAATCTTCAAAGGTACCACGATGGCTGAGGAATATCTTGAGCACCCCGAGCATTTCCATCTCTTCGACCTTGAGGAATACATTGATTTTGTCATCGACTTTGCCGAACGGCTCAACCCTGACATTGTCATTGAGCGTTTTGCCGGAGAGGTGCCACCACGCTATCTCATTTCTGAACCTTGGATGAAGCTGCGCTATGATGAGGTGCTATCGCGCATAGAAAAAAGGATGGAAGAACGGAACACTTGGCAAGGAAAAAGATTTCTTGCCCAACCGCATAGCTGACAAAAAAAGTTGTATTTTTGAGGCGTTCAAAACCTCATTATCATGAAAAAACTTTCTATCTTTTCAAAAATGGGAAAGGCCATTGTGGTCTTTGCATCAACTTTAGTATTCAGCGCCTTCATGAGTGGCGGAGACAATAATGCACAGCGTTTCAAGGACGCTGCCATGAACCTCGATAAGACCCGTCACACCTTAATTAACGAGTATGACTATTGGCCTGAATGTGGCATCCGCGTCACGGGAAGCCATTTGGCCTCGCTTATTTCCTTGAATGAACTTCAACAGATGCTTCCCTGCCCGCTTTATGTTTCGGGACCGCATCATGACGGTCAATGGGACCTCAATAACGAAGCAACTTTTGGACACTACAACCCAGAGGCCATTGAATACCTTGCCGGTCTCGCACAAAGAGTGGTATCCGACAAAAAGTTCGTAAAGATGAGCAAGCCTCTCATCGATAACTACCTATACCGTCAGATGCATATTATGATGGTGATCCACGATGCACTTTATGATGGTACCTATAGCCAAAAAGAACGCGAAAGGATTTTCAACACATCGGTCGAAACAAAAGGCTGGGAATTTGATGATTATGATGCCGGTTTTTATTTGAATCGCTTGAGGCTCGATGATGACAGCTATGTCTTTTCCAACATCAGTTATCGTTTCCTCCATTTTTGGGCGCGCCGTTGGGCTGATGGTACCATTGATCCTTTCTACCAAGGACTTAGCACCATTTTCAAGGCATACTACCCTGAATATGAATATTCGGCAGAAAGGTATTTGATACCTGATGATGAATGGTTCGAGGAAGGAGGATTTGAAGAAGAAGTCTATGTTGTCATCGATGGCTCTGAACTCCGTTTGAGATTGGGACCTTCAACGAGCTCCGACACCTTCAAATGGGGGGATGGCAGCAACCGACACCCGAAAGTGGGCGAAAGGTTCTTATACCTCGGCGAAGATGGCGACTTCTACCTGATCGACTTCCACGGCCATGCACTTTGGGTGTCGAAGAAGTTTACGCATTTGGAGTGATTTCGGTCGCGCAGAGCATTATAATGACGGTGTGCCTCTCAGGTGCACCGTTATTTTGTCAAAATTTGGCTCAAGTGTTACGATTTAGCTTTTTTTGCGCCTAATAATTAAACTTGAATAACTTAAACCTGGATAATGAAAAGACTTATCTTTATTATCACCGTGCTTTTTCTCAGACTTGCCGGTCTTGTCGCACAGCCCGTCATCGACCCTGAGCTTGAAGCGGAGATGCAACGCATTGGCGATGAGGAGAAAACAAAGGTTGTCATCCTCCTTTCGGAGCAATCTGATGCAATGGCTTTGCTTCGTGAGGCTGAGTTTTTCACCTCCAAACAGGAACAACGACAATTTGTTATTGAGACCTTGAAACGGCAGGCCGAAACCACTCAATATGAATTGATTGGACTTTTGAACGAGATGGAGCGTAACGGCATGGTGGAGGACATCCAATCGTTTTGGCTTGTGAATTGCGTCAGTTGCAAGGCCAACAAATTGGCCATCAACGACTTGGCGCAACATCACGACATCATGACGATTTACCACTGCCAAGAAACCCAATGGATTTTTGAAAACGAGGCCACACCTGCCCCGAGAGGTAATGGACGCGAAATCACGGAAAACCTGCTGCAAGTCAATGCACCGCAGGCGTGGGAACAAGGCTACATGGGCGCAGGTGTTTTGATTGCTGTCATTGACACGGGTATCCGCCTTGACCATGCCGACTTGTCCGGTCGACTTTGGGACGGCGGCGCGGAATATCCCCATCACGGCTACGACTTTTACTACCATGACAACGATCCTTCCGATGATTGGGGACACGGCACGCATGTAGCCGGAACCATTTGTGGCACAGGAGCTTCCGGTTCACAGACAGGCATCGCTCCAGAGGCTACCATCATGGCTTTGAAAACCTTCAACAGCGATGGTGTTGGCGAGGAAACCCATTGGGTGGCCGCCATGCAGTTCGCTTTGGAGCATGGTGCCGACTTGATGAACATGTCGTTGGGCCGACCCCAACCCAACGCTGCACAGAAACTGATGACGCGCCAGGCCTGCGACAACACTTTGGCGGCTGGCGTGGTGGTGGCAGCCTGCGCAGGCAACATCCGACAAATGCAGTTCATGGTGCCCGTGCCGAACAATATCTATACTCCAGGCGACTGTCCGCCGCCGCATCTGCACGAAGACCAGTTGGTTAATGCAGGCGGAACAAGTTGCGTGATATGCGTGGGCGCGGTGAATTACGACAACACCATCGCCTCGTTCTCGTCCGAAGGCCCTTCGCAATGGACTGATGTGGCAGCATACAACGACTATCCTTATACGGAGGGCAGCGCGACCGAAATTGGCCTCACTCGCCCCGACATTTGCGCTCCGGGTGTACAAATCAAGTCATTGGATTTCAACACCACCGACGGCTACACTTTGATGGACGGTACTTCGATGGCCACTCCCTTGGTTACTGGCACCATCGCCTTGATGCTCTCCAAAAACCACGAGCTCACGCCCGCGCAAATCGATGAGATTCTTGAGCGCACCGCTGTAAAACTCACTGATCACAAGAGCAACGACTTCGGCTCAGGCCTTTTGGATGCCTTGGCTGCCGTGAATGCCGTGAACTATGACGGCGTCGAAGAGATACGAAATGAAGAGCAAGTTTATCCCAATCCGAGCACGGGGGATTTCACCGTTGCCGGAGAGGGAATCCATAGGGTTTCCGTGTTTTCTGTTGAAGGCAAGTTACTGAAAGCCATTGAAATGAACGGAAATGAATGCCGCATCGAAGACTTGACGAACGGCGTTTATTTATTGAAAATAGACACGGAGAACGGTGTCATCGTGAACAAAATCGTGAAATTGTAATACCATGAAAAGAATTGCCCTGATTTCCATTCTGTTGTTGGCCTGCATGACAGGTTTTGCCCAAGGTTGCCTCGACCCGCTGTTGAGTCAGGAAATGAACCGCCGAAGCGATGACGAGCGAATCGCGGTCATTGTGCTGATGAAAGCGCAATACGACCGCTTGCAGTTGTGCCGACGCGCCGATTATTATCCTTCACGCGCAGAGCGCAGAGCTTTTGTAGTCAATGAATTGAAAACTTTCACGGAGGCCTCTCAGTATGACTTGAAAAATATCCTTGCAGAGATGGAAAATCATGGCATGGTTTCTTCTGTGCGTAGCCTTTGGTCGGCCAACGCGCTGTATTTTGAGGCCACAAAAACTGCTTTGCTCGATCTTTCAGAACGCACTGACATTGAAACCATTAGCCTCAACATT
Source organism: uncultured Bacteroidales bacterium (assembly GCA_900317055.1). Classification (GTDB taxonomy): domain Bacteria; phylum Bacteroidota; class Bacteroidia; order Bacteroidales; family F082; genus Limimorpha. Next base: position 314,970 of record ONFF01000001.1, on the reverse strand, counting down.
CAGCACCAATGGATTCCCAACGGCGAAACGCAAAATCTGGCATCCTCAACGCGTGAAATTACGCCGAACATCACGATGGTGAACGCCGATCAAGTGTGGGAATTGGGCTACACGGGTACAAGTGTCGTGGTGGCCGTCGTCGATTCAGGAGTGAACTACAACCACCTCGACCTCGCCGACCACCTTTGGGACGGCGGTGAGGAGTTTCCACACCACGGCTATGATATTGTGAATGATGACGACGACCCGATGGACGATAAAGGCCACGGAACGCATTGTGCCGGAACGGTCTGTGGCGACGGCACAGCAGGCTCTTTGACGGGTATTGCTCCCGATGCCACTTTAATGTGCGTCAAGAGCATCCGAGGGGATGGCTTTGGCGGTGCGGTGAACATCGCAGGCGGCATGGAATGGGCCGTCGAGCATGGCTGCGACCTAATCAGCATGTCTTTAGGCATGGTTGACGCTGGAACTACCGATAAAGAGATTTTGCGCCGCACCTGCGAAGCCATCTTGGATACAGGAATCGTTGCCATGGTCTGCGCTGGCAACGAAGGCAATGCCTTTCTCCAGATGACCTATCCAGTGCCCAACAATGTGCGCGTTCCTGCCAGTTGTCCCCCACCCTACCTCGACCCCGACCAAATGGCCAACCCAGGCGCGTTGAGTTGTGTGGTTGCCGTCGGTGCGGTGAACTACAACGATGCAGCCGCTGACTTTACCTCGCGTGGCCCAGTCACATGGCAGGACACCGAGTTTGGCGACTATGCCTACAATCCCGGCATCGGTCTCATCCGCCCTGACATATGCGCCCCGGGAGTAAACATCAAGTCGTTGGATTACGAAAACACCAGCGGCTACACCAACATGGACGGGACCTCACAGGCCACACCATGCGTGGCGGGCATCGTCGCCTTAATGCTGCAAAAGGACCCAGAGCTGACGCCAGCAGAGATTTGCCGCATTTTGGAAGAGACCTCCGTCAAACTGACACCCACCAAGAGCAACACCACTGGCGTGGGCCGCGTGGATGCTTTGGCAGCTGTAAATGCCGTGGAAGCCTACGATGGCATCACAGAGCAAAGCATTGAGGCTGAAATCTTCCCGAATCCTTCAAGCGGAAGTTTCACCATCGTTTGCGAGGGCGTGAAAAGGGTTTCGGTTTATTCTGTTGACGGAAGATTGGTGCAGAACCAATCGGTCAAAGGTTCGGAATGTATGATTGAAGGGCTGGAAAGCGGGGTTTATTTGGTAAGAATTGAGACCGACAAAGAGACCTGTGTAAGGAAAATTATGAAAATGTAGAATTATTAAACAAAACGGTGTGCCTCAAACTTGAAGCACACCGTTTTCATTTCAATAAAACATTGCGAAGCTTACTCAGCCACTTCCTTCGCCTTCGCCCTAAAATTCACCAAGTCTTCCTCGATGAAGTTCTTCACATAGACGCTCTTGCCGATGACGTCTTCCTCGGCGGCGTGGACGTAGACGTTGGCCGACTGAGTGAAGAGGTGCGGAGCATGGGTGGCGTCGTCGAGGATGAGGAGCGACATCATGATGTCGCCAGTCATGTCGTAGAGACGACGGGCCAAGAAGTCCTGAACCTCCTGGTTGTTGGCACCCTTCACGTAGTTGATGCTCTGCTCGTAGAGTTCCACGAGGGTGCGCACCGTGTTCTGCAAGGGCTTCAGGTCCTCGGAGACTTCGTTTTCGAGCATTTCCTTCATGATGGTGAGGTAGGTGCCGTTGGTGATATAACGGATGGCGGCCACCACCTGCAGCTGCGTCGTGCCTTCATAAATCGAGAAGATACGGGCATCGCGGTAGAGGCGCTGGCACTTGTACTCCATGATGAAGCCCGAGCCACCATGGATGCTGATGGCATCATAGGCGTTCTGGTTGGCGTACTCGGAGTTCATGCCCTTGGCCAAAGGCGTGAAGGCATCGGCGAGACGCGAATACTTCTTGCACTCGGCGCGCTCTTCAGGCGTCAGAGGACGCTCACGCTGGATGTCCTCAAGGCACTTGTAGATGTCGACATAACGGGCAGTCATGTAGAGCAGCGAACGACCTGCGTCGATCTTGGCCTTCATGCGCGAAAGCATATCGTAGACAGCCGGAAATTCGATGATTCTCTTATGGAACTGCTGACGCTCGCTGGCATACTTCAAAGCCTCGTTGTAAGCCTCTTGTCCAAGACCCACCGACTGTGCGGCGATACCGAGACGGGCGCTGTTCATCAGGGCCATGACATACTTGATAAGGCCCAAACGGGTCTCACCGCAGAGTTCAGCCTTGGCGTTCTTGTAGGTCAGTTCGCAGGTCGGAGAGCCGTGAATACCAAGCTTGTGCTCGATGTGACGCACATTGACGCCGCCCTGGCGCTTGTCGTAGATGAACATCGACAGGCCACGACCGTCCTTGGTGCCTTCCTCGGAACGGGCCAGCACAAGGTGGATGTTGGAGTCACCATTAGTGATGAAACGCTTCACGCCATTGAGCAGGTAGCAGCCGTCCTTTTCACTATAGGTAGCCTTCAGCATGACGCTTTGCAGGTCGGAACCGGCATCGGGCTCGGTGAGGTCCATTGACATGGTCTCGCCAGCGCAAACGCGCGGGATGTATTTCTTGCGCTGCTCCTCGTTGCCGAATTCATACAAGGTGTCGATACATGACTGCAGCGACCAGATGTTCTGGAATCCAGCATCGGCGCTGGCCACCATTTCGCTCAGCATGGAGAAGACGGTGATGGGCAGGTTCAAGCCGCCGTAACGGCGCGGCATGGAAACGCCCCAGAGGCCGCCCTTTGTGCAGGCATCGAGGTTCTCCACGGTCTTGGAGGCATAGATCATGCGGCCATTCTCCAAATGCGGACCTTCGAGGTCGACGCTCTCGGAGTTGGGTTCGATGATGTTGGCGGTGATGTCGCCCGTGATGTCTAAAACGCGGCGATAGTTCTCCATCGCGTCTTCATAGTCGACGGGAGCGTCTTGGTAGGTGTCCTTATCAGCGAAATTGCGTTCCTTCAGCTCGACGATGCGCTTCATCAGCGGGTGGTCGAGGTAGAATTGCAGATTCGGGTTGTCGTTATAATAGTTTGCCATGGTTACTTCGAGTTTTGTTTGTAATACTTAATCAACTTCGGGACGACTTCCTCAACGGTACCAACAATGACATAGTCAGCAATACGGTTGATAGGTGCATCGGGGTCGCTGTTCACCGAGATAATGATCTTGGAGTCCTGCATACCAGCGATGTGCTGGATTTGGCCGCTGATACCGCAGGCGATATACACCTTCGGGTGCACGGTGACACCTGTCTGACCGATTTGGCGGTCGGTGTCGCAGAAGCCCGCATCGACGGCGGCACGCGAGGCACCGACTTCGCCATGAAGCACCTTGGCGAGTTCAAACAGCATATCGAAGCCTTCCTTCGAGCCCATGCCATAACCGCCGGCAACCACGATGGGTGAGCCTTTCAGGTTGTGTTTGGCAGCCTCCACATGGTGGTCGAGAACCTTCACGACGTAAGCCTCAGGTGAAACATACTTGCTCACCTCGGGATAAACGACTTCGTTCTTGGCCTTGCCTTCGTAGATGGCCTTTTGCATCACGCCTGAGCGGACAGTAGCCATCTGCGGACGGTGGTCGGGATTGACGATGGTCGCCACAATGTTACCACCGAAAGCGGGGCGAATCTGATAGAGCAGGTTGTCGTAGTGCTTCTTCGTCTTGATGTCGTCGAAGTCACCGATCTCGAGTTGGGTGCAGTCGGCGGTAAGGCCGCTGGTCAGCGAGGAGCTGACGCACGGGCCGAGGTCACGACCGATGACGGTGGCGCCCATCAGACAGATCTGCGGCTGTTCCTCCTTGAAGAGGTTGACGAGGATATCGGTGTGGGGTGCAGAGGTGTAGGGGAACAAGCCCTCGCCGTCGAAAGCGAACAGCTTATCCACGCCGTAAGGCAGGATTTGGTCTTCCACCTTGCCCTTAATGCCCGTGCCAGCCACGACGGCATGCAGTTCCACGCCCAGCTGGTCGGCCAGTTTACGCCCTTTGGTGAGCAACTCCTGAGACACTTCGGCCACTTGGGTGCCTTCGGTCTCGATATATACGAATACATTATTCATAATTTCTACTTTTTATATGGGTTTTGAGACACTAGACCGGGTTATCCTACTATGATGCCTTTTCCCGTCATGGCGGAGAAGCATCCGCCATCTCCCAACCGCGAAGACGAATCCTTATCGTTTGGGAGATTGCGGGTCAAGCCCGCAATGACGGCTAAAGCGTAAGAGCCAGATTGTGTTCCAAAGTCTCTCATCATCCAATAATCTTCTCCTCTAACAATTCTTTAATCAATCCTTCCACATCGGCATCGCTGGCAGTGAGTGTCTTGCTCTCCTTGGCCTGGAAGACGATGTTTTGCACAGTTTTAACCTTGGTGGGACTACCCGAGAGGCCGCACTGGTTGGGGTCACCATCCACATCGGCCACACTCCACTGGTTGAGGTTGAGGTAGTCGCGGCTGGCATAGAGGTCGGCGCGAGGATCTTCGGGCTGACGCTCCAGCGGACATGAGGCATACTTGTATTTCATCACCAACTTGGCGTTGCAGGGACGGCAGGGTGCTGCGCTACCGTTGACGGTAATCACGCAAGGCAGCGGCACTTCCACGGTCTCCACGCCACCGTCGATATGACGGCGGATAGTGGCGATGTTGTTTTCGATCTTGAGGATTTCCTCGGCATAAGTCACTTGGTTGAGACCCAGTTTCTGCGCCACTTGGGGGCCCACCTGGGCGGTGTCGCCGTCGATGGCCTGACGGCCTCCGATGACGATGTCGACATCGCCGATCTTCTTGATGGCGGTGGCGAGGGCATACGAAGTGGCGAGGGTGTCGGCGCCTGCGAAGAGGCGGTCGGTGAGCAGCCAGCCCGTGTCGGCTCCACGGAAGAGGCCTTGGCGGATGATCTCACCTGCGCGCGGTGGGCCCATGGTGAGCACGCCGACGGTGCTGCCTGGATTCTGCTCCTTGAGGCGCAGGGCCTGTTCAAGGGCATTCAGGTCTTCGGGGTTGAAGATGGCGGGCAAGGCGGCACGGTTGACGGTGCCTTCCGGCGTCATGGCGTCTTTGCCCACATTTCTCGTATCGGGCACCTGCTTGGCAAGCACCACGATTTTTAATGGTTTGGTCATAAAATAAAATTTCTCGTTTTCAAATCGGCTGCAAAGGTACGGAAAAATTCCGTATGAGGCTCAATCTCACAAAAAAGGAGTCATATAAAGCGGCAGAAACACATAACCGTACACCAATCCTAAGCATTCATTTCTCAAAAATCTACACCAATCCTAAGTATTTGCGATATTATTAGTACAGATTTACGATTGAATCGTAAATCTGTACTAATATATTATATATCATTTATAGTCAGCACATTAAATTCTGACATTTTTAGTTTTTGTTCGCCACCATACACAATATTGCAGTGTTCAGCATCAGCTGACGACAAACCTGCCCAATATTTCAATGAATTGGCATAATCTTTCGAATAGGTCTTTCCAGACTTGATTTCGTAGGCAAACTGCTTTCCTTCAATGGTTTCCAACAAATCGACCTCGTTGCCCTTGTTGTCGCGCCAAAACGACAATTGAGGCGTTTCACCTTTATTGAATGCCTTTTTCAAGAACAAATTTATAATATAATTCTCAAAGAGACCTCCTTTAAGATAATGGGAACCAACCTGTTTCGCATCTTTTATCTCCAAAAGCGAACAAGCCAAGCCTGTATCGTAGAAATACAACTTTGGTGATTTAATCAGTCGCTTTGAAAAGTTATTGAAATCAGGCCGCAACAAATGCACAATATAACTTGTTTCAAGCATTGAAAGCCATGCCTGTGCCGTGGAAACCGCAATGCCGCAATCGTTGGCCAGCGAAGAATAATTCAGCAACTGCCCTATGCGACCTGCGCACAACTTGATGAACTTCACGAACAGGCCCAAATCGCTCACATTCTTCAACTGCCTGACATCACGCTCCACGTAGGTCTTGATATAATAAGGATAATACTCAGTGGGCGGGATGCCTTTGTCGAATAAACGCGGATAGGCACCCATAAACATTTCATCCTCAATCGTTTGAGGAAGTATATCGGCAGATTTTAGTTCCTCACGAGAAAACGGCAACAGTTCCAAAATGGCCACACGGCCTGCCAAAGACTGCGAAATCTTTTCCATAAGTTGGAAATTCTGTGAGCCGGAAAGGATGTACATTCCCTCCTTATTGGCACTATCCACATGGGTTTGCAAATAGGAAAACAGATTGGGAGCATATTGCGCCTCGTCGATGATGGTTTTGTCGGGGTAGGTATCCAAAAAACCCCGAGGGTCGTCCCAGGCAAAACTGCGGTTATCCAAATCCTCCAACGAGACATACTTATATTCAGGAAATTTCTCGCGAAGCAAAGTGGATTTCCCCGACTGTCGTGGACCCGTCAGCAACACAATCGGATAAAATGTCGTCATCCGACGCAATTTTGCGGTAATCGTTCTTTCTATCATCACTAATTCAATTGATTCCGCAAAAATAGTACAAATTTTCGATTCAATCGTAAATCTGCACGAAAAAAAATCAGAAATCATGAAACAAAAAAAAATCCCCGACCCGAAGGCCGAGGATTGTAGGGCTGTCGTACCACGGCAGCCGCAGCATTGTTGTATTGCTGCGGCTGCCACGATGTGACAGCCCTACAAACCACCACGATATGACAGCCCTACAGACCGATGCGGTTATTCCATCACGATTTTCCGCATGGCACCACCCAATTTCACGAAATACAGGCCTTGCGGCAGTTCAATGGTCGTTTTGCTGTCGATTTCTTGTGTCAAAATGGTCTGTCCCAAGGTATTCATGACGGTCATTGTACCCGATCCTTCGACGGTGAAACGGTCTTTGGCAGGATTAGGGTAGATTTCGAAGGTCTCACCGTTTTGTTCGTTTATGCCCACGATTCCGCTATCGGAGCGGTTGGAGAAGGCCAACTCCTCGTAGTCGCGATTCTTCACGTCGTTGAACACGGCGGCCACGAGGCCATAGTCACCGTCGAACAAGTCCATGTTGTACTTGGCAATATGGACCTGGGCGCTCACCTGGTCAATGGCGATGAATTCGCCAGTGGCTTCGTTGAATCTTCCGATGCGGTAGGCTACAATCGAATAGGGCGAACCTTCTTCGATGAAGGGGTCTTCCCACGTGAAGTTCATGAGGCTCGGATTGGCAATGTCGGGTGAAATGATGGTGTTGAACGTTCCAAACTGATAACTCGGTAGCGGACATTCCGTGCCGTCGCTCGCAATGCCTGTGATGCGGTAGATACGCGCTGCGTTCTCGCTACCGATATTGTCAAGGAACTGGCCGTCCATGTAGGGCACTGTTCCTACGACCATACCGTCGCGTTCGACTTTCACATTGCTGATGTACTCGGCTTGTGTGGGAGTGGTCTGCCACAACACTCTGTTCTTGTTGGTGGCAGGGTCTACGCCAGAGCGGTAAATCTCGACGTTGTCTCGGACTTCGATGGAGTAGGTCTCGGAGCCACACAAGTCTGAGACAGTAACGGTGTAAATGCCTGCTTCTGTGACCTCAATCATTGGAGATGTTTCTCCATTGGACCATTGCCAAGTCCAGTCAGTCCACTGATTGCCTATCGTAACACTTTCACCAACCCGTTTCCATACTATCGGACTCGGGAATGGATTGAAGAAGTCTGAACTTGTGAGCTCAAGCCAAAATGATACGGAAAGGTAGTCACATCCATCGAATGAAATACGATAATATCCTCCATCAAGGATAATGGAATCGTTTTCAAACAGTTGACCGTCCACATAGAACTGATTGAATTCACAGCCTTCCTGTCCGTAGATTATTACTCCGGAAACTTGTGGCTGGCAATAACGGTAAACACTGTCTGAAACGAGTTGCTCTACATAAAGAACCTCATAGTTTTGAGCGTTACAAACGTTGATGCTGCAAATGAAAGCAGCGACAATCAAAAGTAATTTTTTCATAGTTTTATTCCTTTCCTTTTAGTTATTTTGTAATTGAGTTTCCTTGTAATTTCAGGCATAAAAAACAGCGTGGAATCAATTCCTTGCTTGAACACCAGGGGTTCCACGCCCTACCTATCTAACAAGTATTCCACGCCGTAGCAACTACGGCATCTGTAACTTGTCCTTGATAGGTTGCACCGCCAAAACGGGGGCTGAATGGAACTTTAGTGTTCAAGGACAGCAACAAGTGCTATCTGATTATTATATGTCTTTTGTGTTTAACTTTTTCTTTGTTCGATTATTTTGGTTCAACCATGTTTTTATCTTGTTTATGTATTCTTCAATCTTAATTCAACTCCACTCCTTCTTTCATTACATTTTTATAAAATGGAGTGATTTGCCTCCTCATCCATTCATCGTAAGTGTAAGCCACGGGATTGATGTCAACACCAAGCGACCATCCCAATGAAATGAAAGGAAACACCCAACGGTCGAAATCTTCATTGCTCACCTTGTCACCTTCCAATAAAATCAGTAAATCCCAATCGGAATCGGGTCTTGCCTCATCACGCGCTTGGGAACCAAAAAGCAGCAAACGAGCACCTTGGGGTAGTATTTCCTCTCCAAGATGCTTTATCAAACTTTCTATTTCAAGTTGTCGTGTTGACATTATCTTTCTTTTTCAGTTTGCAAATATAAACAATTTCTCTAAATCCAATAGCCTTATCGATTCAAGAATTTCCTCACAAAACTACGGCCTCCCTGCTCCAACCGGATGACATACACACCCGAAGGCCAATGTGAAACATCCATAGTAAATGGCAAACTTGTTTGGTTCTTGGAAAACATGCTGCGTCCCATCATATCCGTCACAACGGTGCTAAAAACTCTGTCGTTCGAAACTTCACCAAAACGAATTGTCATAAGAGTATTGGAGGGATTGGGATAAACCTGAATTATCGTTTCCTCCATTTCGGGCAACAAGGCCATGGATTTCAGATGATTGTATAGGAAATCGCGGGTGATACTGAAACAAGCATCGAATTTTTCCTCAATCAGTGTATAGAGCACCGGAACAAGGTAGAAAGCGTGTCCATCACCCTCGAAAGGATGAAACTCGTAATCGGTAACACCCAATTCATCGAGGCGACTAACCATGGCGTGCGAACCGTACATAAAGGGCATCACACCTGGGAGTAGCCCATTGTAGCAATAGCCCGAATCGTAAGGCACTGTGGTGTCATCGGTGCCGTGAATCATGCACAGCGGCACATATTCCTCTGTGCTGATGACATCGAGGCCCAACACACCGCCCCAATGCGGTACGGCACCAGCCACTGCTGGCGAAAAACCAGCATATTCCTCATAACCTGAACTATGCATCGAGCCTAAATCGGGGCTTTCGTAGGTCTCGGCAGGGCGCTCGCTCTCGTCCATGAACATCTCGCACAAAATGGCAATGGAGCCAGCGGAGTTGCCAAGCAGGAACACCTGTTCTGGGTCGATCCTGTATTCTTCGCAATGGCATTTGAAAAACCGAATCGCGGAGCTGACATCTTGAGCCGCCATATAGGCATCGCGCACTAATGAGGTAGCATTGAGATTCCAAATCGAAAGCAGCCGATAGTCGATGGAAGCCGCCGCATAGCCATGCTGAGCCAAGCGTGTGCAATACTCTACCATGTCGACATAATCGCGACCTCCTGCGACAAAGGCTCCACCAAAAACGGTAATCACCAACGGGCGCGCCGAGAGGGTGTCGCCTTGCGGCTCGTAGAAATCAAGATACAGGGTGATCGGCGATGTTTCACCCTCCTCGATGACACTGCTGAAAGGAATGTCCGATTCAACATTCACTTCCTCAAAAACCGGTTCGGCATAGCGCCGACCCGCCTGAGCCATCGCTTTTGTGAAAAGGCCACAAAACAATACGGCCGTCACAACCATTCTCAATTTATTGAATGTCATCATTCTACTCATCATTTTCATCACCAATAATTTTTCTTTTTTGAACTATCGTGTGCAAATGTACACATTTTTCAGAAATTCCTACCTTTGCGCCAAATTTCAAACAATGACCGTCACCGAAATCCTAAATAAACCATGCTTTGAAAAAGACGACATCAAAGTGTTGTTGGCTGCCGAAGGCGAAGACAAGAAACTGTTGTTCGACAAGGCCTTGCAGACCAAGCTGGCGCACTTGGACAACTATGTCCACCTGCGCGGGCTGATTGAATACAGCAATATCTGCACGAAGTATTGCCTTTACTGTGGTGTGCGTTGCAAAAACCTAAAGGTGGAACGCTACCAACTCAGCGATGAGGAAGTGATTGAATGTGCCAAACTAGCTCATGATTTGGGTTATGGCTCAGTGGCACTGCAAAGTGGCGAGAGGAGCGACAAAGCTTTTGTGGACAAGATTACCTATTTGGTAAAGGAAATCAAGAAGATAGACAATGGAAGTTTGGGCATCACCTTGTCTTTGGGCGAACAGACCGAAGAGACCTACCGCCGTTGGTTTGAGGCTGGTGCACACCGCTACCTGCTCCGTATCGAGGCCTCGAACGAAGACCTTTATTATAAGATTCACCCGCACGATGCGAAACACGACTTCCAAACGCGAATGAATTGCATCGACACGCTCTTAAGGGTTGGTTACCAAACAGGCACAGGTGTGATGGTCGGCCTGCCTTTCCAGACTTTGGATGACCTCGCCGACGACCTGCTCTTCTTTAAGCAAAAAGATGTGGCCATGGTGGGCATGGGGCCTTTTATCCCCCACCCCGACACGCCACTTTGGCAATTTAGAGACCAAATCCCGTCTGCCGAGGAGCGTATGGAGTTGACCCTCAAAATGATTGCTATACTTCGCTTGATGATGCCCGAAATCAACATGGTGGCGGCCACTGCCAACCAGACCGTCGACCCGCAAGGTCGCGAAAAGGCCATCCTCGCAGGAGCCAACGTCATTATGCCCAACCTCACACCCAATGAGTTCCGTGAGAATTACCTCATCTACCCCGACAAGGCCTGCGTCAAGGACAAACCTGACGAGTGCCACAGCTGCCTCGACGTACGCCTTGCTGCCATTGGACACAAGGTTTTGTACAACGCTTGGGGCGATTCAGTCGCTTTTACGCGGAAAAATACTCCAAAATGATGGCCATTCCGGAAAAACCACTATTTTTGTCTTTTTAAATCCTCATCAAATCAACATTCATTTTACTATGAGAAAACATATCCTAACCGCCCTGCTCGTCATGCTTACCATAGTGACTTTCGGTCAGCAGTGGGTCGCCATCAAGAGCGATGCCCCGAGCACCATCCAGACGACTTTGGTTTCCTCTTCCGAGAGCCAAATCACCGTCAACCTGCAAGTTCCTGGCTTCTATACCTTTGAGGTGACCACACCACGAGGTGAAGCCAATATCATCTCGGTTCCCAGAACGGTCAGCACGGCCAATGCTGGCGAGCCCAACCTGCCCATGATTGCTGTTCCAGCTATCGTTGGCGACCGTCAACACTACAACATCCGCGTCGTTGATGCGCAATACGCCGAGTTCCCAATGGAGGTAGCACCTTCAAAGGGTGATTTCCCGCGCACCATCAACCCTGAGGATGTGCCTTATACCTACGGCGAAGCCTATTCGGCGGATGCTTTCTTCCCTGCTCAGAATGTGGGGCTTTACGATCCTTACATTCTCCGCGACTTCCGTGGGCAGAACATGGTGTTCTATCCCTTCGCCTACAACCCCGTAACACACACATTGCGTGTGTATTACAACATGACAGTTGAAATGTATGCCGACGGTCAGCAAGGCGAAAACACCCTCAGCCGCCGCTCGAACACGGTGAAGATGGACGCTGAATTTGGTGCCCTCTACGACAACCACTTCATCAACTACCATGAGAGTTTGAACCGATACACGCCCGTTGACGAGACTGGCGAGCTGCTCATCATCTGCCACGACGCTTTCATGAACGCCATGCAGCCTTTTGTCAACTGGAAGAAACAGATTGGCAGACCAACCACGATGGTTGGAACGAGTACCGCCGGTGCCACCGACAGTGCCATTAAAGCCTATATCCAAAGCCAATTCGACGCCAGCCCCAACCTCAGCCATGTATTGCTAGTCGGCGATGCAGCCCAAATCCCAGGCCATTCCTATTCAGGCTGCGGTAGCTATAATGGAAAATCCGACAACTGGTATGGCCAAGTAGCTGGAAACGACTATTATAATGACATCATCATTGGCCGTTTCTCCGCCGAAAACGAAACCCATGTCACCACACAAGTCAACAAAGTGATTCATTACGAGAGAGACATCAACGCTTCTGACACATGGCTCGTCAATGGTTGTGGTGTAGCGGCCACGGCGGGTGGTGGTGGACATTTTGGTGAAGACGATTGGGAACACATGAACAATATCCGTACTGACTTGATGAACTATCACTACACTACTGTTTATCAGGAATACTTCAATACTATAGGGTATTCCTCCACCACCCAGCAAATCAGCGACAGGATTAATAGTGGCGTGAGTATCGTCAATTACTGCAACCACGGCAATCAAACAGCCTGGCAATCCCATAGTCCATGGTATTCAAATAGTTATGTAAACGCTCTAACCAACGATAATATGTTGCCCATCATTTGGTCGGTAGCCTGTCTCAATGGTCAATACGATTACAGCCAACCCTGCTTTGCCGAAACATGGCTACGGGCCACCAACAACAGCACAGGAGCACCCACCGGTGCCATTGGCGGCATGTTCTCCTACATCTCCCAGCCTTGGGTTCCCCCAATGTACGGTCAAGACGAGATGGTGGATGTCTTGACTGAAAGCCATAGCGACAACATCAAGCGCACTTTGGGCGGTTGCTCTTTCGATGGCAACATGAAGGTTTTGGACCAATACGGACAAGGCGGAGGACAAGGTCTTGGTACCTATATGGCTTGGATTCTATACGGCGATCCGACTTTGACCTTACGTAACGCCATCCCCACCCACACGGGTGTGACCCACGCCCCCTCAATGGGCAGCAATGCCACCAACTTCGTCGTGAACGCCACCAACGGCAACGGTGCCTTGGCCACCCTGACGCTCAACAACGAAATCTTAGGCTCGGCTACTATTAACAATGGTATGGCCAACATCACCTTTACAGCACCTGGCACGACTGGCACTGCTACGTTGACCGTGTTCGGCTACAACAAAATCACTTATGAGGGAACCATCAATATCACTTCAGGTGGTGCCACACAATACAACGTAAATGTGTCGGCCAACCCGACCAATGGTGGTACCGTCACGGGCGGAGGCACTTACAGCCAAGGTCGGTTGTGCACAGTTAATGCTACTGCCAACAGCGGTTATACCTTCACCAACTGGACGGAGAACGGCAATGTGGTCTCTTCGCAAACCTGCTACACCTTTACCGTGAACAACAACCGTAACTTGGTGGCCAATTTCCAAGCACAGCCACAAACCTACACCATCAACGTTTCGGCCAACCCGAACAACGGTGGCACCGTTTCTGGTGGCGGCACGTATCAGCAAGGACAATCATGCACCGTGAACGCCACGCCGAACACTGGCTACACCTTCACGAACTGGACCGAAAACGGCAATGTGGTCTCCACCAATGCTAGTTACACCTTCACGGTGACTGGCGACCACACTTTGGTGGCTAACTTCCAAGTACAGAGCTATACCATCACCGTCGAAAGCGCCAATCCCGATTGGGGTTACGTCAGCGGCAGCGGCACTTTCAACTATGGCGAAACCATAGAAATTGCGGCCACTCCAAACATCGGCCATGTATTTTTGACCTGGGATGATGGAAACCTTGACAACCCTCGCAGCATCGTTGTTACCGAAAACCACACCTACATTGCCTCTTTTGCTGTGCAGCAATGTTACATCACTGCTGAAGTGACCCCAGAAGAGGCCGGAACGGCTTTTGGCGGAGGCCTTTGGTACTACGGCGACACAATCTCCGTGACCATCAACCGCAACGAAGACTGGGGGTTCCTGAACTGGACTGAAAACGATGAGGTGGTTTCGGAAGAAATGACCTACACCTTCATTGCCACAGGAGACCGCAACCTTGTTGCTCACTTCCAATATACTGAAAGCATTGGCGAGAACAGTATTTCCGCCAACATCTACCCCAACCCGACGCAGGGCAAAGTCATGGTTGAAAGCGAAGACTTGAGCCATGTCCGCATCGTGAACGCCTACGGACAGACTGTCTACAATGCCAAGGTAGAAGGCAATCTAGTCTGCATTGACCTGTCGCAAATGGTCAAAGGCATCTACATGATGCACATCGAAGCTGAGGGCGGGCAGGCTGTGAGGAAGATTGTGGTGGAATAAACTCATCTGGCCGCCATCGGGCATAAGGTCTTATATAACGCTTGGGGCGATTCTGTCGCTTTTACGAAGAAAAACAACAAAATTTGACCCATATTCGGCAAAAAGCACTATTTTTGCCCTTTAAAACTAATCCATTTTCAATCTATGAAAAAAAGCTTATTTACGCTACTGCTCGTCATGCTGACAGTTGTGACTTTTGGTCAGCAGTGGGTAGCACTCAAGAGCAACACCCCGAGCACTATTCAGACGAATTTGGTTTCCTCTTCCGAGAGCCAAATCACCGTCAACCTGCAAGTCCCAGGCTTCTTCACCCAAACGGTGACCACACCGCGTGGCGAAGCCAACATCATCTCGGTTCCCAAGACGGTAAGCACTGCTTCCGCTGGCGAACCCAACCTGCCTATGATTGCTGTTCCGGCTATCGTTGGCGACCGTCAACATTACAACATCCGCGTCGTTGATGCCCAATACACCGATATTCCAATGGAAGTGGCTCCTTCCAAAGGCGATTTCCCGCGTACCATCAACCCTGCAGATGTGCCATACACTTACGGTGAAGCTTATTCGACCGATGCTTTCTTCCCCACGCAGAATGTAGGCCTTTATGAACCTTACATCCTCCGTGACTTCCGTGGACAGAACATGGTTGTCTATCCTTTCGCCTACAACCCCGTTAGCAAGACCCTTCGCGTGTATTACAACATGACTGTTGAAATGTACAGCGATGGCCTGTCAAACGAAAACATTATAGACCGCCGCTCAAACGAGGTGAAGATGGATCCAGAAATTGAGGCCATGTACGGCAACCACTTCATCAACTTCAGCGAAGGCTTGAGCAAATATACGCCCGTTGTCGAGACCGGTCATTTGCTCATCATCTGCCACGATGCCTTTATGAGCGCCATGCAGCCTTTCGTCAATTGGAAGAAGCAGATCGGCCGTCCCACTACCATGGTCGGCACAAGCACGGCTGGCACTACCCCTACAGCCATCCAAGCCTACATTCAAGGCCAATACAATGCCAACCCCAACCTTTCACATGTCCTTCTGGTCGGTGATGTCGGTCAAATTCCTGGCATCTCTTTTACCGCAGGTAGCGGATGGAGCAGCTACAGCGGCAAAAGCGACAATATGTATGGCCAAGTGGTTGGAAATGACTTCTATAACGACCTTATAATCGGTCGTTTTTCCGCAGAGAACGAAACTCATGTGACTACTCAAGTCAACAAAGTCATCTATTACGAAAGAGACATCAACGCTTCTGACACTTGGCTGACTTTTGGTGACGGCCTCGGCAACAACGACGGTCCCGGACATTTCGGCGAACTCGACTGGCAACATGTCGATAACATTCGTACCGACCTGTTGAACTACAACTACACCACCGTCTACCAAGACTACCCCGGAGTTTCTGGCTATTCTTCCTCCGCCTCCATCTTGAGTCAACACATCAACCAAGGTGTGAGCATCATCAATTACTGCAACCACGGCTCAGAGACCAGCTGGGCGCTCAATAACTACAGCAACTCCAATGTCAACGCCCTGACCAATGTCAACAAGTTACCCATCATTTGGTCGGTGGCATGCCTCAACGGAAAATACGACCACAGTCAGCCTTGTTTTGGCGAGGCTTGGCTACGTGCCAATAACAATAACAATCCCGAACAACCTACTGGTGCCGTTGGCGGCATGTTTTCTTACATTTCCCAACCTTGGGAACCGCCACAATACGGCCAAGACGAGATGGTGGATGTGTTGACCGAGCAACACAGCACCAACATCAAGCGCACTTTGGGTGGTATCTCGTTTGACGGCAACATGAAGATTTTGGACCAATACGGCCCCAACAACAACCCTGGTAAAGGCACCTATCTCTCATGGATCCTCTTCGGCGACCCCACCTTAACGGTTCGCAACGATGTTCCTGCGGATATGAATGTAACCCATGCTCCTTCTATGAGTTCAACGGCAACGAACTTCACTGTGAATGCCACCAATGGTAACGGTGCTTTGGCCACCCTGACCCGCAACAACGAAATCATGGGCTCGGCCACCATCGTGAATGGCACTTGCAACATCACCTTTACCGCACCTGGCACCTCTGGCACTGCCACGCTGACCGTGTTCGGCTACAACAAGATTACTTACATCGCTACCATTCAAATCACGCAAGGTGGCACACAGCAATATACCGTCAATGTCTCGGCCAACCCGAACATTGGAGGCACCGTCACTGGAGGTGGCACCTACAACCAAGGTCAGTCGTGCACAGTGACTGCCACACCTAATGCTAGCTACACCTTCACCAACTGGACCGAAAACGGCAATGTTGTCTCCACCCAAGCCAGCTACACATTCGTGGTGAATGGCAACCGCAATTTGGTCGCCAACTTCACGGCACAAACACAGAACTACACCATCAGTGTGTCAGCTGCTCCGAGAGATGGTGGCACCGTCATGGGCGGAGGCACCTATCAAGAAGGACAATCGTGCACTGTAACTGCTACGCCAAACAATGGTTACACCTTCATCAACTGGACAGAAAACGGCAATGTGGTCTCCACGAATGCCAACTACACCTTCACGGTGACTGGCAACCGCACCTTGGTGGCTCAGTTCCAGCCTCAGTACTACACCATCGGCACATCGGCTAACCCGGCCAATGGCGGCACAATTACAGGCGGCGGCACCTTCCAATATGGCGAGAGCTGCACCGTCGGGGCGGGACCCAGCGACGGCTACACCTTCATCAACTGGACATCAAACGGCAGCATAGTCTCCACCGAGCAATTCTACACCTTCACTGTTACCTGCAGCCTCGACCTGGTGGCCAACTTCCAAATCCAGACTTTCACCATCAGCCTGTCGGCCAATCCTGACAATGCCGGTACGGTTTCGGGTGCTGGCACCTATGATTACGGCACTTCATGCACAGTGACCGCCACACCATTTCAAAGATACCTCTTCGCCAATTGGACGGAGAACGGCACTGTAGTCTCTACTGACCAAAGCTATACATTCACCGTTACGGCCAACCGCACCTTGGTGGCCAACTTTGAGATTCCTATGGTTGAAATCACAACCGAAGTGAATCCAGAAGAAGCCGGTAGCGTGATAGGAGCTGGCACATACCACTATGGTGATGAGGTCACACTGACTATTGTCCGCAACGAAGACTGGTCCTTCCAGAATTGGACCGAAAACGGCGAAGTAGTTTCAGTAGAGATGAACTACACCTTCATCGCCACCGAAGACCGCGTCCTCATAGCCAACTTCATCTTCACTGAGGGCATCGGCGAGAACAGCATTGCAGCCAATGTCTATCCTAACCCGACCCAAGGCGAAATCACCCTTGAGGGCGAAGGCTTGAACCATGTCCGCATAGTGAACGCCTACGGACAGACCGTATACAATGCCAAAGTCGAAGGCGAGCAAGTCCGCATCGATCTCTCCAATGTAGCCAAAGGCATCTATATGATGCACATCGAGGCTGAAAGTGGACAGACGGTGAGAAAGATTGTGGTGGAATAAGCCACATTGTTACAAACAAAAATCCCAAAGTGAGGTGACATTTATTGCCACCTCACTTTTTTTTGCTATTTTTGGGGTCAAATTTGGATTGTTATGAAAATCAAATTCATCGGTGCTGCCCAAGAAGTGACGGGTAGCAAGCACCTCATCACCACCGACCATGGCAAGAAAATCCTCTTGGACTGCGGTATGTTCCAAGGTAAAGGCCTCGAGACCGATGCCGCCAACCGCAACATCATGGTCGACCCTAAGGAAATCGACGCCATCATCCTCACCCACGCCCATATCGACCACTGCGGTCTCATCCCCTATTTCTACAAATTGGGGTTCCGTGGTCAAGTTGTCTGCACTAAAGCCACGGAAGACTTGTGCAGCATCATGCTCCCCGACAGCGGTTTCATCCAAGAAAACGATATGGAATGGTTCAACAAGAAACGCCGCAAGCAAGGGCTTCCCGCCTTGCAGCCCATCTATACCGAAAAAGATGCCCGCGCCAGCATGGAATTGTTCGTCAGCGTGGCCTACAACCGTTATTTTTACATCGACAATAATATAAAGGTGAAGTTCAACAACACAGGTCATCTGCTGGGCAGCGGTTGTGCCGTCATCGAAATCGACGAGGGTGGCAAGATGACCCGCATTGGATACACTGGCGACATCGGCCGCGAATACAACTACCTACTGCGCTCGCCCGAACCCTTCCCGCACTGCGATTACCTCATCACGGAAGCCACATACGGAAACCGCCTCCACAGCGACCGCACCAATGCTGAACAGCAACTATTGGAAATCATCTATCACACCTGCGTGGAGAAACGCGGCAAACTCATCATCCCGTCGTTCGCCGTCAGCCGCACACAAGAGATTGTGTACCTACTGAATAACTTTTACAACGATGGCAAACTGCCCGAGAAGATTCCAGTATATGTGGATAGTCCCTTGGCAGTCAACGCCACTGAGATTTTCCGTATGCATGTCGACCTCTTCAACGATGATGTGAAAGATGTCATCGAATACGACCCCGACCCCTTTGGCTTCAACGGGCTCACTTTCGTGCGCGACATCAACCAGTCGAAGGAACTTAATGCTACTAAGCAACCTTGTATCATTATCTCCGCTTCAGGCATGATGGAGGCCGGGCGTGTGAAACACCATATAGCCAACAGCATCGAGAGCCCTAACAACAGCATTCTTGCCATTGGATACTGCTCTCCTACTACATTGGGAGCCAAACTGTTGGAAAAACCCACACCTGCAAGCGTTTCCATTTTTGGCACAGAACACAATGTCAATGCTGAAATTTATGAAATAGATGCCTTCAGTGGCCACGGCGACTACAAGGAAATGATTCATTACTTGAGTTGCCAAGACCCGACTAAAGTGAAGAAGACTTTCATTGTGCACGGTGATCTTGAAGCCCAACAATATTATCAACGGCAACTTCGCAAAGAAGGTTGGGACAACATCGTCATACCCGGGCCAGGAGAAGAGTTTGAATTGAAATAATTCGTACTTTTGCAAAAATTTTCAAAAATGGCACAAAAACCCAGCATTCCCAAAGGCACACGCGACTTCCTGCCCGAAGTCATGGTACGCCGCAATTATATTTTTGACACCATTAAGACAGTGTTCAAACGCTTTGGTTTCCAACCGATTGAGACCCCTTCGATGGAAAATCTAAGCACCCTCTTGGGCAAATATGGCGAAGAAGGCGACAAACTCCTCTTCCGTGTGCTCAACTCGGGCGATTTCATGAGTGGCGTGGAGCAAAACGGAGAACCTCTTGAATCCCTGAAACTAGCTTCGAAAATCACGGAGAAAGGTCTGCGCTATGACTTGACCGTGCCCTTCGCCCGTTTTGTCACCATGTATCGCGACCAAATCGCCTTCCCATTCAAGCGTTACCAAATCCAACCCGTTTGGCGTGCCGACCGTCCGCAGAAAGGCCGTTACCGTGAGTTCTATCAATGCGATGTCGACATCATCGGCAGCGACTCCTTGCTCAACGAAGCCGAGCTGGTGCAAATCGTCGACGAGGTCTTCAATGCCTTGAAAATCAGAGTTACTCTGAAGATTAACAACCGCAAGGTATTGGCTGGCATCGCCGAATACATCGGCAAATCGGATGCCTTGGTCGACATCACTGTGGCTATTGATAAGCTGGACAAGATTGGTATCGATGCCGTCAACGCAGAACTCGCCGAAAAGGGCTTGGAGCAAGCCGCCATCGACAAGCTGCAACCCATCCTCTTCATGAAGGGCAACACGCGCGAGAAGCTGGCTCAGCTGAAGCCTTTATTAGATAATGAAGTCGGCCAAAAAGGCATCGAAGAACTTGAGACTCTATTCGACTATATTGAAAACATGGAACTCGGCATCGACACCGAACTCGACCTCACCCTCGCCCGCGGTCTGAATTACTACACTGGCGCCATCTTCGAGGTGAAAGCCAAGGACTTCGCCATCGGAAGCATTTCGGGTGGCGGTCGCTACGATAACCTCACGGGCATTTTCGGTCTGCCCAATGTCTCGGGTGTAGGCATCAGCTTCGGTGCCGACCGCATTTACGATGTGTTGGAAGGCCTCAACCTCTTCCCTGAGACCATGTCGGAAAGCACCAAGGTCATCTTCCTCAACTTTGGCAAGAACGAAGAGAAATACTGTCTGAGATACCTCAACCAAGTACGCAAACACGACATCAACGCGGAAATCTATCCCGATGCCGCCAAGATCCAGAAACAGATGAAATACGCCGACCAACGCCACATCCCAATTGTCGTCATCGCTGGCGAAAACGAAGTGGCCGAACAGAAATTCACCGTGAAATGGATGAAAGAAGGCAAACAAGAAACCGTTGACGCCAACAAATTGGTGGAAACGATATTATAAAGCAAAGCCCCGTAGGGGCGCAGGACATTAAGCAGGCGGCGCAAGTCCCTGCGTCAAGAGAAGAAACACAATAAACAATCAAAAATATGAAAATCCACAAAATCTCAGCCAAAGAGCTGACCTTCAAACAGGTAAACGAAATACTCACCAAGGGCTACAAGCTGGAACTCAGCGCCGACGCCGTCAAACGCATCCAAAAATGCCGCGACTACCTCGACAAGAAGATGGAGAACCCTGAGAAGCCCATCTACGGTGTGACCACCGGCTTTGGCTCGCTCTGCGACCATAGCATCTCAAAGGAAGACCTAAGCACATTGCAAAAGAACCTCGTCATGTCGCACGCCTGCGGCACGGGCGAGATGGTGCCCGAAGAGATCATCCGCCTCATGCTACTCTTAAAGGTGCAAAGCCTTAGCTACGGCAATAGCGGCGTGCAAGTGGTAACCGTGCAACGCCTCATCGACTTCTTCAACAACGATGTGCTACCCGTGGTCTACAACCAAGGTTCACTCGGTGCCTCCGGCGACTTGGCTCCTTTGGCCAACCTTATGCTGCCTCTGCTCGGCCTAGGCGAAGTGCATTTCGAAGGCAAGATTGTCCCCGCCGAGAAAGTTCTGAAGAAGTTCGGCTGGAAGCCCATCACCTTACAATCAAAAGAAGGTCTGGCCCTGCTCAACGGCACCCAGTTCATGAGCAGCTACGGCACCTATGTCCTGCTGAAGGCCTTCCGCCTCAGCTATCTGGCCGACCTCATCGGCACCGTTTCTTTGGAAGCCTTCGACGGTCGCATCGAGCCTTTCTTTGACCAAGTGCATCAAATCCGTCACCACAATGGACAAATTGTCACCGCCAAGCGCGTGCGTGAGTTCACCAAAGGTAGTGAGTTGATTGTCAGGGAGAAGAAACATGTCCAAGACCCCTACTCTTTCCGTTGCATGCCTCAGGTGCATGGTGCCTCCAAGGATGCCATCGACTATGTGGCCTCTGTATTTAGCGAGGAAATCAACGCCGTCACCGACAACCCGACCATCTTCCCCGATGAAGACCTCGTCATCAGCGCCGGCAACTTCCACGGCCAACCTCTCGCCATCACTTTGGACTTCTTGGCCATCGCCATGGCTGAGTTGGGCAATATCAGCGAACGCCGTATCTATCAGTTGATTGGTGGCAAGCGTGGTCTGCCTTCGTTCTTGGTCGCCGAGCCCGGCCTCAACTCTGGCTTTATGATTCCGCAATATGCTGCAGCCAGCATCGTCAGCCAAAGCAAGCAACTTTGCACACCCGCTTCAGTCGACAGCATCGAGTCATCACAAGGACAGGAAGACCATGTCAGCATGGGCGCCAATGCCGCAACGAAGGCTTTGCGCGTGGCCGAAAACCTTGAGCGTGTTTTAGCCATTGAATTGTTCAACGCCACCCAAGCCCTTGAGTTCCGCCGTCCGCTGAAGTCGTCGCCTATCATCGAGAAGTTCGTCGCCGCCTACCGCAAGGAAGTGGAATTCGTACGCATCGATAAGGTGATGTACACTGAGATTGCCAAGAGCGTGCAGTTCGTGAAAGACTACCCGTTGGCATTTGATGATTTGCAAAACAAATGATTGGTTTGTAGGGCTGTCGTACCACGGCAGCCGCTCGTAAAAACGAAAGCGGCTGCCATGGTGTGACAGCCTTACAAACAAAATATAGGATATGGAAACCAACACACAACAAACCAAACGCCCCATAGGGATGACCATCCTCTTGGTGATGTCGCTCATCAACGCCTGTTGGAACATCATCAGTGCATCGGTGTCATTGATCGTGAAGCCAAGTATGACTGCGATGTACAAGAACGGGCAACTTGAGGAGATGATGCAACCTTTCTCAGCCTTTGGTGGAGATTTTGCCAAGGCCATGAACGAAGGGATGCAGATTTTCTCCCAAATCGACTCCAAATTCTACATCATTCTACTGGTGTTGTTCATCGCATCGTTGATTGGCGTCATCAAGATGTTCAAAGGCGACAAGCGCGGTTTCCATATCTATTCCGTCGCCCAAATTTGCATGCTGATCGACAATTCCGTGTTTGTCTATCCGCTACAAAAACCCTCTCCATTTTTATCCGACTTGATGTTCACAGCCATGTTTATCTTGCTGTATTACCTCTATTTCAAGCGAATGGAAATGGCTAAAACCACACAAAACCCTGATTAACCATGGAACAGCGTGAAGGCAAGATATTCAACTTGAGGCCAGAATTGACCCAGCCCATGAGATTGGCGGCGAGTTTTGCCATCACCTATTACGGGTTTTTGCTCGTCTTCGCCATCATCACGGTCATTTTCAGCCAATACTACATCGACTCCTACTATTACGAGGAAGCCAATGTAAAGCAAGACAAATCAGAACTGCTAACCCCAATTCTACAGCTTGCACTACTTATAACACTCGTATTCAGCCTAATACAGATCTTCAGAAAAAAGAATCACGGCAAAGTCATCTTTGTGGTTGCCTCCATTTTGCTTATGATTTTCCAATTCGTGACAACTGGAGGTGATCCTTGGATGAAATATGCCCTCGAAGCACTGTTAGTGCTCATTATTGCTCCCCTCCGAGTAAAAAAGAAAATCAAGCTAAAGAACGGAAAAATAAAACTAGAATCCGTTGAAAACCAAGAAGTAAAAGCAGAAGAACCCACAGCGGAGACAATCCCTACAAAAACCCCAACGACAGAGGCTTAACGCAACATCATCGCAGCTTTTTTAACTGCATTAACGAAGATTTCCACCTCTTCCATCGTATTGTACAACGCAAACGAAGCTCGCACTGTGCCTGGAATGCCGAATCGTGTCATCACTGGCTCGGCGCAATGGTGACCAGTGCGCACCGCCACACCCATCTTGTCAATAATGGTACCCAGATCGTAAGGATGAATACCGTCAATAATGAAAGAAACCAAACCTGAGCGACGCTCAGCCTCCCCAATGAAACGGATACCGTCGATTTCAGAGAGTTGTTCAACAGCCGACTGTAACAACTTGGCTTCATATTGCTCAACCTCTTTTCTGTCAAGACCTTGCATGAATTGAATGGCTGTTTCCAAGCCCAAGGCTGCGCCCACATTGGGTGTGCCTGCCTCGAACTTATAGGGCAACACATTGAAGGTTGTCTTCTCGAAACTCACCGTGTCGACCATCTCGCCTCCGAATTGATAAGGAGGTAATTTCTCAAGCCAATCTGCCTTGCCGTACAAGCCACCGATACCCATAGGCGCATACATCTTATGGCCAGAGAAAACAAAGAAGTCACAATCCAAGTCTTGAACATCAATGGGATGATGGGCAATGGACTGGGCCCCGTCAATGATGACAGGAATGCCATATTGATGTGCCATGGCCACCATCTCTTTCACGGGATTGATGGTTCCCAAGACATTTGAGATATGCGCAATCGACACCACCTTTGGCCCTTCTTTTAGCAATTCTTCGTAACGATTCAAATCCAGGACACCTTTGTCATTCATCGGCACGACGAGCAATTGTCCTTGATGGCGTTGGACCATCTGCTGCCAAGGCACGAGGTTGGAGTGGTGCTCCATGGAGGTGACGAGCACCTTTAGTTGAGAGTTGAGAGTTGAGAGTTGAGAGTCAGTGGTGAGTTGAGAGTTGGGAGTTGAGAGTAAGTGGTGCTCGAAAGAAGTGGCGAGCAGGTTCAACGACTCGGTGGTACCACGCGTGAAGATGATTTCCCTTGCTTCCTTGGCATGGACGAAATCGGCAACGGTCTGGCGAGCATGTTCGTAGGCCTCAGTCGCCTTCTGGCTCAAGTAATGCACCCCACGGTGAATATTGCAGTTCTCGTGCAGATAATAGTCGCGCTCACGGTCGATGACGCACAAGGGCTTCTGCGTGGTGGCTGCATTGTCAAAATAGACCAAGGGTTTGCCATAGACCTTCTGGTCGAGGACGGGGAATTGAGACCTTATTTCGTTGATGTTCAACATTTTGTTTAAGATTCTACCTTTTTTGGCATTGGCTGTTAGCAATTAGCTTTTAGCTATTAGCTTATTGGCTATCAAGCTAATAGCTAACGGATAAAAGCTAATAGCCAGCCAAGCGTAAAGGTGTTAGATTTTAGAATAATCAATGTCAAAATTATATTCCTTCGGATGGCTGCAACGCAACACGCAGTTCTCGCAGCTCGAGAGTTCACCACGCAGGCGGCGCTTGATCATGTCGTCGATGTGCTCGTGCAGCATCTCGTTTCCGATATGGTTACTCACCTCAGCGGCAAAGGCATACATCAACAGGATTCTAGCATTGGCCTTGCTGATGCCACGCTGGCGCATGTAGAACATGGCCTCTTGGTCGAGTTGGCCCGTAGAAGTACCATGCGAGCATTTCACATCGTCGGCATAGATCTCAAGGAAAGGCTGGCTATTGACTTTGGCCGTCGAGGTCAAAAGGATGTTGCTATTGTTTTGGTGGGCATCGGTCTTTTGGGCATCTTTGGCCACATACACATGGCCGTTGAACACCGCCGAGGCAGAGTCATCAATGACGCCCTTGAACTTCTCATTGCTGGTGCAATGCGGCACATTGTGGTTCACTTTCAGGAAGTTCTCCACATGCTGGGTCTTGTCGATGAGATACAAACCATGCACCTGCGTGTCGGCGCCTTCGCCATCCAAGTCGACATGATAGGTGTTGCGCACATCGCCACCGTTGAAGGTGATGACCACAATCTTCAGTCGGCTGTCGGCCAGCTGCTTGACTTTGAACTCTCTTTGAATGGTGGCCTCGTTGCTTACATTCTGCAGCACATACAACTCAAGGCTTGAATTCTCATTGAGGATGATTTCGGAGACCTTCGGCTCGGATGACAGGTGAGCGTCATCGTCATACTCAATGATTTCGCGGCTTTGGTTGGCGGCTAAGATAAGTTGGTTGTTCATAATCAAAGTTCCTTAATCCATTCGTAGCCTTTTTCTTCGAGTTCGAGGGCAAGGTTCTTGCCGCCCGTCTTAACGATGCGTCCGTCGTACATCACATGCACGAAGTCGGGGACAATATAGTCGAGCAGTCGCTGATAGTGCGTGATGACCACGAAGGCGTTCTCGGCTTTATGCAACTGGTTGACACCATGGGCCACGATGCGCAACGCGTCGATGTCGAGGCCCGAGTCGGTTTCATCGAGGATGGCAAGACTCGGCTCCAACATGGCCATCTGGAAGATCTCGTTTTTCTTCTTCTCGCCACCGCTGTAACCCACATTGACGAAACGGTTCTGCAGTTTCTCGGTGATTTCCACCATGGCCTGCTTCTCCTTCATCATCTTCATGAAGTCGACCGTGCTCATTGGCGGCAGTCCTTGATACTCACGCTTCGAGTTGACAGCGGTGCGCATGAAATTCTGTATGCTCACACCTGGAATCTCAACGGGATATTGGAAACTCAGGAAGATACCTTCGTTGGCGCGGTCCTCGGGCGACATCCCAACGATGTTCTTGCCCTTGTACCAGATCTCGCCTTCGGTGATTTCATAGCCCTCGCGACCTGTGATGGCCGCAGCCAGCGTACTCTTTCCCGTTCCGTTAGGACCCATGATGGCGTGGATTTCGCCTTCGTTGACGCCCAGATTTAATCCTTTCAGGATTTCCTTGCCTCCAATGGAGACATGTAGGTTTTTGATATTCAGTAACATGATATATAGTTGTTCAGTTGTTCAATTATTCAGTTGTTCAGTATTCAGTTGGATTCGCCCATATCATTGACTTTGTCGAATCTTCGATTTCCAACGCGGGCTGGTGGGCTGGCTGGAATCTATGGGCGAAATTTGATGGGTTGGGCTTAGGCTGATTTTGCCGTAACGCATATAATAGGCATGCTTGGCCCACTGTGTATATTCTTCTGGTGTTATTTCAATGACAGTATTGCCTTCATACTCCGCAATACTTTGTTTCACCTCTTCTATCAACGCCTCATCGCGACCGTATTTCCCGATATGGATGATGTTCAAAACAAGCCCTAACAATACGACACAACCTGCACCAAGGATCATCCATCCACGGACTTTTGGCGTTATCTTAGGCAACCATAAAGTCAGCATCGAGAGGGTGATATGTCCGCAAGCCAAGGCAAAGAAAGGCAACGCAGCAAGCATGTAGAAATCGCGTTGCTTCACGCTCCCCATGATGGGCAGCACACCCACGAGTCCCATGATCAGAAAGACATAGAACCAACCCTTGTCGGGTGGAAACTCAAAGATCTTCGAATTGATCTTACTTTTAGTCTTGCAAATCACCAAAACGAGTGCAAGAGCACTCGGGATGACCAGTTGTTGCAATAAAGCGAAAACGATATAGAACCTTGAAGATGCTGTCGCTTCGTACAGCCCGCCACCTATGACTTGAAGTAGGATGTAGTCCTTAAGATAGGCAAACGAGCCAGGGCAAACCAAGAACATAATCCCAGCAAACACCACCATAGAAACCAACAGGAGCAAACTATCAATCGGGCCTTGAATCCATTTGCGCTTTTGGTCGAAAGCGCAATAAAGAATTGGAAACACCAAAGGGAACAATCCCGTGAATCCTTTGGAAAGGAAGGCCAATAACAGAGTGAAAGCCGACAAAAACAACCAAATCTTATGGTTGCGCTGGTAACCGACAATCATCAGATAGACGGAGAGCAACACAAAGACCGACATGGTGTTTTCAAGCATATTGTTGGTGGCACACCAAGTGGCCAAAGGCATGACCAGCCAAAACAACAGCGGTAGCCAAGCCCAACGGAGATTGTTAGTGGTTCGTTTCCAAATCAAGGCTATCAACAAGCCGGTAAAGAGGAAAGTTAGTACGGAATATAACTTCTCAACCCACCAATGGTCGCCCAAAACCTTGAAAAACAATGCTTCTAATCCGAAAGCCAAAGGGGGATGAGAATGGAATACATGACCTATCGTTTGGGTATAACTTGGGTTCCAAAACGAGCCTAGACCGCAAGCCATATTGCGGGAAATGCAGGCATATGTCACACCATCAAGAAACATGCCCTCGGTCAAAAGGTTCTTGCTCACCAGAATGAGGAACAATCCGATGAGGAGCAACCAAAAAGGCGTGTTATTTAAACGGGTGATTGCCATAACTATCCAACGCTGCCTTCCAAGGTGATCGACAATAGTTTCTGTGCCTCGACCGCAAATTCCATAGGCAGTTTGTTCAGCACATCCTTGGCATAGCCGTTAACGATGAGGCCAATGGCCTTCTCCGTCGGGATGCCACGCTGCTGGCAATAGAACAGTTGGTCTTCGGAAATCTTCGAGGTCGTGGCTTCGTGTTCAAGGATGCTCGATTCGTTGCCACATTCGACATAAGGCCAGGTATGAGCACCGCATTTGTCGCCCAACAGCAAAGAGTCGCACTGCGAATAGTTACGCGAGTTCTCGGCTTTGGCAGCCACTCTCACCAAGCCACGATAGCCATTCTGACTGTGGCCTGCAGAGATACCTTTAGATATGATCGTACTACGGGTGTTCTTGCCCAAGTGAATCATCTTGGTGCCCGTGTCGGCTTGTTGGTAGTTGTTGGTCACGGCGACGGAGTAGAACTCGCCCACCGAGTTATCGCCCAACAACACACAACCCGGGTATTTCCAGGTGATAGCCGATCCCGTCTCGACCTGTGTCCAAGAGATCTTGGAGCGGTCGCCGCGACAAAGGCCGCGCTTGGTGACGAGGTTATACACACCACCCTTGCCGTCCTTGTCGCCAGGATACCAGTTCTGCACTGTGGAATACTTCACTTCTGCATCCGTCTCGGCAATGATTTCCACGATGGCTGCATGAAGCTGGTTCTCATCGCGCTGCGGAGCCGTGCAGCCTTCCATGTAACTCACATACGCGCCTTCATCGGCCACGATGAGCGTGCGCTCAAACTGGCCTGTGTTGGCCGCATTGATGCGGAAATAGGTGGAAAGCTCCAAGGGGCAACGAACACCTTTCGGGATGTAGCAGAACGAGCCATCGCTGAAGACTGCCGAGTTGAGTGCAGCAAAGAAGTTGTCGGTATAAGGCACCACCTTGCCTAAGTATTTCTTCACTAAGTCAGGGTGCTGCTTCACGGCCTCGCTGAACGACATAAAGATAACGCCATGTTTGGAAAGGGTCTCTTGGAAGGTCGTTTTCACCGAGGTGGAGTCCATCACCGCGTCGACAGCCACGCCCGAAAGCTTCTTCTGCTCATCGAGTGAGATGCCGAGTTTGTCGAAAGTGGCCAACAGCTCGGGGTCCACCTCGTCGAGGCTCTGCTTCTGCTGGCGTTTGCGCGGCGCAGCATAATAGATGATGTCCTGGTAGTTGATTTCGGGGATATCAAGATGCGCCCAGTTTGGCTGTTTCAGCGTCTTCCAGTGACGGAAGGCCTTCAATCGGAACTCCAGCAGCCATTCCGGTTCCTCTTTTTTCTTGGAGATGAGGCGAATGATGTCCTCGTTCAAGCCTTTCGGCACAAAATCGGTCTCAATGTCGGTCACAAAGCCGTATTCATACTCCTTATTCGTGACTTCACTGATGATATTTTCGTTCGGATTCTGATCCATAGTTTTCTATTTTGGAGCGGGCCCTTCGACGTGCTCAGGGGCCCAACTTCTTCCTTATTAAGAATGATTTCAAATTAGGCCGCAAAGATACTATTTTATTCTGGTTTAAGAAGCTTCTTTTTTATAATTTTGCGCCAAATTTCAACAGAGATGGATTTAAACATCGGACTTTTCAATGAATCGTTCCCGCCCGTGATGGATGGCGTTGCCATCTGCGTGCAAAACTATGCCTATTGGATGCAGAAAAAAGTGGGCGGCGTTTCCGTCATCACACCGAATGTTCCAGGTGCCGACTACAATCAGTATGACTACGAGGTGCTCGACTATTTCTCGGTTCCTGTACCTTTCCGTCAGCCGTATGTCACTGGAATTGCAGAAGTTGACCCTGCTTTCATTGCGAAAATCATCAAACGTCGCTTCAAGATTGTCCATGCCCATTCGCCTTTTGCAGCAGGCATGGCGGCTGCCAACGTTGCCAAAAGGCTCAATATCCCTATGGTGGCCACATTCCACTCCAAATACCGCGACGACTTCAGCCAAACCATCCCCTCCAAAGCCGTCGTGGAACAAATCATCAAGCGCATCGTCAGTTTCTATGAACACGCCGATGAAGTTTGGGTACCACAAGCCTCTGTAAAAGAAGTAATTAGGGATTACGGATTCAAGGGCAATGTGGAGGTGGTACCCAATGGTAGCGACCTTGTGGCCGACTATCCTAAGACCTATTTCGCTGATGCACGAAAGAAGTTAGGCATTGCGCCCAACGACTTCGTTTGCCTTTTTGTTGGACAGCATATTTGGCAGAAAAATGTTCGTCTTATCATCGACGCCCTTGAAAAAGTGAAAGATACACCTTTCAAGATGTATTTTGTCGGCAACGGATATGCAGCTGATGCGATGAAGGAAATGGTGACAGAAAAAGGTCTCGAAAGCCAAGTCACCTTTGTGGGTACCGTCACTGAGCGCGAAGTTATCAAGCAGTATTATGCAGCGGCTGACCTATTCCTATTCCCCTCGCTTTACGACACTGACGGTTTGGTCGTCAAGGAGGCTGCGGCACTACAAACACCCTCCGTTATGGTGGAAACTGCCACTGCGGCCTCCATCATCACCGATAATGAGAATGGTTTCCTGATTCCCAACGACTTGGATGCCTTCGTCAGCCGACTGCGTGAGCTGATTCATGACCCAGAACGGGTGCACCGCGTGGGTGTGCAAGCCTCGCACTCCATCGTACGCTCTTGGGAAGACATAGTCGGCGAGGTGCTTGAACGCTACAATCGTTTGATTGCCAAAAAGAAATTGATTGTCATACCTTAAATCTATGTTTTTTTCATTAGTTTTGCACCAAAATAACCTGAAATGAGCAAAGGGAAACAAAAACACGGTTTTTGGTATTATTTCGGCAGAGTGATGGCAGGCATTGGCATCGCTTTGCTGTTGCTAGTATTGTATATCTATCTCTCCGTCCCCACCTACAGCTTCAAAGAGCCGAAGCCTTTTAGCGGTGAATACCTATACAACCCCTACCAAGACATGAACCCTGACCAATGGAAGAAATACCACTTTCATTGCCATTCGCGTAAGTATTTTGGCCTGACCAACGGTAGAAAAAGTGCTGAAAAAACCATCGACAGCGTATATCAGGCTTTGGGCTATGACCATTACGGCATATCCGACTATATGGGCATCAACAAGCATGGTGCGGAAAGAGAAGACTATATCCCCGCCTACGAACATGGTTATGGGCTCTTCCGCAAGACCCACCAAATCTGCATTGGAGCCGAGTCGGTATACCAAGTCGACTACCCTTTCATGCAGAACCTCAACATGAAGCAACACATGATCAACAAGTTGGGCGAACGCTGCCGCTTTGTCATGCCTGCCCATGCCTCGTTCACCAAAGGCTACAAGGTAAACGAAATGATGCTGTTGAGTAACTACCGCCTACTTGAAGTGGTCAATCCATACGGGAATGCCTTCGAGCATTGGGACAAAGCCCTCTCCAACGGTCACCGCGTGTATGCCCTTGGTAACGACGACACCCACAACATCAACAATGAACATGAAATATGCCGCAACCTGACCATGGTCAACACGCCAG
The DNA here is from genome assembly GCA_900317055.1 of uncultured Bacteroidales bacterium. GTDB lineage: Bacteria > Bacteroidota > Bacteroidia > Bacteroidales > F082 > Limimorpha. The sequence continues at coordinate 283,440 of ONFF01000001.1, read as the reverse complement.
ATCTCAATCCAGAACATGTCTATGAAGCTTTGGACAAAGGCTTGTGCTATGCTGTGGAGTTCGACAATTGGTATTATTATCCACTTACCCTCGAGTATAAGATAAAAGATGCACGCGCTTTAGATTATCTAACTCAGGCCCAATTGGTTGGCGACACTTTATTTATATCCACCTCGGCAGAGACCATGAAAGAAGTTCAATTCATCGGACAAGACGGCAAAGTACTGAAAACAGAGGAGAATATTGGCACAGCACATTATGTCATCCAACCAGAAGACCCTTATGTCAGAACCCGTATTGACTTGAACGGCAGACATTTCCTTTATCTGAATCCTGTCACACGACATCCATCGCCAGAAATAGATGACCGACGCTTGGACAGCATCAATTACGCACAGACTGGACTCTATTGGTTCGTCTATGCCGTAGCAATGGCAGCTTTCGTCTGGTATCTAATCAAAAAAGCTAAAGAGAAAAAGAATGATTCGAATCCAGGACAACGATAAGAAAATCAACCAAATACTCTTTTGGCTTTTGGTTATCAGTGCTGTTGTTCGAGGTATCGCGGCAACTTCGATTGAATTTGGCAACGACGAGGTGTATTATTGGACTTACGCCCTCTACCCCGATTGGAGTCATTTCGACCATCCCCCCATGGTAGGCTGGGTGATACAGCTCTTTAGCCTTAACCTATTGTTTGACAGTGAGTTTTTCATTCGATTGGCCTCAGTAGTCTTCATGACAGCCAACACCTATATTATATTTCGCATTGGAAAAGACATCAAGAACGCGCAAACGGGATTATATGCCGCCTTGCTTTACACAGCCTCCATCTACGCCTTCGTCATCACTGGCATTTTCATTATGCCCGACACACCATTGATGTTGTTCTGGCTTTTGGCAGTTTGGATGGCAATCATATACTTCAAACGACTTCCGACAGAAAAACATTCCGACAGCTATATAGTGTTGTTCGGCATGTTCACAGGATTAGCCATGCTCTCAAAGTATTCAGGTGTATTCCTTTGGGTAGGAATGATGCTCTACATACTCTTTTTCGACAGAAAACCGCTGAAAACCTGGGCATTATATTGTGCCTTGCTTATTTCCCTTAATTTGGTTTTGCCCATCTTGAAATGGAACATTGATAACGGTTTCATCAGTTTCAACTTCCATGGTGACCGCGTCAGCTTGTTTGGTAAACCCAACTTAGGCTATTTCGGCGCCGAACTGGCTGGTGAATTGCTCTACAACAACCCCGTGAACTTCGTTTTGGCCATCATTGCGGTCATCGCTGCTTTCAAAGGGAGACTCACAATGGAGAAAACCGCACTGCGACTGGTACTCTGCATTGCACTTCCCTTGATTTTGACTTTCATTTTCTTCTCTTTGACCCGTCAAACACTACCTCATTGGAACGCTCCCGCCTATTCTATTCTCATCTTACTGAGTGCCTGCTGGTTATGCGAAAAGAATACACAATCGAATGGCAGCTTCCTGTTTCCCAAAAGCATCATTGCAGCTCTTAGCATCCTGATTTTAACAGTAGGCATTGGCATTGCGGAAATCAACACGGGCTTCATTCCTCTCGACCGCCATACCGAACCCGAAATGCTTGGACGCAATGACTTCACACTAGACATGTATGGCTGGCGACAACTAGAGACAAAATTCGCCGACTTACGCGAACAAAAAATCACCGAAGGCGTGATGAAAAAGGATGACGGCATAGTGGCCGATGAATGGTTTCCTTTGGCCAACCTTGATTACTATGTGGCCCGTCCTTTAGGCATGAAAGTAATGGGCGTAGGCCATATCGAGAAACTACACAAATATCTATGGATCAACGAGCAACGGGGAGGGTTTACAAAAGGAGAAGACTTTTGGTTCCTGACAGATAGCCGATATCTCAAAAACCCAGAAGGACTCTATCCAGGAGGTTTTGAGTCTATCATACCGATTGACACCATCACCATCGAACGAGGAGGAAAACCAGCCAAAAACTTCTTCGTTTATGCTTGCAAAGGCTTGATTTACATGCAACCTACAGTTTCTGAAACCATCGAAAATAACAAAACCAAATAAGGAAACCATGAAACAGCTGCAGATGACAAACCGTCGCCGAACCATTATCGAGTGCCTGATATTGGTAGTCATCGCTGCCGTGCTTCGCATTTGGTATGTAGGCAAAACCGATCTTGGGTATGATGAAAGCTTCTCGCTTTATATGGCACTGCAAAGCCTACCTGACGCCATACGAATGCTTTGCAAAGGCGACAACCCTCCACTTTGGGAAGTTCTATTGCATTTCTGGATCAAGCCTTTCGGCATCTCTGAAGTCGCCATTCGTTCCTTATCACTCATTTTCAGCACATTGACCATTATCCCGATTTATTTGCTCGGCGAAAAGTACTTTCATAGGTTTATTGGTCTCGCCTCCTCCCTATTCTATTGTTTCTCAACTTTTTCCATCTATTTGGCACACGAATGCCGCGTTTATAGCCTCATCGGATTCCTCTCAGCAAGCTCTGCTTTCTTGTTCATCAGCATCATTAATAATCCTAAAACCTTCAAATTCATCCTGTTGACCTTAGTCAATTTGATGCTTATGTACGGGCATTACCTCTCCGTTTGGATTATCGTAATGGAATTTCTTATCGCATTGGCAATCAAGCCTATAAGAAAGAATATTTGGAAGCCATATCTGATTCACGCAGCATCGCTTATCCTACTTTTTGTGCCGATGTTTCCTGTGTTGTTCACCCGCTTTTTCGACTCAGGAATACACGGCACTTGGATTGCTAAGACCACCAGTCCCGAAGCGCTATACGATTTCCTATGGCGCATGTGCAATGTTCCTGTCACAACAGTGCTGGCTATTGCAATCCTTATATCAGTATTTATTATATTGATTATCAATATTTTCAAAAAGAAATATCAGTTTGGGAATATTGGCATCCTTACTTTGCTATGGGTTGTTCCGCTACTGGTTTCGTTTGTACTTTCCTATTTCACTGGCTTCTTCCTCGACCGTTATTTCTACTTCATTTTCCCCTTTTTCTATCTTTCCATCGCCTCTTATTGCCTCTATCTGTTCCCAAAAAGAACAGCTTTTGGACTCTCACTCATGGGAGTTTTTGCCATAGCAATGGCCATTTCCTGCTCTCCCGACAGTTTCATCAATCACTTTAGTGGATGGCATTACAATGTTAAGCCCATTGTACATCAACTAGTTGAAGCAAAGGAAAACGAAAAAGCGCTCGTCATACTGCCCGAATATTTCGACAAGCAATTCACTTATTATTTGGACGAAAACCATGAGGCTTTCCGCACACAAAGCCAACCCTCTAATTATTATGTGTTTCAAGATTATCTGCTGAAACAGGGCTATTATTACGACATCAACTATCAAAAAGCGGATTTCAGTGCCTACGACAAAGTGGTATTTCCATATCACAAAGACATGCCCATCAACGGATTAAGAGAATACTTGGGAAACCACGGCTTCCGATTGGAAAGGGAACAAGACGAACATCCCTATTCTGTCAACTACTTCTCAAAGTAATTTTCATTGCAACTTCCGACGAAGCAGATGCAAACGACCATCGGAAGCTATGGTCTCATACTCCGAACGGTTGGTAAACACCAATTGGCCATTACGCTCAAAGTTGACATAATGTTCCGTAATCAGCACATAATCAGCATCGATTTTGGTTGCATGCGCAAAGTTTTGGATGTTTTCACGCAAAGCCAAATGAGGTACGAAATTAGATGTAGCACTCACTGAAGCATCGTCAGGAATCATCTTTAGCAACTCTCGGGCATAATGCACATCAAATTCTTCCTGCTCGTAATGACGGCCCTGATACACACATAACTGGTCAACCAGAATGGCTGACTTTGGTACTCCTATAGTATAAAAGGTGGTCAGCACAGTAGAGAGCAACAAGGCTAAGCTCAATGCCATTCGCCACTTACCGTTCTTCAACTTGACAAGCACCAAGAACGACGATACCACCAATACTGGCACAAATTCAACCGAATACTGGAAAGAGATGCCCCAGAAGTTAGGGTCAACAGCAAACATTTTCTGCGCCAGCAGAGGGACTATCATTATCAAATAGTTGGGCTTCAACAAAGTAAGTAACATTCCTGAAGCCAAAGCGCATACATAAAACTCCTCTTTTATACCATCAAAGTTCGAGATGCCATTAGTGTTGGTGAACAACATTTGAATGGTCTCAAACGGATGCTTAATCAACCTTGAGGCAATGTCCACATAATTATCGCCTAAATGGGCATAACGGGCGAAACCGCCTCCACTACCACCTATTCTCGGCATCACTATCATATTGATAATGAAGAAATAAGCTAAGGCAAACACAGCATAGCCGGCCAAATACCATAGAGCTTTCTTGTCCTTCCTATAATCCCACATCAAAGCGATGGCAATGAAAAACAGCCATAACGACATGTTCTCCTTTCCGATGACAAACAGCACGACGAACAAGGATGTCAAAGCAAACCTCCGTTTCTTAAGGAAGAAGAGCAGCCACGGCAACAACATGGCGGTCAACACATTGGAATGATAGTCGTAGGCTATTGCATGAATGATTCCGAATGAAAAGAAAAAGACAGTGGCAGCCAAAACCGGCATCAAACCATCCTCAGTATAAAGGCCTATCAGCTTGTAAACACCCCAACCGCCAAACAGCACGGCAGCAATCTGAACAACGAGCAATGTGTAGCTTCCAAACACATATATCAGTGGCGACAAAATGACCAAATACAAGTCGAAATGGTCGCTAAGGATGCTTTGCGGAACAGCCTTGAACATGCTGCAATCGTCAACGCGGAAATGGGCATAGTCATACATCGCATGGGTGTAAAGCCCCAAGTCGAGCGCGTAGGTCTTGAAGAGGTAATGGTTGACCAAAGAGATAAGGGCATACAACACGCCGGCAAAGGTGAAAACCGATGCCAGAGTGATGTTTTGCTGTCGTTTACTCTTGGTCAGTTCCTTCATATTCCTCAGCCCTCAGCTTGGAACAAGGTGATGATGTTCAGAATCACCTCAGAAGCTTTCATCATACTCTCAAGCGGCACATATTCCAACTTGCCATGAAAATTGTGACCACCAGCGAAGATGTTGGGACAAGGCAAACCCATAAACGAGAGATTGGCACCGTCAGTACCACCACGGATGGGCTGCACTTTCGGCTTGATGTTGGCCATTTCCATGGCCTTAATCGCTCTTTCGACAATAAAGAAATGCGGTTCCACTTCCTGACGCATGTTGTAATACTGGTGCTTCAATTCCAGCTTTACCACATCGCCATACTTCTTATTCAAGAACTCCACAACAGAAGTGATCAAGGCCTTCTTTTCCTCAAACTTCTCACGGTCGTGGTCGCGGATGATGTACGACATCGTGGTCTCCTCCACCGTGCCGTTGATTTCGGTCAGGTGGAAGAAACCCTCATAGCCCTGTGTAAAGCGCGGACGCTGTTCCACAGGTAGCATCCCGTTGAGTTCCATGGCGATAAGCATGGAGTTTACCATCTTGTCCTTGCCATAACCAGGATGGATATTGCTGCCTTGAATGTGAATCTTGGCTCCAGCAGCGTTGAAGTTCTCATACTCCAACTCACCGATTTCACCGCCATCCATGGTATAGGCGTATTTTGCGCCGAACTTCTTCACATCAAACTTCACCACACCGCGACCGATTTCCTCATCAGGAGTAAAGCCGATTTTGATTTCACCATGCTTGAAGTCGGGATGTTCCATCATATATTGGGCGGCATACATGATTTCGGCCACACCTGCCTTGTCATCAGCGCCAAGCAAGGTTGTGCCGTCAGTAGTAATCATTGTTTGACCTTTATACTGCGCCATCTCAGGAAATTCCGAAACACGAAGAACGATGTTCTTTTCTTTGTTCAGCACAATGTCGTTGCCGTCGTAGTTCGGGATGATTTGCGGCTTGATGTTAGCACCCGAAGCGTCAGGTGAGGTATCCACATGGGCAATGAATCCAATGGCAGGAATCTCGCGGTCGACATTGGATGGGATGGTGGCCATCACATAGCCATATTCGTCAAGTTCGGCCTTTATGCCCATGGCCTGAAGCTCATCGCGAAGCATCTTCAACAGATTCAGCTGTTTGGCTGTGCTGGGTTGTGATTCGGAGTTTTCATCGGAGGTGGTCTCCACAGAGACATATCTCAAGAATTTGTCTAAAAGCTTTTCCATTTTGTCAGGTTTTAATTTGGCACAAAAATAGTCATTTTTTTCATACAAAAAAACCGCGGCAGGAGAAACTCCAAACCGCGGGACCATGAAAAAACAATCTTACTATTATATTAACGCTTTTCTGCGTGCTTTCTTGTACGATGTCTGTCTTTTGCCCACAAACCGTAAACCTCACTGACATTACCGGCAGTAGTGAAGGCATTGATTTCGTTCTTGCCAAGATATTCCATCAACTTCGAGAACTCATCGTTGGTGAGCAAGGACTCCAATTCAATCGACTTTTCGTTGGTGTAGCCTCCGATGACTTCATAAAGGGTGCAGCCACGATGAAGTTCGTCGATGATGTAATGGCGAATACGGTCGTAGTCCTTAGAAACAATGCAAACGCGCTTGCGTTGGTTCAAATTAGCCGTGAACATATTCACTACCATACCGTTGATCCAAGTGGCGATGAGGCCAATGACAACCATTTGGAAGGGGTTGATGGCGAAAGCCGTGAGGCAGATGATAGCACCTGCAACGCTCACCGACTTACCCATGTCGAAATGTAGGTATTTGTTGACGATCTTGGCCAAAATGTCAAGGCCGCCAGTAGAAGCGTTGATGGAGAACATCAGTGTTTGTGCCGCACTAAGGATAATTACGCAGCAGAGCAGGTCGAACCACGGGTTGCCCATCACAGAGAAGGCTTGGTCGGGGGCGACACCCATATTAACAAGGTAATCGTTTGGGGTGGCAAAATTCTGCCAAGGATAGAGCCATTCGCAGAACTTGGTCATAGGGCCAAGAATCAAGGCGCAATAAACCGTTTTAAGTCCAAATTCTTTGCCAACGAGGATATAGGCAAGAATCAACAAGATAGCGTTGATGACGGTAATCATCGTAGGAAGGCCAATGCTGATGCCCATGCCATTGAAAATGTTGGTCAGCACGATGGAAAGACCCGAGATGGAACCCACAATCAGCTTGCTGGGAACGAGGAAATAATAGACGCAAACACCGGTCATGAACATGCCGAAAGTCATAATCAGCAGCTCAACCCAAAACTTTTTGCTGACCAAAGCCTGGCCAATTTCCTTCATTATGTCGTTAAATTTTTTCATAAAAGTTTGATTTATAATTCTTTAAATAATAAACTCGCTTCGATTTTTGCGGCTGCAAAGGTCGGAATTCTTTTTGGAATAAAGAAGGGTTTTCAATAAATAATTATCTTTGCAAAAAATTCACGGAATGACCCTGCTAGACTGGCTTCCCATAACGAAGAAAGAGACCGACCTGCGCGGTTGGGATGAGGTGGACATCGTGTTCGTCACTGGCGATGCCTATGTCGACCATCCTGCGTTTGGGGCGGCAGTCATTGGAAGGGTGCTGGAGCACAACGGTTTCCGAGTGGCTCTTATCCCGCAACCCAATTGGAGGGATGACTTGCGCGATTTCAAGAAATTCGGCAAACCGAGACTTTATTTTGGCGTTTCAGCGGGCTGCATGGACTCTATGGTGAACCATTACACTGCCAACAAGCGCTTACGCAGCAACGATGCCTACACGCCAGGTGGCGAGGCGGGCTTCCGTCCCGACAGAGCCACCATCGTCTACACCAACATCCTCAAGCAACTCTATCCCGATGTGCCCGTCATCATCGGCGGCATCGAGGCCTCACTGCGGCGCGTGACACACTACGACTATTGGGATGACTGCTTGAAACCCAGCATCTTGGTCGAATCGAAAGCCGACCTTGGCGTTTACGGCATGGGCGAACTCACCATGGTGGAAATCGCCAAAGCCATACAAAGTGGCAAGAAAGTCAGCGAACTGACCGACATCAAACAGACCTTCTTTTTGCAAGACAAGAAACAGCCACTTCCCAATTTCGATGGCGAGACCATCGAACTCGTGGCACATGAAGTCTGTTTAAAAGACAAAAAGAAATACGCTTCCAACTTCCGTCACATCGAAGAAGAATCCAATAAGAAACACGCCGCGAGGCTGATACAAGAAGTTGGCAACCAAAGGCTTATAATCAATCCTCCCTTGCCAACATTTACAACAGAACAGATTGACGCCAGCTTCGACTTGCCTTACACACGCCTACCGCATCCGAAATATGCCAAACGCGGCGTGATTCCCGCCTACGAGATGATTCGTCACTCCGTAAACCTACATCGGGGATGCTTCGGCGGATGTGCGTTTTGTACCATCTCGGCACACCAAGGCAAGTTCGTGGCTTCACGCAGCAAGGAGTCCATCATGCGTGAGGTGGAAAAAGTCACTGAAATGAAAGACTTTAAAGGTTACATCAGCGACCTCGGTGGTCCATCGGCCAACATGTACCGCATGAAAGGCAAGGATGAAACCCTCTGCGAGAAATGCGCCCGGCCCACCTGCCTACAGCCCTCCGTATGCAAAAACCTCAACACCGACCATCATCCGCTTATCGAGATATACAAAGAGGTAGACGCAAACCCAAAAGTGAAAAAAGCCACCATCGGCTCAGGCATTCGCTACGACCTGTTCCTGCACGACAGCACGCCTGAGGAAAACAAAGCCATGGGCTATGACGAATATTTCCGCCAGTTAGTTACGCGACATGTCAGCGGACGACTGAAAGTGGCTCCCGAACATACCAGCGATGCCGTCCTCAAGCTCATGCGCAAGCCCAAGTTCGACATGTTCATCAAGCTAAAGAAGAAGTTCGATGCTATCAACGAAAAAGAGCATCTGAACCAACAACTCATCCCCTATTTCATTTCCTCGCACCCTGATTGTTACCTTGAGGACATGGCAGATTTGGCAGTGAGAACCAAAGAGTTAGGTTATCATCTGGAGCAAGTACAAGACTTCACACCCACACCGATGACCTTAGCTACCGAAATCTATTATTCGGGTTATGACCCTTACACTTTGGAGCCCGTGTTCGTTGCCAAGACAAAAGAAGAGAAACTCGCCCAACAACGCTTTTTCTTCTGGTACAAACCCGAGAACCGCGAGTGGGTTAAGAATGCCTTGCGCAGAATCGGACACGCAGATTGGATTAAAAAGCTCTACAAATCATAAAATTCACTAATTTTGCCGCAAATTTCTAAATCATAAAGTAAAGCAATGAAAAGACACATCCTTGGAGCCATCGTGCTCGTAGCAGCCCTTGCTTTTGCTGGCTGCGGCAACAACAACCAAAAAGAAGACGAAGAAGAAGTTCAAAATGGAACCACCACCGAAACTAAGGTAGAGCAAGCCACTCTTCCCAACCGTCTGCTCCTCATCGTTGACCCTCAAGTTGATTTCACCACAGGTAGCTTGGCCACAAAAAATGGCCCTGCTGCTATGGATTACCTCGCCAAAGCTTTAGACCAAGGCACATGGAAGAACTACAGCTGGATCATCGTCACCCAAGATGCCCATCCTAAAAACCACTGCTCTTTCGTTGAGCAAGGTGGCGTGTTTCCACCCCACTGCGTACAAGGTACCGATGGCATGAACGTATATCCTGTTTTGCAAGAAGTATTGGACAATCTAATGCAGAATAACTACAATCTAAACATCCACTACATGCAAAAGGGCGACCTCGCTGAAAAGGAGGAATTCAGTATCTTCCAAAATGAGCACAGCGGAGAAAAATTGCGCCGTACCATCGAAGAATTTGAACATTTTGAAGGCATTGACATTTGCGGTATCGCCACCGACTATTGCGTTTATGAAACCACCAAGGACTTGATGGAATTCTATCCAGCCAAGCAGATCCGCATCGTCACCAACTGCCTTGCCTCCGTTGACGAAAGCGACACCAAGCTCGCCGACCTGATGAAGGAAAACGGTATTCAAGGCATTGAATTCTGATGGGCTGAAATAAAACTGGGATTCACGACCATTCTGCTTTAACCGTCATGGCGGAGGAACATCCGCCATCTCCAAAGCGCGAAGAAGACACCTAACCGCATAGGAGATTGCGGGTCAAGCCCGCAATGACGGTTAAGGAACAGAGTATTATCAGCAGCTTTACAGCAAAAACATGAGCAAATTCAAATCATTCCTACAGCGCAAGGGCGTCGACATGACCTGGAAGGCCTATTTTGTCGACGCTCTTGGTGCTATGGCGCTGGGCTTGTTCGCCTCGTTGCTTATCGGTACCATCTTCCAAACTTTAGGAGACAAGACCGGAATTGAAGCTTTTGAGACCATCGCCAAATATGCCAAGGCCGCCACAGGAGCCGCCATCGCCGTTGCCATAGCTTACAAGCTCAAATGCGAAGGCTTGGTGCTGTTCAGTGCCATCGCCGTGGGTATTGCAGGCAATGAACTTGGTGGACCCATGGGCGCCTATGTTGCCGTGATCGTAGCCGTAGAACTAGGCAAAATCGTCTACAAGGAGACCCAAGTCGACATCCTCGTCACGCCTGCCGTGGTCATCATCAGCGGTGTGTTAATGGCTTATGCTGTAGGTGCTCCCATCCAAAAGGTTATGACCGCCCTCGGCACCTTCATCGAGAACGCCACGCAAATGCAGCCCTTCCTCATGGGAGTCATCGTCTCAGTAGTCATTGGGTCGGTGCTCACCCTGCCCATTAGTTCAGCGGCTATCTGCCTAGCCATTGGCTTAGGTGGCATCGCAGGAGGCGCTGCCACGGCCGGTTGCTGCGCCCAAATGATTGGTTTTGCCGTGTTGAGTTTCAAGGAAAACCGTTGGGGCGGACTCGTGGCACAAGGTCTCGGTACCTCCATGTTGCAGATGGGCAACATCGTGAAGAATCCCAAAATCTGGATTCCCGTCCTACTCACCTCCGCTATCACGGGACCTATCTCCACCTGTGTCTTCCATCTGGAGAACATCCCCATCGGATCCGGCATGGGTACTTGCGGCCTTGTCGGACCCATTGGCATCTACACCGCCATGCCTGAAGGTGGCATGAACATGTGGCTGGGCATGGCACTCGTCTGCTTCGTGCTCCCTGCTGTGCTTTCTTGGCTCTTCGGACTGATTCTGAGAAAGATAGGCTGGATCAAGGAAGGCGACCTCAAAATCGACTGCTGATGCCGAAACAACCTGCCAAGCCCCTCACGCCCGACCAAGTTCTTGACAAGATGGCCAAGTACTGCGCTTATCAGGAACGCTGTGTAAAAGATGTGAGAGACAAGCTGAAGACCTTCGACATCCTCGAAGAGGAAAAGACAAAAATCCTTGATTATCTGCTGGATAACCGTTTTGTCAACGACGAAAGGTTTGCCAAGAGTTTTGTCAGAGGCAAAATCAACCAAAGCGGCTGGGGTGTCAACAAAATCCGTTTCCACCTCATACAGAAAGGCATCGATAAAGATATCATCGATGAAGCTATAGGACAAACCGACAATGAAGTCTACCGCCAACGGCTCATTGACATCCTAAAGGCCAAATCCAAGACCATAAAAGCAGAATCTGACTTCGAGAAAAAACGCAAATTGGCCGCATACGCTATGCAAAAAGGCTTCGAGGGCAATCTGATTTGGGAAGTCCTGAAGGATTTGACAATTTGACAAGTTTTTGTATCTTTGCCGCACTTTTTTTGAGCAAACGATGAAATACCCAAGACGACTGATAACGCAAACCCCTGAGTGCCTGACAGAACCTGTCAGCCAGTCAATCAACGTCATCATCTCGACTTTGTTTGCTCTCGTTTTTCTGACGGCTTATGTTCCGTTTTCCGCCACTGCTTGGTTTCAAGTCGGAAAAGGAAACTATTTCTTCACCACCTTGGCATTTGTGGGTACTGGCACCCTGTTTTTAGCCCTCAGCCGAACATTGATGACATGGCTCGTCAAGAAGATGCGACATTTCCCTTTTTGGCTCTATATCCTCTGGCTTTTCCTTGAAATCGTGCTGATTGCCGTGTATTACACCCTACTCTCCTATTTCCAGATCCAGATCACTGAAGCCATGGGACATAGCTTTGCCTTTATCCTGGCGAAGAGCTTCCTTGTCTCTATGGTGGCCTTAGGTGTTCCCTACACCGTCACCGACTTAGTTATCTTATTGAAAGACACGCAACAACGCCTTATGCTCACGAAGAGCGACACGGTAGAGTCAGACGATGAGGTGATGCCTGAGCACACCGAAATCATCAACCTGATGGACAACAACGGCAACCTGAAGCTGTCCGTCAAGCTCGACAACCTCTATTACATCAAGGCGGAAGACAATTATATCAATGTATTTTACCAACGCAGCGGCGCCATTGCCAGTTACATGCTACGCTGCAAGATGAAGACCATCGAGGACAACTGCGTGGATTCCAGCTCATTGATGCGTTGTCATCGCTCTTATATCGTCAACATCAAGAAAGTGAGCGTCTTGCACAACGAAGCCGACGGTTTTGTCATCGACTTTGAACGCGAAGGATTGGATTCCATTCCTGTTTCGAAGACCTACTCGGCTAAGGTTTTGGAAGCCTTCAACAAAAAATAAAACAAGAAAGCCCCGCCAATCAGCGAGGCTTTCCTTTCTGCTATCGTTTTCAATAATTCGTTTTCTTAGCAATTCATGCCACCACAGCAGTGGATGACCTGACCTGTGACATACGAGCTGAGATCGGAGGCAAGGAAGAGGGCCACATTGGCTACATCCTCGGGCGTGCCACCGCGACGTAGCGGAATCAGGCTTTCCCATTGTTTGCGGACATCCTCAGGCAGGGCATTGGTCATGGCTGTAATGATGAAACCAGGTGCGATGGCGTTATGACGGATGTTGCGCACACCCATTTCCTTGGCTGCACTCTTGGTAAAGCCGATGATACCGGCCTTCGAGGCACTGTAGTTGCACTGGTTGGCATTGCCAGAGACACCCACCACCGAACTCATATTGATGACACTACCCCCGTTTTGCTTCCACATCACAGGCTGCACAGCCTTGGTGAAGTTGAACACCGACTTGAGGTTCACATTGATAACGGCATCCCATTGTTCCTCGGTCATGCGTTTGAGTGCGGTGTCCTTGGTGATACCTGCATTGTTGACGAGGATGTCAATGCGACCGAAGTCCTTAACGATTTCGTCAACGACCTGATGCGTCTCCTCAAAATTGGCCGCATTTGAGGCATAAGCCTTAGCCTTGAAGCCAAGAGCTTGTAGCTCCTTTTCAGTTTCCATGACGACATCGTTCAAAGCGATATCGGTGAAGGCAATGTTGCAGCCTTCCTGGGCAAAACGCAAAGCAATGGCCTTGCCGATGCCACGACCAGCTCCAGTAATCAGAGCCACTTTATTGTCTAATAATCCCATGATCTTCTGTTATTTAGTTTTCTGAATGTATTTCTCAATCATTGCATACAAGTCGCCGACGGTCTTGACATTGGCCGTATCGTCCTCGGAGAATTTCACATTGAATTCGCTCTCCAAAATCATGAGAAGCTCCACGACATCCAACGAATCAGCGCCCAAGTCGTTAAAAAGATGCTTCTCTGGCGTGACTTCTCTCTCGCTGACGTTCAGCTTGGTAGCGATAAATGCCCGCGCCTTGTCTTGAATCGTTGCCATCTCAAATTTAAGATTTAAAATTCAAAATTCAAGATTCATTGTTTGTTGCGAGTGTCGGGAAGTAGGGCAAAAGAAAGCTCGCCCTTCACGCACATCTTTCCGCCCACGCTGAGCACTGCGGAGCAGATGTAGATGTTGGCACGATGATAGGTCAATGTGGCTTCCACCTCGGCGGTGTCGCCCGGCTTGACGCTGTTCTTGAAGCGCACCTTGTCGATGCCCGTGTAGAAGGTCAGTTTGCCAATGAGGTCGTCCTTCATCAGCAGGGCGCACGACTGGGCCATGATTTCGCAAAGGATAACGCCAGGCACGACAGGTTCGCCAGGGAAATGGCCTTGCAGGAAGAACTCCTCGCCCGTCACATGGTACTTGGAATGACACACATGATTCTCGTCGAGGTTCATCTCGTCGACCAAAAGCATAGGCTCGCGGTGCGGGAGATACTGTTTGATTTCGTCTCTGTTCATATTGTTGTTTAATCGTTGATTGTTGAATCGTTTAATTGTTGGTTTGTAGGGCTGTCGTACCACGGCAGCCGATGTGGTTCGGCTGCCACGATGTGACAGCCCTACAAGCAATTATATTTTACGAATAGCCAAGCAGGCATTGTGTCCACCGAAGCCCAAAGAGTTGGAGATGGCAATGTCCAAATCCACCTTGAGCGGATTATTGGGTGTGTAGTCAAGGTCGCACTCGGGGTCGGGTTCATCCAGACCGATGGTCGGAGGCACGGTATTGTTATTCAAAGCCATTACACTGATGATGAGCTCGATAGCGCCAGCTGCACCAAGGGCGTGACCCATCTCCGACTTGGTCGAGCTGATGTGGGCCTTGTGGGCTTCTTCCTCGCCCATAGCAATTTTGATGGCGCGGGTCTCACCGCTGTCGTTCATCGGCGTACCTGTACCGTGGGCGTTGATGTAAATGCTCTCGCCAGCCTTGAATTGAGCTTCTTCAAGGGCTTGCTTGATGGCCAAACTTTGCGTAGTGCCATCAGGACGCGGAGCCGTGCTGTGATAGGCATCGCATGAGTTGCCATAACCACAAAGTTCGGCATAAATCTTCGCGCCACGCTGCTTGGCATGTTCGTATTCCTCAAGCAACACAATACCCGAACCTTCGGCGATGACGAAACCAGCGCGGTTCTTGTTGAACGGCAGGGAGGCATACTTGGGGTCTTCCGACTTCGTCAAAGCCTTGCAGTTGGCAAAACCACCAATGGAGACGGGGTTGATACCAGCTTCAGAACCGCCAGCGATGATGGCATCGGCATAGCCATGCTTAATGGCACGATAGGCCTCACCGATGCTGTGGGTTCCCGTGGCGCAAGCCGTCACAATGGGGACGCAAGGTCCTTGGGCGTTGTAGCGGATAGCCACACTACCAGAGGCTTGGTTTCCAATCATGGTCGGGATCATCAAAGGTGAAATCCAACGCGCACCTTCTTCATAATAGGTCTTGACGCCTTTCATAATGGTGTCGAAGCCACCAATACCGGAACCGACATACACGCCCAAGCGGTCGGGACTCATCTGCATGTCCTCGTTGTCCTTCATGGCTTGATAGGCTGCAGCCAGGGTATAGACTGCAAAACGGTCGTTGCGCTTGACAAAACCCTTATCAACGCCACAAGCTTCAGGGTTGAAATCCTTCAACTCGGCGGCGATCTTCACAGGAAGGTCAGTGGCATCAAATGATTTGATGAAGTCGATGCCGCAATAGCCTTTCATCAGGTTATCCCATATAGTCGGCAGGTCGTTGCCAATCGGCGAAACGGCACCCATACCTGTTATAACTACTCTTCTATTATCAGTATTCATATAATTGTAAATTTTTCTTCTTTGGTAAACAACTTCTTAATGCTGAATTCGGAATGCTGAAATCGCAGATTCAGCGAAGCTAATGCTGAATGGGGCAAAAACCATCATTCATCATTCCACATTCATCATTCCACATTCAATTAAAACTCCCATTCCCAAAGGCAGGCAGCTGACACGAAACCAGCGCCGAAGGCGCTCATGATGATCTTGTCACCTTCTTTGATTTTGCCCGCCCTGAGCATTTCGTCAAGCATGATCGGGATGCTAGCCGAAGAAGTGTTTCCGTATTTCTCAATGATGGTGGGATATTTCTCCTCGGGACCACCTATAATGTGGCGGATGCCTTCGATGATGCGCTTGTTGGCCTGATGCAGCATAAACCAAGTGATGTCCTCGTGGGTCAGGTGATTATAGTCAAGCACATTTTGGATATCCTTGGCGGATTCAGTGACGGCAGTTTTGAACAATTCCTTACCTTTCATTACCAGAGGTTGGCCTTTGGTATAATGCTTCTCAAAAGGCGTGGTTTCCATGCCGCGTTCGTAGTACAGCACATCACGGTCAGAAATCATGGTGAGTTTCACATCCTTAAAGGCAGTGCCTTCAGTCAACACTACTGCGCCTGCACCATCACCGAAGAGGACGCTGCAGTCTCTTTCGTTCCAATTGCAGTATTTGGTGGGCTCCTCGGCACACACTATTAATATATTCTTGGCGTGACCCGCTTTAATCATACTATCGGCAAGCATCAAGGCGTTGACAAAGCCGGCGCAAGCCACATTGATATCGAGACCCGCACAAGTGACGCCAATACGCTTTTGAATGATACAACTCAATCCAGGAGTGACATGTTGGTTTGCCACATTCGAGACCAAAAGGAAATCTATCTGGTCGTTACGAAGTCCCGAGGCTTGGATAGCCTTGTCGGCGGCGTCAACGGCCAAGTCATATAAAGATTCAGTAGATAAAAGGTGACGGGCTTGGATTCCTGTACGAGACGAGATCCAAGCATCGTTAGTGTCCAAAAAAGTGGCCAAGTCGTCGTTGGTCACCGTGAGCGATGGCACTGCGCTTCCTGTTCCAATAATTTTCATTTCGTTTTCGATTAAAATTAAAAAGTCGTTTTCGGTTTCGATTAAAAACGCTGCAAAAGTACAGCATCGTGTCATGCCGTGTGGAAAATGTGCCGAATACGGGCAAAAAGTGGCGAAAATCGGCCATTTGTGGCGAAATTTGGGCTTTTTTGTGGCGAAAATGCCAAAATGAAACAAAAAGAGACGCGAAAAATTCGCGTCTCTGGGGTGAATTAAGGGCTAAATTTTACATTCCACCCATGCCTTGAGGAGCGCTGCCGGACTCTCCCTCACCTTGGCGAGCCATCTGCTCCAACTCCATCTTGCCGAAGCGGAAGGTCACACCGACCGCGACACTGCGGGTGTTGTATTTGTAGGTGGAGTTCGACTGCACATACGGGCTGCTATTCGTTTGCCCAAATTGGTTCGTGTTAAAGATGTCGTTCGCGTTGACATACACCGACATCTTGCGGTCGAAGAAGTCGGCACGCAGACCCGCATTGACGCCGAACCAGCCTTTACGCTCGCTGAACAGGGACTGCGTCGGCGAGCTGTAATAGCCCGATGCCGTCACTTCCAGTTTGTTCAAAAGTTTAGCCCACATGTTCAGGCGGAAGCTGTACGACCACTTCTCAAACTCGTATGGCTTCTCGTTGTATTCCGTGTAGATATAGGAATCGTAAAGGTTGGCATAGAAACGCAAGTTGAAGAAACCGTTCGGACGGTACATCATATTGTACTCAAAGCCAGTGGTATGGCTCTTTCCCACATTGACAGGATAGGAATAGGGTACCACACGGTCGTAGAGCCAATGGTATTCTGATAGTTTTATCTGATTGACCTCGTTAGTCTTGCCGCGATAGTAGGCCGACAAGCCCACCGAGCCGAAGTTGTTCCAGTACTTGGTCCAACCCGCTTCAAACGAATTGGTATAGATACGCTCAAGGTCGGGGTTGCCTGTGCTGTAGCTGTCGACATGGTACAGCGGGAAGGCACTCAACTGTTCCGCCTGTGGAGCTGCAATGCGGCGCGTGTAGCTCAACTTGAAGTTGTGCATCGATTTGGTACTGTAAGACAAATGCAGCGAAGGCCTGAGGCTGGGGAAATGCTTCCTGAAATTATAATCGGTGGTGTCGCCAGGGAAGGTGTAGGGATATTCTCCGCTGACCAGCTCGCTGACGAAACGGATGCCCGGCTTCACGGTAAAGCCACCGAACTTGTGCTGCAAGGTAATGAAGGCCTCGTTGTTCAGGTTGGTGAAGTTGGCCTTGTAGGAACGGTAGACATCGTTCACCCATTCGCCGTCAACGATCGAGTCTGTCTTAAGATACTGCTTCTCTGGATCATAACCCACGGTGTAACCCACTGAGATCTCGCCATTCTCGGAATAAGGTCGGTTGTAGACGATTTCACCCTCCGCACCCATGGATTTATAGCTGTTTTCCTGTCGATACATGAGGGTGTAATCCATAGGAGAAGTAAACTGTCTCTTCACTTCACCGCCATTAGCGCCGCCCCAGCCCATGCCGTTAATGCTAACAGACAGATTGTGTCCCTTGTTGTCGAACTTGTGCTGATAATACAAGCCACCATTGCCGAAAAAGTCTCGGTCATAGGAGTCGGTGCTCTCTTTAAAAACGGTATTCAGCGGATTGGGCAGGTACTCTTTACGAGCTGTTGCAGTGTAATTGGTGTTGCCACCAAAACTCGGCCAACCACTTAACCAAAAGTTGAGGCTGTTCGCCGTATCAATTTCATAATCAAGGCTAAAGAAACCGCCCACATCATAGCCCTTGCTGGTGTAATACGCCGAATCGGTCTCATGGTTGGCCAAGACACCGTCGTTGTTGAAAAGTGATTGTTCAACATTGTTGTAGCCTTTCCAATTGGAATAGCCACCATTGATGTAGGCGTTGACCGTCAGTTTGTCGTTCGACCACACATATGAAGCCCATGGGCCGATATATGGGCTTGTCGAAGCATTCACGCCGAAGCTGAAGAACTCGTTTTTCTGGATCTTGGCGTTGGTCACAATGTTGATGATGCCATCAGCCTTGGAGCCATAGCGTGCCGAAGGGTTGGTGATGACCTCCACATGGTCGACGCTGTTGGCCGGCATGGTCTGGATGTAGGTCTTGAGGTTCTCGGCAGTCATGTGCGAAGGCTTGTCGTTGATCCACACCTCAACGCTAGAGGTTCCTCGCAAGGTGATGTTGCCCTCCACGTCAACACTCACACCGGGGGCGTTCTGCAAGGCATCGGACAAGGTACCCGTCTGGATACTCGGATCTTCCGCAGTATTATACATGGTCTTCTCCCCTTCCACAGCGAACAAAGGACGCTTTTCGGCGACAACCACCTCGCCAAGTTTAGTGGAACCTTCCGAGAGTTTCAACTTACCGAGGTCTTGGTTGCCCTTCACGGTGAGCATCTGCTCGTAGGTCTGGAAACCAATGGCCGATACCGCCAGACGGTAGTCGCCGTTGGGCGCTAACAACTCAAAACGGCCTTTGTCGTCGGAGGCCGCACCGCTCACGAAGACGCTGTCGGCCTGACGGAATAGACCCACATTAACGAAGGGAATGACCTTGCCGTTGGCTTCCTCGACGATGGTGCCAGTCACTTTATTCTGTGCCAAAGCTGGCATGATGAAGCACCCAATGAGTGCGAATAGGATAAAAACACGCTTATTCATAATTGTAAATGTAGAAAGTGAAAAACTCCTGTTTAATTGAATGTTTAACGAAGGTGAAACCGTATTATTGCCTTCTGAATGAAATAATTGATTGTTTTGTGTATCGATTTTGTTTTAGTGTATTAGTTTATTAAGACACTGCAAAAGTACGGCTTTTTTCGATACTGTCAAGAAAAAAGAGAGTTTTTTCGATTTTTTTCTTTCCCTTTATTTAACGCCTTCGACAACATAGCCTAATCCTTCGAGAAGTTTCAGTACACCTTGCTCCCCACAGAGGTGTCCGGCGCCGACGGCAAAGAGGGTTGGCTGCTCTGCCATAATTCCAGGCATCATTTTGATCCAGTTGCGGTTACGATTATCAATCAAGGTAGCCTCATCCTCTGGGGAGCCACCACATTCACCATCAAGCTCTTCCTCTAATACCGCTTCTAAACTTTGAAGATCTTGCGAAAAATAGGCATCCGTGATCCGATCGACCAATTTTGTGCTCTCTTCAAAGTGGTCCACCATACACATAAGGTCTTCCACCTGCTTTGGCAGTTCTGCTCCGTAAAGCACTCCCATCTGGAAGTCAACGGTTTCAAACCCCTTGACGCTTTTGCTGTTCTGCAAGGCAAGCATCTGAAAATAGCTGTCAAGCAGTTCCATGGGATTGAATGACTGTGTCTTCTTCATGTAGGCTGCCAGGGAGAGCGTTGTGGAGAGAACTACAGGCTTCATCTTTTCCACTTGAGCGGCATAAGCCTCATCATCCAGATTCGTGCCCAATACCTCAAGCAACAAAGCATTCAGACGCGTACGCTGTTCGGTAGTGAGTAGCGAGGACAGTGTGACCCCTTCTGGCAACATCTGCGACTGCAACATGCTTGCGGCATTCTCAGGTTTGAAAACATCCATCATATCCAATTCACCACATACTTGAGTAGTTTCTTCTATGGCCTGACGCATACCTGGAATGCTATCAGCGAACGAAGCAGGCGCTAAATGGTAAGTGCCGACAATATAGCTAGGTGTTTCAAGGCCATTGCCAGAAATGCGATACAGAATTTGTGCATGAGATTCGAAGGCGAAGCCAACGACTAGTACCAAAACAATAATAATAACTTTTTTCATAGTTGATGATTTGTAGAATTCGATGATATGCATGATTTTTTATATTTACTGCTTTATCAATTGCTCGCAGAAGGCCTCCACTTCTTCTTTCGACCAATTGGGATTGGCGTTGATAAAGAAAGCACTTGAAACAGCATTAGCGATGCGCCAATCTTGATAAACCAGGCCGTCAATAACGACTGCTATATTGACGGGGTGAGGCTGTAATAGTGCCTCTTCGGTCAACCGCTTGAACATAATCGTGGCTTCAGGCATCAACTCGAGAATGATGGCTGTGAATGTCCCTTCTTTATAGGGTCCAGTATCCAGTCGTTTGACCAAAGGCTTCCCACCCAGTACCGCCGAACTGATGGCAGGACCGACTTCCGTCGTCTTTTTCAAGGTGTAAAGCATGAGATCGGTAGTATCAGCCGACCATCTATACACCAAAGAATCATTGTCTTCCACCAAGGTTGTTTCAAGAAAAAGCTCCTTATCTGGAACACTAATCCAATTATAAACCTCCCAAATTTCGAGGCTACCCTTTGTGGACAGATCACCTTCTGCCCGTTCGTAGTGAATGGTATCACCCACTATTTTCAGATGTTTAGCGATCAGATAACCACCCCAGATGTCGAAGCCCAGAAACACCACTATCATGGCGATGAAGGACCAATTTTGCTTTGGATCCAATCTTGGTTTCTTGTCACAAGAGGTATCAGCGGCTTCTATTTGATGGATAATATCGTCGCAAGGCTTGGTCTTATAGCGGATTTCAGCGATTCCAACAAGAACAAAGATTACAATCGCGATGCAAAAAACAACCATGACCGTGCCTAAATTCGGCCCTCCATTTCCTATCCAACCCAAAAGCACACCCAAAACCAGAACGAGCCCAGTGGAATAGTTGAGAATCGTAAAGGTGGCGAAGAGTCTTTTAAAACCTCTAGCTTGATTTGACAAGGTCAGCAAATCGTCGTTTTCAAGGGTCTTAAGTTGCAATTTTCTAGTAAGAAGCAACTCTATGACCAAACAAATCGCGCAGAAAGCCACCCAAAACACCTTTGCCGAGAGATTGTTGCCCATATCCCATTTGATAATCAATACTCCGAGAAGTGCCGCCAACGGGTACAAAACGACTTGGCCCCACCGGTTACGTTTATAAAAACCGACGCTTTGGTCAATAGATGATTTCATCAACCGATCATTGACGATTTCCTGTTGGTCGAACTGCTGCTTCAGCGTTTCGTATTGGGCCTTCAGTTGATCCAGTTCGGAGAGATTATTGTTATCGTTTTTTTCCATGATGATTCCCTTTCATTCGTTTTTCGACATTTTAACCAATTTGTCCTTAATGCGTGCCAGCCTCACCCCCACATTGTTCGGCGTGATGCCGATGATCGCCCCGATTTCGTCGTAGCTGATGCCTTCGAGCCAAAGCAGGATGAGGCTTCGGTCGATGAGGTCGAGGCGCGAGATGCGGTCGTAGAGTTCGCGGATTTGTTGCGTCTTGGGGTCGTCGGCCTCGTAAGGGTCGATGTCAACCGTCAGCGGCACGGTCTCGATGCGCCGGCGTTCCTTCTTGTCCTGGTTGATGGCCGTGTTGAGCGCGACGCGATAAATCCAAGTCTGCGCGGTGCTTCTGCCCTCGTAGTTGTCGAAGCCGTTCCAAAGCCTGATGAGGATTTCCTGAAACAGGTCGTCGATTTCGGCCTTGTTATGCGAGAACATGTAGCACACCGTGTAGATGGTCCGCTTGTGCTGCCGCACCAAAAGTTCAAACTGATGTTCCTTGTCGTTGTTCATAATGCGTTTTTCGTTGCAACGTTCATCATGTTAGACAACAAAGGTAGGAAAATATTACAAAGTTTCACTAAAGTTTTGTGTTTGGGAAATCAAAACATCAAATCACCTTAAACCGCACCCCCAACAATACACTCCTCGGCCTAATCGAATATGCCGAATAATACCCATAAATCCCAGAATAATAGGAATAAATAAAACTCTCCGCATTAAGAATGTTGTTCACATCCAAGCTAAACTTGACCTTGCGGAAGGTGTAACCGAGGCTGCAATCTAAAAGCACGAAATTGTCCGTTCGGCCTTCGGAACGGGTGTGATAGAACTCTACCGAGGGCGTGACGGACAAACCGAAAGGCAACAGCAGACTCAAATTGGCGTTGTCGATGAGACTCACAATCGGCTGACTGTCGCCATTGAAACCGTCCAACGAGGAAGTCATCCGGCTAAAACTGCCTTTGTTGTTGAAAAAGATGTAGTCCGTGATAGCAATGCTGGCGGTCAGGTTGGCGTTCCAGCCCTGATTGTAATAGATGGCCACCTGATTCTGAACCAAATGCGGCGAGCGCCCCAATCCGTAGGAACATTTCGCGTTGATGTTCAGCCGCTTCCAACTGAAACCCTTGCCCGTATATAATGAAACGGACAAATAATCGCCCCAACTCGGCTGCTCCACGGCATTGACAACCATAGTGTTGCCCTCAAAACTTTGTGCATACATCACCTCGTTGCGGTAGCGGTTGTAGTTCACCGAAAAGTCACCAAAAGCATATTTCATCACATTCTTGTACGAAAAAGTCAGCGAACCGTTGGCACCGTAGGTGTCGGCCAAAGGGCAGTCGTAGTGCGACAAAGTTCTGTAATTCTGCAAGATGTAACCCGAATAAAGCGTCCGCAAACTCGGGGTGTTGTTGTAGGTGGCAATCTTGGTGCTCACTTTCCAGTTATGGCTGAAATCATAACGGAACGAAAGCGAAGGCTGGGACAAAACCTTGATTTGTGGGTCGGAACCGTTGACGATGCGGTCGTCCAATTGCAGGTAACGCAACTGTACAGGCACCATTAGTGTCACATTCACGCGCCGACGATCGTAGGTGAAATAGGCACCTGCAGCAGGCTGGTATTTGTGCCATCGGATGTCATTGCTGAATTGGTTTTCTGCAAACTGAATAGTCAAACCATCTGCATTTTGCCCAGTGAGGCTCGAATTAAGCGCTTGCTCCTCCATGCTGAAATTGAAATAAGGCATGATGCGTAATCGTTTCCAGACCACGCTGGTAAGAAATCGAAGGAAATTCTCGCTCTTAAAGGACTGGAAACCTATGTTTTGTATGGTTGTTGCATAATCTTCGCCTCCATTGAGGACTTCTGGGAAGCAGCCAGGTGCGACTTGCAGTCCGTAGGGCAAAGTGCCATAACTCGTGGTGGAATTGAACTCTATGCCACTTTCCGGGTCGCGGCGACTCTTGCGAATCCAATGGATGTTGGCCTTGGCGCACAGCGACTGGTAGTTTTCCTCCTGCCGAATCAGTTCGCCATTGTCTACCAAGCCCTCACCCCAGTTGCGGTGCCCTGAAGCGATGAGGCTGATTGTCAGATAGTCCAAGTCTTTGTTGAGATTGTAGTTGATGCTTCCTTCGAGCATTCTGGCCGTTTCCAACGACTGCATCCGCTCAACGAGGTTGAGCGTGTCGTCGGGAAGGAAATAAAGCGTGTGCGACTCGCTCGACTTGCGGTTGCGATCGCCTCCAACAAGGAGATTGAAAGAGATATCTGCGTCGTTTTTCAGTTTGTGGAGGCTGTTGAGGGTAATCCCTTGAGAGCGGTTCATCGTGTGCCGCACTCCCGAAATGCCTGGCGCGCTCGGCTTGACCATCGAGGCCATCGGATAAACCGTAACATTCTCGTTGTCAACAAGGTTGATACCTGCATTATTGGCCTTCAAGGTACCGAGAAACTGGTTGCGTTTCGCGAAAAACATCCCCGTTAGGCTGCCTTCGTATTGCAGACTGTCGGCCCAGCCCGCGCCAAGGTCAGCCATCAAGGCAAAGGTGCCTTTGGCGTTTTCTTTCAATTTGATATTGAGAGCCACATTGTCCGAGAACTGGATGTTTTGCAGCGCCCTCACCTCCTGATGGTTCTCCATCACCTGCACCGAGGCCACATCGGAGGCGGAGATGCTGGTGGTGGCGAGGTTGTAGCGGCCTTGCAGCATGTCCATGTTCTCGATGTAGAATTTGGAGATGGGCTTGCCCTTGTATTCCACCTTGCCGTCGTCCTTCACCTCGATGCCAGGCATCTTCTTCAGCACATCGGCAATGACAATGTCCGTTGTGTCGCGAAAGGCATCCACCACATAGTTCACCGTGTCGTTGCCACCCCAAATCTTCTCCGACTTCACGCTCACTTCTTTCAGTTGCAATGCCTCTTCCTGCACCATGAAATCGACAGTCTGTGTCTTGTTTTCCACCTCCTTGAACTGTCGCTTCAGGTTGAAGCCATAAACCGCAATGAGCAGTTTGGCTTCTTCGCTTTGCGTAACCAACTGATAATGACCTTTCTCATCCGTAAAGGTATAGGCCATCGGCAGGCTGTCCGTGACGCGCAACAACATCACCGAGGCATTGAAGACCGGCTGTTTCTTCTCGTTGTTTACCTCGCCGGAAATGGTCGTTTGGGCGAAGGCTTGAACGCCGAAGAAAATACTAATTATCAGAAAAACAAGCCGTTTCATATCAATTATTCCAATTCCGCTGGGTTATAAGGCAACACTTTCTTTTCACCCACAGATACTTTTTCAAAAGAACCATCATTCTTGGCACGCACAATTTTTCCTGGAAAGACCCTACGAACATAGGCATTCCAATCGGCATGATAATCCTCCATTTGCCTGACGATATCAGTGCGCGTACAAGATTGATAATCAACACTATTACACCATACAATCGGCTTTTTTCGCGTCTCGATGCCAATGCAACGGAAAGCATAATGCCCATGCGATTCCTCCATTTCGAGAATCAGTCCGGGCAAGCCGCAGAATTTCCACGGGCCGTCCTGCACGGGAATCTGCATCGTACACCAAGCCGTCCAATGCCGTCCACGGAAGTCGCACTCGGCCTTGAAACATTGATAACCAAGGATTTCCTTCGTCTCAAACGACACCTTCCAGTCCATCAAGTCCAATGGTTCTTCATACAGATAAACTGGAACAAAGTTTCCTGGCACCTCCATCCGATGCATAACCGTCATCTGCTTCTTAATATAATACTTGTAAACATCTGGTACCCAGACATCTCCGTTTTCCCCAACGAAATGACGGAGACCTTGATAAGAATCCCTTCCTTTATGCGCACACCTTATTGTATATGCGGAGTCAAATCGGTGCATGGTGTTACTGTAACAAATTGAAATTGAATCGCCTACCATCAAAACAAGACGGTCAAATTTGTGCTCAGTAGGTTTCAGCGAGTCTTTGGTCATCATCACTTCGTATGTGACGATGAAGCGGCTTTGGTCAAGAACCTTGTATTCATCAAGGTTGACGGGCGGCTGCGAAAGTGCCAAACGCGAAACGGCGAATATCAGCAACAAAACGAAATGGGCGTTTTTAGTCATAATATTATGATTTTCAATTCTTCACTCCAATTCCACAGGGTTATAAGGCAACGCTTTTTTATAGCCTTCGGGAGCTTCCTCTGAACCAGCATATTTGCCAGAAGCGTCCGTTTTGGCGATATGTATCTTGATACCAGGATTCGCCATCCGAATATAGCCAATAAAATCGGCATGATAATCCTCCTCTTGCTTCATGACATCAGCACGGGTGCAACGCTGATAATCTTCAAAACGAGGCCCATCATACCAAATCATCGGTTTTTTCTGGTTTTCAATACCAATGCAGCGGAAAGCGTAATGCCCTCTCGA
This sequence comes from uncultured Bacteroidales bacterium, assembly GCA_900317055.1. GTDB lineage: Bacteria > Bacteroidota > Bacteroidia > Bacteroidales > F082 > Limimorpha. The sequence goes on along the minus strand of ONFF01000001.1, from coordinate 257,281 downwards.
TTCCTCCATTTCGAGAATCAGTCCGGGCAAGCCACCGAATTTCCACGGCCCGTCTTTCACGGGAATCTGCATCGTGAACCAAGCCGTCCAATGCCGTCCACGAAAGTCGCACTCGGCCTTGAAGCACGGATAGCCAAGGATTTCCTTTGTTCCAAACGACATCTTCCAGTCCATCAAGTCCAAAGGCTCATCGTACAGATAAATCGGCACCCGAGCCTCATCTATCCGGTGCATGATCGTCATCCGTTTTGAGCCGTAATACTTGTACACATCGGGCACCCAAACGCCGCCAGAATCCACAACGAAATGGCTCATGCTTTTATAACTGTCATGGCCTTTTCGATTGCTTACCGTGAAGGCGGAATCAAAACGGTGCATGGTGTTGCTGTAACATCTTGAAATGGAGTCACCCACCATCAGGATGAGGCGGTCGTAGTTGTGTTTGGTAGGTTTCAGTGAGTCGTCTGTCATCATCGCTTCGTAGGTGATGATGAAACGGCTTTGGTCAATGACCTTGTACTCATCAATGTTGATAGGATTCTGCGGAAACGCCAAGCCTGGAATGGCGAGCGTCAGCAGCAAAACGTAATACAGTTTTTTATTCATGGTGATTTGTTTTGGAATGGTCAGTGGTCAATAAGACGGATGAAAACACCGTTTTGTGACATGACGCAAAACTATCGCATTTGTCAAGTGTTTGAAAGACCGTTCCAAACTTTTCTGGGGTTGAAAAGTTGTAATATTTTGGGCATGAATAAGTTGGATCCCAATTCATTCCAAACTTTTTCAAGGAGAAGTCCTTTCTAAATTCTTCATGGAAAAATCGTTTCCTTTTTTAAAACACTAATTATCATTAATTTATCACGAATTGTTCATTAATTTCAATTTTTGAAAATTCGTGTTCATTTCATGGCAATTCGTGTAAAAACAAAGAACTATTCATGTCTTTCCATCTTCTTCCTTACCCGCCCACGCAGTTTGTCCACCATCCCAACGGTGGTACCAAGATAATCTGCTTCCTCTTGTCGCGAGACCTTGAAATGAGAAAGGATGAAGGATTTCTTCTCGTCTTCGTCCAAGTCGGGGTACTTTTGCCCTAGGGTTTTCCAAAGGCCAGGGTATTTCTCCTCCACCACAGCGAGCATGGCCTTCCAATGGTCTTTTTTGCCGAAAACGGAATGCTCCAAGTCATTGAGATGGTTGGCTTTCTTGCTGTTGTTCAAGTAGATGTCCAATAGCATCATTGTTTGTTGCTCCTTGTCCAAAGCCTCCGAAAGACGGTCGGCATAGTCCTGTTGGATTTGCTCATGCTCGGCATCCTTTTGCGCCAAGGCTTGGCTCTGTTGCTTGAAGTGGAACAGTTCGGCGTTGATTTCAGCTTCCCGTTTGCGGTTGCGCGCCAATCGGATTTGCGAGATTAAGAAGGCCAACAAAACCAAAGCTGCTATTCCACTAATGAAAATGATAACACGCTGTTTGTGAATGATCTTCTCGTTCAACTCGTTCTGCATCACCGCGGTATCGTATTTCTGGCTGATGAGTGCGAGGTTGTTTTTCTGCTGCTCTATGTCGTAATGCGCATCATGTTTTTCGTACCAATACATGTACTCGCATGCCTTCTCAAAATCACCGCGCATCTCGGCAAAATTGGCAAGTGCGCCATAAAACCATGCACTTTCGTTTTGTGCTGAACAATCTGGTTCTTCACGGGTTAGAATTTCCTCCAAGCGACCGTAATAATAAGCCGTCGAATCCATGTTACCCATCTCATAATAGACATTCCCCATATTGTGGTAATAATACATCAACACGCTATCGCTTGGATCAGGAGGGTAGGTCTGAAAGTACTGCTGCAAGTAGTCGCCTGACTTTTTGTATTCCTTGGCATTGAAGCACTTCACATGAAAAGCAGACAAGGCACAGCGTTTCGCATCCACTGAACCACTTCTTTCCGCATAGTCCATCGCGCGATTCAAATAGACCTCCGCGCTGTCGAATTGCCTGTGGAATTGGTAATAATCGCCCCAAAAGGTCATCACCTTGGCGCGTTCAGTGTAATTGTCGCCAAAACCCTCGTCGGCAGCCTTTAATAGCGAAAAGAGCTCCACTTCATTGGCATATTCACCCAAGCATCTCGCAATATTGAATCGCGCATAAGCCAAAGTCAGCGTGTCGTCTGCCAATAGACCGTAATGTTCAGCCTCCTTGAACAAACGCATGGCATCCATTTTATTACCCGAATCCAACTGGATATGGGCGTTTTCCAAAGCGTCACGGGCGGCTTGCCTTGCATCACGAGGAATAGGATGACAAGCAAACAAAAAACCAAGCGCAAAAAACAGTCCTATGTACTTGTTAATCCGCATAGGTATTACTCAACAGTAACCAATTTGGTCTCAACACCTTTCGCCGTTTCCATCCTAATCAGATAAACCCCAGAGTTATAGCCACTGAAATCAAACTCCAAAGCATCGCCAGAAACCACGCTTTCAAACACCTTTTCGCCCAAAATGTTGAAAATGCAAAGGTTGATAATGCCCTCTGCTTCGATTCTCACCATGCCATGAGTTGGATTGGGATAAACCGATATACTGTTGTCACCGTTTTCAGAAACAGCCGTGCAATCATCAACGATGTTGGTGAACTGCTCGCTCCAGTCAGAGTTCTCATACACTGAAACGCATCCGCAAGGTACCATGAGGGTGGTACAGCCAAAGCCGCCAAAGGGATACATGTCAAGTGTTGGGGGCGTCTCAGCCCAAACTACCGCCTCTGTGAAGCCCGAACAACTTGCAAAAGCAAAGCTACCAACATAATTCAAGCCCTTGGGAAGCGTCAGTTTGCCGTCGAAACCATGGCAGCCTTCAAACGCACTTGAACCAATTTCTGTCACCAAATCAGGTATCACCAAGGAGCCGGTGAAGCCTGCGCATTCCTCAAAAGTCCAGCCACCTATGTAAGTCAAGTTTTCGCTCAAGGTCAAGGTACCATCGAAACCTGTGCAATTCGCAAAAGCAGATTCGCCAAGATAAACGACGGTATTTGGGATGACCAAAGAGCCCGTCAGACCTGTACATTTTTCATAGGCATAATGTCCAATAGAAGTGATTTGTTCAGGAATCACCAACTCGCCTGTGAGTGTGCTGCAATAATAGAATGCGTTGTTGCCGATACGGGTCACATCATCAGGAATCACCGTGTTTTGGCATCCTGTAATAAGTTCGTTGGCATTTGTCCTGATGATGGCATTGCAACCATTTCGGGAATCGAAGACGGGATTACCGTCCTCAACAACAATTTCTTCCAGTTCAGCGCAACCTGCAAAAGGGTTCACACCAATGTAGGTCACAGAACTCGGGATGTTAATGCTCGTCAGCCCGGTAAACCAGAACGACCATCCACCGATTTCAGTCACCGAACTGGGGATGCTGATGGAAGTCAGCCCACTGACACGGTTAAAGGCATCTTCAGCAATGGATTCAACCCCATTGGGAATGGTCGAATTCTTACATCCAAATTTCAGCTCATTACTATAAGACGAGATAACAGCATTGCAGTTGTCACGCGAGTCGTAATCCTCGTTGGCGGGGTCCACCACAAAGCCCTCGATGCCATCACAGCCATAGAAAGGCGTGTAGCCAATCCATTCCACGGAAGCGGGAATGGTCACGACGCCAGTAAAACCACAGTAGTCAAAGGCATCGTCACCAATTTCCTCAAGGGTGTTGGGAAGAACCAAAGTGCCTTCCAGTCCCCTGCAATAGCTAAAAGCATAGCTGTCAATAATGGTGACAGCGTATGTATTTCCGCCATAAACCACATGATCGGGGATGGTCAAGGTGCCCGTGGCATCGGTGCCGTCGACATGATCCAACACGGTGACGGAAGTCCCGCCGTAGTTGACTTCATAGTTTAAGTCGCCATAGGTAAAGGTCTGGGCATTCAGTCCTAAAACGCCAAAGACCATCAATAACAAAAGGAAATGTCTTTTCATAGGATAAGCTTTTAATCAGGGCAAAAATACAAATTCTCCATAAAATTACTACCTTTGCAGCCCGAAAATAAAGAATAAAGACACGAGACTGCGAGACGCGAGTTTTTAATCCCCCCGGCCCCCTTTCAAGGGGGAGTAGGTCACGCGTCTCGAAGTCCCGTAGTCTTAAAACAACACCTTATTATATTATGATCACTGCTGACCAACTTAAAGATTTATGTAAGAGGATTGATGCCTTGAGGAGGTATCTTTGACGTCGACAGACGTACCATCGAAGCACAAGAATTAGACGAAAAGACGCAAGACCCGCAGTTCTGGGCCGACCCCAAGGCCGCCGAAGCCACCATGAAGAAGGTGCGTGAGGTGAAGGGCTGGCTCAACGGCTATAAGGAAGCCGAAGACGCCGGCAACGACCTCACCGTGCTCTTCGACTTTGCCAAGGAAGGCGAAGCCACCGAGGAGGAAGTGGATGAGCAATACAACGCCACCATCCAAATCGTGGAGAACCTGGAGTTCAAGAACATGCTGCGTGAGGAGGCCGACCCGATGAGCGCCGTGCTGAAAATCAACGCGGGTGCGGGCGGCACCGAAGCCCAAGACTGGGCACAGATGCTCATGCGTATGTATATGCGTTATGCCGAAAACCACAAATACAAACTCACCATCTCCAACCTCTTGGAAGCTGATGATGCCGGCATCAAGCAGGTGACCATGAAGATCGAAGGCGACTATGCCTACGGCTACCTGAAAGGCGAGAACGGCGTTCACCGTTTGGTGCGCGTCAGCCCTTACAATGCCCAAGGCAAACGCATGACCTCGTTCGCTTCGGTGTTTGTCACACCACTCGTCGACGACACCATCGAGATTGTGATTGAACAGTCGCGTCTATCGTGGGACACCTTCCGCAGCGGCGGCGCCGGTGGACAGAATGTGAACAAGGTGGAGTCGGGCGTGCGTTTGCGCTACCAATACAAAGACCCCTACACGGGCGAGGAAGAGGAAATCCTCATTGAAAACACCGAAACCCGCGACCAACCCAAGAACCGCGAGAACGCCTTGCGCCTCTTGAAGTCACAACTCTACGACCGCGAGATGCGCCACCGGATGGAGGAGCAGAACAAGATCGAGGCAGGCAAACTGAAGATCGAATGGGGCAGCCAAATTCGCTCCTACGTCTTCGACGACCGCCGCGTTAAGGACCACCGCACCAACTACCAGACCTCTGATGTTCAGAGTGTTATGGATGGAAACATCGACGCATTCCTGAAGGCATATCTGATGGAATTCGGCGGAAAGAAAGAATAATTACCATACTAAACAAAACAAAACTAACACAATGAAAACATTAACCATCATCACCATGTTTTTGGCCATGTTAGCCAAAGACCCGACTCCAGCCATTCAACAATTTGTGAGCACCTATTTCCCCAAAGCCACCATCCTGTTCACCCAACGCGATGATGGCGAATACGAGGTGAGACTAAGCGATGGAACGGAAATCGACTTCACCCGCAAAGGAGAATGGAAAAACATCGATTGCAAGCACTCCAACATCTACACCAGCGTGCCTGCCGAGCTCATCCCCGTCGAGATCGCCAACTATGTGAAAGCCAGTTTCCCCGACGAAGACATTGTCAAAATCGACAAGGACAGAAGAGATTGGGAGATTGAGTTGAGCAACCGACTGGAAATCAAGTTTGACAAAAAATTCCGTGTCCTCGAGTACGACGACTAAGTATGATACGAACAAACCATCTAGCGGCTTGAAATCTTTCAGGCCGCTTTTGTTTTTTTGTGATGACTTTACAATATGTTTTTCAAAAAACGTATTTTTGCAGCCATATAAAAACGTGTATTATGATCACTTTCTTTATCGCTTTGGCCGTACTCATCCTCGGCTATTTCGTATACGGAAAACTCGTTGAGAAACTCTTCGGTGCCGACCCACAACGCGCCACTCCCGCCACCACCATGGCCGACGGTGTCGACTATGTTCCGATGAAACCTTGGCGTATCTTCCTGATTCAGTTTTTGAACATCGCGGGTGTTGGGCCCATCATCGGTGCCATCATGGGCGCACAGTTTGGCACGGCCTCCTTCCTTTGGATTGTGTTGGGTAGCATCTTCGCCGGTGCCGTCCACGACTACCTCGCGGGAATGATTTCTCTCCGCGACAAAGGCGCTAGCCTGCCCGAAATCCACGGCACTTATTTGGGCAATGGAGCGAAGCAAGTCATGCGTGCTTTCACCATCATCTTGATGATTTTGGTCGGCGTGGTGTTTGTCAATACACCTGCCACCTTACTCAACGCACACTTTACACAGGGCTGGAATCCTTATATCTGGATTGGCATTATCTTGGCTTACTACCTGATTGCCACCCTGTTACCCATCGACAAGGTCATCGGCAAGATCTACCCCATCTTCGGCATCCTGCTGTTGGGCATGGCTGTGGCCATCTTTGTGGCTTTCCTCATTTATAAGCCTGAAATCCCTGAGCTATGGAGCGGCATGCAGAACCGTCATCCCGATGCGGCCAACAACCCCATCTTCCCGATGATGTTCATCAGCATCGCATGCGGTGCCATCTCTGGTTTCCATGCCACACAGTCGCCGTTGATGGCGCGTTGCATGGTGAATGAGAAGCAAGGCCGCCCGATTTTCTATGGTGCCATGATTACAGAAGGCGTGGTTGCACTCATCTGGGCTGCTGCCGCCGCTTATTTCTTTGGTCCCGACAGCGTTGTCGACGTGACGGGCAAGAGCGGTGCCGCCATTGTGGGGGTCATCGCCAACACGTGGTTCACGCCTATCATTGCCACCATCACTATCCTTGGTGTCATTAGTGCCGCCGTCACCTCTGGCGACACGGCCTTGCGTTCGGCGCGACTCATCATCGCCGATTTCATGCACTACGACCAAAAACCCATCAAGAACCGCTTGATTGTGGCTGTACCGATGTTTGTTGTCACTGCCGCCATCTTGGTCTACAGCATTTCCGATGCCAAAGGCTTCCAGGTCATTTGGCGTTACTTTGCCTGGGCCAACCAAGTGTTGGCTACGGTCACACTTTGGGCCATCTCAGTCTACTTGGCCAAGAACAAAGGCAAGATGTGGTATCTCATCACCCTTATCCCCGCCCTCTTCATGACCATGGTGACGGGATGTTTCCTCTTTGTCGCCAAGGCTGCCGACGGTGGTTTAGGTTCCATCCTACCCCGCCCTGTTGGCTACGGCATCGGCGCAGCCATCACCGTGCTGGGGTTGGTGCTGTTTGTAATGTTTTTAAAGAAAAACCAGAAAGTCCTATCGTAATGGGAAGAATTACATTGGTATTGCCAATTGTTGTGGGGCTCTGTTGTTTTTCCGCCTGTCACAAAGTGGAATACGGAGGTCAAACGGGCAAAATCCTACATCAGAAATACGACCCTGCGTTGAACATAAGTTATAGTTATGCCGACTCCGTGCAGACTTGGGACACCCTCTGTATTGATCTTGACCAAGACAAGACGACCGACCTGAAAGTCTATTTCGAATACGACATCCCTTTCATCCAAACTATGAATGATTGGCAGATTTGCATCCTCAGCAGCGACAACCCAAACATAACAGACGCTTATTGGTGGGAACGAGGCATACACGTTTTTTACGATTCCGTTCATCCGATTGCTGTAGTGCACAACACCGAGAATGGCGTGCATTACGGCTGGCTTGACGCCTATTCTTTCTTGGGCAGCGACGGGCAAGAAAGGGTCATCCGGTTTTATTTGAGAGAAACAGCCTACTGTACTTGTCTTAATTACCCGCTCAAATGGGGTGAAAAATGACAACGAAAATGCCCGACTGGAAAACCAATCGGGCATTTTCTTTTTTGGAGACGCAAGCATTGCGTCTCTACAACAGATTATTTCGTGGCCTGAGCGTAACCAGCACGCACAGCCTGGATGTTGAGGTCGACGACCTCCTGGCCTTTCTTGCCGAAGATGTGGGCAATGGCCTCCTCGACCTTCTCCATGGAGATGCCAAGATAAGGCACAGTGGCACCCAGCAACACCATGTTGGAACGGGCTTTCAACTGTTTTGCAATCTCGTTGGCATTGAAGGAAACGACATGTTCAAGTTTGCCCAACTCAGCGTTGATCTTCTCCATATCAGGATAGTTGCTGATGTTGACGAAGGGATCGTTGTTGGTTATGACCCAGCCTTCCTTGCTCAGCCAAGGTAGATAACGCAAGGCTTCCATAGGCTCAGAAGACAGGATGATGTCGGCATTGCCTTCCGGAATGACATCGGCAAATATCTCATTGTCGGAGATACGAAGGTGCGAGAACACCGAACCGCCACGCTGCGACATGCCGTGAATCTCGGATTGTTTCAGGTTCATGCCCATATTGAGAGCAGCGTCAGAGATAATCTTGGCCACCGAAACGATGCCGTCACCACCCACGCCGCATAGTACTATATCTTTTTTCATTGTTTCTGTAATTTAGATGTAAACTTCAATATTTTATGGTTGCTTTATCAACTATGGCTCATGGCTTATGGCCTATGGTTTGCCTTTCGTTGTGGCAGCCATAGGCCATTGGCTATAGGCCATAGTTACTTCTTCATGTGCTTTTTGAGTTCCACGATGCAGGTGCGGTGCGGGATGATGACCGACACACCATTATAATTCACCTCTTCTTCGATAATCTTCACGTTCTCTTCGTGGTTCTTGGGCAACGGGATGATGTCGCGGATATGTTCAGGCTCTACACCGAGGCCTTCGCAGATGCGGCGAATCTTGTTGTGTGCCGATGAAGGCTGACCTCCCGTCATAGCGGTGATGTCATTGTCGAGAATCATGACCACAACGTTGGCCTTCTCGTTGACGCAGTCCATGAGGCCCGTCAAGCCGCTGTGACCGAAGGTACCGTCGCCAATGACAGCCACACTCGGTAAGATACCCACCTCGCTGGCACCCTTTGCCATGGTGATGGAGGCACCCATACACACGGTGGTGTTGATGGCACCCATGTTGAAGCCCAAGGTGTAGCAACCGATGTCACCGAACACCTTACCACCCTTATGGTTGGCCATAACCTCGTTCAGAGCGTTGTAACTGTCGACATGCGGGCAGCCCTGACAGAGCGCAGGTGGACGGTTGGTAACCACTTCCGGCACCTTATACATTACAGGCACATCCATGCCAAGAGCCTTGGCCACCTTTTCGGCGTTCAGTTCACCATCGCGGCGGATGGTCTCATCCAAGCGGCCCATGACGTTCTTACCCTTGCCGAGGAAACCCTTGATATGCTCTTCCACAAAAGGCTGACCGTCTTCGAGGACGAGAATTTCGTCGCACTCGTCGTAGAGCTTGTTAATCATATCGTAAGGCAACGGATATTGCGTCACTTTGACGACAGGATAGGGGCATTGACCGCCTGGGAAGTTCTCCATCAGGTAGTTGTAGGCGATACCCGTAGTGATGATACCGATGTTCTTCTTCGGGCCATCGATAAATTTGTTGAAGCCCGAGGTCTCCGAAGCCTCAGTGAAAGCGGGTTGCTTATCGATGAGATCGCGATAGAGACGTTTGGCATTGGCTGGCAACAGCACAAAAGACTTGGCGTCGGCGGGTTCGGTGAGCTCATTCTGCGGGCGAACGGGCTTACGCACCACACCAGCGCGGCTGTGAGCCAAACGGGTTGGAATGCGATAGAGCACCGGCGTGCCGAGTTTCTCACTCAAGTCGTAACCGTAGTGTACCATGTCGTAAGCTTCCTGTTGGTTGGAAGGCTCCAGCATAGGTATCATGGCCCAGTGACCATAGTAGCGGCTGTCCTGCTCGTCCTGCGACGAGAACATGCTCGGGTCGTCGGCGACTACGACGAGGACACCCTTGGTGCCGATGATAGCGGCATTCATGAAGGGGTCGCCGCAGACATTAAGACCCACATGCTTCATGCAGGTCATGGCGCGTTTGCCAGCGTAAGCCACGCCAATGGAGGCCTCAAGGGCAGTCTTCTCGTTGGCGCACCAGTTGGCAATCACACCAAGTTCCTTGGCTTGTTTCGAGTTGATGACATACTCTGTGATTTGGGTTGAAGGCGTGCCCGGATAACTGTTGATGGCCGAGCCGCCTGCGTCGATGAAGCCCTGTGCAATGGCCTCATCGCCTAAAAGCAATAATTTCTCCATATCTAGTATCTAAATTTCAAATTTGAGATTCAAAATCATGTCTACTGAGCTTGTCGAAGTAAAGGTTTTACCTCTTCACAATCGAAGATTCTCAGATTTGGGACAAAGATACGAAAAAAAAGCTTACTAACAAGAAAAACTTTTCTTCATTGCGGATTTAGTCCGCAAAACTTATGCAGGCGCATAATCTGTTCAAGGAGTGCCTCGTCTTCGTCGTCTTTTTCATGCCAGATGACATAATCGGCAAGCAGGCGTTTGCCTTCTTCAGGCCATTGTTTGGCCATGCGTGCTCGGACGGTTGCCTCATCGCAATGGTCGCGTTCCATGGCACGGCGAAGGCGAGTGGCTTCCGATGCCGAAACCATCACGATGGCATCAAACCGTTTTTCCAGTCGCTTTTCAAAGACCAATGCCGACTCAAACAAAACATATGGAGCATTTTGTTTTTTCATCCATTGCTCAAAGTCGACGAACAAGGCGGGATAGAGAATGCCTTCCAAGTCGGATTGGGCTTTTTCATCATGGAAAATCAGATCTGCGATAATTTTCCTATTTAACTCTTTATCAGAAAGATAAAACGCTTCACCAAAGCGTTTCACCAATTGTTGGCGCACCTCGGGCAGGAAATACATCTGCTTGGCAGCATCGTCGCTGTTGTATACAGGAATACCGAGTCGTTGCTTGAACAGCTCGCAAACCCACGATTTGCCGCTGCCTATATTGCCGGTGATGGCGACTTTTTTCATTGCACGATGAGGTATTCCACCTTGTCGGGACGAGTGCTGAGAATTTGGACGGTGGGCGGCCATGAAGCAAGACGCACATCCAACAAAGGTTGCATGGCTTTCAGTTGCTGCTTGTCGACAGATACCGTAAAGCTCTCAGGAGTGATAGAGGTATAGTCGCGCATGGCCACGAGGCATTTCACCGTCATGGTCTCGGGGAAGAATCGCATCTTCAGGCTATCGGTCATCTTGATGGGCACTTCAACATCCATCTCGGTGAACTTCTCCACCTGCACATCTGCCTTCACTTTCTTGACATCAGAGTGAATGCGTCCGTCTAACAAGTCGAGCGGCACGGTTGCGCTAAAACTCTGACTTACATTGTCGCGGGTCAGCAACTCCGTTCTCACCATTTTGATGGAATCGACAACCTCTTGTGATCCGAAAACCGTCACTGACGAAGGCTCGAGCATGGGAATCCCATAAATGTCATATTGGCGTTCGGTCGTGATGCGGGATTGCAAAACAACAGGGACCACTTTCGACTTCAGTGCATCCATGGTGAAATAAACCTTCGCGTCGTTCATGGTAATGTCAGACGCGTTGATATTGAGCTTTTCAGCCACTTTTTCGGCCACATACTGGCTGCTGAAAGAATAGGTATTGCCATTTTCAAGGCGAAAAGGCACCTCATTCAGGGGAATGCTGACAAAACGGTTGGGCTCACGAATCATCTTGTACCTCAAAGTATGGAAACCATCGATATTGAGCGACATCTTTACGGATTGTTCATCCGAAGAAACCCATTTATCGGTTGGCACCCCCTCCATCAGCACACGAAAAGTGGTCTGTGTGACATAGTCCTCCGACAATTTGACCAAAAACCACGCTGCGGTGGAAATGACCAAAAAAATGAGAAAAGTGAAGGCGGAATGCTTGTTGGTGCGTTCCACCTTCTGTTTGATACGATTCAACTCGTCCGTCATGTCAAACCGCTCCGATGATTAGATTAGGCTTGGCCTACGCGGCTGGCGTTTTGAACCAAGGCACTCTTCTCCACTTCCACTTCTGTGTTGGGAGCAAGAGAGATGACCACGGTGGTGTCCTTCACTTCGACCACCTTACCGTGGAAGCCACCGATGGTGACCACTTTGTCGCCCTTTTGCAGACCTTCGCGGAATTTTTGCTCTTCCTTGGCCTTCTTTGACTGCGGACGAATAAAGAACAGCCAGAAAACGACGATGAGTAGGATAATAAAAATGAGGCTTGACCATGGGGAGCCACCGCCTTGAGCGCCTTCAGCACCTGCTGCACCTTGTGTAGCTGTTCCGCCAAACAATAAGATTGTAAGTAAATTGTTCATTTTTGTAGATTTAAGATTTAAGATTCAAGATTTAAGATTTCCGAACGATTCGTTACTCACCTGTCAACTCTAAACTCTCGACTAGTATTGATCAGGTGTTTGCACTGTGCCTTTGATGCGCAGCGTGGTCTTTGCAGGATTGGTGTTCGACATCACCGTTAGGAAGCGGCTTTGGAAACCATGATGTCCTGCGCTGTTATACGACACCTTGATATCGCCCGTCTTACCCGGCTCGATGGGCTTGCGGGGATAGTCGCCTACCGTGCAACCGCAGCTTGAACCCACCTCACTGATAATCAATGGCATGTTACCCGTATTGGTGAAATGGAAAGAATAGGTCACCACCTCACCTTGGAGGAGTGTGCCGAAATCGTGTTCTTCCTTGTCAAACTTGATGGCAGCTTGTTTGTTGGAGGTTTGGGTAGCCGATTTGGGGCTGGTCACCAAGTCGGTGGAGAGATTGCCTTCACTTTTGTCATCACAAGAAGTCATCACGCATAAAGACATAATGACAACGGAAAGCAAATATTTGATATTCAGAAAGTTTTTCATTGTCTTTGGGATTTGATAATCATCACAGAGCCTTGGTAGGTGGCATCGTTTTTCAGACCTTTGCATTTCAGCACATAGAAATAGGTGCCATCCGACAATCCGCCGCCATCCCAATCATTATGGTAATCGCTGGATTGATAGACGACGCGACCCCAACGGTTGAAGATGGTCAAGTCGGCCTTTTCATAATAGCTGTTCAAAGGCTCATAACCTTCATATTCCAACGCTGAATCGCCATCACCTCTAGATCTTCTACCGTTGTTATCCCCACCGCCATTTAAGTCACTACCTTGGTCAATGGTGATGATAAAATAGTCATTGGTGCCATCGCCATTGGGAGTGAACACATTCGGAATCTTCAGCTTCACAGGCTCCACCCTGACAGAGCGAAGATAAGTCGTGTCGCAGCCTTGGGGGTTATACACTTTCAACTCTGTGCTGAAGTCGCCTGTCTCCACATAGGTGAAACGTGGTTCCTCCAAGGTTGAGGTGATATTGTATTGTTGGTTGAGAATCCAATAAAAGTTGCTGATATCCAATGTGTCGGCTGAAAGATTCTCGAAGGAATAGGTAACATGCGGGTTTTGCAGATATACCGTATCTCCAGGGTCTGTAGAAATTTCAACCACGGGGTTGGGATAGGCTTTCAACTTAACGCTGTCGGTTTGGGTACAGCCACGATTGTCCGTCACCCTGATGAAATAATAATGGTAGGCTTCAAGTCCGATTGCCCAATTCGGATTCCCAGGTGAAATATGCAAGGGCGAAAGAGGATCATCATCCGTCAAATCACTATGAGAATTATACCACACATACTCAAAAGGCGGAGCGTAAACCTGCGAGGTAGAGTCGACGGAAGCCAGCACCTGGGCGGTTCTTCCGTTTTCTTCATAGTTGTTGCTACATGTAAGTTTCACTTGTCGGAAAGCGACCTCAAAACGAGGTTTCACTTCCACCGTGATTTCATTCTGGCAAACCAAAGTATTGCTCTCCGTCTCACGGATTTCAACGCTATAGGTCGTTGTTTCGTAGGGATGAACGGTAATGCTATTGGTTGTCTGTCCGCCCGGTGACCACAAGAAAGAATACAAATAATTGTTGGGTACACTGAGCGTCACATTACTTTCGCTGCAAACGGGCATCTCAGCATTGCAAGTGATTTCGCAAGGTTCCTGCGCCATTGCAATGGCCGACCAAATTACGGCCAAAAAAAACAACAGGGCTTTGCTTATAATGGAGTAGTTTCTCATTCCTTTATTAAAATAGAGTGCAAAAATAGGAAAATTCCCTTGATGAACGCAACAAGATGGCGATTATTGTTTCAAATGCCAATTAGAGCTTCACTAATTTCATTGCCTTCCCCATCGTGGTGGATGAGCCATAGTTGACAATATAAATACCTGAAGGCCATGAATTTGTATCAATAGTAACACTCTTATGATATCGAATCAAAGGCACCATCTGGTTGCCATAAAGGTCATAAACAGTCAGAATCCCAGAGTTCATGTCTTCGGTACGAATCGTAACCATGCCACTGGTAGGATTTGGATAAACTCCGCTTTCGTTTGCGATTTCGGGAATTGAACTACCTGGCACCAAAGCCTTCCATGAAGCTTCCCAACCCGTGGAGGTGGTGGCACAATCGGAGCGAAATTCCACGCACATCACATTGGACGACGATTGCACCATGCCTGGGCTCTGCGTATTCCAACGGCCAATCTTTGGGGCATAGACATTGTCGCCATCGTAAATCCAGAGGAAATCGAAATCCGTCTCCAAGCTAAAATTGCTGAAATCCAACTGAATAGTTGATTCTTCAGGGCCACGAATCACCCAAATAATGCGCTCGTCATTATCGTAATTCTGAAGGTCGAAACGGCCTTCTTCGCCTTCAAGGACAATCGTAGGGGTTCCTTCGTTGATGAGCTTGTAGTAATAGTTCCAGTCCCAATATGGACCCGGGTCGGTGTGCGACTGGTCGGGATAATGTTGATGCCCTCGGATTTGGACGCAAGCCCCTTCACCGCCGAGGTTGTAAAGGCCATTATTGAGGCAAAAGCCGTTGTCCAAAGTGTCGCGATCGTGGGTACGCCGCCCTTCAATCGCCTCATATCGAGAACAAATGCTGCGTACCAAATCAGCCGACGACCGATACATCTCCTCCGTAAAAAACTCCCATACATTGCCATATGCTTCATGTTCGATGCCGATGGTATACCCGTTGGCTGTACGAGCATGCCACGCTTTGTCTTTTTCAAGCACCATTTGGGTAATTTGACCATCAGCTGAGCGGATGACATAATGCGCCGAAACCTCCGCATCACAGTTCTTGAACCAACTGATGCAGCCTGCGTAGGAACCTTCCGTGTAATGGATGACCACTGCGCTCACTTCTTTGGTACGCTCTTCCCAGTTGCATTCCGGAGCAGGGTCCCAGATGGCAGGCGGGTAATCGGGACTGCGCGTAACGCCCAACTCGGGCGCAGTAAGCATATCGTAATGCTCACCAAAAACCGCTTTCAAGTCAATGTCGTATTTCTGGAAGCCAAACTGCTCCGCCTTCTTTGCATCATTCAAGAAAGTGCACACTGAATAGAGCATGGACTGCATAGGGTACACATCCTTCTCATCCCCTATTGGCAGTTCCGAAAGTTGCTGGATGACAGAAAGATAATCATTTATTTCAATAGCTTTGCTTTCTTTGGCTAAACGCTCAAAAGACTTGGCATAAGCCAAAACATTCATCTCAGGACTTTCCAAGATTTCTTCTTCTGCAATCCCTGACAATTCCGACACCACATGCAGATTCTCGCGGAAATAGTTCTTACCGTTCTTCACCAAGCCCATCAAGCCGTAGGCGCGCGGCATGGCATCGGGTCCGTCGTGAAAATAATTGTCATCGGTCAGGTGATGGCAATGGGTGTTGGTATAGGAAATGGCTTCCAAAAGGCCTTGAGGAATGTCGGGGCAGGCTTGGTAGGCGACATTGAAGGCTGATTTATAGTATTTTTCTTGGGTTTGAGATGATACCAACTTTGGCATTATTAAGAGCAGAAACAGCAACAATGTGATAATTTGTTTCATTATAAACTATATTTTAGTAAGGCAAAAATAGAGAAAAAATAGTGATTGTTCAAAAATACGACAAAAATCTATAGATTCTTGTTGAAATAGCCAAAAAACTGAAATTACATACAAATCACCATCCATTTTGCGGCTGCCACATATCAATTCCGTCCTTCCACTTCTAGAGCGGAAGGACGGACAAAATCAGATTTGTATGTGAATTATCTACCCGAATACGGTTTTCTCTTATCTCATCAACACAGCCAATTTTCACAATCACTCCTTATACAAAGCATACACTTCTCTGTAAGGCAATGCACGGTTGTAGATTCTTATATCATCAATCTTGCCATAGAAAGGATACCATGCACCAAAACTCATACTATATGTCATGTTGCCACCAGCCATAATACCGATATACAAGTCTTGTCCGTTCATGGATGTGAAGTTGGCTTCTACATTTAATTCATCAGAAGCCATTTTTACACCATCAAGATACAACATCTTGTCAGTATTATCCACCACAAGAATAACATTAAGCCAATCACCTAATAGATAGTCTTTCTTGTCACAATTGATGTTGTGATTATGGTTACTTTGATAATGGGCATTCCCGTTACTGTTGTTTGTACTAACATGAATTCCCTCTCCGTTTTCGCCAATACCGGTCATGATGTAGAGGCCTGGATAGGTTGCGTTTCCATCACCAGCTTTACAAATGGCGGCAAACCCTGGGTCGGTTGTAGAGTAATTCATCCATCCATTCATGCCTGCAAACTCGCTTTGTTGTATCCAAAATGATATCGTCATCTCTTTATCAAACATTAGCGATTCACTGTTCGGCACTCTAATCCAGTTGTAATTATAATAGCCACCGAATTCGTATGCACTGTTGGGAAGATTGTTCCTATCAGTAGTAATAACAGGCACATTGTCACCCGACAGAATGCCATCATTTCCATTCCCGCTTTCATCATTGGCATTCCCATTGAAAGGATAATATGCCACAAGGCCATCCGTGGGCACCGGAGGATTGTCAAATAACGAGAGATCTCTTGCTCCATCCATACGATAAACCGTAGTATATAAATAGTTTCCATCTTCATCATTATAATCCTGATATGGATACTTCCTAATCACCCTATCAAAAGCATATCCCGTATTACGACCCAACACTAATTGTCTAACCAAGTTAGCATTAGTATTATATGTATACTCTGATGCAACATCATTATCATATCCGAAATACGAAGACACGCCCTTATTCATAAAAGAGTGACACAATATCGGCTGGCTCTCCACTAAACTATGGCAAGCTGAAACAATAACCATAGAATGGCCAAAACGACCATTAAGCGCATTTATGAATTGGTTAGTAACATAAAAAAACTGCCCATAAAAAGTTCTCTTTCCTTCAACTTTATACGCCATAAACGACCTTCCCACTTGGCCTGCATCCATCTCAGCCCTATATTTCTCCCTGTTACCATCGGTAACCCGCTCTCCTGTAGCAAACGCATCCACATCTCCGTGAGTTGACAGATAAACGAATGAATAGCTTGTAAGATTCCTTAACGCATCGACGGTACACTCACTTTCAGCCAGATAATCGATTTCGAGCACTCCGTCAAGCTCAGATTGAACAAATTGAGCATCGTTATAGATCTCACCATCATACTCAAATGAAAAATAATCTGAAAACGCGTCCCATATAAACGCTCTTCTCCCTTCTATGACAATGTCTTTTCTCACGCCATTGTCCGACTTATGCATTATTGGTCTTATAGGCTCTATGCTATCAGTAGAACCAACAACTGTACGATCGAAGATTTCGATTCGAGCCTCAGTTCCGTCAATAAAGTAGATTAAAACATGGTTGCCAACCGTCGCAGCAGATTCCACGCCCTCAAATCCATTTACCCATACTGCCAACGATTCCAAAAGCACTGAATCATTTACTTCTGAAAGCAAATCAAGTTTCATCTGAAAATTGTCTTCAATACTAAGAAGCGCTTCGTTGGCAAGCTCAATATTATGTTCTTTTTCCTTGTCTTTCGTGCATTGTGCAAAAGCTAGCAGGAGAGACAAACTCGCAATAATGATGCTAATTTTTCTCATGGTCTTGAAAATTTGAATGTTACGACTATTTTGAATCAAACTGAAAACCGAGATTCGATTCTCATTGGCAAAAATAGGGAAATTTATGGTTAAGCAAACGAAAATGCGATAAATGATGAAAATTTCCTTAAATTTGCAGCCAAATTTGGGTCGCTTCGCGTCACTGCGAGGCACGAAGCAGTCCAGTAAATCTATTTTACTCTGGATTGCTTCTTTGTTCCTCCTCGCAACGACACAAAGCGCGTCAAAATCAACAATTAAACAATTCAACGGTTAATCAATCAACAATTAAACATAATGAGCACGCTTAACGATTTCCAAAAAGAGATTCTTGCCGGCATCCCCGATGAACTGCCGGAAGTGAAACCTTATGATACCACCATCAACCATGCGCCCAAGCGCAAGGACATCTTGACGAAGGCCGAGAAGAAACTGGCCATCCGCAACGCATTGCGTTACTTCCCAGCCAAATTCCACGCCACCTTGGCTCCCGAATTTGCTGAGGAACTGGAGAAATACGGCCGCATCTATATGTACCGTTTCCGTCCGTCTTACAAGATGTACGCCCGCCCGATTGAGGAATATCCTGCCAAATGCAAGCAGGCCGCAGCCATCATGCTGATGATCCAGAACAACCTCGACCCTGCCGTGGCACAGCATCCGCACGAGCTCATCATCTACGGCGGCAACGGCGCCATCTTCCAGAACTGGGCACAATACCGCCTCGTGATGCAGTACCTTGCCAACATGGACGAAGACCAGACCCTCGCCATGTACAGCGGTCACCCAATGGGCCTCTTCCCGTCGCATAAGGACGCCCCGCGTGTGGTGGTCACCAACGGCATGATGATCCCGAACTACAGCAAACCCGACGACTGGGAGCGCTACAATGCCCTCGGTGTGACACAATATGGCCAGATGACCGCCGGCTCCTATATGTATATCGGGCCTCAAGGCATCGTCCACGGCACCACCATCACCGTGCTCAACGCAGCCCGCAAACATGGCGGCAGCACCGCTGGCAAACTGTTTGTCACTGCAGGCCTCGGCGGCATGAGCGGTGCCCAGCCCAAAGCTGGCAACATCGCCGGCGTGGTGAGCATCACCGCCGAAATCAACCCAGCTGCCACGCAGAAGCGCTATCAGCAAGGTTGGGTCGATGAGGTGTACGACAATATCGAGGAACTGTTCAAGCATGTCAATGCAAGCCTCGCCAAGAAGGAAGCCCGCAGCTATGCTTACCAAGGCAATGTGGTGGACCTCTGGGAATATGCCGCTGAACATGACATCCATGTCGACCTCGGTTCCGACCAAACCTCGCTCCACAACCCGTGGGCAGGAGGTTACTATCCTGTAGGACAGTCATTTGAGGAGTCGAAAGCCATGATGGCAGAGAACCCCGAACTCTTCAAGGAGAAGGTGCAGGCTTCGTTGCGTCGCCATGTGGCCGCCATCAACAAGCTGACCGCCAAGGGTATGTACTTCTTCGACTACGGCAACGCCTTCCTGCTGCAGAGTAGCCGCGCTGGCGCCGACATCCTGAAAGAAGACGGCACCTTCCGTTATCCTAGCTATGTGCAGGACATCATGGGTCCCATGTGCTTTGACTACGGCTTTGGCCCCTTCCGCTGGGTCTGCGCCTCAGGCAAGTCCGAGGATTTGGCTGTCACTGACGACATTGCCTGCAATGTGCTTGAAGAGATTGCCCGCACCGCTCCTGCTGAGATTCAACAGCAGATGCGCGACAACATCCAGTGGATCCGTGGCGCACAAGAGAACCACCTCGTGGTCGGTTCGCAAGCCCGTATCCTCTATGCAGACTGCGAAGGCCGCACCAAGATTGCCGCCGAGTTCAACAAGGCCATCGCTGACGGACGCCTGAGCGGCCCCGTCGTGTTGGGTCGTGACCACCACGATGTGAGCGGCACCGACAGTCCGTTCCGTGAGACCTCCAACATCTATGACGGTTCAAGCTTCACCGCCGACATGGCTGTGCAGAATGTCATCGGCGACGGTTTCCGTGGCGCCACTTGGGTGAGCATCCACAACGGCGGCGGCGTAGGCTGGGGTGAAGTCATCAACGGTGGCTTCGGCATGGTGCTCGATGGCACTGCCGATGCCGATCGTAGGCTCCACTGCATGCTGCATTGGGACGTGAACAACGGCATCGCCCGCCGCAACTGGGCTCGCAACGAAGGCGCCACCTTCGCCATCAAACGCGCTATGGCGGCAGAGCCAAAGCTGAAAGTCACGTTGCCAAATTTGGTGGAAGACAAGATTCTGGAAGGGCTGTTTTAAGTGACCTTTTTATAACACAAAAGAATACTAATTATGAGCAAAAGCAAAAAACTCCTTTTGGCAATAGTTGGAATCCTGTTTACAGCAGCCATGTTCTCTTCTTGTGCCACCACATACACCGCCAGTGGCACGAATGTATCTAAAATCGACGAACTCGCCTTTATTGAGCCCAGGTCGCTTATGTACTATTTCTCGCCAGAATCTGGCTATCTCGACTCATCGTTGGTAGCTGGTTCTGAAGAGTTGATCACCGAGATAATAACATCCAACCGTTACCCATTCACCGACCCTGTTGCAGCCGACTACGAAGGCAAGGGAGCTTCTATTGCAAGTTGGATTGACAGATTCTCAGACCTTGAATCCTCCGACATCCCACGCCTTAAAGTACCCAAAGCACTTACCGAGTTGATTAAGTCCACAGGGCATCGCTATGGCATTGTCGTACATGCATACGGCTATATCAAAAGCAATGAACTCTATGACCAGGAAAAGCTGGAAGAGCTTGTGGGCAACATCATAAGAACAGTCTTTGATGAGCCCAAACGCTACACTGCAGGTGACCAGGCTGGTAACGCACTCTACACGGCCGTCATTGACACGCAGACCGACCAAGTCATTTACTTCAATAGTGTCCTCTCCAATGCCGACCACCCGTTGAGCAGAAGAAATGTAGGCAGCCAGATGAAGAGCCTCCTCAAGAAGTTTGATTGAAACAATACGGTAAGTTTCTCACGCAAGTCATAACAACGAACCGCTCCTTTTCGGGGCGGTTTTTTTATTCGAATTGTAACCTGATTTGGTTATTTCAATAAGACCTAAGTTTTGAGGGTTTCTTTGAAAAACAAGAACCGACAGCTCTTTATCAACTCTTCATGGCGCATCCTGAGCTAAATGTGTCTGCACTGGCACGCCGAATGGGCATCTCGCAAAGCCTAATGGCACAATATATCAGTGGTAAGAAAAACGCCAGCAAAGCCCGAATGGCTTTAATCCTCGACACGATTCATACCGTTGGGCGGGAATTGGCGGCGGTGTAAAGAAAGGGCGCGACACTCAAGCTGCGCCCCCTTTTTGTCTATTATACCTTTGTTTCGCATCAGAAATGCTGATATTCAAAGTTCCCAGATTGAGAATCCGAAGCCATAAAAGGGGATTACAAATGTTTAATGAATGGAATAGCTATTATTCCTGCTAATCCTATAAAACAAATTCCAAATAGAATTGCTCCCCTAGTTTCTTCTGCTTTTTCATCATGAACAGTTATTGTTGTCGGCATAGCCTTTACCTCATCAACCTTAAACACAAATGTATAATCATTTTCAATGTCTTGAATTCGTACAGGGAACAAAATTCTCATTGTTTTCCCTTGATACACAGAAGCTCTTTCAACAGCATCCGTCCCAATTGCATGTTCATTGAATAACGGTATAATAGTCCACTCTCTGTCTAATTCTATGTTTACCACAGGAACAAGAATGTCTTCAAGTTTTGCACCTTTCGGTATTGTTGTAGCAACTTGCGCCTCATTCCTTTGGCTATATTTTATACCTGCATGAATCATTTTTGAAACACTTTGATCCATGTTAACAAAAGCCACATCATCCCAAACTATTTTTATGGGATAAGAAGACTTATTGAACATAGTAAAATAGAACCTATCGAAACCCACATACCAATATATTTTAAAAAATTCATCTTCAAAAACATAACGCATGGTATCATTTAGGCTTTCAATGGTTATTATGTCTCCAAACGTTTCTTTCGAATTTGCAGGAAGCTCAACTTCTTTAAGGCTGACACTATAGTCAGGAGTAACTGTTTCAACTTTTTTCAATACAGTACAACTGCCTAAGAAGAAAACAATTAATAATAATAACAAATTACTTTTTTTCATTTTCTAAAGATTTTTTCTGGAAACACTACGAAGACGAGCATAACGCTTCGTGTTTCTATATGTCGGCGGAATAAAGTCCGCCATAAGAACCACGGCAAAGATAGTACTTTTTTAATAAACAAGCGAAACAAGCCGATTTTTTGAATGAATTCGCGGGAAAAGTTGTACCTTTGCAGTGCAAATTCAAATCGTCTAAAACACAATAACATAATGAAAAAAGAAGTAAAATTCAGCCTGGTCTACCGCGACATGTGGCAGTCGTCAGGCAAATATGTGCCCCGTAAGGACCAACTGGAGCAAATTGCCCCCTTGATTATCGACATGGGCTGCTTCGACCGTGTGGAGACCAACGGCGGTGCCGCCGAGCAGGTCAACCTGCTGTATGGCGAGAACCCGAACCCATCTGTCCGCGCTTTCACGGCAGCACTGCACAAAGGTGGCATTGAGTGCCACATGCTCGACCGCGCACTGAACGCCCTGAGAATGAATCCCGTGCCCGCCGATGTGCGCCAACTGATGTATAAAGTGAAGA
The DNA here is from genome assembly GCA_900317055.1 of uncultured Bacteroidales bacterium. GTDB lineage: Bacteria > Bacteroidota > Bacteroidia > Bacteroidales > F082 > Limimorpha. Next base: position 234,559 of record ONFF01000001.1, on the reverse strand, counting down.
AAGCCCAAGGCGTTGACATCACCCGTATCTTCTGCGGCCTCAACGATGTGCGTAACATCATCCCATCCATCAAATGGGCTAACGAAGCCGGCATGATCTCACAAGCCGCCATGAGTATCACCTACTCGCAGGTACATACCGCCGAGTATTATATGCATATTGCCGACCAACTCATCGAAGCTGGCGCCAAGGAAATCGCCCTCAAAGACATGGCTGGTGTGGGTCGCCCCGTCAGCTTGGGTCGCATCGTGGAGCATATCAAGAAACAACATCCTCATATCAAGGTGCAGTACCACGGTCACACCACTCCCGGCCTCTCAATGGCATCGATGCTCGAAGTCTGCAAGGCTGGTTGCGACTATGTCGATGTGGCCATGGAGCCGCTGTCGTGGGGCACCGTCCATCCCGATGTCATCAGCGTGCAAGCCATGCTGAAAGACGCCGGTTTCCTCGTGAAAGACATCAACATGAAGACCTACATGGCTGCCCGCAGCATGACCCAAAGCTTCATCGACGACTTCCTCGGCTACTGGATTGACCCCCGCAACCGTTACATCAACTCGTTGCTGTTGGGCTGTGGCCTGCCTGGTGGCATGATGGGTTCGCTGATGGCCGACCTCAAGCCAGTACACGCCGCCATCAACATGAACCGTGAGAAGCAAGGTCTGCCAGCATTGAGCGAAGACGAGATGCTCGTCGAGTTGTTCCAAGAGGTGCAAGACATTTGGCCGAAACTCGGCAACCCGCCTTTGGTCACCCCGTTCAGCCAATACACCAAGAACATTGCCCTGATGAACCTCTTCGCATTGAGCAAAGGCGAGCCTCGTTACGAGACCTCCATCGACCCCGCCGCTTGGGACATGATCCTCGGCAAGGCCGGCAAACTGCCTGGAACGCTCGCACCCGAAATCGTGGAGCTGGCCAAGAAAAAAGGCCTCAAGTTCTTCACTGGCAACCCGCAAGACAACTACCCCAACGCCTTGCCACACTTCATCGAAATGATGAAGAAAGAAGGCTGGGACCGTGGTCAGGACGACGAAGAACTCTTCGAGTTCGCCATGCACGAAAAACAGTACCGCGAGTACAAATCGGGCGAGGCCAAGCGTCGCTTCAACCAAGAGCTGGAGGCCAAGATGAAGGCCAAGTTCGAGAAAGCTGGCGGCGAGGCCAAGATCCCAGACCTGCGTGCACTGCGTCATCCCAACGCCGAACCCGTCGTCGCGCCTGTGAGCGGCATCGTGATGTGGGAGGTTGACTTCGACGACAAGTCGATTGCCCCTGCTCCCGGAAAGGTGTATAAGGAAGGCGACCTGCTCTGCGCCATCAACAGCGAACATGGCATGGAGCCTGTCTATGCCCTCTGGTCTGGCAAGATTGTCGAAGCCACTGCCGAGCAAGGCAAGCGCGTCAATAAGGGTGAAACCATAGCATTTATTGAGAAATAAGAACAATTGGGACAATTTCAGCTACAAGCAAATACATCGTGGCACATTATTTGCTATCTTTGCCGTGTCTTAAATAATTAACAAAAGCAACTAACCTAATTATTAACTAAAACTATTAGAAAATGAAAAAGTTATTTTTGACCTTAGTTCTTGCCTTCGTTGGCATTTTCAGTGCAAACGCACAACTTTGGATGGGTGGCTCCGTAGGTGCCGGTATAATCAAGGATTACACCACATTCACCATTGCCCCTGAAGTTGGCTACAGCTTCTCTGGCACGCCTTTGACTATCGCTGCCGAAGTGGATTACACCTTTGAAAAGTACAAAGACATGGATGCCGAACACGAACTGATTCTGAAGCCCTACCTGCGCTGCAACCTCATGACGATTGAGAAATTCGGTGTGTTCATGGACCTCACTGGCGATTTCGGTGTTGTCAACAACAAGAGCTATGCTATCAGCCTGAGACCTGGTGTGGCTTGGATGGCTACTGAACACTGGACTGCTGCCTTCCGTTTTGCTTTTGCACAATACGACCATGGCATGTACCACCCAGAAAACGGTTTCTATCTGGATTGCGCCACTGTGGCTCCCCAATTTGGATTGTATTACAATTTCTAAGATTAAAGAAAGCTGAGACAATGTCTCTATATCAAAAAAGCCGCTCTTCGGAGCGGCTTTTTTCGTTTATGGAACGCGTTGGTACACCGTCGCCACACGACTTACATTGTAAATCTTCATGGTGATGTCATCTTTTTTCTTCTCTGAGGGGAATTTCACACTCGGGTCTATATTGCCAAAGCCACCGAAAGCTTTGTCATCAGAAGTGAGGATGATGCGGTAATCGCCTGTTTGTCTGACGGGAATCTTGTAATCGGGAATAGATTTCGGACCCCAATTGAAGACAAAAATAAGATTGCCACGCTCGTAAACGACGGTCTTGTTTTCCTCATCGGCATAAAGCATCCAAGCAGGCGGAGCCTGCATCACTGGATGATGCTTTACAAAGTCGAGCATGGCCTTGTCGAAAGCACCCATGAAACGGTACTTCAGGTTTTCATTGTCCACCAGCGACCACTGGCGACGGGCGTATTGATAGCTCCAGCCGTTATCCAAACGCGGGAAGTCAATCCACTCGGGATGGCCAAACTCATTGCCCATAAAGTTGAGCCAAGCCTCACCACCCAAAGTGAGCGTGAAGAGACGGATCATCTTATGCAAGGCGATGCCACGGTCGACAGTCATGGAAGGCGTGTCTACGCTCATGGCGGTGTACATCTCCTTGTCCATCAAGCGAAAAGCAATGGTCTTGTCGCCTACTAACGCTTGGTCGTGGCTCTCAGCATAGGCCACCGTCTTGGTCTGCGGCAGGTGGTTGGTCATGGTGAAGAAAAAGTTCTTCATATTCCACTGCTCCTCTGGCTCATCTTTCAATATCTTGATCCAGAAGTCGGGCAAGCCCATGCCCAAGCGGTAATCGAAGCCCATGCCGCCGTCAGCAATCGGGTTGCATAGACCAGGCATACCGCTCACATCCTCCGCAATGGTGACGGCCTGCGGATTCAGCTCATGGCACAGTGTGTTGGCCAGTTGCATATAAGTGACCGCATTGTTATCCACATTATCACCAAAGTATTTTTCCGGGGCATCGAAGGTTGTCCCATTGCCGTGGTCAAGGTAGAGCATCGAGGTTACACCGTCAAAGCGGAAACCATCGAAGCGGAACTCTTCCAGCCAGTAGCGCACATTGGAGAGCAGGAATTGCAAGGTCTCCTCCTTGCCATAGTTGAAGAGTTTGGAGTCCCAAAGATCGTGGTTGCCACGCGCTCCAGGATGCAGGTATTGGCTGTCCGAACCGTCGAACAAGTTAATGCCTTCGCGGATGTTCTTCACCGTGTGGGAATGCACGAGGTCCATGATAACCAGCATGCCCATGCCATGTGCCGTGTCGATAAGCTCTTTCAGCTCTTCGGGTGTACCGAACCGCGAACTTGGCGCGAAGAAATTGGAGACATGGTAGCCGAACGAACCGTAATAGGGATGTTCCGCTATGGCCATGAGCTGAATAGCATTGTAGCCATCCGCCTTGATGCGCGGCAATATCTTTTCAGTAAACTCCTTGTATGTCCCTACCCTAGCCTCTTCCTGTGCCATGCCGACATGTGTCTCGTAAATCAATAATGGCTCGTCTTTCAGCTTTGGCGCGGCATGCTTATATAAATAAGGTATGGGCGGATTCCAGAACTGGCCTGCAAAGTCCTTGTTTCCCTCGTCCTGAATCACCCGCTTGATATACACTGGAATACGCTCATGCTCCCCGATTTGCGACTGCACCAGCACCTTCAGCTTGCTGCCATGCACCAGTCGGTCGGCAAACTCGCTGTCGGGCAAAAAGATTTCCCACAGACCAGCACCTGCCAGTTCCAGAGGATACTCATAACGGTTCCAATTATTGAAGTCGCCCATCAGCGAGAGATAATGCGCGGCGGGAGCCCATTCGCGATACCACCAGCCATGACGGCGTTTGTCGTAGTTGAAGCCCAAAAACTGGTGCGCCGTGGCGAAAGTCTTGAGGCTGCCATAGTTGTTTTTTATGTAGTTCAACCGTTGTTCATAGCGGTCATGGCGTTTGTCTACTTGCTTGACAACAGGTTCCAGCCAAGGATCGTTTTTTACGAGGGGGAGCATAATATCGTTCTTTTTATTTCTGCAAAAATAACAAATTATCAACAAATTTTGCGAAAATCAAAACATTGACTGTTCACATCACAATCGCTTCAACCAAAGGCCAAGGAAACGGTCATATATGATATAGCCCTTACTGGTCTGGTAAACCAAGTCTTTGTCCACCAACACCGACAAGGCTGACTTGACACTGCTCGTGCTGGGCAATTCAAAACGCTTGATAAACTCATTGCTCAATGGCTGTTCGACAAGCTCTGCACGGGCGATGGCTTTGAGCAAACTAAACTGGTTGTCGGTCAAAAACGAGGTAAGCATTTGATAATGTGGTGCCAATGCGTTGACATGGAACAAAATCGCTTCTACGGCCTGCTTGTCCGTTTCCACCTTTTTCCCTTGCTCATACAATCGATTCAGGATGGCTTGCAGATACCAGGTATAGCCGTCAAAACGCTGATAAATGTCATGGAACACCTGCTGACTAAACGAACCTTTCTTTGCCTCGAAAAACTTGCTGGCAAAGTCATAATAGACATCCTCTTGCAATGGCTCCAAATTCATCAGCTGAGTGCTTTGATAGAAAGGTCGATTAGGAGCACAAAACATCTCCTCCATCAAGTGTTTCTTACTTCCGGAAAAGATAAAATTCACATGGTGGATAAACTGGATATAAGAACGCAGCAAGGCCTCAGTGCCCGTTTCAGGATATTCTGTAATCTGCTGAAACTCATCGATGGCCATGTACACTGGCTTGCCCAAGCCGTTTAAATGGGAGAAAACGCTCTTGAGCGTATATTCAGCTTGCGCAGGAACCACACTCACCGAAACAGTTGGCATCCCCGTCATCAAATCCGGAGAGATGGTAGGTCGAAGCCCCTTGAAAAAATCCAACACCTTGTTCGTAAACGATTTTTCCCTTTCCAGCACATCCTCTATAACCGTCTTGCACAATAATTCGACAAATTCCTGCAAGTTTTTGGTCGAAAAAATATCGACATAGATACATATAGCATCCTTATTTTCCGCCTTAATCTGATAAAATGTATGGTTTATTAGCCCTGTTTTTCCTATTTTTCTAGGCGAAATTAGGGTGATATTGCGTCCGTTTTTGAGCGCAGATATCAAATTTTCCGTTTCTTTGACACGGTCACAGAAGTATTCTGGCCCTTCGTATCCTTGGAAAACAAACGGATTATCAAGCTGTTTTTGTTTTTTCCCTGCCATAACAACTACATATTTTTATTGCGAACTTTTCGTAACGAACTTTACGCAACGAATTTTCCGCAATGCAAAAATAGAAATTTTTTCATTTACACTACACTTTTTGTGTAATTATATTAAAAAAAACATCAAGTCAGCTCAAAAAAAAGTCAACTGATACCATGGAACACTACCTCGCCCGAATCCAAATCAACAATTTTCATCTCCGAAGGCTCCAAATGGACAGGATGCACCTCAGAAGCAAAATCATTCATATCAAATTCGTTGGCTTTGCTTCTGCCCATCAAGGCCAAGGCATCATGCGGGATTTTCACTTCCACATCGCGTGATTCATTGCGGTTGAAGTTCACGATTATCAGCAAGCGTTCCGTTTCGGAATAACGCAAGAAGGCATAAACGAATTGCGGGTCGAAGTTCATATACCAAGGATTGCACCACATCAAATCATAGAACTTGCCTTCGTTGATAGCGGAATGTTCATTTCTGAAATGCAATAGCTTACGGTAAAAGCCAAAGAGTTTCTTTTGGGCTTCATTAAACCCACCGCCATCGAACTTGCCACCATTCATCCATTTTTGGTGTTGCGGCATGTGGCAATAGTCGAAAATGGAGGTACGCCCATCATCGCCACTGTAGCCCACTTCACCAACGGCATCTTCCCCGCTCTCCTGACCATTGTAAACCATAAAAGGACCTGTATTCATTAAGGCAGAGAGTGAGACCGCCGGCAAGGCAGCAAAAGCATCACCAACGAATTGGGGCGAGGCCAACCGCTTTTCATCATGGTTCTCCATAAAGCGCAGCATGTGCTCATCCATGTCGTGCAGATCTTTCCACACCTCACTGATTTCCTTCGCCTCGTGACCTTCGCAAAGCACCCGCTCCAAAGTGTTGTACAAGCCCACCTTGTCATAGAGGTAATTAAATCCTGCATCCAAGAAAGGTTTGTAAAGGTCTGGCTGATAGATTTCCGCAATCATCGAAGGTTGGTAATCCTTACGCAATTCGCCAATCACCCACTGCCAAAACGCCACTGGTACCATCTCGGCCATATCTACTCGGAAACCATCGACATTCTTGCTGCACCAAAAACGCAGAATCTCCAACATCTTCTCCCAAGTGTCGTGGCAATCGTAGTTAAGTTTTACTGTGTCATACCAATCGTTTAGACTAGGATTGGGTGAAAACACATTGTTGCCTGTGGCCTTGGCTGGATATTCCTCATAAGGCTGTTCAGCTACTCGGCGAGGTGAAACAAAACCTTGTCCCTCACAATAATAGAAATTGCAAGGTTCAAAGCCTTTGTTCTGCCGTGCCAAATGATTGGGGATGAAGTCGATAATCACTTTCATTCCTTTATTGTGAATGCGGCTGACCAATTGCTCAAAGTCATCCATGGTGCCCAAATCGGGGTCAACAGCATGATAATCGGTCACTGCGTATGGCGAGCCTGCCCGACCTTTGATGATGTCGGGATGCGTGCCTGTACTTTCGGAAGCGTGTTCCAAAATGCCCGTCAGCCAAATATGGGTAAAGCCTAAGTCCTTGATGGCCTCAAGAGCCGTTTCATCAATGTCGCCAAAAGTGCCACAGCCGTTTTCTGCCTTGCTGCCGTTGAAGTGAAAGTCGGTATGTTTGTTACCGAACAGTCGAGGGAAAAGTTGATAGATGTTCATACGGCAAAATTAGGAAATCTCAGACAAATCTCCAAATTATTGAAAAATGTACTACTTTTGCGGATTATGAAAGCAAAAAACATCTTTTATCTGATTGCGGTCTTGCTGCTAGGCAAGTCGCTGTATGGCCAAGTTCAGCCCACTTGGGAATCCATCAACGAACGAGGCTATCCACAATGGTTCTCCGATGCCAAATTGGGCATTTTTATCCATTGGGGCGTGTATTCAGTGCCCGCCTACGCCAGCCTCGAAGGCTATGCCGAGTGGTACTACCGTGGTCTGATGACCAACGATGACCGCAAGGCTTTCCAAGAGCGCATCTATGGCAAGGACTTCAAATATGAAGACTTTGCACCGATGTGGAAAGCCGAGTTATGGAATCCTGACGAGTGGGCAGAGTTGTTCAAGAAATCGGGAGCAAAGTATGTATTGCTGGTCTCGAAACACCACGATGGTTTCTGCCTCTGGCCCAGCCAATATGCACCTGGCTGGAATTCCGTTGAAATCGGTCCGCACCGCGACATCTGTGGCGAACTTACTGAAGCCGTGCGCAACAAAGGCCTCAAAATGGGCTTCTACTACTCACTGCCCGAGTGGAAAAGCGACATCCACCGCTGGTATGTCGACCCCGACGAAAACATTGGCACTTATGTAGATACGCACATGATTCCGCAGTTCAAGGAACTCGTCACGCGCTACAAGCCTACCGTCCTTTTCACCGACGGCGAATGGCGCAACAGCGCGGAGCAATGGCATGCCACCGAACTTATTTCGTGGTACTACAACACCGTAGGAAAGGATGCTATCGTCAACGACCGTTGGGGCGACGGACAACAGCACGGATTCCGCACGCCTGAATACAGTGCAGGCATCACCCTTACCGACCGGCCTTGGGCGGAATGTCGCGGTTTGGGTCGTTCGTTTGGTCTCAACCGCAACGAGCCTTTGGAAAACTATATGACCTCCGATGAGCTCATCCGTCATTTCTGCGTCTTAGTGGCAGCAGGTGGTGGCATGACCCTCAATGTGGGGCCTGCTGCTGACGGCAAAATCCCATTGTTGCAGCAAGAAAGATTGTTGGACCTCGGCAAGTGGCTCGACATCAACGGCGAAGCCATATACGGCACGCGGCCATATAAGAAGTTCTACGAGATGAAGCCTGTCAAGGTGGTACGCAACGACAGCGAAATCAACTTCGACTGGAAGCGCAACGCTCCCGATCCTGCCATCAGCTGCGACCATTTCCAAGCCCATTGGCAGGGAGCGTTCTCTTGCACGGCCGACACCTATACCTTTGAAATCCAAACCGATGACAAAGCAAAACTAATCATTGACGGGAAAAATGTCATCGAAGACACAAGAAAAGCGAAGACTGGCAAGATGAAATTGGCGCAAGGGCAACACAGCATCGAAGTCTTCTTTGAGGAAGATGAGCTTGAGGCCACCATCAGTCTGTATTGGTCATCGAAAAACATGGAGAAACAAGTGATGAGCGGATTCCAAGTTGGGAGCATGCTGCCCGCCATGGGCTTAAAAGCCACATACACCTGTGAACAGCCCAACATCTGCTACACGCAAGGCAAGAATGCGCTTTATGCCATCGCCTTGGAATACCCTGAAGACCAATTGGTGTTGAGCCTCGACAAGCCGACCGATGATATGAAAGTAACATTGTTGGGTTGCCCAAAACCCTTGCCTTGGACATACAAGGATGGTCAACTTTTCATTGACACGAGTGGACTGAAATACAGCGACTTGAAGAGTACTGCGGCTTGGGTGTTTAAGATGAAATGAAAAAAGAGGCTCCTTCTACGCTTCGACAAGCTCAGCGACCGAAGGAGCCTCTTTTCTATCTTACTTAATCTGTCAGCTCCTTAATTCCTTGATAACCGATGATTCGGCTTGTCCGCTTCGGCACCCGCTTAATGAAAAAGCGCTCATCCGCCTGCACGAACTTGAAATGCAACAGGTCGCCCTGCGGGAAGCAGTCAATAGCCTTATATCGTGTAGGACCATCATTGGTTTGATAGGAGAAATCGGAGGTTTTCACAAAAGTCATGCGCTTCCCACCCTTCAAGATGCTCGGCGTAAAACCGTCAAAATAGTTGCGGTTGGCCCATTTCCCAGCAAACTCAGCTGGATTCTTCAAGTCGTGAAGATAGACGCGAAACTTTGTGCTCGACTTAGGTTGTACCTCCAGGACTTTCTGAAACACAACATTTTTGTCAATGGTCGCCTCCACATACATCCATTGGAAACGGTTATCAGGCCTCTCCCAAATCGGGACAAAATGCACCATCGCCGTCGTGGAATCGTTCACCTGCATGACATAGTCGCCTTGCATGGTACGGTAAAACTGCTTGGCGTCTTCTTCGGTAAACTTGGGCTGTTTTTGAGCAAAACCACTAAATGCCAACAATATAGCGGCAATAACCAATGCTATTCTCTTCATATCAGATTCTTTCTTCGGTTTGAGTGTGCAAAAATAGCAAAACTAATCCTCTTTTGTCAAGGAATTATGCATTTCTCCTTTTTCGTTTCTTTGTCAGCGATTCGAACGCCTTGTCAAAATCGCTTTCAGTGTAGCTTTCATCATACACATAATGCTCAGGGCCCAAGGTTCCATACATTGTGTCCTCGAAGCGGAAAAGCAACCGTCCCGTTTCAATCAGTCGATCGTTGTCATAGTCTTCGGGAAACGACCCCAGCCTATCAAAGACTTCTTTGGTAATCTCATAGAGGTAGCGCGTCTGCCCTTCACGGTTGGTGTACATGAGATGACCAAAGTACTTGTTGCGCTCTTGGTCGTAACATGCTTTCCAACAGTTTCCTTCTTTACAAAGTTTCATTATGCTTCGTTATTTGATGGTATCATATTCAGTTCATCCAGCATGAAGGCATATTCCAAAACGACTTCCTTGAACCCTTCGAAACGCCCCGAAGCGCCACCATGGCCGTAATCCATCTCGGTCTTCAAGTACAAAGGATTCTTGTCCGTTTTCAAGGCGCGGAGTTTGGCCGCCCACTTGGCGGGTTCCCAATACTGCACCTGGCTGTCGTGCAATCCCGTGGTGATGAGCATGGCTGGATAATCCTTGGCTTCCACATTATCGTAAGGTGAATAGGAAAGCATGTAGTCGTAATACTTTTTCTCATTGGGATTGCCCCATTCATCATATTCACCCGTGGTGAGCGGAATACTCTCATCGAGCATGGTGGTAACAACATCTACAAAAGGCACTTGAGCGATGACACCTTTCCATAAGTCAGGACGCATGTTGGTCACGGCACCTACCAAAAGTCCACCCGCACTGCCACCCATGGCGAACATTTTTTGCGGCGAGGTGTAACCTTTATTAATAAGGTATTCAGCGCAGGCGATGAAATCAAGGAAAGTGTTCTTCTTGTTCATCATCTTGCCGTCATCGTACCACTGCCGTCCCATCTCCTCGCCACCACGGATGTGGGCAATGGCCCAAATGAAACCGCGATTCAAGAGGCTAAGGCGTGCCACGGAGAAATAAGCATCCGTACTAGAGCCGTAGGAACCATAACCGTAAAGGACAAGTGGACGGTCAAAGGTTCCTGAGCCAGTCGAAGAGCCCGACACAATTACAGACGGCGCTTCGACAGGCTCAACGACCTTAGCTTTTTTATAAACTATGGAAATCGGCACCAGGGCACCGTCATGTGAAGGCGCCATCAAACGCTCGGTGACATAATCTTCTGGATTATAGCCACCCACGATTTCCTGTCGCTTGAGCAAAGTCTTTGTGCACTTCTCCATATCCCATTCGTAGACCGACGAAGGTGTGGTCATGGAATTGTAGGCATAGCGCAAGGTGACGGCTTCAAAGTCGGGATTGGCACCCACACCAGCGGTATAGGCAGGCTCGCCGAAGTCAAGATAATAGTCTGTGCTGCCATCCCAAGTCCGTATCCTGATATTGACCAAGCCATTCTCGCGCTCCTCAATGACAAAATACTTACTGAAGATGGTGAAACCCTCTATCATCACCTTCTCGCGATGGGCGATGACCTCCATCCAATGCGCCATTTCCGTTTGGCCGATTGGTGTCCGCATAATCTTGTAGTTTTTCGCACCGTCAGCATTGGTCTGGATATAGAAATGCTCACCGTAATGGTCGATGCCGTACAGCATATCGGGTTGGCGTTCCTGGAACACACGAAATTCGTTCATAGGATTGTCGCTCTCAAGGATGCGACACTCCGATGATAGTGTTGAATCCGAATTGATAATCAGATATTTCCTAGATTTTGTCTTGCTAATATAGCAGACAAAAGTCTCATCTGACTCTTCATATACCAACACATCCTCAGTAGTAGCCGCTCCCAAACGATGACGCATGATTTTGCAAGGCCTCAAGGTCTCATCCTTAACACCATAAAAAAGCGTCGCGTTGTCGCTGGCCCAGACCACATTTCCTGAGGTATTAGGAATCGGCTCACCGACCAATTCATCTGTCTCCAAGTTTTTGACATAAACGGTATAGATACGACGACTCACGGTATCAACAGAGTAAGCCAACAACTTATCGTCCTCACTGAGGCTGAGCTCACCAATTTCGAAGAAAGCATGGCCTTCTGCCAGCACATTACCATCAAGCAAAACCTCCTCAGGCGCTTCAAGACTTTGATACTTGCGGCAGAATATGGGGTACTCCTTCCCCTCCTCGTAACGCGTATAGTGGTAATGGTCACGAATCTTGACGGGCACCGAGTTGTCATCCTGCTTAATGCGTCCCTTGATTTCCTTAAAAAGCTGTTCCTGAAGAGGTTCCGTATGTTTCAGACAAGCTTCTGCATATTGGTTTTCTGCCTCAAGATAGGCCAACACCTCAGGATTTTCGCGCTCGTTGAGCCAATAGTAGTTATCAATACGGGTATGGCCGTGCACCGTCATCTCATGGGGATGGATGGCGGCCTTGGGGGGTGTAATAGTGTTTTTCATTACTTAATCACATCAGAATGAGAATGTCAAGCCAAAGGTGGGAAGGATAGGCAGCTGGCGCGCTATATCGCTGGTGACCAAGTTGACATAGAACACATTATTGCGGTTATAAACATTGGTCACACTGAGGTCTGCCTCCAACATGATGTTCTCTGTAAAGTAGAACTTGCGCTTCACATCAAGGTCGAAACGATGGTAGGTAGGAAGACGGCCCGCATTGAGGTCGCCATAGAGTACGCCAAGTTCACCATTGGTAGTGGTGTAGTCAAAGTTGATGCCATCCTGGAAGGAGTAGTACTCGTAGAAGCCTTGCACTTGCGTGAACGGGAAGCCCGTACCGAAGTTCCAACGGCCACTAAACTCCCACTGACGCTTTGAGCCAGCAGTATAGGTCAGAATGACATTGATGTTGTGACGACGGTCGAAGTGAGGTGCATATTGCAGCAACTCAACACCGTTTTCCACGGCTTTTTCGTATTCCCTTGTCACGAAACCCAAAGCATAAACGGCCCAAAGATACCAATGCTGATCCTCATATTTCAAGGACACATCGAAGCCGTAAGCGTCACCAGTTTCCTTAGTGAAGTCCTTCTTCAGCAAGTCGGGGATTTGTGCGTTTTCAGGATTGTCGGGATAGAGCTTGTTACGGTTGATGTTGGTCAGCTGCACGAAGTCCTTCCAATAGCCTTCGATATTCAGTGTGGCATTGCGCGACAAGTCAAACTCACCTCCCAAAATGAAGTGGTTAGCCTTCTGCAGGTTGCTCTTGATTCCTTCTCCATTATAGGTCTCTGGCAGGTTGTCAATACCAGAAAGGAAGCCATAGAACAGGTTGACCACATCGCGGTCGCTGGTAGCTGCCACAAAATTCTGCGAATACATACCGGCTGCAGCCTTCAAGCGCAGACGGTCGGTGGCATTATACTTCAAGGCGAGACGCGGCTCTGGCGACAGTTCAGACAGAGAGGCATAGAACTGCAAGCGGAAGCTCGGTTCCAGCAAGAACTTGCCCAACACAGCCTTGTATTTCGCGTAGGCACCAATCTCAGTGGAGTTCAACTTCGCGCCAATCCTGTTGTGCCCATAAACACTATAAGTCTGATAATCCGTTGTATAACCCAACATTTCAATACCATATTTCAGGGTATTCTTTCCCATGAACTGGCTGAAGTCGAAGCCCATGTTGAAGCCGTTGATATTGCTATAACGGTCGGGGTTATCCGCTTCAATCATGCGTGAAGTATAGCTTGAATAGGCGACCGTACCTTCAATCATCACAGGAGCCTTGCCCGGAATGACGAGGAAATTGGCGCCGGCGCCATAAGAATTCCATCCAAAATCGGAGAGTGACATATAGTTGTTCACTTGGTCGTTGAACGAGAAGCCGAACAAGTTGATTTTGCTTCCATTAGGTGCATTCAACGAAACCTTGCCATAAAAGTCTTGGTAGTTGAAAGGAAGTCCCGTCTCGGATGCGTAGGGATAGAGGAACTTGCTGGATTGTTCAAGATAAGAGTTCTTGGCCGAGAGGATGAAAGAAATTGTGGCATCGTCAGGAGTCTTGGCTTTCTTCAGCGGGCCTTCAATCATCACCTTGGCACCGAAGCAGTTGGCACCTAGTTTACCTGAAATGCGTTTCTTGTTGCCATCGCGAGTTGAGATATCCATGATGGAGGAAATACGACCACTGTATTCAGCACCGAAGCCGCCTGTATAAACATCGGCGTTGCGGATGATGTCGGTATCAAACACCGAGAACAAACCGATGGAGTGGAAGGGATTGTAGACCACCATGCCATCGAGCAGCACTTTGTTTTGGATGGGTGAGCCACCACGGATATAGAGCTGTCCGCCTTGGTCACCCGTGAAGATGACGCCTGGCACCACTTGCAGGTATTGGGCGAAGTCGGCCTGACCGCCAATGCTCGGAATCTTAGTGATGGTCTTGGGCGTAACGGTGATGACCGAGGTCTTGGTCTCGGTGCGCGCCTCAATCTTATCGGCAGTAATCGTCACGGTTTCCAATTTCTGACTGGTCTCCTTCATGTAATACTTTCGGTTGATACTTTGGCCTTTTGAAAGGTTAAACGTCTCCCGAATAGTATCGTAACCCACGCTTGTAATTAATAAGGTATAGCGTCCATCAGGGATACGGTTGATGTTGAAATAGCCGTTTTCGTTAGTCGAGCCACCAAAGGTCGTGCCCTTCAGATAAACGTTAGTGAACATCATGGGCTCGCCGGTGGACTCTTCATAGACGAAACCCTTAATGCTGTTGTCTTCTTGAGCAAAGGCCACGAAACCAGTAAAAACGAATAGTGCTGTGAGAATCAAGCTCTTAAAGCAGTAGTTAGTCATAGTAAATAGATTATTTGCAAAAAAGCTAATTAAACAATTTGCAAAGTAAGTAAAATTATTTGAAACATCAGTTAAAAAACTGAAAAAATCGCTAAAAAATCCAATTCAAATGGGATATAGGCTTTTTAAAGCCAAAAAAGGGTGGTGTCGGTCAACACCACCCTTTTAGTTTCAAGTCATAGAAGGCTTCACTTCTTCACGACAAACTTTTCTGTCGATACGGCGCTACCGTTCACAAACAGTTTGCAGAAATAGATACCTTCGTTGAGGTCGGCCACCGAGACGGAGAGATGTCCTTGCATGCCGTTCACCTGTTGGCTCTTCACCTCTTGGCCAAGCAGATTGTAGACCGACACGGAAGCTCTGTCGCTGGCATTGATGTTGTAGTCGAAATTCACAACCGAGGAAGCCGGATTGGGATAAGCCTGACCGAAGCTCACAGCGCCAACCTCATGAATACCCTCGCCTGACCTGTGGAAAACCACATTGATAATAGCAGCGTCTTCAGGATGACGTTCGTCATAAGCGAAATACCTCACCTGCACCTTGCCGAACACATTCTCGTCGAACATCGCATGGAACGAAAGAGCCCCAACAGATGTAACGCTGTTGGCAGGTACAGCAACAGGATTCGGGCTAACATAAGTGTCAGGGCCGAAGCACAGGCCCCAGCAGAAATAGTTCGAGACACCTTCAAGGTCTTCAATGACCTCTTTTTTAACCAAAACATTCAAATCCTGACCAGTAAGATTCCTGATCTGCATATCCTGAAGATATTCACCCCATTCCGTTGGAGTGTTGCATTCGATGGTTTCACCTTCTGTATAGGCGTGACCATCCAATTCAAACTGTAACGATTGAGCTGAAACCCAACCCATTACAGCTAAAAACATTAAAGTAAAAATAGACCTTTTAACCATAGTATTATGCTTTTGATATTATCCCTATTATTTTCAACGTGCAAAAATGCATATTTTTTCCTAATTACGCAACAAAAACATTGCCATATTTTGAAAAATATCTACTTTTGTGCTGAAAAACATCAAAAAAAATCACGCTAATGAAAAGGTTTACTGTCTTTTTGGCATCTCTTATGATGCTGGTTTCCCTGAAAACCAATGCTCAAAACGAGCGTATGTTATTACTTGAAAGCTTCACCAACACCGGCTGTGGCCCATGTGCAATGTACAATCCTGGCATGGATGCACTTATCGCCAACAATCGCGACAAGGTGGTGGCCATCAAATACCATGTAAGCTGGCCATCGGGTGCCGACCCGATGTATCTACACAACACGGGTGATAATGGTTCCCGCGTCAGTTATTATAGTGTCAATAGTGTGCCTCATGTTGTCGTCGATGGCAACCGTTTCTCAGGCAATTCGGGCAACATCACCCAAAGCATCATCGATCAGCTTTCTGTCATCGAATCACCTATGGAGTTGCGCCTTTCTTGGGAATTGAACGATGCCCAAGATGCCATCACCGTTCATGTGATGGGCCGTGCCTCAACCGACATCGCAGGCAGCTTAAAGCTTTATGTTGGGGTTATCGAGAAGGAGATACATTTCAATTCCGCCCCAGGACCTAATGGCGAAAAGGACTTCTACGATGTGATGAAGAAACTCCTGCCAAGCTCAGCTGGGCAATCCCTTGGCAGTTTGGAAGCCAATGGCTACTTTGCCTACACTTTCACATGGGAGTTGGCCAACATCTACAACATGGACCAGCTGGATGCCATCGCATGGGTGCAAAACTCAAACACAAAAGAAGTGTATCAAGCCTGCAAGTCGAGTCTCAGCCCTGATCCTTTTTACGCCAACGAGGCATCCGTGAGCGAAATCACCAATGTCAAAAAGATGAATTGCAGTGGTTTTGCCGAGCCGACAGTTCTGCTGACCAATTATGGAAGCAATACGATGACTTCCGCCGAGTTGGAAGTGCTTGTCAACGGAGAAACCCTGAAGACCATCGGCTGGACAGGCAACATGCCCACTTTTGATTCCGAGATTATTGAATTGGGCGAGATCAGTTTCCCCGTCGAAGAGGAAAACACGCTTGAGGTGAAGATCAAAAGCGTCAACAACGGCCAAGATGAAGCCCCCGATGATGATGTAGCCACCTTCTCCATCCAGCAGGCCTACCAAGCAGTTGGCAAGATAATCAAAGTCAACATCCGCACCGACAGCAACCCACAAGAAACCACATGGAAAGTCACCAAGCTTTCGACTGGCGAAGTCATCCAAGAAGGCGGCCCCTACACTGAGCCCAACACCATGTACATTGACACTCTCGTCATTACGGGCGATGGATGCTACGACTTCACCATTTACGATGCTGGTGGCGATGGATTGACAGGCTCTGCCGTCTACGGTCTGAGAGCAGGTTCGTCAACCATGTTCTCGGGCAGCCGCTTCAATGACAGCGAAAGCACCGAGTTCTCCTACGAGGTGACCGCCGATGTGGAAGAATACCTCGACCATAATATCAACATCTACCCCAATCCTACTTCAGGCCTTGTCAACATCATCAGCGAAGGCGAACAAGCTGTCACCATATTTAATATGGTCGGCCAGCGCGTTTTCGAAGGCCGCTGTGAAGGCGAGTTGCAAATTGACATGAAGCGTTTTGGCGCTGGCGTCTACGCAGTCAAAGTAGGTAACAAGACACAGAGAGTCGTGGTGAAGTGATGCTCCATTATCATCATTTCGAACAAATCGACTCCACCAATGCCTTCCTGCAAAAGCAACAGTCGGAGTGCGACATCCGCAACTGGGTGGTCAGCGCCGACGAGCAAACGGCAGGCAAAGGCATGGGCAGTAACAGCTGGGAAAGTGAGGTTGGAAAGAACCTCACTTTCTCTTTAGCTGCGGATATGAGCTTTTTGCCCGCCGAACGACAATTCCTGCTTTCCGAGGCTGTGCCGTTGGGCATTGTCGAGGTGTTAGACAAATTGTTACCCGTCGAGAAGCTCAGCATCAAATGGCCCAACGACATCTATTACGGGAACCGCAAACTAGCCGGTATTCTCATCAACAGCACAATAAAGGCCAACATGATGGACATCTCCATTATAGGTATTGGACTCAATGTCAACCAGATGCAGTTTCAAGATTGGCCAACGAATCCAATTTCGCTGAAATTGATTACGGGAAAAGACTTTGAATTGCAACCACTTTTGGAGCAACTAGCAGAACATATAATAATAAAGGTGGAGCAACTGAAATCCAACCTGACAACCATTGAACAGGACTATTTGAAAAGATTATTCCGTTACCGTACTTGGGCAGATTATGAAGTTGATGGAAAGGTTTTACAGCTGTTGATGACAGGTATAGACCCGTTCGGGCGGCTACAACTTGTTGATGAGCAACGAACTCTCTACACATTTGATATTAAAGAGATAAAGTTTGTGCTGTAAATGATTGATTCAAAAGAATACATAACCAAAATAAAACAAGAAAAGCCGGCAGCAATGTCGGCTTTTCTATTTATTCAAGATTATGTCAGATTTGTTTCCTTAACTCCAGCGGTCGCTCCAGGCCTGCTGGTCTTGGCGCCATTCCTTCAAGGACTGCACATCCTCTTCGGAGATATATTTCTCTTCCACGGCCTTGTGAATCAGAGTCTCGTAGTTCGACAAGGTGACTAGCTGGCATTTCTTCTCCTCGAAGTTCTTCTTGGCTAGTTCCATCTGGTAAGTGAAGATGGCCACCATGCCCTTCACCTCGGCACCAGCCTCACGCAGAGCATCGACCGCCATGAGACTCGATTTGCCTGTAGAAACCAAGTCTTCGATGACCACCACCGACTGCCCCGCGTTGATGACGCCCTCAATCTGGTTCTGCATGCCGTGCGACTTCTTCTCTGAACGCACATACACGAACGGCAGACCCAGTTCTTGAGCCACCAAGGCACCTTGGGCAATGCCGCCTGTGGCCACACCGGCAATCACATCCGGTTTGCCGTAGTTTTGCATGATTTTCTCCACAAATTGCTGACGGATATAAGTCCTCACGGCAGGATAGGAAAGCGTGACACGATTGTCACAATAAATGGGGCTTTTCAAACCTGATGCCCAAGTAAAAGGCGCTTTTGGGCTGAGTTTCACGGCTCTAATCTGAAGCAGGTGTTGAGCCAAAGTCAATGCTGAATCGTCGTATTTCATGGTTGTTGAACTTTGTCGAAACTTATTTTGTATCTTTGTCGCTTGAAAGCGATAAATAGACTGCAAATGTACAAGATTTTTCATGAAAACAAAGCCTTGATTTTTCCAAAAATTGAGGGTGATTCTTTAAGACTCGATGCAACGCTCCAAGAATCTGACAGATACGATGCCGAACTGTTGTGCGATTTTTTTCCGGAATGGCTCGATGACCGCGACCCAGGCGACACTTTCATCCACGAAGTGGGTGAAAACGCCGTCGCCGCTGCACTAAAAGAGACCTTCAGAATGGCTCCTGCGGCGGGTGGTGTCGTGGTCGTTGATGGCAAGTTCGTCAGCATCGTGCGCAAAGGCATCCCCGACTTGCCCAAGGGACATATTGAAAAAGGAGAGGAGCCTGAAGCGGCCGCAATGCGCGAGGTGGAGGAAGAAACGGGTATCGGCAAATTGTGCATCGTCAAGGAGTTGCCATCCACTTGGCACTGCTACTTAGAGCATGACGAATGGACGCTGAAACGCACCTATTGGTACCTGATGGAAAGCGAAGAGACCATCCAACCCAAGCCACAGACCGAGGAAGGCATCACCGAGATAAAACTGATTGGAAATGAAGAGATTGAGGATTTCTTGAAAAATACTTACCGTTCAACAAGTGAAATATTAGGCGAAGATTTGCGTCATGTCGTGACGAAATGATACTTTTGCAGCCTGAAAAGAAACACGAGTCTACGAGACTTCAGGGCGCGAGTTTTTAATCCCCCCAGCTCCCTTTCAAGGGGGAGTAGGTCACGCGTCCCGAACTCTCGAAGTCAAAAAGAACAACCAATGAAAAGAATAGCCGTATTCCCCGGTTCCTTCGATCCCATCACCTTGGGTCACCGTTCCATCGTTTTGAGAGCTTTACCCATGTTCGACGAAATCTATGTCGCCGTCGGCATCAATATGGAAAAGCGTTCCACCTTTGAATTGCAAGACCGCATCGCCTGGTGTAAAGCCGTCTTCGCTGACTACCCCAATGTGAAAGTGGAGAGCTACGAAGGCCTCACCGCCGACTTCTGCAAGAAAGTGGGTGCCAACACCATCATCCGTGGCCTGCGTTGCGGCAGCGATTTCGAATACGAGAACATGATTGGGCACGCCAACAAGCGCCTGCACCCCGAGTTGGAGACCATCTTCCTCCTCACCGAGAGCGAATTGGTCGGCGTGTCGTCGAGCGTCGTCCGCGACATCTACAAGAACGGCGGCGACACCTCCAAGTTCCTGCCTGCCGAGGTGAAGTTGCCCGAAAAGCAATAATTTCCCCTGTTTTTCGTTTTCAACGCATGAAACGAAGGATTGCTACACTTTTTTTTGCCGTGCTTTTCCTCTCGGTAAGTGCTCAAAATGTGACCATTACCGGCCGAAGCAACAAGACCAACACCTTAATTAGGCTCTTTGCCTACGAAGACCTCGTCAACGAAACGGGCACTTTGCTTGACCAAGGCCAAACTGATGCCCAAGGCCATTTCATCCTTGAGGGTTCGGTAAAACAAATCTTGCCGGCTCGTGTTTTCGTCGGGCTTGAATCTGTCGACCTCATCCTCACCCCTAATGCCACATACGACATCGAAATCATCGTGCCCGAGAAGAAAGACGATGTCTCCTATTTTGAAAAAGAATTGCCCACCATCCGGGTGAAGCGCGCCACCGACAAAGGCATCTACCGACAAGTCATCTATTCCGAGGAGATCATCAACGCATACATGACAGAACATTTCAACCAGATTTACCGTGGCCGTCAGTTGCGATACATCGACTCCATCCAAAACGCCATCAGCCGCGAGGTGCCCGACATCAAGTCGGACTATGTGAAGAACCACAACCGCTACAAGATTGCCGCCATCAAACTGGGCATCAGCACCGATGGTGGCAAGAGAATCATCAAGGACTATTACGATGGACAACCAGTGCTTTACTCCCAAAGCGCCTATATCGATCTCTTCAAGGAGTTGTTTGACGGCTACTTCAACAGTGCCGCCTACGACAGCCACCTGCTCAACGATGCTTTTGCACAAGGTCCTGCCGCCCTCAAGAAATACCTCAACACCGACCCGCTGATGGCGAACAACCCGCAACTTGCAGAGCTTATCACTATCTATAATTTGCAAATACTCTGCTACGGTGAGCGTGGCACAAGTCGTTTGGCCAAAGACCATCTCAATCAACTTAAGTCTCAGACAATATACCCCGAGCACAAGGCCATCATAAGTGATTTCTTCGAGAACTTCAACCGCCTTGCCCCTGGCGCAGCAGCCACTGAATTCACGCTAAAAGACCGCAACGGAAATGATGTAAGTCTTTCGGATTACAAAGACAGATTAGTATTGCTCCAATTCGTCGACGGCACTTCACCTGTCAGCGAGCATCAGTTCTCGGAATTAAGAAGCCTGCACAATCAGTGGCAAGATACTGTGCAAATCCTCACCATTGCCACGCACGACAAGATGGAGTTTTTCATGAAGCAGTTCACGGAGAAGAAACAAGACTGGCCCCTCCTCGACCTCGGCGACCAAATTCTCCTTTTGGAGGATTACAATGTCCGTACTTTCCCCGAATATATCCTCATCAAACGCAACAACAAGATTGGCGAGGCGCCAGCACCGAGTCCTGAGCGGTATTTGGAAGAAAGGGTTAGGCGATTGTACGGGAAGTAAAAATGGAAAAAGTCCCTTTTTCACCCCTTAAAATTATGGTTACACGAAAGGAGCTTTCCACTTCGCCACAGGCACTACTTCTATCCTATAGCCATCTTTTTCTATGACGCGCTCATCGTTGTTCGTCACTTTTTATGCATCCTATTGCATAAAAAACATACTATTTTATGCAGTACAGCGTATTTATTGCATAAAATCGGAAGTTTTCGCACGATAATCCGAACTATCGCCATCTTAAAACCATGCAAAATAGTTACTTTCCTCTGCCTTTTTGACACATTTTTCCGACAATTCACGGAAAAACACTACCTTTGCACGAATTTTGCGCAAACCGCAATCATTTAACTGATAACTATCAACTTCAAACTGCAAACTGAATAAAATGGGATTTCTAAAGAAACTCTTCGGCGACAAGGCCTCACGCGACAACAAGGCCCTACAGCCCATACTCGAAAAAACCCTCAAGGCTTACGAACAAATCGAGAAACTCGACATCGACAGCCTGAGACATAAAACCGTAGAATTCAAGGAATACATCAAGAGTAAGACCGCTGCCGAAGTGGCCGAAATCGCCGAGCTGAAAGCCAAGGCCGAAGCCAACTTCGACATGGACCCCGATGAAAAGGAAAAGCTCTACACCCAAATCGACAAACTTGAGAAACAGGAGCTTGACCATATCGAGGAAGCACTGAACGACATCCTTCCCGAAGCATTCTCCGTAGTAAAAGCCGCTGCCAAGTACTTCTGCGAGCATGAGACCGTGGTGGTGACTGCCACAGACCTCGACCGCGAGCTGGCCGCCAAATATGATCATGTCACCATTGAAGGCGACAAGGCCTACTACAAGAACAGCTGGATGGCCGGCGGCAACATGGTGACTTGGGACATGGTACACTACGACTGCCAAATCATCGGTGGTATCGTGCTGCACCAAGGTAAAATCGCTGAGATGGCCACTGGTGAAGGTAAGACCCTCGTGGCTACCCTGCCCGTCTATCTGAATGCCTTGGCAGGCAAGGGCGTGCATGTGGTTACCGTGAACGACTACCTAGCCAAACGTGACTCCGAGTGGATGGGCGCGATGTATGAATTCCTCGGCCTCACCGTCGACTGCATCGACAAGCATGAGCCTAACTCGGCCGCCCGTCGCCGTGCCTACAACTGCGACATCACCTACGGTACCAACAACGAGTTCGGCTTCGACTACCTGCGTGACAACATGACAGGCAATCCTGAAGAGCTGGTGCAACGCCAACATCACTACGCCATCGTCGACGAGGTCGACTCCGTGTTGATTGACGATGCCCGTACACCTTTAATCATCAGTGGTCCCACACCGCGCGGCGACCAACAGGAATTCGACGAGTTGAAACCTGATGTCGTCAAGTTGTACGAAGCCCAAAAGCGTTATGTGACGACGATTTTGGCCGAGGCCAAACGCATCCTCACCGACCCCAACGCCACCGAGGAGGAGAAGAAACATGGTGCCGACCAACTCTTCCGTGCCTATCGTGGTCTGCCCAAGAACAACGCTCTCATTAAGTTCCTCAGCGAGGATGGCATGAAGAGCCTGATGCAGAAGACCGAGGGCTTCTACATGCAGAACCGCAATGAAAACATGCACATCATCGACGACGAGCTGTATTTCGTCATCGACGAGAAACTGAATACCGTTGTCCTCACCGACAAGGGCAGTGAGCAACTGGCACAAGCCTACAACGACCCATCCTTCTTCATCATCCCCGATGTAGGTAGCGAGATTGCCGAGTTGGAGCACTCCGACCTGAGCAACGACGAAAAGGTACTGCGCAAAGCCGAGCTGATGCGTAACTTCGCTGAAAAGTCGGAGCGCCTGCACACCGTACAACAACTATTGAAAGCTTACACCCTGTTTGAGAAGGACGTTGACTATGTCATCATCGACAACAAGGTCAAAATCGTGGACGAACAGACGGGTCGTATCATGGAAGGCCGACGTTGGAGCGACGGTCTGCACCAAGCCGTGGAAGCCAAGGAAAACGTGAAAGTGGAAGCCGCCACACAGACCTACGCCACCATCACCTTGCAGAACTACTTCCGCATGTACCATAAGCTGGCCGGTATGACCGGTACCGCTGAGACGGAGGCTGGTGAGTTCTGGGACATCTACAAACTCGATGTGGTGGTCATTCCGACCAACCGTCCCATCGCCCGTATCGACCAGGAAGACATGCTTTACAAGACAAAGCGTGAGAAATACAATGCCATTATCGACGAAATCCAGCGGTTGGTTAACCAAGGCCGTCCCGTGTTGGTGGGTACCACCTCGGTCGAGGTCTCCGAGTTGCTCAGCCGTATGTTGACGCGTAAAGGCATTCCGCACAATGTGTTGAACGCTAAGTTGCACTTCAAGGAAGCACAAATCGTCAAGGAAGCCGGTCAGGCAGGCACTGTGACCATCGCTACCAACATGGCAGGTCGTGGTACCGACATCAAGTTGGGACCTGGCGTGAAGGAAGCCGGTGGTTTGGCCATCATCGGCACCGAGCGCCATGAATCCCGCCGTGTCGACCGTCAGTTGCGTGGTCGTTCCGGCCGTCAAGGTGACCCCGGAAGCTCACAATTCTACATCTCCTTGGAAGACAACTTGATGCGTCTGTTCGGCTCCGAGCGTATGGCCACCATGATGGACCGTATAGGTATTCAAGAAGGAGAGGTCATCCAGCACTCGATGATGACCAAACAGATTGAGAAAGCTCAGAAGAAAGTGGAAGAGAACCATTTTGGAGTCCGTAAACACCTGTTGGAATACGACGATGTGATGAACGCACAGCGTGAGGTCATCTACAAGAAACGCCGTCACGCCTTATTTGGAGAACGCCTCTCCATTGACATCAACAACATGATGTACGACTTTGGCGAGAAACTCATTGAGGAATTCCAAGATGACAAAGACTACGAAGGCCTCAAGATGGAATTGCTTTCGAGCATGGGTATTGAGCCTCCTTTCAGTGAAGAAGAGTTCGACAGAATGAAGACCAAAGAGCTGGCCGAAAAGTTGTTTGATGCCGCATTGGAGCATTATAAGGAGAAGGCTCGTATCATCGGTGAAAAGACATTGCCCGTCATCAAGAACGTGTACGAGAACCAGACTCATTTCGAGAACATCGCCATCCCGATTACCGACGGTAAGCGTGGCATGAATGTCATCGTCAACTTGAAGAAGGCTGTCGAAAACGGTGCCCGCGAAGTGAACCTCTGCATCGAGAAGAGCATCACCCTTGGCCTCATCGACAACGCTTGGAAGGAACACCTCCGCGAACTCGACGACTTGAAGGAATCGGTACAAAACGCCTCTTACGAACAGAAAGACCCGTTGGTCATCTATAAGTTGGAGTCGTTCAACCTGTTCAAGGCCATGTTGGAGAGAATCAACGAAGATGTCATCTCCTTCCTGATGCGTGCCGACATCCCGACACAAGACCCGAACACCGTTCGTGAATCGCGCGGTCCGCAAGGCATCGACAAGTCGAAGATCCGCGAGCAGCGTCAAGACCTGCTGGCGCAGTCGCACAGCGACACGCAGCAGCGGACGATTACCCAGCCCATCCATGTGGAGAAGAAAGTGGGCCGCAACGATCCCTGCCCTTGCGGAAGCGGCAAGAAGTATAAGAACTGCCACGGACGGCTCGAAGGAATGGAGTAAACGTCCATTACAAAAAAAACCGAGCGGAATTAAGCTTAATTCCGCTCGGTTTTTTTGTGCTTTCTGAAAAAAAGCTATTTTTGCAAGCAAATAAAAGCCTCAATATCATGAAAAAAATAATCTTTACCCTTATGACGATGCTCACCGTCAGCATCGGATTTGCACAGAAAAACGTCCTCGTCGAAGAACTTACCGGCACATGGTGTCAATGGTGTCCAAGAGGCATCTATTACGGTGACTCACTATGCTACGCCAAAGACAACGTCATCTTTGTTGCCATCCATTGCAGCGACCCGATGGCTAATGAAACATATTACAACGCATCAGGACTCTTGGGAGCGCCTTCTGCCAACATCGGCCGACATTTCCTTGAGACGGACACGCAAAACTGGTTTGACCGAGTCGAAGCAGAGAGCCAAATCCCTTCGAAAGTCCATATGGGAATCACTTGCAATTATGACCCTGAGACGCGACAAGTGACCGCCAATGTTTCAGCCTACGCCTTAGAAAACATGAGCGGCGACTACCGTTTCGCAGCCATCCTCACGGAAGATGGTGTGACTGGGCCTGCACCTTCCTACAACCAAGCCAACTCTTACAGCGGTGGGGGTCACGGCACAATGGGCGGTTTCGAGAACCTGCCCAATCCCATCCCAGCCGAACGTATTGCCTACGACCATGTAGGGCGACAGCTGCTTTGCGATTATGACGGTGTTCCTGGCTCCTTCCCCAGTTCACTGCAAGCAACACAAACGGCAGATTATGAGTTCAGCTGTGTCTTAAACGAAAACTGGGATTATAACTACGTCCGCGTCATCGGCCTGCTGATTGCACCCGACGGCACCGTGGAAAACGCCATCAAGAGCCCCTACCTAAATGGAGATGAGACTGCCGCACCTTTGTTCACCTCAGTCCCAAGAACCGAGGCATACGCCAACCTGAACTACCTTTATAATGTTTACTTTCACGACCCCGACGATGCATTCGTCAACATCACCCTCTTGCAAGGCCCTGACTGGCTGACTTTGGAGCAATATGATGGCGAGTCTGCGGGCCTCTATGGGGTTCCCGAACAACCAGGGAGCTACGAGGTGCGATTGGATCTGTCGGAATGCCTCCACAGCACCATACAAGAATTCACCATCGTTGTGGATGAGCCACTCAGCGGCAGTTGGGAATATGTCGGGCCTCGTGGCTTCTCACAAAACGCCTTTCAAGTATTTGACATAAAGAAAGACAGCGAAGGAAACCTATATATTTTTGGGAATCAAAGCAATACACCTGTTTTATATAAAAACGCCCTAGGCACCGACACCTGGGAGCAGATGGGCAACATCAGCACTTCCTGCTCGGTCTCGGCAGGCGGCATGGATGTGGCTTCCAACGGCAATGTTTTCGTGGCCTACTCCGACCAATCCGATGCTGGGCACGCTTTTAAGTGGGATGGCAGCCAATGGACGGCCATAGGCAGTGACTTCGGTAGCGTAGAAACGCATATCATTCTCGACAACAACGACGTGCCCTATCTCGTAGCCCGCGACATATCGCAGAACTACAAAGGTGTTGTTTTCAAACTGGAGAACAGCAGTTGGGTACCAGTGAGCGGTACAGGTATCTACGCACCTGACACAGAATACGCGTGCCATCAGAGCTTGGTTTTCGACAGCAACAACACGCCTTACATCGGCTATGCAGATTACATGGCCAACAACCTCCTAAAAGTCAGGAAGCTTGAAAACGGTCAATGGGTTAGTGTGGGCAGCGGTATCGACAACATCTATTTTTACCAAAGCCTTGCGCTTGATGATGACGACATGCCTTATCTCGCCTATTGTGCCTATCCTAGCTATCAACTTAGGGCAGCCCGTTTCAACGGAAACGAATTCGAGAGCCTTGGCGACGACCTGGCCGAAGGGGCCGTGTCGGAGCTCAACACTTGTTTCAACGAGGGCAAGTTCACCGTGGCTTTCACCAATGAAGGACAATCAAACTATCTGAGCGTCATGCAATACGATGGCGAATGGAGTTACGTCGGGCCCAGCCTCATCTCGGAAGGGCCAATTGACGACCCATTCATTACAGCCGACAACGGAGCCCTTTTCGTTGCCTATTCCGATGATGGTTTACAAGGCTTTGCCTCCTGCATGAAATACGCTGAAGTCGCCATCCTTTATCCTCCCACCGACTTCGCCGCCGAGGTCTTTGGCAACGACAACGTCAAACTGACTTGGGGTCTGCCTATCGAAGGCACGCCGACGAGCTACAAACTCTATCGCGACGATGCGTTGCTAGCCACCGTCACCGAACTTGTCTACGAAGATTACGACCTCACCTCGGGCAACCACCGCTATACGCTTTCTGCCGTCTATCCCGATGGTGAGTCGGTCCAGGTTGGCCCCATTGTGATAGAGACCACCGAAGGCCTAGAGGATTATACCGAGAGTCACTTCAACGTTTATCCTACGGCAACGCATTCCAGCATAATGATTGAAAGCAAACGCCAAGTGACGGCTGGCCTATACAACGCCATTGGGCAAAAAGTCATGGATATCGAGCTTTACGCTGGCAACCAGACCCTTGATTTCTCCAACCTTCCCCAAGGCCTGTACGTTCTGAAGACAAACCACGGGAAAACAACCAAATTCCTCAAGTATTAAGGACTTTGTCGCTCTCTTTTCATAAAAACCGTATCTTTGCCGGCTATCAGAATAATCTTTAAATCCTTAAATCTTGAATTTTAAATCTTAAATCTCATGAAATACAACAGAGTACTCCTAAAACTCAGTGGCGAGGCCCTGATGGGCAGCCAGCAATACGGAATCGACCCGCAAAGATTAAACGACTATGCCGATGAAATCATCGAAGCCGCAAAGGCTGGTGTGCAAATCGGCATCGTCATCGGCGGCGGCAACATCTATCGTGGCCTGCAAGGTGCCTCGAAGGGCATGGACCGCATCCAAGGCGACTATATGGGCATGCTTGCCACCGTCATCAATTCGATGGCCATGCAATCGACCTTGCAGAGCAAAGGCCAAAAAGCCACCCTGCTTGCTGGTCTTTACATCGACCGCATCGCCGACACGATGAGCAGTGCCAAGGCCATCCGTCTTCTTGAGGAAGGTCACATCGTGGTGATGGGTGCCGGCACAGGCAATCCCTTCTTCACTACCGACACGGGTTCTGCCCTCCGCGCCGTTGAAATCAAGGCTGACATCATCCTGAAAGGCACCCGCGTGGACGGCATCTACACCGCTGATCCAGAGAAAGACCCGACAGCGACCAAGTTCGAGCACATCACCTACGACGAAGCCTACCAACGCAACCTGAAGGTGATGGACATGACCGCCTTCACCATGTGCAAGGAGAACGACATGCCGATGTATGTGTTCGACATGAACACGCGCGGTAACTTAATGAAGGTGTTGCGCGGCGAGAACATCGGAACGCTGGTGACGAAATGAGGACCCGCAAAAACCATCTGCGCAAAAACCATAATGTGCCGAGCAAAAGGATGGATTACATCCTTCTTGGTGTCATTATGCTTGTGGCTGCCGTGCTTCGTTTGTGGAAACTCGGCCAAATCCCCTTTATGCACGATGAATTCAGCGCGCTGTTGCGTACCCGATTCGACAACTTCCATGACTTCATCCAACAGGGCATCATGCCCGACAGCCATCCCATCGGAGTGCAGCTGTTCCTATGGGGTTGGGTGAAACTCTTCGGCTGGAGCGCGTTTTGGGTCAAGTTGCCCTTTGTGCTGATGGGCATCGGTTCCATATACCTTATTTATATTATAGGGCGACAGTGGTTCAACCGCAAGGTGGGTCTGTTCTCAGCGGCATTCTTTGCCGTCAGCCAGTTCACGATATTTTACAGTCAGTTAGCGCGACCTTATTCGGCAGGGCTGTTTTTCGTCCTTTTGATGGCCGTCTTTTGGTATAAGGTCGTTTTCGGGACGAAAATGACGACTAAGGATTATGTTGGTTTCGCACTTTCGGCATGGGCATGCTCATTGATGCAGTATTTCTCCATCGCGCAGGCGGGTCTGATATTTCTGACAGGCCTGTTTTTCCTGCCCAAAGAAAGACGCAAAGCATATTGGCTTAGCGGGATAGCAGCCGTAGTCCTGTTCGCCCCTACCCTGCCCATCTTCTACCAACAGCTTTTCGTGAGCGGCAGCATCGGTGGTTGGTTGTCGGCACCCAAATCCACCTTCCTGCTCGACTTCATCCAGTACACGATGAACTACTCGCAGCTATTTATGTTTGCCGTGGGCATCATTATCCTTTTGCCACTCATTTTAGGCAAGCGCAGCAGGTTGCGCCAGCCCTTGCGTTGGGCTGGTATCGCCTGGTTTGTCATCATCTTCGCCATCGCGTTCATCTATTCTTTGAAGCGCGAACCCATTATCCAACACAGCACACTGATTTTCAGCTATCCTTTCGTCATCATTGTGGCTTTCTCCCTGTTTGGTACGCGCACCTTGTCGCCATGGCAAACTGCGCTGGTCGTTGCCGTCATCCTCTTTGTCGGCACCGCCTCACTCATCATGGAGCGCCGCCACTTCGACCTGATGTACCACCAAGGCTTCGACCAGATTGCCGCAGAGATACAACAAGACAAGAATCAATATGGCGACAAGATACAGTTCGCCACAAGGACTGAAATCGGCGAGGCTGCAGAGTTTTATCAAGCGAAAACCGATGTCAAAAATCGTATCGTCTTCAATCGCTATAGCAACTTGGGTGAGTTCAACGATTGGCTCAACGAGCACCAAAATACGCCCATGCTTGGCTTCGGTTGGACGGATTATATCAACCCCATTTGGGAAGTCACCGCCGTGGGCAACTATCCTTACCTCATCGAGAAGAAGGACTGGTTCACCTCGCGCTACCTCACCTTGAGCAAGACCCCAATGGAAGGCGCACAATATCTTCTCAATGAATTAAGTGCCGATTCCTGCTGCTACATTGAAGGTCAGGAATGGGGACAAGCCTGTTCATTCTCGTGCGACTCGCTGCCGAAAGACATCGAGGCTTTGGGCGTCGTCGTCCAATTCCACAACGAGGTCGAAGCCAACCAATGCGTTGCCGTTATCGAGGTTCACGATGCGGCGACTGACTCCCTCCTTTTATGGCACAGCTCGTTGCCTGAAGATGGACATTTCCTGCCTGGCAACCATGCCATTGCCAACGCCATCCTCTTCAGTGACGACTTCACGCCCGAAGGCAAGACCATCAAGGCCTACCTCTGGAACCAAGGCAAGAAGCCTCTCGTAGTGACCAAGTTGAGCTATTATTACACAAAGAAGAGCCCTGTCTTGACGGGATTGTATGAGCCGTTAAACTAAGGAAAATCTTTTTGGAACAATTTTTGCAGGTTTTCATTTCGTAACTTTAAATTAAATAGTTATGAAAAAGACAATTTTGGCTCTTGCCATCTTGCTTATGACCATTACGGCATTTGCACAAGAAAGTAAAGAAACATCAATTCGTGTCCCGAGTGGATACACAGGATTTTTGGAAACAGGCCTTGGTGGCGTTTGGACTCAATATGGAGTCGATGGCTATCTTTACAAGATATCAACAACGCACGGCTATCAATTCAATGATAAAGTTTTTGCCGGCCTCGGCGTCGGTTATGCTGTCGGTATCTTCAACTCTCCAAAACTCGTACCGTTTTTCGGATCGTTCCGCTATGTGATTTTGCCTACCAAAATTGTAAGTCCTGTAGTAAGAGTCAGGGCTGGTGGCTATCACGCCCAGAAAAACTGGGGACCTTATGGTGACGTGGGCGTTGGCATCCGCTTCGCCACAAAAAGCCGCATTGCCTTCAACTTGATGACGACATATACTTATTACCACAATGTCACCGTCACACACTATCACATGAACTTGATGGGGATGGGATCCGGTTATTACGAAGACAGGCAAGACAACATCTCAAACATCTCGTTGGTTTTCAGCCTTGAATGGTAAAGGACAAAAAAATCACACAGAACTACTTCCGAAACGAAAAAAAAACTATTTTTGCCTTCAAATTTTAAAGCAATGACAGACGATTCCCAATTTGTATTAGACGAGGCCACTGAAAGCATGGACAACACCATCAAGCACTTGGAGCATGAATTTCAGGGCATCAGGGCAGGCAAGGCCAGTCCTGCCATGCTGAACGGCGTTATGGTTGAATACTACGGTACGACGGTGCCCATTGAGCAGACCGCCAACATCGGCTGCACCGACGCCCGCATGATTGTGGTGCAACCTTTCGACAAGAGCGCGCTCGGCAACATCGCCAAGGCCATTTTGAACGCCAACTTGGGCTTCAACCCCATCAACAATGGTGAAATCCTCCGTATCAGCGTGCCCGCTTTGACTGAGGAACGCCGTAAAGAACTGGTGAAGCGCACCAAGAACGCCGCCGAGGAAGCCAAGGTCGGCATCCGTGGCATCCGCCGCAACGCCAACGACGATGCCAAGAAACTGGAGAAAGATGTGATTTCGGAAGATGAGTCAAAGCTCCTTCAAGAAGAAATCCAGAAGCTCACCGACAAATACATCAAGAAGATTGACGACCTCACCGAGCTGAAGTCGAAGGACATCCTCACCGTTTAATGCGGAATGCTGAATTATGAATGCGGAATGTTGAGAGGCATAAGCTTCTCTTCATTCCGCATTCAGCATTCCTAATTCAGCATTATTATAAGACGTTCTCTATTGCCATTTCAAACAGCCGTCCTAACGGCAATCCGAAGCATTGTGCCTGCTTGGGAATGATGCTGGCTTCCGACATGCCTGGGACGATGTTGGCCTCGATGAAGAACACGCCTTCGTCGCTGACGATGTAGTCCATGCGGACAAAGCCCTTGCATTCCAATTTTTCGTACAGCATCGCTGTTGTAGCCTTGATTTCGATTTCGGTGTCTTCATCCACCTGGGCGGGCGTCACCTCATCGCATTTGCCAGCAGTATATTTGGCCTCATAGTCGAAGAATTCGTTCTTGCTGCAAATCTCAGTCAGAGGGAAGACCATCATCTTGCCCTTATACTCCATGGCACCACAGCCAAACTCGCGTCCGTCGACGAACTTCTCGCACATAATCTGACGACCAGCCGCGCGAGCCGTATAGATGGCAGGATCAAGCTCTTCAGCCGTCTTCACTTTGGTTACGCCCACACTGGATCCGTTGCAGGTCGGCTTTACAAACAAGGGCAGCCCCAATTGCTTGATGATTTCGTCGGCATCATATTTTTCACCTTCGTTGATAAGAATTGAAGGCGACACCTTGACACCATAGGAAGCCACCACACGCTTACAAAAGTCCTTATGGAATGTCAGGGCGCAAGTGGTCAAAGGCGACGAAGTGCAAGGAATACCCAACAACTCCAAATAGCCCGACAATGGACCGTTCTCACCAGGTTCGCCGTGCACCGCGTTGAAAGCCACATCGAATTTCGTCCTGTGGCCCCCTACTGAAATGGAAAAGTCATTCTTGTCAACATCCACTCGGGTACCATCTTTCAAGAGTCCATACCATCCCTTTTTCGACACCACAATGATCTTCGAATTATACAGTTCCGGATTCAGATTTTGCTTCACCACCTGGGCGCTCTTGACGGAAATTTCGAACTCTCCCGAATCTCCGCCACAAATAATTGCCACGTTTTTCATATTTTTTGTAATTTTGTCGTCCCGTATCAAGTACGGGATGAAGGTTAATTGAGTGAGCAATAAAACTGCTCAAAATTGAGTTGTAAAAAACACGGCTAAAATAGGAAAAATATGGGACGCTTGCACTTCCTTAGGGAAAAGAAATTTTACATCAACCTGCTCCTCATAGTGATACTATGTGGCGTTTTGTTATGGTTGACATTCAGGATGTTAGACAGATACACCCGTCACGGCAATGTCTATATCATGCCTGATTTTGTGGGTCAAGACTTCCAACAAGTGAAGCACGACAACTCAAAAGACTTCAATTTCATCCTCATCGACAGCGTTTATCCCAAAGGACAACAGCCTGGAAGCATCTATCAGCAAGACCCCTTGCCTGGCTCAAAAATCAAGAAAGGCAGGAATGTGTATGCCATCATTGTGGCTGTGACCCCTGAAAAGACGGTGATGCCCAACCTGAAAGGCATTTCGTTGCGCGAAGCCATTGGCCGCCTTGAATCAAGTGGCTTGGATGTTGACCATTTGGAATATGTGACCTATTCCTATAAGAATAATATCATTGACCAGTACTATCTGGGACAGCCCATTGAAAAAGGCACCGAATTGGTGAAAGGTAGCAAAATCACCTTGCATGTGGGCATTGGCGACGACAAATCCTACATAAAAGTGCCCAACCTCATTGGAAAAACCGCCGAAGAAGTGAAACGTCTACTCAACCTGGCTGGTCTCAATCTCGGAAAGGAAGAAAGAGAAGACAATGACAGCATCCAATATATGTGCGTCAGAAGAATGAGTCCAGGACCTAGCTCTGGTGCCGTCAAGCCAGGCACCTATGTCGATGTTTGTTACCACTCAAGCCGCACCTTGGACTTCAAGAAAGAGATGAAAGAACTGCTGCACGAAGACTCACTGAACAATGTGCCACAACCTACAATTAAAATAGACACAATTACTGAAACCATAGAGACCACCGACTATGAAGAGGAAAACGAATTTGAAGACGAGTTTTAAGGCGCTTGCCCTGATGATGGCCATTGGCCTTACGGGTAGTTCCTCCATTGCTCAAGAAATACTGACTCCATTTGGCACCACAGAGAAAGCGCCCACCAGAAAAGGAGTCGCTGAAGCGCGTTTCCTGCCTTTTTTCGACGACTTCAGCCATTCGAACACCTATCCCGACTCCACGAAGTGGACCGATAACAATGTGTTGGTTAACGATGGTTTCCCGCTCTGTCCGCCCAACCGCAAAGGTGCCACTTTTGATGTCCTCGATGCCAACGGCAGGGTGTATAGCTACGCCATCAGCAATGCTTTCGTTGCCGATTATTTGACTTCTGTTCGCATCCGCCTCGACTCCATCATGGAACCCGAGCCGCGCGCCCTCACCCCTGCCGATTCAATCTACCTCAGTTTCTACTACCAGCCCCAAGGCAACGGCAATTCGCCTGAAGAGCAAGACTCGCTCGTGCTGCAATTCGGAACGACCACCGAGCGTCAGGAATTCCTATTCCTTGACTATCAGAGCTATGACATCGCCGACATTTTTGCCGAGATGCAAGTCGACACCCTGTTTCCTGACGATACCATTTGGGCCTCAGTAGGTTGCCAGCCAGGTCTTTTCGCCCTCGTCACCGACACCCTGACCCCGATGACGCAAGGCAGCATCGCCGTTCCCTGCGACTCGGTGTTCACCACCGTGGCCGACACTACATGGTACCACATTTGGAGCGTTCCTGGACAAACCTTGGAAGACTTCATGAACGAGAACGACGGACAGTACTTCAAACAAGTGATGATACCCATCACCGACTTGAAATTCTTCCGTAACGACTTCTATTTCCGATTCTACAACTATGCCAGCATCGTTAGCAGTTCTTTGCCCAGCAACCGCAGCAACGAGGACAACTGGAACATCGACTTCGTCTATCTGAACATCAACCGCACAGTTGACGACACCGACTACCCCATGCTGACCTTCTCAGGCCAACAGCCTTCGTTCTTCAACCGCTACCAATCGATTCCCTACCGTCAATACCGCATAAATCCTTATACCCTTACAAGGGAGCAATTGGATATTGACATTGCCAACCTTGACGGCATCGACCATGAGGCCAGCTATTATTATACTGTGCAGCAAATCGGTGGCGGCCAGCACTATACGCGGACAGTGAGTCCTACTACCATACCCCCTTATAAAACCGATGGCTATCTCCAATGCTCCAAATCCGAGTCGCCCGCCTGTCCAAAAGTCGGTGAGCTCTTTGCCATCAGCTTGGATTATGACTCGGTGTCCTATCAAATCAGCCATTACCTTTACGACTCCACTGCCAATCCGCCCTTGGTCGATTCGATGGTGTATCGCATAGGCATGTACAACTACTATGCCTACGACGACGGCATTCCTGAGTTGGGCTTCGGCGTGCGTCCTGCCGGTGGCCGCTTTGCCGTGCGCTTCGACGTGGCAGACTTCGACACCATCCAAGGCGTACAACTGCTCTTCAACCATACCCTCAACGATGCCAACAACAAATATTTCGACATCGTGGTTTGGAAAGACGCCAACGGCAAGCCCGGCGAAGAGCTGTACCGACTCGAAAACCAGCGTCCGCAATGGCAGGACCAGATTTACCGATTCAGCTATTACAGATTCGACAAGACCGTTGCCCTTGCCGGCGCCTTCTATATCGGCATCGAACAACGCAGCGACGACCTCATCAACATAGGTTTTGACACTTCCATCGACAACATCGACTACAACTTCGTCAACACCAATGGCTCGTGGCAACAAAGCAGCAAGCATGGTTCACTGATGATTCGTCCAGTAGTAGGTGCTTCTTATTTTATTGGCGTGGAAGAGAACGGGCCTTCGACAGGCTCAGAGACCTTTAGGATCTATCCGAACCCCGTCAGCAATATTTTGCATATCGAAAGCGACATCGATGGTGGGCAAATGAGCATCTACGACCTTATGGGAAGAATGGTCTACCAAAGCGAATATCAGACTGAAATCCCTGTCAATCAGCTGAATGAAGGATTGTATTTCCTCAGCATCACCACAAACGAAGGCCAAGTCATCAACCAAAAATTCATCATCCGCAAATGAACGACGACCTCATCGAAAGCATGGAAAAAAAGCTGGCTCCAGAAAGCATAGATCCCATGCCACCCTATGCCCAGCGCGGGAAATGCTCTGCATTCGACGGAGTCAATGACATGCTTTCTGAAAGCGAAGAAAGCACCGAGCTATATGAGCATATACGCATGACCGTCGACCCCGGCCAGCAGCCTGAGCGTATCGACACCTACCTCACCAACCACCTTTCCAACATCTCGCGCAACCGCGTGCAAAACGCGGCCAAGGCGGGCAACATCTTGGTGAATGAGAAGGCCGTCAAACAAAACTATAAGGTGAAGCCCAACGATGTGATTTCCATCGTGTTCACCTATCCGCCTCGTGAGACCGACATCAAGCCCGAGCCAATTCCGCTGAACATTGTCTACGAAGACGACGACGTCATCGTCATCAACAAGCAGGCAGGCTTGGTGGTGCATCCCGGACACGGCAACTTTGAGCACACCCTGCTCCACGGCTTGGCTTACTATTTCGAGCAGACCCATCAAAACATTGAAAACCGTTTTGGTTACCTCGTCCACCGTATCGACAAGGACACCACAGGCTTGATGATTGTAGCCAAGAACGAGGCCGCGCAGGCGGTTTTGGCGCATCAATTCTTTGAGCATACCATCCACCGCCGTTACTACGCCTTAGTCTGGGGCGACTTCGACGAAGACGAAGGCGTGATTGAAGGCAACATCGGGCGCAGCTACAACGACCGCCGCAAGATGACCGTCTATCCCGACGGCGACCATGGCAAAGATGCCGTCACCCACTGGAAAGTGTTGGAACGCTTTGGATATGTCACTTTGAACGAATACCGTTTGGAAACGGGTCGCACGCACCAAATCCGTGTCCATTCGCAATACATCGGCCACCCCTTGTTCAACGACACGATGTATGGAGGCGATGTCATCCTGAAAGGCACCACCTTCTCGAAATACAAGCAATTCATCGACAACTGTTTCAAGATCATGCCGCGCCATGCCTTGCACGCCAAGGAACTTGGCTTCGTGCATCCCACCACAGGCAAGCAGATGATGTTCACCTCGGAGTTGCCCGACGACATGAAGCAGGTGCTTGAAAAATGGAGAGTCTATCTGAAAGCAAGGAATCTATTGGAAGAATAATAACAATATCTTAGCATTACACCTATGAGAAAAATCATACTTTTGACAGCAGTTATCATTGCCAGCGTCACCTACTCACAAGCACAAATCCTGTATCGCATTTCCGGCAAGGGCCTCAAATCACCCAGCTATATCGTCGGCACCTACCATTTGGCTCCTTCATCGTTTGCCGACAGCATCCCTGGCATGCGTCAGGCTGTGGAGCAAACCAACCAGGTTTGTGGCGAATTGGACATGATGGACGCCTTCAAACCTGAGAATACCGCAAAACTTCTAAAGGCGCAGATGCTCCCAGAAGGGACCACACTTTCATCACTGCTTACCGCCGAACAACTTGAGAGGCTGAACGCGTTGCTGCTCGATGTGATGGGCTCCAATCTCAACGATGAGACTTTTGCCGCCCAAATGGACAAGATGACACCGGCTGCCTTATCCACCACGCTTTCCCTCCAGTCCTACATAAAGAGAACCGAATCGTTTAATCCCATGGAGTTGATTGACAATTATTTCCAGATGCTTGCACTGCAAAACGGCAAAGCCATCAAGGGATTCGAAACCGTCGATTTCCAAATGGGAATTCTCTTCGGCGAGTCACTGGAAAAACAGGTGAACGACTTGATGTGCATGGTCGACCACTTCGAGGAAACCGATGAGATGGTGAATCGCATTACGACTGCCTACTTCTCGCAAAACCTCAAGCAAATCGAGGAAGCCATGGAGGAAGAGTCAAAGGTGGAGTGCGGCACAACGGATGAAGACGAGGACAGGCTCATCAACAACCGCAATAGCAACTGGTTGGAAATGATGCCAAGCATGATGGCTGAACAGCCTACGCTCTTTGTCGTTGGCGCAGGACATCTCTGCGGCGAGAAAGGTGTGTTGAGACTGCTCGAAAAAGCGGGTTATACTGTTGAAGGTGTAAAAGAATAAGGCTTCATGCCTTTTTCTGTTTTTCCGCCAAAGCCTTATCCAAGTCGAGGAGGAAATTGCGGGTCTTGTCGAGCGTTTCCAGCATGATGATGCGTTCCTCGTAGTCGGTGAAGCGTTCCTTGAGGGCTTGCTTGGCACCGGCCAAGGTGTAGCCTTTTACCTTGAGCAACTGGTAAATGACATGCACATAGCGCACATCGCGCTCGGTGAAGAGACGGTTCCCTTTCTTGTTCTTGCGCGGGCGCAACACATCGAATTCCTTCTCCCAGTAACGGATCATGGAGGTGTTGACATTGAACATGGCCGCCACTTCGCCGATGCTGTAGTAGTATTTTCCGGTGTTGTTTGTATCTTCCATGATTTGTATTTCTATCGCCCCTACTGGGCTTGGGTTGGTACTCTTGTTCTCAGGCAGGGACTCACATCGCCTGTTTACTGGTATGTCGTCACTACGGGACTAACTGACAACTGAACAACTGCTAACTGACAACTGACATTAGTCCATTGTTTGGGTAGGTAAGGTTGACTGTTGCAAGATCAGGTCGTACTCGTCGGGGGTAAGGTCTTGGTAGAAGAAATTGATGGGGTCGATTTGGTCATCATTCTTCAGCACCTCGTAATGCAAGTGCACACCTGTCGCTTTGCCAGTGGCACCGATATAGCCGATGACCTGGCCTCTCTTCACCTTCTGTCCTTTGCGCACAGCCGGCTTCAGCAAATGAGCGTAACGGGTCTTATAACCGTAGCCGTGATCAAGTATCACCATATTGCCGTAGCCCCATTCGTTGCGTTCCACATCATACACCACACCGTCGCCCGTCGCGTAAGCCTCAGTACCCAAAGCGGCCGTAAAGTCCATGCCACTATGGAATTTCTCAATCTTGTAAATCGGGTCGGGGCGATAGCCAAAATAAGAGGAAATGTATTTGACCTCGGTCTCTTTCAAAGGGAAAATAGCGGGAATGTGCGCCAGCATGTCGGATTTGTTGCGCGCCATCACGAACAAGGAATCGTACGAAACCGATTGGTTATAGAGCTGACTGGCAATGACATCCATCTTTCGGGCCGCACTCACCACCAAATCCGAGTTCATGTAGCCATACAAGTCGGCATAGCGGTCGGCATCGGAGAAACCTGAACGGCGCACCTGACTCGGTATCGGATCGGCCTCAAACATCATGCGGTAGAGGTTGTTGTCGCGCTGTTCCATATCTGTCATCAAAGCCTCAAGGTCGTCCAAGCGGTCGTTCAGAATCTCGTATTTCAACTTCATATACTCCAACTCGCGTGCTTGAGCCTTTTCTTTCGGCGATTTGATAAAGGTGAACAGCAGGATGGCAAACAGGAAAGCGACACCCAACACTGAAAGCGAAATCAACAGAATACGCATAAAAGTCTTCGACTTGGAAGTCTCAAGTACCTCGAAATCCTGGGTTAATTGATTGAATATGTAACGCTTCTGTTTTGCCATTGCTCCAATTCTTTGAGCCATAAATAACGCCCAAAATCAGAAATCATGGTGCAAAAATAGAAATTTTACCGTAAATTTGCACGATTTTTTGAATCACTTTTTGAAGTAAAATCATATAACTCTCTATAAATGAACGC
Organism: uncultured Bacteroidales bacterium; assembly: GCA_900317055.1. Classification (GTDB taxonomy): domain Bacteria; phylum Bacteroidota; class Bacteroidia; order Bacteroidales; family F082; genus Limimorpha. Next base: position 195,207 of record ONFF01000001.1, on the reverse strand, counting down.
TTACGAAATCAGAAATAGCTTTTTGGACTTCTTCCGCTCCAAGGAACACACCATCGTGCCCTCGGCGCCCATTGTCGTCAAGAACGACCCGACCTTGATGTTCACCAACGCTGGCATGAACCAGTTCAAGGACATCTTCTTGGGCAACCAGCCTTCGAAGTGGAAACGCGCCGCCGACTCGCAGAAATGCCTGCGTGTGTCGGGCAAGCACAACGACTTGGAGGAAGTCGGCCACGACACCTACCACCACACCATGTTTGAGATGCTAGGCAACTGGTCGTTTGGCGACTACTTTAAGAAAGAAGCCATCGCCTACGCCTGGGAGTACCTCACCGAGGTGGTAAAGATCGACAAAGACCGCCTCTATGTCACCGTCTTTGGAGGCGACGAGAAGGACGGCCAGCCTGCCGACATGGAAGCCTACGGCTACTGGAAGGAACATGTCGCTGAAGACCGCATCATCTACGGCAACAAGAAGGACAACTTCTGGGAGATGGGTGAAACGGGTCCCTGCGGTCCCTGTTCAGAGATTCACATCGATTTGCGCGATGACGCAGCCCGCAAGCAGATTGCCGGTCGCGACCTCGTCAACATGGACGACCCTCAGGTGATCGAAATCTGGAACCTCGTGTTCATGCAATACAACCGCATGGCCGACGGCCATCTGGTGGAACTCCCCGCCAAGCATGTCGACACCGGCATGGGCTTTGAACGCCTCGTCCGCGTGCTGCAAGGCAAGACCTCGAACTACGACACTGATGTGTTCCAACCCATCATCCAAGCCATTGAGAAGATGTCGGGCATCGAATATGGCAAGGCCGAGAAGACCGATGTCGCCATGCGCGTCATCGCCGACCACCTGCGTGCCGTGAGTTTCGCTATCGCTGACGGACAGCTGCCGTCGAACAACGGCGCCGGCTATGTCATCCGCCGCGTGTTGCGTCGTGCCGTGCGCTATGGCTTCACCTTCCTCGGCTTCGAAGAGCCGTTTGTGTGCCAGCTTCTGCCCATCCTGGTACAGCAGATGGAACACAACTATCCCGAGATCAAGTCGCAGCAAGAGCTCGTCAGCAAGGTCATCCGCGAAGAGGAAGCCTCGTTCCTGCGCACCTTGGCGCAAGGCATCAAGCGTTTCGAGGGCTATGTGGAGCAACACAAGGGTCAGGACATCGACGGCAACTTCGCTTTCGAGTTGTTCGACACCTTCGGCTTCCCCATCGACCTCACCCAACTGATGGCCTCCGAGAAGGGCATCAATGTCGACATGGAAGGCTTCAAGGCCAACCTTGAAGAGCAAAAGAACCGCTCGCGCAAAGCCGCCGAGAAAGCCAACGGCGACTGGGTGGTGGTGAACGAAAGCGAGCAACCCACCGAGTTTGTCGGCTACACCGACATGAGCTGCGAGAGCCACATCCTGCGCTTCCGCGAGGTGGTGGCTAAGAAAAAGACCCACTTCGAGATCGTCCTCGACAAGACCCCGTTCTATGCCGAGATGGGCGGTGAGGTGGGCGACACCGGCACCCTGACTTCCGAAAACGAGACCATCAAGATTGTCAACACCGTCAAGGAAAACAACCTCGTCATCCACATCACCGAGCAGCTGCCGCAGAACCCCGAGGTGGCTTTCACTGCCGCCATCGATGTGGAGCGTCGTCAGCGCATCGCCAACAACCACAGCGCCACCCACCTGATGCATGCCGCCTTGAGGCAGGTGCTGGGTAGCCATGTCGAACAAAAGGGCTCGTTGGTCGACGACCAGCGTCTGCGCTTCGACTTCAGCCACTTTGCCAAGATGACGCCTGAGGAGATCCAAAAGGTGGAGAAGATTGTCAACCAGAAAATCCGCGAGAACATCCCGAATGTGACCTACGCCGAAATCCCGATCGACGAGGCTAAAGCCATGGGTGCCACGGCTTTGTTTGGTGAGAAATATGGCGACAAGGTGCGCGTGGTGGTCTTCGACAAGGACTACTCCATGGAGCTTTGTGGCGGTTGTCACACCAGCGCCACAGGCAACATCGGCATGTTCAAGATTGTCAGTGAAGGCGCCATTGCTGCCGGCATCCGCCGCATCGAGGCCATCACCGGCGAGGCCGTGGAGGAATACCTCGACGAGCAGCTCGACCTCATCGGTCGTCTGCGTGAGTGCGTCAAGTCGCCCGACCTGGTGAAGGCCGTCACTTCGCTCAACGAGCAGAACTCCGCCTTGAAGAAAGAAGTGGAACACTTGATGCAAGAGAAAGCCCAAGCCATGGCCGAAAAACTGCACGAGAAAGCTATCGACCACGAAGGCTATAAACTCATCATGGAGACACTGCCCTGCAACGGTGACCAGTTGCGCAACATCGCCACGATGCTCAAACAAATGAACGAGAGCACCATCGCCATTCTCGGCTCCGTAGCAGAAGGCAAGCCTTCGCTCTGCCTGTTGCTGCCCGAGGCCTTTGCCGACGCCAAGGGGTTGGATGCCACCAAGCTCATCCGTGAGGTAGCCAAGGAAATCCAAGGTGGTGGCGGTGGACAGAAGACCCTCTGCGTGGCTGGTGGACGCAATGCTGATGGACTGCCGAAAGCAATGCAGATGCTGAAGGAGAGGATTTAAGAATCAAATCTTTCAATAATCATCCTACTACCATTCTTTCTCTAACCGAAATGACCCGAACCATGCCGAAACCTTTCGGATGCTTCGGACCCGTTCGGTTAGAGATTGTTTTTTAGCAGTCCTATCATCCCTGCGATGGATTGTGCGATGGCTTGGGATCTATGGCTGCGGCAGCTAGGAATCTGCCCATCGTAATATGAAAACCCGACATTGCATATCGGGGTGTGGTAGGGTCGTCCCTTCAGGACTCTGATGCTCTACCCCTCATTCTCACGGAACGACAACACCTGCGCCCCCCTTGCCGTCATGGCGGACAAGGATCCGCCATCTCCTAAACAGCAAGAGGACTAAATCCCTTGTCGACGCTTCGCGTCATCGCGAGGCACGAAGCAGTCCATTTATGATAGATTCATGTAAGATTTATTTCCAAAATAAAAAAAAACCACATTAAATTCATTTCCAATCACTTATCCGACAACAAACGACAACAAACGACTATAGTCGACTACAAACGTTTAATCAACGGCTTGGTCTTGACAAGGGTTGCATCTTTGCAACGAAAACATAAACCACTTCTATATGAAAAAAAAGCAACCCAACAATGTAACGCCATTGTTTATTAAGACAAACCTGATAGGCACACACTATTATTTCAGTATCCCAACTGACGACAATATTGATTATAGTGTAAGAAGAGAAATCATTCTGCAAGCGTACGATTTGCTTCTTAGAAAGAATGGAGGCATTTTATTTGTACACAACGACTTTCTTGGGACAAACATTGAAATCACACGCAAGATCAGCAGGAAAAAAGCATCTAACAATTCTGTTAGAAACTGGCAGTCAACATACGCCATCCTAAAAATCATAGACGTAGTCAAGTACGCGAGCGCTGATGAGATTAAACACTTGCCAGCAAAAACAGGAATGCAACAAAACAGCGGTTTTTCATACATCATTCCACTGACATATACTTTCAAGCATCCCAAGAAACCGCACTTGAACTTTACGGTCGAACTGATTGTTGGAGAAATTGTTCTTGAAAAACAAGGGAGAAGGTATGTACAATACAGTGTCGAACTGATGGACATAAAAAAAGCCGAAAGCAGTTAACCCGACTTATTTGTTTGCAGATCTGCCTTCGACTAATCTCATAATCCTGTAATAAAGACGTCATTGCTTTGGGGCAATCGCTTGTACAGGATGCTTATTAAACCGACCAAGTTTCACAGTACCTCGCTTTCGTTTGGACCGTCCATGGTCAGATTTGTTTTATGCTGCAAAAATACAACTTTTCCATAAACCCGCAAGGAGATGGATGATATTTCTATTTCTTTTGGTTTTGGCAGGGATTCATAGTGTCATACCAGCAGCTTTGTCATGACTTTCGTTTTCCTTTCTCTAACCGAAATAAATCGAACTTTGCCGAAACCTTTCGGATGCTTCGGATGAGTTCAGTTAGAGATTATTTGTGTCATATAGCAGCCATGTCATCCCCACGCTGGCATGTGCGATGGCTTGGGATCTATGGCTGCGACAGCTAGGAATCTGCCCATCGTAATATGAAAACCCGACATTGCATATCGGGGTGAAATAGGGTCGTCCTTTGACTCCGTCGAATCTTCGATTTCAGGACTTTGTCTCCTACTCTTCACTTAAACGAATCGACAACACTAGAGCCCCTTGCCGTCATCGCGGGCCCAGACCCGCGATCTCCTACGCCCCTGGGACACACTTCGTGTCATCGCGAGGAGGAACGACGAAGCGATCCATTTACGACAGATTTATGTAAGATTTGTTTCCAAAAAACACATCCATTTCATTTCCATTCACTTACCCGACAGCAAACGACAACAAACGACTACAGTCGACTACAAACGTTTAATCAACGGGTAGGTCTTGACAAGGTTTGCATCTTTGCGGCAAATCAACCTATTCTACCATGTCCAAGCAAAGAAAAAACCGAGTAAAAATCGAGAAAAAATACAAGAATATCGGGAGAATCCCAAATTCTGCATTAAACATAATCTGTAATTACATTGATCTACCTTCTCGTGTTCAATCGATTCGGGCAAGCATTGGCAATACAATAAAACACAACCATCGTCACATAGATGAATTGGAAGAGCAACTCAATCAGTTAGGCATCACCAAAGAAGGATATGCAGAGTTCGTAGCGAAAAATTTCAATCAAATACGATTGGGCAACAAACCGATGTCTCTTGTATTAAGTGTTACATTGGAAGAATCCAACCACATTGCAGCGCTACATCTTCATTATGAGCTAAAAGAAAACTTTTGGCTTGTGACGTCCGTACATGCAATTCGAACAAAAGAGCTTGAGAAGATTCCCTTGATTTGGGAAAAACAAAAAGGAGGCCGGTAAGCCTCCTTATTTTTCCGTAGTCGCCCCTGCTACGAGACCGCTTGCACAGCCTATCTGTTAGCTACCCAACGCACAACAAAGGCAAGATGCGAGGGCCTGGGCGTTTCAGATGCTGCAAAATTACAACTTTTCCACAAACCTGCAAGGGGTTGGGCATTTTTTCTCTTTTTACCGATGCTCCAGCAGCCATGTCATACCTCTCGTTTTTTCTTTCTCTAACCGAAATGAACCGAACTTTGCCCAAACCTATCGGATGATTCGGATTGTTTCGGTTAGAGATCGTTTTAGTGTGGCTCCAGCAGCCATGTCATGCCGACGCTGGCCTGAGCGATGGCGGGCATCTATGGCTGCGTCATTTGTTTTCGTCCTTTCCTCTTGACAGGAAATCAAAGATTCGACGAAGTCAAAGGACCAAAAAATCAAGGCCGACATCAAGGGCCTACCGCACTTGGCGACCGCACCTCCCCCATGTCGGCCGGGCCCGCGCACCCAACCCGGTTGGTCTTTGGCGTTCCCACTATCGGTGTCCTTTAATGGGCTTTACCCCAGCCTCCCCAGCAGTGCCAAGGCAATGACCCAAAGGACCGTCCACAGCGGCACAAGAATCATGAAACGGGTGTGCTTGGTCTTGTGCCGGAAGAGCATCATGCCCATCCAGCAACCCACTCCCCCGCCCAGGCGTGCCACCCACAGCAGCACCCGCTCCGGGATGCGGCGGCTTCCCTTGTGCTTCGACTTCGCCTTGTCCACGCCATAAAGGACAAGGCCAAAGAGGTTGATGAGGAGGAGGTATAGGAGGAGGATTGGGGGCATACCGTGATAGTTTTGATTCATCGTTCCCGCTTCATGGCGTCATCGGGCACCTATCGGATTACGGACAATATATTCCGCAATGTATTGGTATTCTATTTCATCGCGGATGATGTGGTCATAATAATTTGATTGCCACAGGGGATTGTTCCTGTTGAATTTCGCCATTGTCGGTTGGTGGGCATCGATCCAATCGTCAATCCGTTTGACCGTTGCCGATTTGAAACCAGCCACAAACGATGAAATGGATTTGGGTTGTCGTTGGAATGGCGGTGTGGGTTGGGGTTGTTGCGGTTGGAATTGCCAGGGTTGGGGTTGCGATTGGGGTTGCGGTTGGGGTTGCGATTGGGGTAGAGACGCACGGCCGTGCGTCTCTACAGGACCGGACAACACATCCCCACGCAATTCATCCCCACACGCCCCAACATCCATGCATTTCGATTTATCCATTATAACAATGGCGTGCAAATGGTCGGGCATCAAAACGAATTCGCCCAAAAACAATTCTTCGCGCATTTCGAACGATTTGAAAAATTCGTCATAAACGATTTGTCCCCAATCGTTCAATACCATTTCACCGTTCACGATTTCTCCGAACAACCTCTTACGGTCGGCAGTAACGATGGTAATGTAATAATGCCCGTTGCGGGCATAATCCCATCCCCGCAAACGATTTGACGGAATTCTGTATTTGTCTTTGAATTTGTCTGGCATATTGGGATTTCTTTATCACACTTTCATCACCCCAAACAGCTCCTCCACCTTCGCCACTATTCGCTTCTGCTCGGAAAGCGGGGGAAGAGGAATGGTCAATTCCATAAGTTTCTGCCTCGATAAATTCCAAAATGCTTGACCCGACTTGTTTGCAATAGATTTGCAGAATTTATTATAAAACAAGGTCTGGAAAAAGTACGAAAGATACTTGATATAAGTGTCTTCTTGCCTATAATACGGAATTAGATAGAGTACAAAACCACCTGCAACAATATCGTTATGGTCTTCTTCTATTAAAGCCGTCTTTCCTAAATGCTCCAAACTAGTGACAGCAGGAGTAATAAAAGTGTTTTTTTGAAGCAATAGATTAGGTTTCTTCACAAATTCCGGCGCAATCATAACATCATCGCCTTTTATGCACCATGAACCATTTTGAATATTACCTCCTCGCAAAACTCTTATAGGATTACTGACCTTCTTTTCAAGATCGCCTTTGCTATATGACAAGCCCGTTTGATTATAAACCAATTCACCCAATCTGACATACTCCCACCCCTCAGGCACCTCAAACGGAATCTCATCTTCTTCAATCGGTTTGCTTTCCAAGTCCTTTTTCTTCAGTTTGCCTTCCTTCACCAATTGTTCCTTCTCCTTGCGGATGCGTTTCAGCAACTCCGATGCGGGTTCCTCCTTTGGGTCTTGCGGCACGAGGCGGCCTTGTATGGCTTCCTGCAAGATGCTCTGCCGCAGGCGCGCGGGCAGGCTCTCGTTCAGCTGGTCCAAGGCCTGCTGCGCCTTGCCATAACGCTCCACCAAAGGCATTAGCTCCTCTATCTTCGCCACAATGCGACGCTGCTCGGCGAGAGGGGGAAGAGGAATGCAAAAAGATGAGATTTTCTCAGCATTAATATTACATTGCTGCACCCCAATAGTTTTCACTTCTTGACAATAAGAACGTGCATAAGAAGACCCTAAAACAAAATTCAAATATTCCGAGTTTATTTCTATCGGTCGTAATAAAATCAAATAACCTGCATAAATAGCTTGCTGTTGACCTCTATAAATCCCCGTTTTTCCAACAAGTTCAGCACTATTCGTTCTATTGAAAAGTAAGTCTCCTGTTTTTAGATTATACTTTTCATTATCAGTTAAATTGTTACTATAAACCAATTTGTCGAAAACAATCTCACCATCTTGAATATTACCCATTCTCAATACAGGAACAGCTCCTTCTACTAAAGATTTATTAGATGTCCCATATTTCGGGGGAAATATGACATCAGCCACTCTACACCACTCCCAACTCTCCGGAATTTCAAACGGAATCTCGTCCTCTTCAATCGGCTTGCTCTCCAAGTCTTTTTTCTTCAGATTGCCTTCTTTCACGAGGCGTTCCTTCTCCTTGCGGATGCGCTGGAGCAGCACCGAGGCGGGCTCATCGGCGGGGTCTTGGGGCACCAGTTTGCCTTGAATGGCTTGCTGGAGTATGCTGTTTTTTAGTTGCTGGGCGTTCATAGTTACTGTTTTTCGTTGGATGTGGGTTCGCTGGAGGGTTCGCAGGTCTCCCGGCCTGCGGGCGAGGGCGAAAACGAAATTGATATTACTGGATTGGAGGCGGATTGGGTTATTGGCACAGGTGTGGTTGTTGACGCAGGCACAGAGACCTGCGAGCCAGAGGATGGCACAGGCACGGAGATCTGCTGGCTGGTTGTCGCAGTCTCGGTTGTTTTCGCAGGCACGGAGACCTGCAAACCACCGAGCTGCGAACTTGCACTGCTCCAACGCCAATCAGATGGGTTGGCAACAAGTCCTGCTTTGACAGGATTGTTGTGGATGTAATTGACCACCTTTTGGAAATGGTCGTTGTCGCGGATATACCGGTCAAAGTATTCCATCATCCACAGTTTTCCTTTTCGATTGAGCGCTTTGTTTATGGCGTGTGTAGTGTATGACTTCCAATCATACATGATTTCCGACAACGACATACCTTCCACAGGTGCAATCAGCGTATGAACATGATTGGGCATAATGCACCAACATATCAACTCGTACTTTTTTTGATGATTAAATAGAAGCGTGTCATGAACGATTTGAGCTATGCTATCATCGCGCAATAGGCATTCACCTATGCCTGCATCTTCGTATTGGTCGATGAGTTTGAGGAGACGATGGATTTCTTGCTGGTGGGTTCTGAAGGGTGAATTTGTCGTCGCAAAATTGAAGACTTGCGAATCTGTGTTTTTCGCAAGCTCGGAGACTTGCGAACCTGTAACCGCAGGCGCAGAGACCTGCTGACCAGCTGCCGCAGGCGCGGAGACCTGCGGGCCGACCTGAGAACCAGTGAGATGATTGAGGGTTTCTTTCCATTGCTCGACGACATGCCTTGGCACTGAATCGTTCAAGCGGAAAGTTATCATCTGGTACTGCTTGTTCTCGATATGAGGCAAGTAATTGCGGCAATGGTCATGAGGATATTTGATGGGTTGTTGGGCGTCCATAGATTCTGGCTTTACTTGTCAATCAGACGAATTTCTCCGACGGCGTCGGGGAAATTGACAAAGATTTGTCCGACAGCGTCGGACTTTTTTCAATTAATTCGTCCGACAGCATCGGACTTTTCTCAGATTTATGCGGCAGCGTCACACATTTTCCTAAAAGATAACTTTGTATCTTTGGATAATATAGATAAAAATAAAAACGACGGCAGTTTTTCAAAAAGGCCTCCGGTAGTTTATAGCGTACTGCAATATTTGCGTTGGTTTCATTCATGGTTCAATTGTTTTTATGTCAATTCCTAACAACCACTGTATCTCAGCCAGCGTGTCGTCAATCTGCTTGTCCAAGGCTTCGCGGCGCTTGTGGTAGTCGGCCAGCAGCTCGGCGGGCGGCAGCACTTCCTCGTCGGCCTTGGGGAACTTGCATTGGTCAAAGTTGTAAGCCTTGGCCGTCAGCTCCTCCACCTTGAAGCAACGCGACTTCTCGTCCACCACATTGACTTCCTCGTCGGTGGTGACGATTTCCTTACGGTCGGTCCACCAGTCGCGGATGGGCTGGCAATGCTCCACGCGCATGGGCTTGGTCTTGCTGAAGTGCTTGTAGCCTTCGGGCATGTCCAAGCGGTAAAACCACGTTTCCTTGGTGCTGAAACCCTCGGGGGCGTCGTCGGCTTTCTCGTTGTTGAAGAAGATGATGTTGGTGTTGATGCTCGTGTAAGGCGCAAAGATGGAGCCAGGCAAACGGATGATGGTGTGCACGTTGAACTCGCGCAGCAGTTTCTCCTTGATGGCCAACTTGGCATTGTCGGTGCCAAACAAGAAGCCGTCGGGCAGGATAACAGCGGCGCGTCCGTTCTCTTTCAGACGGTACATGATGAGTACCATGAAGAGGTCGGCGGTCTCGCTCGAACTCAAATCCGAAGGGAAGTGCTTCTTGATGTCGTTTTTCTCGCTGCCGCCGTAGGGTGGATTCATCAGCACCACGTCAAACTTGTCGTCGTCGGTGTAGTTGAGCACGTCTTTCGCCAGCGAGTTGTCGTGCAACACCTTAGGCGAGTCGATGTCATGCAGCAGCATGTTAGTCACGCACAGCATATAGGGGAACTGCTTCTTCTCGATGCCGAAAATGGACTGGGCATATTGCTCCTTGTCCTCAGCCGTCTTCACCTCCTTGTCGAGGGCATTCAGCCAGCTGGTGATGAAGCCGCCCGTGCCGCAGGCGAAGTCGGCCATCTTCTCCCCCACCTTGGGCTGGATGATTTCGGCCATGAAATCGGTCAGGGCGCGGGGCGTGTAGAACTCACCTGCCGAGCCTGCACTCTGCATCTCCTTGAGGATGGCCTCGTAAATCTCGCCGAAGGCGTGGCTTTCTTCGTAGTCGCCGAGGTCGAGTTGGTCGATGACGTTGATCACCTGACGGAGCAGCACGCCGTCTTTCATGTATTGGTTGGCATCCTGGAAAGTGGTGCGCACGATGGCGCTGCGCATGGGTGTTTGCGGTGTCACCTCCAGATTCTTCAAGGTCGGGAACAACGTGTTGTTGACGAAGTCGAGCAAGGCATCGGCCGTCAGGGCTTCGCCCGTGCCGTCGTCCTTGGCCCAGTTGCGCCAACGGCATTTCTCGGGGATGAAGGAGACGTAATCGTCCTCGTTAAACTCCCAGTCGTTCTCCTTTTCGTCATACACTTTCAGGAACAGCATCCATGCGATTTGCTCAATGCGTTGGGCATCGCCGTTGATACCGGCATCGTTGCGCATGATGTTGCGGATATTCTTTACAAAATTGGTAAGTGCCATGTTGTTTAAGCTATGCTATAAATGAGGTCTTCCAGTTCCTTGATGGCCTGGTTGTATTGTTGTTTGCCACCAAAGAAAGTGGCGATTTTGGCCGGCGCGCCCATCTGACGGAAGGGGTCAAGGCCAAGCACCTTGCTGTTTTCCAGTTGTGAGATGCCTTCGTTGGCATACTTGTCGAGCAAGGCTTCCAAAACTTGTTGGGCTTGTGGTCCGTATTTGTGGAACAGGTCGCGTTTCTTCACGTTTTCGGCGCGTTCGCGGCGGGTCAAGGGCTTCTTGCCGTAGGCGATGTGGCAGATGAAGTCGAAGTCGTCGATGTCATCCATGTGTTGGTCGTGCTTCAGGGCTTGCAGGTCGATGCCGCTTTCACGCAGCAGGTCGGCGATTTCGGCTTTCTTCTCCGCTGCGTTCCAATGTAGGATGAAGTCATCGAGGTTGGCGTAGGTGTCGTTGATGTTGCGCTTCGTGTAGTCGGTGATGCCTTCCACGCGGAGCAGTTTGCCGTTGGTGTCGTAAACCGATACCGTCTTGTTGATGACGACGACCTTGCAGCCGTGCTTGTCGACGACGGGCTTAGGCTGTTGGGGTGAATTGACACTTGCAGCCATATTCCCAGTTATATTGTTCGGGTAAGGATAAGGTATTCGCGGCACCTGCCCGTATTGTTCATGCACCTCAATGGGGCCGTCCCAATCGGGGTCGGCAAAGAGGCGGGTGATGTTGCGGAAGTCCATGATGGTGAAATGCGTCTTGCCTTCCTTCTCTCGGATGCGGGTGCCACGACCCACCATCTGCTTGAACTCCGTCATCGAGTTGATGTTTTGGTCGAGCACGATGAGCTTCACCATCTTGCAATCCACGCCGGTGGAGAGCAGTTTGCTCGTGGTGGCGATGACGGGATATTTCGAGGAGACCGAGATGAAATAGTCGAGTTTCGACTGCCCGTAAACGTCGCTGCCTGTGATGCGCACCACATAGTCGGGGTTTTTCTTGCACATGTCGGAGTTCTCGTTGACCAGGGCCGAACGCATTCTTTCGGCATGGTCCTCGTCGGCACAAAACACGATGGTCTTGGCCATGCGGTCGGTCTTTTTCAGGTACTCCGTAATCTCATGCGCCACCTCACGGATGCGGTCTTGGATGATGATATTGTAGTCGTAGTCCTTATTGTTGTAGATACGGTCCTCAATGATGTTTCCGAAGATGTTACGTTGGTCTTTGACGGGGCGCCATTCGTCGCCGATGTTGGTCGTGATGTTGATCACCTTGAACGGTGCCAGGAAACCGTCTTCAATGCCTTCTTTCAGGCTGTAGGTATAGATAGGCTCGCCAAAATAGCTGATGTTCGACTGATATCGGGTCTCTTTGGGCGTAGCCGTCATACCCAGCTGGATGGCGCCGTCGAAATACTCCAGAATCTCGCGCCAGTTGCTGTCGTCCTTGGCGCTGCCGCGATGGCACTCATCGACGATGACCAGATCGAAAAACTCAGGCCTGAACAGCTCCTTATAGTTCTGTTTGCCGCCTTGTCCGATGAGTTGCTGATACAAGGCAAAATACACCTCGTAGGCCGTTACACTACCCTTGGTCTTTATGTCGTTTTGATACTCCACCTTGTGGATAGTACTAGACAAAGGCTTAAAATCCTGCTCTATCGACTGGTCGACCAACACATTGCGGTCGGCAAGATAAAGCACCTTCTTCACCAAACCTGCTTTCAGCAGACGATACACAATTTGGAAGGCTGTATAGGTCTTGCCCGTTCCCGTTGCCATGACGAGCAGCAGGCGGTTGCGGCCTTGTGCCACGGCATTCACCGTGCGGTTGACTGCATTGCGTTGGTAATAACGCGGCGGGAAGATGTCCTGTCCCGTGCAATAAGGTTGCTCGATGACCTTCATCTCCTCATCAGTCACGCCTTGTCCGTCATTGACTTCGGAGAAATACCTTGTGTAAAGCTCTTCCTTGGTTGGGAATTCATCCATCCCCAATGCACGTTCCTTACCCGTAAGGAAGTCGTATTCCTGAAAGCCAAAGCCATTGGAGCTATAGGCAAACGGGACGTCCATCATCTTGGCATATTCCTTGGCTTGCTGCAGACCGAACGAAACAGAATAATTGGCATCTTTGGCTTCCACGATGGCGATGGGCGTGGCGCGGTTGTAATACAGCACATAGTCGGCATATTTCGGTTTGCTGCGCGCCACCAAGTTACCTTTTAGGTTAATCTTGCCATCGGTAAGTTTCACCTGCATCTCCATAGAGATGTCCTCAAACGCCCAACCTTTGTTGAGAATGGCTGGCGTGATAAAGCGCAGTTTGATGTCTTCTTCGGATAAGGAATGGATGTCCATGGATAAAACACTGTAGACCTTGCAAAGATACAAATAATTCCGATTTCCTCAAAACCTATTGGGTGATGACATAAAAAAAGCCTTCCCACATGCATTTCTCTCGCCCTTCTCTCGCTCTTCCTTCGCTCTAGCCATACTCAAAGGACATGGTTGAGTATGCCTACACCTTGCCTACACTATGCTTAGAGCGAAGAAAAGAAGCCGTGAGTGGCGCTCACGAGTTAACTGGCTAGTGGGACTAACCACTTCAAGGGTTACTGCAGCCTATTGAAGCGACGACAAGGGCTGTAGTCCTCTGGCGGTTTAGGAGATCGCGGGACTAGGCCCGCGATGACGGCAAGAGGCGGGAGTGTGTTGTTAAGTATGGAAGCATGCCCTACGGACACCGTGAGCGGGAACGCCTACACTTCACTGGGTTGGGCGGGGAGGCGGGGCCGCCGAGCGGGGAAGCGCCCGCAAGGGATGGCTAAACACTTGACTTTCACGGAGGGGCGCTTGCGTTTGCCTTCGCAGAAGGCACTCCGCGACCTGAAAGTCAGGCGTTTAGACAGCCGCGGGGAGGTCCGATGGAGGCGGCCTTGATTCTTCGGTTCCTTCCCATCAAGGAGAAGGAACAAAATCTAATTTCTCAATTAAAATGCCTATCTTTGCGCCAAAATCCATCCACTATGAAACTCGCAGAAGCATTAAGCATCAGGAAAGACCTGCAAAAGCGCATCCAACAGCTGGGACAGCGCATACAGAACAACGTGAAAGTGCAGGAAGGCGACACGCCTTCGGAAGAGCCCATGGAGCTGATGAAGGAACTCGACGCCTGCCTCACGCAGCTCGAAGACCTCATCTGGCGCATCAACGCCACCAACATGCAGACCACCAATGCCCAGGGCATCACCCTCACCCAACTCATGGCCCGCAAGGATGTGCTGACCATGCGCGTCAGTAACCTGCGCAGCATCTTCGACACAGCCTCGGCTGGACAAGACCGCTATTCACGCTCGGAGATCAAGACGGTGACCGTGGTCGACGTGAAAGCCATCGGAAAGAAGGTGGACGAATGCTCCGCACAGCTACGCCAACTCGACATGGAGATACAGTCGCTCAACTTCCAGACTGAGCTGGTCTGAACCACAAGGCATCCGCATTTGTAGGGCGAACCGACCCCCCACCATTGATCGTTGCCCGGAGCCGGCAGCACCCGTTCACAATGAACATCACGGCGCAGGCTCAGCACGCTGTCATCCGAATGTACGGCATAGGCCGCACGGCGCACTACCGACCGGTTGACTATGAATGACGGATGCCTTCTTTTGTATTTACGACTCAACCCAAGTCCTTCAAAAACGCGATTAGCTTACGCGTGGCCTTGCCACGGTGGCTGATGGCGTTTTTCACTTCGTGACCCAACTCGGCGAAGGTCTGCTCGTAGCCGTCGGGCTGGAAGATGGGGTCGTAGCCGAAGCCATCGGTGCCACGCTGCTCCTCGGTGATATGCCCGTCGCAACGACCTTCAAAATAATAGGATTTACCATCCAGGTTCAACGCGATGCAGGTGCGGAAAGCCGCCTTGCGGTTGGTCTGTCCCTTCATAGCGGCGAGCATCTTGTCGACATTGTCCTGATAGGTGCAATGCTCACCGGCATAACGCGCGGAATACACGCCTGGCGCACCGCCCAAGGCCTCCACCTCAAGGCCGGAGTCGTCGGAGAAACAGTCCACATGGTACTTGTTGGTGACGAAGTCCGCCTTGATCTTGGCGTTGCCTTCAATGGTATCGGCATCTTCTACGATGTCCTCATGGCAGCCGATATCTTCGAGACTCAGGACCTCGTAGAGGCCTTCCATGATTTCGCGCATCTCGCGCAGTTTGTTCTTATTGTTGGTGGCGAATACGATTTGTTTCATTTGAGATTCAAAATTCAAGATTTAAAGATTCTAGATTGAGATTCCCCTTCGGGGAATGGAGTTAATGTTATTAGGTACCACGCGGCGGTCTATGCCGTTACCAGCCAGAAACCGTTACATGCCGCCGCTGGTCACTTTATGCGCTCCTCCATTCCCGAAGGGAATCTCCTATGATTAAGGTAAACTCCAGTCAATAGGTTCTATTCCGTTTTGTATCAAATAATTATTCGTTTGCGAGAAGTGATGACACCCGAAGAAGCCGCGGCTGGCGGAGAGCGGCGAGGGGTGTACCGACTTCAGGATCAGGTGCTTGAAGGGGTCGATCAAGGCCTGTTTGGCGATGGCATAGTTGCCCCAAAGGATGAACACAAGGTGCTCGCGTTGCTCCGAAAGGGCGCGGATGGCTGCGTCGGTGAACTGTTCCCAGCCGTGGCGCGAGTGCGAGGCGGCCTGTCCGGCACGCACCGTCAGCGAGGCGTTGAGCAACAGAACCCCTTCCCTAGCCCACTTCTCGAGGTTGCCCGAGCGCGCCATAGGCACGCCAAGGTCGTCGTGCAGCTCCTTGAAGATGTTTTGCAGGCTGGGCGGGAAAGGCACGCCGTCGGGTACCGAGAACGAAAGGCCGTGGGCCTGCCCTGGGCCGTGGTAAGGATCTTGGCCCAGGATGACCACCTTCACCTTGTCGAAAGGTGTGAGGTTGAAGGCGTTGAAGATCAACGGACCGGGGGGATAGACGGCATATTGCCGCTTCTCACTCACCAAAAATGTTTTCAAGTCGGCGAAATAGGGAGCCTCGAACTGCGGGCGCAGCACTTGGTACCAGCTTTCGTCGATATTAGGTTTTTTGACTTCCATTTCTTTAATTTTTCTGCAAAGATGGTAATTTTTCGGAGAAAAATGCGTTACTTTGCAAATCAAATTTGATTTCTATGAAGAGAAAACTTGTCATCGCCCTGTTAATCGCCTTTGTTTCAGGCATTATCATGACTTCTTGTAGTTCAAACAAGAACTGTCCGGCCTACGGCGAATCATCAAAGTACGTCAAGGAGACGCGTTATTAATACTTAGGAGTCAGGGAGGCACGACTATGACTGCCCTCAGACCATTGGTTTTGCGCCTGCTCATGCTCACGCTTTTTGGAGCGTGCGCTTTTTTGTTGCCAGCCCAAAACATTGACATTCAAAGCGAAGATGACAAGCCTATAGAGGAAAAGCTGGTCTACAACCATCAGAACACCTTTAATGTGGCCATCCACTCTAGGGGATTCGGCGCCGGATTCAAAATAGGGCGTATCAAGAGCATCAACCTGACGCGTAACTGGGAGGCAGAAGTGGTGTCGTTGCGCTCGCTCAAGGAAATCAAGACACTGAATATTTCAACCTATAACATGCGGCCCTTTGTCTACGGCAAGCTGAACTATGCCTATGTGGCCCGTTTCGGTTACGGTGAAGAACGGCGCATCTTCGGCAAACCCTACTGGGGCGGCATCGAGACGCGGTGGACTTATGAATTTGGTGCTTCGTTGGCCCTGCTGAAGCCCTACTATTACTATGTCACCATCTACAAGCAACTCGACGACGGTACTTTCTGGGAAACTTACGACGAGCAGACCTTCGACAATAAAGACCAATGGGTCGACGTGCTCGGCCGCTCATCGTTCACCAAAGGCATTGCCGAGACCAAGCTCTCGCCTGGTTTCCATGCTTCGTTGGGACTGAGCTTCGACATCGCCAAGTCGCGCACTTCGGTGCAAGCCATCAATGTGGATGTAAAGGCCGAGTGTTTCCCCTTGGGTGTCTCCATCATGGACTCGGAGCGCAACCGACGACTTTTCATTACCTTCATGCTGTCGTACAACTGGGGCTCAAGATTCAACAAGTATTGAAATTGAGTTGCTTATCGCCGTCAGCGATGGACGAGTGAAAAAATTACGAAAAATTTTTCCTCATTTTTCTTGCAGCATTCAAAAAAAGCGTATTTTTGCAGCCGATTCCGATGCCCAATGGTGTAATTGGCAACACGACTGACTCTGGATCAGTAAAGTCCAGGTTCGAACCCTGGTTGGGCAACAAAACCAAAACCGCTGTAACCTATCTTATGGCGGTTTATTTGTTTTAAATGATCTGAAATCATAAAACATAAAAACTAACACCATGAAAAAACTAATTATGTTTATTTGTTGCGTCATCTTCGGACTTCAGTTCTGCCATGCGCAATACACTACTAAAAAATACACTGTCGCCGTCGCCGACTTCACTGGCAACTACGCTGAAGAAATGTTTAATGCCTGCCTCGCTACCATGCCGATTTGTCGCGTGACGGTGGTCAACTGGAACGATGTGGCCGAAACCGACTTGGCCGATAATGTGGACTTCATCGTTACGGGTAACATAGGCGAAATCACCTCAGAGCCAAAGACGGGTAAACAAATACTCACTGGAACGGAATACACCTACTACTCATGCAAGGTCAATTTCACCCTCGTGATGACCGATGCCAAAACAGGCACAGTAGTGGCTACACGCACCAGTTATTACACCAATACCGACCAAGACCCGGATAAAGCCGTCAGCGACTGCCTCAAATTCTCTGACCAAGACCTGCGCCGACTGGTTGACAATGGATGCATCATTAAAGTGCCAATCCCGACATTACAGGAGGTGAAAAAGAACAAAGCCCAAACAGCCATCGTCGATGCCGGACCCAACATCGGCATTTGCGAAGGGCTATATTTCGACATACAGGTGGAATCGGAACTCTCTGGCCGCACCTATTACAAAACCATTGGAGCAGCCAAAGTCAAGGAAGTGCTCAGCGACGAGCTTACCCTTTGCGAAATCACCAAGGGCGGCAAGGACGTCATGACCTATTTCAACGAAGGTAGCACCTTGATCCTCAAGTCCAAGGAAGAGCCCCTAATTCATTTCTAAAGGTCAACGGGTTACTAGTTCCATGGCTTTCAGACAATGGATATCAGTTATTCTATAACGATCTTCCGCGTCTTTAAACCAATGGAACTTTAAATGCTTTTAAGGCATCCTCAATTGGAAGTCGTTGCCACGGAAGAACGATTCCCAAGTGCCATCGGGATAAACGCGCTTTACGACAGGCACGCAATTGTCCCACTTCGAGATTCCCTCATCTGGCCCAATTCGTTCGTAGCCCACATACACCAAGGAGCCGTCGGCAAGCCATTGTGCCTTATAATCAGAGCAATCCGTGTCTTCCAAAGCCACCTGATAGGTGCCGTCAATGCTTGAAACACACAACGGTCCATGGGGATAGTCGCCCCATTCCAGAATGGCCATGTAAAGCACCTTCAAATTGTCGGGCGACGACGAAAGGTATTCGAATTCGCGTTCCGAAGCATAGCTTGGGTCTGAGAGATAGGCGTTGAAATCAATTTTATCTGTCAAACAAACATGCTCAATGCCATCCACAAACCAGTAATTGCCATCTTCTTTCTGCACCAAATAGTCCTTGAGTTCGTCTTTCACGGGATCGAATGTGTAATTCTCTTCCGTTTGCTCCTCCCCTTCATGATCCTGTTGGGCAAGCTCCTCTTGTTCCCATTCTTCCCAGTTCCAGTCGGTGATTTCTTTCGTGTCGAGATTGTACAGCTTTTGTTGACTCAGCGAGTAGGAATCCCAGCTGAATTCATGCCAAAGTCCCAACATGTGACGACCGGCATAATAGCAAAGCGGCGACACCGTTCCGTAGGTTTCCGTCACGCATTTCTCAAAGTCCAAACCCCAGTCAGCCTCCTTGACAGGCTGGGCATCGGGAACATCCAATTGGATGGATTTCAACACAATCTTACCGTTTTCGGGAACGCAGTAATAAAGCTTATCACCCACAAAGACGCTATTCACCACACTGTCGGTCTCAGCTTCGTATGGCATCAGGGTTTGCTTTTCACTATTGTAGAAAAAGAGCTTGCCCTTGTCGAGCAGAGCCATGTCACACTCCGGAAGGGCGGTAGGTGCTTGTTCCGGTATTGCAATATCCGAGCTATCAACGACCATTTCCTGTTGATTGACTTCGGTAGTGGTTTTGTCTGTCTTCTGTTTAGCGGAAAAGTCACAGCTGACAACACCCATGGCCAGCATCATGAGCAGAAAATAGTAGTGTCTTTTCATAATGGTATGAGTTTTAGTGAATTATCTGGTTGAAAAACCTCTTACTTGCCCAGGTGCATGCGGATCCTTGAAGCGAGGATGTCGACCACCACGGGACTGGAGCCACGAGGCAAGATGATATCGGCGCTGCGCTTGGTGGGTTCAATGAACTGTTGGTGCATGGGCTTGACGAAAGTCTGGTAGTGGCGCAGCACATCCTCCCAGGTACGGCCACGCTCGGCGATGTCGCGGCGGATGATGCGCATCAAGCGTTCGTCGCTGTCGGTATCCACAAACACCTTGATATCCATACGCTTGCGAAGCTCTTCCTGCGTCAATACCATGATGCCTTCCACGATAATGACCTCGGTGGGATGCACATAAATCACTTCCTGCGAACGGGCACATGTGACATAGGTATAAATCGGCATCGGGATGGTCTCGCCATTCTTGAGACGGTCGAGATGGTCGATGAGCAAGTCCCACTCGATGGCATCAGGATGGTCGAAGTTGATTTGCTTCTTCTCCTCGGGTGTCTTGTCGCCGTTGTCGAAGTAGTAAGCGTCTTGCGAAATGACTGATACTGAGTTTTCTGGCAACTGTCTGACCAGTTCCTTTACGACGGTGGTTTTCCCAGAACCCGAACCGCCAGCAATTCCAATGACTAACATTTTGTTTAGTTTTAAGTTATTAGTTATCAGTTATCAGTTAACTGCAAATAGGCATTGAGCTTGTCGAAATACTGTCAACTGATTTCGGCACAAAGGTAGGGTTTTTGTTGAAATGTTGATTGTTTAATTGCCTAAATCTTTGATTCGAAGTGGTCAATTGTTGGAGGGAATTGCTTATTTTTGCCAAAACTTTAAGAAATAATAGAATATGAGAACCATTCACAAATTTGCAGGCTTTTTCCTGCTTGCCGCAATGTTAGGGTTGTGCAACTGCGGCCCCAAACTGCCTGAGCTACCCGTTGCAGAAGTCAAACCTTATTTCGCCGATGCCGCCAAGACCAAGGCCATCGACACGGCTTTCTATGAAGTCAAAGACGCCAAAGGCAACAAATTGGGTACGGTCCTTTATTCCTCGCCTTATTCCGACAATGTGAAAGGCTTCAAGGGCCCTACACCTTTATTAATAGCCTTGGATGCCGAAGGGCGCATCAAGAACGTCGTTTTGCTGGAGAACCAGGAAACGCCCAACTTTGCCCAACGCGTCGTGGACGGTGGACTTTACGAAGCTTGGAACGGTCTGACTCCCGACGAAGCCCTCAACAAAGAGGTTGATGCCATCAGCGGTGCCACCTACACTTCCAATGGCGTGAAGAAGAGCCTTATCGCCCGCCTGAAGGCATATCAGAAACAGGTGAAATAATGCATTGTAGAGACGTGGCACGCCGCGTCTCTACTGTTTTTGGTATGTTTTTTGTAGTTCATAGTTCAACATCAAAAAGATATTGACTATGAAAAAGACTGTTTTAGCCCTATGCCTCCTCTTTGTATTGTCGATTTCGGCTGAGGCACAAATCCGTCCACCGCATCTGCGCCATAGGTATCACCCTAAAAGGACCTTGGTGCAAACTCGTGAAAGGCATGAGTCCCGCCACTATAGTCCAATCGGAGAGTTTCGGTTCCATGTATATGGCGAGCTCGGTTCCGACGACTTTGGAGCCGTTTTCATGCACGAAATCCCTTATCATTTCAGCGCAGGTGGCATGTCCGAGTACCAAATCGGATATCTAACCAGCATCGGCGTAGGAGCAGAATACTATTCGACCTACGGTGAGCACTGCAACCTGTTCCACAACATGCAGGAAACCTATATCTCCACCCTGCCCATCTACGCCAACTTGAAACTTACCTTGCCCAATGCGCCCATCAGTCCTTTCGTCGAAGGACGCATCGGCTATTCGGTGCCTTTGGGCGATGTGACCTGCAACGACCCCGAAGGCGTGCGTCACTACAAATCCACGGGATTGTACACGGGCGGTGCTGTGGGTCTAAAAATCTACCGCACCTACATCAGCTTTGGCCTGTCGGCCATCGATATTGTGGATGCCGACCTAGGCTTTAACGGCGGCAGACTAGATGTCATCACGGATTATTATGTGAGACTGTCGTTCGCGTTTTGATTTGAAAAAACAATATGGGATATAATGGGTAGAGACGGCGTTACACCGTCTCTACTGTTTTTATTCGTCGTCTTCTGAAGGTTCCATCGATGGTTCTGTAGCACCTTCCAGCACGATGACAATTTCGCCCTTGATGTCTTTCTTGGAGAAATGTTCAATCACCTCTGCTAAAGTGCCACGGGCGTTTTCCTCGTGGATCTTGGTCAGTTCGCGGGAGACACAAACCTTTCTTTCAGCGCCACACACTTCAGCAAGCTGCTGCAAGGTCTTCAGCAGACGGAAGGGCGATTCATAGAGGATAGTCGTGTATGGATATTCTGCCACGGCCTGCAACTTGGTCTGACGGCCTTTCTTATGCGGGAGGAAGCCTTCAAAAATAAACTTCTCAGCAGGCAGTCCCGAATTGACCAAAGCCGGAACAAAAGCTGTTGGACCAGGCAGGCACTCCACTTCGATGCCACGCTTCACACACTCGCGCACCAAAAGAAACCCTGGGTCGGAGATGGCTGGCGTGCCTGCATCGGTCACCAAGGCCAGGGTCTCCCCTGCCTCAATGCGCTCAGCGATGCGTTCCACCACCTGATGCTCGTTGCGGATGTGGAAGGCTGTCATGGGCTTGCTGATTTCGAGATGCCGCAAAAGGTTGCCCGATGTACGGGTATCCTCAGCCAAGATGCCATCCACTTCCTTCAAGATGCGGATGGCTCGCAAGGTGATGTCCTCGAGATTGCCAATCGGCGTAGGCACAAGATAGAGCTTCGACATGGTTGTGTTTATTCAAACTTGCGGGAAACCAAATCCTTGAGTTTCAGATAAGCCTCGTTGCTACTGTTCCACTGCAACTCAATCTTCAGCTCGTTGAGGTAAATCATCGCGCCGTTCAAGGTCTTCAAGTCGTTGAGGTTCTCAATGGATTTGGTGTATTTCTCCATACTTCCACCAAATAACTCATTGACAAACAAAAACTTGTCATTGATTCCGATGACCGACTTCAGGTCACGGCCCGGGGCTTGTTGCAGTTTGGCGGCCAAGGAATTGTCCTCACCCATCATCTTCTCGCCAAGGGTCTCGCCCGTCGACAGCTCAAACTCGGCATCATCTTCTTCGGTGAAGGCACCTGTCACGCCTTCCGACGACTGCCGCTCAATCTCTTCCTTCTCAGCCTTGACTTCCTCATCCAAACGAGGCATCACCAGCGGATTGTCCTTCACCAAGTCGTCGCCATGCACGCGGTCGCGCTCGGGAATTTCCTCCTCGGGAATGGCTTCCATCACATGAACGACTTTACCCTCCGATTCTTTCGGTTTTTCGGGTACTTTCTCCTCTTCAGGCATGTCCTCGAAACGGAAGAAGAAGCCAAATTCATCGCCCAAAGGCTTTTCCTCAGGCACTGGCTCAGATTCCGCCGGTTCATTATCAACAATCTGTTCTTCAACCACAGTGAAATGCTCTTCAACAGGTTCAACAACGGTTTGCTCCTCCGTTTCGACAGGCATTTCCAACACTGGTTCAGGTTGAGGCTCGACAACAACAGGTTCGGGCACAAATTCCGGTTCAGGTTCTGGCTCTGGTTCGGGTTCTGGTTCTGGCTCAGGTTCAAGCTCAAGTTCTGGTTCGGGTTCGGGAGCTATCTCCTCGGCAGGAGCTTCTTCCTCAGTTGAAGCCACCTCATCGTTCGACTCCTCCTCAGCCTCATTCTGCATCATGCCACCAAAAAGGCCTGAAAATGCTTCAGCATCAAACGGGAGATCCTCGTCAAGGCTCTCATCCCCCACATTGATGGAACAAAGCTGGTCGTAAAGGGTGTGCGTGCGGTTCATCAGCACATCCAAATCGAGCAGTTCAAGGGGTTTTTCGTTTCTTAGAAGGTAGTTGACTTGTTGGTATAACAAACTGATTTCCTGCTTGATAGAAATCAATTTTTCTTTTTGGTTCTCAAACTTGTCGTTCATAAAGGATTTATCTCTAATTTTGGGTGCTAAATTACAAATATTCCTAATAATTAAGGTATGTTTATTGAAAAAGATTCTCATAATAGGTCGCAAGGATGGATCGAAGTGATTTGCGGCTCCATGTTTTCAGGCAAAACGGAGGAATTGATCCGTAGGTTGAAACGCGCAAAAATCGCCAAACTAAAGGTGGAGATTTTCAAACCTGGTGTGGACACTCGCTACAGTGAGGAGGATGTGGTGTCGCACAATGCCACTGCTCTGCATTCCATCCCTGTGGAGAGTGCCAATGAGATTCTTTTTTACGCGAACGATGTGGACGTCATCGGCATCGACGAAGCCCAATTCCTTGACGATGAGCTGCCTAATGTATGCGAGCAGTTGGCCAACCAAGGGGTACGCGTCATCATCGCTGGCTTGGACATGGACTTCATGGGCAAGCCTTTCGGCCCCATGCCGAAGCTGATGGCCATTGCCGAAGATGTCACCAAGGTACACGCCATTTGCGTGCGCTGCGGCAGTCAAGCGCAGTTCTCGCACCGCACCATCGCAGGCGACAAATTGGTGGTATTGGGAGAAACGGAAAGCTACGAACCGCTGTGTAGGGCTTGTTACCTTAAGGCGCGAGAGGAAAGAGAATCACTTTCCGCGCCCTTGGATAACGATTAAAACCGTGTAAATCAAAATCTTGATGTCCAAGGCAAGATTCACATTCTCGATGTAGAGCACATCATATTTCAGGCGCTCGATCATCTCATCGACATTCTCGGCATAACCATATTTCACTTCGCCCCAGCTGGTGATGCCTGGCTTCACCTTCAGCAACAAGCGATAATAAGGAGCCTTTTCCATGATTTTGTCAATGAAATACTGACGCTCAGGGCGATAGCCCACCAACGACATCTTGCCCTTCAGCACCGTCCAGAACTGTGGGATTTCGTCAAGGCGCACCTTACGCATGAACTTACCAAACTTGGTGATGCGCGGGTCGTCGTCGCTCGAGAGCTGTGGCGTGCCGCTCGACTCGGCATCGACCCTCATACTGCGGAACTT
Organism: uncultured Bacteroidales bacterium; assembly: GCA_900317055.1. GTDB lineage: Bacteria > Bacteroidota > Bacteroidia > Bacteroidales > F082 > Limimorpha. The sequence goes on along the minus strand of ONFF01000001.1, from coordinate 170,899 downwards.
AGCCATGTTGAAAGGCTTGCCTCCTTTACCGATGCGTTCCTGCACATAGAAAATCGGTCCTTTTGAGGTGGCCTTCACGATGATGGCACAAGCCAAGAACACTGGCGACAAGATAATAAGTGCCAACGCAGAAGCCACAATGTCGAAAGCGCGTTTCACCACTCTCTGCCACACGGGCATCAACTCGGGCGTGACCTGCACCAAAGGTGCCTGCCAAATGGCCGATTGCTTGACGGTACCGAAGACCAAGTCCTGCATGGCGGGGATGATTTTCACATTGGCATCGGTCGTGTCAACCACTGAGAGCAGCACTTTCATCGTCTCCACCTCTGAACGCTCGATGGCGATGATGACCTCTTCCACATTTTTCTCCTTCACAATCTGTTCAATTTCACGATAGGAGCCCAAACGAGGGAGATATTCAGCAAGCTTATATTCCTTCTTGTCGTACACATTGAGGAAACCTATCAGTCGGCGACCCGAGGGCTTCACCTCCTCCTCGATTTCCTTAAAGATGGCACAGGCATTATCGTTGCTGCCCACGATGAGCGTGTTGAACCCTATTTTCTTGCTTCGAATCCTCGAAATCACCGAGGTGGTGATGATGACACGAGGAATGTAAGTGATGACGAACTGAAGGGTAAATAATGCTATAAACGATTGATAATAAGACTTATACGAAGCAACTTCATCATCAAGAATGACCACGAAGAAAAGCACGATTACACCCAACAAGGTGATGAAAAACGTCTGTCCCAACTCCTTCAGCCTCGACTTTTGGTAAACCTTCTCATAGGCACCCGAAACGGCATGAAGAATAAGCCAGGAAATAGGAATGATGACTACTCCCAGCCAAAAACTAGGTGTATTGAAAGAATTCGTGATGCGGTCCCAATAATTGATGTAGAGGTCTTCGTGCGCCTTGCGGAAGAAATAAAACAAGGTCCACGCCAGAATGGAAGCCAACCAATCGACGACGAAATAGAGCGATGCTAATCTTTTCTTGTTCATTGCGTTAGGTTGCGATAAAGCAGTTTCAGGTTATCGAAATAATAATAGCGTGGCTCGTTGGCGGGATGATACACATTGCCATAAAGCACATCCTGGTCGGTGGTCAAGTCGGAAGTAAGATAGATCTTGAAATAGTCGGAAGTCACATTGTTGTTCATCGTCGGGCCAATGTTGATGTAGATCTTGTTCCAACGCTGGGGTTTGTCGTGTTCCTTGTCGGTAGGCGTCACCTTCACCAAAGGCATCATCTCTAGTTGATAGTTCTTAAAATACTGGACGCCAACGAAGAAGGTATCGTTGCAGCTATAGTCCATCTCCAGCAGGCAATACACACCGTATGTGCCTTTATAGAAATCGAACTTGTCGGCGGTGATGACAGTGAAATCCATCGTATCGGGTGGCAGTTCCACCTTTCCCGAGAAGAACGAGTTGGTCGAATGCCATGCCCCTTCGCCTGCGAAACGCACCATGCTCGTGTCGCTGCTGTCATCGGGCAAAAGGGAGTTGGTGTTTTCGAAATCCTCCATCCATCCCATGTTGACACCTTCACCTATGGGATAATAACTCAGCGAGGGACTTAAGTTGACGATACTGTCCTCAACAAGATTCACATTCTGGTAAATGCGAGGCATGTAGAACGGATACCTGTCGCGCGAAGCCGAAATGCCGTTCACCTTGATGCCGCCATAGATAGTCACTTTGTGCGGGCCTTTTTTCAGAACGGGAAATGTACTCGGAAGCTCATAGCAGCCGATGGGATTATCGTCGATATACACCCAGGCATCGGTGATTTTGTGCGTGTTGGCGCCATAGACAAAATAATCCGTAAGCGAGTCCATTTCGACGGACTCGATATGTATGTAGGCTGGCACGGTTTGCCCTCCTTCAAACTTGTTGCACGATGTGGCTGTCAACGCAAGGGCAAAAAGCCCCAGCATGACAGAAAAGATAGAACTCCTTGTCATAGAACTATATTTAATATGGTAACGGCTAGGCTTCATGAATATTGTTTCTGGGAGTTTTTATTTCTGTACCTTGGCAATGGATTCGTCGACGGCATCCAAAATGCGGTAAGCGAGTTTCAGTACATTGATGCCGTCATCGATGGTGACAGCAGGCGTGGTATTGTGTACAATAGCCGAGTAAAAGCTTTCCAACTCCGTCTTGATTGCGTTAATCGGATGAATCTCAGGCATCTCGAAAGTAATCTGTTTTTCGGAGCCATCGGCCAGGTTAATGGTTGTCGAAAGCGGATTGGTCTCGTCCACCTCATCATTGATGCGGAAAATCTCGGCTTTCTTGTCAAGGAAGTCAACAGTGATGTAGGCTCCTTTTTGGAAGATGCGGGTCTTGCGCATGTTCTTCAGCGAGAGTCGCGAGGCCGTGAGGTTGGCCACTGTACCATTCTCGAACTCGATGCGTACATTGGTGATGTCGGGTGTTGGACTGACGATGCTCACGCCGCTTGCACTGATATGCGCCACAGGCGACTTGACGATAGTGAGGAGAATATCGAGGTCATGCACCATCAAGTCGAGCACGACGGGGACATCGGTGCCACGCGGGTTGAACAAAGCCAAACGATGTGCTTCGATGAAGAGCGGGTCTTGAATAAAAGGCTCGGCAGCAATAAAGGCCGGATTGAAGCGTTCCACATGCCCAACTTGCACCTTGACACCAGCTTCGTCAGCCAACTTCTTCAAGGCATTGGCCTCCTCGGGTGTGGCCACAATAGGTTTTTCGATGAAGACATGCTTGCGTTTCTGCAAGGCCTTTGAGGCACACTCAAAATGGCGTATGGTTGGTGTGACAATGTCGACCACATCCACAGCATCAATCAGTGAATCAACAGAGTCGAAGCATTTCACTCCGATTTCCTCTTCTACCTGTTTCGCAGTTTGGCTGGCGGGGTCAAAAAAACCAACCAAATTATATTCCTCAATCTGCTTGATACAGTTAAGATGGATCTTTCCCAAATGTCCCGCACCTAAAACACCAATTTTCAGCATGATTTAAAATTTGCGCAAAAATAGTCTTTTTATCGTTTCGGCGAGCCAGATTTTACCGTAATTTCGCGCCGCATATCGAAGTATGAACACCCAACCAGAAGACAATTACCGTCACAAAGGTCTGCGCAAGCAACTCGTTGACCAACTGCGCGCCAAAGGCATCACCGACGAGGCCGTGTTGTCGGCCATCAACGAGGTGCCGCGCCATGTTTTCCTTGACTCCTCTTTCGTCGAACTCGCCTATCAGGACCAGGCCTTCCCCATCGGCTCGGGACAGACCATCTCGCAACCGTCAACCGTGGCTTCACAAACCCAGTTGTTGCAAATCGAAAAAGGGATGAAAGTACTTGAAATCGGCACAGGCTCGGGCTACCAAGCTTGTGTGTTGGCCGCGATGGGTGCCAAGGTATTCAGCATCGAGCGGCAACGCAATCTTTATTTCAAGACCAAGGAAATCCTTGAGCAACTGCCTTTCCGCGTGAAGACCTTTTTGGGTGACGGATATGAGGGATTGCCCACCTACCAGCCTTTCGACCGCGTCATCATCACGGCAGGTGCTCCCAGCATCCCTGAAAAACTCATTGAACAGATGAAACCAGGCGGCATCATGGTCATCCCCATGGACAACGCAGAAGGCGACGGGCAGACCATGCTGAGAGTCACCAAAATGGATGACGGTTCATTGAAAAAAGAGGAATTCGGCGACTTCAAGTTTGTGCCGATGCTGAAGGAGATCGGGAATGATTAAAAAAGGAAGGCCGTAGCCTTCCTTTTTTAATCACTTCTTGAATATGCCGCCCAAAAGTCCTCGGAAAATCGACTTGCCGAGTTGGCGTCCGAAGGTCGTCGCCGTCGTATTGATGGTCTTCTCGACGGCTTTCCTTGTGGCTGACTTCTTCTTGGAGCTTGTGCTACGCGAGCTGGTACTTCTTGAGCGTTCCTTTTCCTTCGCTTCCTTAGCCAGGCGCTTCTCTTCCTCTTCTTCTTCGCGTTGGCGACGCTTTTCCTCTTGTTTCTGCTGTTCGATGAGGAGTTCGTATGCGCTCTCGCGGTCGAAACTCTTGTCGTAGATGCCATAGAGGCGCGAGTTACGGATCAAGGCGGTGCGCTGTCCCTCGGTGATGGCACCGATTTGGCTCAGTGGGAAGAGAATCTTGGCGCGCTCAACGACACAAGGTGCACCCTTCTCGTCAAGGAAGGAGACCAAAGCCTCACCCGTACCGAGTTCCAAGATGGCCGCTTCGGTATTGAAGCTGGGATTGGCGCGGAAAGTCTGTGCCGCCGCTTTAACGGTCTTCTGGTCTTTGGGCGTATAGGCTCTCAGTCCGTGCAAGACGCGGTTACCGAGCTGACCGGCAATGACTTCAGGAATGTCGCTCGGGCTTTGGGTGACGAAATAGACGCCCACGCCCTTGGAACGCACCAAGCGGATGACCTGCTCAATCTTGTCAATCAAGGCCTTGGAGGTGTCCTTGAACAACATGTGGGCCTCATCGAAGAAGAAGATCAACTTGGGCAATTCGAGGTCACCGACCTCGGGCAGCTGTTCATAGAGCTCACTCAGCAGCCACAGCAAGAAGGTGGAATAGAGCTTGGGATTGAGCATCAGCTTATCGGCAGCCAACACATTCATCACACCGCGACCTCCTTCGGTCTGGAGGAAGTCCAAGGCATTGAACGAAGGCTCACCAAAGAAGATCTCGCCGCCTTCGGCCTCCAAAGCCAACAAGGCACGCTGGATAGCACCCACGCTCACCGACGACACCGTTCCGTAAGTCGTGGTATATTCCTTGGCATTTTTCGCCACATAGTCGAGCATCATCCGCAAGTCTTTCATGTCGATGAGCAAAAGGCCTTGGTCATCGGCAATCTTGAAGACGATGTTCAGAATACCTGTTTGGGTCTCGTTGAGGTCGAGCAGTCGAGCCAGCAGTTGGGGACCCATGTCGGAAATGGTAGCTCTGAGCGGGTGACCCTGCTCGCCATACACATCGAAGAACCGTGTGGGGCAGCCGTGGAATTGTGGGTTTTCAATACCAAACTCAGGGCAACGCTTCTCGATGAAGCCGCTCATTTGTCCGGGTTGGCTGATGCCCGAGAGGTCGCCTTTCATGTCGGCCATGAAGCAAGGTACGCCTGCTTCGCAGAATGTTTCGGCGAGCACCTGTAGGGTGACGGTCTTACCCGTACCCGTGGCTCCCGCAATCATGCCGTGACGGTTGGCCATCTTGCCAATCATATAGATGGGACCGTTGTCGCAATGCGCAATGTAGAGTTGTTTGTCGTCGGTATACATATTGTTGAAGTGTTGATTGTTTAACTGTTTAATCGTTGGCTACTGGCTTTTGGCTACTGGCCGTTGGCAGCTTGAACAGAGGCTTGAACTTTTGGCATTATGTGAAGCTGCCAGAAGCCAGTGGTCAGAGTATTATGGATTTATCTTGAATCGGATGTATTTGATGGTGAGGCCTTGGTCGAGCCACATTTGTTCGTAGAAGGTGCGGATGGTCTTCACTTCAAGGTTGTCATCGTTCGCGTAGAGGTCATCGGTGGCATAGAGCAGCGGCAGTCCCTGCTTCTCCACCACATCATGGAGGGTGAACTCGTACATGATGGGGCTATCGGTCTTTAGGTTAAGGATGCCATCAGGACGGACAATCTTGCGATAACGGTCGAGGAACTCGGGTGAAGTGAGACGATGGCGGGCGTTGCGTTCGCCCTCACCTGGATGCGGGTCGGGGAAGGTGACCCAAATCTCGGCCACTTCGTCCTTGGCGAAGAAATGCTCGATCTGGTCGATGCGGGCACGAAGGAACGCCACATTCTTCAGGCCTTCCTCGTTCGACTGCTTCAGACCACGCCAGATGCGAGCGCCTTTGATGTCGACACCTATATAATTAATGTCTCGATGGGCACGAGCCAAGCCAACCGTGTACTCACCCTTGCCGCAACCCAACTCGAGCACGATGGGGTTGTCGTTGTGGAAGAAGTCGGCATGCCACTTGCCTTGCAGCGGGAAGCCCTCGCTCATGATGCGTTCATAGCTGTATTCGAACAAGTTCGGGAAGGTCTTGTTCTCAGCGAATCGTTCTAGTTTATTCTTTTTTGACATTGTTCTAATATCCTGACGCCCCTATGGGGCTATCACTACTTTAGTATCCAAGCCTTAAATTCCGTCTTGGCTCTGATTTCACGGAGCACTGTTGTGGCTTCCTCTTCGGTGGTATAACGGCCGAACGACACATACCATCTGTCGTTCCGCAACTCATAGAAGGCCGCAGGATAGCCTTTCCATTGCAAGGATTGAGCCATACGAGCCGCATCCTCTTCATGTCCATAGATGCCTGCAACAATCCAGATGTTAGCCTCTCGCACAGGCTCTTTCCATTCCCATTTCTTCTCATAGAAAGGCAACTTATAGGTTCCAGGCGCACTCGCTGGTCCACGCGTCACTTCCCACGGGAATTGGATAGTGCCGAACTCATGCAAACCATAAAGGACACCCGCAGCTACCAAGATTCCCAACAAAACCCACAACCAGCCTGAACGGTGCGGCTTCTCATCGTCGGCATGTACTGCCTTTTCATCCACAGTTACTGGCGTGTTCTTTTCTTTCTGCTGCTGTTCAATCTCCGCTTTAATCTCCTCTTTCGACTTTGATTGAACTACAGGCTGAGGACTAAAATCGCACAATCCGAAAGCATCAGCATGGTAATTCACTGACTTATCCTGCTCAAACACAAGGTTTTTATCATAATCGAAGCGCAAAGTGCCGATATGCTTCAGCACATACTTCTTGCCTTGCTTCAGATTATTAAAACAATCCGAAACAAACAGCACCAATTGCGTTTTTGCCTCATTTTTCGAAACGCGGTCCTTATCCGATATATAATTGACAATCAAATCATTATCTTCGCGCAAATTGGCATCGAAGACGATGTCGCAATTGGGAGTGGTGAAATAGTTTGCCACTGGATTCACCTTGGCCGACAATGGCTTTTTCACAAAAGCACCCAAGCCTGGCACCACCACAGTATCGCGGACAAACAAAAGGTCTGATATGGCTTCTGCTATCGAAATCATCTTACTCTACCAGTTGATTCTGAGCAAATTGCATGGCTTTCTCATAATCCTCTTGCGTATCGATAGATAGGCTTTCGAGTTGTGTGACCCCCATACGGATGCGCAAGCCGTTTTCCAGCCAACGCAATTGCTCCAATGATTCAGCCTTCTCAAGCGTAGTAGATTGCATTTCAGCGATTTGACACAAGGTTTCCGTCTTGTAGGCATAGAGGCCGATATGCTTATAGAACTCGCCATTTTGCAGCCATTTGTCATGATCCAAATTGCGCATAAAAGGTATAGGATTACGGCTGAAATACAGCGCGTTACCTTGTTTGTCCATCACCACTTTCACCACATTGGGACTGAAAAGTTCGTCCTCATCCTCAATACGCTTGGCCAAAGAGGCCAGTTGGGTGTCATCTCGACCAATCAACTCAATGACTTGGTTGATTTGGGCAGGGTCGATGAAAGGCTCATCACCTTGTATGTTGACCACAGCATCATATTGTCCTTCAACCATATACAACGCTTCACGGCAACGATCGGTGCCACTGCGATGATTGGGGTCGGTCAGCACATATTGGCCGCCAAACTTCAACACTTCATCGGCAATGCGCATGTCATCTGTAGCTACAACAACAGCGTCCAATTTCGACTTCCAAGCCTGTTCCCAAACGCGCTGAATCATCGTCTTCCCTTTAATCATAGCCAAAGGCTTGCTGGGGAAGCGCGTCGAAGCATAACGGGAGGGTATGATTCCTATCACTTTCATAATCAGAACAATCCATTAAGTGAGCCTTCAATGCGATCGACGACAGTGCTGAGGTCTTCAGGATTCTCGAGCTCAAGGTTGTCGGTGTCGATGATAAGCAGTTTGCCGTCATTGTAGCTGTTGATCCATTTCTCGTAACGCTCGTTAAGGTTGGTCAGGTAGCTAATGCTGATTGACTGTTCAAACTCACGGTTGCGCTTGGCAATATGCCTGATTAAGGTAGGCACGGAGGCACGGAGATAAATCAGCAAATCGGGCGGTTGGAGGAACTTGGTCATCAGTTCGAACAGCGATTGATAATTCTCAAAATCACGGGTTTCCATCAAGCCCATGGAATAGAGGTTGGCTGCAAAAATATGGGCATCTTCGTAGATAGTACGGTCTTGGATGACATCCTCGCCGCTATTGCGGATATCCATCACCTGACGGAAGCGGCTGTTGAGGAAGAATATCTGGATGTTGAACGACCATCGTTGCATATCCTCGTAGAAACTATCGAGATAAGGGTTATGCTCCACCTCCTCATAATGAGGCTTCCAATTGAAATGCTTGGCCAAGAGTCCCGTAAGAGTGGTCTTGCCCGAACCTATGTTTCCAGCTACTGCTATGTGCATAATACTCTTGTTTTAGGGTGATAAGAAGTTGCTAAAATAAAGAAAAGTCGGCAAAAGGAGCCTAATTTTTTGCAGAAAAATAACAATCTGTTGATTTTCAGATTATTTTGGCGCTTTTATCAGCAAGTAGATGCCTAACACACAAAAGATGAAATTGGGAATCCATGCGGCGAGGAAGGGCGACAGGCTGCCCGAGATGGCAAACGACTTGGATATCTGCATGAAAAGGATGTAGGCGAATGCGATGGTGATGCCGATACCCAAGTGCATACCGATACCACCCCTCACCTTTCGGCTTGAAAGGGCTGCACCGATAAGAGTCAAGATGAGCACCGCAGCAGGTGCTGACATGCGGGTGTGCATCTCCACCTGGTAGGCCTTCACGCCCTCAGAGCCTTTCTCCTTCATGCCTTGAATCTGGTCGCGCAACTCGAAAAAGTCCATCTCCTCAAAGTCTTCCTTCATCATATACAAGTCGGTGGGATACAAGTTGAACAAAGTGTCAAGATTGCGGCCTTTCAGCAAGGTTTCCTCTTTCCCATCGATGTTTCGAATGGCATATGGGTCGATTTTCCAGCTGTTGACAGCAACCGTATCATGATAAAGAATATCGGCCATCACCTTGTATTTCAACTCGCTACCATCATATCTTTCCCACGAGAACTTATAACCAAGTTGCTTAGCGATGTTATAGCTTTCCACATACACATACTCATCCTTTTCAATTTGGACATGCACATTGCGTCCTGCACTTTGGCTCAGTTTCTCCATGTACTCATCCTTGAACTGTCGTCGAATTTCGTTGGTCTTGGGAATCAAGAAGTTACCAAAGTATAACGACATAACTGCAATGCAAATTGCCGCAAACATATAGGGAACGAGAAAGCGCCAAAAACTGATGCCGCTACTCAAAATGGCCACAATTTCGGTACGGGCAGCCATTTTGGAAGTGAAAAACACCACGGCGATAAAGGCGAATAAATGGATGAAAAGGTTGATATAATAAGGTATCGACATGATGTAGTAGTCGACCACCACGCGTTGCCAAGGCGCATTGTGCTTCAGGAAGCTGTCGATGTTTTCGGACACATCGAAAATGATGACGACCAAAATCAGCATCGAGATGGCAAAGAAAAAAGTGCCAAGATACTTCTTGAAGATATATGCGTCTATTTTTCTCATTTACTTTTTTTGACTGCGGGACTACGAGACTGCGAGGCGCGGGACTTAAAGCCTTCTTGTAACTTTTTGGAGCATCATGTCGCGCCACTCGGCAAAGTCTCCGGCGATGATGTGCTTGCGGGCTTCGCGCACTAACCAAAGGTAGAAACCGATGTTATGCAAGCTGGCAATCATGGGACCGAGGATTTCGCCTGCGACGAACAAATGACGGAGATAGGCCCTCGTATATTGTGCATCGACGAAAGTTTCGCCATTGGGGTCGACGGGCGAGAAGTCGAGCTTCCACTTCTCATTCTTCAGATTGATGATGCCTTCCGATGTGAAAATCATGCCGTTACGCCCATTGCGTGTAGGCATCACGCAGTCGAACATGTCGACACCGCGCGAGATACCCTCAAGAATATTGGCTGGTGTGCCTACGCCCATCAGATAACGCGGTTTGTCCTTAGGCAGGATGGTGTTCACCAACTCAATCATCTCGTACATCTTCTCAGTCGGCTCGCCCACGGCCAATCCGCCGATGGCATTGCCGTCAGCATTCTTCGAAGCGATGTATTCCGCCGATTGTTCGCGCAGGTCGCGGTAGACACAGCCCTGCACAATGGGGAACAGAGCCTGCTCGTAGCCATATTTGGGCTCGGTGGCATTGAACCGCTCGATGCAACGGTCGAGCCAGCGGTGGGTGCGCTCCATGGAGGGCTTGGCATATTTATAGTCTGCCGTGCCAGGAGTGCATTCGTCGAAGGCCATCATGATGTCGGCACCAATACTCCGCTGTATGTCCATCACACGCTCGGGAGTGAATAGATGGCGCGAACCGTCGATATGCGACTGAAAGGTCACACCTTCCTCCTTCATCTTGCGGATACCCGTGAGCGAAAACACCTGAAAGCCACCACTATCGGTCAAAATGGGACGATCCCAACCATTGAACTTATGCAATCCTCCGACGGTTTCCAGCACCTCTAGGCCAGGGCGCAGATAGAGATGATAGGTGTTGCCCAAGATGATTTGCGCCTTCACCTCATCGCGCACATCGCGCAAATGGCATGCCTTTACTGTGCCTGCCGTGCCCACGGGCATGAATATTGGAGTCTCAATCGGGCCGTGGCCAGTGGTGAGCAAGCCAGCACGGGCGTTGCTTTTCGGGTCGTTAGCAGCAATAGTGAAATTCATCGTTGTAATTTTGCGCAAAAGTACGACTTTTTTTGATGCAAGTCCAAAGATTCCCCTGCGGGGAATGGAGGTAGGTCATTAATCTAATAGCGGCGGCGGGTTGAGCCTACCAACAGTAAACGACACAAGCCGCCACTGGTAAACAAAACAAATGACAACTCCATTCCCTAAGGAATCTCATCATCGAATTATCTTTCAAAAAACTTGCTTTTTGCCATCAAGAAATCCACATTTTTATTACCTTTGCAAAACTAAAACATATCGAAGCGATGCAATTCAGTTTTAACTATAACAGCCTTAGTTTCATCATTTTAATTGTATTTGGAATCTGCCTCATCATCCAATTGATCTATCATTGGGGCTTTTTCTCGAAAGTGGCTTTCTACAAGAGGAACGCGCGCCCGAAATTGGACGAGGAACTGGAGCCTGTCTCAGTAGTGCTCTGTGCGCGTGATGCCTACGAATATCTCATCGAACTCATCCCAGCGTTACTCCAGCAGGATTACCCTGATTTCGAAATCGTTGTGGTGAACGATTGCTCCGACGACGAAACCGAGGAATACCTGAAAGACCTGGAGCGCAAGGAGAGCCGCGTGAAGCCCGTGCAACTCAAGCAGCACCTCAACTTCTTCAACGGCAAGAAGTTCCCGCTCTCGATGGGCATCAAGTCGGCGCAAAACGACCTCATCGTCCTCACCGACTGCAACTGCATGCCGGTCAACGACCAATGGCTGCGCAGCGTGGTGAACCGCTACAACAACCAAACCGAAATCGTCATTGGTTACAGCCCATATGTGCAAAAGAAAAGCAGACTGAACCGCATCATGCGTTTCGATGCCTTGCAAAATGCCCTACTCTACCTTTCTGCCGCCTTGAACCGTCATGCCTATATGGGCATCGGCAAGAACCTTTCCTACCGCAAAGAGCTGTTTTACAGGAACCAAGGCTTCATTTCTCATTACACCACCTCGGTAGGAGAAGATGATTTGTTCATCAACAAGGTGGCCACAAAAAAGAACACCGAAGTCCTCATCGATGCTGAAAACGCCATCCTCACCACTCCGACGAACAGTTTCAAGCTCTGGATGCGTCAAAAGAGCAGCCGTTATTCCACCGTCTCCAAATACAATGGACACTCGCGCTTGATGCTGAGTCTGTTTTACGGCTCACAACTCCTTTTCTATGTGTCATTTATCGCACTGATTGCACTTTGTGCCAGACCCGCCTTTACCATTGCCAACGGAGCTGTATTCTATATCCCCATTTTGGTATTTTTCTTCCTCTTACGCTTTGGCTCACAATTGTTTATCTATCACAAAGCATCAAAGCGTTTGGGCGAAAAAGGCCTGTTGCCGGGGCTCATCCTATACGATTTCCTTTTCGCCTTCCTGTCGCCTTGGCTGAGGTTGCTGGGCAGAATGAATGTGGGAAAGGAATAAGTTTATCCCTTAATCTGAATCACAAAACCCTCGTCGATGAGCGGCTGCACCAAAGCCCTCATTTCGTCGACGGTGAATTTTTGCAAACCCTCTTCGGGAGTAGGCCTGTCGATGGTGTAGGCCATGATTTCGCGCGGTTTTAATTGGTGCACAATGTCCATCCAACCCTTCATCACTTCAGGGCTTGACGAGTCGAAATCCTTGCTTTTCAAGAACATGGTCTGCAAAATGAAGTCACCTTTGAACTGTTTCAAGGCCTCGACCACGCGATGGATGTCATAGCCTGGTGCAGGATGGTTGATCTTTTCAATCAATTCGTTGGTTGGGGCATCGATTTTCATCGTCGGGTTGTCGACTTTGCGCAATGCATTGAACACCTCAGATTTGTGTACCATAGTGGCATTAGACAGCACGGTGATCTTCGATTTAGGATAATACTTGTCGCGCAAAGTGATGGTGTCGTCTATAATCTGCGGAAACTCAGGGTTGATGGTCGGTTCGCCGTCGCCGCTGAAAGTGATGGAGTCGATGTTCACGCCATCTTTTTGGCATTGTTGCAACTTGGTTTCCAAGGCTTTGCGAACCTTTTCAGCCGAGGGCAGTTTGAGGTCATCGCGACCGTCCTTGTTCCAACCGCATTCGCAATAGATGCAATCAAATGTGCAAATCTTTCCTTTTTCAGGCAACAGATTGATTCCCAACGAGCTGCCAAGACGACGGCTATGGATGGGGCCGAAAACAGTTTCTTCTCTGATCATTTTTGACTATGGCTAATGACTATGGCCTATGGCTCACTCTTGACTAAGGCCAACCTTTTCATAAAGTGAGCCATAGTCATAAGCCATAGGCCATCGTCAGACTACTTTGCGTACTGAACGGCTCTCGTCTCGCGGATGACCGTAATCTTGATTTGACCCGGATAGGTCATTTCGGTCTGGATCTGCTTCGAGAGGTCGTAGGCGATGCGGTCAGCGTCTTGGTCGCTCACCTTGTCGGCACCCACGATGACGCGAAGCTCACGGCCAGCCTGGATGGCATAGGTCTTCACCACACCCGGATAGCTCATGGCCATCTCCTCCAGCTTGTTCAGACGCTGGATATAGGCCTCCACCACCTCGCGGCGGGCACCCGGACGGGCACCTGAGATGGCGTCGCACACCTGTACGATGGGCGAAATCAGGTTGTCCATCTCGATTTCCTCGTGGTGAGCACCGATGGCGTTGCAGATGTCGGGTTTCTCTTTCAGACGCTCAGCGACCTTCATACCCAAGATGGCATGCGGCAGTTCCTCTTCGTTCTCAGCCACTTTACCGATGTCGTGCAAGAGACCAGCACGCTTGGCGGCTTTCACATTGAGACCAAGTTCGGCAGCCATGGTGGCGCAGAGCTTAGCAGTCTCAATGGAGTGTTGCAGCAAGTTCTGACCGTAACTTGTGCGGTATTTCATGCGACCAATCATCTTAATCAGCTCAGGGCTGAGGTTGTGGACGCCAAGGTCAATGCAAGTGCGTTTACCTGTTTCCATAATCTCCTGATCCACTTGCTTTTCCACTTTATGCACCACCTCTTCGATACGGGCGGGGTGGATGCGGCCATCGACCACAAGTTTCTGCAAGGAGAGGCGGGCGATTTCGCGGCGAATCGGATCGAAACCAGAGATAAGGATGGCATCTGGGCTGTCGTCGATGATAATTTCGACGCCAGTAAGCGACTCAAGGGTGCGGATATTACGACCTTCGCGACCGATGATGCGACCCTTAATCTCATCATTTTCAATATTGAACACGCTGACAGTGTTTTCGATGGCCGTTTCTGAGGCAGTGCGTTGGATGGTCTCAAGCACAATCTTCTTGGCTGTCTGGGCAGCGCTCATCTTAGCCTCTTCGGTGACTTCCTTCACATAGACCATGGCATCAGCCTGAGCGTCTTCCTTAATCAGTTCAACGAGTTGATCCTTGGCTTCTTTTGCCGACAGACCCGAAATAGTCTCCAATTTCTTCGTCTCTTCGCTGTAGATACGGTCGAGTTCGGCTTTCTTCTTGTTAAAGGTATCTATCTGGCTCTCCAGTTTCTGTTGTGCGGCTTGCACCTCTTTGGCCTTACGCTGTGCCTCATCCATCTTCTGGCTGGCATCCTGTTTCAGTTGGTTGGCTTTCTGTTCCACCTTTTGGGCAGCGCGGTTACGTTCTTCGCAAGCCTTTTCATGTTCGTCCTTCATTTGCAGGAACTTCTCCTTGGCTTGCAAAATGCGTTCCTTCTTGATGACTTCGGCTTTTTCCTTGGCTTCTTCGAGCAAGGCGGTTTCTTCTTTGGTGACTGCTTTCTTCAGCAGGGTTGACGTGATGAAATAACCCACCGCAAGCCCCACGACTAAGGCAACAATTGCGGCGATGATAATCGGTGTAATGGTGAGTAATAACATTTTAAACTCTGTTTTTACTCGAAAAAAGAGGAGGAAACAAGAGAAACTGCCTGTCCGTTGGGATATGCGTAAACCCCAATAGATACGCTTGTGGCCACCGCGTTGCGCAAACGTCCACCGGCACCAGAAGGTACTTCCCCGAAGGGAATGAGGCCTGTTTTTACAGAGCGCGAGTAGACCGATTGATGTGTTGATAGTGTTGAGTTTACCAAATGCGCTGAACAGGCAGTTCCAGATCTTCAAAGAACGATTCCACGGATTGGCGTGAAACTATGATTGTTCGCTCAATAAGTTGTTCAAATCTTCCAGCTTGCGCTCCAGATTCTGATTGCGATAGGTCAGTTCAGTATCCATCTTCACCACCGATGTGGCAAACTGCAAGGCGGTCATCGAAAGCAAATCCTGTACATCCTTATACGCATAATGCTTTGAATAATACTTTATCCTCTCATTGATGAGGTTGCCGGCCTTGCGGACCTTTTCTTCGTCAGCGCGAGCCACCGACAGGCGGTAGGGTCTATCCAACAGATTGATATTGATTGTAATCTCATCCATCTCGCTGACTTTCAAGTATCTGAGTTATTCCTTACTATTCAAAATCGAAACGCACCGGTCAATCTCCTTCACCAACTCTTTGATGAGCTTTCTTCCTTCTTCTACTTCTCCCTCGTTGTCGAGTACGTTAACAATTGTAGATTTATTTATTTTGTCCTGCAACTCCGCCACCGATTGGCGCAGCATCAGATTTTCCTTGTCCAATGCTTCGTTTTCCTCGGTGAGCCGCTTGTTTTCGACCCCTAACCGATTCTTCTCATCAAGCAATTTCCTCAATTTCAGCTCAATCTCGGATACTATGATACTCAAGTCGGCCATGGCACAAACGGTCTTGGAATTGTGCCACAAAAATACGGATAATTCTTATATTCCGCTGCATTTGGCGAAAAAAAAATCCTTATTTCGTCACAGATGGCAGAAAAAGTCCTACTTTTATCGCTCCAAAACGGCATCACAATGAAAACAAAAAAACTCGCCCTTATGTTTGCTCTGACTGCGTTTATGGCTTCATGCGCCCCAAAAGAAACCACCCTGACACTTATCGAAACCACTGATACTCATGGTCGTTACGATGAATTTGCAAACGATGCACATCTCATCAAGCAGATGAAGAATGAATTGGGTAGCAGACTCATCTTAGTGGACAATGGTGACGATATGCAAGGCACACCGTTCCAATATTGCTCAAACCAAGATGCTGAACATCCTAACCTGGTTTCGGAAGTACTTAACTATTTCCCTTACGATGTGGCATGCGTGGGCAACCACGACATTGAAGCCGGCCGCAAGGTGTTCGACCGCGTATATGCCGAGACCAAGGTGCCTGTCTTAGCCGCCAATGTCATCGACGAAGCTACGGGAGAGCCTTATTTCACACCTTATATTGTTTTGGAACGCGACGGTTTCAAGGTTGCCGTACTCGGTCTATTGACTCCCTATGTAGTCACTTGGGTACCAGACAGATTGCGTCCTGGATTACGCTTTGAGCAACTCGAGGCCGCAGCCGAAAAATGGGTAAACCTTATCAAAGATAAAGAGCATCCTGACTTGATGGTGGGCTTGTTCCACTCGGGTTGGGAGCCACAAGCTCAGAATCTGCCTGAAGGCCATCCTCTTGGTCGCGAAAATGCTACGAAATGGGTTGCAGAAAACATTGCTGGTTTCGATTTGATCTTCTATGGCCACGACCATCGTGCCCGAGCCGAAAAAGTGATGAATCCCAATGGCGAACCTGTGTATGTGCTCAACTCGGGCAATCGCGCCCAAGGAATAGCCAAGGCCGAAGTGACGCTAAAGAAAGGCCAGAAGCCCCAAATCAGCGTTGAGCTAGTGCCTACTGACGGCGAAGAAAAAGACGAAGCCTTCCTGGCCATGGTCCAACCCTATCTAGACCGCTCCGAGGCTTTCCAACAGCGCGAAGTAGCCGAACTGCCCGTCAGCATTAGTAGTGATGAGGCCTTCAACGGGCCTTGCCTCTGGGTCGATGAGATCCATCGCTGCCAGTTGGAAACTATCGAAGCCGAAGGTATCCATGCCGATATCTCAATGGCAGCGCCCCTCAGCGGCGGCAAGACCATCGAGGCGGGGATGCTGAAAGTCAAGGACTTCTTCACCTGGTATCCCTTCGAAAACTCACTGGCCGTCATGGCCTTGACAGGCAAGAAAGTGAAAGACTTCCTTGAGTACGCCTACGAGATGAAGAGTCCCATCTACAACTTTGACTGCGCCGCGGGCATACGCTACGAGGTGACCGACAAGAACCCCATGGGCGAACGCATCAACATCCTCAGCATGGCCGACGGCACACCCTTCGACATGGAGAAGACCTATAATGTGGTGATGAATTCCTACCGCTCGATGGGTGGTGGCAACCACCTCATCAACGGCATCGGCTGGGCACAAGAGGACATCAAGAACCATGTCGTTTGGCAAAGCGAGCGCGACCTACGCTCTCTTTTCATCGACTGGGCAATGAAAAAAGGTGTTTTGGACACGGAACCGTTGAACTGCTGGAAGATTAAATGAGAGAAGAATTCCTATACTACATCTGGGAGAATCGCTTGACCGACAAGAACTTGAAGACCGTGGAAGGTGAAGCGATAGAGGTGGTGGCGACAGGTTACCGCAACACCGACTCTGGCCCCGACTTCCTCGAGGCCAAAATCCAAATCGGCGACAAACTATGGGCTGGGCATGTGGAGATCCATGTGAAAACCTCCGACTGGAACCGTCATGGCCACCAGACCGACAAAGCCTACAAGAATGTCATCCTGCATGTAGTATATGAAAACGACCTACAAGTCAACGACATCCCTACCCTGGAATTGAAAGGGCATTTCGACGAAAGCCTCTTCACACATTATCAGAAGCTTATCGCCTCCAAGACTTGGATTCCCTGCGAGAGAAGCATCGCCAAAGTTCCTGTCTTCACCAGACTTTCGTGGCTTGACCGTATGGCAGTGGAACGTTTGGAGAGCAAGTCGGAAGCCGTCACCAAAATACTGGAAGCCAACCAATTCGACTGGGAGGACGCACTTTATAAACTACTGATGCGCTATTTCGGCTTGAAAGTCAACAACGAGGCTTTTGAGTATTTAGCCAACATCTTGCCTTTCAAGACCTTGCTGAAACATGCCGACAACCTGCTTCAGGTAGAAGCCATGCTTATGGGTTGCGCGGGGTTCCTCGAAGACGAGTTCACGGAGGATTATCCCCTGCTGCTCAAGCGTGAATTTAGCGTGATGAAAGCCAAGTTCAACCTACTGACCATGCCTGTCGAGAGGTGGCGGTTCATGCGCATGCGGCCCTCAAATTTTCCTACCATTCGTCTGGCACAAATGGCGCAGCTCATCCACAAAAATGGCTGTCTGTTCGCCAAAATCAAGTCTGCAAAAGACACGACTGAAGTCAAAGCTTTGTTTGATGTCAAGGCATCGGAATATTGGGAGACGCATTGGCGGTTCGAGACGCGGCTGCCTAATCCCCCTGATCCCCTTAAAAGGAGGAGCCAAAGCAGCCGCAAACCAAAACATTTAGGTGAAACCACAGTCGATGTATTGATTGTCAATGCAGTGTCCCCATTACTGTTTTGTTACGGCAAACTCCACAAAGACGAATCGGTATGCGAGACAGCATTGCAATTCCTGGAAGGTACTGAGGCTGAGGACAATGCCATTATCAGGCACTACGCCCAATGTGGCATCACGGCTGAAAATGCCATGCAAACACAGGCTTTGTTGCACCTTTATTCCTATTTTTGCAAGCGCAAACGGTGTTTGGAATGCCGTATCGGAAATGCATTGTTACACAAAACCAATTCAATATCATGAAGAAGCCCATTTTTACCCTTCTCTTGGCCCTCTGCTTCAGTGCATTGTTTGGCCAATCCAACAATCTCCAACATGTCATCGTGATGATGAACGAACGCTACGATGACAGTCACCTGTCGCAAAAAACCGCCTTGATGACCAAGGAGCAACGCCGCGACTTTGTCATCGCCGAGCGGAAAGCCTTTTGTCAAGCCTCGCAAGCCCAAGTGCTTGATTTTCTTAATGGTTACAAGAGCGAAAACTTGGTCAGCGACCTGAAAACCTTCTGGTCGTTCAACGGCTTCAGCTGCTCGGCCAGCGAAGACGTCATCGCACAACTCGCTCAACGCAAAGATGTCGCCATGATTATCCCCGACGAGATGCGCCCGATGATTCCTCAAAACGAGAAAATTGGCCCTGCCACAAGAGACAATGCTTGGCATGTCGACAAAATCAATGCGCCTGCGGTTTGGAACTACAACGGCACGGGCTATACGGGCAACGGTGTCATCATCGGCCACATCGACACGGGTGTCAACTACAACCATATCGATATTGCCAACAGCATGTGGGACGGCGGCAGCGAGTTCCCTCACCACGGCTATGACGTTTTCTATCAAGACAACAATCCTATGGACGACGATGGTCACGGCACACACACCGCTGGCATCTTGGCAGGACAAGGCATGGCAGGTACCCAAACGGGCATCGCCCCGGGAGCCAAAATCATGTCCATCAAGGTTTTGGGAGAAGACGGTCAAGGTGAAGCCACCCACCTCATCCAAGGTGTTGAGTTTGCCTTGGAGCATGGTGCCCATATCCTCAGCCTCTCACTCAGCGATGTAGGCGCTGGTCCCTGCTACTACTACCGTGATGTCTTTGCCACCTGCCTTGAGGCGGGCGTGGCGGCTGCCGTGGCTTGCGGCAACGAAGGCCAAACACAATACACCTTTCCCGTTCCCTTCAACATCAGCGCTCCGGGCAACTGCCCTCCGGCATGGCTCCACCCCGACCAAAGGAACCTCATCGAAGGCGGTCTGACCTCCGTCATCAGCGTGGGTGCCACCGACTCCAATGACGAGCGCTGCGGCTTCTCTTCCATCGGCCCCACGACTTGGGCCGCCGGATCCAATGTCGGCAACTACAACGACTACCCTTACGAAAATGGTGATGTCAACCAGCCCGGCTTGATTCGTCCCGACATCTCTGCTCCTGGTGCCAACATCACCTCATTGAACTACCAGACCACCAACGGCTACACCGAATTAGACGGTACCTCAATGGCCACGCCCTGCGTGGCTGGCGTGTTGGCCATGCTGCTTGAGGCTAATCCTGAACTATCTCCCGCAGAATTGGACTCCATCATTGAGCTTACCTCGGTGAGGGTCGGCAACACCATGAAAAACAACCGAGTAGGCTCAGGTCGTATTGACGCTTTGGCTGCCATGAACGCCTTGTTCCACCACGGTCCCACCCACCTCACCGCCGACTTCGACGGTGAACAAGTCATTCTCAACTGGACAGCCGCTCCCGAAGGCATCTCCTACGACGTCTATCGCGACGGCATGCGCATTGCCAACAGCCTGACGGCTACCACCTATACCGATCACATCAGCTATGCGGGTTCCTACACCTATTATATTATCGCCCATCTAGAAAACGACATGACCTCCCTCCCTTCCAATTATGTCACCTTGACGAAAGCGGTCGAGATTGAGGCTGAAGTCATCAACAACATGCGCGTCTCCTTGTCGTGGAACCTGCCTGCGGGCATTTATGACGGCTTCGAGTCGGGCGACTTCTACCAAAACATGTGGATCAATGACGCCACCAGCCCTTGGGGTATCACCACCACGCAACCCAACACAGGCACGTATTGCGCCAAGTCAACCAACACAGGCATGTTCTCCAACAGCAAGATCTCTTTGGCTGTCAACCTGCCCACTTCATGTGTCGTAAGCTACTATGCACGCGTCAGTTGCTTCCCGCTCAATGGCTGCGGCTTCTTCATCGACAACGTGCAGTATGGCGAGACCTTGAAGGATGAAGTGCCGTGGACGCGCTACACCGTGGCCATCGGTCCTGGCAACCACATCCTGGAATGGAAATATGCTAACCAACTCGCCGAGGGCGAATACGATAACGCCTTCTATATCGACGACATCACCGTGGGTAACACTTACAGCATCTATCGCGCCAACTGCGACGGAAGCAATGCCGAGCTGATTGCTTCAAACATCGCTGATGCCCATTATGTGGATTATGGTTGGGATGCCTTGCCGATTGGACAATACAAATACGGCATCAGCACCGATGGCGGAAACACCATTGCTTGGTCGGAATGTTTGGACAAGGATGTGATGGTCGTTGATGAGAATAACGCAATGGAAATCATGGTTTATCCTAATCCTACGAACGGAATTCTATTTGTACAGACGTTGCGCGCAACGTCTCTACAGGCGGAAACCGAATACATCATCACCAACGTGACAGGCCAAACGCTGCTTTCGGGCCACATCACCGATGAATCACAACAAATTGATGTGTCGGGTTTGGCCGAGGGAATGTATTTCGTTAGGATTCAGAACGACGAAAGTTGTTTCATAAAGAAATTCTTTATTGCTAGATAAGATAAATTCCGCACGCAGAAATCGCAGAACTATAGGAATCGCTATGCGACGCAAAGTAATGGTCTGGCAGGCTTCACATAGTTCTGCGGATTCTGCGTGAGAAAAAAATCAATCTTCATCCTCCAAGAAAAAAATCTCCTCCACCGATTTCCCGAACACCTGCGCCATCTTCAAGGCCAAGACCGTGGAGGGCACATATCGCCCTAATTCTATGGCGTTTATCGACTGCCGACTCACGCCAACAAGTTTGGCCAAATCCTCTTGCGTGAGGTCCTTTTCGGCCCGCGCCACTTTCAAACGGTTCTTCATTTCGCGCCTCCTTTGTTGTAATGATGCAAAGCAATCTTGAATTTGAGGATGAACAGCAAGAGGAACACAAAAAACACCATATACGGTATCAAGAGGTAAGTGATGCCGTAAATCAACAAGGTGCCCAGAATGAACAAGCCTGCTGTGACGTACGTGGACCAGATCAGACTTTGGGAACGAAGATACTGCACGAACTCATCTTCTACTTTTTCTTTGGAGAAACCTAAGAAAATCAAGCCAATGATCAACAAAGGCATGGCAATGGAGAACATGCCAGTATCAGCCATGCGGAAAAAACCGCTATTGGATTCTTCGTCAAAGGAAATATCGCCATTATAAAGGGCTGGCATCCGAATGGAAAAATCCATATTTGGACCAACGCATAGAGCCACAAAGGAAATGACAGCAATCGCCAATCCAATCCATTGGAAGTAGTGGGGAAACAAATAGTTTTTCTTCATAATGTATAGATTTTATTTGTTTTCCAAAAGTTTCACCAAATCCGCTTCCAATTCTTCTTCCATACCTTTGCCGAAGCCTATATGCATCTTCGCTATCTTGCCCTCGCGGTCAAGGAAATACAAGGTCGGGTAGCCCGAAACGCGGTAAGTGCTCGACAATTCGCGCTCGGCGAAAAGGATGGTGTAAGTAATGCCGCGTTTGGCCAAAAAATCGGCCATTTCGTCCTCATCTGGGTGATCAATCGGGTCAATGCCAATCATCATAAAACCCTTGTCCTTGTATTTCTCGTGCAGGCTTTGCAACACGGGCAGGGCAGCACAGCACGGGGCACACGACTTGTAGAAGAAATCGAGCAGCACGACCTTCCCTTTCAGGTCGGCGAGGCGGAGGGTGTCGCCCGTCAGCGTGGGCAGCGACCATTCCGGCGCGAGTGAGCCTTCGGGAAGCGGTTCGGGAGCCTTGTAAGGTTCGTAATCCTTCAAAATAATATTCTCGGGAATGGATTCCAACGCCAGTTTCGACTCGTCCACATTCGGGTCGAAGACAAGCAACTTGAACTCATCATATTGATACATAGTGTCCTGCTGCTCTACGATGTCGAAAGCGATGGAGTATTGGAGTGGCATATAGTCCTCCTTGTCAATCCACAAGTTGATTTCGTAACGGATGGTCTGCATACCATAAATGCTGTCAGGTTCCTCGTCTTCAGGTCCAAGAATATCGACCAAGTAGCATGATTTCCCGTCCAATTGGGTTTCCGAAAGCGAGTAAGAATAGTCTTTATTGAATATGTTTTCGTCGTCCAAATCCTCATTGGTGCGCAAGGGATAACTGCTTTTGTTGGTCAAAGGCGTATAAAACTCGCGGTTGTGCCTCCCCCTGATGATGTCTTTAGCCCAAAGGTCGCACGACTGGATGATGCCCGTGCTGTCGCAGTAGGAAACATACTCGTTCCCCGTATAGAGATGATGATATGACGAAATCCATTTCGAATTGAGGTATTCCTCAAACGAGTTGAAGGCTTTCCCGAAAATCGTGTCGTCGGGCAGTTTCTTGAAGTCGCAAATATAGCGGTTGAAGGTAGTGTCGTTGTCCGACATGTACTTCTTTTTCCAATCCATTTCATAGTGCCCGCCTTGTATGGACTGGCATTTCTGGTAGGATTTCCGAAGGACTTCTTCGGCAGTGGGCTGGCTGTCACAGCCCGCAAGCACGAACGCAATAGCAGCCCATGCCATTGTAAATTTAAATAGGTACTTCATTTTGCGTTTACTTTAAGTTTGACGCTGCAAAAGTAAAGTAAACTTTCCAATTAGACAAATTAATTTGTCATTTTCTCGCAAAAAAAATGTAGGAAGTAG
This sequence comes from uncultured Bacteroidales bacterium, assembly GCA_900317055.1. Classification (GTDB taxonomy): domain Bacteria; phylum Bacteroidota; class Bacteroidia; order Bacteroidales; family F082; genus Limimorpha. The sequence continues at coordinate 147,584 of ONFF01000001.1, read as the reverse complement.
TTTCACGCAGAATCCGCAGAACTCGCAGAACCTACCGGGCTCAATTTTTTTATCGCTTCGCGATTCCCATAATTCTGCGATTTCTGCGTGAGAAAGAAAGCGTCGCTTTACGCTTCACATAATTAAGCGTATTCTTCGTAAGATAATATAACATTACAGCTTCAAATATTTCTTGGGAGGATAAGCGAGAACACCTGGATGGTTGGTGAGGAAACCTTTGTAAACCACCTCGCCATTTCTATTGATATAAGTGACATACGGGAAAGCATTGAAACCCAAATCGTTCATCAGCTTTTTGCCATTAGTGGCCTTGGCCCAAAGAAAAGCCATCTCGGTTGACGATTCCTGTTCGAAAAACGCGGAATCGGGCTCTTCGTCGAACGATATGAAAGCCGCTATGAACACCTTGGTCGTATCACCCTCATACTGAGCTGCCAAGTCGGAAAAATTCGGCAACTCCTTGTGACAATTCGCGCAATGCGATGACCAGAAAAACAAAGCCACGTTCTTCCCTAGCAACGTAGCCTCGTTAAGCGTATCGCCCTCCTTCGTGACAATAGTGTAGGAAAGCGGAAAGGGTTGCTCCACCTCGCCGTCCATTTCCTTGACAATGAAGTAGGTAAACAGATTGGTACTCAGAAAAAACGACAAGGGCAACGACAATAGCATCAAAACAGCCACCACCACCGTTTTGGCTTTCGTGGAAACGGACATCGATTGCAGTAACATAACCAACAAAAGTGACACTACCAATGCAATCAAACGAGGAACCACGAACCCTAGATAGCCTGCAATATGGGTCAGCAAAATGGGCAACATAAAAAAGACCAGTTGAATCCATCTCTGCTTGGCAGTAGAATTTCGCGTGGCATAGTAAAAAGCTGGCAATGTGACAAATGCAATAGCCATTACAATTGCATTATTGCCCCATTGACCAACCAATATGAAAGCCAAAAAGGGCAAAAAGCCCAGATAAAGCGTTTCCTTATAGATTTCTTTGATTGGCAAACGCCGAATGATCAGTACCAAAACATAAGGCACGAACAGGTTAGCGGCCAAAATACCCGCAACTGCCATTCTTAATTTCAAAGACAATGATACAGTGACCAAGACCACCCACAAAATCAGCGGATAAAGCCAGGTGTACTTCTGCCGTTTGAGAGCAAAGCCCTCCGACAAAGCAAAGCATATTCCTGCACCCAAGCTGTAATTCATCAAACCACTTATTCCTTCCTCTATGAATGCGGACAAAATTGAGGCTAGCCCCAACAAGACTCCGAACACCTTTAAACCGATTTGAAACGCTTTCTGTTTGTTTTCCATACACATAGTTTTTAAGATAACTGACTCAATTACACGATTATTATTCACTACATCGTTTTTTTCCTTATTATTGCAGATTATTTCGAAAAACAAAACCATCAAAATATGGAAAACGATCAATTCAAACTGCCCGAGAACGCGCAACGCGAACTGAAACCGGGCGAAGAGTATGAACCCATACTCTCGAAAAACAAGAAGTACCAAGAGGTTACGGTGTGGTCGGTGTGCATCGGCCTTCTGATGACCATCCTGTTTTCGGCTGCCGCCGCCTACCTCGGCCTGAAGGTCGGACAGGTGTTTGAGGCCGCCATCCCCATCGCCATCATCGCCATAGGCCTCACGGGACTGGCCCGAAAGAACGACGCCTTGTCGCAAAATGTCATCATCCAAAGCATCGGTGGATGCTCGGGTGGCGTGGTGGCAGGCGCCATCTTCACTTTGCCTGCACTCTACATCTTGCAAGGTAAAGGCTACCAAATCGAAATCAACTTCTGGCAGGTGTTCATCGCCTCTTTGTTGGGCGGCATCCTGGGCATCCTGTTCCTCATCCCCTTCCGCAAATATTTCGTCAAGGAGCAACACGGCAAGTTCCCCTTCCCCGAAGCCACTGCCACCACACAGGTCTTGGTCAGCGGACAGAAGAAGGGTAAGGATTCCTTATTATTGGTTATCAGCGGTTTGATTGGCGGTTTGTATGACTTCATCGTCTCCACCTTCGGCTGGTGGTCGGAGACCCTCACCACCCGCATGATGGGTTGGGGCGCTGCCTTGGCCGACAAAGCCAAGCTGATGTTTAAGGTGAACACGGGTGCCGCCGTGCTCGGCTTGGGTTACATCATCGGTCTGAAATATGCTTTCATCATCTGCTGCGGCTCCATGCTGGTGTGGTTCATCATCATCCCTGGCATGAACCTCATCTGGGGCGACCAAGTCATCGACCTGATGAACACGGGCGTGCTGCAAACCATAGGTGAAATGGCACCTGAGCAGATTTTCAAAGACTATGCACGCCATATCGGCATAGGCGGCATCGCCATGGCGGGTGTCATCAGCATCATCAAGTCGTGGGGCGTGATTAAGTCGTCAGTCGGCCTCGCTGCCAACGAGTTCAAAGGCAAGAAAGCCTCAGCTGAACCCGTCGACCGCACGCAACAAGATATTCCCATGAAGACCATCGTCATCGGCATTGTGGTTGTGCTCATCGTCACCTTCCTATTTTTTTGGTTCGGTGTGGTACACAATGTTTGGCATGCATTGATTGGCATTCTGGTCGTGGCCGTCATCGCCTTCTTGTTTACGACGGTGGCTGCCAATGCCATCGCCATCGTGGGCAGCAACCCCGTGAGCGGCATGACACTGATGACCTTGATATTGGCCTCGTTGGTGATGGTCGCTGCCGGACTGAGCGGTCCCAGCGGCATGACTGCCACCTTGATTATCGGTGGTGTGGTATGTACAGCATTAGCTGTTGCCGGCGCCTTCATCACCGACTTGAAAGTAGGTTACTGGATTGGCACGACACCCAAGAAGCAAGAGATTTGGAAGTTCGTCGGCGTAGCTGTAGCCGCAGCCACAGTTGCCGGTGTCATCATGGTACTGAACAAAGCCTACGGTTTTACAGGCAAAGATGCTTTGGTAGCCCCGCAAGCCAATGCCATGAGCGCCGTCATCGAGCCGATGATGTCGGGCGGTAGCGCTCCCTGGCTGCTCTACGGCATCGGTGCCGCCATCGCCTTAATCCTCAACTTCTGCAAGATACCCGCACTACCTTTCGCCTTGGGTATGTTCATTCCCATTGAGCTCAACATCCCGTTGCTCATCGGTGGTGCCATCTCATGGTTCGTCAGCACCCGCAGCAAAGACCAGAAACTCAACGACGCCCGCTACAACCGCGGCACCCTCATCGCCTCGGGCTTCATCGCCGGTGGCGCTTTGATGGGTGTAGTGAGCGCCATCCTCAAGTTCTGCAATGTGGATGCCGTGGCGCGTACCGCCGATGGAGGCTTCTTCAACGAAACCCCATGGGCAGGCCTCATCGCCTTGGTGATGTATATCGCCATCATTATTTACATGATTTGGGACTCGAAACGGGCGAAGGTTGAAGAGTAGTATTCCTTTCTGAAAACGCCTATTGCTGTAACAATGACCGCCTTAACTTACCTTGAGGCGGTCATTGAATTTTATGCCCAATTAGGTCAAAAAAGAATAGTTATCTTTGTTTTTGGCTATAAACAATTGTATTTTTGTAGCCTTTAAACGAAATATCAAAATAACATAGCAATATGAAAAGATTTACATTGATTTTGGCATTAGTGCTGATGGTAGCCATGCCCTCGTTTGCCGAGCGTGTGACTTTGGAAACTGCCCAAAAAGTAGCCACCACTTTTTTGAATAACAATGGTGCAAAGTCCAACCAACTGACCGACCTATCCAATGAATCTGGCTTTCCAAATCTTTACATTTTTAACGCCAATCCAGGCTTCGTTGTGATGGCAGCAGACGACCGTGTGCAGCCTATCTTGGGCTATTCTCTGACTGATAAGTTTGAAACCAAAGATATGCCCGAAAACCTCAGATGGTGGCTGCAAGGCTACAGCGATGAAATCCAATCTGCCATCGACAACAGAACGAGAGCCACAAACGAAATCGCAAAAATGTGGAAAGACCTGGCCGAGGGCAACTCCAAAGCTGGAAAGGCGACCATGACGGTTGCTCCGTTGATTCAAACCAAGTGGAACCAAAACAAGTACTACAACGACCTTTGCCCCGCTGTATCTGATGGCCCTAATGGACACGCATACACTGGTTGCGTAGCCACAGCCATGGCACAAATCATGAAATATTGGAGCTATCCTTCAACTGGTATTGGCTCTCATTCCTACACTTGGAATGGACAAACCTTGAATGCCGACTTTGGTGCTACCACGTACGATTGGAATAATATGGCAGATTATTATGAGTATTATTTTGCAAATGGAACAGACCAATATCCCAATTCGCTTCCTGAACCTTCAGCAGAAGAAATTGCAGCCGTGGCCACACTGATGTACCACTGCGGCGTGTCGGTTGACATGAATTATGGAGGCAACAGCACTGGAGGCAGTGCGGCGCCAAACGCTTATGTTGCCAATGCATTGAAGAATTATTTCAATTATAAAAACACAGCACAATACAAACAGAAATCATACTATTCTACCATTTATTATACAGATGACGAATGGATTGCAATGCTTAAAGCAGATTTAGATGCCGGTCGGCCATTGCAATATGGTGGCCAAGACCCCAATGGCGACAGTGGTCATGCCTTCGTTTGCGATGGTTACAACAGCGATGATTATTTCCATTTCAACTGGGGCTGGGCAGGAAGTTACAATGGTTATTTCTCTCTCAACAATTTGGATACTGGTGCCAACAATGGACAAGCTGGCGCGGGCAATGGTGTCTATACCCGTAACCAAAATGCCGTCTTCGGCATTGAACCAGGCTCTATGGTTCCTGCCCCGACCAATCTCACCTATACCCTCAGCGGCTTGAATAACATCACCCTGACTTGGGATGCAGTAAACGCTGCCTCGAGTTACAATGTCTATCGCAACGGCAATCTCGTTGGTAATACAACTGAAACGACCTATTCAGAGGCTGCACCTTTCGGTGAACTCAGTTATTATGTCCGTTGCGTTGATGCCAACAGCCAATTATCCTTGTCTTCCAACACCATTACCGTGACAATAGCTTACCAAACGCCTATCGTCACCGACCTCACCGCCACCCTTTCGGGTAATAATGCCAACCTTACATGGACCGCCCCAGAATGGTGCTATCCGGAAACACCATCAGCAACTTTGACATATGGGAACGAAAATCTAAATGGGATAAACTCAACCCGATATTGGGCACACAGGTATCTCTCAGACAATTTATCGCAATATGCCAACAAAGCCATTTATAAAATCTCTATTTATGCTTATGAAACAGGTTCTTACACTTGCTATATCTACAAAGGTGCCACAGAGACATCTTCCAATGGTGACAATATCTTCTGGCCCTCAACATTGATGACAAGCAAAACCATAGAGGTAACAAGTACATCTGAATGGATAGATATAGACTTAGATGAACTTGTAACCGTTGATGGCCAAGATGACATCTGGGTTGTTATGTATGACCCACAAAATGGTAGTAATGGAAGACTTTCTGCTACTTTTAGCAATAATCCAGATAACAACAATCATGGAGGATATAAGGCGAAATATTATAGTTTTAGTGGTCTCAATTTGATTCCAGGCTATGTACTTGAAAATAATAGAGCCTTCCTCATCCGTACTTACCTTACCGACGGCACCTACACCTATAATCTCTACCAGGATGGGACAGTAATCGCACAAGAACTCGACGGAACGACTTACAATGTTGATTTGAACAACGACGCCGCCAACCTGTTCTGCGTGAAGACCAACTACTATGGCGGTGAAACAGAAGCCTCCAATAAGATTGGCTTTGCCAAAGGCAATGTCAACCTTGCTACTTTGGGACTTAGCGAAAACGACAAGATGACCGTCACAGAAAACAGTACGCTCACCGTGAGCGGCACCCTAAGCGATGTGAACACTGACAATCTCATCCTAGAGAATGGCGCACAACTCATCAATAGCTCTACTGATGTACAAGCTACAGTGAAGAAGAACATCACCGCTTATACCCAAAACGGCGGTTGGCATCTCCTCGCCTCACCTATTGAGAGCGTTACTCCAACAGTTAACAACGGTTTGCTTGCCAATAATTATGACCTTTATTCCTTCGACCTAAGTGAAGAATTGGAATGGAGGAACATCAAAGATGGCGCATTCAACACCATCGACAATAAAACTGGTTATCTCTACGCCAACAGCAACGACCAAACGCTTTCGCTTGAAGGAACATTAGTCGCCAACACTACAGCCACCACTTTGAACTATGACAACAATGCCGCTTTCAAGGGCTTTAACCTGATTGGCAATCCTTATCCCTGCAACACATACATTGACAGAAGTTTCTATGTCTTGAATGAAGATGGTACTGATTTCATCTTGGGCAGCAACCCCATCCCACCCTTCTCAGCCATCTTGGTACAAGCACAAGGCACAGGTGAAAGCGTAACCTTCAACAAGAACGCCTCGAAAAACAGGCCTAATATCGCCATCGTAATTACCAAAGCCGACACAAGTGGTAATGCCATCATTGACCAAGCAAGAATCAGCTTTAACGAGAAAGACCGACTCATAAAATACAATTTAAGTGGCCAAAATGGAAAACTATACATTCCTCAAAATGGTCAAGACTATGCCGTAGCCTATGCCAACGAAGAGAGAGAATTGCCTATCAATTTCAAGGCTGCCAAAAACGGTAATTATACCATCAGCATCGAAACCGAAGGTCTTGAGTTAGGTTACCTTCACCTCATTGACAAGCTCACTGGCAACGATGTCGACCTTTTGAAAACGCCAAGTTACACATTTGAGGCTAAGACCAAAGATTCTCTAGAACGATTTACGCTAACATTCGAATAATTAACTCACCTCGTTTCATCGAATCCTAAGATTTCAGTATCTTTGCGCCACAATTTTAGAACACTGTGGCAAGCATAAAGTACCAACCTTATAAAGCTGATGCCCACATCGACGCGATAGTCAAGACTTTGCGCGATGGAGGGCATTTGCTTTGTTCCAATTTGGCGGCCTCGTCGAAGGCCTTCGTCGTGGAGGAAACCTTCCGGCAAATAGGCGGCCAGCACCTCATCGTCTGCGCCGACAAAGAAGACGCAGCCTATTTTTACAACGACCTTGAGAGCCTCCTTGGCGAGCGCGGTATGGACTATAGCAAGAAGCAAGTCCTCTTCTACCCCACCTCTTACAAGCGTCCTTACGAGCCCGAGAAGCCCGACAACACCTATATCCTCTCGCGTACCGAGGTGCTGCAACGCGTCTCCACCTCCGAACGCAAGACTTTGATTGTCAGTTATCCAGAGGCATTGAGCGAGAAGGTCTTCACGCGTAAGCTCTTGGCTAAAAACACCTTCAAAATCAAGGTGGGGGACAAAATCAACCTCGATTTCCTCACCGACTTGCTCTACGACTACGAGTTCGAGAACGTCGATTTCGTGGTGGAGCCGGGACAGTTTGCCATCCGTGGCGGATTGGTGGATGTGTTCTCCTTCGCCAACGACTACCCCTACCGTATCGAGTTCTTTGGCGACGAGGTCGACAGTATCCGTAGCTTCAACATTGCCGACCAGCTCTCCATTGAGCAACTGAAACAAATCATGCTGCTGCCCAACATGCAGGAACGCGCCTTCATCGAAGACCGCGAGGCCATTCTGCAATACCTGCCCGACAATACCACCGTGTGGCTCACCGACATGGCCTTCTTCGCCACGCAGGTCGACAAGGAATACGACCGCGCCGTGGAAGCTTTCGAGAAGATACAGGAACAAGACGAGGAAGTGAAGGCCTTGAAACCGGGGCAACTGTTCAGTAAATCGGATGAGTTGCTATCTAATCTTATAAAGCACCCCACGGTTGAGTTTGGCGTTTCTAGCAAACTGGTACCCACATCGCCCATAGATTCCAGCTCACCCACAGGCCTCAGCAGGAATGACATGGGCGATGACGAGGACAACTCCCAACTGACAACTGTCAATTTTCATACGAAGCCTCAACCTATCTTCAGCAAGAACTTCAACTTGCTCATCGATGACATTGCCGAGCACAAGGAAAAAGGCTACCGCGTCATTGTGTTCTCCGAAAGTAGCAAGCAACTCTCTCGTATCCAAGCGATTCTGAACGACATCAACCACAACGAGGAAAGCCACCGCGACTTCGAGACCGAGACCATTGCCATCCACGGCGGCTTCATCGATGAAGACTTGAAGGTGTGTTGCTACACTGACCACCAGATCTTTGAGCGTTACCACCGCTTCCACTTGCGCGACAACTTCTCGACCAAGCAGGCCATCACGCTGAAAGACCTCTATGAGCTGAAGCCCGGCGACTATGTCACCCACATTGACCACGGCATCGGGCGCTTCGACGGCCTCGAAACCATCGAGAATAACGGCAAGCCCCAAGAGGCCATCCGCCTGATATACAACAACGGCGACCTGCTCTATGTGAGCATCCATTCGCTGCACCGCATCGCCAAATACAGCAGCAAGGACGGCACCGAGCCCAAACTCAGCACCCTCGGCAGCGGCGCATGGAACCGCCTAAAGAACAAGACTAAAAGCAAGGTCAAAGATATCGCGCGCGAACTCATCAAGCTTTACGCCGAGCGCAAACGCACGCCTGGCTTCAAGTTCTCGCCCGACAACTACCTACAAAACGAGCTGGAGGCTTCGTTCATCTATGAGGACACGCCTGACCAACTGAAAGCCACCAACGATGTGAAACGCGACATGGAGAGTGAGAACCCCATGGACCGTCTCGTGTGCGGCGATGTCGGCTTCGGCAAGACTGAAGTCGCCATGCGTGCCGCCTTCAAGGCCTGCTGCGACTCGAAACAAGTGGCCGTGCTTGTGCCGACAACCGTACTTGCCCTGCAACACTACCATACCTTTACCGAACGCTTCGACGGCTTCCCCGTCACCATAGAATACCTCAACCGCTTCAAGACCACCAAACAACAGAATGAAATCCTAAAACGCCTCGAAAAAGGCGAAATCGACATCATCATCGGGACGCATCGCCTTACAGGAAAAGATGTGAAGTTCAAGGACTTGGGGTTGCTCGTCATCGACGAGGAGCAGAAATTCGGCGTGGCAGTGAAGGAGAAACTGAAAGAGATGAAGGCCAATGTCGACACGCTGACTTTAACCGCTACGCCTATCCCTAGAACGCTGCAATTCTCCATGATGGGCGCCCGCGACCTCAGTGTCATCACCACGCCACCGCCCAACCGTTATCCCGTGCAGACCGAGTTGCGTGGCTTCGACGGCGAACTCATCCGCGACGCCATCCAGTTTGAACTCGCCCGCAACGGTCAGGTCTTCTTCATCCACAACCGAATCCAAAACATCATGGATGTGCACGACTTCATCTTGAAGTATGTGCCGGGCGTGCGCATCGCCGTCGCCCACGGCCAGATGGAAGGCTCGAAGCTTGAGGACATCATGCTCGGCTTCATCAACGGCGACTACGACGTGCTACTCTGCACCACCATCGTCGAGTCGGGTTTGGACATTCCCAACGCCAACACCATCATCATCAACGACGCACACCGTTATGGCCTCAGCGACCTGCACCAACTGCGCGGACGCGTGGGCCGTTCCAACAAGAAGGCCTTCTGTTACCTGTTGACGCCACCTTTGAACACCTTAACCCAAGAAGCCCAGAAGCGTCTCCGCGCCTTGGAGGAGTTCTCCGACCTTGGCGAAGGCATCAACATCGCCATGCGCGACTTGGACATCCGTGGCGCAGGCAACATTCTCGGCGCCGAACAGAGCGGTTTCATCAACGACATCGGCTTCGAGACCTATCACAAGATCCTCGATGAGGCCATCCTTGAACTGAAAGAGACTGAATTTCAGGATATTTTTGACAAAGAAGAGGAAAAATCGTATGTCGCTGACTGCACCATCGAGACCGACATGGAGGTGCGCTTCCCCGCCGACTACATCAACTCGACGCAGGAACGCGTGAGCCTCTACAGCGAACTCGACCGGACCAAGACCGAGGAGAGCCTGATGAAATTCACCGACCACCTCATCGACCGCTTCGGACCTATCCCCAAGCAGGTCAACGACTTGCTCAACACAGTGCGTCTCCGCTGGATTGCCAAGGACTTGGGCTTTGAAAAGATTTTGTTGCGTCACCACAACATGACAGCCTATTTCGTCAGCAACCAGGCCTCGAAATATTATGAAAGCAGCACCTACATGCAGATCATGCAGTACATCATGAACCACCCGAAACGCACCGCGCTCAAGGAGGTCAACGACAAGCTGCAACTCACCGTCAAGGAAGTGGAAACGGTGACACAGGCGCTGCAGTTGTTGCGCGAGATGCAGACCATCAATTGATGTTTACTTGACCTTAAAAACGAACAGACTTATGACTGGACCTCAATTGCTCATCCTAACCATCATTGTTGCACTCGTAATCGCCTTCATTATCACGATGATCGTGCTCAACAGCCACACCAAAAAGCTATTCACCACAAATGCAAGGCTGGTGAACAACCAAAACACCTTGTTGGAACAAAACAAGCGGCAGGAAAAAGACAAAACCGAGTTGAAAAAACGAATCAACGAATTGGAGGAGGAACTGAAGTGCCAGACAGGAGATGAAGTGGCTCAATTAAAGGAACAGACACGCGAGTACCGCGAGAACATAGAGCTGACCGCCGACATGAGCGATGATGATCTGATGGCTTGGATTGACCAAAAGATGGATGAGATGCGACTCTATACCGACACCAACCTCACTTTGAAAACTTTGGCGAACACCTTGGGGCTAACGCAACGGCGGCTAGGGTCTTTGTTCAAAAACCATCCAAAATATGCCAGTTTAGGCGACTATCTCAACGAGAAACGCGTCTTGTTGGCCTGCAAGCTGCTGCATGAGAAACCCAACTGGACCATCGAAGCCATTGGAACGGAGGCAGGATTCGGCAGTCGCCGCACTTTCCAAATGGAAATGAAACATCGCTTCGGCATCACGCCATTGCAATACCGGCAGGGAATGGAGAATGCCGCATATCAAGAAACGCCACAAACTTCAGATTAACACCCGCCGCTGCATCCAAGCATAAATGACAATGACGGCAATGGTGGGAATCTCCATAGGCAGGTTGGCCAAACCCGATTCGGGGCCAACAAGCAGGAAGGAGACGACAGGAATAATACTGGAAATCAGGATATAGAGCGCCATCCAAATGCCCACCTGCCGAAGCCGACCGCGATAGCTGAACGCAATGGCACAGCCCAAGGGCAGATAAACGAGCATCAGTGAAACGGCAACAGGCAGTCCGACAACATACATGATGGACGGAATCATCTCTGTAACAAACCCAACCAAATTCAACGCAATAACCACCCACCACCACACCGTGAATGAACGGTATAGCGGCTTTGTGCCTCGCAACAGCCCAAAATACATCACCAAGGCCCCAAAGGTCTGAATAATGCCACGTACCCATGAAAGGTGAGCATCATCCATCCAGTGCATCAGCGGGGCATAGTTGACAACAGCCTGCAAAAGGTAACACACAAAAGCCGCTTCGATGAGCCAACGCGGCAAGCCACTGTCTATATGGTTCACAAGACACAGGCTTTCAATACTTTCCGCTTTTTCAATAGGGGTTTGTTCCTTTGTCTCCATGACCGCAAAAGTACGGTTTTTGCAGCAATGTTCAGAAAAAATGCGATGTTTGTCTACAAAAAAAACAATTTGCCCGGCCTCCATATAGTTTAAGAAGGTCGGGCAAATAAAAAGGAAGCTACTTACCGATGCTTAATTAACCGATAAGGTAAAGCTATAGTTCACTCTATCAGCATGAGTGCTGATAAAATCGAGGAATTGTTGTCTGGCATGGAACTGACTCGCCCTTTGAGAAGGCGTTGCACTAGTTCCTGACTTGATAGAGCCAAGTGTACCAAAAATAATCAATCCTTCCTCAGGAAGTTCATTCTCATTGTAAGTAACTGTTCCTTCCAGTTTGGCTTCAAAAGGAGTTTTAACACTGATTTCCTTTGTCCAAGGCAAAGTGGGATCATTCACTTCAACCATCGTTCCATCAGCATCCTTGTATTTGAAAGTATAGTGGAAGTAAGGCGAAACGGTTAGTGTTGCTGATGAATTCGAATCCTTCATAACGTTATCCATTGTGTAAACCACCGTCTTCGTCGTCTCGGTAGGAGTCGAAGGCGTGTCGGGTGTTGGTTGCGGATTGTCTTTCTTGCAGCTCGTGAACATCATGCCACCGATAAGCAGGGTGGCGAGCAAGAATGTTAATTTCTTCATTTGTTTGATTTTTGTTGGTTGAACATAATTTATAAAAGTGTTCATAAGTAACACCTTACCCATCAATTAATGGATAAAGTGTAGTTAAATTCTAACATTTGGGGATTTGTGGAGATGTATTCGAGGAAATCCTCTTTGTCTTCAAAATACTTTCCCGTAGCAGGTTTTGTATGATTCTCTGTACTTTGTTCGATGGAAGCAAGCGTACCGAAAAACACGGGAGTAGGAATTTCGCTTTCATTGTAGGTAACCTTACCTTTCAGTTGGGCCTCAAAAGGAGTCTTCACGCTGATTTCTTTGGTCCAAGGCAATGTTGCGTCAGTAACTTCGACCATTTTCCCGTCAGCATCCTTATAGGAGAAAGTGTAATGGAAGCATGGTGAAATTGTGTGTGTAGTCAACGCACCTGTAACATCGCTCATAGTTTGGAAAGTATTGTTTACCTTATAGACAAACGTCTTCGTCGTCTCGGTAGGAGTCGAAGGCGTGTCTGGTGTTGGTTGCGGATTGTCTTTCTTGCAACCCGTGAACATCATGCCACCGATAAGCAGGGTGGCGAGCAGAAACATTACTTTTTTCATAATTAATTTGATATAATGTTATAGTGGTAACAAGATTCTATAAATGCACTATTTCCGTAAATCCATTCTGTTATTCGATGGTCTTCGAGTAGCTGAACTTCAGTTCATCAGGATTTTCAGCCATAATGTGAATAAAGCCTTCCTTGGAAGCAGAATAGAGGCTTCCCTGATGTTGGAAATCAATTCCATTTGCAGAAATGCAATAGATGCAGCCATAAACCACTGGATCGGGAAGATCTGCTTCATTGTAGGTGGCATTGCCTTCAATTTTGGCAGTGAAAGGAAGCGTGACAGTGATTTCAGGAGAACTCCAAGGCAGGGTAACATCGTTAACCGTAACCATTTGTCCGTTAGCTCCAAGATAAGAAACCGTGTACTTGAAGCAATTCGAAACTGTTTGGTTTAAAGAGGTGTTGCCAATCTTGTAAACCACTTTGGCGGTTTTCGACACTGGGTCTGGTGTAGGTTTCGGGTCTTCTTTTTTGCAGCCCGTGAACATCATGCCACCAATAAGCAGGGCGGCGAGCAAAAATGATAATTTTTTCATTTTTAGTAATTTTAAAGAGGTTAATAAAAGAAATATGATTTAGATTATTACTCAACTCTACCGCTGAGGCTGAAATTCACCACATCAGGATGTTGCGAAATGTATTGCAAAAAACCAGCCTTCGCAAGGGATGCAATTATATCACCCTCTCCATTGGCAATCGGCTTATTTCCAGAAACGATACTCGTAATTTGTCCAAAACCGACTTGATCGGGAAGTTCTTCCTCTTTATAGGTATATTTCCCTTCCATCTTGGCATCGAAAGGTAGCTTCACCGTGAGTTCGGGTGAAGTCCAAGGCAAGGTGACATCATTCACCGTAACCTTGTTACCATCAGCACCAACATAAGTGATGGTGTATTTGAAGCAATCGGAAGTGGTGAAAGGCCCATAAGTGTTGCCGACCATATAGGTCACTTTGGCAGTTGTAGGCGTAGGAGTCGGATCAGGAGTTGGTTGCGGGTTGTCTTTTTTGCAGCCCGTGAACATCATACCACCGATAAGCAGGGTGGCGAGCAAAAACATTACTTTTTTCATTTGTTAGAGATTGATTTGTTAAACATTAATTAAAAGAGGTACAAAAGTAATCAAATAGACAGCGCGAAAGGTGCTCCTACATTTGAAAACGGCAAAAAAGCGGACTTTCTGCGCAAAATCGGGTTTTCTGCGCAAAAAAAAAGCCACTAAATCGAAGAGCGTATACTATTTGTTTTCCCAAAAATCCGCACCCTTTGCACCAATTTCCTTCGGGTCAAAGACGGGCTCCTTGCCTTCCTTCTTCTGCCGCTCGTAGGATTTCAGGGCCTTAAAAGCTTTGGGTGAGAGGAGCAGGATAGCGATGATATTCACCCAGGCCATGGTGCCCACACCGATATCGCCGAGGTCCCACATCGCACGCGCCTCATGCAACGAGCCGAAGAACACCATGCCCACCACACCAAGACGCAGTACCCAAATCAGGACATGCTCCTTGCGGCCTTTGCCGAAGAGATAGACTAGATTCGTCTCGGCATAGTAATAATATGCCATGATGGTGGTGAAGGCAAAGAAAAACAGGGCAAACGAAACGATGATGCCGCCCCAGTTGGCACCCAACAGCGTACCCAAAGCAGCAGAGGTGTAACTCACATCAGGCGCACCCAGTTCCACACCCTCGGCGGCCACAAGAAGATTGCCCGAGGCATCGAATACATTATAGGTCTTGCAGGCCAAAATCATCACGGCAGTGGCAGTACACACTAATAAGGTATCGATATACACCGAAAACGCCTGCACCAGTCCTTGCTTGACGGGATGCGAGACCTTGGCCGCACCCGCCACTATGGCACCCGTACCCTGTCCAGCTTCGTTGGAATAGATACCGCGCTTCACGCCCCACGCGATGGTGCTGCCCAAAATGCCACCCAAGGCCTCTTTCATGCCGAAAGCACTACGGAGCATATCCATGAAGACCGTAGGCACCTCGCGGATATGGAAGCCCAACACAACAAGGGAGAGCAAGACATACAAAACAGCCATAAACGGTGCCACGATCTGCGCCACATTAGCAATGCGTTTCACACCGCCCATCACCACTAATCCGATGAGCAAGGCCACGATGGCACCCGCCCATGCCGAGCTGATGTGGAAGGTATTGGCAAACGAGATAGCGATACCGTTGGACTGTACCGGCGGCAGAAACAAGCCGCAGGCCAGCACCGCGATAACAGCAAAGGCTACCGCAAGCCATTTGCTGTGCAAACCCTTCTCAATATAATAAGCCGGTCCGCCACGGAACTGCCCTTTGTGCTCTTCCTTATAGATTTGAGCTAAAGTAGCCTCGGAGAAGGCAGAACCTGCGCCCAAAAAAGCGATAATCCACATCCAGACGATGGCCCCAGGACCACCATAGCCGATGGCCGTGGCCACACCTACGATGTTACCCGTACCCACGCGCCCCGACAAAGCCATCGAAAATGCCTGAAACGAGGTGATACCCGTCTTCTGGCTCTTGTCTGTCGAAAAAAGCAGCCGCGCCATCTCACGCAGACGGCGCACCTGCACGAAGCGCGTGCCGATGGAGAAATAGAGTCCCGCCAAGAGGCAGATGGCCACTAACGCCGGACTCCATACCCATCCGCTAATTGTTTGTATGATTTGTTCCATATCACCCTGTTTTGAAGGGTCAAAGATACAGATTTTTATCACAAAACAATCAAAACTACAAAAAAGAAAGACCGCCCTACCAACCATGGGGCAACCGGAAAGTCGCCGGTTGGCAGGCTTTCCAACAATAAAAATGTTTTACAGGTTTTGTAGGTTTTGTGACGAAGCAATTACCTCGTCAAGCAAGCGTCCAGATCCTTCACCAAGGCATCCTTGTCAAGATGCTGGCCGATGAAGACGAGCTTCTGCATGCGGTCGCCGTAGGTGTCATCCCAGTCGCGGCGAAGGGTGGGCTCGCGATCCATCATCATGGCTAGCTCGTTGGCGGGCATGGTGGCAAACCACAGGCCAGCGTCGCGCAACTGCACTTGCTTGCCTGCCTGCTCGAAGATGTAGCAGTTGTCGTATTCGTTCTTGAAGTAGCAGATGCCCTTCACGCGGATGACATTCTTCGGCATCTTGCGCGCCACAAACTCATCGAATCGCGCCATGTTGAACGGCTCACGACGGTAATACACAAAGGTGCCGATACCGTATTCCTCCACCTCACCGCCTTCGTGGTCGTGGTGATGATGATGGTGATGGCCATGCTCCTCTTCCTCGTCATCATCGTCATGATCATGATGATGGTGATGATGCTCGTGCTCATCCTCATCGTCATCGTGATGATGGTGCTCATGTTCATCATCATCGTCATCGTCTTCAACTACAGCGCCTTCCACTTCCTTGATCCAGGTTGCAGAGGTAGCAACTTTGTCAAAGTCAAACATCTTGGTATTGAGGATCTTGTCGAAGTCGACATCGCCATAGTCGCAGGTGATGATTTCGGCGGTGGGCTGCAAGGCACGGATGATGCTCTTAACGCGACCCAGTTCCTCAGGCGTGACCTCAGAGGCCTTGTTGAGCAGGATGATGTTGCAGAACTCAATCTGCTGGATGACAAGACTTTCCAAGTCATCCTCGGCCAGATTCTTCTTCATCAGGTCATCGCCGCAGGCAAACTCGCTCTGCATACGCAATGCATCGACAACGGTCACAATACAGTCTAAGATGGGAATACCGTCCTTGGTGAGTTGCCAAGCCATGTCGGGGAAGGAACAAATCGTCTGGGCGATAGGTTCCGGCTCGCAGATGCCACTGGCCTCGATAACAATATAGTCAAAGCGCTGCATAACGATGATTTCATGCAACTGTTGGATAAGATCCATCTTCAAGGTGCAGCAGATGCAACCGTTCTGCAAAGCGACCAGGCTGTCGTCCTTCTGCCCAACCACGCCACCTTTTTCAATCAAGTCTGCATCGATGTTCACTTCGCCTATGTCGTTGACAATCACGGCGAACTTAATACCTTTACGGTTGTTCAGTATCTTGTTGACCACTGTGGTCTTGCCGCTACCGAGGTAACCTGTAAGCAGCAATACGAGAATATCTTTTTTCATTTTACACGCTATTTTAAACGGGGTGCAAAGGTAAGAAAATTCAAGATTTAAAGATTCAAGTTTTTCACTACTTTTGCAGTCCAAACCCATCTCGAAGAGACGACACTTTATTTACCCCACACAAGCGCAGCGCAGTGTGGGGCTAAGACAACAAACATGGATAAAAACGAAACCTACAAACTCCTCCTCGCCCAAGTCAAGGCGATGGTAAAAGACGAGAGCGACACCGTCGCCAATATGGCCAACGTGGCCGCACTAATCCAAGAGGCCTTCCACTTCTGGTGGACGGGCTTCTACCGTGTCATCGGCGAGCAACTTGTGCTCGGTCCCTTCCAAGGTCCCGTAGCCTGCACCCGCATCGGTTTCGGCAAGGGTGTGTGCGGCACATCATGGAAAGAAAAGAAAACCCTTGTCGTGGAAGATGTGGAACAATTCCCTGGCCACATCGCTTGCAGTTCGGAATCGCGAAGCGAGATCGTAGTGCCTTTATATAAAGATGAAGAAGTCATCGGCGTGTTGGACATCGACAGCGAGAAACTGGCCACTTTTGATGCCATCGACAAGGAATGGCTGGAACAAATTGCAGAAGTGGTAGCCTCCAAGTTATAGTCTCAGATAATCTGCACGAATCACGCCATCGAGGAACTCCGACGGCACCATCGTTTTGATGGCCTTGATGACAATGTTCATCATACGCTCGTGCACATAGTCCTTCCTGAAGGCCAAGCCTATCGTTCGCTGAGGCTCAGGGTTGACAATCGGCCTGATACGGTCTTTTACGGTTTCCGGCAACAAATGCAAATGCGACTCCGGCACGATGGTGATGCCCCCATTTTCGTTGACAATCTGAATTAGGATGCCCACACGGCCACCTTCATACAGCTTGTCGTAGGTAATCTCTTCCTCCGACCTCACCTTCGAACGGTCAATTAGCCTCACGCCGTCTTTCATCGTCCATACCTTATGCTCTAGCAGATGCTTTCGCTCAACGCTTTCCGCTTGATACAAGGCATCTTGTGGCGAAACATAGGCAAAAAAACGCTCATGATACAACGGCACCTCCAGCAAATCGGGGTCGTTGACGGGATAGGTGATAATGCCCATGTCGACCTCGGCTTTTTTCAATTTGGTAATGATAGTCGCTGTAATCATCTCCTCCACTCGAAGACGAATCGCTGCGTTTTTTGTCCGCATGTAATGGAACAGACCAGGCATCAACACGGGTGCTACTGTCGTTGTCATGGCTATGCTGAGGTCACCCGATGACTGTTCCTTCTCCGTGCGGGTCAGTTCCAGCAACTGCTTCGTGTGATAGACCGCCATCTTTGCCTCGTCAATCACCTTCCGGCCCATTTCGGTGACCGTGACAGGATGCGTGTCGCGATTGAAGATTTTGATATCCAACTCCTCCTCCAGCTTCTTAATCATCAGACTCAGTGTTGATTGCGTCACGGCACAGGCATCAGCCGCATTGACAAAATAACCATGCTGTTCCACGGCGATGATGTATTCCAATTGTTGTAAAGTCATCTCTGTAATCCCCCATATCCCCCTTAAAAGGGGGAATTATTGATTTTATCAATGCAAAGATAAATATTATTGTATTGACTCATAAAGTTTGCCCCAATATTTTTGCTGTCATCATTTTAAACCGAACAAAAATGAAGAAATGGAATACCACTATCCGTTATGCAGGCTTCTCCTTGATCGGTGTTGCCATACTAATGTTTATCTCAGCGTTCATCGCTTTCAGGAACAACACAGATGATAGTTTTGACCCTTTGGTCTTCTCGGGCATGGCCTCGCTTCTCAGTGGCTTTTTTGCCATCATCGGCACCAAGCCCCAAGAAAAGATGACCATTGAGGATGGTTTCCGCATCGTCACGGGTTGTTGGATTGCGGCCTGCATCTTCGGAGCTATTCCTTATCTTTTGTTTGGCGGAGAGTTTACCGTCGTCAACGCTTTCTTTGAAAGCGTCTCAGGCTTTACCACAACAGGTGCTTCCATCCTCAATAACATTGAAGCGCTTCCCAATGGCTTGCAGTTCTGGCGTATAGCTTCGGCTTGGATTGGCGGCATCGGCATCGTCACCCTTGTCTCTTTGGTCATCTCCGGGCAGCATGACCGTCATTCCGTTTTGGCCAGCGCGGAACTGTCGGACCTCGCTAAATCATATTATGGTGGGCGGAAGAAGCATTTCGTCTATAGAATGATTGTCGTTTATCTGATCATCACTTCTGTTTCGGCCATTGCCTTACGACTCACGAAAATGCCTTGGTTTGATGCCACTACCTTGGCTATGTCGGCCTGCAGCACCTGCGGCTTCTGCACCAAAAACATCAGCGTAGGTTTTTATGACAGTTGGGTTGTCGAAGCCATCCTTTGCATTGCCATGTTGATGGGTGCCACCAATTTCAGCCTGATGTTCTCGACAGTTTGGCCCGACAAAGGCAACCGCAAAACCCTCTTTAACACACAAGTCGTACGATGGTTTTTGGCGCTTGTCACCATTGCTATTCTCGCTGTCACGGCCAACCTGTACTTCAGTGGTTATTGCACTTCTTTCCCGAAGGCTTTGCGTTTGGCGGCTTTCCAAGTTTGTTCCCTATCAACAACGACCGGCTTCGCCACCGCCGACACCAACCTATGGCCAACGGGTAGCATGGCTATTCTATTGCTTTGCTCTTTGGTCTGTGGATGCTCAGGTTCCACCTCGGGCGGCATGAAAATGGACCGTTTCGTCATCGTCGTCAAGAGCCTGAAAGGCATGGTAAACTCGCTTATTGGGTTCAAAAATGTCAACAGAATCAAGCTAGATGGACAGGTAAAGACAGAAGGAAACGTCACCTCGATATTAGCCTTTATGGGCACTTATATCCTTATCATTGCCATCGGCTCCCTCATTTTCGCCCTCAGCATGGACTTCAAAACCTCACTCACGGCTTCGATTGCCTGCATAGGCAGCGTCGGTCCTGGTTTCGGTGAAGTCGGTTCAATGGGCAACTATGCTGGATTTTTAGGTTTCCAGAAAGTGGCTGCCATGCTCATCATGCTCTTAGGCCGCGTCGAGATCTTCCCCATGCTAATTGCCATCAGAAGCATTTTCCGCCGTTGATTCTTGCACAATTCAAGAAAAATGCTGTTCTTTGCAATTTACAAAGAGATCAACCTATGAAAAACATCATCCGTAGGATTCTTGTATATTTGAGATCCCTCATCCACCTCTCCGACGAGATCGACTATGAGAATGCCAGTGCGTCTATCCGCAAAAACATCGCCTTCAAAGGCACCAATGTCTTCATTTTGGCCTGCGCCATCATTATTGCCTCGGTGGGTTTGAATGTCAACTCCATCCCCGTCATCATCGGCGCCATGTTAGTCTCTCCCGTGATGGGACCCATTTTAGGCTTCGGTTTGGGACTCGGCACTGAAGACAATCAGCTTGTGAAGGACTCGATGAAGAATTTCAGCGTGATGGTCATCATCAGCATCATCGCCTCTTCTTTGTTTTTCCTGCTCAGTCCCTTGAGTTTGGCCAATCCTTCGGAGCTCTTGGCAAGAACCAATCCTACAATTTACGATGTCTTGATTGCCCTTTTCGGTGGACTGGCAGGCATCATTGAGACCTCGCGCAAGGACAAAGGCAGCGTCATTACTGGAGTCGCCATCGCCACAGCGCTCATGCCGCCACTTTGCACAGTAGGCTACGGCATCTCCATCTGGAAGGGTTCGGTCATCTTCGGCGCACTCTACCTCTTTATCATCAACAGCATTTTCATTGCCTTGGCCACCTTTGCCGCAGTGAAATACTTCCGCTTTCCCATCGTCGAGGCCTCAGGTGAAACCCGTAAGCACCTACCCAAAGCTGCGGTCTACATCATCCTCACTATCGTATTGGTTCCCAGTATTATAACCGCCATCAACACGATTAAGGAGAACAACTTCAACATTCATGCCGAGAAGGTGGTAGCCGAAAACAAGAACCTTGGCAAATGTTTCATCTACGACCATAAGGCCACCTATTCGCGCAAAGCACCCAAATTAGAATTGTTCCTTGCCGGTGAAACATTGACCGAAGAAGCCAAGAAGAAACTGTACAACAGCGCGGAAGCATACGGCATCACACGCAGCCAAATCGTTTTCCACGAAGACGCCACCAGCATGCGACAAGATCTCTCTGAAACAGAAATCGTGAAAGGCATCTACGAACATTCTGACCAGCAAATCAAAATGTTGAACGACAGCATCGCCAAGTTGACGGCTACACTTTCCGACTATCAATCGAAAGAGATTCCCGTCGATGCTATTTCCAAAGAGCTGTTCACGCAATACCCAAACATCATTGAGGTCAGCCTTAGCCGAGGTGCATCAATCCATGTATCCGACAGCATTGCCTCCGAACAGATCATAGCCTTCATCACCACACAAGAACCCATGCCTACCGAGAACCACGACCGCATTGAACGCTGGCTGAAGGTTCGTTTAAAGAACGAGAATGTCGTGGTGGTGAATCAAGTGGAAGAATAACGAAGAAAGCCGCTTTTTCAGCGGCTTTCTTATTGATTCTGTGGAGATTACCGGACTCGAACCGGCCACCTTCAGATTGCGAACCTGACGTTCTACCAGATGAACTAAATCCCCGTAGCGGCTGCAAAAATACAACAAAATCGCTTATCAAGGTATTTCCCGTTGAAATTTATTACAATTCAACAAAAAGACGCACCCGATACTTCATTACAATGCAAATAAAATGTATCTTTGCCGACCAAATCAAATGACAATAATCCATTTAAAAATATACTACTATGACTATTGAAGACTACATCATTTTTAGAGTAAATGCACTACTTCATGCCCACCCTTCGACAGGCTCAGGGGCCCGCATCATCAAGCGCCTCGAAGGCGGCATGAGCAACTACACCTACGTCGTTGAATGCCAAGGCAAGAAATACACCTACCGCGTGCCTGGCAAGTTTGCCGAAAAGTTCGTTGACCGTGAAGAGGAATGGGCCAACATCCAAGAGGTTAACCGACTGGGATTGAACAACATCACGGAATATGTCGAGATTCGCTCCGGTGAAAAACTGGCTGAGTATGTGGAAGGCACCATCATGAGCACCACCGATGTGGTTTCCTACAACGAAATGTCGGTGAAGGCGCTGAAGAAAATCCATAACAGCGACATGAAGTTCAAGGATTACAATGCCTTTGGCCGCCTCGATGCCGACCAGAACTACTGCCTTGAAACGGGCTATGTCTTCCCGCAGGAATACCTCGACCTTCGCAAGAAGCTCGACGCCATCCGCGCCTCGCAAGTCAATGTGCCCAAGGTGCCCTGCCACTGCGACTATCAGCCCACTAACCTCGTTATCAGCGGCGACAAGCTCTATGTGCTCGACTGGGAGTTTGCCGGCATGAACGATCCCTTCTATGACATCGCCTGTTACGGCAATGTAGGCTTCGACAAGGCTTTGTCGCTATTGGAAGCCTATGTTGGCCACAAACCTACCAAGGAAGAGTTGCAACGCCTTTATTTCCACCGTGCCTTCCAGTGCCTGCAATGGTTCAATGTGGCCATTTTCAAGGACCGCGTTGGCCTCAGCAAGGACCTCAACATGGACTTTAACGCCGTGGCGTTTATGTTCTTAGGAATGGCGAAAGATTTGTTGGAAAATTATGAGAATCTCTAGCAGGTTTTAGAAGGCATGTCATCCCCACGCTGGCTAGTGGGCAAGCATGGGATCTATGGCTTCTAAAAAAACCATCAAAAGAAAAATCCTGTCCCTCACAGATTCCCGCAGCGCACAAACCTCTGCTGGAATGACATGAGAGACAGGATTTTTCAATACAGGAAGTCTGCCGCAGTAAAGCTGCCGAAATCCCCATCCAAACCCAAATCAGCCTTGGCTTCGTCGGAGAGCATGTCGATGCTCCAAACGGGGTCGAAAGTGAGTTCCACATCGACTTTTTTCACGCCCATGATGGCTTGCACGCGGTTACGCACCTCGGCAGGTAAGGTCTCTGCCACGGGACAGTTGGGTGCCGTCACCGTCATTACAATCTTCACATTGCCTTCTTCATCCACTTCGATGCCATAAATCAGGTGCAGTGTCCAGATGTCGACAGGAATTTCTGGGTCATAGATGGTCTTCAAGACCGAAATGATGGTCTCTTTCAAGGTGTTGATTTCTTCCTGTGTCATGATTGTCCCTCCTTCAATTTAAATGCCTCTGCATAAAGCAGCATTTGTTTCAGCATGGCCAAGAGGCCGTTGGAACGTGTGGGTGACAAATGCTCTTTCAACCCGATTTCGTCCAAAAACGAGAGGTCGGCAGCAAGGATGTCCTCGGGTGTCTGACCCGAAAACACCTTAATTAAAAGGTTGACGATGCCCTTGGTGATAACCGCGTCGCTGTCGGCGCTGTAATACACTTTGCCGTCCTTCAGCTCGGCATTGAGCCACACGCGGCTCTGGCATCCATTAATCAAGTGCGCCTCGTCGCGGTATTTATCGTCGATGATGGGGCATTCCTTCCCCATCTCTATCAGCATGGCATAGCGGTCCATCCAGTCGTCGAACATGGAGAAATCCTCTACGATGCTATCTTGTATTTCCTTTATAGTCATATCCTGTATTTTGTGGGCGCAAAAATAATAAAAAAGGGCGGCACCCAAAAGGATGCCGCCCAAATTTCGCGGAAATCAATTCCGCAATGTCATTTATTGCATGACAGTGACGCGCTTGACGATCACACCGTTTTCAGTGTGGATGCGCACCATGTACATACCAGCGTTGAACTGGCTCATGTTCAAGGTGTAGACATCGGCATTGAGTTCGGTGTCGTAGACCACCTGGCCGAGGACGCTCACCACAGTGATGCGGCTCATACCGTTGGCCTCGATCGTCACATTGCCCTTAGTCGGGTTAGGATAGAGGGCAACATTGTCGCTGTTCTCGCCAATGGCGTCGACGCTGGCGCTCACATAGTTGTGAGTCGGGTCGTCAGCAGCCAAAGCAGGAGCAGATTCGCAACCATCGTCATACACGGCGGTCACCTGGTAGTAGTACATACCAGCGACATCCGGCGTGTCGAAGTACTCGTACAGCGTCTGACCAGCCTCAGCAACTTCACCGATTTGGACATAGTTGCCAGTGGCTTCGTTAGAACGATACACATTGTACTTCACAATGTTGGCACGGTTCATCGGAGCGAAGGCAGGAGCCACAGGAGTGACCTGGACGCTGCTCAGTTCGCCACCAACTTCACCATGGAACTCAGGCAGTTCGGTGTTTTGACCACCCTTAGCCTGGTTGGTCACGAAGCCGCGGATTAACCAAGTGTAGTTGAAATCACCAGCAGTGGTGACATCGATCCACTGAGTACCATTGGTAGAGACCCAACGTCCGTTAGGATCACCCGTGTTGACGCAAGCTGTGGCAGGATAGGTGATACCAGCCTGATACATCGTGATCCACAGGTTCTGTGTGCCGTCAATGGCAACAGGTGTATCGAGGGTGACATACTTCCAGTCAACAGTGCCAGTCGCGCTGAATTCCTGTGTGGAGACTAAGGTTGCAGGAGCCGAAGTACCACCAAGGTAGATGTTGGCGGTGTAGTTACCAGGACTGTCATATTCCATTACGGCAACCTGAGTCAGGCTTGTACCAGCATAAGCTTGGAGAGATGATGCTGGGAACATAATGGCCCAATAGATAGCACCACCAGCGCCAAGAGCACCAGCCATCTCACCATCGTCGTAGTACAGCCATTCCTCAATCGGAGCAGCAGGTTCGACACCCCACCAAATTCTCACTTGGTCGGTGGCACCGAGGACCTCGGCATGGATAGGATCGCCAGGTTCGCAGGTAGGTGGAACATCACCTTCACACTCTTCGCAGCTCATGGCATAGAAGAAGTTGTTGCTCGGGAGTTCGTTAGTACCGTTGTAAACAATACGGACGCAGTATTCACCAGCGCTCGGGAATTCGTAGCTGTTGGTCGGAGCAGCAACGAAGGCTTCCCATTCGCCATTCAGGAACACCATGGCACCAAGGATGTCGCCAGTAGGTGTAGGAGGCGGGGTCGGGCCACCGTTGTCGTCTCTCAGTTCATAGACACCGATGAGGTTCGGGCTCTGCTGGATGTCACCAATGAAGGCGATCTTACCATTGAAGCTGCCGACATGGCAACCGCCAGAGGAACCGCCATCGAAACCAGGAACATTGGAGAAGTTGAACACCGAGCCACCAAGTGAATTGGTCGTGATGTTGTAGTCATAGACTCCATTGTCAAGATTGTCGAAGCAGAACACGTGCTCAACATCATTCTCGTCCTTGTAGTAGGCAAGGTCGGAAGCGCTCTCAGGCTCCGGACCGGTCTGGACGATAGCGCCAGTGCGGTCGATGAGTGTCAGGTTGCCTGCCCAGTTGCCGATTACCCAGAAGCCGTCGCGGACGGGATCGTAGGTGATGCCACGCATGGCACCGTAGGCGCTGGTGAATGTGCTGACCACGCTATGGCTGGCCATATCAACGCAGTACACTGTGTTGGAGTTGGCAACACCATAGATGTATTGACCGTCGAAGGTCATGCCACGGAGGGTACCGCAGCCAGGAATTTCGAAGCCTTCGATCATGTTGCCTTGCTGGTCATACTTGTAGAAGTTATGGGCGGCACTGCTATAGCCCCAGTTGGAGGTATAGAAGTTGTTGCCGTCATAAACCACACCGTAGTGGCCGCCTTCGGGAGCATTGAAGGTCATCATCAGATCCCAAGCGTTACGGCTGCTCTTGGCACCAGAAGTCAGTTCGATGTCGTCAACATCCAGGATGAACTGGTCGTTGCAGTTGAAGTGACGGATAGCGATGTACTTCTGTCCAGCGAAGGCACTCAGGTCAACACTGTAGTTGTACCAGTTGCCTTGAGCGCGGGTTTGACCACCACGGCCAATGCTCATCGCACCACCGCTCTTGGCGGTCATCGTCCATTCTTGGACCATCGTCCAGTCGCTCGTTCCGTTGTCGGAAATGAACACGCCAAAGTGCTCAGCAGCATAGCCAGCATCTTGAGCGCAAGCCCAGAAACTGAAGGTGCTACCAGCAGCAAGGTTCACCTGAGGTGAAACAAGGTAGTTGTCAGGAGTAATGGCTTGGTTGGTAGCGTTGCTGTATGAGCCAGAGCAGATCAGGTCAGTTGATGAATTGTGACCCGAACCTTCGAGGCTAGCTCCAGAAACGAGGTAGATACCACCGATTTGCGAGCCAAGCACCCAGTTGTAATTGTCGTTGTTGGCATCAATCATGGTCCAACCAGCAGGAATCTGACCGTCGTCGAAGTTCACGCTGAAGCTGTCGCCAGGACCAGGTTGTGGGCCAGGACCAGGAGTGCCAGGATAATCCCAAGTGACGGTCGTGCCGTTCACGGTGAGACCATTGACGGTGCCAGCGTAGTTTTCGCAGCTTTCATATTCCCAAATGCATTCTGCATAATCGCTCATGCCAGTGCTGTAGACAGCAGCGACCTTGCAAATGTAGAGTTGGCCTTCTTCGAGTTCGTCGGTGGCAACTTGGCAGAAGTTGTAAGGAGTATTGACATTGAAGATTGGCTCGTGGTCGATGCTCTCGCACATCACCTTATAATATTCGAGGTGACGGTCGTTGCTCTTGGCACCAGAGGTCAAGGTAACATCATCAATCCAGATCTCATACTCGTCATAATCCTGATGGTGGAAGGCAATCCACACATCCTGGCCAGCGTAGGCGCTCAGGTCAACAGAGTGCGAACGCCAGTTCTCATAACGGCCATTCGTATTACGGACAGAGACCTTCTCGCCTGACTTGGCACCGCTGTGGCTCCAAATGTCAGTGAAGCTGGAAGCGGACGGAGTGTCGGCAGTAGAAATAGCAATGGCGAAATGATCAGGATAGCTGTCGTTGGCGTTGTCAGCCCAGAAGGACAGGGTCGAACCACTGCCAATCGAATACTTCTGAGGTGAAACCAGATAGTTGTCGGCATCATAGGCGCCATCATAGTCGATGTAAGACTGTGAATAGACGAAGTAATTGCCACCATGAGCCAGACCAGTGTAGTCATAGCCAGAAGCGTTAATGCTATTGACGCTATTGACCCAGTTGAGGCCGTCGCCATCGTTGTCGATGGTGGTCCAGCCTTCAAAGCCGTCTTCAAATCCAAACTCGAAGCTTGAGCCACCGGGTTGTGGGCCAGGACCTGGGCCAGGACCAGGAGTCGGGTTCAGCGGGTCGCCGTGGCCTTCCCACATAGCCCAACCAGTGCGTGACACATAGAGGTCGCTCACACCGTAGATGATTTCGATCATCACATAACGCATGCTCGTGGGTTCCCAGATGCTCACATTCTCAGTGATGGTCTCGTAGCCGTCACGAGTAATGGTCAGCTGGTAGTCACCCTTACGGAAGGTATCCCAAGCGTAGAAGCCAGTCTCATCGAGAACGATGTTGTCGATAGGATAGAGTTCCTGTTCGGCCTCATTGAGGTTGACGAAGCTCACTTCAATGCCCTCTGGGCTATCGGCGCTGTTGAGCAACACATTGATGTCAACATCGTTTTCACCAAGCCACATGTCCTTGTCGAGGCAGTTAGACCACACGATCTCGCTCTCGCGAGGCAGTTGCAGGCCACCAGTGCCAGGAGTCGGAGGAGTCGGAGGAACAGGACCGCTGCCGCCACCAGCATTGATGGTAACATCGTCGATCCAAACCTCGTATGCATCGTAGTTCACATCGTGGAAGGCAATCCAAACTTCCTGACCAGCATAAGCGCTCAGGTCAATGGTATGGCTGCGCCAGTTGTCGTAACGGTTGATATCACGACGGACAGTAGCTCCCTCATTACGATTGCCCTTGGCAGCACCGCTCCAAATGGCAGTGAAGTCAGCAGCAGTCGGGTTAGCAGCAGTAGCAACGCAAACCGAGAAGGTCTCAGGATAGCTGTCGTTGGCATTGTCAGCCCAGAAGGTCATGTTAGAACCATCGGCAATGCTATACTTTTGAGGAGAAACGAGATAGCTGTCGGTATCGTACGAACCTACATAATCCACGAAAGAGTAACACATGGCGAAGCCAGTGCCACCGTGAGCGTGAGTGCTGTAATCGTAACCACCAGGATTGTTGTCACTGTGAACCCAAGTGCCTTCGCCAGCATTCACATCAATGACTGTCCAGCCTTCAAGACCGCCTTCGAAGCCATAGTTGAAGGCCTCGCGAGTGGCGTTGTTGACATTCACAGGTTCACTCCAGTGGATAGGACCAGCGATCTCTTCACCGCGGTTACCGCTATACACGGCACCAACGCCCCACTTGTAGACACCAGCCGGGAGGTCAGCCCATTCAACGTCGATGTAAACGGTGTCAGGCATCCAAACGGTGGCCAGGAGGGCGGTGTTCTCTTCGGTGTAAGGACCATCGTTGTAGCAGTTGGTACGATACACTCTGTAGTGCTCGAGGCTACGGGTATTGCGATTGACAACGCGAGTGCCAGGAACAGCATTCGGGTTGGCGCAAGTAGTGGTCACAGTCTCCACACCCTTCACAGGCATGACAGGAGCACCCTTGACAACCTCAGGAACCTCAACGGCCACAGGAGCGTTGTCGCTAGCATAGCTGTAGAAGCCACGGCCTTCGCGGTTGGTGAAGTACTGACGCATGGTCCAAGTGCCATAAGTCTCGTGCTCCCAACCATAACCGGCTTCAACACCGGCGCTCCACCATGTGCCTTCTTCGACAAGACCGTCGCAGCAACCAGCAGGCCAGCTGCTCAAAGGACTGTTGGCAGTCCAAACCACCCACAGTTTGGCGTTACCGGTCACGCTGACAGGAGTCGTCAGGTCGAAGTCGACCCAAGCGTTCATGTTGGCAGGAACGTCAACGGTGATGGTGCTCACTGCAGTACCGGCCATAGGTTCGTCACCACCTTGGTAGATGGTGCAGGTGTAGTTGCCACCCACAGCGCTGTACATGTTGTCGGAGAACAAGGAGACCTTGGTCAGGTTGAAGCCAGCGTAGCTACCCAGCAGGCTCACGGGATACTCATAAGCCCAACGTGAGGTACCGACGTTGGAACCCACGGCGTTGTTGAAGTCGCCTTCGGCATAGGTATGCCAGCCCGGTTGAGCGGGTTGCGGAGGTTCGGGTCTCTTGTAGAAGGTGATGAAGTCGACATAGAAGCAGTCGTCATTGCTGTTGACGCTAGCATCCTTCGTGTATTGCCACATGAAGGTGTGGTCACCAGCGGTGATGTCGAAGCTCTTCTCAGCCCAGTTGCTGACACCAGTGTATTGTGCCTTCTGGACACCGTCGATGTAGAAGTAACCGTAGTCCCAGTTGCTTTCGCAGGAGATCTTTCCGAAGTAGCTCATGACACCGTCGGCGGGGATGTTCACCGTCACGGTCATGTTGCTCACCACGCTAGGAACGCCAGCGCCACCGCTCTTCATGCAGTAGGTGCCTTCGTACGGGTTGGTGGTGGTGATGCTCCAAGGATAGTTGTTATCCAACTGCCAATCGAACATGCTGAAGTCGCCGGTCTCGAAAGGCTCAACGATTTCCTCACCAGGCAGGCCGCAGCCCCAGTAAACCTTCACGAACGGGCTTGTGGGATCCAGGCTGTCAGGATAGTACTCAGCAATGACTGTGCAGACAGGATCGAAGTTTTCGTCGAGGATGTAGTCGTACGGGCTAGCCGTCTCATTGTAGTTGACCACGATAGGTTCACCCTGGACAGGTTCGTAAGCGGTCTGATAGCCATCCTTAGCGGCTTGGCCGTCGTAGGCAGCACCGGCATAGATGTGGCCAGTGTAGTAACCTTGGGCATTGGTCTGGAAGTTGTAGGTGTGGCTTACACCGAACTCGTCCTGACCCACCATGGTAACGGTGGCGTTAGCGATGCCAGTGGTACCGTCTTGCTCGAAGACATGACCGTTCACGTCGCCGTAGCCGCTGACCTTAACGTTCACAGTGTTCGAAGGAGCGGATTCGCCCTCATCGTACACGGCAGTGACATAGTAGTTGTAACCGTCCATGTTGTATGGCAGAGGACCGTCAGTGTAGGTCGTGTTGCCGATGTTGTTCACATTGGTGTGGCCAATGAGTTCACCGTCGCGGTACACATTGTACATGCGATAGGTACGGTCGACAACAGCGTTCCAGTTCAGTACAATCTGTTCGTCGTTGAACACAGTCTCGTCAACAACAGTGAGACCCTGCGGGACATTCAGATGGGTCGTGAAGCCCCAAACCGGGCTGCTCACGCCTTCCGGGCAACCGTCGTTTTTGAATTCCACTCTCCAGAAGTAGTTGGTGTTGTTCCAGAGGTTACGCACCGTGTAGCTGTTGGCCATATCATTCGACCAATCAGTGATGATGGTCTGAGGATGACCTTCTTCCGGATGGTAGGTGCTACCGAAGACCAGACGCCAAGCAGTGGCATATTCGGGGATCATCCAACGCAGCGTGACGCTGGCGGGTTCAACCTCGTCTTCATTGTCGGCAGGCTGAGGAGCAAAAGCGAATTCCTCAACAGTCGGGCAAGGCATGTTTTCGGCATTGATCGTGACCTCGAAATTAGGAGTCGTTGAAGAGGCAACCAGGTAGTAGGTACCAGGAGTCACAGGCAGACCCTCGATGACAGGACCAGCGGTATAAGAGACCTCACCAGGTGTCGGTGTAGGAGGTGTGGGAGGCGTGGGAGCGCTATTTGTGACATAAGCGCGGATCATCCAACCATAGTCGGCCAAAGTCGCAGCCAAGTCACCGATGTTATACCAACCGTCGTTCTCTACCCATTGGTTGTTGGGCTGAGTGGTGTTGCATGCAGTCAAAACATAGGTACCATACTCGCTAAGCACAATCCACAGGTTCTGAGAAGGATTGATGGTCACAGGACTATTCAAAGTCACTTCCTGTAATCCCTCGACAGGGGTAACCGTCTTAGAGGCAATCAGGGTGCCAGGTTCTGTAGTACCACCTTGATAGATATCAATCGTAATATCGTCAACATTATAACTGGTGTTGAAAATGGCAACCTTGGTCAAGGTGTTGTTGTTGCCCAACATAGAAGCGGGATACATCGTGGCCCAAGTCCAGTCATATGCAGTTGTGTTACCGATAGAGGTAGCATATTCGCCATTATCATAGGCCAGCCAGCCATCTCTAGCAGGCTCGACATTCGTAATTACATCGGGGTTGACACAAGCGGTGGGAACCACATTTCTTCTGGTAGCATAACGATTGCCACCTTTAAACATCGTGTTGGAACGGGTCGTGGTGGTGCCGCCATACGAAGAACCGGAAGTACCGAAGACATAGGAGTTGGTCTCCATATTGTAAGCGCCTTGAGAGTCATTGTAGGAATAACCGCTAGCGGTAAAGCTTTGGGTACCACATTGCCAGCTGATGCCGGATGCCCAGGCACCGTTGTTACGCTGTACGGAGATCAGGATGTTGCTGTGTCCGTCCCAGGCGAAAGTGCCTTCGTTGAAGACGAACTCATCCCAACCTACAGTGGGGGTCATGTTACCGGTATACACTTTGGTCATACCGCCAGTCATGATGGAATTGCCGCCGATAGCGGTCTCTTCCACATTGGCCATCCAGATGGTGATGTTACTCTGGAGGTTACCGTTGGTGGCCGTGCAGTACCAGCTCAGGCTGGTCATCGGGGCGCGGGTCACACCGGCCTCCTCAAGCTCGGCAGCAAGGAAGAGCTGCTGGCTGATGGAGTAGTTGTAGAAGCAGTAGAAAGGCATGTAGCCAGTCGTGCTGGTACCATCACCGATCTGAGCCTCAAACGGGGCAGCGGCGGAGCCACCACCGGCAGCGCTAAGGCCAGTGTAGTAGTTGGTAGCCATAGGACCGCCTTCGCCATTGAAGTCAGCGGCGTAGAGGGCCACCTTACCGTTTTCACCGTAAGTGACACTAGCGTTCAGCATTTGGTCTTCGGTGAACACGAGTTTGTAAACGGCATCCACACCTTCCTCAATCTCGGGGAAAGGCAGGGTGTAGTCGTTGTGAAGGACAGTTTGGTGAGCGTTGGCAGGAACCTCCACGAAGGGGAACGAGGTGGCTTCTTCGCAAGCCAGTTCCCAAACATCCGGAACCACGGGAGCATAGAGCTCAACCGTCAAAGGCCAGACGTGAGCGGCACGATCACCTTCGGTGATGGCCACGAACTGACGATCGATCACACCAGCTTCAGTGCCATTGGTAATCATGTTCAGGGCAACATCTTCGTCACTGGCCACTTGGAAAGGAAGTTCCTCACCAGAAACAGTGAACAAGTTGTCGCTCGGCGTGAAGTCAAGAACATTGACAGTGTAGGCGCCACCTTCGGCGTACATGACGAAGTCGAAAGGCTCCATCCAAGCGCCGGCAGGACGAACGCCGAGGTCAAGTCTGTCAATGACCTCAACATTACCATCCATGTACTTCACATGGAGTTCAGCGACGCTGCCGCCACCAGCACCATAGGTAAAGGTGGTCTTGGGCAGGAAATCGCGCTGATTGCAGTCCACAGCGTCAAGGCTGCTATAGCTGTAGCCCTGCACTGATGCGCCACTGACAGTCTCACCATAGAACTGGCAGGTCTTGTAGGTGCCTTTCACGGTATTGTAGATACCGACAAAAAGGTTGCCGCCATTGTAATGGTAAGGCGTCGTGAAGGTGATGCCCATCTGAGGCTGTGTGCCATCGAGGGCTCCTTCGTAGACAATGGTCGCGCCATCCATGCCCTGATAGGCATCGATGGACGTTTCTGCCACTTCCTTAATGAACACTTGGAAGTTGGCAACGCCCCAGCTTGCTGCGGCTGGGCTTGAAAGATAGTACGTCATACCGTTGATGTCGCTGCCCGTCATATCGGCTAACGCAGCGGCCGGCACGATGTACTCGCACTTCAAGTACGCGTCGGCATAATAGCCATAAACCGGCACATAACCGTTGGTAGTAGTACCATCGTTTACGGTCAGTTCATCTGCTCTCACAAAGCCAGTAACAGCCAGCAAGAGCATCATCATCAAAGAAAAAACTTTCTTTTTCATAATGAATTGATTTGGTTAATAAATAGGTGAATTAATAAGTTTTCTTGCATATAAACACGAAAAGCCCCGATGCAAAAAGGCACGGTGGCATCATTTTTCCTAAGCATAATACGAACATTCGAATGCATAGTAAACGCGTTGTTTTGTTGTCTAGACATTGGAATGACTAACAACTCAGGATTTACCCTTAGTCGGAAATGAAAAAAAGTGATTTTTTTGCGTTTTTTCGAAAAAAAAGAAAAATTTTCGGAAAAATGTTTGGCGGATTGAAAAAAGTTGTATTTTTGCAGCCGCAAACGAGGGGCATTAGCTCAGTTGGCTAGAGCGCTTGCATGGCATGCAAGAGGTCATCGGTTCGATTCCGTTATGCTCCACAAAAGGAACCCCGCTATTTCAGCGGGGTTTTTTGTTTGTCAACAGCACAAGAGATTCCCTTTGGGAATGGAGTTAATCCGTCTAATTAACCAGCGGCGGCTTGTAACGCATATTATCCGTATACGTTACCTGCCGCCGCTGTAAAAGAAAAGCGGACTCCATTCCCGAAGGGAATCCCATTATTCGCCTCTGAGCTCTTTAAGCGCCCTTTGCAACACCTCGTCCATCGGGGCGTAAATCGGATAGAAGCCCTCGTCGTCGAAGATGTTGCGGGCGATGTATGCCTTCAACAAAGTGTTGGCCTCGCGGCGCGCCACTTGTCGTTGCTCTTCCGTACCCTTGATGCCTTTCTCCTCAGCCTGTTTCACCAGCTCGTCGAACATGGCATCACTCACCACAAAAGACTGGTCGAATGACTTGACGGTCTTGTACTGCTGCAGCTGCTTACGGTGGATGTCGGTATAGTCGAAAGCATATTGATAGAGCAAGCCTTTGTTGACGATACGGTTGAAATAGTATTCCGTGCTGTCGTTCACCAAAGGCACATAGATGTCGGGCATGATGCCACCACCACCATAAACCGTCTTGCCCTTAGGAGTCGTGTATTTCAGGGAATCAGCGAAATGGATGCTGTCCTCGCTGAAGAGTTCGCCATTCTCGTAACGTTCAAACGACTCAAGCATATACTCTTCCAAGTCACCGCTGTAAGGTTTCTGGATGCAACGACCCGTAGGCGTGTAGTAACGCGCCACGGTGAGGCGGATAGCGGAATTGTCGCTAAGCATGATTTGCTCCTGCACCAATCCCTTGCCGAAAGAGCGTCGGCCAATGATGGTACCTCGGTCGTTGTCCTGCAAGGCTCCAGCCACAATCTCGCTTGCGCTGGCCGACTCTCCATCGATGAGCACCACCACGGGGATGTCTTCCAACATTCCATTTCGACGGGCTTTCATATACTGACGCGGACGGTTGCGGCCTTCGGTATAGACAATCAAGCTACCCTTGGGCAAAAACTCGTCGACAATGTCAACGGCTGCGCTGAGGAAACCTCCCGTGTTGCCACGCAGGTCGAGCACAAGTTGTTGCATACCCTTTGCTCTCAATTCCTTTATCCCCTTTTTGAACTCGTCAGTTGTGGTGGCAGAGAACTTGCTCAGTTTCAAGTAACCAGTTTTCTCATCGATCATGTAGGCAATGTCGACGCTATAGGTGGGAATTGCATCGCGGGTGATGGTGTAGTCAAGGAGGCCCTCTACCCCACGACGGAGCACACGCACACGCACTTTGGTGTTTTTGGGTCCTTTCAGTTTGCGCATCACATCCTCATTCTTGAGTTTCTTGCTAGCCACCAAGGTGTCATCGACATAAATGAAGCGGTCGCCCGCCATGATGCCCACCTTCTCGGAAGGGCCGCCCTTGATGACATTGACGACAGCGATGGTGTCTTTTTCCAAACGAAACTGCACCCCGATGCCGTCGAAACTGCCCAAAAGCGGGTCGTTCACTTCATTGAACTCATCCAAAGAGATAAAAGCGCTATGCGGGTCAAGCTTCTCCATCATGGCGGCAATGGCTTGGTCTTGCAACTTCTTTGCGTCGGGCTTTTCGACATAGTCGTTGTCCACATACCACATCACCTCGTCGAACTTACTGCCACCTTCGAAGGTAATTTGGCGGCTACCTACACCTTTATTAATATATAGGCCGACGAGAATGCCTGAGAGCAGGAGGATGATGACCCATACAGGGCGGATTCTGTTTTCCATCTTTAATTAATTATGAATGCTGAATGATGAATGATGAATGTCAATCCATTCAACATTCCACATTCAGCATTCTGCATTCTACATTAAACTTACACTGTTGCACTCGACAGCTCCAAGTTGCGGTCCATCTTGCGGAACAAGCCTTGCAACACCGTACCTGGACCTACCTCAACGACAGTGCGCACGCCTGTAGCAAGGATATTGCTCATGGTCTGCGTCCACATGACGGGCGAAGTCAGCTGAGCGATAAGGTTCTTCTTGATAATCTCGGGGTCGTTGACCGACTGGCCGGTGACATTCTGGTAAATTGGGCAGATGCCTTGGTTGAAGGTAGTCTCCTTGATGGCTTCGGCAAGCTCCAAACGGGCAGGCTCCATCAAAGGGCTATGGAAAGCGCCACCCACACTCAGAGGCACCACACGCTTGGCACCGGCTTCCTTCAGCTTTTCGGAAGCAGCATCCACACCCTCCACCGAACCAGAGATGACCAACTGGCCAGGACAATTGTAGTTGGCGGGAACCACCACAGCATCCTTAATGGAGGCACAAACTTTCTCGATGAGTGCATCCTCGGCTCCGATGACAGCGGCCATCGTACCAGGCTGAGCTTCGCAGGCTTTCTGCATGGCCATGGCACGCTTACTCACCAAGCGCAAGCCGTCTTCAAAGCCAAGCACCTTATTGGCAACAAGAGCCGAAAACTCACCCAAGGAATGACCCGCCACCATGGTAGGATCAAACTCTTCGAGCATTGAAGCCAAGATGACGGAATGCAAGAAGATGGCCGGTTGGGTCACCTTGGTCTGGCGCAAGTCCTCATCAGTGCCTTCAAACATGACATCGGTGATTTTGAACTTCAGGATGTTGTTCGCTTTCTTGAACATATCCTTGGCTTTGGAGAAGTTGTCGTACAAGTCCTTTCCCATTCCCACAAATTGGGCCCCTTGACCGGGGAAAACATATGCTTTTATCATTGTGTGATTTAAAATTTAATATTCAAAATTCAAAGATTTAGTGTAGGTTACTGCCTATCAGTTGGAAAAACTCCTCTCGGGTTGATTCGCGCTCAAAAGCCCCGATGAAGTCGCTCGTTGTGGTCACGGCTCCTTGTTTCTGCACACCACGCATCGACATACACAAATGTCGTGCCTCAATGACGACCGCCACGCCCAAAGGATGCAATGCCTCGTTGATGGCGTTCTTGATTTGCGTGGTCAGGCGTTCCTGCACCTGAAGGCGACGCGAATAGGCTTCCACCACGCGTGCAATCTTGCTCAACCCTGTGATGTAGCCGTTGGGGATATAGCCCACATGCGCCTTGCCGATGAACGGAATCAGATGATGCTCACACAAGGAATACACCTCAATGTCCTTCACAATCACCATCTGGCGGTAGTCTTCCTTGAATTTCGCCGACAGAAGAATCTCCATCGGATCCTGTTCATAGCCATGGGTGAGGAACTGCATCGACTTGGCTACACGCAAAGGCGTCTTCTCAAGACCCTCACGATGCGGGTCTTCGCCCAAAAGCTCCAAGATGGCGGCATAGTGCTCCTGAAGTTTGGCCAACCGTTCCGTGTCGTACTGCTCGATGGCTTCGTAACCGAAACGCTTCCTAAGCTTTTCGTCCATTATCAACCGATTTTTTGCTTAGGCATTGCCACGGTCGACTGTTGTCCCATGACACACTTACCCGTAAATTGTGCACCCACTTCGATGAGCAGCTGCTTGGTGGTCAGGTCGACTTCCACTTTTGAAGTCGATTTCAAAGCCGTCAGCTCCTCAGTAGTGATGTTACCCTTCACGGCGCCGGAAATTTCAGCTTGTTTGCAGTTGAGGTCACCTTCCATGACGCCAGTTTGGCCAATGGTGACCTTGCCGTTCGATTTCAGTGATCCAATCAGATGTCCGTCGATGCGAATATCGCCATTCGACTCAATATCACCTTTGATAGTGGTGCCGTTACCGATAAGGTTCCGGGCTTGAGATTCCATTATTGCCATAACTTTATATTTTATTGTTTACTATTGTTGTTGGATTCCATAAATGATTTGTATTCTTCCATATCCTTCGACTGGTAGAAGACAGGATAGTTCTTGCTGGAAATGGGGACTATCTTGTATTTGGCCTTGTCGATGCCGCCAAAGACATAGTCGGAAATCTGCATCGAGGTAATGTACTCGGTGGCTTTGGCTTGACTGTCAAAGTTACCGATAGTGATGAGGGTGCGTGCATCGTCGAGCACCACACTCTTCATGTTGAAGGAACGCGTTCTATGTTCCTTCTTGTTGAAGTCGCTGATACGCACCATCAGCGGGTCGATGCGCACCGCCTTGGTGTCGCACACAATCATGACAAAATGCTCGATGTTGGGCTCGTAGGTGTAAGGAGCCTCTTTCTTCACCTCAGGTTTGTCGCCACCCTCCTTTTTGTTGATGTCGGTCAGCACCAGTCCCAGATGATATTCTTCGTTGACGCTCTCCAAAACACGGCGGGCGTAAGGCGTGATGCTGCTTTGGGGATAGTTGCGCACCAAGTTGTACAAACGGAATGCCATAGTGTCAATAGAAGTCAAACGTCCTTCTGCGACGGCGTTTAGAAATGCAAAACGCGGCATGAAAGCAGTATCGGTTTCATAGAGCTGCATGGCGCGTTCGGTGTTCATCTTCACACGATAATACTGTCCCTGTTCGAAGGCCTCATAGGTTTTGCTGTAGAAATCGGAAGCTTCGCGTTCCTGAGCTTGCAGCTTCTCGAAATAGCTCGGGTCGTTGATGAACTCGGCGTAACTCGAAGTGGGATACTTGTCGAAAATCTTACCTTTATAAACCAAAGACTGTTCCTCGTTGCCGAGGTCTTTGTGCATCTTATACAATGCATACCATGTGGGCAACTCTTGTTTGCCATTGGGATAGCGCCTGTCAAGTTCCTCGTACGATTCGATGGAACGCGGCAAGTCCGACAAGCGATCCATATAGAGGAAGCCCAGATGATAGAGGCCGTCGGCGATGAGCGAGTCGGCCACTTCTTTTTGTTCAGGAGTGAAAGGCAAGTCTTGGAGGTAATAGCCACGGTCGTGGTTGGTCAAGGAAGCCTTCTCCTTGCCTCCCTCTCCTTCTTTTCCTTCTTCCTTTTTTTCATCTCCGCTTTCACCCTTCATCGCTGCCGCCAGACTCCTCTGGTCGCTGATGCGCCAGTTGTCTTCGTTCTTACGCATACCCCATTTGCGGGTAAACTCGGTAATACCTTTCGAAACGGAAGTCTGGTTGTAGAAATACCATGAGCCACCAGCTGTACTCGTGGCTTCCTCCGGGTCTTTCTTTGCAGGTTCATTACCGCCCACAGTAGAGCCCATCAGTGCCAGTTGTTCCTCGTATTCACGACGCTCCTTCTCGATTTGTTCCTGCTCAATGACTTGGGCAATGATCTTGTCGATAAGCATGTTTCGCGACACCGAATCCATGGCGGCCACACGCATCAAACTATCCTGGTCACGAACCACATTGGCATACATCACCAGCTCATTGAGCGTCTGGGAGATGTTCCTGATACTATCGTAACCTTCAACCTCTCGGTTCATGCTAGTGACAGCCGTATCGTAGTAGGCCTGCGCCAGTTCGTATTGGTTCTTTTCGAAAAACATGGTAGCCGCTTTCAGCGAGGATTGAGCCCGTTGGATTTGGTTGTCCTTATAGGCCGCCACCGACTTGCGCAGATAATCGATGGCTTTGGTTTCATCGCCTTCGCGAAGGGCGAGTTCAGCCATAGCATAATAGATACGGTCGCGATAGTCTTCGTTATTCGAGTCGCGGAGCATCTTGTTCATCATCTTGTAGAGCTCTTTGGCATTGTTAGCCGTACCCACCTTGGCCATATTCATCCTCGATTCGAAGACCATCTCATACTCAGGATTGCGCTTGATGACCTTCTTGAACTGGGCGGTGGCACGCTCCGAATCACCTTGTCGCATGTAAATCTGTCCCAAGATGAACATCGCACGGGTACGCAAATCGTTGTCTTTGTTGAGCAGGATGCCGTTTTTCAGGTATTTGACCGCATTATTATAGTCCTTGACGGCAATGAAATAGTCGGCAATGGTGAAATCGAAATCGCGCATCAGCTCCTTTGGTAGCTTGCTCAGTCCAGCGGTCTTGGCCTGTAGTTGCTCAATCATGGCGACAGCCTTGGGATACTCTTCCGTTTGGATATAGGTCTTGATGAGCCACATGTTGGCCACAAAGGAAATATCGTTGTAGCTGTACTCGGTGGCCACGTAATCGAAAGTGCGCTTGGCGGGGATGTAATCGTGTTTGTAGAAATGCGCCTTGCCCATAACGAGATAGGCATCGTCAATCCATTTCACGCGCTCGCGACTGCCGAAGTTCATGGAGTGCTTCTGCACGCAGACGGCAGTCTTCTCCAAAGCGCGGTCCATGGTGGAGTTCATCGCCATGCCGTTCTGTTGCGTGCCGTAGTTATAGACACGCAGCACCTTGGTATAGTCGTCTTTCACTGCGGTGCGGAGCTGCTTCTCGCCGTCCTTCACGGCCAGTTCTCCGTTGAAATAGATGTTGTAATGGCTAGTCAGGTTATGGTACATGCGTCGGGTGAGCGTGTTTTTCTTGGTCGAGCAGCCGCTCAAGAGCAGCAGCACCATCACGCAGCCCATTGTCACGATTATGTTGGTTTTTCTAAGCACTTCGTTTTCGTTTTATAAAGGATAACTCCAATTTGCCTCGAATATTACAAGCGGTTGAGAAAATCATTGGCGTTGTCCATACCATTTCTTAGCCTCATTGAGGAGCATCTCGTCGGTAGGCTCCACCAAGGCAGAACGCATCTTGTTGGCGATGCTGTCGGTCGTGGTCTTGAACTCGTCCAAAAGCAGGCGGTCGAAGTCGGCCTGACGGCTTTTCGCTATACCTTCGCGTTCCTGTTGCAAGGTTTGCAAGGCTCTATCCTTGTATTCGTCCAAAGCCAGGTATTGTATCAGGCCTTCCACCATCTTCAGGCTGTCTTCCGACCAGTCGAATTTGAGGCCTTCGCCAAGTGACTTCATTTCATATTTCTCGCAAAGCTCAGGCAGTTGTCCCTGTATCTTCTCCACCTCTCGGCCAAAGTCGACGGCCAATCGCTCGGCACGTTCCTTCTCCACATTGGCTTTGATTTTCGGCACGTAGATAACAGCCAATCCCGCCAAGATGGCAAGCACGACAGCAACGATAATCAGTTTCACGAAGGAATGACCCTTGGTGATGGCTGAGCGCACGTCGCTGATGTTGTCGAAACGCTGTTCTCTCGAAAACTGGGTGCAATGGGTGGCAACGGCGCTAAACTGCTTGGAAATGTTGCGCTCGCCGATGAACTCCATGATCTTACCGATAGAATAGATGTCGGCACGTGAATCGAAATCCTCACCTTTGATGATTTCAGGCGCTACGAACTCCATCTCTTTAATGAGCAGCTCACGGTCGGCTTCCTGCTTTGTCTCAGGCACTCCGATGTCGATAAGTTTCACACGGTAGTCGTTGGCTGTCACCATGATGTTATCGGGATTGAGGTTGCAGTGGACGATGCCATTGCGGTGGAGGTAATACAAGGCCTCGCAAACCTCAGCAAGTACGCTTTTCACCTGCTTTTCCGACAATGTGCCCACACGCACATGTTCGGCTAATGACTTGCCTTCGACATACTCGAAGACGATGCAGTCGCCCATGCCTTCGATTTGGACAAAGTCCAAGGCCCTGCGGATGTACTTGTTGTCGAGTATCGAGGTGGTTTCAAACTCCTGTTTCAAAGAGGCTCTGCATGCCGCATCGTCGGCACACTCTTTCTTCAAAGCCTTGACAATGACTTTTTTACCATTGTAATTGGCGGTAAAGACACGACTGTTTCCATAGCGGGAAGTATGGATCAGGCGGAGGTCGGTGTAGTCTTTAGAATAGTTGTTTTCTGACATTCTTCACAATGTATTTATCCATAGATAAGCCCTGCAATAGGCAGGACCCATCATGCGATTTGGGCGCAAAGATAACATATTTTTCCGAACCTTCTGCAAAAGTGGACGGGAAAAAGATTAATTATATTAGGTGTGACTCTTTCCCATTCATCAAAATAGTTTTTATACACCAAAAAATATTTCGTGCCATTTTGTCAGTTTTTTGTATTTTTGCCGTTTCGTAAAAGCGAAATTTAGGCAAACTGCGAGACGCAGTTTGTAACAATGGATTGAAAATCAAACAAATACAAATAAAATGAAAATCTCTTATAACTGGTTGAAACAATATGTCAACTGCGATTATCCGGCCGAGAAAGTCAGCGAACTGCTCACCTCGACGGGCCTTGAAGTGGAAGACCTTGAGCGTTTTGAGTCGGTGAAAGGCGCCTTGAAAGGTGTCGTCGTGGGTAAGGTGCTCACCTGCATCGACCACCCCAACTCCGACCACCTGCACATCACCACCGTCGATGTCGGCGGCGAGGAGCCCTTGCACATCGTGTGCGGTGCACCCAACGTGGCAGCTGGTCAGAAGGTGCTCGTGGCCACCATCAACACCGAACTCTGGATTGGCGACGAACATATCACCATCAAGAAAGGTAAGATCCGTGGCGAGGTCTCTGAAGGTATGATCTGCGCCGAAGACGAGCTGCAACTTGGCTCCTCGCACGAAGGCATTATGGTGCTGCCCGATGATTACGAAGTGGGCAAGCCAGCCTCGTTCTATTTCCCTGTAGAAGAGGACTATACCATTGAAA
The DNA here is from genome assembly GCA_900317055.1 of uncultured Bacteroidales bacterium. Classification (GTDB taxonomy): domain Bacteria; phylum Bacteroidota; class Bacteroidia; order Bacteroidales; family F082; genus Limimorpha. The sequence continues at coordinate 105,587 of ONFF01000001.1, read as the reverse complement.
TCGGACTCACTGCCAACCGCAGCGACGCCACCTCGCACATCGGCTCGGCCCGCGACCTTGTGGCCGCCCTCAACCAGCGCGAGAACACCACGAAATACCACCTCATCCGCCCCTCAGTGGATGACTTCAAGGTGGAAAACCACAACCTAGACATCGATGTGGTTGTTGAAGACACACAGGCCTGCCCGCGCTACTCGGGCGTGACCGTCAGCGGCGTGAAAGTCGGCGAATCACCGGCATGGCTGAAGAATCGCCTTGCCGCCGTCGGCATCCGCAGCATCAACAACATCGTCGACATCACCAACTACGTGCTGATGGAAGTCGGCCAGCCCATGCACGCCTTCGATGCCGACAAGATCACTGGCAAGAAAGTCGTGGTGAAATGCCTGCCCGAAGGCACGCCTTTCATCACCTTGGACGGCGTGGAACGCAAACTCAACATCCGTAACCTGATGATTTGCAACGCCGAAGAGCCTATGTGCATCGCCGGTGTGTTTGGCGGACAGAAATCAGGTGTGACCATGGAGACCACCAACGTCTTCCTCGAGAGTGCCTATTTCAACCCCACCAGCATCCGTAAGACCTCGAAGTTCCACGGCCTGCAGACCGACGCCTCATTCCGTTACGAGCGTGGCGCCGACCCCAACATCACCCTCTTCGCCCTGAAACGTGCCGCCTTATTAATTAAGGAGCTGGCCGGCGGAACGATTTCTTCCGAGATCAAGGACGTGAAGAACGGCGACTTCGCCCCTGCCCGCGTGGACCTGAAATTTGACTACCTGAACAAACTGGCTGGTAAGGTCATTGACCCCGTCCAAGCCGTCAACATACTGAAGAGCCTTGAGTGCCAAGTCGTTGAGCAAGACGACAAGCATGTGGTCGTCGATGTACACACCAGCAAGGTCGATGTGACCCGTCCCGCCGATGTGGTCGAGGAAATCCTCCGCATCTACGGCTACGACAACATCGAAATCCCGAGCCGCATCCACGCCTCCATCAGCCGCGCTACGAAGCCCGATGCCGACAAGATGCAGCAGAAAATCAGCGACATGCTCGTCGCCAACGGCTTCTACGAGATCATGAACAACTCACTCACCAAGGCCGCTTACAGCGAGGCCTTCCCCGCCTTCGACCCGGCCCAAAACGTGAAGATTTTGAACCCGCTCAGCAGCGACCTCAACGTGATGCGACAGACCCTGATGTGGGGTGGTTTGGAAAGCATCGCTTTCAACCAGAACCGCAAGGTCAGCGACATGAAGTTCTTCGAGTTCGGCAGTGTGTATTTCTTCGATGCAAGCAAAGTCGGCGACGAGACCAAGCCGCTCAAACCCTATAACGAGCACACCTGCCTTGACCTCTTCCTCACCGGCAACAAACAAGCCGAGTTGTGGAATGCCCCGAGCAAGGCCCTCGACTACTTCGACCTGAAGGAATACCTCATGGGCGTGCTCAACCACTTCAAGTTCGACTTCAAGGCTTTGGAAGCCAAGGAAGCCAACCTGCCGCATTTCGACTATGCGACCACCTATTGCGTCGACGGCAAGGAGATTGTCACCCTCGGCAAGCTCAGCAAGAAGACCTTGAAGCACTTCGACCTGAAGAAAGATGTGTTCTACGCCACCTTCAACTGGACGCTGATGATGCAATGCCTGGCCAAGGCCAAGGAAGTGCACTTCGAGCCGCTGTCGAAGTTCCCCGCTGTGCGCCGCGACCTCGCCATGATTTTCGACAAGAACGTCACTTTCGACGAAGTCAAGAAAGTCGCCATGGCCGCCGAAAACAAGATCCTGCAATCCATGAGCCTCTTCGACGTATACGAAGGCGAGAAAATCCCCGCAGGCAAGAAACAGTACGCCATGAGCTTCGTCTTGATGTCGCCCACCACCACCCTCACCGACAAGGTGATTGAGAAGACAATGGGGAAGATTCAAGGAGCATTTGAACAGCAGTTGGGAGGAGTTTTGAGATAAATGCAGAATGCTGAATGAGGAATGCTGAATGGGGCGATGCCAAGCGTCGCATAGCGACATTCCGCATTCAACATTCCGCATTCCGAATTAAAGAAACATGGACGTACAAGCAATAAAACGGACCTTCGGCATCATCGGCACCGACCCTGAGTTGGATCGTGCCATCGGCATTGCAGCACAGGTGGCCGCTACCGACCTCACCGTGCTCATCACGGGCGAGAGCGGCACAGGTAAAGATGTGTTTCCGAAGATCATCCACCAGAATAGCGCACGCAAGCACGGCCAATACTTCGCCGTGAACTGCGGTGCCATCCCCGAAGGCACCATCGACTCGGAGCTGTTCGGTCACGAGAAAGGTGCATTCACCGGTGCTGTAGGCGAGCGCAAAGGTTACTTCGAGATTGCCGACAAAGGCACCTTGTTTTTGGACGAGGTCGGCGAACTGCCCCTCTCCACCCAAGCGAGACTGTTGCGTGTGCTCGAAAACGGCGAGTTCATCCGCGTAGGCGGCTCCAAGGTGATGAAGACCAATGTCAGAATCGTGGCCGCCACCAATGTGGACCTACCCTTAGCCATCGAAAAAGGCCGTTTCCGCGAGGACTTATACTATAGGTTGAACACCATCCCGATTCACATCCCCGCCTTGCGCGAAAGAAAGGCCGACATCCCGCTGCTATTCAGAAAGTTTGCCGCCGACTTCGCTGAGCGCAACCACATCCCCGCCATCACAATGACCCCAGATGCGATGAAGATGATGGAACACTACCGCTGGGACGGCAATGTGCGCCAGCTGAAGAATGTCACAGAGCAGATTTCCATCATGGAAACCGAACGTACCATCACAGCGGAGACCTTGGTTAAGTATCTGCCGGTCAGGGTACAAAGCAACTTACCTATACTCTTGCCGCGCGAGGACACTCCTGAAGGAATGTCGGAGCGCGACCTGCTTTATCGTGTGCTTTTCGACATGAAGAAGGACATCGCCGAGTTGCGCGCCCAGGTCAACAACATGAACAATGGTCGCCCAGCTGAAACCAATTATGTCCAAGCTACGCCAGTGACCCAAATCGGCGACACCGTAGTGACCCGTGTGAACCAAAACAAGCCCGAGGACAATGAGCAGGAATTTGCCGAATTCGTTCCGGCCGAAGAGACCTATGGGGGCGTTTCGACAGGCTCATCGGCCCACACGACCGAAACGCTATCGCTAGAGCATCACGAAAAAGAGATGATTATCAAGGCATTGGAAACCCACAGAGGCAAGCGCAAAGACGCTGCCAAGGCTTTGGGCATCAGCGAACGCACTTTGTACAGAAAGATCAACGAATACGGCATAAATCTATGAGGTTGAAGGCAAAAATAGCGGTTATGGTGTTGGCTTTGGCGCTCGTTTGCCAAGGTTGTGGCATCTATTCCTTCTCGGGCGCATCGATTCCCGCCGAGGCCAAGACCGTTTCGGTGCAGTATTTCCCCAACCACGCCCAGCTCGTCAACCCGATGCTGAGCAACAACTTCACCAATGCCTTGCGCGACGCCATGACCAACCAAACCACCTTGGATATGGTGGAGACTGGCGGCGACATCGCTTTCGAAGGCGAAATCACCGACTACAAGACCACCCCCGTTGCCATCACCTCAGGGCAAACCGCGGCCATGAACCGACTTACCGTCACGGTACAAGTGCGTTTCAGCAACCGCATCGACGACACCAAAGACTTCGAACAATCCTTCTCGCGCTATGAGGACTACCCCAGCGACCAAGACTTGAACTCGGTGCAGGAATCACTCACCTCGACAATCATTGAGCAATTGGTGGAAGACATATTCAATAAGGCATTAGTAAACTGGTAAATAAAACAAGAAAAGTGTAAAGACGCACGGCCGTGCGTCTCAACTGAAAATAAGATGGACAGCAAGCAACTGATAGGATACATGGCGCGGCCAGAGACGCTGAAAGACGGAGCCGTGCAGGAGATGGAGCAACTGGTGGCGGATTATCCCTACTTCGCCATCGGGCAGGCCTTGTTGACCATCGCCTACCAGAACACCGACGACAAGCGCTACGAGAGTCAGCTGAGACATACGGCGGCCATCATGCCCAACCGCGACAAGCTGCGCCTCTTCACCCTCATCGCCCGCCACCGCTGGACAAGCGAGCCTGAAGTGCCTGCCCTGCCCGATGAGATTGTACCTGCCGAGCCCGTCCACTCCGACACCGAATCCACAGAGCCGAAAGAAGAGCAGAACAGCCGTATCATCCGCGAAAAAGTCTTCATCATCCCTGAAATCGACCTCAGCGGAAGCCATGAGGAACTCTCCGCCGAGATGGCCTTGCTCGAGGAAAAACGCAAGTCGTTAGATGAGCTGAAAGCCATCATCGCCAACCGTCTGAAAGAAATCGAAACCGAAAAACAGCAGAAAGAGATTGAAAAGCCGAAGCCCAAGAAGTTGTCGCGCAAAGAGCTGATAGATAAGTTTATACTCGAAAACCCGACCATCTCCAGACCCAAAGCCGAGTTCTACAATCCTATCTCGGTGGCACAAAATAGCATCATCGACCAGGAGAACATCGTAAGTGAGACTTTGGCCAAGATTTATGAAAAACAGGGGTATATTGAAAAGGCTATTTCAATTTATGAAAAATTAGGCTTGCATTATCCAGAAAAAAGTCGTTATTTTGCAGCCCAAATTAAACGGCTCCAAGAAAGCTAAGAAAATTAATCATTAAATCTATAAAAATGTACACAGCATTAGTAATTACAATCTTGTTTGTCAGTGTGTTATTAGGATTGATCGTTCTGGTTCAGAACTCAAAAGGTGGCGGTTTGGTCTCCAATTTCGGAGGTGCCAACCAGATGATGGGCGTGCGTCAGACGAGCGATTTCCTTGAGAAAGCCACATGGACTTTGGGTGCTATCTTGGTGGTGCTTTGCCTCCTTTCGAGCATTACGCTCCCCAAGAACTCCAAAGAAGGCACTCCCAAGAGCGAACTGGAGAATGTGATTGCTCCGCTTCCCACTGTGGAAACTCCTGCAGCCACGACTGATATGCCAGCTTCATCCGATGCTCCTGCTGAAGCCACTGAAGCTCCAGCCGAGGCTCCGGCAGAATAATAAACAGACAATCGAGCAAATGATATAGGATGGCCAAATGGTCATCCTATTTTTTTATTTTTACCAATTCCATTGAATAATTTTGCGGCTAATATGATTGCGGCTGCCGTGGTACGACAGCCCTACAGACCAGCCATTGGGCATAAAGTTTCCGTTGGGGCTGTAGGGCTGTCACACCGTGGCAGCCGATAATCGTCATCATTTCCTAGGCGGCTGTACGACAGCCCTACAAACCCACCATCGGGATTGTCGTACCCCGTTGGGGTTGTAGGGCTGTCCCATTGGGGCAGCCGCTCATCATCAGGCCATTCAATTGGATTGTCAATAATAACAATCATGTGAACATGATTCGGCATCACCACAAATTCAGGGACCGCAACATTATCATTGATTTCCGGGATTTTACCAATGAATTGTAATGCATATCCCCTATTTCTGACAATTCCATCCGACCATCAACCACGTCGCCAAAATACATCAAATGTCAAACCTTTACACTGTCTCCTCTAATACAATTCTGCCTTGCTTAAAGTCGATGTTTTTCTTTCGAAAATAGTCTCTTGCTCTCTCAATTGTAGAATTGCCTGTGTTTTTGGGATAACTTTGAGCCACAATCCGCGCCCATAATTTCTCTATCGTATTATGTTTAAAAACAGGCTTATCAACAGTGGCCTTGAGTTGGGTTACTGCGTGATCCACGTCCTTCCCTTTAAGTTCAACAAAGATTTCTATCCATGTGTTTTGGGAAATATTTGACTCGACGAGAACTAATTTATCACATTTATCTCCCTCTGTAATAATATTCCCATCAATAGCATAAACTGCACTTGGCTTAATTTTGTCAAACTTTATTCTGTATGTCTTTCCTTTTTCAGATGTAGCAACAATCTTTCGTTCACCAAGAGGAGTATCCGCTTTGTATGACTTCAAATTCGTGTTGATGATGGTCTCAGTTTCTTTCTTAGCCATAGATAATGTCGTTTAAACGGTTTAATTCATCCTCTGTTGTATCAGATATGGCATCAAGATATTCTCCTTTTATTAGTCCAGTCTTACCATCCATCATATTCTCCATTTGGCCATTTTGAGTCACAAAATAAGCAGAATAGTATTTCAATGGAAGAATGCAATCTTCAGAAATAATCTTTAGAGTCTCTTTTCTATTCTTACCAAAAGCCTTTCTTGCTTTTAGGAGAACATTCAATTGAGTCAAAATATAAGGACTATGAGAAGTCATTACTACGTATCCTGGATATCCTGTTTTATCCAATGCCACAGAAAACTGTGATATGATATCACGCAACAATCTTGCTTGCGATGTGGGGTAAAGATGTTGTTCAGGTTCTTCGATGAAAAGTTGAGGATAGTTATAGTAGTTTAATCGATTAGATTGATTCTCCGAACTAAAGTCAAGGTCACTATCACTCTGAACCATGCGAGGGGTGCGACGAGAAGGCATTCCCGTAATATAACATAAATAATGCACAAGTACAGAAACAGGCACTGTGGATTGTATACCACTGGAAGTGTGTTCCAAAAGCAAAGCGGTATTCGTTTTTTGCAGTTTAACATAGTCGTTGAATCCATCGTGATAATACTCCATGTCCTCTGCAAATGCAAGTTTTAATGGATTCTTTTTTGTGAAAACGGTATTTGCCTCAGAAAACTCCATAGCACAGTTGAACATGGAGTCGTATGATGACACTTTATACTTGTTGTCCAAGTTAGGTATGACAGAAAGAAGGTTTCTTTCGGCTGGAATATAAGTGATTTTCGTATTATGACGCTTGCTGTTTTCTATCTTTGAGATTTTTGTTTTGGTATTAAGCCCTTTGTGGATAATACTAACAACATCACTCGTGTATTCAACGTAGGGCTCTCCGTTTTTAAAATACTCGTCACTTAACTTATGAAATTCCTTAAGTTGTTTAATAAAGCCACCTTTAACAATAATGTCGTCAAACTTTTGAAGCATGACTTTTTTTTCAATCCATCGACAAAAGCTTAAGACTTTCATAAAAGTGCTTTTCCCAACGCTTTGCTCTCCAATAATGAGCATAATGTTTGTTATCGGGATGTAGCCAGTGTCTTTCAGAGGGCCAATGTTTCTAATTCGCAGGTGTGTCATTTGATGTTTGTTTACGTATGTCCTTCTACTTTTCGGAAAAACCTTTACAGATTGCAAAGTTACAAAAAAAAGATTATTAACAGGGTTTATTTCAATGTCTCAATTATCGCCGCCACATCCACATCGTCCAAATTAAACCATTCTCCACGGACTCGTTGCAGGCTATATGCAGTATGCAAGGCAGATTCAATTGCTTCCGCGATTTTGCGTGTTGGAAACTTTTTGCATGCAAGCATTTCTATTGACGGCTTCTCACTCTGCAAGGTCTTCTCTCGATACTCGGGAGTATTAGAGATACCTATTTTATGATAACCATTTGAATTATCAAGCATCAAGTAAACATAACAGCCAGGGAATTTATATTCTACAGGCGTCTTTATGATGGCTCTTCGGGGTAAATGATAATCGGGAATAAGCCGATTTAACTCATTCAAATAATGTTTAGCATAAGCCACAAACATTTCAAATTCATAAGGACTATAGTCTTTATCTGTGAAATTGTCAACTAATGGTGCTTTGTCATTTTTACAATATGTTATTCGATATTGGCAGCACCGTTCTTTTATGAAAAGTTCAACATCTTCCCGAAAAAGGCTACAATAAGCAGAACACGCCCCATCAAGAATAACTGTTTTTTGAATTGGAAAATCAATAATATTTCCATTTTCAAATAAAAGAGAAATAATGTCGCCTTGATGCAGTTTATACTTTTTTGAAGTTGAAAAACATATAAAGCTATTATTGTCTTTGTATTCTAATGTGACTCCAATACTAGGATAAAATCTGATTTGATATGAAAAATTGTTAGCCCAAATCAAGTTTTTATTTTTTGTAAAAGGATCGCATACAATTTCAGCTGATGGTAATAGATAAGAAAGGAACCCATTAATATCAGAAAACACTTTACCTAATTCAACCTCAAATAAATCTTCAAAACTTGTTACCTCAAGTTGATAATAGTTGTTTAAGAGAGCGTAACCACTATACGGACTGAGAATATCTATATCAATATGATAAACATTTTCTTTTTTAAAACGACACCCTTCGATTTCTTCAAAAACAAATACAACCAGAGTTGCTTTGCCTATCACATTTGAACTTGTCACTTTAACTATTTTCTCTTTTGAAAAGAAAGAAGAATAATACATACGAGTGATATCATTCAACTCTATGTGTTCAAGATGCTGTTTGGCAATAGATTCGGAGATTTGCTTTAAACAATCTTTGAAGAATATCGTATTCATTAGTGTGTTTTAATCAAGAGCTTATTTCAACACGCAAAAATAATCATTTTTCACTAATCGCTGATGCTAATGAAAAAAACAGCGCACCCCATCGGATGCGCTGTTTTCGTTTCAATCAAGAAAGTTTACTTCCCTTCGCTCAGCTTCTTGTAGCCTTCGTAGCGGAGCTTGGCGAATTGCTCGGTCTTGGCGAACAGTTCCTTGGCTTCTTCGGGGAAGGTCTTCACGAGCGAGTTGTAACGCACCTCACCCATGATGAACTTCTGGAAGTCGGCCCAGTTGGGTTCCTTCGAATCCAAGTGGAAGCCGTTCTTGCCTTCCTCTTCCTCGGCGGGATTGAAGCGCCAGAGGTGCCAGTAACCGCAGTCGACGGCGAGCTTCTCTTCCATCTGGGAGTGACCCATGCCGATCTTGATACCGTGATTGATACATGGGGCGTAGCAAATCACCAGCGACGGGCCAGGATAAGCCTCAGCTTCCTTGATGGCCTTGAAATACTGGGCTTGCGAAGCACCCATGGCGACCTGAGCCACATAGACGTAGCCGTAGCTCTTGGCGATCATGCCGAGGTCTTTCTTGCGGACCTTCTTACCAGAGGCAGCAAACTTGGCGACAGCACCGGCAGGCGTAGCCTTGGAACTCTGACCACCCGTGTTCGAGTAAACCTCGGTGTCGAGGACGAGAACATTGACATCTTCGCCGCTGGCCAACACATGGTCGAGGCCACCGAAACCGATGTCGTATGCCCAACCGTCACCACCGAAGATCCACTGGCTCTTCTTGGCGAGGAAGTCCTTGTTGTCCAACAGTTCTTGTTCGAGCTCGCAACCGTGGCAGATGCAGATCTTGCGACCAGCAGCCTTAGCCTTCTTGGCTTCTTCCAGCTTTTGGGCAGCCACTTCTTCACCGTAGATTTCCTTACCCTTAGTGGAGAAGAAGTTGATGCAACCGTCGATGTCGAGGATGGCCTTTTCAAGGGCGGCGACGAATTCGTCAGTAGCCTTGCGGTTGGCGACCGTGTCGTTGTAGGTGTCTAACCACTTCTGCGTGGCTTCCTTCATCCAATCGTACACGGTGGTGTTGACCAGCTCTTCAGCCTTCTTGCGGAGGCCTTCGCGGATCTTGCGGGCACCCGTGGCCATACCGAGACCGTACTCGGCGTTGTCCTCAAACAGGGAGTTGGCCCATGCCACACCCTTGCCACTGCGGTAGTTCTTGCAGTAAGGCGTTGCAGGAGCGGAACCGCCATAGATGGACGAGCAACCTGTAGCGTTGGCCACCATCATGCTCTCACCAAAGAGTTGGGTGATGGTCTTGATGTAAGGTGTCTCACCGCAACCAGCGCAAGCACCAGAGAACTCGAACAGCGGCTGTGCAAACTGGCTGTTCTTCACATTGGCGAACTTGTCGATGAGTTCGTCCTTGTAGGCGACCTTCTTCTGACCATACTCCCAGTTCTTGGCTTCGTCGAGTTGGCTTTCGAGCGGTTTCATCACCAAAGCCTTCTCCTTGGCGGGGCACACGTCGGCGCAGTTGCCGCAACCGGTGCAGTCCAAGACAGAGACCTGCATGCGGAAGTGCATACCAGCCATTTCCTTCGGCATCTTCATGTCGGCAGTGGCCATGCCCTTAGGAGCCTTCTTCAGCTCAGCGTCAGTCATGACGACAGGACGGATGGCGGCGTGCGGGCACACCAATGAGCACTGGTTGCACTGGATACAGTTGGCAGGATTCCACTCGGGAACGACGGTGGCGACACCACGCTTCTCATAAGCGGTAGTACCAGCCGGGAAGGTACCATCGACGATGTCCTTGAAAGCGCTCACGGGCAGGTCGTTACCGCACTGGGCGACCATCGGGCGCATCACCTTATTAATAAATTCGGGATCGGCATCATTGTGCTCGAAGACGAAGTCGGTGGTGCAGTCGAGCTTGGCCCATTCAGCGGGAATCTCAACCTTGGTGATCTCGCCACCGCGGTCAACGGCGGCATAGTTCATGTTGACGATGTCCTCACCCTTCTTGCCGTAGCTCTTCACGATGAACTTCTTCATCTGCTCGACGGCCAGGTCGTAAGGAATGACGCCCGAAATCTTGAAGAAGGCGCTCTGGAGGATGGTGTTGGTGCGGTTGCCCAGACCAATCTCGGCGGCGATCTTCGTGGCGTCGATGATATACATATTAATATTGTTGAGGGCCAGATACTTCTTCACATAGTCGGGAAGGTGTTTCTTGGTCTCTTCAACGCTCCAAGGCGAGTTGTAGAGGAACGTGCCGTTCTTCTTCAGGCCACGGAGACAGTCGTACTTCTTCAGGTAGCTCGGGACATGGACAGCCACAAAGTCGGGCGTGCCAACGAGATAAGGAGCCAGGATGGGCTGGTCACCGAAACGCAGGTGCGAGCAGGTGTAACCGCCTGACTTCTTGGAGTCGTAGTCGAAATAGGCTTGGCTGTACTTGTTGGTGTTGTCGCCGATGATCTTGATGGAGTTCTTGTTGGCACCCACTGTACCGTCAGCGCCGAGGCCGTAGAACTTGGCTTCGAACGTGCCCTTCGGCAGAATGGAGATTTCCTTACCAACCTTGAGTGAACGGTGCGTGACATCGTCCTTGATACCCACGGTGAACTGGTTCATCGGTTTGTCGGCAGCGAGGTTCTTGTAGACGGCAAGCACCTGAGCCGGCGTGGTGTCCTTTGATGACAGACCGTAGCGGCCGCCGATGATCAAAGGCTTGTATGGGCAGTCCTTAAAGGCTTCCACCACGTCGAGGTAGAGCGGGTCGCCGTTGGCGCCGGGTTCCTTGGTGCGGTCGAGGACGCAGATGCGCTTCACATGCTCCATCAGGCTCTTCGGCAGGGCTTCCATGAGGTACTTCACGCTGAAGGGGCGATAGAGGTGCACGGTGACGAGACCGAGCTTCTTACCAGCCTTGTTCTCCTTGTCGATGACGGTCTTGATGACGTCGTTGATGGAGCCCATGGCGATGATGATGTCGGTGGCATCGGGAGCGCCGTAGTAAACGAACGGAGCATATTGACGGCCAGTGATGCGGCTCATCTGCTTCATATACTTGGCCACGATGTCGGGCAGAGCGTCGTAGTACTTGTTCTGCAACTCACGGGTCTGGAAGTAGATGTCGGGGTTCTGGGCAGTACCACGGGTTACGGGGTGCTCAGGATTGAGGGCGCGTTCGCGGTATTCCTTGAGGGCCTTTTGGTTGACGAGCTTACGGAGTTTCTCCATGTCGGCAGCCTCGACCTTCTGGATTTCGTGAGAGGTGCGGAAGCCGTCGAAGAAGTGCACAAACGGCACGCGGCCTTCGATGGCGGCGAGGTGTGCCACAGGGGCGAGGTCCATGATCTCTTGGACGCTGCTGGTGGCCAGCATGGCGAAGCCCGTCTGACGGCAGGCCATCACATCGGCGTGGTCGCCGAAGATGGACAGAGCCTGAGCGGCGAGGGCGCGGGCCGAGACGTGGAACACGCCAGGAAGCAATTCACCGGCGATCTTGTACATATTGGGAATCATCAGCAAGAGGCCTTGCGAGGCGGTGTAGGTGGTGGTGAGGGCGCCAGCCTGCAGCGAGCCGTGGACGGCACCGGCTGCACCGGCTTCGGATTGCATCTCAACCACTTTGACGGTCTCGCCAAAGATGTTCTTCTGACCTTTAGCGGCCCATTCATCGATATACTCGGCCATCGGCGACGACGGAGTGATAGGATAAATGGCGGCCACTTCACTGAACATGTAGGCAACATGGGCCGCAGCCTGGTTACCGTCGCATGTCAAAAACTTTTTTTCTGCCATTTCTTTTGATTTAGAATGAATTTATAATTAGTTGATTAAACATCGATTACCTATTTTGCAGTTAAAAAATTCAATTGCAAAATTTGACCGCAAAAATAGGCATTCCCCGACAAAAAAACAACCTTATTATAAAAAAGAATTTTTCGTATCAAAAATAGTTTTCTTTTGAAACATTAGCGAAATAATATGTATTTTTGCATCAGATTCTATTTTAAATTAAAAAACACAAGATATGAACGATTGCGTAATAATTGTAGACAATTCAAATATCTGGATTGAAGGAATGAAGCACTCAGCCAAAATTAAAAAGATGGTTTCTGTTGATGGGAAAGACCCATGTGATTTTAGTTGGAGAATTGATTTTGGCAAACTACTAAATAGGGTATCCGAAGGGAAGACTATCAGAAAAGCAATATTAGTTGGATCACGCCCCCCACAAAATGACAGTTTATGGAATACTGCGGCCAATCAAGGATTCGAAGTAATTGTTCACGACAGAAATTCTGAAAATAAAGAGAAAGCTGTTGATACAGAATTAGTAGCCCAAGGTGTAGAATTAATCTGTACAACAGAGCCAGCAACGCTGAAAATATTATCTGGCGACAGTGACTTTATGCCTTTGGTAAAAATCGCCAACACATATGGATGGGAAACAGAAATGTGGGCTTTCCCTAATGCTTTCCATATATCGGGTAACATGGCAACATCCGTTGGACGTGTTCAACCTTTAGATTCTATTTTTGGAGAAATTGGATATACTCGTTAAAAAACTGTATATTATACTGATTAATCAACATTCCAATAAGCGCTGGGGTCTCCATCGAATATTGTGTCTATATCATCGTCACTATAGCCCATTTCATCTTGAGCATAAGTCCCTGAATATCTTTCGTATGTTTTGCGCTCACGCAAAAATAATTTGCTTGAAGATGTGGCATCTTTATTTGTATTCTTGACCTTTTGCGAAATAAATTTTGCGTCAACTATACAACCTTCTTTCCCTTCAAATATCACATTTGATGCAGTTATTCCTTTATCCGCATTAAAACCAGAAATCTTATCATAAATACAAGGTATCACCGCTTCACCCGAAACACTAATCACACCTTTTTTGCTGTTTTTTGATACATAGCAATACTTACAACTAAAATGCCAAGAAATCTGATCGTAATATGCAGTGCTTACACCCGTTTTTGCATCAACAACAGACCAGCCATTATCACTATGAAATATTACATAGTCTTTACTAAAATAACAGCCTGATCGATATGGCTCATGCTTAACGTAGTCATCATAAATGAAACCACAAATTACATTATTTGATTTATCAATTATGCCGTATTTACCTTCTTCATCAAGGACAATATACCTATCTTCATTTAGACGTTTTGCAGACTTGTAACATATAGGGATAAATCCAAAAATTAAACCCTGATAATCAATCCATCCCTCAACATAATCATCAAATACTACATTAGCCCTCATTTCACAGGTCCCTTTGTCAAAAAAGAAATTAAATTCTGTGATTTTTTTGAATTTTGGAGGAATAACAACTGTTCCATCATTAAGTATTATCCCATAATGGTCCCCTTTCCTAACAATAGAGTATTTTTTATCTGTCCATTGTATTTCACTAATATAGTCCTCAACAACTTTAGAGTAATAATCAAATGCATGGAAAGTCCCAATACTATTATAGTCATCAATCTCAAATAATGGTGAGTTGCTTCTTACATCATAGCAAAAGCATTTGTCTCCTTGTTTTAGTTTTATCGCATAACAATCCTCTCCTTTATTTTTCCACCAAACAATGTTGTCGTAAATTATCGGGAACACTATCTCATTCAAATCAGATAAAACACCATACCTTTTCTTCCCATCAATGGTATTGCCTATGGCCGCCAAAAAATAAGGATGATGAAAAGCAAATAATGGTATAAGTCTGATTATTTCATATTTAGCTTGAATTACAACTGCCCCATCAACCATTACACCCAAATAATGGTTGTCTCCTTCGAAACATTGGACGTGATGCAAAACTGGGTCTCCAACATTTGATTGTTTTTCCCCGAATATGCCATCAAGCAAATCTTCTTCAGCCCAAGGGTCATCGTAATAATCTATACTATCAAGAGCCATACTCATCTCCACTATGCAATTATTACTGCAAATCTCTTTTTTCACTCCAAAATATTAAAAAACACATCCCCAGGCAACTCCATCTTCGAAAACGCAAACAACTTCTTCCCAAGATCTTTCAGTGAAGCTCCAAGATGATAAATGTCTTCATCAAGGATGAGGAAACGGTCATGGTATCTGTCCGACTCTTGAATACCAATCGGCAGATACTGCTTGTTGTGTTTATCAAGGTCAAGTTTAAGCGTGTCGGAAATGCTTCGAGTGATGATTTTGGCTGTTACGCCATCATTACGTTTAGATAACATCAGCAACACCGACTCGTCAATGTAGTTGTCGATAAGTGTGATGCTCTTCTTCGCGGACTTAATCAAATCCGTTGCAAAAACGTATGCGTCAAAAATCTGCCCGTTGTAGAACACACCCTCTTTTGGTGGCAACGATGTGCGCACAAAGAAATCAACCTTGTCCTGCAACTCATGTATTTGCTCCGTATGTTCCTGCAATTGATGGTCGATGCGTTGTTCCATATATACAAGGTGTTGGTTGATGCTATAGCCCCGCAACAGATATTCTTTGAGAACTCGGCTGGCCCACTGACGGAACTGCACACCACGAATGGAGTTAACTCTATACCCAATACTGATAATCATATCAAGGTTGTAAAATGTCACCTCGTGAGTTTGAGTCTTACCTTGCAAAGCACCGTGTTGAGTGGTTGTTGCATTTTTTGCAACTACCATGTCTTGGCTCAGCTCTCCACATTCAAAGATGTTTCTGATGTGACGCGAAATGGTTGATTTATTGCGCTGGAAAAGCTCTGCCATTTGATCTAATGTCAACCACACAGTCTCATTAGCCAACTGCACCTCCAGTTGAACTATACCATCGTTACTTTTATAGACAACAATGGATTCATCAGATGGTTGATATATTGTCAAATCGCTATTCATTGTGTTTTTCAGCACTTTGCAGAAACAAATAAAGCATTGCGCTTGTCAACAAATAAGGCTGCAAAAATAGGCATTCCCCATCAAATAAACAACTACATATTAAAGAATTATTTTTCACAAAAAACAACATTTTTTCAGAAGCTATTGAAATTATTTGTACTTTTGCGCGCTCAAAACAGAAAACAACATTAAAACAACATTTAAAACTCACTAAAAATGAAGAAATTAGTTCTTACACTCGGACTGGCCTGCCTCTTCATGGTGGCCTGCAACAACACTCCCAAGGAACCCGTCCAGCCTGCTGAACCCGTTCAAGAAGAGAAGACCGAAGTCGTTGAAGAAAAGCATGATTGCCCCATGCACGCTCTGAAAGAAGAGTATGCCAAGTGGGACGAGATGACCGATGAGGCCAAGGCAGAGCTGAACAACAAGGCCTGCGCCGTCTTTGCTGAAATGGATGCCAAGATGGAAGAAATGAAAGCCGCCGGTGAAGGTTGCGCCAAAGAGATGGCCGAAATGACCGAAGAAGCCAAGGCTGAGTGCGAAAAGAAGTGCGCTGAGATGAAAGAAGCTTGGGCCAACTTCGCCAACATGACCGTTGACGAGCAGAAGGACCTCGTCTTGAAGCGCCTCGAAGGCTGCGGTGGTGAAGAAAAGGGCTGCTGCAAGCACGATGCTCCCGCTGAGACTCCTGCTGAGACTCCTGCCGAGTAATTGAGAAACTCTAATTCAATGAAAAAGAGGGCTGAAAAGTCCTCTTTTTTTGTATCTCGAACACGGATTTCGCGGATAGATACGGATGCTTTTTTCCGTAAAATCCGTGGAATCCGTGTTTTTTTATAATTATGCAGCAATGAGAGATCTATTCGGACAAGGTGGTGAAGAAATGATAAAGGGGATTGCAAACCCAGGTTCGAAGCCGGCGGATTGCAAATCCGCCGGAACAAGGGAACAAGAGGAACGAAGCATACAATGTGATAAAGAAATAAAAATTGGATTTAAAGCAGAAAAATTTTATTTTAAACGGAATTTTTTATATTATTGCAGCGTGATTTAACCACAAAAGCGCTATGAAAAGACTTTACATCATCCTTTGCTTGCCTCTCGCTGCACTGCTTTTCGCCTGCTCGACCGACATCGACCTTTACGCAAAATATGAGGAGAAACCCATCATCTATGGCCTCCTCGACTCCAATGCCGACACCAATTTCATCAAGATCAACCGCACTTTTTACGTGCGGGGCGACGCCTATCAAGTAGCCACCAACCCCGACTCAAGCGACTATCCTGGCAAGCTGGATGTCCGCATGATAGAGTATTGCAACGGCGACTCCATACGCGAAATCGTGTTCGACACCATCACCATCCACAACAAGGAGCAAGGTGTCTTTTACGCGCCCCACCAAAAACTGTATTACACCACCGAGCCTTTAGGCAAAAACGGAAACAACAAGAACTACAGCTATCGTTTGAGTGTCGTCCTTCCCGACCGCACATTGGTCTCTGAGACCAAGATGGTGGGCAGCAACCGTTTCGATGTGCAAAGCTTGGGAATGAATTTCTCGAAAGAGTATTTTGGAGTATGGCGTCCTTTCCTGTTTCGTCCAGCCCCCAATGCGAGCATCTACCATGTGACCATCGCCTTCACCTATCTGGAACAAAGGACACCCGATGCCGATTCAGTGCCACGCACCATGACATGGGACAAGGGAAATTACTATGAGAGCGACTTGATCTATCACATGATGGAGGGGTGTTATGTGTTTCATTATTACCCCGAAGAGTTGTACGCGCATTTGAAAGAGTTTGTCGGTGGCGACACGGTTTCAGGCGTGCGCCGCTTGATTACAGATTATCCCATTGAAGTCACCATCGATGCCGGCGGCGAGGAATTGAGTCAATACATCTATCTTAACGACCCCTATAATGGCGTTCCTTTAGGCGACAATGACTTGGCGCTCATTGACGGCGGCTATGGCGTGTTTTCGTCAAGAATGACGGTGAAACATGGCATCAGGCTGGGCGGCGAGACGGTGCCCGAACTGATGGAGATGACCAATTGGGGCTTCAAGTTCATCGGCGGAAAGGAAGAATAGGAACATTTACTTATTACGAAAGATTTATGTTAGATTTGTTTCACTAATCCCTTTTTTTCCTATTTTTGCAGTTTAATCCAAACTACGCCTAAATGTACGCCTATATCACTGGCAAAGTAGCCGAAAAGTCGCCCACCTGCGTCGTCTTGGACAACCAAGGCATCGGCTATTGCATCAACATCACGCTCAACACCTTCACCGCCATTGGCGAGAAGGAAGAGGTGCGCCTCTATGTCCACGAGCAAATCCTTGAAGATGCCCACAACCTCTTCGGCTTCTACTCGGCCAAGGAACGCGACCTCTTCGAACTGCTCATCAGCGTGTCGGGCGTAGGCTGCAACACGGCCAGGCTTATCCTCAGCTCATTGACCGTCAACGAGTTGAGCAACGCCATCGCCAACGACGACGTGAAGACCATACAAGCAGTGAAAGGCATTGGCGCCAAGACTGCCCAACGCATCGTCATCGACCTGAAAGACAAACTCAAGAAAAACGACTTCCCGACCGAAATATTCGCTGTGGCAAACAATACAATCAAGTCTGAAGCGTTATCAGCATTGACGATATTGGGCTTCAGCAAAGCCGCCGTCGACAAGGCCCTCGACCGCCTGCTGAAACAAATGCCCGACGCCAATGTCGAAACGCTGATTAAAGAAGCGCTTAAAATATTGTAATTCAAACTTCTACATTTGAAAAACACAATGAAACGATATATCCTCCTCTCGCTGTCACTGTTGCTGTTCGCCTTACTTTTCAGTCGAACGGCAGCAGCGCACAACTATGACATTTTCTACCCCAACCCATACACTGTGGAGCCCGACACGAACAAGATGATCTATCCCATCCCGGTCAACACAGGCAATCCCTTGCTGGACCTTAACAACAAGTCGCCTTTCTACCTCAGCGACCCCAGCAACTTCGAGACCGAAATCATCTATGATCCCCTGACCGGACAATACACTTTCAAGCGCCGTATCGGCCAGTTCTATTACGACACTCCCACCACCCTCACGCAAAGCGAATACTTTGAGTATAAGAACCGTCAAGGCATACAGGAATACTGGAAGGAACGCCGCAGCCAGAATGCGCGTTCAACCACCAACGGTAGTTCCATCATCCCGCCCATGTTCATCGGCGGCAAGGCCTTCGAGACCATCTTCGGCAGCAACACCATCGACATCCGTCCTCAAGGCTCGGTCGACCTCACCTTCGGCTTCAAGCATAGCTTCCGCGACGACCCCTCGATGACCGAACGCCGCAAGCGCCACAACGACTTTGTCTTCGAGCAGGACATCCAACTCAACGTGATGGCCAAAATCGGCGACAAGATCAACTTCAACATCAATAAGAACACCAAGGCGACCTTCAACTTCCAGGATAAGCTCGCCCTGAAATACCAAGGCAAGGAAGACGAAATCATCCAGCTCCTAGAAGCCGGTAACGTCAGCTTCCCGCTCAACAGCACCCTCATCACGGGTACGCAACAGTTGTTCGGTGTGAAGAGCAAACTGAAGTTCGGCAAGACCACCATTTCGTCCATCGTCTCCTACCAAGAGAGCGAATCGCAGAACATCACCGTGCAAGGCGGCGCCCAAACCAATGAATTCGAACTCAGCTGTTTGGACTACGAAGAAAACCGCCACTTCTTCCTCAGCCAGTACTTCCGCGACCAATATGAAGCCGCCCTCTCCACCTTGCCTACCGTCACCTCAAGCATCAACATCACGAAAATCGAGGTCTGGATCACCAACACCAATACCTCGACGCAAAACACGCGTAACATCCTTGCCTTGAACGATTTGGGCGAAGGTAAAGACGATTGGATCTACAATCCTGAAGTCACTCCGACCAACACCAAGGTCTATCCACGCAACGGGGCCAACAACCTGGTCGCCCGCATGGACACCACGCAAATCCGCAGCATCAGCACGGTGACCAACTACATGAGCAACGACCCCATGCGCATCGGACGGTCGGGCTACATGGTCTCGGGTCGCGACTTCGAGAAAGTGGAAAACGCCCGCCGCTTGAGCAGCACTGAATATTCGGTCAATTCGAAATTGGGCTTTATCTCCTTGAATGTCAGCCTCAACGCCAACCAAACCTTGGCTGTGGCCTACCAATACACCATCGTGGGTTCCGACGAGGTCTACCAAGTCGGTGAGTTCTCCGACCAAGGCATCAACACACCTAAGGTATTGGTGACCAAACTCTTGAAAGGCACCACCGTCAACACGAAGATGCCCATCTGGAACCTGATGATGAAGAATGTCTATAACATCAGGGCCTATCAAGTGGGTTCGCAAGACTTCATGCTGAACATCTTCTACAACGGTAACTCAAACAGCACACCTTACGGCTACTTCACCGAAGGCTCGGTGAAAGGCATATCGCTGCTGAATTTGATGGGCTTGGATAACCTAACCACGCAAAACAACCCCATCGCGGGGGGTGATGGTGTGTTCGACTTCCTGAACAATGCCGCAACCCAAGGCGGTACCATCAACGCGTCGAACGGCCGCATCTTCTTCCCTGTGCTGGAGCCTTTCGGCAAGCACATCCACGAAAAGATCTTCCCCGACGAGCCTAATTTGGCCAACAAATACGCCTTCGACTCGCTTTATACGATGACCAAGACTTCTGCTGAACAGTATTCGGAGAAGAACAAGTTCAGCTTGAAGGGCTATTATTCGTCGCAGTCGGGCAGCGAAATCAGCCTCAACGCCATGAATGTGGCGCAAGGCTCGGTGAACGTCACGGCTGGTGGTGTGCAACTCGTCGAAAATGTCGACTATACCGTCGACTACACCTTAGGCCGTGTCACCATTATCAACGAAGGCATCCTCAACTCGGGTACGCCCATCAACATCTCGTTGGAGTCGAACTCAGGCTTCAGCGCCATCCGAAAAACCTTCCTCGGTTCCCGTGTCGAGCATGAATTCAGCCAAGACTTCCATGCCGGTGCCACCATCCTTTATTTGGGCGAGAAATCATACACCCAAAAGATCAACTACGGCGAGGAAGCCATCGCCAACACCATCTATGGTGCCGACCTCAGTTACCACACCGATGCACGATGGCTGACGAGCTTCATCAACGCCCTGCCTGGCATCAGCACCAAGGCCAACTCGCGCATTAACGTGGACGGTGAGTTTGCCCGATTCATCCCAGGCCTGTCCAAGTCGGCCAGCGAACCTGGCACTTCCTACATCGACGACTTCGAGGGTGCCAAGTCGACCATCGACCTTCGTCTGCCCACTTTGTGGAACTTGGCCAGCACACCACAAAACCAAAACGACATGTTCCCCGAGGGAGCAGCCAATACGGGTCTTGACTACGGCAAGAACCGCGCAAAACTGTCGTGGTATGTCATCGACAACTCGGTCTTCTACGACCGCAACTATAGCTATCGTCCAGCCAATGTCGACAACGAAGAACTGTCGAAAAACTCAGTCCGTCAGGTGCTTGAGACCGAGCTTTTCCCCAACAAAGACATCGAAACCGGTACACAGACCAACATCTCCGTGCTCAACCTTGCCTATTACCCTGCAGAGCGTGGTCCATACAACTACGATGTGGACCCGACACCCTACTCCGCCGGTATCAACGAAGACGGTACGCTGAAAGACCCGAGAAGCCGTTGGGGCGGCATCATGCGCAAGATGGAATCGACCGACTTTGAAGCGACCAACATCGAATACATCGAATTCTGGCTGATGGATCCATTCGCCGACGAGGAATTTGCCGACAATCCAGGTAAACTCTACATCAACTTGGGCGATGTCTCAGAAGACATCCTTCGCGATGGTCGCAAGTTCTATGAGAACGGTCTGCCAGCAACGGAACATGTGGAAAATGTCGACACCACCATTTGGGGTCGTGTGCCTACCATGCAAGACCTCGTCAGCACCTTCAACAATTCTTCGGAAGCCCGTCAATTCCAAGATGTGGGTTACGACGGCTTGCGCGATGTGGACGAACGCGGTTTCTTCGAAAACACTTATCTGAGTGTGCTTAGGGAGCGCTTTGGCGAAGGCTCAGCCGCCTACGCCCAAGCCTACAAAGACCCATCGGGCGACAACTACCACTACTTCCGTTCCAACGATTGGGACTCGCCCGACGACGAAGAGCACAAGAGCATTTTGGCCCGCTACAAACAATTCAATGGCCCCGACGGCAACTCGCCCGCTGACATCCAACAGACCGAGGGCTATATGAGCAGCAACTCTACCTTGCCTAATGCAGAAGACATCAACGGCGATAATACTTTGAGCGAGTCAGAACGCTACTATCAATACGAAATCGACCTCAACCCCGCCAAGATGGTCGTCGGCCAGAACCACATCGCCGACATCTTCCAATCCGGTGGCGTTTCGCTGCCTAACGGACAAATTAGCGGCGTCACCTGGTACCAGTTCCGCATCCCCGTCAGGCAACCCGACCGTGTCATCGGCCGTATCGACGACTACTCCAGCATCCGCTTCATGCGTATGTTCCTTACCGATTTCCAGCGTCCTATCGTGTTGCGTTTCGCCACGCTCGACCTCGTGAAAGGCGAATGGCGCACCTACTCGCAGAGCATCCAAGCCCCGGGCGAATATGAGCCCAACGACATCAGCAACGAGACCACATTCGACATCTCGGCCGTCAGCGTCGACGAAAACAGCCGTCGCCAACCTGTTCCTTATGTCATCCCGCCCGGCATCCAGCAAGAGCGCGTCATCGGCATGACGCAGACCACCCGCATCAACGAGCAGTCGCTGCAAATGACCGTCCAAAACCTTGTGGACGGTGACGGTCGCGCCATCTACAAGACCGCTGACTTCGACCTGCGACAATACAAATACCTCAAGATGTTCGTTCACGCCGAAGCCGCCCACGAAGAAATGCCGCTCGAAGACCAAGACCTCACCGTCTTCATGCGTATCGGTACCGACTTCACCGAGAACTATTACGAATACGAGGTGCCGCTGAAGGTGACACCTTGGGGCACACCCTATACCAACGAAGAAGCCATCTGGCCTGAAATCAACAACTTGGATATCCGACTGGAAGACCTCGTTGAGGTGAAGCAACGCCGTAACGAAGCCATGAACCAGCCCAACAGCAATGTGCGCCTCAACTACATCTACTCCGAAAAGACCAAGAAGGGCACGGTTGACAACAAAGACTACTACCATACCATCAAGGTGATTGGTAACCCGAGTATCAGCGATGTGGAAGCCATGATGATTGGTATCCGCAACCCGAAACGACAAAACCTCGCGGAACTTGACGACGGCCAACCCAAGAGTGCCGTGCTGTGGGTCAATGAATTGAGACTCACCGACTTGAACAGCAATGGCGGCATCGCCGCCACGGGTCGTATTGAGGCCACCCTTGCCGACTTGGGTCGTGTGAGCGTTAACGGCTCATACAGTTCAGCAGGCTTCGGTGCCTTGGACAGCCGTATCACTAACAACACCTTTGAAGCCCATTCCACCTTTAATGTGGCCACCGACCTTGAATTGGGCAAGTTCCTCGAGAACACAGGACTCAAGATCCCGATGCACATCGACTATGGGCAAAACAAGATCACACCGCTTTATAACCCCTACGATCCTGACATCAAGCTGAAAGATGCCCTTGCCGCCATGAACAGCGACGAAGAACGAACCGAGTTCACCTCCACCATCCATGACTACACCCGTCAGAAGAACATCAACTTCATGAATGTCAGGAAGGAACGCGTCACCAAGAAACGCAACGATGACGAAGGAGACAAGGGCAAAAAAGAGAAAGAAAACTTAAGAGACCCCAACCAAGGACTGAGAGGCGGTCGAGGCAACATGCCCAAGGTGC
Source organism: uncultured Bacteroidales bacterium (assembly GCA_900317055.1). Taxonomy (GTDB): domain Bacteria; phylum Bacteroidota; class Bacteroidia; order Bacteroidales; family F082; genus Limimorpha. The sequence goes on along the minus strand of ONFF01000001.1, from coordinate 82,297 downwards.
ACTTCTACGACATTGAGAATATCAACCTTTCATTCGCTTATAGTGAAACCTTCCAGGAGAACACCGACATCAAGTCCTACATGGTGAAGACCTATCGGGGCGGTTTGGGTTACAACTACGCCGGCAATCCAAAGCCCGTCGAACCCTTTGCCAAAGCCAAGTGGGCTTCGAAACCCGCTTTCCAGATTATCAAGGACATCAACTTCTACTACGCTCCCAAGAGCATCGTCTTCAACACCGAGATGTACCGCTACTATTCGGAGCGAGAGATGCGCAACAAGAGCGGCGGCGTTATCAATATCATTCCGACCTACTCCAAGCAATGGGACTGGACGCGTAACTATCAGTTGCGTTACGACCTCACCAAAGCTCTCACCTTCGACTATTCGGCACAAGCTCAGGCCTACATCTACGAGCCCGCTGGCTTCGTCGACCGCAACACCGACCCTGAGAAATGGCAGAAAGTGCAAGACACCATCAAGAACGAGCTGAAAAACCTTGGTTCCGTGTCGCGCTACACCCAAAACTTCAATGCAAGCTACACCTTGCCTATTAATAAAATCCCGATTTTCAACTGGATTACCGCTAGTGCCAACTACCAAGGCACCTACAACTGGACCGCCCCTGCAAAATCCATACAGCCGCGCTTGGGTAACACTATTGACAACTCCAGCAACGTACAAGGCAACGCCACCCTCGACTTTACCAAGCTTTATAACAAGGTGCCTTACCTGAAACAGGTGAACACACCACAGCGACGCAACGACGGCAGGAACGAAAAAGACCAGAAAGGCAAAGGAAAAGACAAAAAGGAAAAAGACTCGAAGAACAAAGACGATAAAGGAAAAGAGGAAGGATCTCAGCCAACCGATTCCACTAAGGTCACGACAAAGACGAACTACGGCAAAATCGTGCTTGACAACTCGCTGCGCATCCTCACCCTTGTCAAGAAAGTGTCGGGCACCTATTCTGTCAACAACGGACAGTCGCTGCCTGGCTTCATGCCCAAGACTGATTACTTTGGTATGAATACCTTGACGGGTTGGTCGCCTGGTGTCGGATTCGTACTCGGCAGCAATTTCGGCAGCGATGCCAACATCTACGAGAAAGCTGTGCTCAACAGTATTGACGTTGAAGACGCCAAGCGTTGGCTCACCACCGACTCCATCCTCAGCGAGCCATATGTCCGCCGCAAGACTGAGACCATGAACTACCGCGTCAATACCGAGCCTTTACCTGGCATAAAGATTGACTTCACCGGTAACAGAAGCTATGCCGAAAACTTGCAGCATTACTTCCGCTACAATTGGAACACCAACAACTTTGACATCTTCACCCCGACCAACAACGGTAACTTCAGCATGAGTTACTTCATGGCGGGTACCGCCTTCGTCAGTTCCGACTCCACCTCATCGCGGTTATTCGACAACCTGATGGAGAACCGAAAGATCATCGCCGAACGCATCGCCCGCAACAACCCTCAATGGATCGAGAATGTGAACGAATACACCTTCGACAGCATCGCGGGCGACTACTTCCCGAAAGGTTATGGCTCGAGCTCGATGGATGTGTTACTCTACTCCTTCATCGCCGCCTATACGGGTCAAGATGCAGAGAAGATTTCGCTCAACCCCTTCCCACGCATCCCGCTGCCCAATTGGAACTTCACCTATAACGGCTTAACCAACATCCCATCCATAAGTAAGATATTCAAGACGGTCAGTATCTCGCACGGCTACAAGTCGAACTATGCCATCAACTCTTGGGCAACCAATGTTTACTACAACGAGAACAACAGCGTTCAGACCTTCGAGAACTCTGACCTTATCATCCCCAAGTACGACATCTCCCAGATTGTCCTGAACGAACAATTCGCTCCTCTGGTTGGCGTTGACCTCGGACTGCAAAACTCCATGACCTTCAACCTCCAATTCAAGAAGTCGAGGACGCTGACCCTGAGTTTCGCCAACAACCAACTCACTGAGGTGAATGCACGCGAAATCGTGGTCGGAGGCGGTTACCGTATCAAGGACCTTTCATTCAATGTCACTCCTATTGGTAGTGGTGGCAAGGCACAAACCATCAAGAACGACCTCGTGCTGAAACTCGACATCGGCTACAAGAGAGACATTACCATACTGCGCCGCATCGATGAGAACAACAACCAAGTGTCGGCCGGCCAGAACAAGATCAACTTCTATCTCACCGCCGACTACAACTTCAGCCAACGCTTGTCAGCACAAGCCTTCTTCAAGTACGACCTCTCGATTCCCGAGGTGGCCAACACCTTCAGAAACTCCACCACTTACGGCGGCGTCACCCTCCGACTCAGCCTGGCACAATAAATTTTTCAGTAAAATGCAGAGTGAGCCACTAAAATATGTAATTTCGCAGCCAAATTGAAACTTAAACAAAGTTAAATCAAAACACTTTAAAACATACATCAAATGAACATTCCAGCAAATCTGAAGTACACCAACGACGACGAATGGATCCGCCTCGAAGGCGAAGAAGCCTACGTCGGCATCACCGATTACGCACAACACGAACTTGGCGACATCACCTTCGTTGATGTTGACCCCGACATCGTCGGCGAGACCCTTGACGCTCAAGAAGAATTCGGCGCCATCGAAGCCGTGAAGACCACCGCTGAGCTGCTCATGCCCGTGGCTGGTGAAATCCTCGAAGTCAACGAAGCCCTCGCTGATGAGGAAAATGCAAAGCTCGTCAACAGCGACCCCTACGGCGAAGCTTGGATCATCAAGATCAAAGTGAACGACGTCGCTGAACTCGACGGCCTCCTTGATGCCGCTGCTTACGAAGCAAAGATCGGTTAATCATTGGAACGACTGACCAGAAATAGCATCCCGGGAATCCTGTGCGGAATCGTCATCCTGATTCTAACCGGACTCCCGGGTTCTTTATTTCCCCGCGTCAAGCCTGCCATAGGCCTCGACAAAGTGGCACATGTCATCATGTACGCAGGATTCGCCTTTGCCTGCCTTTGGGGTTATCGTAAGCAATTCGTTTCCAATGATTTATCATACAAAAAAAGAGCCATTTTACTCACCATCCTCATCAGCATCGCTTATGGCGGGCTGACCGAGATTATGCAGGAAACAATTACAGTGCTCCACCGCTCAGGAGATTGGCGTGACCTCATCGCCGACAGCATCGGCACAGGCTTAGGCGTACTTATTTTTTATCTTTTTTTTCGCCGCAAAAAATAAAATTCGTTTCAGTTGCGTTTTATAAGCAAATAATTACTACTTTCGCATCGTCAATTGAAAAGTAGAATTTAAAAACATAGTACCATGGAAGAGAAAAAATCACCTAAGGCTAATCTTGAGAACAAGAAACTGATGTTCATGCAGATAGGTATGATTATCAGCTTGCTCATTGCTTGGTTGGCCTTCGAACACAAGAGCTACGACAAGCGCCAGATTGACGAGAGCCTGCTCAATCGCGAGGTCGTACTGGACGAGGAAATGGTGGAAATCACCAAGCAAGAGGAACAAAAGCCACAACCTGTGGAACAGCCCCAGCAGACCACACAGCTCGAAATTGTGGAAGACGATGTAGAGACTGAAGACCTCAACATCAACGCCGAAGTGGAGCAGAACGAAGTCATCGAAGAGTACGTTGCTCCTGAGGTTGTTGAAGAAGAAGTTGTGGAGCAGGAGATTTTCCAGATTGTGGAAGAGATGCCTGCCTTCCCTGGCGGCGAGGCCAAACTGATGGAGTATGTTGGTAAAAACATCAAGTATCCTCAGATTGCCCGTGAGACTGGTATCCAAGGCCGTGTGTTCATCGGTTTCGTTGTTGAGCCTGATGGTTCCGTCTCCAATGTGAAGCTGCTCCGTGGCATCGGTGGTGGCTGCGACGAAGAAGCCATGCGCGTTGTCAAGTCGATGCCGAAATGGAAACCCGGCAAGCAGCGTGGTAAGGCCGTGCGTGTGTCTTATCAGATTCCTGTGTTCTTCAAGCTGCAGTAAGCAGTTGGAGAAAGGTGAAATGAAAAATCCGGCGCGTTGCGTCGGATTTTTTTATTGGTGAAAATGCTTGAAAACTATCTCTGCCTTGGCGGAGCCAACAATCTCGGCAAGGCGCTCCAACGAAGTCTCCTTGATGCCTTTCACGGATTTCAATTCGAGCAACAGCTTCTCTGCCGTTTTCTTCCCTATTCCCTTGATGTCGGCCAACTCGGAATGCATAAAGCCCTTCTCGAACTTCTTGCGATGGAAGGTGATGGCAAAACGGTGCACCTCATCTTGGATATGCGCCAATAGTCGAAACACCTCTGAATTAGGTTTCAAGCCCACCACGCGCGGCGGGAAGCCGAACAGCAATTCATTCGTGCGGTGACGGTCGTCCTTAGCCAAACCCGCAATGGGAATGTCGACATGCAACTCATCTTGAATCACCTGACGCACTACCTCCATCTGTCCCTTGCCGCCATCAGTGATGATGAGGTTGGGCAAAGGCTTGTTTTCCTCAATCAGCCTTGAATAGCGACGGCGCACCACCTCTTTCATTGAAGCGTAGTCATCGGGGCCTTCCACGGTCTTGATGTTGAAATGGCGGTAGCCCGCCTTGTTGGGTTTGCCGTTCACAAACTGCACCATGCCCGCCACGGCATAGTCGCCCTGGAAGTTGGAATTGTCGAAACATTCAATGACTTCAGGTACCACTTCAAGTTGCAAAGCATCCTTGAGGCTGTTGAGCACGCGTTTTTGGTGCCTTTCAGGATCAACCAAAGTAAGTTGTTTTTCCAAGTCAATCTTATACTGGATGGCATTGCGGCGCGAGAGGTCGAGAAGTTTGAGCTTGTCACCACGCTGCGGGATAGTCATTTGGACCTCATCAAAGGGGTAATCCAATTTCATAGGCACGATGATTTCAGGAGCATGGTCGCCAAACTGCTGCCGCAAGTCGGTAACAGCAAGCAACAATAGCTCTTCAGGCGTCTCTTCCAGTTTGCGTTTCATCTCAAAGGAATGGCTCTGTACCACGGCACCATCTTTCACCTTCATATAGTTGACATAGAAAGATTCGCCCTCGTCAACATATGAAAAAACTTCCACATTATGAATCGTGGCACTGACCACAGTGGAACGGCTACGATATTCCTCCAAAAGGTCATATTTCTCCTTGATGAGCTGAGCTTCTTCAAACTCCATGCGGGAGGCATAGTCCATCATGGCCGATTTCAAGCCTCGAAGCACCCACCCCAAGTTGCCTTTGATGACTTCGCGAATCTCCGAAATCATGGCATTGTAGTCTTCTTTGGAAATCAAACCTTCGCAGGGGCCGTTGCATTTGTGGATATGATAGTCGAGGCAGACCTTATACTTGCCTTTTTCGACACCAGCTTCCGTCAAAGGCGTGCGACAGGAACGCACCTTGTAAACTTGACTGAGCAAGTCCAGCAGAATATGCGCTGTACGCACCGAGGGATAAGGGCCGAAGTACTCCGAGCCGTCGTTCACTTTTCTTCGTGTCAAGAAAACTCGCGGAAAAGCCTCCTTCTTGATGCAAATCCAAGGGTAGGTCTTGTCATCCTTGAGCATGATGTTGTAGCGCGGCTTGTACTGCTTAATCATCGTATTCTCAAGCAGCAGTGCCTCCGACTCCGAATCGACGATGCTGTATTCAAGGTCGGCGATTTTGCTTACCAAGACGCGCGCCTTGCCGACTTGCTCCTTATTAAAATAACTGCTGACGCGGCGTTTCAGGTTCTTGGCCTTGCCGACATAGATGAGGGTACCGTTTTTGTCGAAATAGCGATACACGCCAGGCTTGTTGGGTAGCGCGGCGAGCTTTTGTTTTACTATTTCTGGCAGATCTTGCATGCAGTTTGTTTTTTTAATCCCCCCTAGCCCCCTTTAAAGGGGGAACAGCTTCCATATAAAAATAAGCTGTTCCCCCTCAGAGAGGGGGCTAGGGGGAGTAAACTATTCCTGTTTCTTCCTCATATGGTCCCAGCCTTGGGCTTTGATAGGAATGACATGGTTGTCGGGGGTAATCATCTCGGCAACGCCTTTGTCGTCCGTCATGTAGCCGATGACGGTGACATCTGCCGACATGGTCTGTATCTTCTCGTAGTCCTTTTGGTCAATGGTGAAGAGCAGTTCGTAGTCCTCGCCGCCGCTCAAAGCCGCCACCGAAGGTACGATTTGGAACTCCTTGGCCATCTTGTCCGTGGTCGGGTCGATGGGAATGCGCTCTTCATAAAGTTGACAACCTACGCCAGATTCCTTGCAGAGATGCAGGATTTCGGAGGCCAAACCGTCGGAAATGTCGATCATCGAGGTAGGTTTGATACCTAAGGTCTTCAGCTGTTCCACGATGTCTTTGCGTGCTTCGGGTTTCAACTGGCGTTCAAGCACATAATCCATGCCCTTCAATTGGGGCTGCATGTTGGGATTGGAGAGGAACTCGGCCTTTTCACGCTCAAGGATGAGCAAGCCGATGTATGCTCCACCCAAGTCACCGCTCACGCAGAGCAGGTCGTTCTTCTTGGCACCGCTGCGGTAGACGATGTCCTCTTCCTTGGCCATGCCAATGACCGTGATGGAGATGACCAAACCAGTCTTGCTGCTGGTCGTGTCGCCACCCACCATGTCGACATTGTAGCGCTCGCAAGCCAATCGGATGCCAGCATACAACTCATCCAATGCTTCGGCGGTATAACGGCTCGACACACCCAGTCCGACCACAATCTGCGTAGGGGTGCCGTTCATGGCATAAATGTCAGAAAAATTGCTGACAGCCGCTTTGTAGCCAAGGTGTTTCAGCGGACAGTAGGTCATATCAAAATGGATGCCTTCGATGAGCATGTCGACTGAGACAAGGGTGCGGTAGCCTTCGTGGTTGATGACGGCGGCATCGTCGCCGACGCCTTTCAGCGATGAAGCATTACGCAAAGGGAAGTCCTGCGTCAGCTGATCGATAAGGCCGAATTCGCCCAGTTCGTCCAATTCGGTCAAGGGTTTGTTTTCTTCTGCCATATTCTTCATTATTATTGGCTGCAAAGGTAAGTTTTTTTCCTAACTTTGCGCCATGAAAACCATCAAAGACATTTACAAGATTGGTGTAGGCCCTTCGAGCAGCCACACCATGGGACCGCAGAAGGCGGCCTCCCTGTTCAATAGCCGTTTCCCCAACGCGACCTCGTTTGAGGTGACACTTTATGGCAGCCTCGCCGCCACGGGCAAGGGTCACATGACCGACAAGGCCATCCTCGACACCCTTCAGGCACCCACCGAAATCGTTTGGAAGCCAGATGTCATCCTTCCGTTCCACCCTAATGGTATGTTGTTCAAGGCTTTCGATGCAGAGAAAAACCTTCTTGGTGATTGGCAGGTGTTCAGCATAGGCGGCGGCAACCTGGCCGAAGAAGGCAAATTGGATGAATCGCCCGAGGTCTATCCACTTTCAAAGATGACCGACATACTCAACTGGTGCGAGCGCACGGGGCGCACCTATTGGGAGTATGTGTACGAATACGAGAACCAAAAGGAGATTGAGGACTACATGCTGGAGGTTTGGCAAGTAATGAAGGCTGCCGTTGAGCGCGGTCTTCAAGCCGAGGGTGTCCTTCCCGGACCGCTCAACTTGAGTCGCAAAGCCGCCACCTACCACATCAAAGCCTCGGGCTACACGCACACTCTGAAAAGCCGTGGCTTGGTTTATTCCTACGCCTTGGCTGTCTCTGAAGAAAACGCTTCGGGCGGTGTCATTGTCACGGCACCGACCTGTGGGTCGTGTGGCGTGATGCCAGCCGTATTGTATCATCTCTCAAAGAGTTATGACTTCACTGACCAACGCATCGTCCGCGCTTTGGTGACGGCAGGCTTGGTAGGCAACATCGTGCGTACCAACGCCTCCATCTCGGGCGCTGAAGTGGGCTGTCAAGGTGAAGTGGGTGTGGCTTGCGCTATGGCTGCCGCTGCTGCCAACCAACTGTTTGGCGGGAGTCCGGCCCAAATCGAATATGCCGCCGAGATGGCCCTTGAGCACCATTTGGGTATGACCTGCGACCCCGTGTGCGGTCTCGTACAGATTCCCTGCATTGAGCGCAACGCCTATGCCGCCGCCCGTGCCCTTGACTCCAACATCTACTCCACTTTCTCCGACGGCCACCACCGCGTTTCGTTCGACAAAGTCGTGGAGACGATGAAAGAAACCGGCAAGGACCTGCCATCGCTCTACAAGGAGACCTCGCAAGGCGGCCTTGCAAGGGATTACAGCCAAATGCAATAAATGCTTTTGCATATCTGAAAAAACATTATCTTTGCCAAAAAAAATTCAACAATGAAACACAAATTACTATTATTGCTCTCCTTTCTGCTTATTTGCGGAATTACACAGGCACAAGAAGTAGCATCAGACCAACCTGAAACAACACAGACAAGCAACGAACCCGAAGACCAACTCTTACGGATGCTTGAAGAATGCATTATAAAAAGCAAAAAAGAATATGAAAGTTGGGAAAGTTCAGGCATAAATATGCCTCAACTTAGACATCCGCTAGTATTACGCTGCGATGGCCTTCCAAATAATCCCACAAAGCAAAACAAGTCTTTTTATGAGAACATAGGACTTAATACCATCTCTTGGTATAATAATAAGAAGTTTAAGAAGGATCTAAAAAAAGGACTAAATGTAATAGAAGTTCATTATTATTTAAAAGGAAATACCTTTGAGGTGTATGTACACTTCTTGACAGCCACTGATGAAGGCAACGAAATAACACTTGCTTATTGGTTTGAAGACACCAACAAATATGTCTACGAATATTCTTGCGAGACCAACGAATGGAAGTTTGTAAAAGAAGAATAAGTATGAATAAAGGCGATGCTTTGTTTGAAGCCTCGCCTTTATCGTTGTGGTCCCACTAGGGCTTGAACCTAGGACCTACTGATTATGAGTCAGTTGCTCTAACCAACTGCGCTATGGGACCGCAAAAAAACAAGTCCAAAGCAAAGATTTCCGCCTTTTTTCTTGCTTTTTGCGCTGCAAATTTACAATTTTGCACCGAATTAGACTGAAATTTTCTCAAAAATGAGCGCAAAAATCAAGAATATCATCTTCGACCTCGGCGGCGTGGTCCTCGACATTGACGAAAGCATTGTTTATAAAGAACTTGAAAAAATGGGCATCAGTACTTCTGAACTTGCTCATTCCAAGGAGTTTATAGACATCATGAGCAAATTCGACACAGGCATCTACACTGCCCCCACCTTCCGCAAAAAAACCAAAGCTCTCCTTGGACTGGAGAAAATGACTGACAAAAGGTTTGATGCCATTTGGAACGCCATGCTCTTGGACATTCCCCGCGAACGCATCGCCGCCCTGGAACAAATCAGAAAACACTACAAGATTTTCTTGATGAGCAACTCCAATGTGATTCATTACGATTTGTATGTCAGGGACTTGCAACTACGCTTCGGCTACAACGAGTTTGACGAACTGTTCAACAAGTCGTATTTTTCCTTTGCCGAACACTTGGAAAAACCCGACCCGCGCTTCTTTGAACTGATTCTTGACCATGAAGGACTATTGCCTGAAGAGACCCTTTTCATCGATGACACGGCTGCAAATATCGAGGTTGCCAAGTCATTGGGCATCAATACCTATCATATTAGCCGTGAAGAGTTGGTGCGCAACTTGTTTGAGAAAGGGGTTTTGAAGGAAGGGGTGGTCTGATTTTTTAGGGAGATCCACATTTCACCTTTTACCGTCATGGCGGACAAGGATCCGCCATCCCCTACGCTGAAAGGTGTCCTTCGCGCAAAGGGGATTGCGGGTCAAGCCCGCAATGACATATAAGGTTTTATGTTGTTAAATCCCATTGTAAGTCTCATCGATTTCATCAAGAATGGCATAAACTTCATCCACGGACAAAGTCTCCATTAACCGCATCTTGAACGGCTTGAAATTCGGTAAACCTTTAAAATAGGCAGCCCAATGCTTGCGGATTTCCAATAAAGCAATGTGTTCGCCCTTCCACTCGATGGAACGCTGCAGATGAATTTTACTCACCCTTACGCGTTCTGCCACATCTGGCGAAGACAATTGCTCTCCTGTCTCCAAATAATGTCGAACCTGGCTGAAAATCCATGGATTGCCGTAGGTAGCGCGACCAATCATCAGTCCGTCCACGCCGTAGGTGTCCTTGAAATGCTTGGCTGAAGGTCCATCCACCACATCGCCATTGCCGATGATGGGAATGTGCATACGGGGATTGTTTTTCACCGCTCCGATGAGGGTCCAGTCGGCGGGCTCGCTGTATTTGGTGGTGCGCAAGCGGCCATGGATGGTCAGGGCAGCAATGCCCACATCTTGCAGGCGTTCGGCAATGTCGACAATTTCGCGGTGTTCGTTGTCATAGCCTAAGCGGGTCTTCACCGTCACAGGTGTGTTCACTGCCTCCACAACGGCCTTGGTGATGGCCACCATCTTAGGGATGTCATTCATGATACCTGATCCCGCGCCTTTCGAGGCCACCTTTTTCACCGGGCAACCGAAATTGATATCAATAATGTCGGGATGGGCTGTCTCGGCATAACGCGCTGCCTCCACAATAGGTTCGACGGCATTGCCAAAGATTTGAATACCTACAGGACGCTCAAATTCCTCAAAATCCAGCTTCTTGATGCTCTTTACCGAATCACGGATGAGGCCGTCGGCGGAGATAAACTCCGAGTAAACCACATCAGCACCAAACATCTTGCAGACATAGCGGAACGGAGGATCCGACACATCTTCCATGGGTGCAAGGAGTAAGGGATAATGATCGAATTCGAGGTGGGCGAGTTTGTACATTGAGATATTTCTATTTAAATCGGCCCTTCGATGCTTCGACTTTGCTCAGCAACCTCGGGCTCAGGGGCCTTTGCTTTTTCGTTGCAAAATTACAAAAAGTGTATCTTTGCAGCAAAATAAACTGCTTATGACAGACAACTTGAAACAATCTTCGGGAATGGTAAGAATTCTCCTCTTTTTGGTTATCTTATTGATTAGCGGCCTGATAGGAGTTGCAGCATCAGCCATATTCATTTTTGTAGGCGATACAGGAATGAAAATCGGTCAAGGCATCAGTTCCATTTTCATGTTCGTGGTGCCGCCCATCGTGTATTATTTCATCACACGCAAGGAGCATCAAATGCACGACTTGGGTCTCCGCAAACTCACGCCGCCGTGGTGGCTTATATTAATAGGTGTGGCCGTAATGTTCGTTTCCATACCCGTCACCACCAGCCTGACCACTTGGAACGAAAGCATGAACCTTGGGGGCGCTTTTGCCAAGCTTGAGGAGTATATGAAAGCCTTGGAAGAGACGGCACAAGCCGCTACCGAAAAAATGCTGAATGTCACCACCTTCTGCGGAATGCTGTTCAACTTGGTCATCATTGCATTGATACCTGCCGTGGGTGAAGAACTGACATTCAGAGGCGTATTGCAGCAGTCGCTGACGCGAAAGATGAACCCGCATGTCGCCATCATCCTTTCGGCGGCCATCTTCTCCTTTATCCATTTCCAGTTCTACGGATTCTTGCCCAGAATGTTTCTCGGAATGTTGTTAGGATATATGTTCTACATCACCAACTCGCTATGGACCAGTATGTTGATGCACTTTGTCAACAATGGTGCGACCGTTGTCCTCTATTACCTAGACAACATAGGGATGCTTGAAGACGCAGAGAGTTTTGGGGAAACTCAAAATGTTTTGATTATCGCGGTGAGCGCGATGATTACGATTGGACTCATCGTATGGAGTTGGAAAAAGGCTCAGCCCAAGCGACCCGTCGAGGCTGCTCCCATAGTTCCTCCTACAGAAAACGATTAAAGGAACTTGTCCAAGAAGATGAACGGCATCAGCGACTCAACGCCGTCGAAGACCATGATGGGTCCTGTGTCGCCTTGGCAAAGTACGCGCAGAGGCTGTTTCGACACCTGCTCCACCTCTACCATCACCTGGCGACAAGCCCCGCAAGGGGCGACAGGTTCCTCGATACTCTTGGAAGCCGACCACGCCGTCACCGCCAAAGCCTCAAAAGGAACGCCTGGATATTGTGCCATAGCAGCAAACATCGCCACCCTCTCGGCACAGAGACCACTGGGATAGGCTGCATTTTCGACATTATTACCCAACACGACGGCTCCATTGGCCAATCGTAAGGCGGCACCCACATTGAACTTGGAATAGGGCGCGTATGCATTACGAGCCGCCTCGTGGGCACGACGCATCAATTCAGCATCCTGCTGCGGCAACTCTTCCATTGTGTCATATACCTCATAGGGGCAGACAAATTGTTCTTTCCTCATGATTGTTGGTATTGTTGCCGCAAAGATATAGAAAACTTTTGAATTATTGAATCTTAATGCTAATCTTACAACAATCTCTCATAGATAGTTGTTCCAAAGGGATTCCCTTCGGGAATGGAATAGAAAGTTTTTAATTAGCGGCGGCTTTTTTCGTTTACAATGCGTAAGCTTATCCTGCCGCCGCAAAACACAGAATTATTTACGCCATTCCCGAAGGGAATCTATTTCTGACGGGAAGCAGGGCTGACAAATAGCAGCAAGGAAACAAAAAAGGCAAACAAGGTGGCACCAGCTTGAGTCTCCAAAGTGTCCTCGGGAAACATCGAAAGCAAGATGATGACGAGAAACACCATATACAAATAGGTGTGATTCCGTTTCGACGCAAACCAAGGATAGAGCAGGACAAACAAGAAAAATGCCAAGCCCACAAGGCCGAAAGCCACTGCAATGGCAAGATATTGATTGTGAGCACGGAAACGGAATTCCTCTTTCAACGGGGATTGAATCTCGTCATAGGTCTGGGCAAAAGCCTGCGGCACATCACCCGTACCCACACCGAACCAGGGATGCTGCCCGATGATATGGAATGAAGCCTTAGTGAATTCAATCCTTTGCGAAAGCGAGCCGCCATTCGGATTGTTGTAACGACGATAGAGGTTGTATTCGAACAAGGTCGAAGAAAGGCGCGCCCGCAAGCCGGGATGCTTCCAATTGTTGTAGTTGGCCACACCCTGCTCAATGTTATGGATATCTTCGTCGGTCAAAGCCATTACGCCTTCGGCATCCTTGCGAAGGTCTTTGGAGGTAAGATAACGCGCCAAGGTTGTCTCAAGGTTCTCTCCGTTTGTCGTTGTACCTTCAAAAGGCATGTTGCTGCGCATAGACCATGCCTCACGCAATTCGTTACGATTGAAATACAGCCCCACATACTTGCCATCCTCTATAGGAAAGCAAATCGTATCGTGCCAATAATAGTTGCCTTGAGCGGTTTTCTTCTCCAAAGTGCTGAAATCCACAGGTTTCACCTCTATCAAAGGTTTGACGACAGACATCACTACTGCCACAACAGCCGCTATTGCACCGACAGCAAAGAGTCCAATGGCAATGCGCCATCCCCTACCCTTTTTCCATTGCAGGAAGGCATACACAGCTGAAGCGATGACAACAGCTGCCAGAATAACATAGCCTGACAAGGATTCAAAGATGTAGATTTGATAGATGAACCATAGCAGAAGGAACCATTGCAAGAAACGGTCAATGGCTCTTTTAACACCAAAGGCTGGAACTGGAGACTTTACTGCCCGATTATAAAGATACCACCCAATAATGGCGATGCAGAAGACAATGTTGAGACAAAAGCGAATGTGGCTGATGAAATGGGAAATCTCGCGGATATCCTCATAGTTATGCTGCATGTAACGGATGAAACTGAACTGCGTGGCGATAAACACCGAAAGCACATAGATGAGCATTACTATGTTGAAACGCTTGCGGTCAAGCGGTTTCATGCTCGACAGCACAAAAGGCATGACCAAAATGGGCAACTTTACACGAAGATCTTTCAGGGCATACTGGAAATCGGAAGTCCAGAGCAGACCAACAACATGCATGAGGTAGAAAGCAACCAGGAGGACGGCGGCTTTGTTGTGGAAGAAGCGGGAAAGTTTTGTTTTAATCCCCCCGGCCCCCTTAAAAGGGGGAGTAAGGGCATCAACGAACCAGACGATGACAAGCCAAAACTGCGACATGCCCATCAAGAAGGGCGACAGCGTGAGTCCCACCGCCACCATCAGCAAACCCAAAAGATAGGCTTGGTTCAGATAGGGTCGTATGGAAGCCTTTGAGGTCATCACTTGCCACTCAGGATGGTGTGGTATTCGTCTTTGCCGTTAGTGTTAAGCAAGATTTCAAAAGCGCGTTTCAGGTCGGGATCGTCGTTCAACGAGGTGACGATACGACCCTTTTGATAATAGTAACGCCCCACAATCTCCGAACGCAGCAACTCCTCAATGTCCTTGCGGTTGCTAAGGAGGTCTTTGTCCTTCTCGGCGGCGAGGTTCTTCTCCAAAAGGTCAATCTGAGGCTGAATCTTGTCGAGATACCCCTCATCCTTTGCAGTCTTCTTCAACTTCGCAATAGCTTTCTCGCTCTCAGTGGTATAGCTGAACTTCTTGTCTTTCACAAACTTCATAAAGTCCTGATAGGTGGCTTCATCAATCTGGAAGCGGTCGGCGGAATCGATGCTCTTATGCTCGCTGTAGTACTTATTGGCATAGTCGAAGATGTAGTTTTTGGCATAGAGATAGGCCGTCACTGTAGCATAGGGGTCGCGGTCGACTTTCACATCAGGGGTAATGCCGTGACCTTCATAGACTGTGCGACCGCCCATGGTCTTGAAGGCTTTGCCAAGGGTGTCTTTCTTCATTTGGGTGGTGTCTTTCTTGTGCGAATAGTCGATTTCCTGAATGCAGCGCCCGCTCGGGATGTAATAATGCGCCACCGTGACTTTCATCTGCGTATTGTAGCTCAGAGGCAAGATATTCTGCACCAATCCTTTACCGAATGTCCTTTGACCGATGATGACACCACGGTCATAATCCTGGATAGCACCTGCCACAATTTCACTGGCCGAAGCACTGTTGCCATCGACAAGGATGGCCAAAGGAATCTCAAGGTCGACAGGGTCGTTGGTAGTGGGGTGCATACTGTTGGCATTGGCAGCCTTACCCTTCATCGAAACGACAGCTTTGCCTTTGGGAATGAATAAGTTGACAATGTCGACTGCCTCATTCATCAGACCGCCTCCATTGCCGCGCAAGTCAAGGATGAAACCTTTCAGCTGGCGATCTTTGCGCATCTCCATGAACTTCTCCTTCAACTCTCTAGCCGCATCGCGAGTAAAACCACTCAGTGAGAGATAAGCGACACCATTATCGAACACCTTATAATAAGGTATGTTGTCGATTTTCACTTTTTCGCGCTTCAGTTTGATCTCCAATGGCTTCTCTTGACCGTAACGCTTAAGTTTCATTGTCACTTCAGTGCCAGGCTGTCCCTTCAGCAGGTCACTAACTTCCTGGGTGTTCTTCTTTTTGCAGTCCACGCCATTCACCTCGAGAATGATATCGCCAGCGATGATGCCTGCTTTTTGAGCCGGCCAGCCGTAATAAGGTTCGGAGATTCTCGTGAACTCACCGTCATATTGGATGACAGCGCCGATGCCACCGTACTCGCCTGTGGTCATGAACTTGGCGTTCTCGATGTCAGACTCAGGGATGAAGACCGTATATGGGTCGAGGCCATCAAGCATGGCCTTGATGGCGGCCTCGTTGAGTTCGCCCGGATTGATTTCGTCGACATAATTGAGGTTGAGCTCGCGCAGGAGGCTGTTATAGATGTCGAGGCTCTTGGCGATTTCGAAGTTGTTCTGTTTCTCTTGGGCGACTAGGCTCAGGGAGAGGCACAGGGTGAGGATTAGGGTGGTTGTTATTCTTTTCATTTTGCTTGTTGTTTTGCCCCGAAACTGCGCTGGGCTTGCATCGGGTTAATAAAGTATCGTCCCTCGGGACGGGCTAAGGCACTGGGTCGTATCCACTGCCCCCCCACGGGTTGCAGGAGAGGACACGCTTGAAGGTGAGCCAGCCACCTTTGAAGAAGCCATATTTCTGAATCGCCTCGATGCCGTAGTTGGAACAGGTGGGTATGTAGCGGCAACTCTTTCCAATGAAGGGCGACAGCGTCACCTGATAGATCCGAATCAAGAGAATCAGGAACTTAGCCGGCAGTTGGGCGATGCGTCTCATGGTTGTTGAGCTTAGTTGAATTATATTTGATAATCAGCTCGTTAACAGCTTTCTTCGTCTTGGCTAACATCTCTTCGTAGCTGTGGATGACCGTAGCCGTATAGACTAACGCTACATCCAAGGAAATATTATCTTTTTCACAGATTTCGTAAAGCGCAGCCTTGTTGCGGCGCCACGACTCGCGGATTAACCGTTTCACTCGGTTCCGCTTGACGGCGTGGTGAAAGCGTTTCTTCGAAACCGAAACCAATAACCGGACAGTGACCGGATGATTCTCGTCGTGTCGAAACAGAAAGACAACACGATAAGGATACACGCTGAAGCCATGACCCTTATCGAAAAGCGCCTGAATGTCGTTTTCCTTACAGATCCTTTCGTATTTCGGGAGTCTCTCCGTAGCCGTCATTGGTTAAAACGCTTTGGAAGACAGGTGTTTATTTCTTCTTGCTCTTCTTATACTCGGCGGCGATGTATTCCTCAATGGCCATGGTCATTGAAGGAGCCGTCTGGGTAGGTGCACGGAAATTGAGTTCAAAGCCCGCATCAATGATGGCTTGGCAGGTGGCCTCGCCAAAACCACCGATGGCGACCTCTTTCTGTTCGAAATCAGGGAAGTTCTCTTTCAGCGAGTGGATTCCGGCAGGGCTGAAGAAGACCAGCATGTCATATTCGTTGATTTTCACCACATCCTTCAAATCGGCGGGCACCGTGCGGAACATCACCGCCTTGGTGAAATTCAACTTAGCGGCGGTCAGCAGGTCGATGGTCGAGTCGGAACTGATGTCGGAGCAACAATAAAGGTATTTCTCATCCTTGTGCTTCTTCATGATGTCGATGAGGTCGTTCAAGGTTTGGTTGCCGTAGAACACCTTGCGCTTGCGATATTGCACATAGCGCTGAAGGTAAAAAGCTGTCGACTCATTGATGCAGAAATATTTCAGCGTTTCAGGAACAGCGTAGCGCATCTCCTTGGCCACCCTAAAGAAATGGTCGATGGCATTGCGGCTGGTGAGGATGATGGCTGTATATTCCGGAAGTTTGATATGTTCTTGACGAAGCTCACTTGCCGTGACATCATCGAGCTTGATGAACTTCTCGAAAGTGAAGTTCACACCGTATTTCTTCATCATGTCGGCAAAGGGTGTCTTCGAAATGTCGGCAGGCTTGGGTTGTGACACCAAGATTGACTTAATCTTCATCTCTTTTTACTCTTTTTATGAACGTAAAAGTGCTCAATTATTCCCACATCCGAGTTGTATAACTCATTAAAAAACAGTTCCCTGACTAAAGTATCGCCAGCCTGCGGTCACGAGTGTTGCAACGGGTGCGATTTCGAGGGCGCAAAGATACAAAAAAATATAAAACGCGGATAATTTTGTTGCAACTCTCGTCTCAATAATGCCCAAAACCAGCCTGAAAATGGCCGCCAATCCCAATAAACCAATGCCAATCCAAACAAAATATTTTGTTGGATTATAAATCAAAAGCAGTACGACTGGCATCATCACGATGAGGGTGAAAATGGATATGGAAAACTGGACCGACATTTGTCGATCAACCGTATCGCGAGTCTCAAAGAGCCAATTGACAAGATGCAGCATCAGATAACGGAGTAACACCCATCCCGTCATACAACCACAAATGGTCCAAAACATCGACCAACTATTGTAGGACAGCACATCATGCGACAATACCACACAACTCTTTTGCACAAAAAGCGCCATAAGGAGGATGTACCCCATAGTGAACGAAACGCAAAGGAAACTGCGCACAGGATTCCACTCTCTCAACAACTGGTTGGTGTGAGCTACGCCACCCGGCACCGACAGCACCTGACGGAACTGGCGGGGATAGAGTTGCTTGTTGAGAACAATGAGCAACAGCAATACGCCCAACAAGGCCAAATTCCAGCCTTGAAGGATTTCATAGCTCATGCGTACCAAAGGCGTCAGCGTGCCATCAAAACCCGAAGTGATAAAACTCGGCACCACACTATCGCAGGCGATGGTATCGACAGCCTGCACTGTGTCAGCGGCTTGAGTCGTCTGCGCAAAGGGATGATAGAATATGTCGGGGTATTGTGGCATGAATAACTTTCAAATTGCGCTGCAAAAATAATGCATTATTTGCAAATCAAGGCAAAGTTTTCCTAACTTTGCAGGTCTAATTTCTGAAATCATCAATTAAACAATAATCAATCAACAATTAAACAACTGAATATGGATTTAATGCAAGAAATCATTGCCAATGCCCAAGCTAACAAGCAGCGCATTGTGCTCCCCGAGGGCGACGAGCCCCGTACCCTGAAAGCCGCCGACCGCCTTTTGGCTGACGGTGTCGCCGACATCATCCTCATCGGTCCCGCTGAGAAGATCAAGGAAATGACTGCAGAATTTGGTCTCCAGAACATCGGCAAGGCCCGTATCATCGATCCAAAGAACAACCCCGACAAGCAGAAATATGCAGATTTGCTTTACGAACTCCGTAAAGCCAAGGGCATGACCCCCGAACAAGCTGACGAACTGGCCCAGAACTTCATGTATCTCGGCATCCTGATGGTCAAGGCTGGTGAGGCCGACGGTCTCGTCAGCGGTGCCCGTAGCACCACGGGCGACATGCTCCGTCCTGCCCTGCAAATCATCAAAACCGTGCCTGGCGTGACCTGCGTCAGCGGTGCTTTCACGATGTTCCTGCCCGAAGGATGCCCCTACGGCACCAACGGCCGCATGGTCTTCGCCGACTGTGCCGTCACACCCATGCCGACAGCTGAGCAATTGGCCGAAATCGCCATCTGCACTGCCGACACCGCCAAGGCTATCGCCAAGATCGACCCCATCACCGCCATCCTGAGCTTCTCCACCAAGGGCAGCGCCAAGCATGAAGTCGTAGATAAAGTCATCGAAGCCACACGCATCGCCAAGGAGCGCCGTCCCGACCTCATCCTCGACGGTGAGCTGCAAGCCGATGCCGCCATCGTGCCTTCGGTGGGTTCGAGCAAGGCTCCAGGTAGCCCTGTCGCCGGCAAGGCTAACACCCTCGTGTTCCCCTGCCTCGAAGTGGGTAACATCGCCTACAAGCTCGTCCAGCGTTTGGCAGGAGCCGAAGCCGTCGGCCCTGTGCTGCAAGGCCTCGCCAAGCCCTGCAACGACCTCAGTCGTGGCTGCTCGATTGACGATGTGTATAAACTGGTCGCTATCACCTGTAACCAAGCAATCGCACAAAAACAGAAATAAGGACAAGTAGCCACCTTTAACCCTCATAGCGGGCTTGACCCGCTATCTCCCAAGCCGTAAGGATACATCTCCGCGGATGGGAGATGGCGGAGGCGCATCCGCCATGAGGGTTAAAGAGCAAGATTTGTCATTCCCAATTCATTTATTAAACAATCAACAATTCAACATGAAAATATTAGTCTTAAACTGCGGCAGTTCCTCCATCAAATACCAATTGTTGGAAATGGAAAACGCCAATTCATCGCGCCTGCTGGCCAAAGGTCTGCTGGAGCGCATTGGTCTCGAAATGGGTGAATTCACCCACAAATACAACGGCGAGAAATACTACGAACAACTCCCCATCCCGAACCACACCGAAGGCATCAAGTTGGTGTTGAAGGCTTTGGTTGACCCGAAGATGGGTGTCATCAAGGACCTGAAGGAAATCGACGCTGTCGGTCACCGCGTGGCCCACGGCGGAGAATTATTCCCCAAGAGCGTCCTTATCGACAAGAAGGTCATTGAAGGTATCCAATCTCTCACTGACCTTGCACCTTTACACAACCCTGGCAGCTTGCAAGGCATCCACGCCATGGAAGAAGTGCTCCCCGGCATCCCGATGGCTGCCGTGTTCGACACTTCGTTCCACAGCACCATGCCGCCCGAGGCTTACCTCTACGCTGTTCCTTTTGAGTATTATGACAAGTACCGCGTGCGTCGTTACGGCTTCCACGGCACAAGCCATAAGTATGTTGCCGAAAAAGCCGCTGCTTTCGTGGGCAAAGACTGGAAACAATCAAAGATCGTGACCTGTCACCTTGGCAGTGGTGCCTCCATCGCCGCCGTCGAATACGGCAAGTCGGTGGAAACCTCCATGGGCTTCACTCCTGTTGAGGGCCTCGTGATGGGTAGCCGCACTGGTGACCTCGATGTGGGTGCTTTCATGTACATCATGGACAAGGAAGGCTATACGACCAAGGAGATGAACACTTTGGTTAACAAGAAGTCAGGCCTCGTGGGCATCACGGGAGGCAAACAAGACATGCGTGATGTGCGTGCCGCCAAGGAAGAAGGCGACGAACGCTGCACCTATGCTTTCAACATGTTCGCCCATCGTGTGAAGAAATACATTGGAGCCTACATGGCCGTGATGAACGGTGCCGATGTCATCGTGATGACTGGCGGCATCGGCGAGAACGCCTGGTTCATGCGCGAAGCCATCCTCGAAAACATGGAAGGCCTCGGCATCGAGTTTGACCCCACGATGAACAAGGAAATCATTGGCGACGCCGGCGTCATCTCTACGCCCAACTCGAAAGTCACGGTGGTGGTGTATCCTACCGACGAAGAGTTCGTCATTGCTCAGGACACCTACAACTTGGTGACGAAATAAATTGATTTTGTGGGTTTTAGAAACAAATCTTACACAAATTATTTATGTAAATGGAGCGATGCTTGCAGCACCGCTCCTTTTACATTTATTTCTTTTGTAGACAATTAAGCTGGTTTTATTTAGACCAGAACTCGACCCATTCCCTTTCTTCCTGACTCATGTCACTCATATCGTCCTTGTATTCAGGATCGGGCACATACCATTTCGTCGATTCGAAGAATTGACGCAATCCCTTGTCTTTGAATACATGACCACGATAAGCGAAAGGCAGGTTACGCAGGATACGCTTTTCCTGTTTCGTCAGGGAAAAATCTTCGAAATGAAAAGGCTTCCAGCTGTAATATTGCCGCTTTACGGAGCCCATCGCATTCTCACTGGATTTGTCTTCATCATACATCATCGTTAACCAAGCATAAAACTTGCTAATGCTGAGTTCTCCCTCAGGATGAAAGTTTTTCTTATGAAAAGAGACACCACCTTGACGCATATGGAACATGGGGGCGTCACTTTCCCATTCATTCGAATAAGAAACCCTTCCTACGCCTTTGATAACCCATTCATTAGCGCTCGTGAAAAAAGTAGGTCTAATAACAAAAGACTCTCTATCACCCATGTTGACATTCAATGTAAAGTCATCAATCTGGTGATTTGCCCAACGGTTGGCGGCTGTCAAAACATAGTTGAAGCAATACTCTTCCATCACCGACTCCGATGCATCAAAAGTATAAGTGTGCTCAACAATGTTCAAGCCTTTCTTGAAAGAGGCGTTGAAATGATAAACAAACAAATAAGGAATTCCTTCACTGTAGTCCATCTTCCGTCCCAATTCAAGTTCCCTTTGTTTGGAGAGCTCATCAAACTTCCCATTATGAAAATAGTTTTCATCGTTCTCGACATGAGACACCTGATAGTCCAGACGCCCTCCATTGATTGTTACCGTAAAGTCATGGATATTCGGATGGTTGGTCAATTTTCTATACTCCTCTTCTGTCGTTTCCCAGACACCACCAGGAGGCAGGGCTTCGAAACCAACCAATAGCGTCTTTTCATTGCCAGGATTATAGAACTCATAATAGACATGGACTTGGATTTGATCATTTCGTTTTGTGATGTCAAGAATCTCCTTCCTGACCGAAATCTCAGTTTCGGTGATCGGAATGAGCTGGTTACCTGAAGTATAGTATACTCCATCATTAGCCTTCGCTCCGATGAACGAAATGAGCATCAATAAAAGAATGAAAGCTTTTTTCATAACTATTGGGGAATTAAGGTTTAGCTGTTGGATGGTTTGGGTTGGTCACGGTCGTAATGCGGCATGTCATCAGGCAAGATGATGGAAAACTCTATAAGTCCACCAACGACCTTTTTTTCATCATCTTCATACCAAGGCGTTTGGTAGATGAGTTTCTTCTTGCCTTTCTTCGAAATCGTGTAGACATTGGTGGCGGCATCATCCAAGAGATGACGGATGATTTGCTGCGAACGCTCATTGTGGCATTTCATCAGGTCGCGGCCACGGGCATCGCCGTTCACTTCAATGCTGCTGTCGTTTTGGTAAAGGATTTCGCCGTCTTTGGCGCTGATGGTAATGGCCATGTTGAGGCCTTTCAAATAATCAAGTTGGTTCATAATGCGTGTATTTTTGCTGCAAATATAGAAAAATACCCCATGCTCTCTTCAAAGGGTGAAATTTTTCTACCTTTGCAGCGTTTTATTTAAAATGAAAAAACTCTACCAGTATATCACCAAATCATTTTTGGGCACCTTTTTCCTCACCTTCTTCATCGTGGTGTTCGTATGGGTGATGCAATTCGTATGGCTCTATGTCGATGATTTGGTTGGAAAAGGACTGGAAATTAAAATATTGGCTGAGCTTCTGTTTTATACCTCCATCACGGCCATTCCTATGTCATTGCCTTTGGCCTTGCTTCTTGCCCTGTTGATGTGTTTCGGTAACCTTGGCGAACACTACGAGCTTGTGGCCATGAAAGCTTCCGGCATCTCCATGTGGAAAGTGATGCGGCCTTTATTGAATTTCTCATTGATTATCAGCGTATTGGCTTTCTTCATATCCAACAGCATCATCCCTATCGCCACCCTCAAATGGCGCACCTTGCTCACTGATGTACAGCGACAAAAACTAGCCTTCAATATTAAGGAAGGGGTGTTTTACAAGGACATCGACAACTACGTCATTTACGTGGAGAAAAAAGGCAAGGACGGCAGCCATATCTATGGCGTGAAAATCTATGACCATACCGACCGACAAGGCAACACCAAAATCATCTCCGCCGACTCGGGCATGATGTCGATGAGTCCCAACCAACGTAACATCATCTTTACCTTATACAACGGCTACAACTACACTGACCTCACCCCCGACAACTTTAAGGAAACTAGACCCTTTGAGCGTATGTCGTTCAAGCAGGAGCAACTCAAATTCAGTTTGGCTTCTTTCGACATGACCCGCTCGGATGAGGACATGTACAAATCGTACCAACAGATGATGAACATCCGCCAGCTCTCCACCTCGCTTGACTCACTCCAACACCGTTTCGCGGGCAAACAAGAGGCTTTCGCGCAAGGCTTCTCTCGGCGCTGGAGCAATTATAACAGCCTACACTCAGACCTTCCACCCAAGCGAAATGCACAACCCATTCCAGACAGTATTACTGCCGACACCTGCATCCCGTTGAGTTGGCCGCTGCTCGACCGTTACGAGGGCGAGGCACGCTCCGACATCATCAACCTGGCCTACGCAAGTGCGCAAAACGCCAAAGACAATGCCGCTTTCAACAAAATCGACTTCAAATCGCAAACCGAGAATATCAATAAGCACAAGAAGGAATGGCACAAGAAGTTCACGCTGAGCATCGCCTGCTTGATCTTCTTCTTCATTGGGGCACCATTGGGTAGCATCATTCGTAAGGGCGGACTGGGACTGCCTGTGGTCATCTCCGTGGTGTTCTTCATCATCTACCATCTCATTTCCACCATCGCGGAGCGCATGGCTGTTTTCGGCGACCTCAACATGTTCCTTGGTGTGTGGTTCTCATCACTTGTGCTGTTGCCCGTCGGACTTTTCTTCACCTTCAAGGCCACCACCGATGCCGCCCTCTTCGATGGCGACAGCTGGAAGAAAGCCTTGCAAAAACTCTTCAAGAAAAAAACAGATGCCAAGGTCCCTGGGCCCGTCGAAGGGCCGAAACCAATAGTCTAAACCACTACATCATGAGGATACTTCTACTCTGCAACAAGCCTCCCTATCCAGCCTCCGAAGGCGGTCCCATGGCGATGAACAGCATCATCAGCGGACTCCTCGAAGCAGGGCATCAGGTCAAGATTCTGGCTATCAACAGCGAGAAATACCATGTCAAGGAAAGCGACATTCCTGAAGAATACAAGAAAAAAACAGGTATCGAACTCATCGATGTCGACCTGACCGTCAACCCCTTGAACGCCTTTCTAAATCTGTTTACCAAAAAATCCTACCATGTGGAGCGTTTCATCTCCAAGGAGTTTAAGGACAAACTGACAGAAGTACTTGAAAAAGGACAGTTTGATGTGGTTCAGCTGGAAATGCTCTACATGGCTCCTTATGTGGAGACCATCCGCAAACACAGCAAGGCGATGATCGTGTTGCGTGCCCATAATGTAGAGCACAAAATCTGGGAACGCATCGCCAAGGAGACGAAATTCTTCGCCAAACGATGGTATATCAATCACTTGGCCAAAACCTTGAAGGAGTATGAGTTATCTGCCCTTGAGACCGTCGACGGCATCGCCGCCATCACTCGCAAGGATGCCGCATTTTTCAGAAAATACTGCTCCAAGCCCATCATCGACATCCCTTATGGTGTTTATCCCGAGCAGTTTACGCCCAAATCCGAGATTGATGGCAAACCTAAGTTCTACCACATCGGCTCCATGAATTGGATGCCCAACGAGGAAGGCATTCGTTGGTTCATCGACGAGGTGCTGCCCAAGACCATTGAAAAGGTGCCCAATTTTGTATACCATTTGGCTGGCCGTTCCATGCCCGAATGGCTCACTTCTTTGAATAATCCACATGTCGATGTCATCGGCGAAGTGCCTGACGCCAAGGAGTTTGTCAGCAACAACGATGTAGCCATCGTTCCTCTGCTATCGGGCAGCGGTATCCGCATCAAAATCATAGAGTCGATGGCTTTGGGCAAGACCGTCATCACCACCCGTGTGGGTGCCGAAGGTATCCTCTACGACGAGGATGTCAACATCATCATCGCTGAGAACAAAGCCAAAATGGTGGAGGCCATCCGCAGCCTCAACGAAAACCCACAGACAGCCGTTAAGATTGGCCAAGCCTCAAGGAAATTGGTGGAAGAGACCTACGACAACCGCAAAATCATCGCCCGCTTATTGATGTTCTATGAACAGATTAAGCCGGGAAGTAAAATTAGTTTTCTGTGAGTGACTATGGCTTATGGCCTATGACTATGGCCGCTTCCTAATAACAAAAGCGGCCATAGTCATTAGCCATTGGCCATAGTTTTAAAAAAAACACTATCTTTGCTCCCTAATTCTCGATGAGATGAAGATTTTTGTCCTTTTGCCCCGCATTCCCTATCCGCTTGAAAAAGGCGATAAACTACGGGCATTCAACCAGATAAAGCAGCTTGCCAAGCACAATGAAATCGTCCTTTGTGCATTGAACGACGACCCAAAAGTCAGCGAACAAGATGCCTTTCATGCCTTGCAACCCTATTGCCAGTCCATCAACTTCATCAGAATCAAGAAGCTACAAATCCTTTTGGGACTTATCCGTGCCTTCTTTAAGGGTTTGCCCTTACAGTGCGGTTATTTCTACAACCGCAAGGCCGCAAGAAAAATCGATGCCTTGATTGCCAAACACAAGCCTGACATGCTTTATGGCCAGTTGCTCCGCGTGGCAGAATATATCCGTTACAAAAAACTTCCTAAAGCCATTGATTATCAAGACATCTTCTCATACGGCATGAAACGCCGCGCCGATATAGCTTCATGCGTCACACGACCAATTTACAATATGGAGTATCATCGTCTGAAACGCTATGAGGCTGCCTTATTTGATAATTTTGATGTAAAATCGATCATCAGCGAGCCCGACCGAGACTTGTTCCCACACGAACGCCGCGACGAGATCCTCATCATCCCTAATGGCGTCGACCACGACTATTTCAAGCCCCAAAAACGCGAAAAGCAATATGACCTTGTCTTCACGGGCAACATGAGTTATCCGCCCAATGTAAATGCAGTGGAATATTTGGCTAACGAGATTTTACCCATCGTGTGGAAAACAATGCCTGAGGTGAAGCTCTACATCGCCGGTGCCACTCCCGACCCGAAAGTGAAGAAAGCCGCCTCGGAGCGCATTATCGTCAGCGGCTGGCTCGACGACATCCGCGATGCCTACGCGCAAAGTCGCGTTTTCATCGCCCCCATGCGCATTGGTACTGGTCTGCAAAACAAATTGTTGGAAGCCATGTCGATGCGCCTGCCTGCCATCACCTCGCCCTTGGCCAATGCATCGCTTGGCGCAAAGCCTAATGAAGAAATCCTAGTCGGCAGCAATGCCGAAGAAATGGCACAACATATCATCACCCTCTTGACCGACAAGGAAAAGGCAGAACGCCTTGCCCAAGCGGGATTTGATTTCACAAATCGCGTCTATGATTGGGGAAAGGCGACAGCCATTTTAGAACACGAGATGCAAAAAGTCCTAAAAGGACGACCCTAAATCAAGCAGGGATTTCAATCCCTGCGCAATAAGCAAAACAAACACAACAGAATATGGCACAAGTAGACGACAAAAAAATCATCTTCTCGATGGTAGGCGTGAGCAAAATCATCCCGCCGTCAAGACAAATATTGAAAGACATCTACCTCTCCTTCTTCTATGGCGCCAAAATCGGCATCATAGGCCTGAACGGAGCAGGAAAATCAACCCTACTGCGCATCATCGCTGGCAAGGAGAAATCCTATAACGGCGAAGTGGTCTTCTCGCCTGGTTATTCGGTCGGAATGCTTGACCAGGAGCCACAATTAGACGACAATAAAACGGTGAAACAAGTAGTGGAGGAAGGCGTTCAGGAGATTGTCGACATCCTCAAGGAATACGAGGAAATCAATAACAAGTTCGCCGAACCCGATGCCGACTTCGACAAGCTGATTGCCCGCCAAGGCGAACTCACCGAGCTCATCGAACAACACGATGCCTGGGAACTTGACAGCAAGCTGGAACGCGCCATGGACGCCCTTAACTGCCCCGATGGTGACACACCCGTGCGTAACCTCTCGGGAGGTGAGCGTCGCCGCGTGGCACTCTGCCGTCTGCTGTTACAAGAGCCTGACATCTTGCTCCTCGACGAGCCCACCAACCACCTCGATGCCGAAAGCATCCAATGGCTGGAGAGCCACTTGCAGCAATACAAGGGCACCGTCATCGCCGTCACCCACGACCGTTACTTCCTCGATCATGTGGCCGGATGGATCCTTGAACTCGACCGCGGTGAAGGTATCCCATGGAAGGGCAACTACTCCTCGTGGCTCGACCAGAAGACCGCCCGCCTTGCCATGGAGGAGAAGACCGAAAGCAAGCGCCGCAAGACCCTTGAAAGAGAGTTGGAGTGGGTGCGCATGGCTCCGAAGGCTCGTCATGCCAAAGGCAAGGCCCGTTTGGAATCGTATGAGAAGATGCTCAACGAGGATGTGAAGGAAAAAGAAGAGAAACTCGAAATCTACATCCCTAATGGTGACCGTTTGGGTACAAAAGTCATTGAAGCACATGATGTTACAAAAGCCTATGGTGACAAGCTCTTGTTTGAGAACTTGAACTTCAGCCTCCCGCAAGGCGGCATCGTGGGTGTTATCGGTCCCAACGGTGCAGGCAAAACCACCCTATTCCGCCTCATCATGGGCTTGGAACAACCCGATTCTGGTACTTTCGAAGTCGGTGAGACCGTGAAGATCGGCTATGTCGACCAACAGCACGCTGACATCGACCCTGAAAAGACGGTTTGGGAAGTCATCAGCGGCGGGAACGAACTCATCCAGTTGGGCAAACGCAGCATGAACTCGCGTGCCTATGTCTCGCGCTTCAACTTCGGTGGCAACGACCAGCAGAAGAAGGCTGGCGTGCTGTCGGGCGGTGAACGCAACCGCATGCATCTTGCCCTCACCTTGAAGCAGGAAGCCAATGTGCTCCTCTTGGACGAACCCACCAACGACATCGACGTGAACACCCTTCGTGCTTTGGAAGAAGGCCTTGAGAATTTCGCGGGCTGCGCTGTTATCATCAGCCACGACCGTTGGTTCCTCGACCGTGTGGCCACCCATATCCTCGCTTTCGAGGGCAATTCACAAGTGTATTTCTTCGAAGGCTCTTACTCCGAATACGAAGAGAACAAGATGAAACGTCTTGGTAATGTCGAACCTAAACGTTTCAGATACAAAAAGCTGAAAGAATAACCCAAAAAACAGCAATACCATGAACGAAGATACAAAAACCACATGTCCCTATTGCGGGACTTTGGTTGACAAAACAGAAGAAGTCTGTCCTCAATGTTCTGCGCCTCTCAAACCGGCAAAACCAGCCAAACAGCAAGCCAAACTTCTCGCTCCTACTGCCGTCGCCTCATTGGTACTTGGCATTCTCTCAATCAACTTCAGTTCTCTGATTATCCCTGGCTTCATTTTGTCTGCCATCGGAAAAAGAAAGGCTTATGAAGGCTACGACGCCATTGCTGCCAACCCCGATACATATACCGGAGAAGGCATGCTCAATGCTGGACGCATCACTTCCAAGGTGGGACTCATTCTCAGCATCGTGATGATTCCTTTCTGGATTCTCTATTTCACCCTCTTTGCCATAGCGTTCAGCGAAGGGCTATAAAAGTTTGCAACAATACGTTATTACCTCATACTGCTTAGCACCTAATAATAAAACAGTCTATAGTAGTCAAACAAACAATAGTTGAAACAATGAGAAAAACCATTTTAACCCTATGCCTTGTCGCCCTTACTATGGGCAACTTGTTGGCCGGCCCCGTAAGCCAACAGAAGGCACAAAAACTAGGTGCCAAATTCTTGAGCACCACTGCCGTCAGCCAAAAAACCGCTGACATCCAACTGAATCTGGCCTCTGTCGCCGCCAACCGCGACGCCAACGACTATTACGTCTTCAATGTCAGCAACGGTGAAGGCTTTGTCATCGTGGCAGCAGACGACCGCGTGAAGCCCATCCTCGCCTACTCCACCACGGGACAGTTTGACCCGCAAAACATGTCGGAAGGTTTCCAATTCACCTTGGACGGCTTCCGCGAGGAAATCCAATACATTCGTGAGCACAACCTCACCGCCACGCCTGACATTGTCGCTGAGTGGGACGCTGTGTCCAAGACTGGCAGCCTCAACCGTGGTGAGCAGACCCGCGCTGTGGTGGGTCCGTTATGCCAAACCCTCTGGAACCAAAACTTCCCTTGGAACAGTCAATGCCCTGAAGACCCTGAAGGCAATGGCGGTCATGTGTACGCTGGTTGCGTTGCCACAGCCATGGGCATGGTGATGAAGTATTGGGATTGGCCTGCCCAAGGTGTGGGCTCACACTCCTACTACCCCCAAGGCTATGCCCAACAGAGCGCCAACTTCGGCGAAACCGAGTACCACTTCGAGCTAATGCCAAACACCTTGGATTCGACCAGCACAGAAGAAGAATATTTCCATATTGCCCAGTTGCTGCACCACCTCGGAATCGCAGTCGACATGCAGTATAGCGGCCAAGGCAGTGGCGCATATTCCGACGATGTGCCTCCTGTCTTACGCAACCACTTCCGCTATAATTGTGACGACCATATTACCAACTACAGCTATTGGGGTTGGGGTGGCTACACCAATGAACAATGGGCCCAGATGCTGAAAGACGGTGGCTTGGACGAGCTGTTGCCTCTCTACTATAGCGGTTCTGATGATAGCGGTGCCGGAGGACATGCCTTCGTATGCGACGGCTACGATGAGAACGATTACTTCCACTTCAACTGGGGTTGGAGTGGTCGCGACAATGCCTGGTGCCCCATTGGTGCACTCAACACAACTCGTTATGCATTCAATGTTTTCAATGGCTTCACAGGTCATATCGTCCCCCAAGGCGATGTTTACTATAGCCGTCCCGATAGCGTGGCCAATATGCAAGCCCTTGAAAACACCAATTTCAATGGTGTGCAACTCAATTGGACCAATCCCACCCTCGACCTCAACGGCAATGTCTTGACCGACATCACTTCCGTCACCATCCGCCGCAATTTTGAGGTCATAGCCGAACTGACCGGTGCCGAAGTGGGTGCTGAAATGACCTACGAGGACAACAGCCTTGAACCCGGCCTTTATGAATACGCCATCTTTGTGACCAACGAGGCAGGCATCAGCCGAACCACCTACCGCAGCGTCCTTGTGGGCGAGAAGTGCAATGTCGTCTTCCAACTCCACGACGACGGTGGCGACGGGTGGAAAGGTGCCGCCATCAGCGTGACCTCTGAAAGCGGCCAACGCATCGCCATAATCACCATGACGCAAGGCTCAGATTTAGTCGTCGACCTGCCTTTGCTGCGTGGCAACCTTAACTTCATCTGGAACCACGGTTGGTATCATGCCTACGAAGAGCACGACACTGACTTTGAGTGTTCTTTCAGCATCCTCGACTATGCAGGCAATGAGCTTTACAACTCTGCCGATCTCGAAGACGGCATCTTCATGACTTATGAAAACAACTGCGAAGAAGGTCCGTTGACCTGTTATCCCGTGCAGAACCTGCAAGGCGAATACCAATGGCACGATGACGAAGAGTATGGTGCCTATATCTCATGGGATCGCCCCGACATCACAGCCAACCTGCATCACTTCAAAGTGCTTCGCTCAACAGGAGCTTACAAGGACGAGGTACTCGTCGCTGAAATCCCTTACGATGGCAACAATAGCTACGAGTACTTCGACAATACATACGATTTGATTCAAAGCGAATTCGTCTACTACTCTGTCAACTGCGTTTATATCCGTGGAGAAGAGCAATGCGAATCGGAATGGTGGGATGTGGGGTTCTGGATCACCGATATCGAAGAGAATACCGATAAAAACATCGATGTCTACCCCAACCCAACCAACGGTCTACTCAACATTGAAGGCCAAGGCACGATGCACATCACTGTGAGCAACCTCTTGGGACAAAAACTGCAAGAAGTGACTGCCGAAGGTAGCATTGTCCTCGACCTGAGCCGCTTCGAATCAGGTATGTATCTCGTTCGCATTGAGGGCGAAAGCGGAGTGATGGTGCAGAAGGTCAATTTACGCAAATAAAAGTTTTGTTTTAATACATGAAGAAAGCCGCCTCGGTTTCGGGGCGGCTTTCTGTTTTGGGTTTGTAGGGCTGTCACACCGTGGCAGCCGCTGACTGTTTGCCAAACAGCGGCTGACATGATACGACAGCCCTACAACAAATTACCATTTCAAAATCTTCTTGAAATCGTATTCCTCAGGATTGGGCAAATAAGCCTTTGCCGGGATATAGTCGACTGGCATAATGTATTGCAAACCGTCATTGAAAATCAACTCGGCCTTCGGGCCGTTCAGGTTCACCAAACGCGGCTTGATCTTGCCGTTCTCGTCCTCGACATCCTTCAGATAGAGCGGTTCAATCTCTCCCTTCGGATTGGCAGTGACCATGGCACCACTCACACCTTTGTCGAAAAGTTTCTTCACACCGTAGCCCAGCAAGGAACAATAGGTCAGGTCGTAGCCATTGGGCTCGACGCAACGGATACCGTAACCGATTTCAACGGGACGGCTCTTCACATTGATGCCCAAAGCCTTCAGTCTTTGTTGCAGCAAGAGGTTGAAGATGTGAGCCTTACTGACATTACCCAACTCGGGATGGCCATGTTCGTCGTAAGTGAATGCCACACCCGACTTCTCAATTTCCTCATCGCTCATGAAGTGGAACACACCCTCGCTGATGATGACCACACCATAGTTGACACCCAACAGCTTGCGCTTCACGATGGAGCTGACCACCAGCTTGATGATGGCGTCAAAGGTGACTTCCGTCTTGTTGAACATCTCAGGGATAACCACCATCGGGCAGTGGCAGGCCGAAGTCATACCGAAAGCCAAGTGACCCGCCTCGCGACCCATGGCCGAGACAACGAACCAGTTGCCACTGGTGCGGGCATCTTCATAGATGGTCTGCACCAAATGCACAGCGGCGTCCTTAGCGGAATAATAGCCAAAGGTTGGGCTGCCTTCGGGCAACGGAAGGTCGTTGTCGATGGTCTTGGGCACATGGATGTTCTGGATGGGGAAGCCACTGTTGGCCAAGAACTTCGAGATACGGTTGGCCGTCGAAGCAGTGTCATCGCCACCGATGGTGACCAACAGCTTGATGTTATTCTTGACAAAGAACTCGGTATTAAACTCCTCGTTCTTTGGTTTATAGCGGCTCATCTTCAAGGCCGAACCACCTTGTTTGAGGATGGCATCGGCATAGAGGAAGTCCATTTCGACCACATCGGGGTTAGGTTGGAAGAGGTTTTTGTAGCCCTCGTTAAGGCCGAGTACACGATAACCGTCCTTGAGGAAAGTTTTTGCCACAGTGCTGATGACCGTGTTGATTCCAGGTGCCGGACCGCCGCCGGCGAGAATTACGATGGATTCTTTCATATAATTCGATTTAAAGATTTAAAATTAAAAGATTCAAAATTTAATGATTAAGATTCCCCTGCGGGGAATGGAGTAAATCTTTTAGTTCCCAGCGGCGGTTGAACCTGTATGAAAGTCAGTAACTGTTATTACCGCCGCTTGAAACACTTAACATAAACTCCATTCCCGAAGGGAATCTCCTACTCTATCACCAGTTCATCACAGAAGATCCAAGCCTTCTGCCCAGCGCCGACATGGCCTTCGGGGCAGGTGCCAATGGTCTTGGCCACCATCTTCACATAGCGGGCATTGGTGCGTGGGCGCACCTCCATCTCCTGAATGAAAGCGCCGTCAGCATCTATCGGCACCTCGTTCTTCACCTTGCCAACGCTACGGAAGTTCCTACCATCATCGCTGATAAAGTATTCCACTTCGGTAGGCATCCAAATCCAAGAGTAGATTTCCTGCAAGAAGCTGCCTGCCAATCGGTTGATTTTCTTTGTGCGACCCAAGTCAACGGTGGCGATGAGGTCGACGCCATAGTAGCCTTGCCACGAGCCGGTGCGGAAATTCTCGCCACCACGCTGATGGTCAATCAAAGCCTTGAGGCCGCCCGCCTCATATTGTTCGTTGTACTTATGCTCCAACTTCACCGAATGACGCGCATCTATCTTGTAATATTGAGCATCAATTTCGTTGCTCCAACGCTCTTCCTGCTTGGCCGCAACACGCACGGTGGCGTTGTCCTTGAGGCAAATCGGCTGTTCAAACAACAATCCGTTTTCCTTGGGGTCGCTGCCATCCATAGTATAGTAAATCTTCACGCCTTCCACAGGATGGCTCATGCTGATCATCAGGCTGTCGAAGAAGGTGTCGGAATTGGTGTTGATGGTGGGGACGATGACAATGCTCTCGCCCGGGATGCGCATTACGGGGCAATTCTCGGGTTGTGTGGCCCAAGTGGAATTGGACTGATCGGTCATTGTAAACTCTAAGACACCACCATTGAACACTTCCTCAAAAGTGATGTAGCTGCGTTCCAACGGATTGCCGTTCAGTTTCACCGATTTCACATAGCAACTCTTGGCACTCAAATTCTTGGCCACCACCTCAAACTGTTTACCGTTTTCCATCGTCAACCTAACCTTTTGGAAACGCGGAAGTCCAAGCACATAATAGCCCGAACCAGGTGTGGCAGGATAGAAGCCCATGGCAGAGAAAACGCCCCAAGCCGACATCTGGCCACAGTCCTCATTGCCAGCATAGCCGTCGCGGCGGTCGGTGTAGAAGTCGTCCATCACCTTCTTCACATAGTGTTGCGTCTTGGTCGGTTGGCCAACGAAATTGTACATATACACGGTATTGTGGCTCGGTTCGTTGCCGTGGGCATATTGTCCGATAAGGCCCGTGATATCAGGTTGTGCCCGTCCAGTGAGGTTTTCAGGTGCATTGAAGAGTCCGTCGAGTTTGGCCCCATAGTCAACACTGCCTCCCATCAAGTCGATGTGGCCGTTCACATCCTGAGGCACAAAGAAGCCATATTGGTAGGAATTGGCCTCTGTCAAGGTGAAATTCACTTGTGCGGGGTCGAAAGGACGGATCCAGCCACCATTGCGGCGGCCTTGGAAGAACTGGTTCTCGGGGTTGTAGATGTTCTTATAGTTCTGTGCGCGGGCATAGAATTCCTTGGCAATGTCGGTTTTGCCCAAAGCCTCAGCCATGCGGGCCACACACCAGTCGTCGTATGCATATTCCAAGGTCTTGGAAACGGCTTCACCCTCTACCTCAATCGGGATGTAGCCATATTTCATGTAAGCACCCATGCCACGGAAATCGTCTTTCGATGAGTTGACCATGGCTTCGAGAGCTTTTTCGGCATCAAAGTCACGGATACCAGCAAAATAGGCATCGGTGATAACAGGAATAGCGTGGTTGCCAATCATGCAGTAGGTCTCGTTGGCGGCCAGTTCCCAAATGGGCAGCATGTGGTGCGGGTTGGTCTCGTACTTATTAATAAAGGTGTTGATGAAATCGAGGGTGCGTTCGCGCTGCATCAGGCTGAAGAGCGGATGCAGGCTGCGGAAGGTATCCCACAGCGAGAAGACCGTATATACAGGTCTTTCCGACTTATAGACTTTCAGGTCGTGGGCACGATAGCGGCCATCGGCATCGCTATAAAGGTTGGGGGCAACCATGCAGTGATAGAGTGCGGAGTAGAACACCGTCTTGTTGGCCTCGTTGTTGTCGGCCACCTCGTAGCGTTTCATCTCCTTGTTCCATTTGTCGTAGGCTTTTTGCTTCAAGGCTTCGAAGTCGAAGTCGTTCTCGGCGAGTTCGGCTTTCAAGTTGTTCTTTGCTCCTTCCACATCAACGGCAGAAATGGCGATACGCATGACAATTTGCTCACCTTCCGCAGTATCAAAATCAAAACATGCCTTCAACTTATCGCTTGCAGCAGTATCCGCAACCACCTTTTCACCATTGTCGAAGAAAGAATAATCCTTGAACGGCTTCGAGAACTCGGCATAGAAATAGAGATATTGATCGTTGGCCCAATCTCTGGTGCGACGGAAACCGCTGATGGCGTTCTCACCTTCCACCTTGAGGTTGGCTTCATACACAAACTCATCGTTGACACCTTCAACCATATCGAGGAACATGTGGGCATCCGCTCCTTTCGGGAAAGCGCAGCGCATCATGCCCACGCGGTCGCCAGTGGTGAGTTCCACCTTAGTATTATAGTCGTCCAAAAGCACAGCGTAGTAGCCTGCCTTGGCATCTTCATTCTCATGTTGGAATGCTGAGCGGTAGCCCGAAGCAGTATTGCTTTCATCACCTTTGTCGAGCTTCACCTCGCCCACGATGGGCATAAACCTAAAATCGCCGTAATCGGAGCAGCCCGTGCCACTGAGGTGGGTGGTGCTGAAACCGAGGATGGTGTTGTCGGAGGTGTGGTAGCCCGAGCAGCCGTCCCAGTCGTTCATGCGGGTGTCGGGGCTGAACTGCACCATGCCGAAAGGCACTGTGGCACCTGGGAAAGTATGGCCATGGCCGCCCGTTCCGATAAAGGGATCGACATAGCTGGCTGGGTCGGTGACATAATCGGCCTTGTGTTCAGTGCTGCAAGCTGCGAGGCAGAGCAGCATCAAGGGTAGAAATAGCTTTTTCATTGGATAAAGTTTTTGAGGGTGTAAAAGTAGGAATAAAAACTATTCGTTTTACAAGAAAAGAAGTTTTTTTGAGATTCCTTTGGGAATGGATTATCGATTGTATTGTAACTCACGGCGGCAGGTAACGCTCTCGAGTTGTAAATGGCATATGCCGCCGCTGGAAACGGAAGTGGGGAGCTCCATTCCCTTCGGGAATCTCAACAACCCAAAGAACTACCATCGCATGAATCGAAAAAAATCAAAAAAAATGCCGTTCTAGCCTTTACTATTCCAAAAATGATTATATTTGCAGCCCAATTAGAGACTAATTATCGTAATAACTAACCATTAAAAACACAAAAAAATGAGAAAAGTATTACTACTTTCATTGAGCCTTGCTTTAGGCTTCAGCGCATTTGCGCAACAGCGTGTTGCTAAGAACGACATCCGTTCTGCCCAAGCGAAAGCCGAAAAGGTTTCTATGGGTAACGAGAAAATCAACCCTGCAACCAATTTCGCTCCTCAAACCGCTAAGAGTGTTGTCGTCAACAGGTACGATGATGTTTTAGACGGCGAAACCATGATGACCATGTACGACCTGCAGTCCAACCATTTCTGCTCCAACCGTATGTACGCTATGGAGAATGGTTCGGCCGCTATTGTTGCTACATTCTCACACGAACCCAACCAATCGGCCTCTGACCGTGGTACGGGCTACAACTTCTTCAATGGTGAAACGGAAGAATGGATGGACATGCCTGAAGAACGCGTCGAATCCATGAGAACAGGTTGGCCCACCATCGCTCCTTATGGCGACAGAGGTGAAATCCTCATTTCGCACGCTCCTATGCGCTGCTGGACCAGAGAGGTTGCCGGCGAAGGCGAATGGGTTTACAGAGGCGAGCTCCCGATTAGCCCTGAAGGTTTCCCCTATGCTGACGATGCTTCATGGCCGAGAGTTGCCACTTCTGGTGACAACCACAACATCATCCACGTGATTGGCGACATCCAGCACAGTGGTACCGATGCCACCGAGCACTATCAAGTGTATCTCCGTTCGGAAGATGCCGAAAACTGGACCATTACCTACAGCCCTCTTGAGCAAGTTGGTTTTGAATCAACTGGCGGCTTCTCAGCCGAAGACTACGCCATTGCAGCCAATGGTCACAATGTGGCTATTCTTTACACAGGTTCTATGACCAATAGCGTCTGGATGTTCAAATCAACCGACGACGGTTTGACCTGGAATGCAAGAAGAGTTTGGGAAGACCCATACGAAGGCATCAGCCTGGATGATCCGAATTTGGTTTATTCCGACACTCTGTACAGACCTATGAGCGGTGCCGTCGTCATCGACAATGGTGGTGTTGTTCACGTTGCCCTCAATGTTCTTGAGATGGCTCACTGGGCAGACACCGAGCCTGGTTACTACAGCTATTTCTATGGCCGTATGGTTGACGGCATTCTCTATTGGAACGACACCCAAGAAGGTCCTGTCCAATCAGAAGATGGCAACCCGCACCACGCTGCCCGTCTGTGGTGGCCTATCCCGGAGGAACCCGGCTATGTCAGAATGCACGCCGACTCAACCAAATGGATTGGTTACATCCCGATGTACGAAGGCTATGAATGGGACAACGACAAATTCTATAACGGAGACGACTATCATCCAAGATTCTATAGTGCTTCAGGTCATCCGGCCCTTTCTTGCGACCCTTATGGTAACATTTGCTGCGCCTTCTCGTCACCTTGCGTCAGACGTCTTGACGACAATGGCACCTACTACTACAGAAGCATCTATACCAGCTACTACAATGTTGACAAGGGCTATTGGGAGCAAGATGTAGAAGACCTCTGCGACGAAGAAGTCAACTTCATGTTCCTCTACTCCGACAACCTCTTCACCCTTTCTGCACCCAACACCTATAAGCCCGGTGAGTTCTGGGTTGGTTTCCAAAGTGACGACCTGATTGGTTTGTACTGGGGCTCTGGCGCCGCTCAAACCCAAGCTTCAGAAAACATCATCCATGCCATGAGAATCGACGCTGAAGATGAATATGTGAGCGTGCCTGAAAACTACGAGGCCAAGGATGTTGTTTATAACATCTATCCTAACCCTGCTACCGACTATGTGGTCGTGAAGTCATCTCAGGATGTTGAAGCTAACATCAGCATCGTCAACCTCGTTGGCCAGACTGTGAAGCAGTTCAACAAGAGCCTGAAGACTGGTGAAAACTCCATCAGCATCGACCTCAAGAGCGGCATCTACTTCTGCACCATCAGCGCCAATGGTTTCAACAAGACCATCAAGTTCGTGGTGAAGTAAGAATTCCCGTTTAGGTCAATAAAAAAAGGAGACTTTCGAGTCTCCTTTTTTTATTGTCTTTACCCAAAAGCGAAAAAAATAGCACTTCTTCGTTGGCAATCATCGATTTTTTTTATTTTTGCATTTCAAACAGAGACTAATTATCACCATTACTAACCATTAAAAACACAAGAAAATGAAAAAAGTATTACTACTATCATTAAGCCTTGCTTTAGGCTTCAGTGCTTTTGCACAACAGCGTGTTGCCAAGAATGACGCTCGTCAATCCACGGCAAGCGCCAAGAAGGTTGCAGTGGGTAAAGAAACAGTTACCCCCGCAGCTACCAATTTCGCTCCCCAAACCGCCAAGAGTGTCGTCGTCAACAGGTATAATGATATGTCAGACTGGGAAACCATGCTGACCACGTATGACCTTCAGTCCAACCATTTCTGTTCCAACCGTATGTATGAGTTGGATAATGGCTCGGTCGGTATAGTCGCTACACTCTCACACCAAGCCAACCAGTCGGCTCCTGACCGTGGTACGGGTTACGCCTTCTACAATGCTGAAACGGACGAATGGAGTGATATGCCTGAAGAACGTGTAGAACCCATGAGAACGGGTTGGCCTACCATAGCCCAGTGGGGCGATAGAGGCGAAATCCTCATCTCACACACGCCCATGCGTTGCTGGACCAGAGAGGTCGCCGGTGAAGGCGAATGGGTGTTCAGAGGCGAACTCCCAACTAGCCCTGAAGGCTATCCTTACAATGAAGTGGCCACCTGGCCGAGAGTGATCACATCCGGTGACAACCATAACATCATCCATGTCGTCGGCGACATCCAATACCAAGTCAGCAGCGATGAAGTGTACAACCACCAGGTCTATCTTCGTTCGGAAGATGCCGAGAACTGGGAAATTAGTTACGGTCCCCTTGCTGATGTTGGTTATGAATCAGGTGCCTTCTCAGGCGATGACTACGCCTTGGCAGCCAACGGCCATACTGTGGCTATCCTTTACACAGGTTCTTTGACCAACAGCGTCTGGATGTGCAAATCAACCGATGATGGTCTGACCTGGGAATCAAGAAGAGTTTGGGAAGACCCGTACGAAGGAATCGATTTGGATGAAGCCATGTACACAGACACACTGTTTAGACCCATGAATGGTGCCATCGTCATCGACAACCATGACGTAGTTCACGTAGCCCTCAACACCTTTGAAATGATGCATACCGCAGACAACGAGCCGGGTCAATATTCCGTTTGGTCTGGTCGTTCAGTCGATGGTATCCTTTATTGGAACGACACCTATGAAGGTCCCATCGCAGACACCTATCACGAGGAGTATATCGGTACTCCATTTGAGGAGCACTTTGCAAATCCCAATCCACACCATGCCGCTCGTCTCTGGTGGCCTATCCCGAATGAACCGGGCTATGTCCAAATGCGCCCCGACTCAACCAAATGGATTGGTTACCTCCCGATGTATGAAGGCATTGAGTGGAATGATGACCTTTTCTACAACGAATCCGATTATTATCAGCTTTTCTACGGGATTTCAGGCCATCCAG
This sequence comes from uncultured Bacteroidales bacterium, assembly GCA_900317055.1. Taxonomy (GTDB): domain Bacteria; phylum Bacteroidota; class Bacteroidia; order Bacteroidales; family F082; genus Limimorpha. The sequence continues at coordinate 42,828 of ONFF01000001.1, read as the reverse complement.
CATTTTCGTGCGATACCCACGGCAATCTTGCCTGCGCCTTCTCGTCGCCTTGCGTCAGACGACTCGATGACAATGGCACTCGCTACTACAGAAGCATCTATATGAGCTACCGAAATGTTGACGAAGGTTACTGGGAGCAAGTTGTTGACGACCTCACCGACGAAGAAATCAACTTCATGTTCCTCTATTCCGACAATCTCTTCACCGTGAGTGTCCCCAACACCCGCTCCCCACTGGAGTTCTGGTTCGGTTTTCAAACCGATGACCTGATTGGTCTGTACTGGAATGACGGTCAAAGCATTGCCTCTGAAAACATTATCCATGCCATCAAGCTTTCTACACCTTTGTCGGTTCCTGATAACTATGATGCCAAGGATGTGGTCTACGGCCTTTATCCCAACCCCGCCACCGACTATGTGGTCGTGAAGTCATCTCAGGATGTCGAAGCTAACATCAGCATCGTCAACCTCGTTGGCCAGACTGTGAAGCAGTTCAACAAGAGCCTGAAGATGGGTGAAAACGCCATCAGCCTCGACCTCAAGAGTGGCATCTACTTCTGCACCATCAGCGCCAATGGTTTCAACAAGACCATCAAGTTCGTGGTGAAGTAAGAATTCCCACTTAAGTCAATAAAAAAGGAGACTTTCAGGTCTCCTTTTTTTATTGCTCTCTGCGGTGATTGACCACATCCGCGGCTAGGAATACCGCTTTACGGTAAGAGTCGGGAACAGCCTGGTTTTGGTTAGCGATGTCATAAGCAGGGCCGTGCAGCGGGGCGGCACATACCACGGGCAAGCCCGCCCAATAATAGGCATACCCTTCCGTCGACAGGAACTTCATCGGGAACACGCCTTGCTCATAGTGCATGGCCATCACGGCATCGTATTTCTTCCACCAGCCCGCTGCAAACAGCTGCGAAGCCGAGAATGGGCCAAAGGCAAAGACACCCTTTGCCTGCGCATCGCCGACCGCTTTCACCACCTTCTCGTCATCGCCCATAGTCATCGAGCCCGAATGTGGATTCACGCCCATGACGGCAATCTTCGGTGAGCTGATGCCGAAATCCGTTTTCAAGGCCTGCGCCAAGGTATCAAGCTTAGAAACGAGAAAACGAATGTCAATTTGATCAAGTGCCGCACGCAGCGGCATATCGCCCGTGGCCAAAGCGATACGAAGCTGTCCACACACCAACACCTGCAAGGGGTCAGCTTCCTTATGGAACGACAGCAGAAAATCGCGATTGCTCTTCGCTACCAAAGGATTGTCGGGAGCCATCACCAAGGCATCGAGGAGACCATTTTGAAGGTCGTCGGCAGCCCTTTTCATCGAAAGCACCGACATCTCGGCCGAACTATCGGAAGGAGTCCCTGGCTCGATTTTCAATTCGTTTTCCACGATGTTAATGATGTTGAACTTCCTGTCGCCAGCCTGCCTTACATCGCGCGTCAAGGCATAGTTGGGGCTTTCCATGCCGAAATTCTTCTTGTAATAGGAAAACGCCTTCGATTGTCCATACAAGACAGGAGTGAAAGTTTCGAACATGCGCGCATCAGAAAAGGTCTTCAGCATAACCTCATAACTGATGCCGTTGAAGTCGCCTTGGCTGAGTCCAATGCGAGGGAGTTGGAGCGTCTGTGGATTGTCTTGCATAGGCATTGTTTTTTATTCAGCTGAATTTCAACGAGAAATTAGCCTTCAAAATTAGGCAATAAAATCAACAATCCAAAATAAAGTCGCTTTTTTTATGAAAAAAGTGCTTTTTTAAAGCCTTTTATGATGTTTTCCGTGGCACCCACTTGGGAATTAAGGTAGTTTCGGCAGGTTTCGGAAGCCTTAGCGTAAAAAGTTTCATCTTGCATCAACCGTCCAAAGATTGACTCCAATGCCTCTGCATTCTCTATGGAGTAAGCCCCTTCCAGTCCAACCAAGTCGACGGCTTCCTTGAAGCTTTTGTATTTGGGACCAAACACTACAGGACAACCAAATGTGACCGGCTCCTGGATATTGTGGATGTTCACCCCGAAGCCACCGCCGATGTACACAAACCGAGCATATTGATACAATTGCGATAAGATACCAATCGTGTTGATGATTAATATCCTGGAGAGTCGGCCCTTCGACCCTTCGATTGGCCTCAGGGACCGCAGGCTCAGGGACCTTGGTGGCCGATCTGGATTGAGTTCTGTGTACAGTTGGCTATCGGGGAACAAGGCCTTGATTTGGGCCACATGCGACTCGGAGATGTCATGAGGAGCGATGATGAGACAATACTCTTCGGGCATATTCTGGTAGAAGTCCACCAACAGTTTCTCGTCGGGCGGCCAAGTGCTACCCGCGATGATGCATTGGCGACCGCCGATGAACTGTTCCACCTCGGGAAAAGGCTTGACCTGCTGGGCTATGGCCGCCACACGGTCGAAACGCGTGTCGCCACACACGGTGACATTCGTCAAGCCGTTGGATTGAAGTAATTGGGCCGTGGTGTCATCCTGCACGAAGAAATGCGTCACATTCTTCAATTGACGGAAAAACCAGGTGCCATACCAACGAAAGAAATAGGAATCGGGCTTCAGTATAAGCGAAATGTAGAACAAAGGAATACCAGCATCCTTCAATGCCTGCATATAGTTGAACCAAAACTCGTACTTAATGAAAAAAGCCGCCACAAAATGATGGCGTTGCACCCATCGGACGGCATGACCAGGTGTGTCGGAAGGCAGATAGAGCACCTCATCGGCCAAAGGATAGTCCTTGCGGATTTCATAGCCCGAAGGCGAGAAAAACGAAAGAAGAATCTTGTATTGGGGGCACTCTTTTTTCAGTGCCTCAATAACGGGACGACCTTGTTCGAACTCGCCCAACGAGGCGGCGTGGAACCAAATCCAATCATCAGTTGGCTGAGCCACAGGCTCAGCCAACTGATGATTGCGTCCTTTCACCCATTGCATGGCCTTGGCATTGCCGAACAAAGCGGCTATTTTCACACCGAGGGCATACAACAGAATACCTATAGTATATAAGACCGACACCTATATTAATTATAATAGAAATCCTGCGGCTTGCGTTCGTAGATTGGGATGCACCATGTGACGCGGATGCCGTAATAAAGGTCATTGTAACGCTTGTTTGGGTCGGTGTAGCCTACAGGCTCCATCACACCCGTCTCAGAATTGGTGAACACGCGGAAGTCGTAGTCGCGAAGGTCACGCGTACGTGCGTAGGTCACCTCAAGGGCAACCGACAAATTGAGCAGACGAGTGTCGTTGAGCAACAGATAGCCTGCCTCAAGATGGACAGCGGGACCGCCACGCATGCGGTCGTAGCCAAAACGATAGTCCTTGTCGACCGGCAAAGGTGTGTTGAGTGAGGACTGTTGGTAATCGATGCGGATACGGTTTTTGAGATAGCCGAGGCCGCCTTGCACGAAGAAACCACTATTGGGATTGGAGCCGAAGGGAAACAACTTGCCTACCTCACCTTGGATATGGAAGCCTCGCTGATTGAGCTCCAAAAGCGTAAAATTGCCTCCACTGCCGATGATTTCTCCTACATCGTTAGTGATGCCCTCACCAAAAAGCTCCAGACGCTCTATTTTGACCTTGGGACCATAGATATAGTCACCGTTGATCGCAAACAACCATCCAGATTCCGTTTTATAGGCAAAACCACCTCCCACATCGTGGTTGACACCATACAGAGCCTTGGTATCGAGACCAGGGACTTGAAAAGCATAGGTCGCCTGAAACATGGCCACAGGAATGGGGTCTTTCATGATGTCTTTAGGCATCTGCGCCGAGAGCGAAATGCATAAAAACAGGAATAAGGGAATAAAAAACTTGCGCATGCTTACCTTTTTTCAAATTAACGGATTAAAGACTTGCTTTAGTATTGAATCTGCAAAAATAAGAAAAAAGGCCGCTTCATGCGAAGCGACCTTGATTTTCAATCCAAAAACATAATTACATCTTCACCACACGGCGGACAAAGGTCTCATCGCCCTTGCGGATACGAAGCGTGTAGACACCGCTTTCGAGACCAACCAACTGATAGGTATCGCCCTCCGCTTGGACACGCTGCACTAGCTTACCCTCAACGGAATAGACCTCAATCAGCGTCATGCCGATGCATTCGATGGTCACCTGGTCGGAAGTAGGATTGGGGAAGATGCTGACCTTGCTGTCGTCCTCACCAATACCCGCAAAGTAGTTGGCGCAAACCTCAGCCGACTTGTCGGAAACACCTTTCTCGAACACCGACTGAACAGCATAGCAGTGTTGCGCGTTGATGGCCATTTCGGTGTCGTTATAGCTTGTTCCTGTGAGGTTCTCAGCAATCATCTCGCCATCGCGATAGAGGTTATAGGCAATGGCACCTTCAACGGCATTCCAAGCTGTGGCCATCACGCCTTCGCGCACATCGGTGAAACGGATTTCGGGAGCGGTGTTGTTGACCTTAAAGTCAAATTGTGCCATCAAGGCGATACAATCCGTATAGACAGGAACCACCTTAATGTTGTGTTCGCCCTCCAAAGTGGCCGTATAGGTATGAGTTCCCACGATTTCAGCATCCAAGCCGTCCAAACGAACCTCATAGAAGTCGGCATCGCCGTTCCAGGTCACCGTGACCACATTGCCATCGAAGGAATAGTCGAAACCATCCACTGCGGCACAGACATTTTGCGTCAAGCTAATATATTCAGAGGCGCAGCCATAGACGGACACGGCAACTACCGTGATTGTATTCTCACCGACAACAGCCTCAAATGCAATAGAAGTATCCTCGGTATCATACCGTACATCATTGCAATACACCCTATATGATTCCGCGTCAGCGACAGGATTCCAAGCGAAAGAAATCATTCCGTCCTCGCTGAGACCAACAAAAGCCAAATCCGTAACTGGGTTACAATAGCACATCTCAATGCTAGCGCCGACAGCATAGCAGCCATCAACGACAGGCTTGACCGTCGCAACCGTCAAACCAGACACAAGGAAAGCGGTAAAAGCGGGCTCTTCGACCGTAGCGGCCAACTCACCATCGAGATAAACCTCGTATCCACTAACGCCCTCCATCGGCTCCCAAGCTATGATGGCACTTGCGCCGTCTCCAAGATAATGCAAATTATCCACAGCACCTACGACGCACACAGCGACATGTTCGTCTTTCTCACAGCTTTCGAAGACCGCATTCACAGCGATGTCATGCTCGCCTTCAGTAATGGTGAAAGCGTAGGTCAACTCGTTGGTAGAGGCTAGTTGTTCGCCATCCAAATAAACCTGATATTCAACCAGTCCTGTCGGGTCTTCGGGAGCTTCCCAAGTAAGAGTGAGCAACAAGTCATCGTTCAAAGTATAATCAAGATTCTGCAAAGATGCGCAGTGCGACACCTCCACTTCAGCACAAACAAACTCGCTTTGGCAGCCGTTGTAGGCAGCATAAACGCAGTAATTATATACTCCTTCTTCGACTGAGCTATCAGTATAAGTCAATGCCGTAGTGGTCCCGAGCAACTCGGTCTCGCGATAGATTTCGTATTCCGATGGATTACCATTCAGGGGTGCTTCCCAAGTCAACACCACAGCGTTCACATCCTCATCATAGGTCAAGTTGCGAATCGGGGCGCAGAATTCCGCAGTGCCGCTACCACCTGCACAATTGATGGTGAAGGTGCGCGAGCCACTAAAGCCACCGCTATTCTGGAAAATGACCGTGCCGTCGTCGTAGGTCACTTCGAAACTGCAATCTTGAGGCCACTGGCCGTTATTCCAGGTCAATGTGATGGTTGATCCCGAACTCAGTTCACGAGTATAGGTGGCCGAAGAACCGTTGTTGATAGCCATTTGCTCCGAAGGTGTGCCATCGGAATAGCTCACACTCAAAGAGTTGCCATGCCACCCAAAACCGAAATAAGCATGCAAACTGAAAATGACATTACACGAATTCTTGTAATTGAAAGTCAGTTCAGTAGCCCTACCGTTAGCATCCACAAGAGTGAGGGTGAGCGGAATCACAAAACCTTCAGGAGTGTCAGGGGCAAGGGTGACGCTGTAATCGGCGTATCCCATCAGATTCGCGCCAATCGTGCTGAAGCTTTTCTCTGTTTCGTTCAGGGTAATGTAGTTAAAATCAGTGGATAATGTACCCACAACCATCTGCGCCAATTCGTTTCCTACATTGTCGACCATAATGCGAAGGTCTGCGGTCTCACCCGGATCGAGGAGTCCGTTGTCATCATCGTCATTCAGCACCGCATAGGCACCAAATTGCAGCAAATGGTCATAAACCATAACATTAATGGTAAACCGTGACAACGGCTCACCATTGACCATCACCTCTGCATTAAACTTTATCTTCTGCTTGGCCACCACTTGATCGTTGACCGAGAAAGCAAAAGCATCTAATACTGTATGCGTCTGGTTGGGTGCGAAGTTCGGGAACTGGGCTTCGTTGTCAGTGATGGTGACATTCGGATTGTCTGTTGAGAGAATGACAGAGACATTGTTCACGGCTTCATCGCTCACATTATCGAGGGTAAGTGCCATGGTGGCCGATTCACCTGGATTGAGTTTATGGTTGTTATTACCGGCGGGGTCGTTGATTTCAAATGCGTTATATCTGATGGCACCCAGTTGAATGGCTTCGACTGCGGCCAACACATTGATACGACCAAAGCCATAGATATTGGTCTTACCTGACGACAATGGTACAGCCGTCTCTTCGAGGATGCGACACACTTCAGCGGGCATCAGATTGATGTCCTTGCTCAGCATCAGGGCCATGCAACCAGCCGCACAAGGCGTTGCCATTGAAGTGCCGCTCATGCTGGTGTAGCCACTGTTGGTGGAATAATCGATAGATTTGATGTTGACACCTGGGGCGCAAACATCAGGTCGGATAAGTCCAATGCCAGGGTTGTAAGGATAGTCGGCAAATGTAGTGTTCGTCCAAGTGACAGGACCATGCGAGGTGAAATAGGCTGCTGCATCGTTGTAATCGACGGCTCCGATGCACACCGAGCAACTCAAATCGCCAGGATTCTCGCCTTGAATATCGTCCATATAAGGAGGAGGACAGCTGCCTGGAACACGCACATTGTTCGGAATGGGATACTGGCCTTGGCTATCGCCTTCATTACCTGCAGCGATGGCAGCCACCACACCGGCATCCAATGCGGCTACACAAGTGTTACGCAACAAGGTGCGTTCGGAAATACTCGAATTCGGTATACCTAGCGACATGCTAAACATATCGCAGCCATGCTCAACGGCCCATTGAATGCCACCGGAGATACTTTGGGCACCACCATTACCATCACTACCCAAACACTTGACACACATCAGCGTGGCATCAGGAGCCATACCTGTTTGAGAAGGGCCCGAGCCATCGCCACACACCGTGCCTGCACAATGCGAGCCATGGCCTTGGTCGTCCATGGGGTCGTTATCGTGGTTAAACACATCGTAACCATGATTTGGGAAGTCGGGGCCGCCTTCCCAAAGGTGGTCGGCCAAGTCGACATGGTTGTAGTTGACACCCGTGTCGATAACGGCGACTACAACACCCTCGCCCGTATAGCCCAGTTCCCACACTTGATCGGCACCTACCTTGGTGATATTTTGAGTGATTTCGCGTGTGGCAGAGGCAGGTTGAGGTTCTTCGCCATCAGGAATCCAGTTATGCTCCATGGCAAAACCGATGATTTCAATGTCGTTGCGACGGGCAAGGTCTTGGATGGCCGCTTTTGTGGCATCAAAATACAAGGCATTCGCCATCCACAAAACGGTGGGTTCCGTCACTAAACCGTTGCGTTCCATTTCAGTGAGCGAACGGCGAAGGTCATACTGCGTGCTGGCAGCAAAGTCTTTCAACTCGTTGACCACAAACTCGCGGCGTTCGGCACGCGTGGCAAAGTAATTGGCGCGACGGTTGAGTTGCGTACGGTCATATTGCGACTTCATAATCACAATTACCTTGATTTGTTCGGCATCGTTGCGGCGATTCATCTCTTCGCCCAACACAGGATCAATGATAGCTTGTGCAAAGCCGCTCACACAGAGCAGCATCGCAAAAAATAGGAATAGTAGTTTTTTCATATTGAATTGATTTTAAAGCCGCAAAGTTAGAAATGTTTTCTTATTGTCGTATCTTTGCAGCCCAATTTTTAAGTGATGCAGGAAAACAAATACAACGAAACCGTCCTTCCAAACGGCATTCGGCTGATACATAAGGAAAAACAAGGCGAAATCGCCCACTTGGTGCTGATGGTGGAAACTGGTACTCGTGATGAGCTGGCTCACGAGAACGGCCTCGCCCATTTCGTGGAACACACCATCTTCAAAGGCACGCAAAACCGCAAGGCTTATCACATCCTGAGTTGCCTCGACAATGTGGGCGGCGACCTCAATGCTTTCACCACCAAGGAAGAGACCTGCATCCAAGCCACCTTCCTCAAGCAACACTACAAGCGCAGCCTCGACCTCTTTGCCGACATCGCCTTCCGTTCCACCTTCCCCGAAAACGAGCTGGCCAAGGAAAAGGAAGTCATCTTGGACGAGATCAACTCCTATCTCGACTCTCCCTCAGATGAGATTTACGACTTGTTTGAGGAGATGGTCTTTAAAGGGCATTCATTGGCGCGCAACATTCTGGGTACCACGGAATTGGTAAAAGGATTTCATCGTCAGGACATCCTCGATTTCATGGCGCACAACTACAGTACCGACCAGATGATATTGGCCAGCATCGGCGACATCAGCTTCAAGGAGTTCGTGAAAATGGCCATGACTTATTTCGGTGACCAACCTGCACATATTATAAATAAGAAACGCGAAACCTTCAAAGGCTACACACCTGAGAACCGTTCCGATAAGCGCAACAACCATCTGAGCCACTGCATTATAGGCGGTATCGCACCCGAGTTTTGCAGTCCGCTGAAGATGCCTGTCGTGATGCTCAATAATGTGCTTGGAGGGCCCGCCATGAGTTCACGCCTTGGCTTGAACATCCGCGAAAAATACGGCTTCGCCTATAGCATCGAGTCACAATACACCGCCTACTCCGATGTCGGTCTCATTAATGTCTACATGGGTGTCGACCCCGACTCATTGGAAAAAGCCATTGAATTGGTGCACAAGGAATTGGATAAGCTATGCACGCAAAAGTTGGGCACTTTGCAACTACATCATGCCAAGCAGCAGCTCATCGGGCAGGTTGCCTTGAGCTATGAGAGCGGCATGAACGAATTGCTGAGCGTCACCCGTTCGCTCATCATGGGCGAGCCCATCGAATACATGGACGACATTATACAAAAGGTGGAGGCCGTCACAGCCGACGATATCCTTGCAGTGGCCAATCAGGTCTTCGACAAGAAGCAATTGAGTCAAATTATTTTTGAAGGTAATTAAGAGATTCCCATTGAGAATGGAGTCCAATCATAAATTGACAAGCTACGACAGGTAGAGCCTACAAAGCGTAAACTTCACAACCCTCCGCAGATTACAAAACAATCCATTTTGCCATTCCCGAATGGAATCTTATTAAAGCGGAAAATTCCATTTTAAAACGGAATTTTCTATTTTAAATTACAGTTTTTCCAAAATAGCAGCTTTTTTCTCCGCTGACACATAGCTACTTATCCTATGTGACGAAAAATAGTTGAAAAAAAAGCTTGACAAAAATTTCTCAGATTGTATTTTTGCAATGTGAAATGGAATAAAAGCATATTTAAACGGAAATATAAATCTTAAAATATTAACTAACAAATAATCAAACACCATGAAAACTAAGCTCTACTCCCTCATCACTAGCCTGCTGATGGCCGCCTGCATCACCTCTTACGGACAGGAAATTGTCAACGATTTCACATTCCGAAAGCCGGACAAGAACTTTGCTGAATGCAACCTCTTTGAAAACAAAGACGGCACTTTACTTTTCAGAACCTTGATGTATACCCCAAACACATACGAAGATTGGCAGCATCTGCTTTACAAAACCACGCCCGAAGGCGAGGTGCTTGATTCCCTTATCATAGATGGATCAGCAGACTATAGTTATTTATTACAAAACCCTACGGCCTCCAATTCCTATATTCTTACAGAAGACTATTGGACTTTCAATGAAATCGACAGCCTCTATACCGTAAACCTTAGAATGGTTTTCATCGATGCCAACCTCAACATCAACAACGACATTACTGTTCCGCTTTGTAATGTCGACCCTTCTGTGTATTATGCCACATGGGATCCTTGGTTCATCGATCCGCAAAACAACATCATCATTTCCTTCTGGACCGATAATGTGCACCATCTCAGACGCGTGGGACTCGATGGAACGATCATAACTGCCCGTGAAACCACAGAATTATTCGCTCCCAATTATGAAATACTACCTCCACAACCTGATACGGACACCACATTGGTTTATTCAGAGATGGGGTTTGGAGTTTTCAGCGAATCACCATTGGTTTATTACAAATTGGGAGGATTCAAACCTACATCGGGAGCCTATCCCATTTTCGGTTACTTTTTCGATGCCGATTTCAACCTCATCGGAAGACGATTGTATGACCAATACAGCGAAGGCATCGCCTTTGACGGAGCCAATGCCGAACACATCACTACCTTGACTGATGAAAACGCCTATTTGATCACGACACAAATCACCAGGATTCCACAGAACACTTCTGGAGTCGGCGTGGCCAAATACGACATGGACCACAACCCGTTAGACACTTCTCCTCTGTTCGGAGCCAACGACTGTTTCCCGCTTCAAACTATATGTACAGAGGACAACACCATTTATCAGCTCTATGTCAATTATAGCCAAAACAAATTGGTGTTAGCCAGGTTGGACAGCGACCTAAACTTGATTTGGAACTATACAACTCCCATAAATCACATGTTTGGGTATTATTATGGAATGAGTTGGATGACTTTGCTGAAAAACGGTGACATCGCGATAGGCGGCCTCGTTAGGAAAAGCATGCGGTACTGCGCCTCATTCATCATTCTGCATGACGATTATGACAACACATCCGAAATGACAAATAAAGATTGCCCCTTCATCATATACCCCAACCCCGTGAAAGACCAGCTGACCCTCCGCTTCGACGACGGCTCCGAGCCCGAGAGCGTTGAACTGTATGACCTTGCAGGCCGTTTGGTCGGCACCAAATCAAACGGTCTGGAAAGCATCGACATGAGCGCGATGCCCTCCGGGATGTACCTGTTACACGTCACCATGAAAGAGGGGACAAGCTACCACGAAAAGATATTGAAAGAATAAAGTTAGGCTTTTTTCATAATGATTTGGTTTTAGTTGAGTTGTAGAGACGGTGCATGCACCGTCTCTACTATTTTCATCACCAAATCAGTTTGTCTTGAACTTGTACTGCACCTCTTTCAGTTCAGCATTAGCTTTGGTGATCTTGTTCTTCAGGTTTTCCTTATAGTTCGCCACTTTGGCAGCGATTTGTGGGTCGCCTAAAGCCAGCATCTCGGCTGCAAGAATGGCTGCATTGAGGGCACCATTCACGCCCATCGTGGCCACAGGAATGCCAGGAGGCATCTGGATGATAGACAGCATGGCGTCGAGGCCATCAAGCATGCCTTTCACGGGCACGCCGATGACGGGTAATGTCGTGTTGGCGGCAATCACACCTGGCAGTGCGGCAGCCATGCCAGCAGCGGCTATAATCACTTTGATGCCGCGGCCTTGGGCTTCGCGGGCGAAGGTTTCAACCTCTTGCGGCGTGCGGTGCGCACTGAGGGCGTTCATCTCGAACGGGATTTCCATCTCGTCGAAGAACTGCGCGGCTTTTTCGAGAACGGGAAGGTCGGAAGTGCTTCCCATGATGATGCTTACTATTGGAGTCATATCAGTTATTCAGTTATTTAGTTGTTCAGTTGTTCAGTTGGCCGATGGCTTATGGCCTATGACTATGGCTCGCTTCACCCAAAAGGTCAAGCCTGAGCCTTTGGCCTAAGCGAGCCATGGGCCATTCGCCATAGGCCATAGTTTTGACGCAAAAATAGTTTTTTTCCCAATGCGGTTGACCCAATAGAAGCATTTTGTATATTTGTGTCGCCTTTCCCATATTGGCAAGAAAACATCAATCCTTTGAAAATGAAAACAGTAAAAGTTTTAGACAAGGAATTTGGGCTTTACATCCCTCAAGAAAAAATCGAAGCTAACATCCAAAATGTGGCCGACCAAATCAATCGAGACTTGGAAGGCATGAATCCGTTGTTTCTTGTAGTGCTCAACGGCGCCTTCATGTTCGCCTCCGAGCTTTTCAAACGGCTGACTATCCCATGCGAGATCAGCTTTGTCAAGCTGTCATCATACGCTGGCACGGAGACCACCAATGTCGTCCGTGAGCTCATCGGCTTGGACCACCCCTTGAACGGCCGCCATGTGGTCATCGTGGAGGACATCGTCGACACGGGCCACACCTTGCGCTACACCACCCAGAAACTCCGCGACTTGAAAGCTGCCGACGTGCGCATCGCCACGCTGTTCTTCAAGCCGAATAACTTCCAGTACACCTACCCCATCGACTATAAAGGCATGGACATCGGCAACGAGTTCATCGTGGGCTATGGATTGGATTATGACCAACAGGGGAGAAATCTGCCGGATATTTATAAAATTATTGAATAATAATGCTGAATGAGGAATGAGGAATGCTGAATGAAGGGCGAAGCCCAGCGTCGCATTGCGCCATTGACTTCGTCGAATCTGCGATTTCAGCATTCATAATTCAGCATTCATAATTAAAACAACATTATCATGCTAAACATCGTACTCTTTGGCCCTCCCGGGGCAGGCAAGGGAACGCAATCGCAGTTCCTTCGTGAGAAATATAACCTGACCTATATCTCCACCGGTGAAATCCTCCGCGAGGAAATCGCAGCCGAGAGCGAATTAGGTCTTCAAGTGAAAGAAATCATCAGTCAGGGCAACCTCGTTTCCGATGAAATCGTGGCCAAGATCATCGAGAAGAAGCTCTCCGAGAACATGGACTCGGCCGGTTTCCTCTTCGACGGCTATCCACGCACCGTGCGCCAAGCCGAGATCTTGGATGAGATGATGGAGAAGTTCGGCATGTCGCTGACCGGCGTGTTAAGCCTCGAAGTGCCTGAGGAACTCCTCATCGAGCGTATGCTTGAACGCGGCAAGACCAGCGGTCGCGCTGACGACAACCTCGACTCCATCAAGCACCGCTTTGTGGAATATGAGGCCAAGACGCGCCCTGTGCTCGACTTCTATCAAGGCAAGGACAACCTGCATGCCGTGAATGGCGTGGGCGAGATCCCGCAAATCTTCGAGAACCTCTGCACCGTCATTGACGCTTTGTGATTTTTTTCACGCAGAATCCGCAGATTCAACGAAGTTAATCCGCAGAAATCGCAGAAGCCTACCGGACATAAATTTTGCGTCGCTTCGCGATTCATATAATTCTGCGGATTCTGCGTGCTAAATATTGTTTTCTGCGTGAGATAAATACGCGTGAAATTCAATGTTCCCAGCGGATGTCGTGCTTGAGGACTGTTGGTGGGTTGCCGCCAATGACTTGATGCTCGCCGCTGAAAGATAAGGTCAGCAGTGTGCCTGCTGCTACGACTGTGTTATTAGGCACTTCGGCACCTTTCAGCAACACACATTTGCATCCAATCCAGACATGGTCGCCAACCTGAATGGCCTTGTCGGGATTGATGCGTTCGTTTTCCGAATTATTTGACACGGGACACGGGACTTCGGGACACGGGACAGAACTAGAGTCCCGCGTCTCGCGTCTATTAGTCTCGTGTCTAAAAATAGGATGCTCATCGGTGTCCATCACGAGGATGTCCCAGCTCAGCAGGCAGTCGTTGCCGAAACGGATTTCCTTGGCGCAAACAATGGTGCTCTCTGCCGTCATGTTAAAGCCATCGCCTAGACACAAATTTCCGCGCACCGAAATCTTCGAGCCATGTCCGATGCTGGCCTTGCCGTCGAAGCTGACCGTGCCGCTCACCTGCCAGATGCCGCGTGAGCGCTTTCGATCATAATGTCCCACATCGCCGAAACCGATTTTCACCATTGCCCTTTCCACCTTTTCGGGAAGTTCCACCTTGCCATGCAGCTCGCGCAAATAAGTGCGATGCGACACCACCACAGGCAGCTTCAAAGCCGTTTTCAACGGAAAATAATGCAGGTTGAAGCGCAGCGTCTTCGGAATCGAGCAGAGGATATTGAAGAAATCGAAAGCGGTCATGGGCATCGGTTTGATTGGGCAAAAATAAAGTATTTAAACATATAATTGCCATTAATTGAACACGATTTTTTCATTAATATTATGTCAGCGAATCCTCAATTTCTGTTTAGTTGCTTTTACTATTAAAAAAGAAAAAATTAAATTAAAGTATAAATATTTGCATTTGAATTAAAAAATGTCATATATTTGCCCTATCAAATCCAACGAACAATAACTCTAGAAGCTCATGAACTATGAAAAAGACTACTCTACTATTCTTAATGCTTTTCGTCTTGGGTTTCATTTCTCATGGCACAGCACAAGAACGGCAAATTATCCAAGGTTACTGCAAAGACGAGAACGGCAAAGCCATTGAGAATGTGAGCGTCTACGCCCACGACTCACTACTCGTTTCAGTCACTGACGAGCAGGGGCGTTTCACATACGGCTATGCCCAAACAGGCTTGAAACTCCGTTTTGCGCACATGGTCTTTGAGCCGACCTATTACACCATCAAAGAGAAAGACATTAACGGCAAGAACTTAACGGTCAAGATGAAAACCAAAAACCATGAGTTGCTTGAAGTGGAAGTGACCGCCAATGCGCCCCATATAGCTTTCGACAATCCCGTAATGACTGTCCTCGATTACACCCTCCGTGAAGACGGCATCTATATGATTGTCTATCGCCGTCGTCACTCAGCCTTACTCCACCTCTCATTTGATGGAGACACACTGCACGAAATGCCGATTTCATCGCGATACAAGTATCTTACCAAGGATGCTTTCGGCGACATCTATGCCATCAATGACTACCAAGCCAGTCAAGTCGGATTCATTGAGTACGGAAACGGGAAGAAAGGTCAGATGAATTTCTATCATTCCATGCCGCGGAAGACCTTCTACGATAAGTTCTCCACCATCGTGGCCGCCTCCGACAGTGTTTTCATCACAGGACGTTATTTCTATTACAACAAGGAAATGGGCTATTATCGCCATCGTTTGGGCAGTGAAGAAGAACCCAAATTGCTCCATTACATTGTGGATGAAGAAGCCCGTGATGACATTTGGTTACTGTTACATACTAGAGGAATCGGTGCTAACTTTTGGGTTGCCGACCCTATCTATAACCCGATTTACGCCATCGACAACAAGTTTTACCTCTTTGCTTATACTGACCGCGAGACTATTGTCTTTGATGCCGTGGGCAATGAATTGGAGCGTTATCCCCTCACCTTCCACGAATACCGCAAATGGAATGGCAAGATGGAACTCGACCGCCGCTGGAAACAGAAAATGATGTATGACACAGCAAGGAAGGAATTCTACACCTTCTTCGTCAACGATGGCATCTATACCTTGAAGCGCATCGACCTGAAAACCGGAACGGCCACCTCCGTGATGGACCTCAGCGGCTATCCCTTCGCTCAGAATATGAGGATTCACGACGGCGTTTTGTATTTCATTTATCCGACGGGTATCAACCACCGGAAGGCATTGTATCAGGTAAGAATAGACTGATATTTTGATTAGTTATTTATCAAAATCGGTATGATTTTTGTAGTATTTAACTCATATTATACCCAGTTAAATCCTCAAAAATCACATTCTATGAAGAAAATTTACTTTCTATTGCTTTTGTCAGCATTAACTTTTCAAAGCGCCGTGGCGCAAAACGAACAGCCCAATCCTTACCAAGTGGCTAAAGAAGATGGCTACGGCTATCGCTCGATCATCAAACTGCTCGATATGGACAGCACCTTTATCGGCTCGAAGTTTGAACATTCCTATCACGACCTGTTAGCCATCTTGTATTCCCGCGTTGGACGATACAAGGAGGCAAGGCGCGAAGCCGAGGCCTGTGGGACACAATTCCTCGACAATATGAGATTCAAGAATAGTTATAAGGATGTGAAAGCCATCCCCTTGTCGGAAATAATGGACAGCACCATCGCGAACAACCGCGTCATTATGATGAACGAGAGGCACTTCAACCCACATAGTAGGGCTTTCGTTATCAGTTGGTTAGAGAAATGCTATGAAAACGGCTACCGTTATCTCGCCGCCGAGACCCTGTTTGCAAAGGATTCCTTGCTCAACGAGAGGCGCTCGGTGCTGTTGAGCGAAACAGGGTTCTACAGCGACGAGCCTGTCTATGGCGATATGCTCAGGACCGCGCTCAATTTGGGCTATACACTCGTGCCTTACGAAGGCGACGGCTTCGGCGTTGATCGTGAGGTGAACGAAGCCAAAAACCTTGTCGAAAGAATCATCAGCCAAGACCCTGAAGCAAAATTCCTGCTTTTAGGCGGCTTCGGGCATATCGCCGACCGCAACGGATGGTACACGATGGGCAGATATTTCAAGGAACAATCCGGCATCGACCCGTTCACGATGCAATGCACATTCTTCGACGACCCATACAGCGAAACCGATTCCTTGCAGACGGTTTATTACGACTTGATTGATGCGATGCCTAACCGCGAGCCTATCCTTCTTTATGACACGGTGAAACATATCTTCCCTTGCGGTTCGGGTATGGATGCCACCTGCTGCCTGCCGCGCACGCGCTTCATCGAAGACAACATCCCCGACTGGAAACTCTACAACGGCAAGGTGCTTTTCACCCTCGACCGCCGCTTCATCGACGAAAACGGCTTCCCAAAAGGCTGCGTGAGCGCGTTCCTGAAATCGGAGGGCGAGCAATGCGTCCCCATCGACCAATATATGTACGGCAAGGACGAGAAGGAATTCAAATTGGCACTCTACAAAGGCGAGTATCTACTGCGGTTTGATGACGGGAAAGAGTATCGGTATGTTACCATTGAGGTGAAATAACCCTAAAAGTCTCTACCAATTATTTTATAACACAATGATTATCAACACTTTTTAAATCAACACCTCAACAAATGTCTCTATCCTACATCTAATGATGTTTTCTCCACTAATAATTATTATAGTTTTGCGACACTAAACTAACAAATATTCACCATGAAAAAAGCGTTCTTTTTTACAATTGTATCAGTTCTCGCTCTTTTTATATCTTGTGAGACAAAAACGAATGAGCAGCAAGTCGCCGACAAATTCCTGGCTTTTTCGGACGAACAAGCCAGCTTTGCACCCATTAAAGCCGCTGTCAAAGACAAGCGCATTGTGATTTTAGGTGAAGCCGGTCATGCCGACGGTAAGACCTTTGAAATCAAGTCAAAACTGATTGAATTTCTCAACGCGAACAATGAATATGATGTCGTGTTGGAAGGTATGGGGTTCCTTGATGGCGCTGTATTACAGGGTGTTTTGCCGCCGTTGTGCATTGACAGCAACTATCTTGATGTTGCCAATGCCTGGTATGGCTTGTGGAGCCAGACAAAAGAAGCCGCTCCTTTGGTGGAAGCCATGCGTAGCGGCAAGGTGAGGTATTGGGGAATGGACTGCAATCCTTCCCTTGGTGACTATTTCCTCATCCCTTATTTATTGGCTTCCTCACCAAGTGTTTCAAACGTGTTGGGAGGAAGTGCGTTTGATTCCCTGATGGCTATTCATGACCGCATAATGGGCATGGATACCACTTTGACGCATAACGAATTGGATTACTTTGATTCGAAAATGAACCAAGCCCGAAAAGCATTGGAAGAGGAAACCGATTTGGAGAAGAAGGCCATCCTTGACATGACCATTGACAACGCCTTGGCATTTTTGGGACAGTTAAGACTTGGATTTACGGACTGGGATGCCGTCAATGCAGGTATCAACATACGAGACCGACAGATGGCTGAAAACGTGGAATGGTACTTGAACCGTTTCCCCGATAGGAAGGTCATCATTTGGACTGCCAACTTTCACGGTGCCAAAAAAATTGACCAAATCATGTATGGGAAAGAGCCAGAGCCTGATTTGTACAAAAAGTTTGTACTCTTGGGTGAGCATCTTGAAAACGCTTTCCCGGGACAAGTGTATTCCTTGGCTTTTACTTCGGGTGACGGCAGCACGGGCTTTTTCTATGCGAATGACAGCACGGCTATTATGCCGGACTCGACATCGATGGAGTTTCGGTTGAACCAGCGCGGGATGGAATACGGCTTCTGCGATTTGAGCCAAAAGAAGGATTGGGCTGACATGGTTTTCAACAGCATTGTTTTTGGCGACTGC
Source organism: uncultured Bacteroidales bacterium (assembly GCA_900317055.1). GTDB lineage: Bacteria > Bacteroidota > Bacteroidia > Bacteroidales > F082 > Limimorpha. The sequence goes on along the minus strand of ONFF01000001.1, from coordinate 24,444 downwards.
AAGCCGGGAAAATGGGCACGGGCTTTAGACGGGGTCTTTTTCATCAACGAAAACCATAAGGCGCATGAAATTGAAAGATAAATATTAGATTCCCACGAGGAATCCACAAAAACAACAATCTATGAAAAGAACACTTACATTGGCTGTACTACTTTCCATTTTTGGCATCCCTACCCTCTTTGCCCAAACCAAAACCACCGTTTACGGCAACCTCGGCGTGGAGAACGTGAACATCAGCATCGTGAACACGCCCTACGGCACCAGCACCGATGCCAAAGGGCATTACGAACTGCCGCTTTTCGACCGCTCGGAGACCGTCAACCTTTATTATTCCTGCATCGGCTATCAGGATACGGTGGTGAGCCTCACGCCAAGACAGTTGCAGCGCGATTCCATCAATATCAGTTTCCGTATGCACAAGATGAGTTACGACCTTCAGGAAGTTGGCGTTTCGGCAAGCAAAGACTTTTACCGCTCTGCTTCCAACCGCAATATCGCCGACATCGCGTTTTTGGGCGGAAAAATCTACCTTTTGGAGAACAAGCCCAAGACTTCATCGATGGTCGTCCTCGACACCGAAGGCATTGAACAAGCCCACAAGGACTTCGACCAACTGTTTGAAAAACTCCACATTGACGCTTTCGACGACCTCATTCTTGTCGGGCAAGACAGTTGTCTGCAAGTGTATCTGGATGAAAAACAAGGTATTCTGCCCATTTCCACCTTCTCGCGCGATGACTACCGCAACAAACTCCTCAAAATCGTTTGCGAGTACAACGGGGCATACATCGTAAGGACCATCGTTCACGACCGTGGCCTTTATTGGCTCAAGTTCAACCACGGCAAGAGCCAGGACTTCCTTTACATGAAGAAAGACGGCTCCATGGAAAAGCCCCAATATTTATGCAGTTTCATTGACACCCTCGGCTATCGTGCATGCCAGTCGCAATGGATGAAGATACAAAACGAATACCATCAGGCGATGGCGGAAAACTTCACCCTCGAGTCCATCTACGAAGAGAACGGGGACAGGAATCCAGTGCGCGAAGGAGAAAGCATAACTTCCATGAACATCAAAAAAGCGGAACGAGGAAGCCCTGGCATTGACCTCATCAACGAAGGAACTTGGGACGGAAATCTGGTTCGTTTGGCAGAAACCCCGACATTGCTTGGAATGATACAATGGTATTGCTCCATGATGGCCAAAAATGAATTCCAGATTGTCCCCTTGAAAATCAACGGCATGCTTCAATTTGTCGGCCTCGACAACCGTGAAATCGTGGAAATCGGCACAGACTTCAAAATTGCTAGAAGACAACAACTGAAAATCACTTCGGGAGAACAATTCTTCAAAAACGAGTTCCTCACCGACAAAGCCACGGGCAAAACTTACGGTCTTTTTGTGGAAGACGGGATGAGTTACATCGGCCTCTACAACCCCGAAGCAGGCACAGTCGGCATGGGACAAAAGGCCAGCAAGAAGATTTATCCTAGGGTATTCAAAGTGCATGGCGGTTATGCCTACAGCGTGTTTTTCGATTCTGGGAGCAACCGAGGGGTGATTAGTCGGGTGAAAATCGAGTGATCTTTCCCACGCAAAATACGATATTGTAGCACGCAGAATACGCAGAACTATGGGAAGCCTTATGGACGCTGTTTTGCATCGCTTTGCGCTTCTGCGTTTTCTGCGATTTCTGCGTGAAATAAATTCATAATTTTGCGGCATGAAAACCCTATTCAGATTACGATACGACAGCCGCTGGGGCGAGGAATTGTTCCTCACGGGAAACACCCCAGAATTAGGCAATTGGAATCCAAACAAGGCCGTTCCGATGGAATATGTGGGGCCTGGGATTTGGTCCGTTTCCGTAGAGACGCACGGTCGTGCGTCTCTACCGACCACGGAATACAAATATTTCATCCGTGAAAACGACCAAATCCGTTGGGAGGGCGGTCCCAACCGCATTTTACCCGAGGGAAAAGACCGCGTTTGGGATTGGTTTGGCCTCACCGAAAGGCAGACCATGAAAGGTGTGGCCGTGCCGCTGTTCAGCCTGCGCACGGAAAACGATTTCGGCATAGGCGAATATGCTGACTTACCGAAACTAGGCGATTGGTGCGTGGCTAACGACATGAAAATCATCCAAATCCTGCCCATTAACGACACCACTGCACATTACGATTGGCACGATTCCTATCCTTATAATGCCATTTCGGCTTTTGCGCTGAACCCGATTTATTTGAACATAGAAAAGTTGGAGGGCATTGCTTTTCCTTCCATAGATTCCCAAGGGAATGACATGAAAGGAAAAGCAATAAATAGCACCGCTTTCAAGCGGATGCGGACAATGCTCAACAAGGAGGAATTCATCAATTATCCCAAGGTACTGAAAGCCAAATGGAAATACTTCCAAATCGCTTTTGAGCAGCAATGGGATACTTTGAAAGAAGCCACCGAATTCAAACAGTTTGTCAAAGAAAACGATGACTGGCTACTCGACTATGCCCAATATTGCTCGGAGCGCGACGGCAACGGCACGGAGATTCACCTCTTCCTGCAATACCACTGCGACAAACAGCTGCGCGAGGCCGTCAAAGCTTTGCACGACAAGGGCTTGCTGCTGAAAGGTGACATCCCCATAGGAGTAAATCCATCAGGAGTGGATGTGAAATCGCATCCCGATTTATTCAACCTCGATGTACAAGTGGGTGCACCGCCCGATGACTTCGCCGCCGAGGGACAAAACTGGGGCTTCCCGTCCTACAACTGGGAAGCGATGGCCAAAGACGGCTACGCTTGGTGGCAACGCCGCCTGCAAGTGATGGCGCGTTATTTCGACGCCTACCGCATCGACCATATCTTAGGTTTCTTCCGCATCTGGGAAATTCCAAAGACGGCCAAGTCGGGACTACTGGGACACTTCTCTCCTGCCCTACCCTTGAGCATAGAAGAAATTAAAGGCCAAGGCTTCCATTTCATCAAAAGCAAACACTTGAAGAAAGGCCTTAACACCCTTTTCATCCCTGCACCCAACGAGAAAGACAAGTACATCCCGCGCATTGATTTACAAAAGACCAAAGTCTATCAAGCGCTCAGCGAGGAACAGAAAAGCGCCATCGACGCCCTCTACGAGGATTTCTATTTCCATCGCCACAACGAGTTTTGGAAACAGAAAGCCTTAGAGAAGTTACCTGCCTTAATCAACGCAACAAAGATGATTGCCTGTGGCGAAGACCTCGGCATGATTCCAGCATGCGTGCCTGAAGTGATGCAAGAATTGGGCATCATGAGCTTAGAAGTGCAGCGAATGCCCAAGGTGTTCGGCCATCAGTTTGTGCAGACCGAAGACCTACCCGAAAACTGTGTCTACACCACCGGCACCCACGACATGTCCACCCTGCGTGGCTGGTTGGCCGAAGACCGCGTGCACACCCGCCAGTTCCTCGACAGCCTCGACCTCGACGACCGCAAAGTCACCGCCAAGACGCTCAAAAAGATAATGGAAAAACACTTGGACAGTCCCTCAAAGTGGAACATCTATCCTTTGCAAGACCTGCTGGACTTGGACGAAAAGAATTGGTCGACAAACCCCGCGGACGACCAAATCAATGTCCCGGCCAATGCCAAAAACCAGTGGAAGTGGAGAATGAAAATTTTCTTGGAGTACTTGCTAACTTGAAAAAAAAGTCTACTTTTGCAACGAAAAAGTTGTCGCGAAATTTTCGTCGCGAAATTTTCGCGGTAATCAAATGCAAAATTATCGTTTAAAATTTAGACATAATGTCTGGTAAAACAAAAGATTTCAACCCATTCTCCGTACTTGCCTATCTTGGAAGCGACTACTTCTGTGACCGAGAAAACGAGACAAAACGACTTATAGAAGCACTCAAAAATGGTCGAAATGTAACCCTAATTAGCCCAAGAAGAATGGGAAAAACGGGGTTAATCAAGCATATTTTTGGAAAAATTGACCCAAAAGAAGCAAATTGCTTTTACGTCGACTTGGATCAAACCACTTGCCTCGCTGACTTGGTACAAGCTTTCGGCAAGGTCGTATTGAAGCAAATTGGGATGCCTTCGGGACGCGTTTGGAAAGAAATCTTATCGTGGTTCAAGTCGCTGCGACCTGTTCTGTCCGCCGAACCATCAACGGGTGCACCACAAATCAGCCTTGACATCAAGCCGACTGAAGCAGAAGCTTCGTTGGACGAGATTTTCGGCTGGTTGGAAAAGTCGAAACTGCCGTGTTATGTTGCATTCGATGAGTTTCAAGTCATCACCGACTATCCCGAGCCAAAGATGGAGGCTCTGCTGCGTAGCCACATACAGCATCTTACCAATGTCAACTTCATTTTTGCGGGTAGCCAAAAGCATATAATGACGGAAATGTTCATGACTGCCAACCGTCCGTTTTTCCAAAGCACGCAAATGCTCCCCTTATACGAAATCCCCGAAGACACTTATTTGGAGTTTGCCCAACGCCATTTTGAGTGCAATAAGCAGATGTTACCACAAGAAACCTTCCATGAATTGTACACCACCGTTTATGGCCACACTTGGTATATCCAATGCATACTGAACCGGCTTTACCAATACGGGATGCGCCTAATCGACAAACAAGCCTTAGCCTCAACCGTGGATGACATTTTAGAAGAATACAAAGAGTCGTTCAGAACCTACTGCAAGCTACTTACATCCAATCAGTTGGCACTCATTAAAGCCATCGCCCATGAGGGGAAAGTAAGAGAAATCGGAAGTCAAGAGTTTCTGCAAAAACACCAACCTGGACCAGCCAGCACCGTAAGAAGCGCTCTCCGTGTCCTCATCGACAAAGAACTTGTTGCCGAAGACGAGGACGGATACAGCGTGTATGATCGGTTTTTTGGATTGTGGCTAAGAAAATAAGACTTGTTTCAAGAAAAAGCACTACCTTTGCCTAAAATTCTATTTTTATGAAATTCAAACCCTACAACCATAGCGAAGCTGCGCTCAATGAGCGCATCGCGTTGATTCTCAACGAAGAGAAGAAAAAAGGTCACGAAAAGGAAGCTCTGCGCACCATCTTCCAAAGCATCGATTTCACCACCTTGGAAGCCTTCGACAACGAAGCTAAGATCAAGGACTTCTGCGAAAAAGCCTTGGCTTTCCCGAAGCAAAAACCGCACCTCAGCGTACCAGCCATCTGCATCTACAGTCCTTTCATCCGTCAGGCCAAACAACAGCTCGCTGGCAGCGGCATCCGTGTAGCCACGGTGGCCTGCTGCTTCCCCTCGGGACAGATGCCGTTCGACCTAAAAGTCAAGGAAGTGGAATACTGCGTCAATGAAGGTGCCGATGAGGTCGACATGGTCATCTCTCGCGGCACTTTCCTCGCTGGTCGTTACGATGAGGTCTTCAACGAAATCAAGACCATCAAGGAAACATGCGGCAACAAGGCCAAACTGAAAGTCATCCTTGAGACGGGCGAACTGAAAACGGTTGAAAACATCCGCAAAGCCAGTGAATTGGCCATCCTCGCCGGTGCCGACTTCATCAAGACCTCAACGGGTAAGGTGCCGGTGGCCGCCACCCCTTTGGCCGCCATCGTCATGATCGACACCATCAAGGAATACTACGAGGCCACGGGCAAGAAGGTCGGCTTCAAGCCCGCCGGTGGCATGAAAACACCTGAAGATGCCCTCACCTATTATTATTTGGTGAAAAACATCCTCGGCGAACAATGGCTCAACCCAAACCTCTTCCGCGTTGGCACAAGCCGCCTCGCTGGACTTATCTTGGAACAAATAAACAAATGATAAATGTTGAATTATGAATGCTGAATGCTGAATGTCGCGATGCGCTGCTGGGCTTAGTCCTCATTCAGCATTCCTCATTCAGCATTCCGAATTAATAAGACACAATATGGTAACCATTAAAGGAACATACAAAGGCAATCTCCGCAATGAGATGACCCATGTGCAGTCGGGCAACACCATCCTCACCGACGCACCCACCGATAACCACGGCAAAGGCGAAGCCTTCTCGCCCACCGACCTCGCCTGCGCAGCCCTCGCCGGCTGCATGATGACCATCATGGGCATCAGCGCACAAGGCCACAAGTTCGACATCGACGGTACCACCTACACGGTGAAGAAGACCATGAACGCCGACCCGCGCCGCATCGGGCAGATCGACATCGTGTTCAACTTCCCTGCAAAGGAATACACCGAGAAACAGAAAGCCCTGCTGTGGGCCGCAGCCGAAAGCTGCCCCGTGGGCCGCTCGCTGCATCCCGATGTCATCGTTAACATCACCATGAACTTCCAAGCCTAATGGAATACAATGCACTGAAAGGGCTCCACAACAGCGTGACGCTGGTGGTGGAGCATAAGGATACCGCTGCCGTTTACGGCTCGGGGGCGTTGGAGGTCTTTGCCACCCCCGCCATGATTGCCCTCATGGAGAAAACCTGCCTCGAAAGTGTCGCCGACAAAATCGGTGAAGGCAACACCACTGTGGGTATCGCGGTCAACATCAAGCACTTGAAAGCCAGCCCTGTAGGCTCCACCATTCGCTGCGAAGCAGAAATCACCGAAGTGGACCGCCGCCGTTTGGTCTTTGAGGTGAAATGCTTCGAGGGCGAGACACTGGTTGGCGAAGGTATCCATGAAAGGTTTGTGGTTGACAGCGAGAAGTTTATGAGTAAATTCTAGAATATGAAAGTTTGATATATAAGGTAAAATAGCTATCAGCCATCAGCAGTCAGCTATCAGCTTGGTAATGAGCGGCTGAAAGCTGATTGCTGAATGCTGAAATACGCAGTATTCAACATAGTTAAAGCCAATAAATAATCCAATGAAATACACCTACCGCACTCAAGGCACATGCAGCCAAGCCATTGAGTTTGAAATCGAGGACGGCATCTTGAAGAATGTGCAGTTCTATGGTGGCTGCAATGGTAACACACAAGGCGTCAGCGCTTTGGTGGAAGGCATGAAAGTAGAGGATGTGCTTCAACGCTTGGAAGGCATTCGCTGCGGATTCAAGAACACCTCCTGTCCCGACCAGCTGTGCCGTGCCATCCGACAGGCATTAGAAAGTTGAGAGTTTAGTGTTTAGTGTTTAGAGTTTCACACAATTTAATTGATGCCTTTGCGTTATAGAACAGATTAAAGACTAATGAATATGAAAAAACACATCTTATCGGTGGCTGTTTTGGCACTTGTTGTCACCCTCACCACCTTCACCAGTTGCAGAAAGCCCAAAGCAGAAGACAACACTCCAGCCAAGGAAGGCCTTTATTTGGGCATTGTAGGCTTCAACAGCGAGCTTTACACCATGCCGCTCGGCCTGCTCAACCAGGATACGAAGCATAACTTCGAGAATTTTGTTGACGGGCTTTCGATGCAGAACGGTACCATCCTATACCATGCCGTCAACACGGGCCTCAACAGTTTGGCCGCAGCCAAAATCCCGGAAAACCTCATCAATGTCTCCGTGGTGACCTTCACCGATGGCCTCGACCAAGGTTCTTATGTGCTTTCCGAAAGCTACAACTCGGGCAGCGAATACTTGGCCGCCGTCAATTCGAGAATCAATAACGAACTCATTGGTGGTTCCAACATTTCTGCCTATTCCATCGGCGTGCGTGGTTCTGATGTGAGCGACATCGAGGGTTTCCGTAACAGTCTGAACAAACTGTCGAGCGATCCCATCCACAATGTCTTTGAGGTCAGCAATATGAACGAAGCCTCTGACAAATTTGCACAAATCGCCCAACAGCTTTACAACCAAAGCACCTTCTACAATGTCACGCTTAAACTGCCGGCACAAGAGCCCAACACCAGAATTCGCTTCACCTTCGACAATGTGTCCGATGTCAGCGAATCACAATGTTATATTGAAGGTACTTATATCCGCAATGGTAACAGGGGTCAGTTGACTGACATTCAGTATGTTGGATTAGATTGCATGTCGGGCGTTGCCGTTACTGCCTCAACCGAAGGCATCTTCGACCTGTTCTTGTTCCAAAACCTCACCGACCTGAACGGTACGCAAATCAGCACCGACTATGTGAAACAATGGAACTGGCTGGAGTCGACATCGCAGTGGCAATACAACAGTGAATTTACGCCTTCGGGCAATACGCAAACCGTCAACGAGTACAAGAGCGCAATGATTATGCTCGTGCTTGACTGCTCCAGCTCTTTGGGCAGCGACTTCGTCAACATGAAGACCGCCGCCAACGGTTTCATCGAGACTTTGAGCGGAAATTACAACGGAAGATAATCCATTTGACCATGACCATTGACGATGGCCACGATTGCGTTAATCACAGTTGTGGTCATCGTCTTTTTTGTCACTTGTCGGAAATGTTTTTATAATGGATGCCTGAGACTTCGGTCACCGTTCCATCAGCCTGCGTCCTAACAGGAATAAACCCAAAACTCCATCGTAACCCTTGATAGGTCTTCGGCACCTGGATCTCCACTTGGTTTTCTCCCTTATTCAAATGAATCTGAACGGGTTGCCGCATCCAATAGAGCTGTTCATCAGTGTAAGGTTCTTCCTCTTCGGGCTTGCCCCAGGTGTTGAAATGGTACGCGTACTTTCCTGGTTCTTTCCATAGCTTTGGCGGCAACACCTCTTTGCCGTTCACAAAGCATTGGCAACCGCCTTCCCAATGACCTTGCTCTCCAATGCCATAACCATTACGGTTGGAACGTGCTGGCGTGCAAAAGCCCAACCACACCTCAACATCCATGTCTTGGTCGGCCATAATGACCGTTTGCGCTTTTGCCAAGGCCTGTTCACCTATTATTATATGATGCGCCTGACAAAAAGCATCCAAATCGACCGCGCCACCGTAGGCCAAAAAAGACTTGTTATCATCAATCTGCACATCCCATTCCATCTGTGAATTGGCTATCCAACTCATTTTGTCTTGATGGAAACGATCGCGGTGTATAGCCATCTTTTCCTCGAAATTGGCCAAACGCGAGCCTGCCGTAGTCAAAGGACCAGGTGGAAGGTTCTCGTTTTTGATGGTTCCGGCATTGCCGCCGTTCCAAAAACGCTCTGCAAAAGCCATCACGCCGTTAATCATGCCGTTGTGCAACGAGATGTTCTCCTTGTTATCCACACGCACATCGTTCCAAAGGCAGAGGATGCCTCCCAAAGCCTTGGTCGTGTCGGGAACGGTTTGCGCTGCGGCGGTGTGCAGGAAACAACGGCTTGTGAACAGCATCGGGTCGTAATAGTTCAAATAACCCACAAAGGAATCGAGATATTTCCCCGCTTTGTTTGAAGCCGCCGCATTGGAGCCTTCCGCCTCGTTCCATATCTGACGAATCACTTTGTCGGAGGCTGGCAGACCAGGATCCCATGCGATAGGCTGGCGGTCATACTTTTCCATCAAGTTTTCAATCCATTGCATGAAGCCTTTCGGGTCTTCGATATGGACTTCATCAGAACCGATATGGAAGTAGGGACAGTCGCTTTTCGGGATTTCGGTGAAGAACTCTTCAAGACATTTTTCCAACACCTTTCGGCCCTGTTCAGAGTTCATCGTAAAGCCAAAAGCATTCTTGAAATAGGTGGAATGCCCAGGCATGTCAATTTCAGGCACTACAGTGATTCCCCGTTCTTTAGCATAGGCTATCACCTCTCGGATTTCATCGTATGTGTAAAACTTACCCTCGTCGCGACCTGGCCTTTGATATTGAGGATCATTGAGTTGCGGATAAACCCTACACTCGATGCGCCATGCAGGATAATCGGTCAAGTGCCAATGAAAATAGTTCAACTTGTAGAAACTCATCAAATCGAGTGTTTCCTTCAACTTACTGATGGGCTGGTAGTTGCGCCCCGTGTCGTGCATGAAGCCTCGGAAAGGATATGAAGCCCAGTCGTGAACTTCCAGATCGGAAATGCGACAATCTTCATCCACCAACTGTGCCAAAGTGCTTTGCGCCCAATAGGGATTGCCCGAAATGGTCGCCTTGCCACATTTCACCACCAAGCGGTATTCATCGGGATTATCGAAATGGGTATTGGCATCGTAAACCACCTTTCTCAGTCTTTTCCTTTTTGTGCCCAACTGCTTAAACTCTTTCGGTTCCGGAATCACATCCGTCTTGGTGTCCAATTCATAATAGCGCACATAATCTATGCGTAGTTCCACTGGTAGTTTGGTTGTGTCAATGTAAGGTGAACGGTCGCGACCCAATTGTGCATCAAGGATCAGATAATAGTCATGTTGGCTAAAAGGAAACTGGCCGTTCTCACCCTTTCGGAAACGGGGATAGTTGAATGTCCGTTTCCCGTTGAGAAAAAACACGAGGCTGTCTTGAAAACGCTCCATGGCGTAGGTGTTGTATTCTCCTTCATTATATTTCGGATATGCCACATGTGTTGGACGGTAGCGTTTGTTCAAATTAACGGTGTAATAGCTATGAACCGTATGATTGATATAGGGATTGTCCCTAAAATGCTCCATGATGTCAATTTCGCCACCATGAGGCCAATTTATACTTTGGTTGGCATCAGGCATCATCCAAATGGCAGGCCAAAAACCTTGCGCCACATCAAACTTGGCCCGTATCTCAACCCTTCCGAAGCCGAAAGACTTTTTATATCGGCCCCACACTCCCCCAGTAAGAAACGGCGCCTTGTCATTAGGCAGAAAGTCATTCACCATGCCGCGCAACACGAGGTCGCCATCGTCGAAAGCATATAGCGTATCGTGCGACGACATGTGGATGGCCCAATCGGCTTTGCTGCGATATATCTTTGACCATACCTTGCTGTCCAAAATCCCAGAATCGAACTCATCGTGCCAAATCAAGGCATAACGCCGGTGCTCTTGGGCAGATAAGTTTCCAAGAATCGCAAAAAACAGCAAAGAAAAAACAAACGAGCGTTTCATCATTTTATTCGTTTTTCAACTATTCGCCGTAAAAATACGAATTTATTCCATTTGACTTGACAAAATTCACCTTAATTTACTATTTTTGCAGCTAAATAACATAATTCCATGCGCCGTTTTATCACCACCATAATTCTTTCCCTATTGGCTGTCAATCTTTTTGGCAACGACGGTCTTCCTAACCCACACCAGTTTCTGAAAAAAGTCTTTTTCCCCGTCATTGAGACCCCAGCCGTTTTCTCCAGTACAGTCGACGACAAAGAATTCCTAGTGTTCATTGAGCATAGCGACAGCCTGCACATCAATGGGCATTATATGGCCTTGGAAGAGGACATGACCGACACCCTACCCTTCAAATTGGAAGCCAAAGGCCGTAAAGCCATCCTTTATTATGAGAGCGAAAAAGAAGTCTTCCGACCACGCATCAAATCAATGGACAGCCAACATGCGATAGGTTACGCCCGTTTGAGCTTGTTCAAGACAGCCCACTTCCAATTCAACCTGCACGAAACACCCGTTTTCCACGACTTTGAAAACAACCGCTATCAAGACACTTTGTTCGCGGTGGAAGAGCTGTACGACATTCCATACGCCAAAGTCTCGGGATTCTGGTCGAAATTGGGCGACGAAACCGCTGTTTCCGATAAGATTTTCCAAATGGGAAGCGCCATAAGCGAGACCCAATTGGATTTGCATCTTGATGTTTTTCGACCACAAGGCGACACCTTACAAAAACGACCTTTGGTCATGCTCGTTCACGGTGGGGCCTTCTATTTCGGTTCGAAAGACGACAAATCCATCACGCAATGGTGCCGACATTTGGCTTCTATGGGTTATGTAGCTGCCACCATCGACTATAGGATAGGTTTCCTGCCCACAATGGCCAGTATTGGACGGGCGGGCTACCGCGCAGTGCAAGATGCCCACGCCGCGATGCGTTTCTTGGTGTCACACCAAGAAGAATATGGCATCGACACCACCATGATCTTTGTGGGCGGCGCCAGTGCAGGAGCCATCACTGCGCTCAATCTCGCCTTCATGACTAATGAAACAAGACCCGAATACACCCACGGCACTCTCTTGCGCCCTGACCTTGGCAACATCGACACCTGTGGCAATGCCATCAGGACCAACTTCCGAATTAAAGGCATCATCGACATGTGGGGCGCCATGCCCGACACATCCCTAATGCATGACCGCAACATTCCCATTCTCGCCTTCCATGGCGATGCCGACGACATCGTACCATACGGTTATGACTATCCCTTCGGCATTGCAGGTTTGCTGAAAACCATGCTGGTCGACAAGATGTATGGGTCCTCATGCATCGTCGACCGTGCTATCAAGTTGGGGCATAAAGCGCATTTGGTCACTTTTGGCGGTTACAAACACTCACCCCATGTTAATCCAAGCACCAAAGTCCTTAACGATAACTTCTTCGTCATCCAAGAAATGATGTCAGACTTTTTCTACGACATCGTTACGCCCCAAAAACCCGAGATCGTAGAGGAAAACGACCATTATTACCTCAAGCCATACCCTCTGCAGGCTAGTTGGAAAGTAGATGGAGGCGTCATCCTCGATTCCAATGGCAACAGCATCGAGGTAGCATGGATTGGCAATGCCCCACAACACAGCATCACCGTATCCACCCTACTACCCTACGGCCTCGGACTTAACACGACCCAAACCTTCAATTAGCTACAAACAACATGGAGAAAAAAGAACTACGCGCCCACATCAAGGCTTTGAAAAAACAGCACACCAAAGAGCAGCTTCTTGAACAATCCGAGAAGATTTTAGCCAAACTGGAACAACATCCCGACTTCATCAAAGCCGAGAGAATCATGTTATACAGCGCCTTACCCGATGAGGTGCAGACCCAAACCTTCCTCGAGAAATGGCACCTGAAAAAGACCATTATACTCCCTACCGTGGTCGGCGACGACATCATCCCCGTGGAATATGCCAAGGACACCGACTTTGTCGTGGGCGACTTCAACATCCTTGAGCCTCAGAACGAGCCCTATCAAGGTGATTTTGACCTGATTGTCGTCCCTGGAGTGGCCTTCGACCGCAAGGGCAATCGTATCGGTCGCGGCAAAGGCTACTACGACCGATTCCTCTGTCAGCATCTGAATGTGAAGCGCATCGGGATTTGCTTTGATTTTCAACTTGTTGAAGAAGTGCCTACCGAGCCTTTGGACATCAAAATGGACGAAGTCATCTCTTTGTGAGGAAAAAATCAAGATTTCGAGTCTTTTTTGAGTGCACATTTCGCTTTTATTCCTATTTTTGAAGCCCTTTTCTAAGAAACACAAACAAATAAATACTAAAAGTCATGAAGAAATCCCTACTATTAAGCCTCGTCGTGCTTTTGAGCATGACTACACTGAGCGCCCGTCCCATCGACGCGGCAAGAGCTAAGACTATCGGGCAGAGATTTGCCCAAGCCAACTTCGACAGCAATCTGAGAGGTAGCGATTTACAGCTGGTTTACACAGGCTTGTCAAGCCGTGGCGAAACCTGTTTCTATGCCTTCAACGTGGGTGAAGGTGGTTTCGTCATCGTTTCAGCCGACGACCGTTTTCGTCCCATCGTGGGCTATTCCGACGAAGGCCCGTTTGAGACAGAGAACCCATCGCCCGAGTTGATGTTTTACTTGGACAAAATCATCGAAGCCCGCACCAGCCGCAATGTCGTCCTCTTCGACGACACCGAAGAGGAATGGCAAAGCGTAGCCACTACGGGTCGTCTGCTTTCGCGCAACGGAGGCCGTGCCGTCGACTACATCTGCACCACCAAGTGGAACCAAGACTCTCCCTACAACCTGTACGCTCCCGAATCCAACGGAGGTCCAGGCAACCGTTGCTATGCAGGCTGCGTAGCCACGGCCATGAGTCAGGTAATGAAGCGCTGGAACCACCCATTGCAAGGCACGGGAAGCTATTCCTATTACTGCCCTGGCTATGGAACACAGTCGGCCAATTTCGGCGAGACCACATACGATTGGGAGCACATGCCCGACCGACTCAATGGAGCCTCACAGCAAGAGATTGAGGCTGTAGCATTGTTTATGTATCATTGTGGTGTGTCTGTCGAAATGCAGTTCTCACCCAGCGGCAGCGGTGCCAACTCATGGGATGTGCCAGATGCAATTAAGGATTATTTTTCCTACTCGAGCCATGCTGACCTCAGGTGGCGTGAGGGGTACTCACTGCTTAATTGGCAGAACATGCTGAAGGAATCACACGACATTGGTTGGCCTGTCTATTATTCTGGTTTCAGTAACAGTGGCGGCCATGCTTTCGTATGCGATGGTTACGATGACAGCGACCTTTTCCACTTCAACTGGGGTTGGGGCGGCAGCAGCGACGGTTATTTCGTCATCGATGAAATCGATTATGCAGGCTGGGCCCAAGCCGTGTTCAACTATGTGCCTTCTGATGTCTATGAATACATGCCCTTGCAACCCGAAAACCTCGCTGTCAGCCCCAGCGGCGACTTCGACTATGCCGCCACCCTGACATGGACCAATCCCACCCAAGACATTCACATGCAAGACCTTACCAATATCGATCAAATTGTCATTACCCGCAACGGCAAAATCATCTATACCGAAGACAATGTGGTTCCTGGAGCTGAGATGAGCTATACCGACCATTATCTTCCCAGAATGGTGGATTATTGCGTTTACGCTGTTGTCCACAATGCCATGGGTTTGACCGCCACGGTGAAAAACATCCTTTTAGGGCCCACATGCCAATGGACAGTTGAAATGACTTCCTCCAGTTCGCAAGGATGGAATGGTGGAGCACTTTCCTTCGTCAACAGTGCTGGCGATGAGGTTGCCCACCTTTCACTCGAATCTGCCGAGGACACTCGTACCATCACCTTACCACTTGGCCACATCGAGATCCAATGGATGAAACCCGATCAAGCCATCGAAGACTTCCGTTTCAAGGTTAAGAACGGCAACGGCTCACTCAAAGCCCATTTCCACGGTTCTTCCTCCGAAATCCAAAACGGATTGTTCTACATTATTAATAACACATGCGACGACAAGGACGGAGAAACAGAAGGCACACACTTGACAGCCACCATCTTGGACGACCAAGTGACCTTGACTTGGGATCCTGTCGAAAACAGTATCAATTACTTAGTATTTCGCGATGGTTTACTTTACGCTATGACCGAAGAAAACAGCTTCGTAGATGATGACACTAGAGCAACTTTCCACACTTATCATGTCACTGCCTTCACCCTCAGCGGTGAGGTTCTTCCTTCGAATACTTGCAGCTATCATCCCGAATCGCCTTGCATTATCCCGACTAACTTACGAGTGGAAGCTACCACCCCTGGAAAAGCCAAACTCACATGGGATGCCCCTGAAGACGAGTCCGTTGCTGGATACATGGTGTATCGCCGTCCCAAAGGCGGAGAGTTCAAGCGCATCAAGCTGACTTCAAACACCAATTATACAGACAACCTCTCCGCTCAGCCCGATGGCCTCTACGAATATACTTGCGCAGCCTACTATCAAGAGACCCATTGCGAGTCAGGGTATGCTACTGCAGCAGGACATCCCGAGCTGAACTTTGTGGAATTCAACAAGACCATCATCCCGCAGCACCTCGACTTCATCATCCATGAAGGCCGTGTCATCCTAGAATGGGAAGAAGGCACATTGGCGGAAGGCTACAATGTCTACCGCAACGGAGAACACATTGCCCATGGCGTAACAGGACATGCTTTCGTCGATTATACCTCTACTATTGGTGAAACATACAATTACACCATCACAGGATACACCGCCCATCTCGAATCCAACCCTTCCAATGTCGTGTATGTGGATTGGACCACGGATGTTAACGAAAACAATGCCGACCAAAACATTAGCATTTACCCCAACCCGACCAAGAACACCGTCACCATCGAAGCCGACGGACTTCGTCAAATCAGAGTTTTCAACATAATGGGACAAACCGTGGTTTGCCAAACAGCGCTCGAAGACAACATCACCATTGACCTTTCGGCTCAACCCCAAGGATGCTATTTCATCGAGGCTGCAACCGAACAGGGCTGCACAACCACTAAAATCGTGAAATTATAAAGACAACAAAACACATTGATATGAACAAATTCCTAAAGGTGGCAGCTATTACACTGCTGTCAGTCATGGGCACCTCCCTCATCGCCCAAGAAGCCAAAGAAAAAGAAGAACCCGTCTATCAGATTACGGAAACCGTCAACGTGAAGCACACGCCCGTCGACAACCAAGGCAGCTCCGGCACGTGCTGGTGCTTTGCCGGCATTGGCTTCGTCGAGGCGGAAATCCAGCGTATCTACGGAAAAGAGTTCAACCTCTCGGAGATGTTTGTCGTCCGCAACGCTTGGACGGAGAAGGTGGCGAAATTCATCCGCATGCATGGCAACAACACCCTCAGCCAAGGCGGCGAGGTGTGCGATGTGCTTTACATGATTGACAAATACGGCATGATGCCTGAGGCCGACTACAGCGGCAAGGTCATCGGTGAGGAACGCCACATGCATGCCGAGATGAATGAAGTCATCAGCTCGGTGGCTCGTGCCATCATCAAAAACGGCAACAAGAAAATCTCCCCCGCAGGCCCCAAGGCCGTGCAAGGCGTTTTGGATGCCTATCTTGGCAAAGCACCAGAAGAGTTTACGGTTGATGGCAAGAAATACACGCCCAAATCGTTTGCGGAAAAATATCGTATCGATCCCGCCAACTATGTTGAAATCTGTTCCTTCACCAGCGAGGAATACAACAAGCCCTGTATGGTCGAAATCCCCGACAACTGGACTTGGACACCTGCCTACAACATGCCGCTCGACAAGCTGATGGAAGCCGTAGACTATGCCCTTGAGCATGGCTACACCCTCGGCTGGGCACAGGATGTCAGCAACAAGGGCTTCTCTGGAAAGACCGGTATTGGCATCGTCCCTGAAGACCCTGAAAGCGAGCAACTTTGGAAAAAGATTGTCGCCGAAAAGAAGGTGACCGACGAAGACCACCAGAGAGCCTACGACAACTGGGATGCAGGTGACGACCATAGCATGCTCGTTGTTGGTATCGCCAAGGACCAAAACGGCAACAAATACTATAAGATCAAGAACTCATGGGGCGACAGAGGACCTTATAAAGGCTATTGGTACTGCTCAGAGCAATACCTGCGCCAATACACCATCTTCTTCACGCTCCACAAAGACGCCCTTTCGAAGGCAATGAAGAAAGATTTGGGACTTTGATAAAGTTTCCATACTTTTGCGGCCATAAACCAGCCCTTCGACAAGCTCAAGGACCTTCGCGTAAAAGCCAAGGTCGTTGAGCCTGTCGAAACGCCGACAAATAAGAAAATCTTCAACAAATCAATCAACAAATAAATATCATTATGAAATTCAAGCATTTACTTACTGCAACCGCTTTGATGCTCAGCATCAGCGTCGTTGCCCAACCGAAGCCTAAGGAAGAAGCCAAGGAAGAAGAAGGCTTCAAGTTCACCACCATTAAGGAACTCCCCGTCACCTCCGTCAAAGACCAGAACCAAGCTGGTACTTGCTGGTGCTACAGCTCACTGGCTTTCTTTGAGGCCGAGTTGCTCCGTATGGGCAAGCCCGAATACGACTTCTCCGAGATGTACATCGTTTACAAGACCTACTTAGACCGCGCTGAAGCCGCTGTCCGTACCCACGGCGACGTGTCCTTCTCGCAAGGCGGTTCTTTCGGTGATGTATTGTATGCCATCAGACATTACGGCCTCGTCCCCGACGAGCTAATGCCCGCCGGTGCCATGCACGGTGACTCCTTGTCGAACTTCACCGAGCTCTCCGCTGTCACTGACCCATACGTGGAAGGTGTCATCAAGAGCCGCAAGATTCAGATGGACAAGGATGGCAACCCGCTGTGGAAGAAGGGCTTGGCTGGCATTTACGATGCCTACCTTGGTGTGCCTCCGACCGAGTTCACCTACAAAGGTAAAAAGTACACGCCCATGAGCTTCGCCGAATCCACTGGCCTCAACATGGACGATTACATCAACCTGACTTCATTCACGCACCATCCTTTCTATGAGCCCTTCGTCATCGAAGTGCAGGACAACTGGCGCTGGGGTCAGGCTTGGAACCTTCCCATCGATGAGTTCATGCAGGTGATGGACAACGCCATCGACAAAGGCTATCCGATTGCTTGGGGTTCCGATGTCAGCGAAGCTGGCTGGCTCCGTGGCAAGATGGCCGGTGTGGCCGTCCTCCCCGACCTCGAAGCCAAAGGTCGTGACCTCCAAGGCAGCGACATGGCCCACTGGCTGGGCATGAGTGCCGCCGACCGTAAGAAGGAAGCCCAAAACAGTCCCACTCCACAAAAATGGGTCACCCAGAAGGAGCGTCAGATTGCTTACGACAACTACGAGACTGGTGACGACCACGGCATGCTCATCTACGGCACTGCCAAGGATCAAATCGGCAACGAGTACTTCATCGTGAAGAACAGCTGGGGCGAAGCCGGCCAGTACAAAGGCGTTTGGTATGTCAGCAAGGCTTTCGTTCGCTACAAGACCTTGAACATCGTGGTGCACAAGGATGCCCTGCCGAAGGACATCGCCAAGAAACTCGGCATCAAGTAATCTTTGGTTTTCAAGAATGAAAAAAGGGAAAGCTTATTGAAGCTTTCCCTTTTTTACTATGGCTTATGGCCCATAGCCGATGGCTCGCTTCACCCAAGATGTGAAATCAGAACTTTTTGGTGAAGCGAGCCATAAGCCTTAGGCTATCGGCCATAGTCACTTTCTAATCTGCTCAAATCCCTTGCCGTAAGCTCCCATCACGGTGTTCATCGTCATGAAAGCCTTGGGGTCTTCGTCTTTTACAATCCTAAGTATTTGCTGCGACTCGCGCTTATGGGCCACCACCATCAGGATAGGGCCTTCGCGCTTGGTGTACCATCCTGTGCCGTTGATGACCGTCACGCCACGTTGCATTTCATTGGTGACACGGTCGGCCACTTTCTCAGGTTCGGAAGTGAAGATGAATGCTTGTACGGTTTGTTTGTTACCCGTCAGCACCAGGTCGATGCAATAGCTGCACACCCCCATTACGATGAAGCCATAGATGATAGCTTGAATCTTGTCGTTCTCGATGACGAAATAGGAGCAAGAGATAATCACAATATCTATAAGCAAGATGACCCTACCCTGAGAGACATTGCGGTATTTGCAAATCATCATTGCAATGATGTCGGTGCCTCCCGTGCTGCCGCCTTGGGTAAAGGCCACGCCAATGGCCAAACCTGCCAAGCCGCCACCGAGTATGGCCGCCAAGATTTTCTCTTCAACAAAAGGTTTCATGGCTCCCATCGCACCGGGATCCGTTTGATACAGCAACATCGGCTCGGTGATGTAATGCTGCAATAAGGACATGAACAGCGATGCCACGATAATGGAATACACCGTCTTGATGCCGAAGGAAGGACCCAACACCTTAAGAGAGATGAGTACCAAAATGGCATTAATGACGAACACGGAGATACCCGTCGAGATGCCTGTGGCATAGAAAATCAAGGTGGCGATACCACTGACGCCACCGCCCAACACATGGTTGGGGATGAGGAAGGCCGTCCAGCCGAAGGCCATCACAAACAAGGCCAGAGTGATGATAACATAACGTTTCACCTCGGCCCAAACGGTTTTCTTGTTGGCTTTCATTTTCAGATAGTTTGAGAATGCAAATGTAGGGATAATTTGGAGAAAAACAGCATTTTTGCCACAAGTTTCTGTGGCGTTTTTTTTATTTACCTGCTTTTTTTCTTTGCATTTTAGGTTTTATTCTATATTTTTGTCGCCATTATGATAAATCTTGCCTTTATAAAGCGACAAGTAAAACGAAAATGGACAAATAATACAAATCAAAAAAAAATCAAAGCATATGAACAAAAAGACTTTACTTTCATTGATGATGCTTCTATGCTTCGCCTTCATGGGCGCAGCGAGAGCAGATGAACTGACCGTACACGATGGTACGGACACTAATGGTTTTATTCCTATGTACGGAGGCTACTTCGATGATTTCACAAAGAGCGAGTTCGTGTTCCCTGCAAGTGAGCTTGCCGACATGACTGGCAGTATGATTACCAGCATGAAATTCTACATTTCGGGCCTTGGCAATTCACTGAACGGATGGAACACTACCCAACAAGTGTTTCTGAAAGAAGTCGCTTCCGAAACACTCAGTGACTATTCAGGCATTGAAGGGGCTACTATTGTGTTTGAGGGCTCACTTACTGCCCCCACCACAAGTCCTTCTGAATTGGAAATCACATTCAGTACACCTTACACCTATAATGGCGGTAACCTGCTCGTCGGAATCTACAACACGACTAAGGGCACCTTCCAGTTTGTTTATTTTTATGGAGAAACTGTTACTGGTGCCAGCGGCGCTGGTTACAATAGCACCTCACTCGCTATTGTTTCATTCACTCAGCGCGATTTCCTGCCCAAGACCACCTTCAAGTATGGCTGTGTGCCTCCGGTACAGTTCACCGCCAATGAGGTCGGTCCCAGTTTCGCCACCCTCAGCTGGACTGAGGTTGGCAATTCCGAGTCGTGGTATATCTACTATTATGTTCAGACTTATGGTACGACAGGCCCTGAGGAGGAGTCTATCGAGGTCTTCGAGAACCCATACACGCTCACCGGTCTCAATCCCTACACCACTTATGAGGCGTATGTGATTCCTTCTTGCGGCGTTGTGGATGACGACCCAGACAACAGTTTGATGAGCAACACCATAACTTTCACCACACTCGAATTTTGCCCGACACCTCAGAACGTGGCGGTGGCCAACATCACTGACACCGAGGCTACGGTGACTTGGTCCGACTACAACGAAGTTTATGAAGTGCAATTGGGCACTCTCAGTGATAATAGCGAAATCCTGCTGAACGAGAGTTTTGACAACGGGTTTCCCAACAACAACGACTGGCAAATCAGTCCCACCTATCCTTGGATAATCGTTGACGGCCACATGCAAAGCAACAACGCGGGCGTTGAAAACTCGACGTCTTCCGTCACGCTCTCGATGTACTTATATGACGCTGGTACCATTCAATTTGATGCCGAGTGCAGGGGCGAAGGCACGGGGTCATACTTGTATGACAAGTGCATCTTCTCCATCGATAGTATTGAACAGTTCGCCTATGGTGCTCAAGTAAGCGGATGGAACCACTACAGCTTCGATGTCGCGGCAGGCGAGCACACCTTCACTTGGTCCTACACCAAGGACCATTCCGTGGATCCCGATGGCGACTATTTTGCCGTCGACAATGTGGTGGTTGGTATTAACGAATATGAGTGGGACAATTCTATTTCCGTTGAGAATCCGTCATACACTTTCACCAGTCTGGATCCGGTGACTGAGTATTACGTGCATGTTATGGGCGTTTGTGGGCTCGGCAGTCCACGACCTACTATTACTGGATGGAGCGAGCCCATACACTTCACCACGCTTGGATACTACACCGTCTCGGTTAGTGCCAATCCTGCCAATGCGGGCACGGTTTTAGGCGGTGGAGAATTCTTGTCAGGCGATACCTGCACGGTGACCGCCGTACCAAACGCCCACTTCTACTTCGATTCTTGGCTCAAGAACGGCACTTCGGTGAGCTATGACTCGATCTATAGTTTCGAGGTCACTGAAAATACCAACCTAGTAGCCAAATTCTGGGCAATGACATACTACGCGTGGGTCAACAGTTACCCCCAAAATGGCGGTTCAGCTGGATTTTTTGAGCATGACCCCATTTTCTATTATGGCGATACGGTCACTCTCCATGCCTCGCCTTCTGTTGGCTATGAATTTGTCAACTGGACTGTATGGAATGGTGATGAGTATGTGTCATTATCTTCTGATACCCTTTTCACTTTTGTATGGGATGATTTCTATGCAAACCTTATGGGAGGAGGAGGGCAACAGGATGGAATCGAGTTTATTGCCAACTTTATTGGCGACTGCATGCCTCCGACACAACTCACTGCTTCCGAGGTCGGTCCCAACTTTGCCACCATCAACTGGACTGAGCTGGGTACTTCCGAGTCGTGGTACATCTTCTATCGGGATATGAATCCATCTCCCACATACATTCCATTCGACACTATCCAGGTCACCGAGAACCCATTCACACTTACATACCTCCAGCCCAGCACCTCCTACGAGGTGTATGTAGTTCCTTCATGCGGTATTGAGGATGGGGTTCCAGATGAAACCCTAATGAGCGAAATCATTGAATTCACCACCTTAGAAGCTTGCCCAACGCCATGGAACATAGAAGTGACTGACATAACATATTCTACAGCCACAGTTAGTTGGACTGGCTATAACGATATCTACACTGTGCAATTAGGCATTCCCAATCCTAACAATTTGCTCTACGAGACCTTTGCCAATGACATCCCTACAGATTGGACCAACGATGCCACATATCCTTGGACCATCGTGGACGGCCACATGCAAAGTGGCAATGCTGGTGTTAGCAGTTCAACTTCCGCAATTTCGGTCACCATGACTTACCCCTATGACGGCTTCATCGATTTTGATGCCGAATGCAAGGGTGAAGGTACATCGAGCTATTGGGACCACTGTGATTTCTACATTGATACCACGAGGGTACTCATTGCCGGTGAAAACATTATGGGATGGAACCATTACAGCTTTGATGTCACGGCAGGCCCGCACACCTTCACATGGTCATACACCAAAGACGGGTCTGTTGATCCAACTGGCGACTACTTCGCCGTAGACAATATACGTTTCACTAAAGAAATTGAATGGGAGAGCCTTGTTTCAATGGAGGATGCGACAATCATCTTTACTGATTTGACCCCGCTCACCATGTATGGCGTGCGTGTTCAAGGTGAATGTGAGGCGGGCCAACAAGACATCATTACCACCGATTGGAGTCAACCTGTTTTCTTCACCACAACCGACGCTGTGTACTACACCATCACGGCTTCGGCCAACCCTGCCACTGGTGGTAACGTGAGCGGCGGAGGCACTTATATGCAAGGTGCAAGCTGCACATTGACTGCAACAGCCAACACTGGCTACACCTTTACCAACTGGACTAAAAATGACGGCACAGTGGTTTCCAATAATGCCACCTATACTTTCAATGTCACTGAGTCAGGTGCTTACGCGGCCAACTTCACGCTCAACAGCTACATGGTCACTGCCTCGGCCAACCCGGTCGAAGGCGGAACCGTCACAGGCGGCGGCACTTACAACCATGGACAAAACATCACCCTTACGGCAACGGCCAACGAGGGCTACACCTTCACCAACTGGACCTTGAACGGCACGGTGGTTGGCACCAACCCGACCATCAGCTTCACCGTCTCCGGTAGCGCGGCCTACATCGCCAACTTCACGGTCAACGGCTACGAGATCACCGTCTCGACCAACCCCACCGGCGCGGGTACAATCACTGGCGCGGGCCCGTACGACTACGGACAGACCTGCACCTTGACAGCCACGGCCAACGAGGGCTACACCTTCGCCAACTGGACCTTGAACGGCACGGTGGTTGGCACCAACCCGACCATCAGCTTCACCGTCTCCGGTAGCGCGGCCTACGTCGCCAACTTCACGGTCAACGGCTACGAGATCACCGTCTCCGCCAACCCCACCGGCGCAGGTACAATCACCGGCGCGGGGCCGTACGACTACGGACAGACCTGCACCTTGACAGCCACGGCCAACGAGGGCTACACCTTCACCAACTGGACCTTAAACGGCACGGTGGTTGGCACCAACCCGACCATCAGCTTCACCGTCTCCGGTAGCGCGGCCTACATCGCCAACTTCACGGTCAACGGCTACGAAATCACCGCTTCGGCCAACCCGAGCGCAGGCGGTAGCGTGACGGGCGGCGGCACCTACGACCACTTCGAGACCTGCACGCTGATTGCTACGGAGAGCACAGGCTACAGCTACGAAATCACGGCTTCGGCCAACCCGACAGTAGGCGGTAGCGTAAACGGTGCAGGTACCTACAACCACTTCGAGACCTGCACGCTGATTGCTACGGAAAGCACGGGATACACCTTCATCAACTGGACCGAGAACGGAAACGTTGTATCCACCAGCCCGACTATCAGCTTCATGGTTGAAGGTCCGAGAACACTAGTCGCCAACTTCCAGCTCAACAGCTACGCCATCACCGCCTCGACCAACCCCACTGGCGCTGGAACAATCACTGGCGCGGGCCCGTACGACTACGGACAGACCTGCACCTTGACAGCCACGGCCAACGAGGGCTACACCTTCACCAACTGGACCTTGAACGGCACGGTGGTTGGCACCAACCCGACCATCAACTTCACCGTCTCCGGTAGCGCGGCCTACATCGCCAACTTCACGGTCAACGGCTACGAAATCACGGCTTCGGCCAACCCGACAGTAGGCGGTAGCGTAAACGGTGCAGGTACCTACAACCACTTCGAGACCTGCACGCTGATTGCTACGG
>ONFF01000007.1 GCA_900317055.1 uncultured Bacteroidales bacterium | reverse complement strand
GAAATAAAAAAGGGATTTAATTAATGATGGTGGGTAGACTATTTTGCGTTTGTTGGAAAGGTGAAGTTTTTATTCTCTGTTGCAACTGAGTTGTATATATAGCCCTGTCCGGGAACGAGGGTTTCCACATCCCCTCTCCAGCTGGTACCCTGGTAGATGGAGCTGCCATTCTTCGACTTGATCACGTCACCGTTGACGGGATGCAATCCTGAGAAGGCTTCCGTCACCGACATGCTCTCGCCGCAAGGGAATCCAATCCAGTTGTAGCCATGGTTGACGGTGATTTCGTAGTCGGCGGGATCGACTGGCACACCAGTCAGCGTGATTTGGCATGCTGTGCTGGTTTGGATCTTATACATCTGTCGGATGTCGAGGGTCATCGTAGTGGAACCGGATTCTCTCCACTGTCCGTTAGCGTAGGTGATGGAGCCGTTCTTCGACTTGATCGTGGCAGTGCCCGAGGTTCCCACGGCGGTAGCGATGGCGCTCTCGAGTTGCTCCAAGGTGATGTCGAGGTTGGTCGACCACCAGTTCCAACCTTGATTAAATACAACGATTTGATTGACTGGTTTGTAGACTTTAACATTGTCAATATACCATATTTTTCCTTGATAATTGTTTGTGCCTTCGTATCTGAACGCAATGTAGACATCTTCATCATCATATTCGCTCAATGAGACGAGCTCGTTCTGTTTTGTTGAAGGAAGGTTGCTAGCATTGGCGGTCCAAATGCTTGTAAAGTGTTGTGCAACGAAGCCTTCCATCTTGATGTCTTCCAAATCAATGTCGGTATTGGTGGTAATCATAACCGAACTTGGGATATAATCATTGCCGCTGCCAAACAGATGGTCGAAAGAGAGGAAAGCCTCACCATCGAGGTGCATTGCTGGTAGGAAGAGCCAGGTTTCGTATTTGAAATCGCTGGACACGGCACCTTGGTTGTCCAAGGGATTGTTGAAGCTTTGGAGCCAGCCATTTGAGATGCCCATCTCTCCAAAGTTGACCTTTTGCCAACAATCAGGCGGGAAGGTCTCGCCATTGAAGTTCTCAATCAAAGCGTGAGTGTCGTCAATAGCCCAAATGCCATATTCGGTGGTGAAGCTGATGGGATTCGTCCAGTCACTTTGGTCGTTGGCATCGCAATTGGCCTGTACTCTTGCCTCGTAGGCGGTGGCGCGTTGCAATCCGGTCAGTGTATAGGAAGTCTCATTCACGGCAATCGGTTCGCTCCAATCGCTTTCGGAGACCATCTTATACTGCACATTCCAAGCAGTTTCAGCGCCTCCAGCCGTCCAGCTCAGCGTGGCCTCGTTGGCACCGTTAATGGTTGCTTCAAGATCCGTGGGGACAAGGCAGGAGGGGATTTCCTCTACGGTGATATCGTCAATGCTGAAATAGGTATAGGAGTAGGAGCTATAGGGAGGGTTCAATTTGAAAGCAATATAGATGCCTTCTCCCGTGTAGGTGCTAAAATCAACAGTGTATTCCTGATAATCAGCCGTGCTGACTGAAACGCTCTTTACTTGGGTAAAAGTACTGGCGTCGTTGGGATCGGTCATGACACCGACAAGCACTTCAGGGTAGGCGCTGCTGCCGTTGCCGTTTCTTCCCCAGAATCTTAATTGCACATTCTTGATGTTGGCATCGAGTTCAGGCAAAACGGCAATCTCGTTGGTAAGGCTCGGTGCCTTGTATAAAAGCAGAAATTTTCCACCCGTGCGAGGACCATAGTTGCTATTGTTAGTCGTGCTGCATACGTATGGGTAATAGGTATAAGGTGAATAGCTTCCATATTGATACCTAATAGCATTCCAGCACTTGGGCATGGGGTAGGAAGAGCTATACGGCGCGGCTGTATTTAGATTCTCCTCGAATCCGTATGAGTAAGGCAGTGCTATGGCAGCGCATTCTGTGCTGACGGATAAGTCAGAGTTTTGGTTGGTACTGTAACCCCATTTGCTTTGGTCTTCATCACTACAATATGCACGCACGTTCACGCTATAAGTGGTAACAGGAGTGAGGTTAGTGATGGTGTAGTTGGTTGTGGTTTGACCATCAAGATGGATGTATGTGTAATCATCGGATCCAGTCTTGTAGCGAATATCCCACGCATCTTGGCCTGTTGTTCCAGCCGTCCAGATTAAGGTGATGGTGGTAGCCGTTGCCGTGGCTGCTAAACCAGAGGGCGCTACGCAGGTGGCTGTTGTGGTGAAACTCACTTGGTCGCTCCATTGGCTGTAGCCGTCTTCCGCGCCGCAGTTGGCTCGCACTTTGACACGGTAGGTTGTTTCGGGAGTCAAATCCTGCAAAGTGTAGGTGTTTACATTCCCGAGATTGATCTGTGTCACGCCTTCATCGCCAGGTTCAAAAGAATAAGCTGTGGAGTATATCAGTTCGTAATTGTCGGCAGTTCCTGTCCAACTCACCGAACCTGTATATGCCGTATTGGAATTGGTCACATAACTCAAAGTGGGTTTTTCGCAAGTGGCCGTGGTGGTGAAATTGATCACATCGCTCCATGAACTATCACAATTGGATTTCACACGGACGTAATATTTCGTTTCTCCATTAAGACCAGTTAAGCCATAGCCTACATTGTTCCCGCTTACGATGAACCCATCGCTGATTTCCAGAAGGTTTGCGCTGAAACTGGCATCGGTGGCATATTGAAGTGTCCAATTGTCAGCGGTGCCGTTTTCCTTCCAAGTCAGGACGGCTGTACGACCTGTTACATTACTGGCGGTCAAGTTGGTAGGCCTCGGGCAAGTCATATAGCTGATGCTGATGTTGTCGATGGCCGCTGGGGGTTGGTTGCCTCCGCTGCCGTCGTTACGCCAAAGGAAGACCATAGTGTATGTGCCCGAAAGAGTAGTTTCGGCTACTTTGTTTTGCCAATCAGTGCTTTGGTTAAGTTTGCTTTCACCATCGAGCGAAATCCATGTGCTGGGTAATGCACTTGCGGTGACTCCCGATGGTAATGAGCCACCGGCAGTAAAGGTTTTGTCTCCAGGAACCAAAGCCACACGGAGATAATCATAGGAGCTCTCGCCGTTTGCATTCCAATCGAAAGAGAAGGTGTAGGTGCCTTGTGCAAAACTGAATAACTTTGAGGCATAAACGACAAGTGCGCTATGGGCATATTCGTATGTCGTTCCACCGTCTTTCGAGATGTACATGGCCTTTTCGCCACCATTGTTGGTCGCACTGCCCCAGCACCATTGATTGGTGAAGGTTCCATTAGCAAAACTCCAGTCGTTGTTGGTCTCAAAGTCTTGTGAGTATGGATTTTCTGCATCTATGGTTAAAGCTTCGCGTGTGGTAGTGAAAGAAGTACTGGCCCATTTGCTGTTTCCATCATCGCCGCCGCATGCGGTACGGACATATGCATAATAGGTGGTTTGTGCAGTCAGATTGCTCAAGGATTTGCTACATTCCGTAACATGATAGGTAGGTGTAGTGTTTTCATCAGGAACAATCGTAGCATCTGTGGTCACAAAGACTTCCCAGTTGCTTTGACCTTCAGCACCAGCAGTCCAAGTTAGCGTGGCTGAGTGTGCAGTGATGTCGGTGGCATTGAAGTTTTTAGGCTTGGCGCAGGTTTCAGAGGCAAACTCGATGTCTAACTTGATTTGGTTTTTGTTGGTGGTTGGAGTACCGTTGATAGGATTGGAAGGATCAATGTTATTATTGTCGCGACGGCTGTAAATGCTTTGAGTGGAAGATGCAGTATAAGTACGGCAACTCACCCCATAACTGTAACTGCTAGTATTGTCGTCCACAATGACAGCAAGATTTGAACCGTCATAGGCAAAAGGCGTAGTAAATGTAATTGTTGTCCAAGTACCAGCCGTGAATGTCACGCTCCCACTATAAACGAGGTTGCTTGAAGTGATGGCAATCCAATCCGACGAATTGGCGAAAGAAGCCTTGTCGGTGTTGGCCAAGTAAACATCAAGAGTGCGTGTTTTCTCCGAACCAGCATTGTAAAAGGAGATGCTGTTGATGGTGCCGTCGCCACCTCCAGCAGTCTCAATCTCTTCAGCAGTGTAAATCTGCTGTGTCAGAGAGTAGTCGTAGTTAGAATGGGTTGGCAAGTTGGAGTCCGTGCTATTTCCCGACCCAACCTGAATTTCATCGGCTTTCGATGAAACCGAAAACATTCCAATTATTCCTATCAAAAGGAACAATCGCGTAAAGAATTTTGAATACATAATACAAAAGTTTATAGGTTTGACATTCAATTCATTACCCAAAAACTTCTGGAAAAATGTTGGAATACCTAAAATGAAGATAACACCCTCGGTAGGGTATACCTTATTAAATATAGAATCCCAGCTCCAATTCCCGGAAGCCTTGTTTCGCGACTTGAGGCAGGTCTTCTGACTAAGGTCTTTTCTTGCCGCCTTCCCGAAAGACAAGGCTTTCAGTGACGTTCATGGCAAGCGTTGTAACCAACACAGCAGCGGGAACTGTACGGGATTCACACCCGATTCCCTATTGAGTCCGCAGGGGACACCACAAATCGGCGGCAAAAGTAGTGCTTTTTTCATTAGCTCCGTAAAAAAACAAAGAAATAATGTGTTGGAAAAGTTGAAAAGAAATAGTGTGTTTTCTTGGTCTTTGTTATTTGAAGTTTAGTATTTTTGCCGACAAATCTTTTTACCTATGAAGCACATCTTTACAAAAACTCTACTGGCCCTCATCCTTGGCATTTCGCCTGTTATGATGAAGGCTCAAATCGTGGACAGAGACCTTACCAATCTGGTCATCTTCATGCGTTTTGCCGATGATGATGAGATTGCGCATTCATTCAATTCCATTGACACCATGTTTAATGGAAAGACTCCAGGCTATCTGAGTGTTGCCAATTTCTACAACACGATGACTTACGGTCACATCAATTATAACACGGTGTACACCAATAACATCCAGAACGGACAAATCGTTTCGTATCAGGATAGCATGCCTCGTGGCTATTTTGAACCATATAGCCCTTCCAATCCTATCGGTTATCAGGGTGAATTGCCGTTTATGGGCATCTGTAGGAGGGAAGCAGAACTGCTGGCGCGTGCTTTCCATTATGTGGATTCCCTGCATCTGGTTGACGACTATGTGGTCCTTGATGGTGACAACGATGGCTATATCGACAATGTGAGTTTTGTAGTTAAAGGTGGCACGGGAGCATGGGCTTCCATTTTGTGGCCACATATGGAGTATTTCCCTCATGACTCCATCGACTATCCCGTCGAGATCAATGGAATAAAGCCCAATACATTCAATCTCGAGTTTGAAGGAGCGCCGACTTATTTCAACGCTCATGTGTTCAGGCATGAGATTGGTCACTCGCTTGATTTGCCCGACCTGTACCATTACATCCATTACACGGATGTCTCGCCTGCAGGTTCATGGGACATGATGTGCTACAACTATGGTCCCAACCATACGGCTGCCATTTATAAGAACAAAATCCTGCATGTGGCTGACGACCCGATACAGATTACCCATGACGGTGACTATACCCTGAAGAGCGTCGGGTCAAGCCAGTCGCAAAACTGCTACTACATCAAATCGGCCATCGACAGCACGCAGTGGTATGTGCTGGAATACCGCAACAAACAAGACCTATTCGAAGAAAGCATTCCAGGTACTGGACTTCTCATTGCTCGTTGGAACGACACTGTCACGCTCGATTATGATGGAATGTTCGCCAATGCTTTCTTCGACAATGTCAATATTGCCAACCAGTATTGGGTTTTCCGCCCTGGCAGCAGCAGCGATATCCAGAACGGCAACCTTAACAATGCCCATTTCAGCCATGCTACAGGTCGCACCAAGTTTGGCCCCAACACCAATCCGCATCCCTATCTGACTGACGGTACGCCCGAAAACAGCTTCGAGATCACCGACATCCAAGAGAATGGAAATGAGTTGACCTTCCATGTCCATTTCTTCGACGATGGCATTGAAGACCATCAAGCAGATGGCTCGCTTTCAGATGACCGCATTGTCGTACATCCCAATCCGACAAGTGACAAGTTGTATGTCGATGGTCATGACATGCAACGGGTGGAACTGTTCAATACAGTTGGGCAATGCGTGTTGACTCAAGTCGCCGAGAATATGGATTCCACAGAAATCTCTCTGGCTAATTTGCCTTCGGGAGTTTATCTGCTTCGCGTTTTGACGACCGATGGTGCTTTCAGCGTTAAAAAGGTGGTGAAGTCGGGGAGATGATGACCTTTATAAAAAAGATATAAGTACTTTTATTTCGTCGAATCCAAAGATTTTCCTAATTTTGCAAGCAGTTGAAAGACACTTATGGATAAAGAAGATAAGACAAATTTGGAAAACGATGACGCATTGAACGATGTGCCGACGGAGGATACTTTGGAAGGTGTTGAAGACGCTCAGGCTCAAGAGGATGAATACCATGTCATACCACTGAAGGGCATGTTCGAGAATTGGTTTCTTGACTATGCCTCGTATGTCATCTTGGAGCGTGCCGTGCCCGCCATCGAGGACGGTCTGAAGCCTGTGCAACGTCGCATCTTGCACTCCATGGATGAACTCGATGACGGCCGTTTCAATAAGGTGGCTAATATTGTGGGTAACACGATGAAATACCACCCGCATGGCGATGCCTCCATCGGTGATGCTCTCGTGCAGCTTGCCCAGAAAGACCTGCTCATCGACACGCAAGGTAACTTCGGTAACATCCTCACTGGCGACGATGCCGCTGCACCGCGTTACATCGAGGCCCGTCTCTCCAAGTTCGCCAAAGAAGTCGTCTTCAACCATAAGACCACTGACTGGACCCGTTCCTATGATAACCGTAATGCCGAGCCTGTCTCGCTGCCGGTGAAGTTCCCACTGCTGTTGGCACAAGGTACCGAAGGCATCGCCGTGGGTTTGGCCTCCAAGTTTCTGCCGCATAACTTCAACGAACTTATCGACGCCTCCATAGCCTATTTGCGCGACGAGCCTTTTACACTCTATCCGGACTTCCCAACAGGCGGCCTGATGGATGTGACCAACTACAACGACGGTCTGCGAGGCGGCAAGGTGCGCATCCGTGCGCGTATCAGTCAGCAGGACAAGAAAACGCTGGTCATCAGCGAGATTCCATACGGCACCACCACGGGCAGTCTCATCGAGAGCATCGTGAAATGCAATGACAAGGGCAAGATTAAGATCAAAAAGATCGATGACAACACCGCCGAGCAGTGTGAAATTGTCATTTATCTGAATCCTGGTGTGTCGCCCGACCAAACCATCGATGCACTTTATGCATTCACTGATTGTGAAGTTTCGATTTCGCCCAATGCCTGCGTCATTGTCAACCAGCATCCGGCATTCATGGGCGTGAGCGAGATTCTGAAACTCAGTACTGACCGCACTATGGAACTCCTCAGCTGGGAGCTGCGGATCCTCATCGAGGAACTTGAAAACAGTTGGCATTGGATTTCTTTGGAGAAGATTTTCTTCGAAAAAGGTATCTATAAGGAGTTGGAGAACAAGGACTATGAGACTTGGGATGACCAACTCACGGGCATCGAGCGTCGCTTCGATAAATACCGCAAACTGCTGAAACGCGAGATTACGCGCGAAGATGTGGAGAAACTCTGCGAGAAACCTGTTCGCAAGATATCCAAGTTCGATATCAAGAAGGCCGATGAGCAGTTGGCCGACATTGAAAAGAAGATGGAAGAGGCCAAGTACAACCTCGACCATATTGTGGACTACACCATCGACTATTTTCTGCATATCAAGGAGAAATACGGTGA
This sequence comes from uncultured Bacteroidales bacterium, assembly GCA_900317055.1. Taxonomy (GTDB): domain Bacteria; phylum Bacteroidota; class Bacteroidia; order Bacteroidales; family F082; genus Limimorpha. Next base: position 105,097 of record ONFF01000007.1, on the reverse strand, counting down.
AGGCTGCGAGCGCAAGACCGAAATCCGCAACTTCGACAATATCTCGGCTGTGGCTGTAGCAGCCAACAACGAGAAACTGTATGTCAATAGAGAAGAAGGTTTTGTCTGCACAGGCGAAGGCCTGAAACGCGAGAAGAACAAGGAAGTCTACGAATATGTGTGCGACTGCTCCGATATGGACGACATCATCGTCTTCCACGAGGACGGCAAGTACGCTGTGGTCAAGTTGCAGCCCAAGCTATTTGTCGGACAGAAGGTCATTCATGTCGATGTATTCCATAAGAATGACGACCGAACGACCTACAATGTCGTTTATCGCGATGGCAAGAACGGGGCACCGCACTATGTGAAGCGCTTCGCCGTGAAGGGCGTCACCCGCGACAAGGAATACGACCTCACGCAAGGTAAGCCTGGCTCGAAGGTTCGTTATTTCTCGTCGAATCCCAACGGCGAGGCAGAGGTCATCAAAGTGACGCTGGTGCTGTTCAACAAGAAACAAAAGACTGTTGACTATAAGTTTGCAGACTTAGCTGTTAAAGGCCGTGACACGCGTGGCAACTTGCTCACGAAGTACGAGGTCAAGGAAATCAAGAAGGGTGGGGAAGGCGTCTCCACGCTCAACGCACGTGACATCTGGTTCGACGACACCGTGCGTCGCTTGAATGTCGATAAACGCGGACAATATCTGGGTGCTTTCGAAGGCGAGGATAAGATCCTGCAAATCTTCAGCAACGGCGAGTTCAAGATTTCGGGCTTCGACCTCAACACCCACTTCGATGATGACATGGTGGAAATCCGTAAGTTCGACCCGGACGAGATTTTCTCCGTCATCTACATCGAAGGCGAGACGCAGAAGCACTACTTGAAACGATTCACCATCGAGGCCGAGACCAAGCTGAACAGCCGTGCTTCTTTCATTGGTGAACATCCCGAGGCGAAATATCTCGGCATGAGCACCGACACCCTGCCGCGTTTGTTGCTAAGCTATAAGGTTAGCGACGCTGGCAACAGCTTCCCTGACGATGAGGTCAATGTGGAAGAGTTCATCGGCATCAAGAGTTACAAGGCCAAGGGTAAGCGTCTCTCTACGAGAGAGATTGATACATGGGAGTTTTTGGAGCCCTATCAGCCCGAGCCTTCAGAGGAAACTCCTGATGGTGCAAATGAAATCGACGAGCCTTCCGAGGAAGAGGTTACGGAGAAGGTTAATGTGAACCCCGCCGATGTGCCGTTGGAGATTGTGGAGCCCAAGGGCGATGGTGTGCAAATGGATTTGTTTGATGAGTTAAATGATGGAGGAAACAAAAATGTTTAAACAAGTGAGAAACGAAACCCAACAGCGAACCGTCATTCGAAATCTCCTAGACAATAGGGTGTTGTCTTCGCGTTTGGGAGATGGCGGATGTTCCTCCGCCATGACAGTAAAAGGGTCCATGTTGGTGAGCCCCAGTTTCTTGTCTTTAGTAGGTTTGTTGTTTGTTTTATTGTTGTCCGGTTGCCAAACGGAAAAGAAACTGGCCAAGCAATATATGGCGAATCGACCCAACATCGCGGCGGCGGTGTATTTCCCAGAACAGGCCGAAGTGAAAGTGGAGTATAATGACCAATTGGGCAAGAAAACCGAGGTTTTGAACGGCTTCGACCAGGATATGTTCCTGGATGTCATGTACCATGCCTATGCGGAAACCATGGGCGATTATGGCGTCGATGTCTATGTTCCTGAAGACGCTGACAATGTGCAAATTGACTCCACGCATTGGCTGATCATCCTTTCGCAAATGGAGGTCGTGGGGCGCATCACGGAATACGAAGACTATCTTTTTAGTGATACGGATGAATTCAGCTACAAGCATCCGTTGAACACGGTCAATGTGGCCTCTTGGTTTGAGGTCAACGACGGCAACTGGAGGCCTGTGCTGTTTTGCGAACACAACCTCATGGACGGCTTCGACTCCAAAACGGACTTTTCCATCTGGACCAATACCATCGACTACAGCTACTCTATTGACACCCTTAAACTCAAGGATGTCTATAACTATGCCGTGTATTTAGGCAAACTCTATGCGGGTTATACCTATGACTATATGATGAACAGCTATGTAGGGGCGGAGCTGAAAAAGAAGGGCTACGCCTATCAGATTATGCTACGCTATGACCCGTATGAGAAGAAGTTTCGCTATGCGGAAGAGGATGATGGCTTTATTGAAATCAAAAACTAAACTCTCAACTCATTTTCTATCATTTCCTTCAACTCCGAAGGCTTGACAGTGCGAATCTCTCCACCTGTCACCATGCTTATGTTTCCCGTTTCCTCAGAGACCACGAGGGCGATGCAGTCGTTGACTTCAGTCACGCCAATGGCGGCACGGTGGCGCAAGCCATAATGTCCGGGGATGTTGGTCTTTTGTGTCACGGGAAGGATGCAACGAGCAGCTGTGATGCGGTTGTGGCGGATGACCATGGCGCCGTCGTGCAGAGGACTGTTTTTGAAGAAGATGTTCTCAATCAATGGGTTGCTGATGTCGGCATTAACCAACACGCCCGTTGTGACAATGTCGTCCAGATTGTTTTTGCGCGTTAGCAGGATGAGTGCACCTTGCTTGATGTCCGACATATTGAGACAAGCCTTGGTGAGTGCATCAATGTCCAAATCCACATTACTTCTGACTCTCAGGAACTTAAACTTTCGAGTGAGCTTGCCTTCTTGGGCTTGTGCGCCGATGGTGAACAGGAACCGGCGTATCTCGGGCTGGAAGATGATGATTAGCGCAATGAAGCCTACGCTGACAAAGGCCCCAAGGATGGCTGTCAGCATCTCCATCTGCAAGAACTTGACCAATTGCCAGATAAGGAAAAGCGCCACGATGCCGATGAAGATGCTCATGGCGGAGGTGCCTTTCAGCAGGCGGTAGAGCCCAAAGAACAAGGCGGCCACCAAAATGATGTCGATGATATCAAAGACGCGGACTTGTATGAAAAGGTCGATCATGATTCCAAATTTTGTGCAAAATTACAAAAACTCCCGACCAATTCGATGGCCTCGCGTGCATTTTTCACATCATGGACGCGCAGGATGTCGGCACCATTGAGCAAGGCAACGGTGTTGAGTACCGTCGTCCCGTTTTCGGCCGTGTCGGGTGTGGTGTGCAGCACCTTGTTTATTAAAGACTTCCGCGAAATGCCGATGAGGATGGGCAGATTGTTATAGCGATACTTATTCAAGTCGCTGAGCAACTGATAATTGGCTTCAAGGCTTTTGCCGAAACCGATGCCAGGGTCAAGGATGATTTGTTGCTCGCCATAGGCTTCCAAAACTTCACATTGCTGCCTGAAAAAGCCCAGCACGGTTTGGTGAATGTCACCACCAAGCGTGTATTGGTGCATGGTTTCGGGTGTACCAATGCAGTGCATCATCACATAAGGAATGTGGTTCTCTCCGATGTAAGGCAACATATCCTTGTCAAACAATCCGCCCGAGATGTCGTTGATGAGATCGGCACCTTCGGCAATGCAGGCTTGAGCCACATTCTTTCGGGAAGTGTCGATGGAAATCAAGGCTTCGGGAAAGGCCGTTTTGATAGCTTTCAGGATAGGAATGACGCGCTCCAGTTCCTCTTGTTCCGTTGCGATGGCATTGTTGGGTCGTGTGGAGCAGCCGCCGATGTCGATGAAGTCGGCACCCTCGGCAAGCATCTGTTCGCAGTGTTGCAATGCCTTGTCCATCTGGTTGTAGCGTCCACCGTCGGAGAACGAGTCGGGCGTCACATTAAGGATGCCCATGACAGCGGGGCGATCGAAAATGAGGGCTTTATTGCCCAAATTGAGTTGCAGCATTGAAAAAAGTTTTATTTTTGCAAAAATACATTTTTCATGCCAAAAAAAGATACAAAAACCCAATTTCATACTGTTTTGGCGCAATGCCGCAAGCTGTTTATCGACAAGATGAAGGACTACGGTCCGGCTTGGCGCATTTTGAGAACGCCTTCCATCACCGATCAGATTTTTATCAAGGTAAAGAGAATCAGAACCTTGCAAACGACCGCAGAGCAACTTGTAGATGAAGGCATTGAGCCTGAGTTCATAGGCATTGTCAACTATGCGGCGATGGGCATTATCCAGCTCCAACTCGGTGTGGTCGACCAGCCCGACTTGACTTCCGAGGAAGCTACCGCCTTATACGATAAGGTCACCACGGAGGCATACGAATTGATGACGCGCAAGAACCACGACTACGATGAGGCATGGCGCGACATGCGCGTCAGCTCCATCACCGACCTCATTATGAGTAAGGTGTTGCGCACCAAAAGCATCGAGGATCATGGTGGAAAAACGCTTGTTTCCGAGGGACTTGACGCCAACTATTATGATATGATCAACTACGCCGTGTTCGCTCTGATTCTGATGAGCGAATAAACACACGGCCAAAACTAATTGACTATGAGAAAGAAAAAGAAAACGACAACGATTCCTTGGCTAAGCATTTTAGTGGCGCTGGCATCGGCGGTGGGAATTTATTTCCTGCCTGAATACCATATTTGGTTTTTGGCCATTTTGCTGCTTAACCTATTGGTTTCCTTTATTTTTAGCAAAAAATACTCCAATGCTGCCTTGACCATTTGCCGTCTGTTGGTGGGTGCCTTGTTCATTTTCAGCAGCTTCACAAAGGGTGTCGATCCACTTGGAACGAAATACAAGATGCTCGACTACCTTGCCGTCTATGGCATGACCTGGCTGAACGACTTTGCGCTGGTATTAGCTATGTTGATGATTTTGGCAGAGTTTTTGGTTGGAATTTGCTTGATTACCAAGGTGCTGCCTCGATTGGCGGTGCTTGGTGCCACTTTGTTAATGCTGTTTTTCACCTTCACGACGCTTTTCGATGCCTTGTACGACCTCGTGCCCGACTGTGGCTGTTTCGGTACGGCCATCAAGATGAGCAACTGGCAGACATTCTATAAGAACCTTGTCATCGATGCTGTGCTTGCTCCTTTGATTATCAATAACAAGCAACTGAAAAACAGGCTTGGATTCATAGCTCAGCTCCTCATTGGTGGTTTCTTTGCCGCGGCTTTCTTGGGATTCGAGATCTACAATTACCGTCACCTGCCTGTCATCGATTTCATGAACTGGAAGGTGGGCAAGCAGTTGAATGCCGAACCTGCTGAGGAAGCTCGTACTTATCTCATTTACAGAAATAAAGCGACAGGGGAGACCAAGGAGTACATTTCGCCGAATTATCCATGGAACGACTCGGTGTGGATGTCGCAATGGGAGTTTGTCGACCAAAGGACAGAAGGCGGTGCCAATTACCTGGGCTTTACAGCCTTGGATGAGGACGGCAATGATGTCACGGAATCCATCTTGAACACCGAAAATCTGCTGATGTTCACTTCGCACGACTTGAGCAAGGTGACCGAAAAGGAATGGGAGAAGGTTCGGACAATCACGGAAACCGCAGGAAACCAAGGTTATATTGTGATATGGACGGTCGCCAATGAGCCGGAATATGTGGAACAACTGCGAGAGAAATATGATTTTCTCTATGAAGTATATTATGCCGATGAGCTGGAAATCAAGCCGATAGTGCGCTACAATCCTGGACTGATATGGTTGGATAACGGCTTGGTGAAGGACAAATGGAGCGCTGTGGATTTCAATAAGGTTTTGAAGGTTTTGTGACGACATGGGTGCTTATGTGATTAGGAAATTGCTATACGGTATCGCGGTGCTTTGGGGCGTTGCGACACTGGTGTTTTTCCTGTTCAATATCCTGCCCGGCGACCCTGCCCAGATGATGCTCGGCCAGCGTGCCGACGAAGCCTCGGTGAATGCCATCCGCGAGGAACTCGGCATGAACCAAAGCCTTGGGAAACAGTATGTCGATTATCTCAACGACCTTGTTCCGATTTCGTTTTACGATGTTTCAAAAGGCACGCAAAAGCTGGACAAAATCGGGCACTATGCCAAATTGGCGACCATTGGAGCGACTGCCATCGTGCTGAAAGGACCTTATCTACGCATGTCGTACCAAAGCAAGCGCAGGGTTTCCGACATCTTGGGCGAGGCCTTCCCGAATACCTTGTTGTTGGCAGCAGTGTCCATCTCCATCGCTATGGTTTTGGGCTTGATTATAGGCATTTTAGCAGCTGTCATCAACACAAAGTTCATCAATAAGCTGACATTGTTCATCACCACCATAGGCATGTCGTTGCCCTCGTTCTTTGCCGCCATCTTGATGGCATGGATTTTCGGATTCTTACTCGAACACTATACAGGCTTGAGTATGACGGGCAGCCTATATACCGTCGATGAATACGGCAGGGGAGAGTTTCTCAGCTTGCGCAACCTCATTCTTCCTGCCTTAACTTTGGGCATGCGTCCTTTGGCGGTTGTGACCGAGTTGACCCGAACTTCCTTGTTAGAAGCCATGTCGATGGACTATGTACGCACAGCACGAGCCAAAGGACTGAAGCCGTGGCGCGTCATCTGCGTCCATGCCTTGCGCAATGCCTTGAACCCTGTTGTAACGGCCGTTTCAGGCTGGTTTGCCTCGCTGCTGGCGGGTGCCGTCTTCGTGGAGTATGTCTTCGACTGGAAAGGCATTGGCGTGGTGGTAGTCGATGCATTGGATAAGTACGATTTTCCGGTCATCATGGGTGCGGTGCTTTTAATCGCGGTCATGCTGATTATTGTGAATATCGTGGTAGATATCATTTATGGGATCATTGACCCGAGGGTGAGAATTAGTTAGCACTTGTTCAGTTATTCAGTTGTTCAGTTGTCGCTTTGCGTCACTGCGAGGCCTCATTCCGTGAAGACGGAAGAAACAGTCCAGTAAACCAGTTATCAGTTGTTCAGTTGACAAATGGGAATTTTGAATTTTGAATTTTAAATTTTGAATCTTGAATAAAATAGGTACATACGAATTCATAGCAGAGCCCTTCCATTGTGATTTTTCAGGAAGGATGTTTTTGGGGTATTTGGGCAATCAGATGCTCAATGCCGCTGATTTCCATTCCACTGACCGTGGCTTTGGCATGAAGTATTTGATGACCATACAACGCTCGTGGGTGCTGTCACGGTTAGTTATCGAGATGGAGGAGATGCCGATGCAGTACGAGCATTTTACGATTGAGACCTGGGTGGAAAGTGCCATGAGGTTCTTCACCAGCCGTAACTTCTGCGTGTCGGATGGCAAAGGGAAAATCTATGGTTACGGTCGCTCCATTTGGGCCATGATTGATACGGAAACACGACAACCAACGGACATCTATTCCATCGACAACGGTGCGATTAAAGAATGGATTGTGGTTGACAAACCTTGCCCAGTTGAGAAAGGCGGTCGCGTGAAAATGGATCACAATGCCGAATTGGTGAAGACACTGGACATCTGCTATAACGACATCGATATTAATGGGCATGTCAACTCGATAAAATATATCGAACATGTGTTGGATTTGTGGGACATCGCCTGGTATCGTGAGCATCGGCTGAAGCGTTTTGAAATTGCTTATGTTGCCGAGGCGCACCAAGGCGACCAACTGAGTTTTTATCTTGAACAAATTACTGAGAATGAGTTTTATATCCGACTGATGAAGACCGCTCCTGAAAGCAATGATGCTGTTGAAATTTGTCGTTGCAAAGTGGTTTTCGCCGACATGAACGAATAAAATGCCTATGAGGAAACCGCTATTTGTCATATTACTGCTCTTCCTATTGCCCTTGACTACAAGGGCGCAGTTGATGGCTTGCCGCGGCTTTGTCGAGGACTGTTACGATTTTTGGCTCTATCTTCCAGACAATTATAAGGAAGCGGAGGAGTTGCCGTTGGTGATGTTTCTGCACGGCAAAAGCCTGAGCGGTGACTCGTTGGAAATGGTACTCCGCTATGGCTCCATCCATGCTTTGATGAGGGGGCGCGCCATCAATGCCATCGTGGTCGCACCTCAAGCACAACAGGCTTGGGAGCCTCAAAGGGTGATGGCGTTATACGACTGGCTTGACGACCATTACAAGGTAGACACCAACCGCTTTTATGTGCTTGGCATGAGCATGGGCGGTTACGGCTCATTGGATGTCGCGAATCAGTATCCCGACCGTGTGGCAGCCGCCATGGCGATGTGTGGCGGGGCATCCGACAAAGAGTTGTGTGGCCTGACCACCTTGCCGCTTTGGATTATCCATGGTACGGCTGATAATGCTGTGCCAGTGAGCTGTTCCGACCGCGTGGTCGACTCCATCCGCTCATGCGGCGACACCACCCGATTGCTCTATGACCGTCTTGAAGGCGTGAACCATTCCCGTCTGGCACGCGTCTTCTATCTCAAGCAGACCTACGACTGGTTGTTCTCCCATTCTTTGAAGCAAAAAGGAAGACCCGTCAACAGATCCTACTCCATGTCGAATGACTTGCTGGAAGTTGCCCTCGATGGCATGGATGAGAAGTTTACCGTGAATATCGTTGAGGCGGTTTATCCTAGGCTCAGGGAGAGGAAGAAGTACTATGTGGTGAAGAAAGGCGATACCTTGGCCTCCATTGCGGTGGAGAACTATACCACGGTCTCCATCTTGTGCAAGCTCAACAAATTCAAGAAAAACACCAAATTGTGGAAAGGCCGAAAGGTTAGGGTGAAATAAGACTAGTTGATCATCCAAGCCACACCGCAGCCCACGGCGTAATATTTGCCCAGGTTTTGTAGGTCGAAATCACCTTCGATATCCAATTGCACGCGTCGCGACACTAGCCATGTGAAGCCGATTTCGCTCATATATTTGTTCCCTTCCACGGAATTCAAATAGTTATAGGATTCGATAAAAGCGCCCAGTTGGTCGTTGAAGCTGAAATTAAGGCTCAAACCGAGAAAAGTGGTGGGTTTGGCCGACTCGCCGTCCCATTCTTCACCTACATTATAGCATATTCCAAACCAGTCAGTCACGGGATTCTCGAAGATCAGGTACATCGATGGAGCAAGATGGGAGGGAAGCAAGTCTTTTGATCCAACATGAGGGGATTTCACTTCGGCCAACAGCCCGACGGAAGGCAGGATGCCTGAACCTTCATAAACCTTCAGCTTTGTCCCTATGGTGAGTGGACTAAAACCGAAAGTGGGCTCTTTGGCATTGCCATCGTTGTACATCATGAAGTCGGTGCCAACGCGCAGCTCCATGTTTTCGAAGAGACCAAAACGCAAGATACTGCTGCTGAGAGTCAGTGTGCTGGCTCCTTCGGGTGTTTTTTCGAAGCCGAAGCCATGGTCCCAAATAAGTTTTTGGTGCGGTGTCACATCAGTACCCCAAGTATAGCCTGGACGGTCGGGGACAACCGTAGGGAGTTCTTCTTGGGCAAAGCAAAATACGCTTACAAAAGCCAGAATAACAAAGAGAAAAGCCTTCTTCATGTCAACATCTATTTGTGAATTGTTTTGCAAAGGTAGAAAAAATCAGTTAGTAACCGAAAAATTCGTAATTTTGGCACTTTAATAGCGAGAATTTGTCTCGTGTCCAAATTTTGAATTTTAAATCTTTAAATCAAAATAATTATGAGAAGCAAAATCGTAGCCGGAAACTGGAAAATGAACCTCACATTCGATGAGGCACAAACCTTGGTCGATGATATCCTTGACCGCCTTGACGAAATGGATGACTTGAACTGCGAAGTTATTATCTGCCCGCCATTCCCTTATCTTGAACTGCTGACCGACTTTGAATTCGATGAACAGCGTTTCAATGTGGGCGCACAAAATTGCAGCGCTTATGACAAGGGTGCTTACACAGGCGAGGTGTCGGCCAAGATGCTGAAATCCATCGATGTGGACTACTGTATCGTGGGTCACAGCGAGAGAAGGAAATACTTTGGTGAGACCAACGAAATCCTTGCAGAGAAGATTAACCGTCTGATTGAGAATAATATGTCGCCCATTTATTGCGTGGGTGAGGTGCTGGAAGAGCGTGAGGCAGGCCGTCATTTCGAGGTTGTCAAGGAACAACTGGAGAAAGGCTTGTTCCACTTGGACGGCGATGCCATCTACGATGCCATCATCGCCTATGAACCCGTTTGGGCTATCGGTACGGGCAAGACCGCCACGCCCGAGCAGGCACAGGAGATGCATGCCTACATCCGTTCGTTGATTAAGGAACATTACGATGAAGCTACAGCAGACGACATTCGCATCCTCTATGGTGGCAGCTGCAATGCCAAGAATGCGACCGAGCTGTTCTCACAACCCGATGTCGACGGTGGTCTTATCGGCGGCGCCTCACTGAAAGCCGAGGATTTCGTCTCCATCTGCGACCAAGCCTCACATATCGGCGAAGAATGAAAACATTTGAATATAGTTTCACTGCACCCTCATCCGACATTCAGCACGACATGCTGATTACGATGCTTGCAGAAATGGGTTTCGACTCGTTCATGGACGAGGATCGATGCCTGAAAGCCTATTGCTCAGAAGATTGCCGTGATGATTTTGCTGTGGAAAACCTCTTGATGGAGCCATCCTTCACAGACATCCGTCTGTTGAACATTGAGGAAATGCCCGACAAGGATTGGAACGAGTTGTGGGAGGCTTCCTATCAGCCCGTTGTGGTCAATGAACGCTGTCGTGTGAGGGCGCCTTTCCATGAACCCGACCCGAGTTTTGAGTTCGACCTTGTCATCGAGCCCAAGATGTCGTTTGGCACGGCCAACCACGAGACGACTGCCCAAATCATCCAACTGATGCTGGAAACCGAATTCAAAGGGAAAGAGGTGCTCGACATGGGCAGTGGCACAGCGGTATTGGCTATCCTGGCCAAGAAACTTGGCGCAGCCCGCACCGTGGCCATCGACAATGATGAGTGGGCCTATCGTAATGCCTTCACCAACTGTGAGTTGAATGGCATCTCTGACATCGAAATTGTGCTTGGTGATGCTTTGGCCATCTCAGGGCAATTCGACATTGTGTTGGCCAACATTAACCGCAACATTTTGTTGCGCGACATGCACTATTATGTGGAGGCCATGCACTCCAATGCCCATATCTTCTTCAGTGGCTTCTACACGGAGGATTTGGATAGCATCCGCGCGGAGGCCGAGCGTCTTGGTTTGCATTATTGCCGTCATCTGAGCCGTAACAACTGGGTGGCTGCTGAGTTTTGTAAATAATTGTTTTATAACTTATTAGAAGAAATGAAAAAAGGAATCCTTATTGCCGTCTGTGTACTTTTCGCAAGTGTTGCCTCATCGTATGCGCAGGCTTTTTTCCCAACCGAAAAGATTGCTTTCTATGACCAGCTTTCTACCTATTTAAACTCGTCATCCTCGAAGCATGACCGTGAAAAGTCGGCAGTCGTCATGCAGGCTTTTCGTGGGGTTTGGGACAGCTATTACGATGATCAAGAAGCCAATATGGTCATGCGCCTTTGTGAACTCCTGCATGACCGAACAGGTGGCAAGGCCTACGCCAACATCTTCAATTACATTGAAGTTGTACAACAGATTCCTACCGCAGGACTGACGCATAAGGATGTGAACAATTGGCTTTGTTATACTGAAGCCAAGACGCAGAATTCATTGAACGGTGTGGACAAATACCTCGCCTCATGCCATGACATCTTTGTCGACAAGGTGCTGTCGGCCAAGGGCAATTCGAAGTGGACGCTTCGTGATGCCCTTTGGGGATTTCCTTCAAAAGAACGTTTCGAGTTGACTGTCGACGGCACCTTGGCCTTGGTGTCGCAAAAGGATGAGTCACTGCTAAAGGACACAAAAGGAGTGTATTACTTGGACGACAACCGTTGGGAAGGGACTGGAGGAAACGCCGACTGGTCGCGTTTCAATATCCCTGCCGAAAAGGTCTATGTATCTTTGCCCGACTTTTACGAACTTGACCTCAGTCGCTCGGAATATGCCATCGACTCGGCCATTTTCCATGAACGCACGCATTTCCATCAAGATATCCTCTGTTGCTATGAAGACAAGGTTTTCGTGAATACACCCAATGAAAAAACGATGTTCCCACGAGTGAAATCGTATCGTTCCGATTATGCCATCACCAATTTGATGGAAAACATTGACTTTGAAGGTGGCATCGGCATGATGGGCAACCAAGTGGATGTGTTTGGAGGCGTTAGCAAGAAGGCGGTTTTTCATTTCCGTCATGGAGGTAGGGAAGTCGTGAGGGTGCAAGCGCCGCGTTTTCTGATGTCGATGGACGAGCTTCTGGTGTCAGACAATGTCGCTATGCGAGTCTATTTGATGGACACTTTAGGCACTGAAATGGATTCCCTTTATCACAACGGCATAGGATTCCGTTACGACAACAAGACCCGCAAGATGATGGCTTTCCGTTCCGAAAAGGACTTCGGTGATGGACCTTTCCATGATTATTACCATGGTGTTGACATCTTCCTAGAGGCTATGTACTGGAATATCGATGGCACCCAGGTGGATTTCAGGAGGATGGAAGGCGTCAACCCGGTGAGCGAAGGCGATGTGGTATCCGTGAACTATTTCCGTCACGATGATTTCAAACGCCTGCAAGGTCTCGACAGTTCGCATCCCATGATTCGTATCGAAAAGTTCTTGCAAGGCTTCGACAATGTGGATCGTCAAGTGAAGTTTGCTGTGGGTGACTTGGCTTCTTATTTGGGCTATCCCATTGAGCAGGTTATCTCGCTTATGCTCAAGTTACGAGCAGAAGGTTATGTGGAGTATGACACTGAGACAAAATGGGCGACGGCCTTACCTCGTTTCTTCGATGTGGTGGACTCCTATCGCGAGACCATTGACTATGATGTCATCAAGTTACACACGCTCACCACAAACCGTCAGCCCAACCTTCGTCTCGACTTGAACACCAACGACCTGCTGGTGTATGGCATCACGAGCCAGATTGATGGTTTTGATGGTTCAGCCATATCTTTAAGTGACCGCAAACGCGTGGTCATCGTGCCCGACATGGGACGCATCACTTTCACGAAAGACCAGAATTTCAGGTTCTCTGGCGGTATCTTGGCTGGAATGTTCGAGCTTTTCACTAAAGACAGTGAGTTCAATTACGAAGACTTCACCATTAAAATGGAAAAGGTTGACTCCTTGCGTTTCTATGCGCGTTACGACAACCATGTTATTCCCGTTGATGGCACTTTGGAAAAACTGAAGGGACGGTTGGAAATCGACCATAGCGACAACAAGTCGAGCCGTTATGAAACCCCTTCCTATCCCATCTTCCATAGTGAAGCCGAAGGCTTTAAGTTCTACAGGAAAATCAACGGAGGTGTTTTCGACCCAGGAAATGTCGATTCTGTGATGACCGCCGAGGACCTCGACGGCAAATTCTACTATAGTGTGTATCCCTTTGTCGTCGACAGTTTGAACGACCTTTCGATGAAAAAAGTGCGGTTTGACGGCCAATTGGTCTCGGGTGGCATCATGCCCAACATCGAGCAACCGCTTGTGGTAATGGAAGACTTCTCCCTAGGCTTTGTACACCAAATCGGAGAGGATGAAACAGCATCTTATCCCTTATATAGCGACTTGGGCCGATTCCACAACAAGGTCTTCCTTTCGCGAAGCGGTTTCTTCGGTGAGGGAAAACTTGACTATCAGACTGCTGCCTTCAGATCCGATCAGTTTATGTTTTATCTCGACTCGGTCACGGCCATCACTGATCAGTTCAAGATGGTGCCACGCGAGGACGGCACAGGATTCCCCATGGCATCGGCGGATGCGCTTCGGCTAAAATGGGATGTTCGCCTTCCCGAACTGACCACTGAAACTCTCGACCAACCTATCTGCATGTATGGTGACACCTATTTCACAGGCAAGACGGTGCTGTCGCCTGAAGGCTATTCGGCTGACGGTAAGATGCGCTTCGGCTTGACAGAGTTCGATTCCGATCATTTTGCCTTGGATTCCAGGACATTTGTGGCCGACTCAGCCAAATTCCTGTTGTATTCTGCCGACACTGCGAACATAGCTTTTGCTGCAACCAACTACCGAGCCAATGTCGACTTCGATGCACAAAAAGTGAAATACGATTATCTCGATCAAACCAGTAACCTCGACTTCCCGATGAACCAATACATCTGTTCGTTGAAAGAAGCTGAATGGGATATGGCCACTAATAGTTTGCATTTGTATAATCCGGTGGAGTCGTTTGGCGATTATGCCAAAGCGACTACACATGAAGAATTGCTTGCCATTCACAACGACGCGGCCAAATTCATCTCGCTCGTTCCTGAGCAAGATTCATTGCAGTTCTATAGCATGAGTGCAGAATACGATATGACCAACTATGTTATCCACGCCCACGACGTGAAAATCATTCGCGTGGCTGATGCGGCCGTGTTCCCTTATATGCATGATGTGGACATCAACGCCGAGTCGAAGCTGGAGCCTGTGAATGGAGAATTGCTGGCCGACACCTTGAACAGTTTCCATCTGTATAAGGATGCCGTGGTGAGCATCCACAGCCGTAACTATTATGATGCGCAAGGCATTTGGGATTATACCAGTGCCGATGGAATTAGCACACCGATTCGGGTGGATACCATCGTCCCTGTTGACGGAATCACGCATGGCTATGCCCATATTGCAGATGCAGCTGACTTTAAACTGAGCACGCAATTCGGTTTCCAAGGCCGACTGACATTGGATGCCTCAGAACGGTTAGGATATTTCGATGGTAAGTTTGCCATGCTGGCTTTTGAAGAGCCTACTGTCGTTGAGCCTGTCGGAATGCCGGCAGATTCTACGAATATGGATGAGGATGTTGTACCTGATGAAACAGATGAAACGAGCCCTTCGACAGGCTCAAGGACCCTTGCAGAGACTGCACAAGACAGCATCGCTGCCCTCAACCATTGGTTTGTCTCGGCAACTCATGTCAACCCAGCTTCGATTCGCATCCCCATCGATATGGATCGCATTCGTGAAGAGGAACCAAGGATGACCAACGGCCTTTATTATGAGCTGGCCATTGATGGCGGCTATTTCGGCTCCTTCCTTACGCCCAAAGAGGGCAGGAAAGAGCTGGATGAAGCAGAGCCATGCAACGGTGTCTTGTGGTTCGATGCTGACAGCTTGCATTTTGTTGTGACCGACACGACAAAATATGATAGCCGTCTTGTGCTTGACAAACGCGGCGTCATCAATGGCCAAGGCACAACCGACTTGGGCTTCGATACGCCTTTGGCCAAGTTTGCTTTCCATGGCGACTACACCCAATATCCCAATGACAGCATCACATTGCAGGGCCTCAATGTATTCAATGCGCCCGTCTTTGACGACCAGGCAATGCAATCCATGGCAGAAGTCTTTGCCAATGTTGCAGGTGAGTCTATTGACCTGACAAAGACCAACTTCATGCCTTATTATCGTTCCGAAAACTCGAAGGAAAAAACTGAGGAAATGCGGATGAACATCGAATTGGCTGGAGGCTATCCGCAGATAGAGTCTTCTTCCGATTTCTACTGCAATACGATTGTGATTCCTGACTTGAAAATGGTTTGGAACGACCAGATGCACGCCTTCGTGTCGGTAGGGAAGATTGGTTTGGGCAACTTTGGTAGCCATGTCGTCAACAAGTATGTGGATGGCTGTGTTGTATTCGACCGTCGTTTGGGCAACATCACCTATTATTTCCAGGATGACATGTTCCAAACTTACATCAACTACAACTCTGGCGACGGACAGTTCCAAGTGCACTGCACCTTCTCCGACATCAACCAGAGGTTGGCAGAAACGAAGGAAAAGAACCGCACTCGCACCAAAGACGAACAAAAATTCCAATATGTTGCGGTGCCCTACGAGTCGATGCTCGACTTCCTGAATCGTCTGAAATATGCGGGACTGAGCATAGGGTCTTTCTAAAAATTGAGTTTTTTTCGATTAATTGTCCTTCATATTCCAATTTATTTGTATTTTTACAACTTCAAATTTGAATGAATAATAATCACATAACGCAATGAAATTCATAGTATCAAGCCTCAAACTATTGAAGAGCCTGCAAGCCTTGAGTGGCGTCATCGGCTCAAAGAACACTTTGCCCATCTTGGATGACTTCCTCTTCCATTTGGATGAGAACCAACTGAAGATTACATCGTCGGATCTTGATGTGACCATGACGGTCAGTCTCGTTCCCGACATGGTGGAGGGCACTGGCGAAGTGACCATTCCAGCCCGTTTGCTGTTGGAAATCATGAAGAACTTCCCCGATGTGCCGATTACGGTTTCGGTCGACAACAACACCTTGGCTGTCGAACTGATTGCAGGTGAAGGCCGTTACAAACTGGCAGGTCACAAGAGCGATGAGTTCCCGCAACTGCCCGCTATGGCAGATACTTCGGTATGGGAGATTCCTGCCGATGTGCTGGCCAAGGGCTTCGAGAAGACTGTATTTGCCACAGGTATGGATGAGATTCGTCCCATCATGTCGGGTGTGTTGATGGAAATGACCGACAACTTCTTGACCTTCGTCGCCACCGATGCCCACAAGTTGGTGCGCTACAGAAGGATGGATGTGAAATCGGATGTGGTGGCTTCGTTCATTATGCCCAAGAAGCCCATCAACCAGCTGAAGAGCATCTTGGCTACGCTGGCCGATGAACCGGTGCGCATTGAGTTCAACAAAACCAATGCCTCGTTTGTGTTTGGCGACTATATGTTGATTTGCCGCCTCATCGAAGGTCGCTATCCCAACTATGATGCCGTCATCCCGAAGCAGAACCCCAACCACCTGACCATCGACCGTCAGACTTTCCTCTCCGCCATTCGCCGTGTGGCCGTGTTTTCCAGTAAAGCTACGCATCAGGTGCGTTTCCGCATTGCAGGACAAGAGCTCACGCTGACCGCCGAGGACATCGACTTCTACAACGAAGCCAAGGAACGCCTGACCTGTAGCTACGAAGGCGACGATATGGAAATCGGGTTCAACTCACGCTTCCTGCAAGAGATGCTGGGCAACTTCGATTCAGAGACAATTAAGATTGACATGTCGGCTCCCAACCGTGCTGGCATCATCACTCCTGTTGACAACGAGAACGAAGCCGAAGACCTGCTCATGCTGCTTATGCCGGTCATGCTGAACTAAGCAATAGGGTATAGGCTATTACCTAAAGTTCAGTCGGATTTGCAATCCGACTGGTTCGAAATGGGGATTTGCAATCCCCTCAACAACAAAGCCCGCCGAAGCAATTCAGCGGGCTTTCTTTTGGATGTAGTTCGGATCTTACTTGACTGGTGTCAGCCTTACCATAAGCACGCCGTGGGAGGGAATGCTTGAAACCACATTCTTTGCCGTCGACTTGGCGATGGTCTTGTGCTGCCAAAGATCATAGACGCTGTAGTTGCCACCTGCTTTCCGCAATTCTGGGATGTCGCTCCAGTTGAAGTTGAGATTCCAGGCATCATCGCCACGATTGAAGAAACATACAGCCCATTCCTCATTGGCTAGTTGCTTCACCCAAATCTGGTGGTCGCCCATGGCGACGGATAGATGGGCTTGTATGCCGAGCGGATCCTGATCAATGGCGATGACATCCTTGTTGGTAAGGATGCGTTTGGTGTCATCGCTCATATTGTTGAGGTCGTTGCCTGCCATCAGCGGTGCGGAAAACATACACCACATGGAGAAGTGGCTTTGGTCTTCGATGGTGTTCATTCCACCATTGCCAACCTCAAGCATATCGGGGTCGTTCCAGTGGCCAGGACCGTTGTATGGATAAAGGTCTTGCATCAAATCAATGATGTGAACCATGCCATGTCCGCCCCAATCTGCACGACCATCCCACGAGTTGATGATGTCGCCTGTGGATCTCCAAAGATGACCTATGCCTTTGGCCCATTCCCAGGGCTTCGTGCTGCCCCATTCGCAGATACTGAAGACAATGGGACGCCCCGCCTCCTTCAAAGCTTCGCGCATGATGGTATAGGCGGTCTTGGAGTTGGTCTCGCGGTTATTGCAGAAGTCGTACTTTAGGTAGTCGACTCCGTTTCGGGCATAGTAGAGCGCATCCTGATATTCGTGACCCATGCTGCCTGGACGGCCAGCGCAGGTATGGGTGCCGACGCAGGAATAGAGACCAAACTTCAGTCCCTTTGAATGAATATAGTCAGCCACATATTTCATGCCGTGAGGAAAGCGTTCGGGATCGCAGATGATGTTGCCATCGGCATCGCGGTCTACTTGCCAGCAGTCGTCGACAACAATATACTCATAACCGGCGTCTTTCATGCCTGAAGCCACCATGGCATCAGCGGCTTCCATCAGCAGTTGCTCACTGACATTGCAACCGAATTTGTTCCAACTGTTCCATCCCATAGGTGGAGTAGGGCATAAGGCTTCGAATTCCTCTTGTGAGAGAGGCTGTGGCCTGGGCTTTTGTGCCATGGCTGAAAACGCCAAGAGCACCATAGCGATAAAGGTAATGGTTTGTTTCATGATGATGCGTGTTTAATGATGCCACAAAGGTAGAAAATAATATGAGGTTTGACTGATTTGCCGAAAAATAAAGTAGGACTGATGTGTTAGATCAGTCCTACAGGTAGAATACTATATTTCTGTTGTCATTTGACCTCAACAGTCGTAGTGCCGACAATAGTCGTAGGAATGCTCATGCCTTGCTCGTTCATGGTCATGGAGATGTTTGACTTCGTGGAGCTTTGCATAATCAGGCCCGTTTGAGGATTGATGCTGGCCGTGCCGGTATAGGTGCCTGACACATCCGTTGATTCAACCTTGCCAGTGATATTGACATCGACGCTTTTCTTTGAAATGGCAGTAACCGTGTAAGTCATCTTGGTGGTCATTTCCGTGCCGCTGATTTCTTGCGTTTTGTCGAAAGTCCAGGCGCTACCCACAGTCAGTTCCTGTTCTGGAAGTTCAACGATGGCTGCACCCAATTGGCTCATTTCAAGCTCAAGCGAGTCGATTATGTGGCCCATGGCATCGTAGGTAACTGTGGCAGGTTTCTTCAGGTATTTCTCGATTTCCTGGGTTTGTCCGGCAAGCATCGGGCTGGCCTTTTCAGGGTGTTCTGAGTCATATTCGAGCTTCATGCCCATTTGCGAGATGCTCATTTTTATGGCTTCAATTTGCGTCTCAAAGACCGATTGTGCATCGTTGGTTTCTTTTGCCGTAAAAGACTGACGAGTCTCCATGTTTTGCGACATGTTCATGGTTTGGCCTTGCACTTCCATCATGATCATCATGTTCGCTTTGGTTGTGAGGCTGTAGGTCTTGCCTTGTTGGGGTTTC
Source organism: uncultured Bacteroidales bacterium (assembly GCA_900317055.1). Taxonomy (GTDB): domain Bacteria; phylum Bacteroidota; class Bacteroidia; order Bacteroidales; family F082; genus Limimorpha. The sequence goes on along the minus strand of ONFF01000007.1, from coordinate 85,859 downwards.
AGCCTGAGCGTGACGCCGTCTTTGGCCATGAATGAAAGAGTTGCCAATGCTACGAGGACGAGCATTGCAGGGACGATTCTTCTAATAGTTTTCTTCATTTTTTAATGTGATTTTTGTTATTTGATTTGATAGATTAATGTGCAATAATGAAGCGTTTGGTTTCGCCTTGGGTGGTCTTTGCAAAATATATGCCATTCGGATAATGGCTCGTGGAAATGATGAGTTCCTTGCCTTCGGCAAAATGGTCTTCCATCTTTTGTCCCAACATGTTGAAGATGCTTACCATGCCCAAGTTTTCGCCCTTGATGGTGAGGTGTTCGTTGGCAGGATTGGGAGCAAGGCTGAATACCATGGCATTTTCTTCAACACCATATGAGGTCTCATAATAAAGGGTGATGGTATAAATGCCAAAGTCGGTATCGATGTATAGAGTTCCGTAAACATCTTTTGCAATCGGCGAGGCGTAAGTGTCGAGGTAGATGGTCTCGCCAATGGGAACGATCATGCCCGTTTGTGCGATGTTGTTACCTTCGTAAAGGCATTCCACATGGAAGTTCTCGGCATAACAGCGGTTGATGACCAAATCTTCTGAAGTGTAGTTGGAGATGCAAACCCGTTCACCATGAGGAGAGCAGCCGTAGAAATAAAGGTGCAACGAATCGGGAGTGACGATAACTTGCTCGTCGTCGAATGGATTCTGTGCGTTTATGTTGAAACACAATAAGATAGCAGCGATAAGAGTAAATAGTTTTTTCATTGTAGTAGCCAGTTTAGTATAGTTAGTTTGAACAATTATTAATTTAAGGTGCAAAAATACAAAAATAATAACAACAGGAATGGAAAAGATGTTGGTTTTGAAAATTAGCAAGGATAATGCAAAACAAGCCGCCCCAATCGGAGCGGCTCGTTTCTCTAAATTATTCTGCGATTTCTGCGAATTCTGCGTGAGAAAAATCAAAGTTTCGGTCCAGCAGCCACCAAAGCCTTACCAGCGTCGTTCGTCGTGAACTTTTCGAAGTTCTTGATGAAGCGTGAGGACAGGTCTTTAGCCTTTTCTTCCCAAGCGTTCTTGTCGGCATAGGTGTCGCGCGGGTCAAGGATGTTCGGGTCGACGCCCGGCAATGCGGTCGGAACTTCGAAGTTGAAGTACGGAATCATCTTGGTCGGAGCCTTCTCGATGCTACCATCGAGGATGGCATCGATGATACCACGCGTGTCGCGGATGCTGATGCGCTTGCCCGTGCCGTTCCACCCGGTATTCACCAAATAAGCCTTGGCGCCGCTCTGTTCCATGCGTTTCACCAGTTCCTCGGCGTATTTGGTCGGGTGCAACTCAAGGAAGGCTTGGCCGAAGCAGGCGCTGAAGGTAGGCGTAGGCTCGGTGATGCCGCGCTCGGTGCCTGCCAACTTGGCGGTGAAGCCGCTCAGGAAGTAGTACTTGCACTGTTCAGGTGTCAGGATGCTGACAGGAGGCAGCACGCCAAAGGCGTCGGCGCTGAGGAAGATGACATTCTTGGCGGCGGGACCAGCCGAGATGGGACGCACATTCTTCACGATCTTCTCGATGTGCTCGATGGGGTAGGAGACGCGGGTGTTCTCGGTCACGCTCTTGTCCTTGAAGTCAATCTTGCCATTGGCATCGACGGTGACATTTTCAAGCAATGCGTTACGCTTGATGGCGTTGTAGATGTCGGGCTCGCTCTCTTTGTCGAGGTTGATGACCTTGGCATAGCAGCCGCCTTCGAAGTTGAACACGCCTTCGTCGTCCCAACCGTGCTCGTCATCGCCGATGAGCAGACGCTTCGGATCGGTCGAAAGGGTGGTCTTGCCAGTGCCGCTCAAGCCGAAGAAGATGGCGGTGTTCTCGCCCTTCATGTCGGTGTTGGCGGAGCAGTGCATGGCGGCGATGCCTTGCAGCGGCAGGTAATAGTTCATCATTGAGAACATGCCTTTCTTCATCTCGCCACCGTACCAGGTGTTGAGGATGACTTGTTCGCGGCTGCTGACATTGAATGCCACGCAGGTATCGCTGTTGAGGCTGAGTTCCTTGTAGTTGTCGACCTTGGCCTTCGAGGCGGTATAAACGGTGAAGTTGGGCTTGAAGTCAGCCAATTCCTCAGCCGTGGGCTTGATGAACATGTTCAGCACGAAATGGGCTTGCCATGCCACTTCCATGATGAAGCGGACGGCCATGCGGGTGTCCTTGTTGGCACCGCAGAAGGCATCAACCACATAGAGGTTCTTGCCGCTGAGCTGTTTCTTGGCGAGGTCTTTCACTTGTGCCCAGACCTCTTCGCTCATCGGATGGTTGTCGTTCTTGTAGCCCTCAGTGGTCCACCACACGGTGTCCTTCGACTTGGCGTCCATGACGATGTATTTGTCCTTGGGCGAACGGCCGGTGTAGATACCCGTCATCACGTTGACGGCGTCGAGTTCGGTCAACACGCCTTTGTCGTAGCCAGTCAAGGCGGGGTCCATCTCGTCCTTGAAGAGCTGTTCGTAGCTCGGGTTATAGTAAACATTCTTTGTGCCGGTGATGCCATATTCGGCCAACGCGGCTTTAATCTCTTCGATGTTTTTTGCCATAATTGTTAGTTTAGTTGAAATGATGTGCAAAGGTAACGATTATTTCTTTTTGTCAAACAGAAATAGCCTTTTTATTTGGTTTTGCTTCAAGATTTTGGATTGTCAGCGATAAAATCCTACCTTTGCAGCCCAATTTCAAATCCACTTTAATCACATTGATTTATGCGAAAACACCTCCTGCCATTCCTGACAATGGCACTACTGATGACCGCTCCCTTTGGAGCGAAAGCCCAACAGGGCATAGAAAATTATGTATCGGCCTCGGGCTATGTGCTTTATCGCGCACCAGGCGTTTATTCCCCCGATGGAGCGTACTATTGGGATTTTGAGGAGGACTTTGAAGAAGGCCGCATCCTCGACTGGACCCTTATCGATGCCGATGGTGATGGCCACAACTGGCAACTGCCTTCAACTGGCGGCATGGGATTTGGCGGTTTCGATGGTATGCTGGTGTCGTATTCTTACGACAATGCCACTACTTCACCGCTCACGCCCAACAATTTCATGGTTTCGCCCCGCTTGATTGTTCCTGAAAGCGGCGAGATACTTTTTCATGCCAGTGCTATGGATGAGGCTTATCCCGCCGAGCATTTTGGCGTAGCCATTTCGACGACGGTCAATGACAATCCATCGGCTTTCACTACCCTTCAGGAATGGAATCTGACCGCAAAATACAACGGAACACGACAAGGCAATTGGCATGTGTACTCCGTTGACCTTTCTGCTTACGCAGGTCAGGAGGTTTATCTTGCCATCCGCCATTTCAACTGCACTGACAAGTTTGCCATTTGCATTGACAATGTTTTTGTCGGAAACCTCAACGCCGGTTTTTATATCGGTAGCGACATCGTTCTTGATGGCCAGACAGTGGCCCAGAATCATTTTGGCACTAGTTATTTGCTGAATACCAACGGTTTTGCGGACGGCTCGAATCACACGACCACCATTCGTGCTTATTATGAGAATGGCGCAATGATTGAGAACGAATACGCTTGGACTTACCGCACGCCCGACCACTTCCAAGGCTCGCCTACAGGTCTTCACGCCGAAAGCGACGGTAACCAGGTGCAACTCTCTTGGACATTACCCGAAATGAGTGTGCCATTTCCCGTGGAGGAACTCTATTACGAATTTGCCGACAGCACCTTGATGGACCTTACCCTCATCGATGCCAATAACGATGGACAGAACTTCCGTGTGTATCCATACGGAGGTTATAATGGAGGCATCGGTCTGCGTTCATGGTCGTGGATGGCTGGAATGGATGAACTCAACCCCGACAATTTCATCGTCACGCCACGATTGACTCCGACCGCCAATGGTCGCATCACCTTCATGGCTTGCGATGCCGACATGCCTGGCATTGCCCCCGACCCTGAGCATTTTGGGGTGGCTGTTTCCACTTCGGGCAACACCAATCCTTCAGATTTCACCATGATTCAGGAGTGGAACAGCACGGGTACCTACACTGAGTATTCCGCCGATCTTTCAGCTTATGCCGGACAGCAAATCTATGTCGCCATTCGCCACTTCAACACGACGGGCGAGACCTATTTCCTCTGCGTCGATGACATCAAAGTGACTGGCGTTGAGGCTGAGGTGACACGCCCTGCCATAGGTGCATTGGTTTATGCTGATAATGAGTTGATTGCCATGCTCAATCACGGTGAGACTTCTTTCACCCACGAGGTGAACCGTTACACCTCTAATTATTGCATCCGTATTATCCAAGAGGGTAGTCGCGAGACAGGTGACTATTATGCCCTTGCTGCTCCTCAATGTGCTGAAGCTGAGTTGGACTGTGTCGCTCCCAAAAACCTCAAGGCCGAGAATTTGGGTGATAAAGTGAGGATTTCGTGGGAACGCGAGATTTACACTGGTTTTGGAGAAGACCCACAAGGCTGGACCTTCCTCGATGCCGATGGCGACGGACAGATCTTTGGCATCTATAATGGTGGCGGTATGAACTCGGATGGTTCGGTGAACACGACCAACACCAACGCCTCGCTAAGTTCATTTTCCTATATGAATGGTTTGGGATCGCTTCAGCCTGATAACTACGCTTTTATGCCAAAAGTGAAGGTGATGGAGAATGCTTCGATGACCTTCTATGCTTCGGGTTTTGACCCCTCATATTCGACGGAGCATTTTGGGGTGGCTGTAGCTTCAGGTGACGGAATGAACATCGCTACTATTGCCGAATGGGATTCCGGCTATCCGTATCATGCCTATTCTGTCGACCTTTCGGCATACGAAGGTCAGGAGATATACCTCGGTTTCCGCCATTTCACCCATGTGTCGAATTATTCTTTGGTTATCGACAACATTACAGTCACAAATGTGGTTTGGGCAGGAACGATAAGCTCGACATACGGTTACTATGTCTATCGTTCCACCAATGGCCAAAACTATGATTTGATTGGCATTGCCACTGGTACGGACATGCATTTTGATGACCATGATACCAGTTCCGAGACCTATTACTATCAGGTGACCGCCATCAACACAATTGTCGGTGGTGAATGTGAATCGGCACCGGCAATGTCGGCAGACGGCATCCATGATTTCGTTACGGTGCATACCGATGGTCTGGAAGAGAACGGTCCTTCGACGGGCTCAGGGACCTTAACGGTTTATCCGAATCCTACCCATGGTATCCTCTTTGTAGAGACGCAATTTATCGCGTCTCAAACCAACGCATATCGCATCACCAACACCATGGGTCAAACCTTGATGACAGGTCAAATCACAGGAGAAACCCAACAAATTGATGTGACAAACCTGCCTCAAGGCATGTATTTTATTGCCATTGATGGTGTTACGCAGAAATTTGTGGTGAAATAACCACCAAAAACAGGTTTGTAGGGCTGCCGTATCACGGCAGCCGCATTGCAAATACAAATGCGGCTGCCACGATGTGACAGCCCTACATGTTTTTCAGAAAATCTTCCGATAAATGTGACATTCTGGTGTTTCCTGCCTTTCGTCGAGGTAATTTTGATGGTAATCTTCTGCGGTGTAGAAAGGCATGGCCTGTCGAATCTGCGTGGCGGGATGATAGCCCATCTGCATTAATTCGCCAAAAACCTTAATGGCCGTGTCGCGCTCCGTGGTGTCGTTGAACCAAATGGCGGAAAGGTATTGCGAACCGATATCGATGCCTTGGCCGTCGACTTGCTCGAAGTTGTGGATCTCAAAGAAATAGCGCACCAAGGCTTCGTAGGAAACCAGATTGGGATCATATTCAACTTCGATGGTTTCTAAATGCCCCGTGGTGCCTGTCTTGACTTGTTTATAGCTCGGGTTTTCCAAATCGCCACCCATGAATCCAACGACGGTCTTTGTCACGCCTTTGAGACGCTTGAAGTAATACTCCACGCCCCAGAAGCAACCTGCTGAGAAATATGCTTTTTTCATTTTTTTTCCTTTTTCATTAGAGAGATTCCTTGGCGGATACTTTCCTCACGCTGTTCTTGATTCATAGCAAAACCAATGTGGACTTGTCTTACAATTTGGTCTTTGTCAATGTAAAATTTAGATGGACTGCCAGTGAGGTTCATCCGTAAGGCATCCTGTTGATCGATGATGAATATATTGTTGTAAATATCTTTAAGACTCTTGGCATAATTAAGAGCTTCTCCAGGTGCTGAATCCTCAATATCTTCAACGAGGCACAGAATGTCAATGCCAACAAGCTCATCCTTCATGTTGTCGATGGCTATTGGTAATTCTTTTTCAACCTCTTCCGCCCCAAATCCACAATGCGTGTCGGTGAAAACGAGGATGGTTTCTCTTTTAAGCCATTTCTTGAGTTTGACGGTTTTCCCATCGAGGTCTTTCACTTTGAGGTCAGGAATTTCCTTTCCCATCGTATTGTTGTACCAATCCATATAAATCCTTTGGCTGAGCTCTCGGCCTTCCTTTTCGGTTAGACTGGTGATACCCTCGTAATACTTTTCGTAATCTACAGGGATGATGTAATTGTCAGTCCTATTGCATGATGCGAAGGCAATAAGAATAATGGAAAATACGAATGCAAGTCTTTTCATGGTTTTACTCCTTGATTACCTTGGTAACGGTCTTTACTCCGTTTTTATTTCTGGCAATCAAGAAATAAACGCCTTTTTCTAATCCTTCGAGGCTGAGGATTTCAGCTTTTCTTGCTTCCAATACCAACTGCCCTAAAAGATTGCGGATTTCTAGTTTGTCAATGTCTTGCGCTTCGATGTGCAGCAGGCCTTTTGTGGGATTCGGCCATACCTGTATGGCATTTTCAGAAGTTTCAGTTACGCCTTCCAAAACCATCAAAGTGAGGCCGATGACACTGTCGCAGTCAGGGCCTTCGAGCGCATGGGTGTAGTAGCCGGGCTCGTTCAAGGGACGGCTGAAGAACCAATACGGAGTATCGCTTTCATATAAAGCGTCCTCAATCTGGGTGAGCGAAGCACAGCTTTCGTAAGCACCAATCTCCACGCGACCTTTCTGAAGGCGCAGATTACCTGCAATGTCGGTGTTACCCAAACCTGTCGTATAAGGCTTGCCTGCATTGAGGCAGATACTGCGCGGATGAATGCTCCAATTGCTGTTGTGATATTCGGCTCCTGCGCCTTGGGCGGGATGATTGAATCGCACATAACAACCAGGTTCAACGCCACTGTTTTCGGCTGACAGATTGGTTATCTCTGTGCCTTCGGCTCCACCTTGCACAGCACAGTACTCATAATCACTCACACCATCCATCTGGCTTGGCTGACCGTTGGCCATGTTGCCCCAAAGGATGCAATTGATGTATTTGTTGTGCCTTTCCTCATGATAGACGCCTCCGATGCTCTCCGTGGCGAGGTTCATCACGAAATCACAATTGTAGGCAGTGAACTTGCCACGGGCATACATGCCGCCTGCGTTTTTGGCTGAGTTGTTACTGATGACACAGTTTTTGAGTGTCGGCTCTGTGTTATTATAGAGGTATATTCCTCCACCTTTGGTTGTGGCAGTATTGTTGCTGATGCGGCAGTTGTTGTAATCAGCTCCAACGCGGTCGCAAACACCACCTCCCATAGAGGCGCTATTGTCAGTGATACGGCAATTGTTCAGCGTGACATGCGCAGTGCCTCCCGTTGAGTTGATGTAAATGCCACCACCGTACATGGTGGCTGTGTTGTTGATGATGGTGCAGTTGTTCAGCGTGACATAGTTGTTCAGGTAGGCTCCTGCACCGCTACCGATGGCTCCGTTTTGAATGGTGAAACCATCCCAAATGGGCATCGTAGCAGAGGTGAAGGCTTGGTCTTGCAGCAACACACGCCGCGCCCCTTGTCCGTCGAGGATGGTAGGAAACTTGTCGAAATCACGGAGAGAGAGGTCGAAGTCGGGAGCTTCGTTGCCTTCAAAACCACCATAGACACGGTTGTTTGGCGAGATGTAGAAAGCACCTTCCGTATCGTTGGTGTCGCCGTAGTAGGTGCCGGTTTTTACCCAAACCCTTGTGCTACCACCACTCGAGAGGGCTGAGGCAAAATGCAATTTGTTGGTGGCATTGTCCCATGATGAGCCGTCTCCGACACCGTTTTCACTGACATAAATGATCCCATTGGCATCGGCTTGAATACTGACAGGGAAGATGTTGTTCACCACCGCCTGACCTTGGTTGAAACCGTTTACATCGTAAGTGGAATAGAACGCGTCGCCACTGCCGCTCCAACCGAAGTTGAAATGGAAGAGGTCGTTGTCGTCATAGCCATCGCAAACGAAGGCGTGACCGCTGTCGCCGTTGGCACCTGAATAATATACAGGATGCGACTGGTCGAGTTCAGCCCTCAGCATCGCGTTCCAAGCTTCGTCCTGATAGCTGCTTTTCATGTGGTATTTGGCACCGCAATAGCCGAAATAGGAGCGGAGAGCTGTCTCTACATCAGCTGATTGGGCACCACTGCCCGAAGCAGAATAGTTCATGTTGACGCTTACACCGCAGTGATACAGCAGAGTAGCTATGGCATCGTTGGTGCTCCAAATCTCATTGGGCATCTGATCCCAATGGTAGGTTGTAGCGCCAAAGTTGGCACTTTGTTCGCCATATTCGCTGTGGACATAACTATGTGAACCAAAGCCGGTTGTAGGATAATCCCAGTATTTCATCACTTGACCCATGGCCGTGGCCACACAGCCCGCATAGCAATGGCCGCAGGGACCGCCCCACCACCAGCCGCCATTTGTCTCAGGACAATACTCGTTGTAGTAGCAGTCCTGGTTCCAACGCGTGCTGACCAAAGGGTCGACCGTTGTGGTATTGCGGGTTCCGAAGATGCCTTGAGCTGCTTCGTCCCAAAGGCGTTGGATTTTGGTTTCGGGATGTATACCATTGGTTGAGGCAAACTCTATCATTTCGGCATAATGCTGTATCCATGAGGAGAAGTTTTCCGGAGCGTCTTCCATGTCTGGGAAAACGCCTTGGTTAGACCATCCCAACACAGGAGGTAAAACGGTGTTGTTGGAGATGATGACAAAGCCTTGCTCGCCAACATTGTAAACAAACATGCCTTCGGAGGAAACCAATTTTAGATCTTGGTTCTTGAAGGCAATTTTGGTGTTGGCAAAGGCTTGTGCCGTTTTATACGCCCGAGTCTCATCAACCTGCATTGAGGTTTGGGCAAAAGAGCAGAAAACAGTTGCGAAAAGCAGTGATAGAATGAGTGAAAGCTTTTTCATTGTTTGGAAAGATTAGGCCGCGAATTTATTATAGTTGTTTTGATATGCAGAGATAATATGATGCTACTTTTTCAAGGCAATATTTATGGCCTCCAAAACCATCTCTTCCATGGTGAAATAAGTGTCGGGAAGGGGATGGCAGCCGTCATCGCTGAGCGTCTTGGAAAGACCGAGGTTCTCGTCAGTGAGAGCCGAATGGTAGTCGAGGTAAATTATCCCATTCGCATCGGCATATGCCTTCAGGTTCTTATTGATGTCTACGATGGTCTGCCCTGGATTTTTAATTTCTTTACGCCATGGAAATTCTGAGCAGGGTGGGATGGAGCTGATGATGGGCACGATGCCATTGGCTTGGGCTTGGTTGCACATGGCAACGATGTTGTCGACCACTCGTTCGGGCGAAACCCAATATTCGTTATGAGCCACATCGTTGGTGCCAGCCATGATGACCACAGCCTTGGGGTGGAGGTCTATGACATCATCATTGAATCGCACCAACATCTGCGCGGAGGTCTGTCCGCCGATACCTCTACCACAGAAGTTGTGGCTGCTGAAAAAATCAGGGTGGAAATAGGCCCAGTTGTCGGTGATGGAGTTGCCCATAAAGACTACTTCTGGGAAGTTGCCGCTGGCAATAATGCGTTCGTTGTCGGCTTTATAGCGATTGAAGCCGAACCAGTCTTGGGAATAGCCGAAGAATGACATAGTTGCAAAAATGATGAGAATAAGGGTCTTCTTCATTGTTCAAATTTTGGCGCAAATTTAGCATTATTTCTGAATAAGGTGAAAAAAAACTTCGCAAAGGCTAATAAACTGCAATTTGTAAGGAAATATTTTGTACTTTTGCAGCCGCTTTCAAAAAGACCTATATCTATGATTAACATAACCTTCCCTGACAATAGTGTCAGACAATTTGAAGCCGGTGTCACGCCGCTGGATATCGCCAAGAGCCTGAGCGAGGGTTTGGCACGTAACGTGCTGTCCGCCAAAGTGAACGGTAAGATGTGGGATGCCATGCGCCCCGTAAATGAGGACGCCACCATACAACTCTTCACCTGGGACGACCCCGAAGGTAAGGCTACCTTCTGGCACTCTTCTGCCCACCTCATGGCCGAAGCCATCGAGGCCCTCTATAAAGGCGTGAAGTTCGGCATCGGCCCCGCAGTGGATGCTGGTTTCTACTATGACATCGACACGGGTGACCTTACCCTGACAGAGGCCGACCTCGTCGCCATCGAGAAGAAAATGCTTGAACTGGCCCGCGAGAAGCAGACCTTCGAGCGCGTCGATGTGAGCAAGGCCGAAGCCTTGAAGTACTTCGCCGAGAAAGGCGATGAGTACAAGGAAGAACTGATCAGCGAGTTGGAAGACGGTACCATCACCTATTATAAATGTGGTGCTTTTACCGACCTCTGCCGCGGTCCTCATATCCCGAACACAGGCTTCATCAAGGCTGTGAAGCTGACTTCGTTGGCCGGCGCTTACTGGCGTGGCGATGAGAAGCGCAAGCAGCTTACCCGCGTCTATGGTATCACCTTCCCGAAACAGAAGGAACTCGATGAGTACCTCGTGCTGCTCGAAGAAGCCAAGAAGCGTGACCACCGTAAGCTGGGTCGTGAGCTCGAGCTCTTCATGTTCAGCGACACCGTGGGTAAGGGCCTGCCGATTTGGTTACCCAAAGGCACCGAGTTGCGTCTCCGCCTGCAGGAGTACCTGACCAAGATCCAGAAGGAGTATGGTTATGAACAAGTCATCACGCCTCATATTGGTGGCAAGCAACTCTATGTGACCTCAGGTCACTGGGATCACTACGGCGAAGACAGCTTCCGCCCGATTACCACACCCGAAGAAGGTGAGGAGTACCTGCTGAAGCCGATGAACTGCCCTCACCACTGCATGATCTTCAAGTGGAAACCGCGTTCCTATAAGGATCTGCCTTTCCGCTGCGCAGAGTTCGGCACGGTGTATCGTTACGAGCAGAGTGGTGAACTCCACGGCTTGACCCGTGTGCGTTCGTTCACCCAAGACGACGCCCACATCTTCTGCCGCCCCGACCAGGTGAAGGAAGAGTTCATCCGTGTGATGGAAATCATCGAGATCATCTTCAAGGCTCTTGACTTCAAGAACTTTGAAGCACAGATATCGCTTCGCGACCCCAACGATCATGAGAAGTATGTGGGTACGGACGAAAACTGGGCCAAGGCTGAAGCCGCCATCCAGGAGGCCTGCGCCGAGAAGGGTCTGCCCGCCCATGTGGAATATGGTGAGGCTGCATTCTATGGTCCCAAGCTCGACTTTATGGTGAAGGACGCCCTCGGCCGTAAGTGGCAGCTGGGTACCATCCAGGTGGACTACAACCTGCCTGAGCGCTTCGACCTGAGCTACATCGGCGCCGACAACGAGAAGCACCGTCCCGTGATGGTGCACCGCGCTCCTTTCGGTTCCATGGAGCGTTTCGTGGCCGTGTTGCTCGAGCACTGCGCCGGTGAGTTCCCGTTGTGGCTGGCTCCCGACCAGGTGATTATCCTCCCGGTCAGCGAAAAATACCTCGATTTTGCGAAAAATTTGCAATCGTATCTGAAAAAATCCGATATTCGCGCCCTCATTGACGAGCGTAGCGAGAAAATTGGCCGTAAGATCCGTGATGCTGAAATGAAGAAATATCCATACATGCTCATCGTTGGTGAAAAGGAAGAAGCTGAAAATCAAGTGTCTGTGCGTAAGCACGGACAAGTCGACTTGGGCACAATGCCTACCGACGACTTTGCAGCGATGATCAAGAAGCAAGTCGAAGAGGAACAGAACAAGAGATAACTAATTAACTGAATATAAACTTAATATAGGAGACTAATACTATAGCACAGATTCCACAAAAAGGAAGACCGGGCCAAAAGCCGAACAAAGACAAAGACGGATTCAACCATCGTATCAATGAGGAAGTGAAAGCTCCGATGGTTCGTCTGGTGGGCGAGGGCGTTGAACCGAACATCTATCCCTTGCGCGAAGCCTTGAGAATCGTAGAGGAATTGGGTGTCGACCTCGTTGAGATCCAGCCCGATGCCAATCCGCCGGTCTGCAAAGCGATGGACTACAAGAAGTTCGTCTTCGACCAGAAGAAGCGTCTGAAGGAACAGAAAGCCAAAGCCACTAAGGTCGTTATCAAGGAAATCCGCCTCGGACCCCAAACCGACGATCACGACTTTGAGTTCAAGTTGAACCACGCCAAGCGCTTCCTGCAGGAAGGTTCGAAAGTGAAGGTGGAAGTCTTTTTCAGAGGCCGCTCCATCGTCTACAAGGAACAAGGTGAAATCATATTGCTCAAGTTCGCGCAAGAGCTGGAAGAGTTCGGAAAGGTGGAGATGATGCCCAAGTTGGAAGGGAAGCGCATGCAGATGATGATAGCTCCTAAATCAACGAAGAAATAAACTCATTTTTAATACTTTAAATTATTTGTAAAATGCCGAAAATGAAGACAAAGTCCGCTGCCAAGAAGCGTTTCCAAGTAACGGGTAGCGGCAAGCTGAAGAGAAAGCATGCTTATCATGGCCACATCCTGACCAAGAAGAGCCAGAAGAGAAAACGCAACCTCGACCACACTGCAATCGTTGAGAGAGCAGACGAGAAAGTCGTGAAACAAATGCTTCTCATGTAATTAACCCAATGTGTAATTTGTCTCAGCAGAAAAGTTCTCGAAAGGAGCGAGGCGCTGGACGAAAAAATCAAACAAAATGACAAGATCAGTCAATGCAGTGGCTTCAAGAGCCAGAAGAAAGAAAATCCTGAAGAAGACCAAAGGTCAGTTCAGCACGAGAAAGAATGTCTGGACTGTGGCGAAGAACTCTTACGAAAAGGGTCAAACCTACGCTTATCGCGACAGAAGAAACAAGAAGCGCGAGTTCCGTAGCCTGTGGATTGTCCGTATCAACGCCGCCGTGCGTGAATATGGCATGAACTACAGCCAATTCATGGACAAGCTCACCAAGTCGGGTATCGAAATCAACCGCAAGGTTCTTGCCGACCTCGCTTTGAACAACCCCGAGGCTTTCAAGGCCATCGTCGACCAGGTGAAGTAAATCGCGTTATTGTTCCATCGATAACGAATCATCCCAATCCTGTAAAGGGTTGGGATGTTTTTATTATATCCATAGAGACAAGGATGTCTGGAAAAGAAAAACCCCTAACTTGTTGAATTACAAGATAGGGGTTGAATTGCTTCGTGACCCGGTTGGGATTCGAACCCAAGACCCACAGCTTAGAAGGCTGTTGCTCTATCCAGCTGAGCTACCAGGCCATCGCTTTGCGGGTGCAAAGGTACGACTTTTTTTTATGTGTTAAACCGTATTCTGCGAAAAAATTACAATTTATACATTTTATTCCTCCGTTTTAGGGACATAAGGATGGTGAGGACGTTTCGGGCGAGCAGGTTTCTCCTGCTTTGGAGCAGTGGCAGTCTGTGGACGTGACTTCTTGACTTGTAACTCGTTACCCATGAAAACGGTCTCATCGGTTTCCACGATGGCCTTGTAGGCCTCATCGTCGTTGGGCATTTCCACAAAGCCGTAACACTTTGAGCGTCCCGTTTCATGATCCATGATAACTTTACAGGATTCCACCGTGCCGAATTGCTCGAACAAGGCTTTGAGATCTTCTGTAGTAGTTTTAAAAGCTAGTTTGGCGACAAAAATCTTCATAATGAATTTAAATTAGTAGTGCAAAGATATACAATAAATTGATAGCACTAACAAAAAAGCATGAAATATTTGAAAATTTTAACTGAGATAGACAGCAACAAAAAAGCGAAGTTTAATACTTCGCCTTGATGTGGGGGAGGGTGGACTCGAACCACCGAACGGATTCCCGGACAGATTTACAGTCTGTTGCAATTGCCACTATGCGACTCCCCCAAAATGTTATAGAACCATGCTCTTATCTAAAGCGCTGCAAAAGTACATCTTTTTTCCGTACCTGCGGCAAAACTCCAAGAATTTTTTCGCAACTTTGCAGCAAATTTAAAGACTCAAGACTACAAGACGACGGGACTACGAGTCGACCCCTGCGACCTTTCGTCCTGAAGTTTCGAAGTCTCGAAGTCAAAAACAACGATCAAACAATGAAATACGATTTCGACAAAACCATTAATCGCGCTGATACCAACTGCGTTAAATATGACCTGCGCCAACAGGTCTTCGGCAATCCTAATGTGCTGCCCATGTGGGTGGCCGACATGGACTTTGAGACCCCCGACTTCGTGCGCGAAGCTGTCATCAAGCGGGCTGAGCATCCTGTCTACGGTTATCATTTCAAAGATGAGGCTTATTTTGAGGCCATTAGGAAATGGATTCTTCGGCATCATCATTGGAATGTGCATAAAGATTGGATGTCATTCGTGCCAGGTGTTGTTTGCGGTTTCAATATGGCAGTGCTGGCTTTCACCCAACCTGGCGATGAAATCATCATTCAGCCACCTGTATATCCGCCGTTTCATCATGCCGTTAGCAGCCATGGACGAAAGTTGGTTTACAACACCTTAATTGATAGAGGTGATGGCTATGAGTTCAATTTTGACCAATTGGTTGAGCAAGTCAAGACGGCTAAAATGTTGATTCTCTGCAATCCTCACAACCCTGTAGGGCGTTGTTGGACGCAAAACGAATTATTGCTATTGGGAGAGATTTGCATGAAAAACAATGTGTTGGTCATTTCCGACGAGATCCACTGCGATTTGGTGTTGCCGGGTTATCGACATCATCCATTTGCCTCATTGGATAAGGAGTTCGCTCAAAACAGCATCACCTTCCATGCTGCCTCCAAAACCTTCAACCTTGCTGGTTTAGCCACCTCAACGGCAATCATTCCCAATGAGGAGCTGCGAAAGACTTATGTCGATTATGTTGAAGCCTTGGAGGCTCATCTTGGCAATATTTTCGGCAAAGTGGCAACACAAACCGCCATGAACCAAGGTGACGAATGGCTGGAACAACTATTGGAATATGTGCAAGGCAACATCGACTATGTCTCCAGTTTCCTGACCGAGAACTTACCCAAGGTCAAGTTCCACAAACCTCAAGCCACTTACATGATGTGGCTCGACTTCAACGGCTATGGTCTTTCGGAAAAAGAGCTTTGGCAAAAGATGACCCAAGAAGCACAATTGGGTTTCAACCGAGGCAAGGACTTTGGCGAGGAAGCTGGCAGTGGCTTTTTCCGTGTGAACTTGGCTTGCCCGAGGGCAACAGTGGAGGATGCAATGAAGCAACTGAAAGCTGTATTCGGATAATACTATCTCGCCACATAGAAAAAGCCGTGCCTCGTAAATCGAAGCACGGCTTTTCAGTTTGAAATCACAAGATTACTTCAGCTTTTTGTAACCATACACAGCGAGGTCTCCAAGCTCTTCCTCGATGCGGAGCAACTGGTTGTACTTGGCCATACGGTCGGAGCGGCTCAGTGAGCCGGTCTTGATTTGTCCGCTGTTGGTAGCCACGGCGATGTCCGCGATGGTAGCGTCCTCGGTCTCGCCTGAGCGGTGGCTGGTGACGGTGGTGTAACCGTGACGGTGGGCCATGTCGATGGCGTCCAAGGTCTCGCTCAACGAGCCGATTTGGTTCACCTTAATTAATATGGAGTTGGCGCAACCGAGTTGGATGCCCTTCGAGAGGAAGTCGACGTTGGTGACGAAGAGATCGTCGCCAACGAGTTGGCAGCGGTCACCAATGCGGTCGGTGAGTTTCTTCCAACCGTCCCAGTCTTCTTCGCCCATGCCGTCCTCAATGGAGTCAATGGGGTATTTGTTGATGAGTTCCTCAAGGAAATCAACCTGCTCGTCCGAGCTGAAGCGTTTGCCGTTGGGGTCTTTCTTCGTGCCATTCTTAAGCTCACGATAGTCATAGAACCACTTGCCGTCGACATTGTAAGCAAACTCAGAGGCAGCGCAGTCTAAAGCAATCTTTACATCCTTGCCAGGTTCGTAGCCAGCTTCCTTGATAGCGTCGCAGATGATGGTGAGTGCATCCTCAGTGTCGTTGAGGGCAGGGGCGAAGCCACCTTCATCACCGACGGCGGTGGAGAGACCACGTTTCTTAAGCAGCTTGGCTAAGGTGTGGAACACCTCGGCACCCATGCGTAGACCTTCGCGGAAGCAAGGTGCGCCCACAGGACGAATCATGAACTCTTGGAAAGCAATAGGGGCATCGCTGTGCGAACCGCCGTTGATGATGTTCATCATCGGGACGGGCAGGGTATATGTGTTAGTGCCACCGATGTAGCGGTAGAGCGGGATGTCCAGGTAGTTGGCAGCAGCCTTGGCAACAGCCAATGACACGCCGAGGATGGCATTGGCGCCGAGCTTCGACTTGGTCTTAGTGCCGTCCAAAGCGAGCATCTTGTGGTCGATGGCGCGCTGGTCGAGAGCCGACATGCCCAGGATTTCGGGAGCGATAATCTTGTTGACATTGTCAACAGCTTTCAAAGTACCCTTGCCACCGTAACGTTTCTTGTCGCCGTCACGCAATTCGAGGGCTTCGTGTTCTCCGGTCGAGGCGCCCGAAGGCACAGAGGCGCGACCCATAATGCCACATTCCAAAGTAACATCCACTTCAACCGTGGGGTTTCCGCGAGAATCCAAGATTTCGCGGGCAATGATTTTCTCTATTCTCATTATCTGTAAGTATTTAAGATTTAAAGATTTAAAATTCAAATTTATGGTTTAAAACCGAAGTGCAAAGGTAGTGTTTTTTATTAAAACAGCAATCCGTTTTCTTCTGTTGTTCGCGAAACGCCTATCATCTCTTCAAATTCAGTCTCTGTAATGATAGGAATGCCCAAAGACTCAGCCTTTTTGCGTTTCTCAGGGCCCATTTTGTCGCCGGCCAACACATAGTCGGTCTTGCCGGAGATACTACCCACATTCTTGCCGCCGTAAGCCTCGATGGTTTCCTTGATACCATCACGGGAATAATGGGCAAATACCCCGCTGACCACGAATGACTTACCAGCAAGCACCTGTTCCTTATCTGAGGCGGCTTGTTCAGCCATGGCAAACTGCAAACCAGCTTGTTTCAAGCGGTTGACTATCTCAATGTTTCGCTCGTCATCAAAGAAATTCCTGACGGAAAGGGCAATCTTCTCGCCGATTTCGTTGATTTCGGTCATCTCTTCAACTGAAGCGCCAATGATATGGTCGATGTCGTGCAAAGCCTTGGCCAACACCTTGGCCACCGACTCTCCGACGAACTTGATGCCTAAAGCAAAAAGCACCCTTTCAAAAGGCACTGACTTTGACTTCTCCAAAGCATCCAAGATGTTTTGCGCTGTCTTTTCTTTGAAGCTGACCTTGCGCGTGGCGACAGGCATCAAACTGAATTCGTCCTCAATGGTGATGACCTTCTCCAAACCAAAGAGTTTATCGTAAGTAAGGTCGTACAAATCGGCGACATTTCGGACCAAGCCTTCTTCATAAAGCAGTTCCACCTTGCCTTCGCCAAGACTCTCGATGTTCATGGCTTTGCGCCCGATGAAATGCTCGATACGACCACGAATTTGCGGCGAGCAGCCTGAACTGTTGGGACAATACCATGCTGCTTCGCCATCATTCTGAACAAGTGGAGTACCACAAATCGGGCAGGTCTTGACAAACTCAACGGGTTTTGCGCCCGCTTGACGCTTGTTTAAATTAACACCGATGATTTTAGGGATGATCTCGCCGCCTTTCACGACTGTTACTGTGTCGCCATAATGTAAGTCAAACTGGCGGATGAAGTCTTCGTTATTTAAGGTGGCTCGTTTTACGGTCGTACCGGCTAACTGCACAGGTGTAAGATTGGCAACAGGAGTGATAGTGCCATGTCGTCCAACTTGGAAGTCAACGCTTTGCAACTCAGTCTCTACCTCTTCGGCTTTAAACTTGTAGGCGATGGCCCATTTTGGCGACTTGGCCGTGAAACCCAAAGCCTGCTGCTGAGCATAACTGTTGACCTTCAGCACGATGCCATCGATAGCGAAAGGTAGTTCATGACGTTTCACATCCCAATAATCGATGAACTCAAAGATTTCGTCAATAGTCTTGCATAGCGCCATGAAATTGGAGATGTTGAATCCCCATTTGCGGGCGGCTTGCAGGCTTTGATAATGCGTCTTGTAACGGTTCTCAAGGCCGTCCATCATCATGTAGTAGCAATAATTGTCTAAGCGGCGGCGGGCCACTTCTTTGCTGTCCTGCAACTTAAGCGTTCCTGCTGCAGCGTTTCTCGGATTGGCAAAGAGGTCGTCGCCAGCCTCCGCACGGGTCTCGTTCAGACGGTTGAAGCTTTCGAAAGGCATCACAATTTCACCACGCATTTCGAAGAAGTCAGGATAATCCCCATGTAGTTTCAATGGAACGGTGTGGATGGTCTTCACATTGGTGGTCACATCGTCGCCTTGGGTGCCGTCGCCGCGGGTTACGGCGCGAACAAGTACACCGTTTTCGTATTGCAAGCTGATGCTTAGGCCATCAAACTTCAGCTCACAGCAAAACTCAACATCATCGGCAATGGTCTTCTTGATACGGCTAATAAAATCGGCAATCTCCTCACGGCTGTAGGAATTGGCCAACGAAAGCATCGGATAGCGATGTTGCACGCTTTTGAACTCCTTGGTGATACCGCCGCCGACACGCTGGGTGGGTGAGGAAGGAGACAGAAATTCGGGGAACTCCTTTTCCAAGCGAGCCAGCTCTTCAAGTTTCATATCGAACTCGTAGTCGCTGATGGTAGGCTTGGCAAGAATGTAATAGTTATAGTTGTGTTGCTCCAGTTCATCGCTCAAGGCAGCGATGCGAAAGCGGGCTTCTTCCTTGGTCATAAAGTGATGTATTTCAACGGGTCAACATTGAGTACCATCAGCAACAGCCATAAAGCTGCAATTGAGGCAATCATTCCGATGAGGGTCATCAAAACGCCTTTGAAATTGCGTTTAATGCAAAGAACCAACAGGATGCTGAATACGATAAACACACTTTCGTACCACACACAGATACCCAAACCGAGCATTAGACCCGCAATAAGAAACGAAGTGCGGTGAACACTTTCTTTAAGATTGTTTTGTCGTAATACTTCTTGACGCAGAATCACATTGGAACCATAAAGCAGCAGAGGCAAGCCGAGGAAGGCGCTAGCATTTTCGATGATGCCGAAAGAAGGCATAATGCAACTGAATGCCGGAATGAGTGCCAATAGCCAAGCATTCTGCTTATTGGAGGTCAGGTCGCAGATGCGATAAACCATAGAAACGGTGAAAAGCGAGACTATAGCATAGAGCGAGCGACTAAGCAACATCAATCCTTGCGAATCGCCGATGCCAAGAAGATCCTTGATTTTTTCAAGGAATCCGATGAATAGCGTCGTGTGTTGCAGTTCACCACGCGAACCATATTCTGGAACAAATATAACAGCGATGATTCTCACCACTATGGCTACGATCATCAGCGAAGTGAAATGGTGTTTTTCCTTGAAACTTTTGAGTCTTTGTAACATATTATTCCAATTGAATCGCAAAAATACAAAAATTTTGTAATTTTGCATCGTTTTAATTCAAACGGAAAAACTAACCTTAAATTATCAAAGAGATGAATAAATTATTAAAAGTGTTCGCTATGACCCTCATGCTGGTTTTGGGCGGTCAGGCAATGGCTCAATCTCGAGGTGCCATGTTCCTCGGTGCATCATTCCCCATGAAAGATTTTGCTAAATTTGACGGATTAAATGAATTTGCCTTGACAACCATCGATGAAAACTATGCTGGTGCTGGCATCGGTTTTAATGCTGGTATAAAATGGAATTTTAATATTGGTGTCAAAGGTTTAGGTGTCATGCTCTCTTTGGATGGCTTTTACAATGGTCCATGTGAAGATTTGAAAAACGCTTATCGCAATAGGGAAAGTTCTTATGATGGGCAGATCGTTGATGGAAGCTTTAAGTACAATGCTACCCCGAAATACATCAATGTTCCCGCCATGTTAGGTCTGAATTACTCTTTCCATTTCAACCCCAATTTGGGCTTTTATGTTGAAGCAGGTGCAGGTGGCAACCTCCGTTTCATCACCGATATGGAATCAGTTAATAGATTCACTTTGGCTGGAATAGAAACTCAAATTAAGGAGACCAACAGTTATGATAAGGCTTTCAGTTTTGCATATCAGGCTGGCATCGGCTTTGAAGTTGCCAAAAAGCTTGTAATTGGATGCAGCTTCTACGATCTTGGCAGTGCCGCTGTCAATGCAGAAAAGACTGTTAAAACTAAAACTTTCAACGACAACACTACTAAAACGGATGAAACCTATCCCTCTTATGGTACCATACATCCCATTATGATTTTAGCCAGGATAGGATTCAGCTTCTAATAGTATTTCATTAGATGAACATTGAAACGCGAAGCGTCGGATTCACCGGCGCTTCGTTTTTTATGTTGTGTTGGGCGGCCTTCAAGCCAAATAGAACCGCATCCTTTCCAAAATGTCCAATTGCATTCGCGTGAATCACGCCAGCAAAGAACGCATCGCCCGAACCTGTCACATTTACAATTGCTGTGGGAAGTGCGGGAAAAGTGGTTGCCACACCATCTGAACAATAGATAACACCCCTTGAACCTATGGTTAAATAGACATTGTTTACTCCATTGTCATTCAGTTTTTTGGATGCTTCAATTGTCTTGCTTTCACCAGTGATTTGCTCCGCCTCTGCCATGTTACATTTTAACGCAAAGACAGCTTGCTTTTTCGATATCTTCATAGCTTCTGCAAACCGCACGGCTTTACCTGGAGAAACCGTATCAATATATAAAGGAGCTTCACAATGGTCGATGAGATAGCTGAGGGCTTCTGTACTGAGCAGTGTGTCGGCAACCACGATGTCCGATGTGTTGATGGCTTCCATCTTGTCTTTGAGCCAACCTAAATCCATACGATCATTGAGTCTTACATCGGAAACCGCTGAAACCATATTGCCATTGTCGTCATTGAAACTGAGAAAAATGGGGCTTTTAACATCTTCGAACTGGTCGGAAAGCGACAAGTCCATACCGATCTGCTCGCAATCGGATATCATGCGGTTGGCGAAATCATCATTGCCAAAAACGCTTACCAGCATCACTTCATGGTTCAACAGACAAAGGTTGTGGGCAATGTTACGCGCCACGCCCCCATGATGGAAAGCGATGTTTCCTGGTACGCAACCCTTGGCATTTGCCTCGGCATGGGGCTTCACTGCAATATCGATGTTGGATTCTCCAATGACGGTAATCTTCATGATTCCTTTGTTTTGAATTACAAAAGTAGAAAACTTTTGTGAGAATTTGGATTTCACGTTTTTATTTTGTTATTTCGTGCCTTCAAATCAATGTGTTATGGCACACCAACAAAGCAAGAAGAGGAAGCGTCGCAACTACAAATACCATGCGATTACCTTCAAGTTGTCGGCAGGGCAATACCGCTCGCTTCGCAATTACTGCAAAGCTCGCCGCACAACGCCCATCAAGCTGATCAAGAAAAACATAGAGCGGTTCATCACGGCGTACGAATATGAGGTTCCGACGGATTTGTACCTCACCGAGAACCAATTGGATCTGTTTTCCGAAACCCTCATGTTGGAATGAAGGTTGCTGAGTACTGAGCTTGTCGAAGTATCGAAGCACCATCAATTAGCCCTTCAATCATCATTTCTGATTGAACGGAATGCGGTTCTGAATCGACCTTCCCAGGGTCACCTCATCGACATATTCCAAAGCATCGCCCACGGCAATGCCTTTCGAAATCACCGAAATCTTTCCTTCAAAGTCTTTCAGTTGCCTGAAAATGTAGAAGTTGGTCGTGTCGCCCTCAATTGTGGCAGGCAAGGCCAAGATGATTTCCTTAATGTCTTCTTTTTGCGTGCGTTGTACCAATTGTGCTATCTTCAAGTCATTAGGCGAGATGCCTTCAATTGGACTAATAACTCCACCCAATACATGATAGAGTCCGTTGTAGGAAGCCGTGCGCTCAATGGCCAGCACATCACGCATATCGGCCACCACGCATAGCGTGTTCTCGTCGCGACGCGGATTGCTGCAAATAGAGCATACTTTGGTGTCGCTGATGTTGTAGCAACGCTCGCAAAGCATGATGTTATGCTTCATTTTCAGCAAAGAATCAGCAAGTTGCTCGGTTTCCAAATCTTCACTATTGAGCAGGTGCAAAGCCAATCTTAAAGCCGTCTTCTTGCCAATGCCTGGCAATTTTGATAGCGACTCTACCGCATTCTCAAGTAATATGGATGAATACTCGGCCATACAATAATCGCTGCAAAATTAAGTTATTTCCTTAAATTTGCAGACTCAAAAATGAAGAAATCATGAAAAGATATTGCCTTATCATTGCAGTTTTGTTGCTTACCGTGTTTGCCGTGGCCCAAGATTTCAACCAGACCGACTCGAAAGGCCGCCGTCAAGGGCAGTGGCGCGACTTCTATCCCAACGGACAGCTGCGTTACGAAGGAGAGTTCAAGAACGACAAGTGCAAGGGTACTTTCCGATATTATGACGAGCAAGGTAACTTGAAGGCTACCAACGAGTTTGACAAGTCGGGCGAAAAGGCGTTGAACAAGACCTACGCCCCAAACGGCAGGGTGATTGCCACTGGCTCTTACCTGAACCAAAAGAAAGACGGGGAGTGGAAGTATTATGATGCCCAATCGGGGCAGCTTCGTTTGGTGGAGGACAACAAAGAGGGCAAGGTTCATGGCTGGTCAAGGATCTATAACCCGCAGAACGGTATGCTGGCTGAGGAAACGCAATTTGTTGATGGTCAACCCGAAGGCCAATGTAAGAAATACTCCGACACGGGTTCTTTGGTCATGGAATGCCAATACCATGATGGATTGCTTGAGGGTCCCACTAAAACCTACTATCCCAGTACAGCCCTAAAAGAAGAAGGGCAATATACGAAGGGAAAGAAATCGGGCACTTGGAAGACCTACAACGAGGAAGGCGATGTCATCGCCGAAGAGACTTTTGGCGAGTTTGTTTACTGAATACGAAACCTACCACCTATGTCATTCCCATGGGAATCTATAGGTGGTAGGTTTCGTTTTGGTTTTCCTTAATTACACCTTCTGAGATAATCCTCCATGTTGGGCCGACCATATTCCTCTGCCAATTTATAGTACTCGCAAGCCTTGTCCTCATCATTCATCAGGAAATAGGTCTTGCCCATGTTGAAATAGGCATCCGCATAGTCGGGCTTTAGTTCAACGGCCTTTTCAAAATCCGCAATGGCTTCGTTGTATTTCATGGCATTCACTTTGGCGCAGCCACGGTAATAATAGGCTTCGAAGTTCCTTTTGTCGTATTTGATAGCCTCGGTAAGGGTCTCTTCTGCTTTTTTATAGTCGCTATAGCGAAGCAGCTGTTTGGAGCCTTCTTCCGTGTAAAGGCGTGATTTGGCGGGGTTTTCACAGCTAACCAGGAAAAGTACGCAGATGGTCGTGAATATCAATGCTAGTTTCTTCATTTCAGTAATTATTTGTCGCAAAAATACGGCTTTTTTCAGAAATAGAGCCAATGCCAAACGAATTTGTCGGAAGCATTGTACTCCAATGCGGGTGTAGGCAACTTAATGAAACTCAATGCACGCAAAACAGCTTTGAGATAGCGGTTCTCGACAGGCAGTTTCGCCAAGTCAACACCTGGTGCGAGATAGAATTGTCGTACACGGTCGAAATCGGCGGTGGGCTGTGGCTCAACCATGCCTTTGGCACCGTAGCCAAAATCGACGGTGAGCCACTCGGGAAAGCCGCTTTCAGAATTCAAAAACAATTCCTTGACATTGAAGGCGGCCCAAAGGGTGATACCGTTATAGTCCTTCAAAGACTGGCTTATCAAGTTGTGGCCTAATTCTTCAGGATTGTATTGGGCGTATTCGGTTGGATGGAATGAGTATTTCAGGCTGATACGCTGTTCGTCCCATAGCAGTTGTTGGGTGGTATAAAGCGCGATACCACTGACATCGGCAGCCATGTCGCCCCACGAGAACCCCCAGTTTTCATAACCCCCATCCATGATTTCAATGGAGGTCATGAAAAGCAAAGAATAAGCACCGCCATAAAGGGCAGACCGTTTCGAGTCCAAGCCTGCCAAGCGCATGCTTTCATCACCAAATAAACTAGTGTGGTAAGAAGTGGTAGCGTGACACAACTTGTCCATCTGAAGCCAGTCACCATTGTCGTTAATGGTATGAATTCCAACCCATTGGCAGTCCTTGAACCAAAGCCGGTTCAATCCAACTACCGTACCGCCATAGATTACGGCATGGCTCCCCAGCACGATTTTGACATTGCGCTTGACAATGGAATCGGTAGGTTGTTGTGCCCATGCGGAACAAAACGACAATGCGAGAAGAATTGAAATCAGCTTGTGCTTCATTTGCCCAATCCCTCATCGAGGGGACATCTTAGTCATTCAAAACTATGGATAATTCCTGTCACCGTGTCGATGATTTCCTTCAACTTTACCTCATTCTTGGCCTCGCAAAGGAAACGCAGATAAGGTTCGGTATTGGAAGGCCTGATATTAAGCCACCAGTCGGGATAGTCCAAGCGATAACCATCGAAGTCCAAGAAACGCTCCGGCTTCTCGATTTGGGCGAAGTGGTCTTTGACGGCATCCATAGCCTCTTGTTTGCGCTCAATTTTGAAATTGATCTCGCCCGAATTGTTATAAGGTGATATCTCATCAATGATTTGGCTCATGGTCTTGCCTTCTTTCTTGCGTTCGGACAAGAGTCTGAGCACGATGGATGCGGCCAGCAAGGCAGAGTCGGAATAATAGAAATCTCGGAAATAGTAGTGACCAGCAAGTTCGCCACCGTAGCATCCATCCAACTCCCTAAGCTTCAATGCGGCATAGGCACGACCCACGCGCCAAGTCTCCACCTTAGCCTGGTATCGGTTGAGGTATTCCTGTATGGCACGCGAACTGCGGATGTCTTGCAACACAATGCCTTTTTGTTTTTGTTCTCCAATGAAATAGTCGCCCAAGAAAGCAATGATGAGGTCGGGACTGATGAAACGGCCTTTCTCGTCGATGAAGGTGATGCGGTCGGCGTCGCCGTCAAAGAGCAGACCGATGTCGCATTTCTCTTTCTTCACCAAGGCCTTGATTTGTTCCTGCGCGTTGGCTTCCAAAGGATTGGGTTCATGGTTGGGGAAATTGCCGTCCAAGGTGTCGTTGATGTAATGCACCTCGCCAATCAGCTCGTGGACAAAGATGGACGACATGCCATTGCTGCAGTCTACAGCGATGTTGAGGTTGTCGTGCGGTCCCACAAACTGCTTTTGGAAGGCCAAGTAATCGGCATAGACATTCTTTTCGCGAATGATGCCTTTCTTCTCACAAGGTACGGTGGCTTTATCGCTCGCCACAAGAGCTTCCAGTCGGTTCAAGCCCGTGTCGTAGCCCACGGGGAGGGCATCCTTGGCCGAAATCTTCAGTCCATTGTGGTGCTTCGGATTGTGCGAGGCTGTGATTTGGATGGATGCGCCATAGCCGTATTTGGCCGTCGACCAATAGACCAATGGCGTAGTAGAAAGACCGATAAAGTCGACATTTTTGCCACGGTCGGTGAGGCCTCGGGTGAGATTATCAAAGAGTGTGGGCGATGAGAGGCGCATGTCGCGTCCCACGAGATAGATGTCGGTGTCGAGCACATCAGGCAGGAAATAGCCGATGCGGTAGGCGATGGTTTCATTAAGGTCAGTACCCCATTCACCACGGATGTCGTATGCTTTGAATGCTTTCATTTTATCAGTTGTTTAGTTGTTCAGTTATTCAGTTGTTCAGTTGCTACTGGCTCTTGGCTTCTGGCCTCTGGCTTGCTTGGCTAATAGCTAACAGCCCATTGCCAGTAGCCAGCAGCCAATGGCCAGGAGCTATTTTATACCTCTTTGGTTCAACGCTTGTTGGTATTTTGCTGCGTTGCGGTTATGCTCGGCCAAGGTCTTGGCGAAGTTGTGGTAGCCCGAAAAGTCCTCTTTGGCACAGAAATAGAAGTAATGGTGGTCTTCGGCGTTCAACACGGCCTTGACGGCAGCGAGGGAAGGAATACAGATGGGGCCAGGAGGTAGGCCAGGATATTTGTAGGTATTATAGGGTGATTCGATTTCCTTGTGACGGTCGAGCACGCGCTTAATAGTAAAGTCGTTCCAGGCGAAGACAAGAGTGGGATCGGCTTGTAACAGCCAGTTGCTTTTCAGTCGGTTGAGGTAGACGCCAGCCACGCGAGGCATCTCATCGCTCATGTTGGTCTCCTTGTTGACAATGGAAGCCAAGGTGCTCACTTGTACGGGTGTCAAACCCTTGGTTTGGGCCTGTTGCTTACGCTCTTCGTTCCAGAACTTGTTATACTCTTGGAACATACGATTCACAAAACCCTCAGAATCGGTGTTCCAGTAGAACTCATAGGTGTCGGGCAGGAATAGAGCAGGGATGGTGTAATTGTTGAAGCCCAGCTGCTTGACATAATCCTGATTGTGAAGCAGGATAGAGAGGGAAGAAGAATCGGCTTCAATTTGGGTGGCAATACGACCTGCCAGCATGTCCACATCGCGCATGTTGTTGAAAGTGACCTTCACGGGTGTTTGCAGTCCGCCGCACAGCATGTTGACCAGTTGGTTGTTGGTCATGCCATTTTTCAGCACATAGTGGCCAGGATGGATGTTGGCGGGCAAGTCTTTCTTCTCCGCCAACCAATCGAAGCCCTTCTCGTTGACGATGCAATGCGTTTCCGCCAAGAGGGATTTCACTTGGTCATAATTGGAGCCCGTCGGGATGAATAGCTCGATAGGTTGTCCGTCCGTGGTCTTCACATTGGGCGACATAATGGTTTTGTAGCCCCAGTAGCCGAACGCTGCGGCGAATATCAGCAGGATAATGAGCACGAGCCATATTGTTCGTTTCGTGCTTTTGCCGTTTTTCTTCTTGCCGCTTTTGCGCGACTTTTTCTCATTGGGAAGTTTTGTTTCTATTTTGACCATTTGTGTTTTTGTTCTTATATAATGTTTCAAATTCCGTAAAAGTTGTTCCCCCTTGAAAGGGGGTTAGGGGGATTCAAAGGTGCTTTCTCCTCATTTTGTAATTGATAAAACTTGATTCATAATACTCTTAGCAACATGTTTAGAATCCTTTCTCACCTCGCCGTCCAACACTCTAAAAACTTTCAGTCCTAATACTTTCATTTGTCGATCTCTTTCCTTGTCATATTCTTGAGCATCTTCATTAAAATGTGAAGCTCCATCTATCTCAATAACTAAGTCAAGTTGTTTGCAATAAAAATCTGCTATATAGTTTAGTATGGGTTTCTGTCGATTAAATGTATAGCCAGTTTGTTTACCTTTCAATTGATTCCATAATAGCTTTTCCGACAACTGACAATCATTGC
This sequence comes from uncultured Bacteroidales bacterium, assembly GCA_900317055.1. Taxonomy (GTDB): domain Bacteria; phylum Bacteroidota; class Bacteroidia; order Bacteroidales; family F082; genus Limimorpha. The sequence continues at coordinate 58,126 of ONFF01000007.1, read as the reverse complement.
GCAAATTGCGACTTCGTTGTTTTAGATTTGGATTGTATGGAAGATTATATGGTACAAATATCAGGTTATCTGTGTGTATCCCGTTTTGTTGAAGATAGTCTGGAGTGAAAATTGAGAATCGGTCGGTTGGGGTGGGTTTAATCCCCCCAGCCCCCTTTAAAGGGGGAGTTGCTTTAAGGTTTATTTGGGACATCAATTGATACTCTAAAACATCCAAATACCCTTCAGCCGTCTTCAACCATTCTTTCCGCCTGCCACAAAGTTCAAATCCTTGTCCGACAAACAATTGCTGGCTTTCCAAGTTGGTTTCATCGATGGAACAATACACTTGATGCAGCATGACATCCTTGAATAGATATTCAATGCACAAAGCCAAAGCTGCCTTGGCATAGCCCTGCTGGCGAAACGCTTTGTCAATCAAAATGCCCAAACCCGCCCGTTGGTTGATGCCGTCATAGTCGAAGATGTCGATGCAGCCGATGGACTGTCCGCTTCCGGTCAAGTCGATCATCAGACGGAGCTGCTTGTTGCTGAACAAGTCATTGTTGCCTAAAAGGAATTGCTCAATTTGGAAACGGGTGTAGGGTACGTGCGTCCCACTGACCCGCCAGATGTCGCGGTCGTTCTCCCAAAGGAAAATCTGTCCGGCATCCTCGGGCTCGGCGCAACGGAGCGTTATCGTGTCATTCTTGATGAACATTTTGTCCAATTCGTTGAAAATACCACTTTTCCAAGCAGGCTGGCACATAATTTGATTGGCATAGCCCGCTGAAATCGTCGGATTCGACTTAGTCAAATTTTCGACAAAAATACACTTTTCAGTGCAATAAAGGTTGAAAAAAAGCATTAATGAAACTATAAAACAGAAAAGAAACCATAAAATTGAGACAAGATGAGAAAAGTGAGTTTGATGTTGATGCTTGCCGGACTGCTGATGGCAACATCATGTGATGCCATGCTTAACAAAGCGAAAGAGAACGAGAACCAAAACGAACAGGAACAACTGCAAGAGGAAAGCGTCTCGCAAGTTGAACAAGTTCAACCCCGTGTGCAACGGACGGCTTTTGTGCCTACTGAGAACACTCCCGACTTCGTTGATGCCGCCGAAAACAGTGTCGACGCAGTGGTGCATATCATGACCAAAGTGGTGAGACAAAGTAACACCTACGAGGACTTCTTCGGAGCCTTGCTCGGCCAAATCTATGGCTACCCAGGGCAGACGCGCAACAACACCATGGTGGCCTACGGTTCCGGCGTGGTACTGACCCCCGACGGCTACATCGTCACCAACAACCATGTTGTGGAAGGCGCCGATGAAGTGGAGGTTACCTTTAATAATAAGATTAAGAAGACCGCTACCATCATCGGAACTGACCCGACCACCGACTTGGCTTTAATCAAGGTGGAAGCATCCGACTTACACTTCCTTACCTTCGGCGACTCCGACAATGTCCGCATCGGCGAATGGGTACTGGCTGTAGGTAATCCTTTCAACCTGACCTCTACCGTCACGGCAGGTATTGTCAGCGCCAAGGCGCGTAACCTCAGTATTTTAGGTGAAGGCACTTCGGTTGAGTCGTTTATCCAGACCGATGCTGCTGTCAACCCTGGTAATAGTGGCGGCGCTCTGGTGAACACCAAAGGTGAGCTGATTGGCATCAACGCAGCCATCGCCTCGCACACGGGCTCCTACGAAGGCTATTCCTTCGCCATCCCGTCCAACATCGTGCGCAAGGTAGTCGACGACCTTTTGCTCTATGGCACAGCACAACGTGGCTATCTTGGCGTACAAATCGCTGAACTCACCCAAGAGTTGGCCGAGAAGGAAGGTTTGGAAAATATTGAAGGCGTGTATGTTGCTGAAGTTACGGAAGGCGGTGCTGCCAAATTGGCAGGCATGAAAGCCGGTGATGTGATCACAGCCATCAACGGCAAGAAGGTGAATTCCACGACACAACTCAAGGAAAACATCGGACAATACCGTCCTGGCGACAAAGTAGATGTCGAGGTGAACCGCAACGGTCATCACCATCATTATGAGCTGACCCTGTTGAATGAAGCCGGCAATGTGGATCTAGTCAAAAATGGCGAGGCATTCTACAATTCGGAGTTTGGGCTGATGCTGCAACCCATCAATCAAAACGACATGGGCCGACTGAACATCAAGAACGGTCTGAAGATTGTCGAAATACGCGAAGGCCGTTTCATGAACTCGGGTGTTCCGGTAGACTTTGTCATCACCAAGGTGAACGGCTATGCCGTGAACAACAAGTCCGACCTTGAAAATGCGCTGAAGAATGCCCGTTCGCGCCGCACGACCATCGAAGGTGTCTTCCCGAACGGCATGACGGGATCGTTCTACTACTAAGTAAATGAGCGAGATTAAATTGCTTAAAACACTTGAAGCTATGTGACAATGACTTGTGACAATGACTATGACCGCTTCAACGAAAGTGAAAGCAGTCATAGTCACTAGTAACCAAAAGTCAAAAATAATGTAGTTTTTCCCTGAAAAACAGAGATTTCGGTACGATTATTGTAGTATTTTACTTTTAGTCTGGGAGTGAAAGCGCAAACCCACTTTCCTCCCAAGCTAGAAGATTATGCAAAAAAACTGAGGAGATTGGTATGATGTGTGAGAACATGAAAACAAGCACTAATAAACAATAAAAGATTACGAAGAAATGAGACAACTAAAAATTTCAAAGCAAATCACCAACCGCAATGCAGGTACTTTGGACAAGTATCTGGCTGACATTGCGAAGGAGGCGTTGCTGACCACCGACGAGGAAGTCGAACTGGCGCAGCGCATCAAAGCGGGAGACCAGGTCGCATTGGACAAGCTGGTCAGGGCCAACCTACGCTTCGTCGTTTCGGTGGCCAAACAGTATCAAAACCAAGGTCTTAGCTTGCAAGACCTGATTAATGAGGGCAATTTGGGGTTGGTGAAAGCCGCCCAACGTTTCGATGAGACCAGAGGCTTCAAGTTTATCTCGTATGCCGTATGGTGGATCCGTCAGAGCATCTTGCAGGCCGTGGCCGAACAGGCACGCATTATTCGTCTGCCCATGAACCAGGTAGGCGCTTTGGCGAAGGTGAAGAAGGCCGTTTCCTTGTTGGAACAGAGGCTGGAGCGCCGTCCTACCATCAAGGAGATTGCCGACGAGATCAATATGCCTGAAGACAAGGTGGAACAGCTGATGAACCTCAACTCGCGCACCGTGTCGACCGACGCGCCTTTGGATGATGAAGACGATGCCAACTTCTTGGATGTGTTTGTCCCCGATGATGAAGTGAAGACCGATGCTGCCGTGGAGCAGGAATCGACCAGCAACGCCATCCGCAACTCGCTCGACATGCTCAACGAGAAGGAACGAACCATCATCAGCATGTACTTCGGGCTCGGCACTTCGCGTGAGTATTCCTTGGAAGAGATCGCCATGAAGCTCGACATCTCGCGTGAACGCACCCGTCAGCTTCGCGACCGTGCACTAAAACGTCTGAAAACGGAACCCAACTCTCCACTTTACCAGATGTACATGAACCAATGAAAAATGACCGCCTATAGATTTCCAAGGAAATGACATAGGCGGTTATTTTTTATATTTTGATTTTTTTCATATTTTTGCAGTCAAATCACTCAAACGACATCATATGAAATACGAACTCATCAAATTGCCCTATGAGGCAAATGCTTTGGAACCCGTTATCAGCAAAGAGACTCTGGGATTCCACCACGGCAAACACTTGAACGCCTATGTCAACAACCTGAATGCGGCCATCGAAGGCACAAAATACGAAGACATGCCTTTGGAGGAAATCGTGAAGACCGCCGACGGTGGCGTGTTCAACAACGCTGGCCAGATTTTGAACCACAACTTGTATTTCACACAGTTCCGCGCTCCGAAAGCCGACAACAAGCCCACAGGCGTGATTGCCGAGTGGATCGACCAACAGTTCGGCTCATTCGACGCTTTCAAGGAGGAATTCACGAAGAAAGGCGCAACCTTGTTTGGCTCGGGCTGGGTGTGGCTCTCCGTCGACAAAGACGGCAAACTGCAAATCACGCAGGAGACCAATGCCGGCAACCCCGTACAACGCGGCTTCAAGCCCTTGCTGACTTTCGACGTTTGGGAGCACGCCTATTACATCGACTACCAGAACCGTCGTCCTGACCATCTGAATGCTTTGTGGCAGATCATCGACTGGGATGTGGTGAACGAAAGACTCTAAACAAAACGCATCTAAAAGAAAATCGCGGCGGGGAAGAACCTCGTCGCGATTTCTTTTTATTCGACTTTCATCATTCGGTGAAAACTTTGCCAAAGGCCGTGATTGATTTGCAGCAGATAGGTACCTATACTCAATTCGCTCAGATCAAGATTGAATTGTGTGCCCGAAACATACTGTTCCTTCAGCATTCGACCGTTAATATCATAGACACGAATGCTTTTGACCTCATCTTCCGTTATGACATTCAAGGTAGTGGTGAAAGGGTTGGGGTACAGACTACAAAAAAACGAGTTCTCATTGATGTCCAAGGTATCTGAAATGCGGATTTCTTGAATGTTGTCCCCAATCATGGGATAATTAGTGGAAACCACACGAACACGATAGTGGTCGCCATTGGGCACACTCGGAATGGTTCCTATGATGTCACCGCTTCCGTTTGTGGTTTTTCGGCCCAACTCAATGGGATTGCTGAAGTTGCCATTGGCATCGGAAAGCTGGGCAATGACTTCATTTGGAGCATTATTGAGATTATCGGGCGACATGGTTCCCGTAAGCGTGAAGTTAATGCTAATGGATTCATCGGGCTTGAATTGGGTTTGGTTAAGGTTGCCCAACCTAAGTGTCGGCTTGTAAATCAGCAAAACATCATCGATGAACAAATCATCGCTGGTGCTGCCCGTGCCAGGTGTTTCATTGGTGGTCGCTGTAAAAAGGATGTAGCGCACATCGGTGCAGGGACCATTGTTGTTGAACGGGATGCTCAAACGACGCCAAGTGTAAGCGCCATTGGCGGTTGAAGTGCGAGTGAATGACGACACTGCTGTGGCGACATGTTTGTCGGTAGGCTCTTCCGTGCCGTTGGCGATGAATTTATAGTCGGCGTCACCGTGGACTACGGCTTTCACTTGGGCTTTATCTGAGGTGCTTTGACTGCGGAAGCATACCCAAACAGAAATCGAGTCAGGAAGTTGATTAATGGGAGTGTTGTATGCGCCTTGGGAGCGTTGTGTGTAGTTGTAGTTGCTGGAGCCAGTGGCCGACATGCTGCCGGCATTCATGCGACCGTTGGTGATGTTGCCATTGGCCGTGATTCCGAGCACGCTCGTTGGGAACACTCGGGCGCTCTTGCTTCCTGTTGAACCAGGTCGAGTTTGTGTTGAGGTTTCGATTTGGCTTGACACGAACCCGGAAAAAGTACCAGTCGCCGTGCCTCCTGAATGCCAATGGACAGGTTCGCTGACGCGGTCGGTCCATTGCTCAAAACCACGATTATCGAACTGAGGGCCATATTGGGCAGAAAGATTAAGAGATAAAAAGCTGAAAACGAGCGGGCTGAAGATTCCGATAAATATGCTTTTCATAAACAATAAGGTATTTTGAATGAAGTGCAAAAATAGGAAAAAGAGCCATCGCTTTTCATTCGCTTTAGACTTTTCCTTACTTTTGCGCCAAATTTTTAACCTATGAAGAAAGTACTGATTACACTCGGTCTGCTGCTCTTCGCCTTTGCCGCAAGGGCGCAGTGGACTTTGCAAACCTATGGCGAGTACGATTACACGCATACTTCCGGCAATAGTGCCTCGTTGGCCTTAAAAGCTGACTATCAGTTGGCCGAAAACTTCAACATTGGCTTTGGCTATCAAGGCACGACGCTGAACTGTCATGCCATCAACCTGCAATACCAGGTGAATCTGCTCAAGGCCAATTGTGGCACACTTTATTTGGAAAACCGTTATTTGTATCGTTTGTTCCCAAATTACAATTTGCAGGAATTCAATGGTGTGTTTGACTTAGGCTGGCGCAACCGCCATTTCAACTTCCAGTTGGGCTTGACCAACCGCTACACGGCACCTATACCGTTGCGTAAAAATGGCGGTATGGAGACTGTTTTTGAGCCGATGAATGTCACTTTCTGTGTAGAAGGCAATCTGTTTGACCAAGAGCATCCTTGGAATGTGGGTGCACGCGTGTCCAACTACAGGGATTTTGTCATCGAGCGTTTCACCTTATTCTTCTATAGCGTGAATGGCTATTACGACCTCGGCAATGGGCTGCGCTTGACTGCCGAAGCAGGACTGCATCCCAGCGGCGTACTCAACCTCTCGGCACAATACAATGGCTGGTACGGCAATGTCGGACTGATTTGGAAACCTAAAAACTGAACATCATGAAAAAACACTTTATATTTATCATCGCAGCAGCCGCGATCTTTGCTACAGGCTGCAACCGTCTTGACATTGCTGGCATGGTCGTCAACCGGAGCGACACCGAAGAGCGCGTCGCCGACTGGCTCGACTACAACGCCCAAAACAGTGAACCCGTTATCGAGAATGCTCCTGACGAGTACCATGTCTATTCCTGCTCCGACTCGCACTATTCCGAGCGCGACAGCATCGTGCCACATGGCGAGAAAGACCGCCTCTACAAATACATCACCGCCGAGCGCAACGACCCTAAGGCCATCTTTGCCATCCACGCTGGTGACATGGTCAACGAGAGCGGCGAAGCAGGTTTCAGAATGACTAACGACGCATTGCGTTACGATTCCGTGAATCAAGTAAAAAACGACCCATGTTTCTTGGTCATGGGCAACCATGATGTGTACTTCGATTGCACTCCGTTCTTCAAGCAGTATTTCCACACCTCGACCTATACCGTAACGGTGAATACCGTCAGTGGATACAAAGATTTGTTCATCTTTTTGGATTCGGGTAACGGCACCCATGGCAAGCGTCAGCTGGAATGGCTGGAGGAGAAGCTCTCGCATCGCAAGGACTACCGTCACTGCTTCGTCATCAGTCACAATTGGTTGTTCCGCACCTCGTACAACTACACCACCACGCCTGCTGCCAACTTGCCGCAGGATGAACAATATGCCTTCATGGACCTGATGAGCAACAACAATGTGGATATGGTGATTATGGGTCACTTCCACATGCGCGAACAGCGTCAGTTCGGCGGTGTGCAATACATCATGACTGACAACCTCAACGACGGCAAGGTGACACCGAGTTATTTGGTCGTCAATGTAGGGGAGAAGGCTACCTACACGTATGAGAAACTGCCGATGGAGTAGGCAGATAGTGGCGAGGAAATAGAGAATTACCTATTTTTGCAGGGTAAACATAAATCCGACTACCATGAAAACCCCTTATCGGATAATCATGACAACCTTGTTGCTATGCTTTGCTTTTGTCAGTGGATTCGCCCAAGTGAAAGTGTATAAAGGAAATTCCTCATACAGCAGCGATGTGATATGCAACTTGAGGGATAATAAAGTGTATAAAGGAAATTCCTCATACAACTCCGATATCCTCTGCCGAATTGATGACAACAAGGTGTACAAGAACAATTCCACCTACCGTAGTGATATACTGTTCACCATCAGGGATGGTAAAGTCTATAGAGGGACATCATCGTATTCATCCGATGTTGTTTTCACCGTCAAGGATGGCAAGCTTTACAAAGGCAATTCGAGCTATACATCAGACATTTTTGCCAACAAGAAAGGTCTCAAAGTGTACAAAGACAACTCCAGCTATTCATCGGATGTCGATTTCACCCTTTCCGACAATGTCACCATCGAACAGTTTGTGGCCATTTGGTATGCGGTGAAATATTGTTGGTAGATATAACTAACAATTGGTTCAGAACCTATAAACCAATATTCCTTTCAGCATCCAGTCGTGGAAAGTGCCTCTGAAACTGAGGTCGTCCACATAATTGGGCAGGTCCATCTGGCTGGCATTGAAGGCGTCGCGACTACGGAAATAGAACCTGTTGTAAGTGAACTGGGTGGAGAAAAAGAATCGCCACATGGTAAGGCTAAAGGCGGCACTTCCAATATAGTTAGGCATGGGATAGCACCAAATCTTAGAAATCTTTTCTCCAGTACTGTAAACCTCATTGGTCTCCTCGTCAGAGCCGTATTCATAAGATGTGGTTTTCAGGTAATTGACTAAGGTAATCACAGGCATAGCCGTCAAATTAATGGTGAGATTACCCAAGCCTTCGTCACGAGGTCCAACGGGATTTTTATGCCAAAGCACAAAATTGACCGAATAGCCTCCACCTACGGAAGCTTGCATGGTGGAGAAGCAGTCCAGCATATTGTAGGAATCCCATGAAGCTTCAGGGGAGTTGTATAGGCTGCCTTGCATATAGCGTGCCGTCAGCATCCAGGAGCCCGCCGTATGGCGTTGTATGAGACCAATCTTATAGGCGGCAGGGTAGGCAAAACGCTTGTTGTTGAAGACATAGTAGCCGTCAATGGTAAAATTCTTCAAAACAGCAGCCTCTTCGGTGATGATTTCATCGTGAAAGTAGCCCTCATTACCCTCTTGCCCAACGGTAAACGAAGAAATGAAAGGATTGGTGATTTTAGAATAATTGAACTTCGCGCCCCACGACTTGCCCATGATGCCTAAGCCGAAGGCACTCTTTTTCCATGCGCTTCGAGGCCCCACTTCAAGGCTGTAACCCAAGGCGACATTACCATAGCCAACTTCAAGGCCTATCTTTTTGCAGAGGTTCTCGGAAAGACTGTATTGCGACAAGCCTGCTAGCCTTTCATTGTTAGCGAAATCAATCATGAAATTGGCATCCACATCGAAGCCAGCTTTTTGTCCTGTGGTGAACAAGCCCAATGAGAAACAGGGGCTCGGCTGATAGATGCGTGTCGTATCGACCACTGCGGGCTTGGTCAGGAAATGGTTGACTTTTCCAAAAAATGAGTTTTCTTGGGCGTACAAAGAGGCAATGCCAAAGGATAGGATTATCGTAGTCAGGAGTCTTTTCATTGGTTATAAATTTGGAGCAAAAGTAGTAAAATAATCAAAATCGCCCATTGGAAAAAGATCCAACGGGCGATTTAAGCGTTTTAGTCCAGCGATTATTTTGCTTCTTTCGGATAAGTCAATCCCATGTTATACAGGATGAACGAGTAAATGTCGGCCTGCTCTTCCAGAACCTTGGAGATGGGTTTGCCACCGCCGTGACCGGCCTTGGTGTCGATGCGGATGATCTTGGGCTGGTCGCCGGTTTGGGCTGCCTGCAAGGTGGCCGCATACTTGAACGAGTGGGCGGGCACCACGCGGTCGTCGTGGTCGGCAGTGGTGACCATGATGGCAGGATAGTGTACATCTTCGCCGCTCTTGATGGTGTGCAGTGGCGAGTAGGCATACAAAGCCTTGAACATGGCCTCATCGTCTTCGCTGGTGCCATAGTCGCTGGCCCAGTTCCAACCGATGGTAAAGAGGTGGTAACGCAACATGTCCATCACGCCGACTTGCGGCACGGCCACAGCAAATAGGTCGGGACGCTGGTTGACCACAGCACCGACAAGCAGACCGCCGTTGGAGCCACCGTTCAGAGCCAGGTACTCCTTCGAGGTGTAGCCATTATTGATAAGGTATTCGGCGCAGGCAATGCAGTCGTCGAAGACATTCTGCTTCTGCAGCTTGGTGCCTGCGATGTGCCATTCCTCACCGTATTCGTTGCCGCCACGTAAGTTCATCTGGGCATAGATGCCGCCGTTCTCGATGAAGGGCAGGCGCGAGGTGCTGAATCCCGGGTTGAGGGTGATGTTGAAGCCACCGTAACCGTACAGGAAGGTCGGGTTGGTGCCGTCTTTCTGCAAGCCTTTCTTGTAGGTCAAGAACATCGGGACCTTGGTGCCGTCCTTCGAGGTGACGAAGACCTGCTCGGTGACATAGTCGTCCGACTTGAAGTCGATGGCGGGAGCGCGGAACACGGAGGAGGTGTTGTCGTCGATGTTGTATTGGTAAATCGTGGTTGGGAAGGCGAAGGAGGTGAAGGCATAGAACACTTCAGGTTCTTCGTATTTGCTGCTGAAACCGACGGCGCCGTAGGTCGGCAGGGCAATCTCATGGAGTTGCTGGCCGTCCATGGTGTAGACGTAGGCATGGTTGGCGGCATCCTTGTCGTAGGTGACAATCATCTTGCCCTTGGCCAAGTTGATGCCCGAAATGACATTTTCGCTTTCAGGAATCACATCTACCCAGTTCTCCATCTGTGGGGTCTTGGCTGACACTTTGCAGATACGACCCTTGGGCGCGTTGTAGTTGGTGAAAATATACAATACATCATCAATCACGTCAATGGGGTTGTACTGGTAGTCCATGTTGTCGGCAATCTGAACAAACTTACCCTTCGGGTCTTGCATGTCGCGGATCCACAGCGTACTACCTGCGCCTTGGCCGCTCTCGAAGAGGAACATGTAATGCTCATCCTCGGTGAGATCCACCTGGTGGAAGTAGCGCGGTTGGGCAGGGTTGGAGTAGAAGAGTTCATCTTGCTCCTGTGGCGTGCCGAGTTTGTGGTAGTATATCTTATGGTTTTCGTTCACATTGCTGAATTCCTTGCCGGCTTCAGGGCGGTCGTAGGCGGCATAGAAGAAGCCGTCCTTGTACCATGAGGCACCCGTGAACTTAGCCCATTCGATGTGGTCGGGGAGAAGTTCGAGGGTAGCCATGTCCTTCACGTAGATCTCGACCCAGTCGGAGCCGCTGCGTTGGATGGTGTAGGCCATGTATTTGCCGTCATTGGAGAAGCTGATGCCGCCCAACGAGACGGTGCCGTCATCGGAGAGTTTGTTGGGGTCTAACAAGACGGTAGGCTCACCGTCGAGCGTCTCCTGCATGTAGATGACGTTTTGGTTTTGGAGGCCGTCGTTCTTTGAATAAATATAGCGGCCGTGTTTCTTCGAAGGCATGCCGTAGCGCTCGTAGTTAACGAGTTGTGTCAGGCGGTCCTTGAGGGCGCTGCGGAAGGGGATGTGACTCAGGTAGTCGTTGGTGACTTCGTTCTGCTCCTTGACCCATTTCGCGGTCTCGGCGGAAGTGTCGTTTTCCAGCCAACGGTACGGGTCGGCGACCTTTGTTCCGAAATAGTCGTCAACGACAGTGGTGTCTTTTCTCGTCTCGGGATAGGCCTTGACGGAATAGCGTTCAGGCTGCTTTGGTTGTTGGTTGCAGCCGAAGAGGGTGATTGTGCCCATAACTAATAAGGTGAGTTTTTTCATTATTGTGTTGATTTAAAGATTTAAAATTCAAAATTTAAGATTCAAAGATTCGACGGGCTCAGGACTATCCTTGTCGTCGCTTTGCGTCACTGCGAGGCACGAAGCAGTCCAGGCTATAATTTGACGGACAAAAGTACGATAATTTGGTGGAATGGGTGAATTATTCTTTTGTATTTCGAAAAACTTCGCTAACTCGTAGAATGAAAATACGCCAAATTGCCGAATGGTAATATGTAAGGTTCTTTAAATCCTTGTTATTATGTGTTTTATGGCTTTATCGAAAATAAAAACAATAATGAGATAATCTAGATTCGCATTTTATATAAAGTGGATGTAGTGCACTACTTTATCAATGAAATCTTCATAGTCGTTGTATATGACGGCAGAGGAGAAATCACCGTATTGAGTGTTTGATTCACTAACAATAAAGTCAGCTTTGCTCTCGTAGAAATGAACATAGTCGGTTTTGTCAACAATGGGTTGGTTGATTTCAGGCAGGTGAATAACAAAAAGTAAAGTTTTGGTAAGGGTATGGATTGAGGTTTGGATATTATCTTCTGAGAGTGTGAGATACTTTGTTGCATTGTGAATGGTAAACTCTTCCCACTTTTGTATTAAACCTTGCTTGTTATAATAGGGCAGTTTCTCTGGGATAATAAAGATTTGAAAATAAGGTATGTTCGCGCAACGAATGTTGGCTGTTTCTCCCAGCATATTTTCAAAATAGTTGTTGGAGTTTTGTGAGTAGTTTTTCATTTAATGAAAAATACTTATTTTTGCATTATCTAAATAATAGAAAATGCAAAAAAGAGGACGAAAAATTACATTGTTTCTCATAGATGGAGACCCTAATGGTCGAATTATGTGTGAACTCTCGAATTGGTCAGGTAAAGCATATAAGATACCTAGAAATTATGTAAGACTCTCTGATGATCGAGAAGATTTGAACAACACAGGCATATATATGCTGTTTGGGAAAAATGACAATGGAGATAATCTTGCATATATTGGAGAAGCCGAGAATATCAAGCAACGATTATTGCAACACCTTGCATCAAAGGAATTTTGGAATGAATCTATTGTTTTCATTAGTAAAGATAACAATCTTAATAAGGCTCATATCAAGTATTTGGAAAGTCGATTGTATGATTTAGCGAAAGAGGCAGATAGGTATTTGTTGGAAAACTCATCTAAACCAACAAAATCTAAAATTAGTGAACCTGATCAGGCAGAAATGGAAGAGTTCATCGATAATCTAAAACTATTGGTCAACACATTAGGACATAAGATTTATGAGTCTTTATTAGGCAAAGTGGAAAATGATTCTGTTGATGAGGTGTTTCAGATAAATCAAAAAGGTTTAATAGCCAAGGGGAAACCAACAAATGAGGGCTTTGTAGTATTTAAAGGTTCTGAAATATCTCTTCAAATTGGGGCAGTGAACTCTTCTGTTATTTCTATGCGTGAGAAATTTGTTTCCGAAGGTATAAGATGGTAAGGCATTTTTAACAAAAGATGTCGTTTTTTCCAGTGCTTCATTAGCCGCTAATATAGTGTTAGGAGTTAGTGCTAATGGCTTAAAAGTATGGAAATGTAGAGGAAAAACTTTGAAAGAACTACAGCAATGACATGCTTTTTGTCCTCTCAAAGCCAATACCATTTTGTCGCTTCTTGGGCAACTTCACCAACCATTTTTGGCAACATTACCAAAATCGCAACTGTCATCTAATGAGTTGGGAAAAAGCAACTTGTCGGAAATCCCGACCAATTCATTCAAATGTTTCATAGAAAAAACGGGATTTCCGATTTTTCTTCAGCTGCCCCTAATGCGGAATAGTGGTATTTCCCAAAATGGAAATAATTGAGCTCTATTGGAAACTTTCAGTTACCGAGAAAATCTCGGCAACTCCATTTCTTGTATGTGATTTCTGATAAATGTTCAATATATTGAACAGATTTAATATAAAACCGTTCAATACGTGAAACATTCTTCCTTGTTTTAGGTTTATTTATCATATAAATGTTCAGTATACAAAACAAATTTCCATTTTAAATGTTTCGTATATTGAACATTTTGCTTATTTTTGCAGGCAGAAACTTAACAACATAGAAAAATGGAAACATTAGTAAGAAGGCACCTCAACAGGATGCAGACAGTGAACCTTGATTTTGTCAGGAATATCATGGACGAAATCGACTGGAACGAGCGGCTTCTGATGATCAAAGGCCAGAAGGGCGTCGGTAAGACAACGCTCATGACACAACGCATCATGCAAGTGTTTGGCCCGACCAACACCTCAGATGTGCTTTATGTCAGCCTTGATAACATCTATTTTGGCACTCATCATCTGCTGGATTTCATTGAGCAGTTCCATGCACAAGGTGGAAAATACCTGTTTCTGGACGAAGTGCATAAGTATAAGGGGTGGAGCATCGAAATCAAGAACGCGTACGATGAGTTTCCCGACATGCGCTTTGTGCTAAGCGGGTCGTCGTTGGTCAATCTTTCTGACGGTGAGGCCGACCTTTCGCGCCGCTGCATTGCCTATACCATGCTTGGGCTTTCGTTCAGGGAATACTTGCGGATGTTCCATCAAAAGGAATTCAAAAAGCGGACACTTCAAGAGATCCTTACCCACGGCAACAGCGTCTGTGCCGAAGTCAATGCACAAATCCGTCCATTGCCGCTTTTTGCCGAGTATTTGCGCTATGGCTATTATCCATTCTTGAAAGAAGGACAGAACAATTATTATGTCCGTATCGAGAACATTGTCAATACCACCATTGAGGTAGAGCTGCCCCAGCTACGAAAACTCGACGTGGGCAATATCAGAAAAGTGAAGTCGTTGTTGGGCATTCTGTCTTCCAATGTGCCTTTTGCCCTCGACACCGTCAAATTGGCGACTATGGCGGAGATTTCACGCACCACATTGCTGAATTATCTTCAAATCCTTAGCGAGGCTCGTCTGATTCAGTTGTTGTATTCGGATGCAACGAATGTGAAACGACTACAAAAGCCGGACAAGATTTATTTGGAAAATCCCAATATGCTTCATGCCCTTGCCACGACACGGGTCAACGAAGGTACGGAGCGCGAAGTGTTTTTCATTAATCAGCTCTCGTCAAACCATGTCGTGGAATACAGCAAGACTTCAGCTGATTTCACCATTGACCATCAATATACGATTGAAGTTGGTGGACGTTCCAAGGATGGCAAGCAGATTGCTGGCGTTTCGAAGAGTTATATCGCTTCCGACGATGAAGAGTATGTGCTCGGCAACAAAATCCCGCTCTGGCTTTTTGGCTTTTTGTATTGAGGCTTACATCTTATCCATCTCTGAGTCATCCTCAATCCGAAGATTATCAATGATGAATTTCTGGCGTTCCATGGTGTTCTTGCCCATGTAGTATTCCAGCAGCTCCTTGATGCCGAAGTCATAGCGTAGGATGACGGGCTCAAGGCGCATGTTGGGGCCGATGAAACCACGGAACTCGTCGGGGGAGATTTCGCCCAAGCCTTTGAAGCGGGTGATCTCGGCCTGCTTGCCGCATTTCTCCTTGGCAGCGAGGCGTTCCTCATCGCTGTAGCAGTAATAGGTCTCTTTCTTGTTGCGCACGCGGAACAAAGGCGTCTGCAAGATGTAGACATGGCCGTTACGCACGAGGTCGGGATAGAATTGCAGAAAGAAAGTGAGCATCAGCAGGCGGATGTGCATGCCGTCCACATCGGCATCGGTGGCGATGACGATGTTGTTGTAGCGCAGGTTTTCTATATCCTCATCGATGTTCAAGGCGGCTTGCAAGAGGTTGAACTCCTCGTTCTCGTAGCACACTTTCTTGGTCATGCCCAAGCAGTTGAGCGGCTTACCGCGCAGGCTGAACACGGCCTGGGTCTGTACGTCGCGGCTCTTGGTGATGCTTCCCGATGCGGAGTCGCCCTCGGTGATGAAGATGGTGCTTTCGAGGCGCTTCTCATGGTTGGTATTAAGGTGGATACGGCAGTCGCGGAGCTTGCGGTTGTTCAGGCTGACCTTCTTGGCGCTTTCGCGGGCAGCCTTCTTGATGCCGGCAATCTCTTTGCGTTCCTTCTCATTGGCTTGGATCTTCGCCTGCAACACGCTGACGGTCTCAGGATTCTTGTGCAGGTAGTTATCCAAATGGCGCTTCAGGATGTCGAAGACATAGGTCTTAAGGAAGGGACTGTCGTTGGTGCCGTCTGGATTGTTGGGCGCAAGGTGGGTGGAGCCGAGTTTGGTCTTGGTTTGTGCCTCAAACACAGGCTCTTGAATCCTTACGCACAAGGCGCAAATCAAACCTTGACGGATGTCGGCAGGCTCGTATTCCTTTTGATAGAACTCACGCACCACGCGGGCATAGCCTTCGCGGAAAGCGGACTGGTGTGTACCGCCTTCGGTGGTGTGCTGTCCGTTGACAAACGAATAGAAATAGTCGCTCGACTGCCCGTTCACATGGGTGAAAGCAGCCTCAAAGTCGCCGTCCTTGATATGGATGATGGGGTAGAGGCCTTCGCCTTCCATGTTGTTCTGCAACAGGTCGAGGAGGCCGTTTTTTGAATAATAGCGTTTGTCATTGTATATCAAACTCAAGCCACGGTTGAGGTAGGCGTAGTTCCACACGCGCTTTTCGATGTATTCATCCACATAGTGAAAGTTACCGAACAAAGCAGAATCCGGGATGAACTCAGTGAGTGTTCCTGTGTCACCATCGGACGGGATGATCCCCGAATCATTAATCAACTTTCCCTGTGCGAACTCCACTATCCTTGTCTTGCCCTCGCGGACCGACTGCACCCTGAAATAGGATGAAAGCGCGTTGACGGCTTTGGTACCCACACCGTTCAAGCCGACCGACTTTTGGAACACCTTGCTGTCATATTTGGCACCAGTATTCAGTTGCGAGACGGCCTCCTTCAGCTTACCCAACGGGATGCCACGGCCATAGTCGCGGATGCTGACTTTCTTTTCTGCTTTGTCAACCCTAACTTCTATCTTTTTACCGAACCCCGAAGTGAACTCGTCAATGGAGTTGTCGATCACTTCTTTGATAAGCACATAGATACCGTCATCTTGCGAGGCACCGTCGCCAAGTTTGCCGATATACATACCCGGACGGCGACGGATGTGCTCCATGTCCTCAAGATGGACAATGCTGTCGTCATTATAGTTTTCAGTGGTAGGAATAGGGTCGCTATCTTGCGTGAAGATGTCGTCTTCGTTGATTTCGCTCATAAAAGTGGATTTGGTTGCAAAGGTACAAAAAAAACATCAGAAAATACCTTTAACGGTTGTTTTAACCCATTCCCAATCTTCGCGATTTGGAATCAAATGATACAAATGGCAATTCGTGTGTTTGTGGAAGACAATCCAATGGTAAACAAACAAAGCCGTGTAAGTCAGCGAAGTGGTGATGGCGGCACCTCGGATGCCCAACATGGGAATCAAAACAAAGGCTGAAACAAGTGTAACCGAAAGTCCGATGAGTGAAGCATAAAGGTTGTATTTCGGTTGACCCGTACCAGAAAAATAGTTGGCCAAAATGGTGTGGGCAGAGAAAAACACGATACCGGGTGCCATCAGAAGGATGACAGTACGAATGTCGGCAAACTCGCCTGAAAACACCCATTCAAAGAATACCGTCGGGAGCAGACAAATGACCAACAAAGCGGTGAATGTCAGCAAGATGGCGACTTTTATAAAGCGCAAGGTAAGTTGAGAGGCGCGCTCTTTCTTTTCGGTATTGCTCAACGAGGAGAAGGCCACCAAACCAATGCTTTGTCCCACGATGTTCACACCTTCAGTAACTTGTGTACCAGAGGCATACACGCCGATGGATTTCTCATCGCAATGGGTGTTCAACAAATAGAGGCTCAAGCGCTTGTTCAGTGTACTGACCAAGGTTGATAGTTGCATGAAAGCACCATAATGGAGCATTTCCTTCAAACTGTCTTTCAAAGGTTCTCCACCATCGCGTTTCAGCCTTGGTAAGAGCAGAATCCATCCGATGAGGGTGGCCAAACTATAGCCACAAAGTTGAGAGTAGAGTAGGGCTTTCGCTGTCCTCAGATTCAAGGCGAAAATCAATACTGCCATCATCGTGACCTGTGTCAATATCTGTATGAGGAACAGCCAGTTATAGGTCGCCACTTTTTCCTTTCCGAGGAAATGGTTGAGGTTGAATTCATGCAAGCTGTAAACAAAAGTCATCAACAAAACAAGCCAAGCATAGCCTTCGGGAACGATGGTGTGATAGAAGTTCGGAAAAAAATGTAAGATATTGAACAACAGGAGATAAACAAGCATCACGAAGGCAATCCAGCCGTATGAAATCTTCATCAGCGTGGCGACTTTCTTGCGTGGAGTGAAATACACGAGTCCGCTACCAGCGATGAGTTCGATGCCTATTAATAAAAAGGTGATGTCGGTTTGGGCGATGAAAGCTTTGCCCCATTCTGCGGCACCTAGATAACGGGTTCCCATAATTAGGGTGGCCAATTGTGTTAACACATTGACCGCTCTTGCCGCGCCCGTACCGAGGATTTTCTTGAACATTTTTTAGCCTAAATCGAAATAATGGGCAAAAATACAAAAATACTCCCTATCTTTGCAAACTTTCTGAAAGTTGAAAATTAATGAAACGCTTTTCACATTTATTGAAGGCGGCAGTTTTGTTGTTGTCGCTTTTGCCGAGTTTGCTTTCCGCGCAAGATACTTTGACCATTGTGGCGGTCGGTGATGTGATGTTGGGCTCGATTTTCCCCAAACGTTCTGATTTGGCCGACGATGAGACGGCAAAGCATTTCTTTGATGAAGTGAAGCCTTATTTCAAGGGTGACATCGTCTTCTGCAACATGGAAGGAGTGCTGGCCGACAGCTTGGTCAAGGAATGTAAGATGTTTTGCTTCGGCATGCCTTCGAGCTATATCAAATACTACAAAGATGCAGGTTTCAATTTGATTAGTGTGGGCAACAACCACAGCAACGACTTCCGTCAATATGGGCGTGACAACACAACTAAAATCCTTAACGACAACCATTTGAACTGGGCAGGCTATCAAACAAAACCCACCGCCACCTTTGTCATCAATGGCGTGCGCTATGGCTTTTGTGCCTTCTCACCCAATACGAGCATCGTGCCGCTCCACGACTATGCCAATATGAAGAGTCTGGTGAGCCAACTTGCCGCCACCTGCGATGTGGTCATCGTTTCGATGCATTGCGGTGGCGAAGGTGTTGCCTATGAGCACATCACGCGCAAAGCGGACTACTATATTGAACAAAACCGCGGCAATGCTTACGAGTTTGCCCATCTTGCCATCGATGCTGGCGCTGATGTCGTTCTCGGTCATGGACCGCATGTCACGCGAGGCGTAGAGATTTACAACGGTAAATTCATTGCCTACAGCATGGGCAACTTTGCTACCTATAGCCAAATCAAGATTGCCGGCAAGTTGGGAATAGCGCCCATTTTCAGAATCCGCATGGATGCCAAAACGGGTGATTTCATTGATGCCCAGGTGATTTCCACCTGTCAGGTCAACCCCAACAAAGGCCCTTTAATTGACAAGAAAGACCAAGCCTTGAAAATCATCAAATCGTTGAGCGCCACCGATTTTTACGACAACCCACCGACCATTTCCGACGATGGTTGGATTACTAAATAATGCAAAATGAAACAATTAGCTTTCATATTCCTGTTCAGCATCGTCATGGCCAGTCCATCGTGTACGATGGAGCACCCTCAGGTCGTGGTGGAAGAGACTGAAACAGTAGTTGCCGACACCATCCCACCCGTCGTAATCGACTACGGCTTCCCTGACACTATGTTTTTCTCAGCAGAGAAAGTGATGTTTGTGGTCGACACTTTCGACACATCAGTACCCTGCATGCTATCTGATTACAAAGACCTTTATGAAGACGCACCAGGCATTTTCATGTTTCGTGGCAGCCCAACAAGGAATCCCAACTTCTGCGGGCATCTTCATGGCGACTCCATCAATATCAATGTGAATTGGATCTTTAAGACGGGGATGGACACCTCAAAAACTTCCCACGGCACTTGGTACGGAGGTACAGGATGGACAGGACAACCGGTTTATGTCCAATGGCCAGACAGCCTCATGGCACATTTTGAGCAATTGAACGACACGGTCATCGACCATTTATGTCAGCAAGAACTTATTATCGCATCACTATGCGGCAATGTATACTTCATTGATTTCCAAACAGGTGAAGAAAGCCGTAAATGCGTAAACACCAAAAATGTACTGAAAGGCACGCCTTCTCTCAATCCTTTGTTTAACGGTCATCTTTATGTTGGACATGGGGTGGAAAAACATGCTCCGTTTGGCAATATCGTGTTTGACATGTTCACTCATCGGACCATACATTCGTTTGGAAAAGACCCGAAAGCGTGGCGCTCATGGGGTGCCTACGATTCCTCGCCCGTCGTCATTGGAGGCTTCGTGTTCCGTCCAGGCGAGAATGGCACACTTTACAAGTATTATATCGGCGATGGTGGCTACACCTTGCAATCCACTTTACGTTACTCATTGAGCAAGTCCAAGAGTTCGCCGGGCATCGAGTCGTCGATGGCGGTCTATAAGAATTACGGTTATATCTCTGACAATGCGGGGAATATACTCTGCGTCAATCTCAATACAATGAAGCCCGTGTGGCATTATTGGAACCATGACGACACCGATGCCACTCCACTTGTCGACATTGAAGATGGCATTCCATATGTGTACACAGGCTGTGAGGTAGACCGTCAAGGTAATACTGGTAAGAGCTATTTCGTAAAATTGCACGGACTGACAGGTGAGTTGATTTGGGAAGACACCATTTCATGCCGTAGGCTTCACATGGGTGGCGAAAAGACATTGGATGGAGGCATGTATTGTTCCCCCTTGTTGGGTGGCGGCGATTGTGAAGGCATGATTTTCAGCAATTTCTGCATCAACACAACGGCTGTTCGAGGCTATTTTACAGCATTTGACAAAAGTGATGGACACATTCTTTATCAAACAAAGACCAAACAATACTGCTGGTCATCGCCAGTGGCTTTCTACAACGACAAGAACGAGATGTTCATCTTTACCGCTGATACGAGCGGCAATGTCTATGTAATCAAGGGAAAGACAGGCGAAATCGTGGCCACGCAAAAGGTTGGAAGCAATTTCGAGTCATCTCCTGTTATCATTGACAATAAAATTGTTTTAGGGTCGAGGGGAAATAAAATCTATAAGATATCGTTACAATAATCTATGAAGAAAACACTGTTAATCATAAGCCTTTTGCTTTTCATTTTGCCCACAAGCACCTTCGCGCAACTTATTGCGTGCCGCGACTCCATCAAACAAGGATATAATTTCTGGCTCTATCTGCCTGAAAACTATAATGCTCCCGGTGTCAAGAAACCCGTGGTGATGTTTTTGCATGGGAAGAGCCTTTGTGGGAACAACCTGAACAAGGTCCGCAATTACGGATGTATTGATGCCCTGACCAAAGGCAGAACCATTGATGCCATTGTGGTGGCACCTCAAACGCAAGGCGCATGGAAACCAGAGAAAGTGATGGATGTTTTTGATTGGGTGAAAGACCATTATCCCGTCGACACTAACCGCTTCTATGTCCTAGGCATGAGCCTTGGCGGTTATGGCACTCTCGATGTGGCGGCTAGCTATCCCGATAGGATTGCAGCAGCCATGGCTATGTGTGGAGGTGCATCGGTGAAGGAACTGTGTGGTCTTAATGAGCTTCCTCTTTGGATCATCCATGGTACAGCCGACCAAGCGGTGCCAGTGAGATGCTCCGAAAGGGTTGTCAAATCCATGATTCAATGTGGCGATACCAGCAAGCTCATTTTCAACAAGATGAGGGGCGTCAACCATTCGCAGCTGGCACGTATCTTCTACCTTGACCAAACCTACGACTGGCTGTTTTCACATTCATTGGCCGACTCCGCCAGATTGGTTAACAAGGACTATAGTATTTCGACAAAAATCATGAGAGATGCCTACTCCAACCTTGACAAAACCTTCAAAATCAACATAGTTGACTCGAGATCGGCATCACATCCTTATCGCGAAAAAGAGTATTACATTGTCAAGAAAGGAGACACATTAAGCAAAATTGCTGTGGAGCATCAGACAACAGTCACCCTTCTATGCAAGCTCAACAAGATTAAGAAAACCGACAAGCTACGCGTAGGCAGAAGAATACGCATACGCTAAGCCCAAAGCTTGGAAAACAAAAACAGCCTGCCAGAATTTCTGACAGGCTTGTTTGTTATTGGTTAACTGGGATGATTAATCCACAGGGATGTCTTTATTGACATTCTTCGAACCCCAGAGGGCGTAGAAGAGCAGGAAGGCGAGGCCAATGACAATCACCCAGTAACTCTGGAGATAGCCGACACCGCCCAAGCCGTCAACGATAGCGTTTTGAAGCAGAGGCAGGATACCACCGCCGCAAACCAAAGCCATGAAGATGCCCGAAGCCTTTTCGGTGTACTTACCCAGACCTTCAACAGCGAGGTTGAAGATGCCACCCCACATCACTGAAGTGCAGAGACCGATGCAAACCAAGAAGGCTGCATTGAGCGGAATGCTCACCATGCCGAAGCCATGTGCGCCATTGAAAGCGGGGAACTTGACCATGGTGGAAGGACCAAACATAGCCAATAAAGTGAGAATAATACCGATAGCCGACACTGTGGTAAGCATTGCTTTCGCCGACACTTTGCTGCCGATGATGCCACCAATTAGACGACCAATGAGCATCAGGAACCAATAGGTGGCTGCCACCGAGCCAGCTACGGCTTCGGCATTGACACCGCTACCCAGCACATTAAGATCAGGATTCTGGAGCCATTTATTCAACACATTCGGGATACCCACCTCGACACCGACATAGATGAAGATGGCGATGGCACCGAGCACGAAGTGACGGAAAGCCATGGGGCCTTTGCCCTTTTCCACTTGTTTGACAGCTTCTTGTTTCTGTTCGTTCTCTGGAATCTTGGTCAGCAGGATGACGATGAAAGCGAAGGCAAAGATGCCCAAAGCCGTGTACATCAACGGGAAGACATCGCTGATCTTGGCA
Organism: uncultured Bacteroidales bacterium; assembly: GCA_900317055.1. Lineage (GTDB taxonomy): Bacteria > Bacteroidota > Bacteroidia > Bacteroidales > F082 > Limimorpha. The sequence goes on along the minus strand of ONFF01000007.1, from coordinate 35,728 downwards.
TCAACAATGCTGGGAATCAGCAAGCCCGTGATGATGATGACGGCGGTACCACACAGGGAGTTGAAGGAGCCACCGATTTGGATGAGTTGGTTGCCTTTGTTGCCACCACCGCCCAAGCGGTTCAGCATCGGGTTGACCACGGTGTTGAGCAGACACATGCTGAAGCCCGCCACAAAAGCGCCGAGGAGATAGACGGCAAAGCTGCCAAAGACACCCGACAAGGTCTGGATGCCGACACCGATAAAGCCCACGATGACAGCGATGAGTGCTGTTTTCTTGTAGCCTTTCTTTTGGAGCAAGTTACCCGAAGGGATACCCATCACGGCATAGGCGATGAAGTTGGCGAACACGCCCAAGGTGCCTTGCCAATTCGGGATTTTAAACTGGTTCTTCAGGATGTCGCCCATGGGCGAAGCCAGGTTGGTGACAAACGAAATCATACCGAACAAGAGAATCATCACGATGATCGGAATGAAATAGTTCTGTTTTTTTACGGTTGTTTCCATAGGTATTTGAGATTTAAAGATTAAACATTCAGTTATTTAACTACGAATTGCACGAATGATACGAATTGTTTCCGACAGAATTTTGCAACTTCGTTGCGGATGAGTACGAATTCGTAAAATCTGCAGCTTTAGCTGCCTAATTTTAAAATCGACATTTGTTCAATTCGTTTAATTCGTAGTTCGTTTTCATCATAACAATGAGAATTTAAAAATGATCGTTTCGTTATATTCTTCGCCCGAACGCAGGAAGGTGCTGGGGAAGTTAGGCTTGTTGGGCGAGTCGGGGAGGGCCTGGCACTCCAAAGCGACGCCCGAGTAGTCCTCGTAGATGTGGCCTTTCTTGCCTTTCGGACATCCTGAAAGCCAGTTGCCGGTATAGACCTGCACGCCAGGCTGGGTAGTGTAAATCTTCACCATACGGCCAACACCTTCATGCGATAACTCGGCAGCCAAAGTAATCTTGTCCTTTGCCACGCCATCAATGACCCAGCAACTATCATAGCCTTTGCCATTAATTAGGTCAGGATAAGGTTCCTTAATGTCGCGACCAATGAGTTTAGCTTGGGTGAAATCCATGGGTGTATCGGTCACTTGCCGCATCTCGCCAGTAGTGATCAACTCGTTGGTGGCAGGCAGGAAACGCGAGGCGTTCAGCCGTAGCTTGTGGTCAAGGATGTCACCATTGCCTTCGCCTTTCAAATTGAAATAGGTGTGGTTGGTCAGGTTGACAATGGTGGTGTCCGATGAATAGGCGCAGAGACGGATGTTCAGCTCGTTCTCATCATTGAGGGTGTAGTAGACCTTCGACACCAGCTCGGCGGGATAACCCGCCTCACCGTCAGCACTGAGGTAGGTGAACACCACGCTCTCACCATTGATGCGGCTAGCCCACTTCTGGTTGGCGAAGCCGATGCTGCCACCGTGAAGGTGATGCTTGCCGTCACCAGTATTGATTTCAAGCTGGTATTCCTTGTCATCAATCTTGAAGCGGCCATTAGCGATGCGGTTGGCGAAACGGCCAGGCGTCTTACCCGCGCAGGGACCGTCGCCATAGTAATCCGTAGCGTTGGGGTAGCCCAGCACGATGTCATCCATATGGCCGTCACGGTCAGGTGTCACAATACTCACGATGCCCGCACCAATGTCGCTTAGCTGCACCTTGATGCCGTTGGCATTGGTCAGAGTGTAGAGCTTGATGTCTTTGCCGTCGGGAGTCTTGCCCCAGGTTTTTACTTCGATGTTCATACTGTTTCAAATTCGGAATGTGGAATGCTGAATGCTGAATGTCGCAATGCGATGCTGGGCTTAGCCCAATTCAGCATTCAGCATTCATAATTCCTAATTCCATAGGTTATTAGGATAAATGCCCTTCTCAATCAACTCGCGAATCTTGCGCATCACCTCGGGCTTGTCTTCCTTGTAGGTCACACCGAACCATGAGGCATTGCTTGACAGCACTTTCAGCTTGGCCGAGCCATCGTGGATGCTTTGGTTGACCATCAGCGGGATGAAGAACTCGGCTTTGATGTTGGTCTGAGCAGGTCCTTTCAGGAACTCGACGAAGCCTTTCTCGGAATAGGCAAAGAAATCGGGGGTGAAGCCGAAGAAGTTCATGGAAACGAGGGAATCCATGTCCAACGGATGAGAGCCAGTCTCATCGGTGTAGGCCGCGCCACCGTCCTCGGTGTGACCGATGGTTGTGCGCTCGACGATGGTCTGGAGGTTGCCTTCCGCGTCGGCGGTGCAGATGCCACGGCTCACCGTTCCAAAGTCCGACATAGTGTTGCGGAGTTTGTAGGCGACCATGCTGTAGGCACCTTTCTTACCTTCACATTCCATAAGATATTTGGCCAAAACCTCATAGGCTTCCTTGCCGTAGAAGTCATCGGCGTTGATGGCGGCAAAGGGTTCGTGGATCACATCCTTGGCCATCAAAACTGCGTGGCAAGTGCCCCAAGGCTTGACGCGCCCTTCGGGGACGCTGAAGCCTTCCGGCAACTTGTCTAACGATTGGTAGACATATTCAACGGGGATACCAAATTTCTCCGTGTTGTTGACTTTTTTGAAGGCCTCAGCGAAGTCCTCGCGGATAACAAAGACCACCTTGCCGAAACCGGCGCGTTTGGCGTCGTAAATGGAATAATCAAGGATGGCTTCGTTGTTCGGACCGACGCCGTCCATCTGCTTCAGGGCACCGTAACGCGAACCCATGCCTGCGGCTAAAACTAAAAGTGTTGGTTTCATTGTATGCGTAATTGTTTAATTGTTTCTTATCACAAAACCGACAAAACATATAAAACCGCTTTCTTTTGCTGGGGAAAGCGGCCAACCGGCTCGCTTTCCGGCGGCAACCCGGTTGGGTGCCGCCACACGCTTTTCGTTGAGGTTAAACATGGTTTTGAGGGTTTTGTATGTTTTGTGATTATTTCAATCTCCTTGCACCGTCAGAAATCACGACATCATAAACCTTCGGCTCGTGACCGAACTTGGCGGCGAATTTCTCCTTCGCCGTGGCGATGAAGGCATCATAAAGGTCTTCTTTCACGAGGTTGATGGTGCAGCCGCCAAAGCCGCCGCCCATCACGCGGGAACCCGTCACGCCACATTCCTTGGCGATGTCGTTGAGGTAATCCAGTTCCTCGCAACTCACTTCATAGAGTTTGCTCATGCCGTAGTGGGTGCCGTACATGCGGTCGCCAACGGTATCATAATCACCTTTTTCCAAGGCATTGCACACATCGAGGACGCGCTGCTTCTCACCGATGACATATTCTGCGCGCATGTAATCCTCGGCAGGAATCTCCACATCGATTTCGTTGAGCATGGCCATGGTCGCATCACTCAAGTATTTCACCTCGGGATGCTTGGCGGCGATGTGGGTGCAGGCGTTCTCACACGACTCACGGCGACGGTTGTAGGCCGACGAGGCCAATTCGTGTTTTACCAAGGTATCAAGAAGCACGACTTTGTAACCCTTAGGGTTGAAAGGATAGTACTCAAACTCCATCGTGGCGCAGTTGAGGCGCATCAAGTGACCGGCCTTACCGAAGAGTGAGGCAAACTGGTCCATGATGCCACACTTCACGCCAACATAGTTGTGCTCCGTGGCCTGACCAATGCGCGCCAACTCAAACTTGTCGATGCCAAGGCTCAGCAACTCGTTAAGAGCAAAGGCGAAAGTGCTTTCCAAGGCAGCCGACGACGACATTCCTGCACCGATGGGCACATTGCCGTAGAACACGGTGTCAAAGCCTTGAAGCTTGTAGCCTCGTTTGATGATTTCGCGGCACACGCCAAAAATGTAATTGGCCCAATGTAAATGAGGATGATCTTCCTCGTTCATGCCAAACTCGCGATAGTCCTCCTTGTCGATGGAGTAGGCGCGAACCTTGTTGGTGCCGTTGAGGCGGATGCAGGCGTAGATGCCCGAGTCGATGGCTCCTGGAAAAACGAAGCCACCATTATAGTCAGTGTGTTCGCCGATGAGGTTGATGCGCCCAGGCGAAGTGTAGACAACGCCCTCATTTCCAAAGCGTTGCTTAAAAAGAGATTTTAATTCTTCGATAGTCATAGTGTAAAGTTAAATTTGGGCGCAAATTAGGAAAAAAATCGATTGCGTGACTTAGATTTTTGATTTGGTCACGATTTTTTCTCCGTCAGGTATTGCGATGGTGTTTGCCCATACTTTTTCTTGAACGAGCGCAAGAAGGTGGCGTAGGAATTAAAGCCTGCCATCATGGCAATTTCTTCCAAAGAGTGTTGGTTTTCAGAGCTTTGACTATCTAACATGGCTTTGGCATCCTCCAAACGAAAGTCGTTGATGTAGTCGTAGAAGGTCGTATGAAGCTCTTGATTGATATGGTTGCTGAGGTACTGCCGGTTGGTGCCCAGATGTTGGGCCAACTTCTGCAATGTCAGCGTGTTGTCAAGATAATATCGCTTTTCCTTCATAACCATGTCTATGTCGCAACCAATCAGGGATTTGCCAGCATTGGGGTGGGGTGTTGGAGTGGTTGGCTCTTGAGGCTCGTTTTCATATTCATCGGCGGGAGAGAGGGTGAATACCTGCTGATGTATCAGTTTGTGCATGACGTATAAAACAATGCCGATGCAGATGAGGCAATAGAGGGTGTCGAAAAGCAGGTTGCTCCCGGCAGAGGGTTCTGAAAACCACGACTGTTGCGATAGGCTTTCAATAGTCCATAACAATTGGAAAGCGAAATAGAGGACAATCAAAATGTTGCTCCATCGTAGGTCAAAAAACTCCAAGTCTCCCACGTTGTCGAGCAACAGTCGAGTATGTTTCCTGATAGAAAGAACCAAATACACCAACAAAACTAACGAAACCACCACGGTATAGATTTGCATGACCGTCAAAACCAAGGGGCTTCGGCTGAGGGCAAACAAGAGCATGGCAATTAAATAAGGTATCACCAAAAGCAAGAGTTGACGCGTTTTGTAACGATTGGGGAATACCAGAGAGACGCCAAACATCATGTAGCCGCCTACAATCACATAGTCGAAGAGAACCAAAAGTGTGTTGAGGAACTCGGAGTAAGGTTGTTCACTGCAAGCTAAAACCACAAAGTTGTTGAAAAAGCCAAAACCATGCAAGATCAAGACAACAGCAAATACCCTTTGAAACTGGTAGTTTCGGTGTTTCAATAGCATATAAATGCCACATAACGTCAATAAACATTGCGTCACACCAGACACGAAGCTTAGCAGCAATATGTAGAACAAATCGCTGTTCATGTCGGCAAAGGTACGGTTATTTCGTAACAAACTATGCCAATTACTTGCCATTTTACGCGTTGCAAACCGAAATTTTACGCAATGACGAAAGCGACCCATTGTTTTTTACGCATTGCAAACCGTTTTTTGGGCGAATGAAAGACCGATGCAGGGAATTATGGTGACATTTGCTCAATTTAATTTTTCATTCCAAACAATCAACCCCGACGAGCCATAATGGGTAATAACCATGGCACATTAAACTATGAAAAAGAAAAAGGTATTTGCGACCTTATTTTGCGCAGGCATTTTTGCAACCTCGCTCATTCTCGCTTCCTGTGGAGGCGGTGGAGATAGCGAAACAAAAACAAAAAACGAGGTGAAGTTCCAGAAATCCCCAAAGAATGAGATTTTAGGCGACTTGGTGAACATCTCTGGCGAGTACTCCGCCAAGTGGAAGACAAGTGAAGATGAATATGAGGAAGCCCGACAGAAGAACATGGAAAAGTACGCCGACAACAGCGACAAAAGAGAGCAAAACTACGTAAAGATTAGCGCGGATCATAAGGAGAGAGGGAAACAGATTGTAGCAGAGGCAAATGCAGCTTTGGAAAAGGAAATGGCTGGGCTTATCGGCAAGGACATTCCCTTCGAAGTTGAAGACGGCTTGGGGTTTGAGGTCGTGGAATGCAAGATTTCAAAAATCACCAAACACGCGACGAGTTGCAATAGGACGACACTCACCTTTAATTACAAAGTGAAGCCAGTGGACGCAAAGATAATCGAAAAACTCGATAGCATGAGGTCTGGGCTTTACAAATGTCTTGATGCTAATGAAAAAGTCCTGCTTGACTCCAAAGGCAACGAAATAGAAACCAACGTATTGGGCATCTCCTATAATGAAAAGAAGCAACTGAAAAATGGAGAGACTATAGAAAAAGAAGGTTGGTTTGTTTTGGAACCATGCTTTGCCAATTTTGCAAAAATCAAATTTGTGAAACCCTAATTACAAATATCAAACAACAATGAAAAAAGCAAATTTCAATCTGATTTTAGGCGTGTTTTTAGCCTTTGCAGTGTGCATGATGACTTCATGCAAGAAAATTGACGACATCACGAACCAGAATACTGGTGTGGTGGTTGACGATGGGCTGTTCTGTTATTTCGATTTTGATGACGAAGAGGTTGTGGACTGGCAGGGCAATTACATAGGCATTAATAGTGGCACGACCACCTCTACCGACACTCCTTCTGGTGAAGGCAAATCCAGACAATTTAATGGCAACTCGCTCCTATTTATAGAAGATAATATCGTTCCATCGGGATCTTCATATACCATAAATTTGTGGTTTAAGACTGAAACAAATGCCCAATATTTACTTGGTACAGATGTGTTGTACCTTGATTGGCCATGTTATAGTTTAAATCTGACAGAATCTTCCTGCATTAATTACATAGCCGACTCTCCAATCTATCCAACAACGACAAATAATCCCATTTCCAATTATCTTGATAATCAATGGCACATGTTGACAATCTCTGTAGTAAATAATGGAAACTTGGCTATGATTTATCTTGATGGTGTGTTGTTTGAGTCAACGCAAAGTTATGGTAATAATGGTTGGAGTTGGGGCAGCAATGTAACCATGACCTTCATCGGATCGGCTGTTAACAATAACCACGCAGGAAAATTCAATGGCAAATTGGATAATTTCCGCAGTTACAACCGTGCTTTGACGGCACAGGAGGTACAGACGCTGTATAACGCTAAGCAGTAAGACAAGAAAATAAACTTTAATGAAGATGTGCAGCATTGGTTTGCATAAAAGGTAATAGAATTTGGCTGTCAGCAGTCAGCCCGGGAGCCACCGAGCTGATAGCTGACGGCTGATAGTTTACAACTAAGAAGCCTATAATAATGCAGTTTAATTTTGAATAGTTACTTATTACAAACGAACCTATCAAATAATACTTATTTAATATGAAAAGATTGCAACTCATCATTGTGCTGATGGGCATCGGATCAACACTAATGGCTCAGCCATTCCCGTATTCCTACATCGAAGTGAACAATGTGCGCGGATGCATCCTTGGCAACGGATGCCTTATGGACGCTCACCAGACCACCCCTTATTCTTCGTGGGAAGTGCCCAAAGACAGTGGAAAATCACCATTATTCCAACATGCCCTTTGGATTGGAGGGGCATCTACGGCAGACAACTCCTTGCATTTGGCAGGCGACCATTATGGTCAAAACGGACAAGAGTTTTGGTCGGGACCGCTTCGCCTATCTGATGCTTCGACCGATGCAACTACGGTTGAGAAATACAGCCATGTTTGGAATCTCACCAAAGAACAGATTGAAGATTTCATTGCTCACCATGCTGAACCAGGTTACACTATTCCAGAGGACATCCTGACCTGGCCTGCTCATGGTGATGCTGGATTCGCAGAGAATCTCGCTCCTTTTGTCGATGTGGATGCCAATGGTGTGTACCAGCCTGAACATGGCGACTATCCAAAAATCGAAGGCGACCAATGCCTGTTCTTTATCTTCAACGATAGCTATCAAACCCACACAGAGTTTGCTGGGGAACCATTGGGGCTCGAAGTCCATGCGATGGTGTATGCCTACGATAGACCTGACAACGAATACCTGAACAATACGGTATTCTTCAACTATAAACTCTTCAATCGCTCCGCTAACACCTATACAGGTACTTATGTTGGATTATGGAACGACTGGGATATCGGATATGGATATGATGATTATGTGGGATGTGATGTGCATCGTGGTGCAAGTTACGGCTATAACGCAGATCCCGAGGATGACACTTATGGCACCAATCATCCCGCACAAGTTTGCAAAATCCTTGCAGGCCCCTATATGGATCCTGATGGATTGGACAACCCATCCTACAATGGAAATTGCGAAAGTTTAGACAACAACAGGAACGCTTTTAACGGAACAAATTTCGGCAATGGTGTCATCGATGACGAGCGCATGGGTATGACAAGATTCATTGGCCAATACAATAGTTCTGGGGATGTTGGCGACCCTTCCACCGCTGAAGAGGTGTATAACTATTTACGATCTATTTGGAGAAGTGGAGTTCATTTAATGTATGGAGGCGATGGTTTTGCTGGTCCATGGGTGGTGGGACCAAATTGTTCTTTCCAATACCCCGGAGATTCCGACCCTTGCAATATCGGAACCTTTGGTGAAGCTCCCAATGCAAATCCAATGGGTTGGTATTACAACACGCCAGAACACTATTGGACGGAGACTCATGAGGGCAACGCTTCTGGAGACCGAAGAGGGTTAGCTTCCATGGGGCCTTTCACTTTTGCCTCTGGCAGTATGCAAGAGATAGACTTCGCCGAAGTCACTGTATGGGGTGATGGACATGCTTCGGCAATGGAGCGCATCGGTGAATATATCGATTATGTCGCAGAATACGCTGGGTTCCCCACCACGAGCGTCAACGAACTTCAAGACACCCCGAGGGAAAGCTTGATGCTCTATCCTAATCCCACACAAGACCATTTTACGGTGGAAGGCACAGGACACCTGGTCATCATGAACGTCTTAGGACAACAAGTGATGTCAATGAATATCAATGGTGTTGAAACAGTGAAACTACCTCAAGGGATGTATTTCTTGCGACTGGAACAAGAAAACGGAGTGAGGACAGGTCGCATCGTTGTCGAATAAGACTTGTTGAATAACTCAAAATCCCAAAAGAAAGAAAGTGACGAGTTGTATGAATATCATCCGATAAAAAGGGTCGATAACAATCAACAAGTTATTTCCTTATTATGGTGACATTTGCTCCAATTTAATTTCATTGCAACAATTAACCCCGACGAGCCATAATGGGTAATAACCATGGCACATTAAAACTATGAAAAAGAAAAGCGTATTTGCAACCCTGTTTTGCGCAGGCATTTTTGCGACCTCGCTCATTCTCACTTCCTGTGGAGGTGGTGGAACCTCCTCGTCATCATCATCTGTGAAAATCAAGGATTATCCTGAGAATGAAATCTTTGGAAAAATTCCTGGAATATTATGCCAATTCTTTGAAAAAGACTCCATCTTTGAGAGTCAGTATGATAAGGAGAGAGAAAAGATAGAAGAAAAAGCGTATAAGACTAAAAATCAGGATGAAATCTTGAAACTTTACGAAGAGATTGAAAAGCTTAGTGATGAAAGACACAATAAAGTGGAAAAAGCGAGAGAAGAGAAAAGAGCCGCTATTGAAAAAGAAAAGGCTGCTTTGATTGGAAAGAGCATTCCGTTTGAGATGGAAGAGGGGGCTTGGTATGAAATCACAAACCTTGTGATTACCGATGTCAATTCAGATGGTACGGCTCTCATTACAGGCACCTTTAAGGTGATTAACGAAGAAAGAGTGAAAAAAGCTTTCTTCAGCTATCCTTCAATTTTCTGTAGTTGCTTGGATTCACAGGGAAATGTAATTTGTGAGTATTGCAATTCGAATACAGTTAAAAAGGGCGATGAGAACTTGGTCTTTAAGACTGGTTTTTCACTTTTTAGAGATTCAGGAAAAGCCTTCTTGGATTTTGCAAAGGTTAGGTTCTTTAATAAAGATTAGTTCCTCATGTCGTGGGAGGATATCGGCTGGTATAGGAGTAAATATGCGAAGAACTTTGCCTACTTTACCAAACTGCGCTTTGAGAAGACCAAGAAATAATAAACTGTCAATTAATTGGTAGACAAATTAATATATTATCAAAATCAAACAACAATGAAAAAAGCAAATTTCAATTATCGATTTCTATAACGGCAAGCTCGACAACTTCCGCAGCTACAACCGCCCATTGACGGATTCTGAAATACAAACGCTATACAACGCTAAGCAATAAAAGAACTAGAACGTGACATTTTTTTGGTGGTCTTGGAGATTATTCTAGGGCCACCTTTTTTTGTCATTCGTCAATTGGAAATAAAACCATGTCTTTCAATTTGCGAGATAAAAATCGACAACCTACATCAACTGAGGGATAATTTTGTATTTTTGCCCATTCAAACATTCAGATTCCTAACAAAATAAGCCTAAGAGATGAAAAAGACTATTGTTTTCCTTTTTGTAATCGCGTTTTCATTGGTCTCGAGAGCGCAAGACATCAATTTCGGGCAGTACTTCCTAGACGAAGGCTCATTGCGTATGGATGTGTTCCAATGCGGCAATTCCGAAGGCTCGCATTATGTGTTTGAGCGTTTTGTCATCGAACCGTATTTTGGTGGCTCAAAAGTCAATTTAATTGACCCATTTAATTATGGCACAAATCGTGTGAAAGTGATTGACGCACAAACCAATATGCTCATTTATTCAAGAGGTTACAACACCTTATTCCAAGAATGGCAGACCACCGATGAAGCCCGAGTGATGGAACGCTGCTATGAGGAATCCGTGAGCGTTCCGTTGCCGCGCAATGAGGCGTATGTCATCCTTGAAATCAGGAATTTCGATGGCGAGTTTGAAGAGATTTTCTCTAAGCTTTATGAACCCAATGAAATGTTCAATACTACCGAGCAACATTATGTGTTTCCTGTTCAGGACATTATGGTCAACGGCTCGCCCGAAAGCAAGGTGGACATCGTGATCCTGCCCGAAGGCTATACCGCCGATGAAATGCCGCAGTTCCTGCAACACTGTCAGAATCTGGCCAATGTGTTCGCCCAAGCGGAGCCCTTTGCAAGCCATATCAACGACTTCAATTTCCGCGCAGTGCTGGCTCCTTCTGAGGAGAGTGGTGTCGACATTCCTGCCTCGCATATCTGGAAACGCACCATCCTCAATTCGCATTTCTACACCTTTTATATCGACCGTTATTGCACCACGCGCAATTATTTCTCGGTCAAGGATGTAGCAGCGAACGCACCTTATGACCAGATCTACATTTTGGTGAACAGCAGTCAATATGGCGGCGGTGGATTCTACAACTTTTACTCGATGAGTACGGCGGGCAACATGTCATCTTCCGATGTCATCGTGCATGAGTTTGGCCATGCTTTCGCAGGTCTTGCTGATGAATACGAGGAGCCTGACAACCCATTAGCCTTGCTCTATAACCTGAATGTGGAGCCATGGGAACCCAATATCACCACTTTGGTGGACTTTGAATCGAAATGGGCCGATCTTGTTGCTCCAGGCACTCCAATTCCTACACCAAACACGTATCAATATAACAACACGGTAGGTGCTTTTGAAGGCGGAGGCTATTTGGAGGAAGGCATGTATCGGCCCCAACGCAACTGCATGATGCGCAACTATGCGCCTTTCTGTGCTGTGTGTAACAGAACGATTGAAAACATGATAGAAGCGCATTCCGATAGTCCAGTTACGGTAAAATCAGAGTATGTACAGCCCAAACCATCGCTTCGTGTATGTCCCAATCCGGCTACGGATTTCATCGATGTGTTTGTCAATCAAGCGAATGGTCAAGTGGAAATCATTGACATGAACGGTAAGGTCGCGATGACGGTTCAACTCGAAAACGAGGTGAACAGGATTGGCATCAGCGACTTGCCCAAGGGCATGTATGTGCTTCGTACGAATGGTGAGACTCGTAAATTTGTGAAACAATGAATCATAGACATCTGATATGGGTGTTAATGGGCGGTCTGATGTTGGCTTCTTGTACCCACAGTCCCGAGCCAAGTGGTCCCATTCCAAGCCGCCAACAACTGGAATGGCAACAACTTGAAAACTATGCGTTTATACACTTTGGCTTAAACACATTTAACAACATGGAGTGGGGCTTTGGCAACACACCATCCTATACCTTTAATCCTACGAACTTGGACTGCGAGCAGTGGGCCAAGACCTTGAAAGCCTGCGGAATGAAGGGCGTGATCCTTACCGCGAAACACCACGACGGTTTCTGCCTTTGGCCGACTGAGACTACCGACTATTGCATCAGGAACACCTATTATAAGAATGGAAAAGGGGATTTGGTCAAAGAACTGGTGGAGGCCTGCAAGAAGCAAGGCTTGAAGTTTGGGCTATATCTCTCGCCTTGGGACCGTAACCAACCCGAGTATGGTTATAAGGGCTATGTGGAGATCTATCACAAACAGATTGAGGAACTTGTGAGCAACTACGGACCCTTGTTCGAGTTCTGGTTTGATGGTGCTAATGGCGGTACTGGATGGTACGGCGGTGCCAATGACCTACGGTCCATCGTGGCGGAGCAATACTATGATTACGAGAAAGCAAGGGACATCGTTTGGAAATACAGCCCCGAAGCGAGCATCTTTGGTGGCACTGTCCCAACCTTGCGCTGGATTGGCAACGAGGAAGGCAAGGCCAATGCCACCCAATGGTGTATGTACAAAACTGATTTCGAATCGCTTAACGACACAAAGGCATTGCAGCAAGGCTACCGCGACGGCGAGGCATGGCTACCTGCCGAGGTGGATGTCTCCATTCGTCCAGGTTGGTTCTACCATGCCAGTGAAGACAGCCAAGTAAAAACCGTGGAACAACTGATGGACTTGTATTACCAAAGTGTTGGCCACAACACCAATCTCTTGCTCAATTTCCCTGTGAATCAAGAGGGTAGGATACCCAGTATCGACTCGGCCAATGCCGTTCAATGGTACCAGAAGTTGCAAAAGGACTTCGCTAACGATTTGCTGAAAGGCTGCAAAGTGACTGCCAGCAACACAAGAGGCCGGAGGTTCAAAGCCAAGCATGTGCTGGATGAAGAATATGAAACCTACTGGGCAACGGAAGACAGCATCCATCAAGCTGAACTCATCTTCGATTTTCCCGAAACTACTGCTTTCAACCGCTTACTATTGAAGGAGTATATTCCTATGGGTCAAAATGTTGATGCATTCTATTTAGACTATTACTTTAATGATAAATGGTTGCCTATTGAAACCAACGAACCAACTACTACCATCGGTTACAAGCGACTTCTTCGTTTCCAGACCATTAAGGCCGATAAGTTAAGAATTAGGTTTAAGGTGTTTAAGGGGACCCTGTGCATTAATAAGGTTGGTGCGTATCATGTTGAATGAATATGAAAAATCGCTTGCGATTTTTTTTCTCAAATTCAATAATATGACTTCAGTTTTCTCTGCATTCTCAAATTCTTGATAAAATAGAAAATGATAGAATATCATCCACTGAAACCGTTTCTCCCAAAGAACGCGAGAGTCTTGTTCCTCGGCAGTTTCCCACCGCCCAAAAAGCGTTGGTGCATGGACTTTTTCTACCCCAACTTCATCAACGACCACTGGCGCATCGAGGGACAGATTTGGTTCGGCGAAAAGAACCATTTCGTTGACACCGAGCGCAAATGCTTCAAAATGAATGAAATCACGGAATTTCTGAACGAGAAAGGCATAGCGTTATTCGATACGGCCACAGCAGTCAATCGGCTGAAAGACAACGCCTCGGACGCCTTCTTGGAGATTGTGGAACATACCGATATTGAAGCCCTACTGAAACAGATACCGCAATGCCACGCCATCGCCACGACAGGCGAAAAAGCCACCACCGAAGTGTGCACTTATTACAATATAAATTCTATACCTTCTCCTAATGAACAAATCACCCTAAGGGAAGGATTAACACTTTATAGATTACCTTCATCATCACGCGCTTATCCTTTGTCATTTGACAAAAAGGTTGAAGCCTACCGCAGGATGTTCGAGACGGTGTTTACCTAGTCATCAAGGCATCAATCGCAGGAAGAATCTCACCGGATTTGCCTTCGAGATAGATGTCCGTGATGTAGTTCGTATAGGTCGAAGGTTCCATGTTGATTTCGATGATCTTGGCGCCGTTGCGCTTGGCGATGCCAGGAATCATGTTGGCTGGGCTGACCTGTCCCGAAGTGCCGATGATGACGAAGGCGTCGCAGTTCTCGGCAGCACGCACCGAGCCGTAATAAGCGTCTTCAGGGATGCCTTCTCCAAAGAAGATGAAGTCGGGCTTCATCAGTCCACCGCACTGGGCGCAACGGGGCGGTTCCTCAGTGAGTGTCAGGCTCTTGGCATCGACCTTGTGGCCGCATTTGGTGCAAACGAAACGCGACATGTTGCCGTGGAACTCATACACCACGGTGTTGCCCGCCACGGTGTGCAGGTCGTCAATGTTCTGGGTAATGACGCTGCTCAAACGGCCTTCCTTCTCCCATTTGGCCAGGACAAGATGTCCAGGGTTAGGTTTGATGTCCTTGTTGCTGAAAAAGTTATAGAACACCTCGCGGATGATCTTCCACGACTCCTTGGTATGGCGATAGTAGAAGTCGATGTCGAGTGAGTTGGGGTCGTACTGGTTCCAGATGCCGCCCTCGCCACGGAAAGGCGGGATGCCGCTCTCTGCGGAAGTGCCGGCGCCGGTGAAGCCCACGATGTTCTTCGCCTTGGAGAGGATTTCGGCGGCTTGCTTGATTTTTTCTTCGTTATTCATAACAGTGGTTTTGTGACATAGAATTATATTTCGATGCAAAGTTATACAAAAAACCTTGCAGAATTAACCAAAAAAGTGTATATTTGCAAACTAGATGAATATCAAATCACTATGACACAAAAGCAAGCCATACAACTGTTTGAGCAGAAGAAAGTTCGTACTGTTTGGGATTCTGATAAAGAGAAGTGGTACTTCTCTATTGTTGATGCTGTAGCGGTTTTAACAGATAGTGTTGACCCGCAGGCATATTGGCGCAAGTTGAAGCAAAGGCTTAAAAATGAAGGCAATGAAACCGTGACAAATTGTCACGGGTTGAAAATGCAAGCCCAAGACGGCAAAATGCGCCTGACGGATGTTGCTGATACAGAGCAACTTTTCCGTCTCATCCAATCCATTCCTTCACCGAAGGCAGAGCCTTTCAAGCAGTGGATGGCGCAGGTGGCAGCCAAGCGTATCGACCAGATGCAAGATCCCGAGTTGTCCTTTGAGCAGGCAGTGGCCGACTACCGCAGGTTGGGTTACTCGGAGGCATGGATTAACCAGCGGATGAGGTCAATAGAGGTGAGGAAGCACCTGACCGACGAGTGGAAGCGTGCCGGATTGGAGGAGGGGCAGCAGTTTGCCTCGCTCACCGACATCATCTATCGCCAGTGGAGCGGTCTCTCCGCCAAAGAATACAAGCAGCTGAAGGGTTTGAAGAAAGAAAACCTGCGCGACAACATGACCGACCTTGAGATTGCCATCAACATGCTTGCGGAGGCCACCACGACACAGATCTCAAAGAACGAGAACCCGAAAGGCATGGCTGAAAGTGCCGGCATCGCCCGACGCGGCGGTGCCGTGGCCAACGAAGCCCGCAAGGCTGTAGAGAAGGAAACTAGACAGCCAGTGGTTTCAACGATGAACGCCAAACAAATTGCACAGGGAGAAGGGGAATTGATTTTGGAGGGTGAAGGTGATTAAATAGTTGAATTAAAACAATACTGTAATATGAGAGACGCGACAAAACTTAATGTGTATTTCAACGGGGATAAAACTTTGTTTTTGATTCCCCTATATCAGCGAAAATATGCATGGCAACGTAAACATTGTGAGCGCTTGTTTATGGATTTAGAAAAAGTTCATAAAAACAATCTACGAAGTCATTTCTTTGGTAGCATTGTATCAATTAAAGCAAGTGAAACAGAAGACGACCTTCTTATTATCGACGGCCAGCAAAGAATCACTACGATTTCTTTATTGATACTCGCTGCTATCAACTCTGTGAAAGAGGGAATTATGTCATGCGAAGATGATGAGTTTGTGGAAGATATGCGAAATAAGTATCTTAGGGCAAAATATAGGCGTGTGGAAAGAAAAATCAAGTTAAGACCAATTGATCAAGACTTAATAGCGTATGATGCTCTGTTCAATGGCGATTCCGATAAATATGTTCCAGCAGACCAATCTAGTATTACTCAGAATTACTTTTTATTCTGCCAATTGATTAAATCAAGCGGTTTGTCTTTTGAGGAATTGATAAGTGCTATCGAAAAGTTGATCATTATTGATATTCGTTTAGATTCAGGCGACAATCCACAACTTATTTTTGAGAGTTTGAACTCTTGCGGAAAAGACCTGGAAGAATCTGACAAAGTCCGTAATTATTTGCTCATGTCTCTCACTTCGGAAAAACAGGAAGAGTATTATCGCCACTATTGGAGTAAAATAGAAGAGTATACTGGTGATGAACTGACAATGTTTATCCGTGATTATTTGACCGTTAAACGGAAAGTGATTAGTAGTATTAATGAACTATATTTTGATTTCAAAGATTATGATGAAGCCGTTGGAATGAAAAGGGAAGACCT
Source organism: uncultured Bacteroidales bacterium (assembly GCA_900317055.1). Classification (GTDB taxonomy): domain Bacteria; phylum Bacteroidota; class Bacteroidia; order Bacteroidales; family F082; genus Limimorpha. The sequence continues at coordinate 19,186 of ONFF01000007.1, read as the reverse complement.
TTTGGCTGAAATGTTGAAATTTGCTTGCTATTACAAACAGGCCGCTAAAGGTGATGGTAAAAGCGAAAGAATAAGCAGGAAGTTTAAACAACTAGCTAATGTTGGGTCATCGGTTTGTATGCCTTTCTTCCTGTCGTTTCTTGAATATGCAGAGATTAATAGTTTGAGCGAAGACGAGATTTACGATGTTCTGGATGTTGTGGAAAACTATTGGGCTCGACGCATCATCTGTGCTTATCCAGCTAATGTGATGAGCAAAACTTTTGCTTTGATACATAGTGATATTATAAGATTCGTGCGTACCCATGAAAAGAGAAATGTTCCATTAACAGTTCCATATGTAGAACTACTCAAATATGTCCTTTTGAAAAAACAAGGTAATGCGGTGTTCCCGAATGATGTTGAAGTTAAAGAAAGTTTTCCAACTCGACAAATTTACAGACTCCCCATTGATTATAGGTATTTCTTATTTGAAAGAATGGAAAATGGGAACAGCAAAGAAGCGGATGATACTATAGTCGCAAGAATGAAGAAAAATACTATTACGATTGAGCATATTATGCCGCAAACACTGACGACAGAATGGAAAACAGAATTGGGCGCAGATTGGCAAAATGTGTATGAAAAATACTTGCATACATTTAGCAATTTAACATTGACGGGATACAATTCTAATTACGGAAATCATTCGTTTATAGAAAAGAAAGAGGGGTATATTGACAAGAAAGGCAATCAAATATACGGTTTCAAGGATTCTGCTTTCACATTAAGTAATTATTTGAGAACATGTGAAAAATGGACAGAGTTTGAAATGAAGGAACGAGAAAAGCTGTTGGAAAACAAATTTCTTGCTTTATGGCCTATGATAACCAGTAGTTATGTCCCATTGAATAAAGAAACTGAAACGGTATCATTTGATGATGATGAATACGAATTGACAAATCGTTTAATTGCTGCTTTTACCTACAAAGGAGTTCGTCATTCGGTATTGAATTGGAAAGATATGCTGGTCCAAGTTTGCAAATTGGTTTGTGAAGAAAACCCAACAGCATTTGTGTATTTGGCGACAAAGAATTATTGGGTACATGATTCGGAAAACAAAGAAAGAAGTAAAATTGCCAATAATTGTTATGTCCATTCATCATGTAGCACAAAAACCAAATGCTCTATTTTGAAATATGTTTTCGAACACATGAATGTACCAATGTCAGATCTGGAATTCGATTTGATTCCACTGTCAGAAAAAACAGTGGATGAAGATGATGAATAATCCTTTGTTCTTGGTGGTGTTTTATTAGTCGTATAGCTCCACAAACTCATACGAATTCCCCATCGCCTCCAAGAACTTGATAAAGTCTTCCTGGCTGATGATAATTGTCCCCGTGTTGTCATTGGGATGGAAGCTCAGGCGAGGGGCGTTCAAGAGGTTTTTGTCGATGAAGAGGTGTACCTCGTGGTTTTCGTCGTTGATGAGGCCGAAAGGGGAGACGCTGCCGGGCTTCAGGCCGAGGTATTTCTCCATGCGGGCCTCCGAGGCGAATGTGAGCTTGCCTTGGTGCAGGCGCTGCTCGAGGTCGTGGATGTCCATCTGATGCATGCACTCGAAGATGACGAGGTAGTGCTTGTTGCCCTTGTGGTTCCTGAAAAACAGGTTCTTGCAGTGCGTCGCCTCGAACTTGCCCCAGTAGGCCAACGACTCCTCAATCGATCCCAATGGGGGATGGAACTTGATGTCGAAGTCGATGCCGAGGCCAAGCAAGGTGTCCACTACCTTCTGCTGCCGCTCACTCAAGGGTTGGTTGATTTCGGATGGTTTCATATTGTTATGGGATGTTCTACATTAAACCTTATGCCGTCATGGCGGACAAGGATCCGCCATCTCCTGTGCGCGAAGATGGTCCTTCGTGGCTCAGGAGATTGCGGGTCAAGCCCGCAATGACGACTTTGAGGTGAGGTTTCGGTTCCATCACGGAAGGTTTTGTGACATAATTACAACTTATTCTTCAGTGCTTTACCCGTATATGATGCCTTGCACTTCACCAAGTCCTCAGGCGTGCCTTCAAAGACGATCTCGCCGCCCTTGTTGCCGCTCTCGGGACCCAGGTCGATGACCCAGTCCGCCGACTTGATGACATCCATGTTGTGTTCGATGATGATGACGCTGTGGCCGTTGGCAATCAAAGCGTTGAACGACTCCAGCAGCTTGTTCACATCGTGGAAATGCAGTCCTGTGGTCGGCTCGTCGAAGATGAAGAGCGTAGGCTTCTCCACCTGACCCTTGATGAGGAAATAGGCCAACTTCACGCGCTGTGCCTCGCCGCCCGAGAGCGAACTCGACGACTGCCCGAGCTTCAGATAGCCCAAACCGACCTCCTGCAAAGGCTTCAAGCGGTTGACGATGCGCCCGACGATGGGGGTCTGCCGCTCTGAGGAGTGCTCGAAGAAGTCGATGGCCTCCTCGATGCTCATGTTGAGGATGTCGGAGATGTGCTTGCCGTCGTATTTGATCTCCAAGACCTCTTCCTTGAAGCGCGTACCGTGGCAGGCCTCGCATGGCAGGTAAACATCGGCCATAAACTGCATCTCGATCTTTTGCACGCCCTCGCCCTCACATTCCTCACAGCGACCGCCCGGAACATTGAAGGAGAAGAAGGCAGGCTTGATGCCACGCAGCTTGGCCAATTTTTGCTCCGAAAACAGTGTTCGGATTTCATCATAGGCCTTTAGGTAAGTGGCCGGGTTGGAGCGCGATGACTTGCCAATGGGATTCTGGTCGATGAACTCGACGGCTTGGATGAGGCGCAGGTCGCCTTCCAAGGCCCCGTAACTACCGCATTTCTCGGCGTTCTCGCCCAGCTGCCGTTTCATGGCGGGGTAGAGCACGTCCTTCACCAAGGTCGACTTACCCGAGCCGCTCACGCCCGTGATGACGGTCATCATGTTGAGCGGGAAGCGCACGGTGAGGTTCTTGAGGTTGTTCTGCGTCGCGCCTTTGATGACGATGGCGTTGGCACTCTTGCGTCGGCGGGTGGGCACGGGGATGCTCATCTTGCCCGTGAGGTATTGTGTGGTGAGGCTCTTCTCGCATTGGACGAGGTCCTTGATCTCGCCCTCGAACACGACTTCGCCGCCAAAGGCACCTGCCATCGGCCCGATGTCGATGATGTAGTCGGCGGCACGGATGATTTCCTCGTCGTGTTCCACCACGATGACGGTGTTGCCGATGTCGCGCAGGCGTTTCAGCACCTTGATGAGTTGCTCGGTGTCGCGGGAATGCAGTCCGATGCTGGGCTCATCCAAGATATAGGTGGAGCCGACCAAGCTGCTGCCCAACGAAGTCGCGAGGTTGATGCGCTGCGACTCACCGCCCGAGAGCGTGTTGGAGAGTCGGTTCAGGGTGAGGTAACCCAAACCCACCTCGATGATGAAGTCCAGGCGGTTGTTGATTTCCACGAGCAGACGAGAGGCGATTTTGCTGTCGGTCTCGTCGAGTTTGAGGTGGTCGAAGAAGGCCTTCAGCTCGTCCAAGGGCATCAGCACGAGGTCGGTGATGCTCTTGCCGCCCACCTTCACATATTGCGCTTGTCGGCGCAGGCGCGTGCCGTGGCATTCGGGGCAGACGGTCTTTCCACGGTAGCGCGACAACATCACGCGGTATTGTATCTTATACGACTGTGTCTCAACATAGTTGAAGAAGTCCACAATGCCTTCAAAGTACTGGTTGCCGGTCCAGAGGAGGCTCACCTGTTCGTCGGTGAGTTCGTAGAACGGCTTGAAGATGGGGATGCCCACCTTGTCGGCCACGCGGATGAGGGCGTCTTTCCACTCGCTCATCTTCTCGCCGCGCCAGCAGGCGATGGCGTTCTCGTAGATGGACAGGCTCTTGTTGGGCACCACCAGGTCGGGGTCGATGCCGATGACGCTGCCGAAACCTTGACAGGTGGGACAGGCGCCGTAGGGGTTGTTGAAGGCGAACATATTGGCCGTGGGCGGCTCGAAAGTGATGCCGTCGGCCTCGAAACGCGATGAGAAGTCGGCTTCCTTGCGCTCGCCGTCGAGTTCGCTAATCACTTGGCAGGTCTCTTTGCCCTCGTAGAAGGCGGTCTGCACCGAGTCGGAGATGCGCCCGATGGCGTCGTCCATGCTCTCGTTCACCTTGATGCGGTCGATAAGAAGCTTCACCTTCTTCTCGCTGACCTTTTTCTTCTGGTCGAGGAAATCTTCGATTTTGATAATCTCGCCGTTATATAATATACGGTAGAAGCCCTGCTGCATGAGGATGTTGAGGTGTTCTTCGAGGCTGCGGCCTTCGGGCAGGTGAAGCGGCGCGACGATGTAGGCCGTGCTACCCGTCGGCAGGCCGAGGATATGGTTCACCACATCCATCACCTGGTGTTTTTTGACTAGTTTGCCAGAGGCAGGGGAGTAGGTCTTGCCGATGCGGGCGTAGAGGAGTTTCAGGTATTCGTAGATCTCGGTGCTGGTGCCCACGGTGGAGCGTGGGTTATGGGAGTTCACCTTCTGCTCGATGGCGATGGCGGGCGAGAGGCCTGTGATGCTTTCCACATCGGGCTTGTTAAGACGGCCCATGAACTGCCGCGCGTAGGAACTCAAGCTCTCCACATAGCGGCGTTGCCCTTCAGCATACAAAGTGTCGAACGCCAACGACGACTTGCCCGATCCCGACAGGCCAGTGATGACCACTAGCTTGTTCTTCGGAATCTGCAAACTGATGCTCTTCAGGTTGTTGACCTTCGCATTGCGGATGGTGATATAGGAAGTTGTTTGCTCTTTCAAGGTTCGGAAAAATTGAATTTGCAAAGGTACGGAAAAGCGGGGAAATAGGAGAGGGGGATGAAGAAAATAATAAGATTTGCGTATTTTTGGAGAAATCGACTAAAAACATTTCGGTATTTTTGGATAAAACATAATAAAAAATTTCGGTATTTTTGGATAAAATAACTAAAAAGATTTGCGTAACTCAAATAAAAAGCCTATTTTTGCACTCGAAATCAGACACTTTAGATGATGAAAAGGATATTCAAGCGAAAACTATATGACCGACTTCTCGAATGGAAACATGTCCAGAATGGAAAGACCGCAATTTTGATTGAAGGTGCTCGACGGGTCGGTAAGTCAACACTTGTTGAGCAGTTTGCCAAAAACGAGTATGACTCATACATACTTATTGATTTCAACGAGGCATCCGAAGAGGTGACGACTTTGTTCAACAACTTGATGAACATGGACTATATATTTCTGCAACTACAATCCATTTATAATGTAGTCCTCAAAAAGCGAAAATCTGTCATCATCTTTGATGAGGTGCAGAATTGTCCTCGTGCTCGTCAAGCCATTAAGTATCTGGTTAAAGATGGTCGCTACGACTATATTGAAACTGGTTCGCTTATCAGTATCAAAAAGAACACGAAGAACATCACGATTCCAAGCGAAGAGGAGCGTGTCACGCTTTATCCGATGGATTACGAGGAGTTCCGATGGGCCATGGGCGATGAAGCCACTATCCCTTTGCTGCGTACTTTCTACGGCAACAAATTACCTCTTGCCCAGGCTCACCGTGAAGCCATGCGCAACTTTCGTCTCTATTTGTTGGTGGGCGGTATGCCTCAAGCTGTCGAAGCCTATATAGAAACCAACAATTTCAGCATGGTAGACCTTGCAAAGCGAGGCGTAATCAGAATCTATCAAGATGATTTCCAAAAGCTTGACTCTACAGGTCGTTTGGAGTCCCTCTTTATGAATATTCCATCACAACTGAGCCAAACCAACAACCGTTTCAAGCCGTATGCTGTGCTTGGTGACGTGGACGAAGACAAATTGATGGAGTTTCTAAAAGACCTTGAAGACAGCAAGACGACTCTATTTGCATACCATTCGAACGACCCCAACGTAGGCATGTCATTGACAAAAGACATTTCCAAATTCAAGATTTTTTGTGCCGACACGGGATTGTTCGTTACCCTTGCCTTTTGGGACAAGGACTATACTGAGAATGTCATATATCAAAAGCTGTTGAACGATAAACTAAGCACAAATCTTGGCTATGTTTACGAAAACATGATAGCGCAAATGCTTGCCACATCGGGCAATAAGCTTTTCTATTACACATGGCCAAAGGATGAGACTCATAATTATGAGATTGATTTTCTGCTCTCACACGGGACCAAGCTTCAGCCTGTAGAGGTGAAGTCTTCTGGCTACAACACCCATAAGTCGCTCGATGTGTTTTGCGAGAAATACTCGCATATTGTCGAACGGCGTTATTTGATTTACACAAAGGATTTGAAAACGGATAAGGGAACCATTTTGCTTCCTGTTTACATGACACCTTTCCTTGGCGGATAAAGCGAGGATGAATTGTTATTTTTATTGTCCACACATTACAAAACCCATCAAAACACGAATTTTGTTGTCCATAGACAATAAAATCCAAGATATTGACGCTAATAACTTCAAAATCAGCAAGTATAAAACACTAACCTTACATCTTCTTCGCTGCACCAGTCATCTGTGATGAAAGAAGCGATTTCCTTTATGCTCATCACAAATCCAGAGAGATAAATGTAATCGTCAAGCTCCTCCTTTAACCAATGTGCATTTTCTTCGTAATCATTGTTTTCGTCCGTTTGATTTGGCATGGATTCTTTTGTAATTGATTTGATAAGGAAATCCACCTTGTTTTCAAGTTTCTTGAACTCAATAGATCTTTTGGCTTCTATTAGTTCGTTCAGCAATTCGTCAATCTTTTTTTGTGCGTATGAACTGAACTCACTAATTAGGCACCAAGACCTTCCCCAACCATACTCGAGGTCACCAATTCTTTGTCTGAGAGCATCGCTCATATCAGCAGGGAACCCTCTTTCGGTAAATGGCGCATCACCATTCGTGTCCAATTCATCTCTGATAATACCTTGAACATAACCGCCATCCATTCTCATCAATTTTATACCACCAATCTCCAAATCGGCATTATTAAACTTTCTATATCCACCAAATAAATGCTCCTCCGTGAAGCATTGTAAAAGTTCCCATTTGTCTTTGCTTTTGACCTCAATGTAATAATGTGTACCTCTGCTCATATCTGATTCATTTTTAATACGGTGCAAATATACTAAATACTTGCTTGTCCTGTTGTGTTTCGAAGCATTTTGCTACTCATTTTCCCGAAAATTATTGTCCCAAAACGAAAAAAAAAGTACATTTTTTGCTTGCAAATTCAAAAAATCCGTATCTTTGCAGTGTAAAAATTAACGAACTAACCAATAGGAGAGACGCTATCGAAAGATCTATACCCTTTATTAACAAGCACTTACATTGAGTGCACAAAGAAAGGGGGACCTGATGTCCAACATAGTGAAAAGCGACAAAGAACTGATTGAACGCTACCAGGACGGTGATGTTCACAGTTTTGAATTATTGATTGGTAGATACCAGAAACAAATTTATTCCTACATACTCACGCTTGTGAAAGACAAGCAGTTGGCTGATGATGTCTTTCAGGATACCTTCGTGAAGGTGATCCAGACCATCAAGTCGAAGGGCTACAAGGACGATGGACGTTTCGTGCAGTTTGCCATGCGCATCGCCCACAACCTTGTCATCGACCATTTCCGCAAGGAGAACCGCATTCCCACGGTGGAGTCGTCGAGCGAGGACTACAACTACATCGACAACGTGCCGATTACCGACCATTCCGTCGAACAGGGCATGATCGTCGACCAGGTCCACAGCGACCTGCACCGTATGATCGCCTTCCTGCCCGACGAGCAGCGCGAGGTTCTGCGGATGCGTATCTTTGACGACATGAGCTTCAAGGACATCGCCGACATTACTAACGTGAGCATCAACACGGCGCTGGGCCGCATGCGTTACGCCTTGATCAACTTGCGTAAGATGATGGTGGCCAACAATATGACCCTCACATATTGACCCGCGCTACTATGGCCTATGACTATGGCTTATGGCCACTTCAACGGCCGTAAAAGTGGCCATAGTCATAAGCCATCGGCCATGGTCAAAAAAGAAAAACCGAAAAAAGAGAAAAAATCTTTCCTCGTGTAAAATAATAACGGAAAGGTAGCGTTCTAAGGTAAAGTCAAACCTAAAAAACGCCTATGAGAAATAGCTACACCTCTTACCTTTCATCCGTTGACGACGACATATTAGTATCACAAATCAAAAGCGTTTTCGAGAGAGAGAGCGAGAATCAAAGACCTAGCCGCAATGTCATGCAGTTCCTTTTGGGTTATGCGGCTGCTTACGACACGGTGAGCACCGGACTGATGGGGCAGGTTTCGTACATGAACAATTAAAGTCTACGGATGACACAGAATGAAAAAGTCGCTGAATATTTGGCGGCTTTTTTTTGTTTATTCATTTTCTTCAAGCTGTTTCGTGTATGGAAAAAGTTGGTTAATAAGCACTTTAACACTTTAACGGGTGATCTAACATTTGTGCTTTTCTTTCCTCAACTTTCTTTTCCTCAACAGCATCAGCATCTAACCCAAGAATCGCAAAGTATCCTTTCCATGTATTGTCAAAAGAAACAGCATCTGTTCCGCTTTCAAAAAAGAAAGGAATGCTTGTGATATCGGAAAGAACAGGCATATTAATTTTGTCAATAAAACGATTCCTAACAGCATTATACTTCTCGTAATCGTCCACAATGAAAACAGTCTTATTTAATAATTCGATGCTTTGTTCTATTTCCCATAAACAACTTTTTCTATCGTTAATAAGTATAAAAATTCTATTTGCTTTTTTCATTAGTTCCAGAACACTGTTTTGCCAATCATCATCATTCACATAAACTCTAGTCGCACCAATAGGAGAATCAACCTCTTTTGTCATTCCCAAAGCGCAACAAGTTGTTCCAAGTGCATAATCAACAACTTCAACAAACATTGACTCGTTAAAACTCTGATTATTCTTTGTTTTCTCTCCGTAAGGAATATCGACATCAAAACCTCTCAAATAAAGATAAAACTCTTTGCTATCGGCAAGAAACTCTGCAGGTGTTTGACTTGAAATATTTCCATAAATATCTGTTTTTCTGTAATCGAAGATGATAGTTGTTGCTAAAACTACAATTATTATTAAGCTATTTATAAACACTTGTAGCTTCCCTGAAAACACAATAGCAATAATTAGGAATATGAAAATAAAAGAAAAATAAACTATCGCAATTCTTTTTCTCCTATTAAGGATTCTTTTTCGAATTTCGATGGCATCTTGTGTGTTCTTAGCATCATTGATTCTTTTCTTGGATTTCCTGTCATACAATTTAAAAACCACTTTATATCCAATCAAAAAAACTGAAGCGAGAAATACAGCATATAAAATCTCTAATATAATCATAATAAAACAATAACAAATAAAGACTTCTATTTTTCTCTTATTCAAATTATTACTTCAGACAATGCGAAGTCTTATAAACATTTTCTGAATAATAACTACTTTGCAAAAATAATAATTTTAACAATACCAAGAAGATTCCTCCCCAAAAAAACTCTAAAAACATCGTTGCCAAATTTTTTTAGCAATGTCAATACTGCAAATTAAGTTGGATTGAACCGATTCATCGATGCAAAATTTAATGAGACGCAAATCAAAATGTACTAATCTTCGATAGTTTTTGTTTTTAATGTTCACAACAAACAGTGGTTTTTTCTTTTTGTGCAACATCCTGTAAACAATGCCATTATACACCTCTTTAAAAAATAAATTATTAATTATTTGGAAAGTGCGCGGAAACGCAGTAAATTTGCACGCTTTATAAGAATCATCAAAGTTAAATTTCAAAACATAACACATTATGAACAAGCAGATTACATTAGAGCAGGCCGTCGAGAAGGTTCATGACGGCATGACGATCATGTTCGGCGGTTTCCTCGGTGTTGGAAGCGCCACGCAAATCATTGACGCTATTGTTGCAAAAGGCGTTAAAGACCTCACTATCATTGCCAACGACACGGCCTACGACGAAGTGGCCCACGGTAAACTGGTCAGCAACCACCAGGTGAAGAAGGCCATCGTGTCGCACACCGGCACCAACAAGCAGACTGCTATCCAGAAGAACGAAGGCACCCTCATCGTGGAATACGTTCCCCAAGGCACCCTCGCAGAGCGCATCCGCGCTTATGGTGCAGGTCTCGGCGGCGTGCTGACGCCCACGGGTCTTGGCACCATCATGGCCGACGGCAAGCAGATTGTGAACGTCGATGGTAAGGACTACCTCCTTGAGAAGCCCCTGAAGGCCGACATCGCTTTCCTGCGCGCCAACATCGTCGACGAGTTTGGCAACATGGTGTTCCTGGGCACGACCAACAACTTCAACCCGCTGATGGCCACCGCCGCCGACTATGTCGTCGTCGAGGCTGAAAAACTGGTGAAGGTCGGCGAGATCAAGCCCGAGTGCGTGCATGCCTCTGGCATTTATGTCGATGCAATTTATGTGGAAAAATAATCGGCCTCTGGCTTCTGGCCTCTGGCCTTTGGCAGCTTGAATAAGCAGGAAAGTCCTTGCTTCTGTTGAAGCTGCCAGTAGCCAGCAGCCAAGAGCCAGTAGCCAAATAAACAATTAAACGATAAACAATCAACAACAATGGAATACAGAACAAAGATCAGACTGCGCATGAGCGCAAAGGATGCCCACTACGGTGGCAATTTGGTTGACGGTGCCCACATGGTTCACCTCTTCGGTGACGTGGCTACCGAACTCTTGATTATGCGCGACGGCGACGAAGGCCTCTTCTGCGCATACGACATGATTGAATTCAAGGCCCCTGTCTATGCAGGCGACTTCATCGAAGCCGAAGGCTGGATCGACCGCGAAGGCAACACCTCACGCCACATGATGTTTGAGGCCCGCAAGGTTGCCGTGGCCCGCCCCGACATTTCACCCTCTGCTGCCGACGAACTGGATGAGCCCATCCTCGTTTGCCGTGCTTCCGGTACCTGCGTGACTCCCAAGGATTGCCAAAGAAAATAAGTGGTTGTTTAATCCCCCCAGCCCCCTTAAAAGGGGGAGGGGGCTTAAACGAATCTTTGAATTTTGAATCTTAAATTTTGAATTTACGAAATGGATAAACTGATCATCACTGCCGCCATCTGCGGCGCAGAAGTCACCAAGGAACAGAATCCCAATGTGCCTTATACCGTTGAAGAAATCGTGCGCGAGGCCAAGTCGGCCGTCGACGCCGGTGCCGCCATCGTACACCTGCACGTCCGCTGGGACGACGGCACGCCCACCCAAGATCGTGGCCGTTTCCAAGAGTGCGAAGAGGCCATCTTGAAGGTGTGCCCCAACGTCATCCTCATCCCTTCGACCGGTGGTGCCGTCGGCATGACTCCCGACGAGCGTCTCCAATCGACCGACACCAACCCGTTGCCCGAGATGGCTACCCTCGACTGCGGTACTTGCAACTTCGGCGACGAGATCTTCGACAACACCATGCCGACCATGCGCGCCTTCGGCAAACGCATGATGGAACGCGGCATCAAGCCCGAATACGAATGCTTCGAGATGGGTCACCTCGACACCATCCTCAACATGGCCAAGAAGGGGCAGGCCCCTGGCGCTCCCATGCAGTTCAACTTCGTGTTGGGCGTGCCCGGCTGCACTCCCGCTACCGTCGCCAACCTCTGCTGGCTGGTGAACGGCATCCCGGCCGGTTCCACTTGGACCGTCACCGGCGTAGGTCGTCATGCCTTCCCGATGGCCGCCGCTGCCATCGCCATGGGCGGTAACGTCCGCGTGGGCTTCGAGGACAACCTTTATCTCTCGAAGGGCGTTCTGGCTCAATCGAATGGTGAACTGGTCGCCAAGGTCGTTCGCATCGCCAACGAACTCGGTCGCCCGATTGCCACTTCGGATGAGGCCCGCGAAATCCTTGGGTTGAAACCGCGTAAATGATAATGTAGAATTCTACAATAATGAAAAAGTCACTTGTTTTCATCATCACGTCAGTCCTAGTTGGAGGTTTTATGCTCTCTTGCTCAACGAATAGAGGTTTCGTCTCATCGTTGACTTCTGCAGATATCCAACGAGTTATACAATTTGATCCGTTGACTTTTATACAATCATCGAAGGGCGACACTCTTAAATACAACGATTCGCTTTCCGTAATTGCCAAGTCATTATTTGAAATCGAGTTGTCTAGAAGCAAGACTTTGCCTATCAAAGGAAATCTTGTAATCGAAGACAGCGATGTTAATAGCCGAATACAAGACGAGACTTATGCTTTGATGAATCTGGTGAATAATGTTAATGTAAAAAGCATTCCAATTCCTCCTACTCTTGACTCTATCCTTGAGGCTCGAAATGAGCGCTTTGGGTTATTGGTTTATAACTATGGTTTTATTCGCTCTCTAGGAACGGTTTACACACTTCCTTACAAAGACACCAATAGTGAAATCATCATCGTTGACAGCCAAAACAACAACTTGGTCTATGTGGCAACTGCGAAAAGTGAGAGCAGTCCACTGAAGGCTGAAACCTACAAAAAGCAAGTGGAGGACTTGTTGAAGAAATACAAAAAATGAATCTTTAATTTTTAAATCTAAATCAATAAACAATTAAATCAACAAATCAATGCAAAAACATGGTAACAAATACGGTACTCACCGTGTAATCGAACCCGTCGGCGTGCTGCCGCAACCCGCTAACAAACTGAACAACAACATGGACGAGATTTGGGACAACGAGATCCTCATCGACGTGCAGACCCTGAATATCGATTCCGCTTCGTTCACCGACATCCACAACTACGCCAAGCAACAGGCTGGTCCTGGCGCAAGCGAAGAGAAGATCATGGAAGAGGTGAAGAAGGAGATGTTCCTCAACGTGGAACTGCAAGGCAAGCACCGCAACCGTCGTACCGGCTCTGGCGGTATGCTCCTCGGCAAGGTCGAGAAGATCGGTGACGCCCTGAAAGGCAAGATCGACCTGAAGGAAGGCGACCGCATCGCCACTTTGGTCTCTCTGTCACTGACCCCGCTCCGCATCGACGAGATCCTCGCCATCCGTCCCGATGTTGACCAAGTCGACATCAAGGGCAAGGCCATCCTGTTCGAAAGCGGCATCTACGCCAAAATCCCGACCGACATGCCCGAGAAACTCGCTTTGAGCGCCCTCGACGTGGCTGGTGCTCCCGCCCAGACCGCCAAGTTGTGCCAATACGGCCAGACCGTCGTCATCCTCGGCGCCGGTGGCAAGAGCGGTATGCTCTGCTGCTACGAAGCCAAGAAGCGCGTCGGCGTCACGGGTAAGGTGATTGGTATCGCCAACAGCCCCAAGTCGACCCAGCGTATCAAGGACCTCGGCTTCTGCGACATCGTGGAAAGCGCTGCTGGCATGACTCCCGTGCAGGTTTACGAAATGGTTGAGAGACTGACCAACGGCAAGATGGCCGATGTGACCATCAACTGCGTCAATGTGCCCGACCAAGAAATGACCGCCGTGCTCTGCACCAAGGATGACGGTATCGTCTACTTCTTCTCGATGGCCACCAGCTTCACCAAGGCTTCCTTGGGTGCTGAAGGCATCGGCAGCGACGTGAACATGATCATGGGTAACGGCTACACCAAAGGACACGCCGAATTCACCCTGCAGGAACTCCGCGAAAGCCCGAAACTGCGTAAGATCTTTGAGGAGCTTTATGCCTAAAGTAAACTAATCTGTCGGCAGTGGAAACCTGCCGACAGATTTCAATAAAAAATAGTATGAGAGTACGCTTGTCATTATTAGCACTGGTTGCATTGTTGCTCGTTGGTTGTATTGACTACGGACACCGTGAATTTCCCACGATTCCCTGCGAAGTTGAACCCGATGAGGTTTTCGGACGGCATTATACTGCTGCCGACTTCCAAATATGGCAGATAGACGAACACATATTCCGCAATTTGTCAGTCACTGCCGAGGATTCAGCCGCCCGACTTGACTTATTTCATGCCGTTTATGCTGACAACCATAATGGCAAAGCATTAGGCCGCTATTACTGGATAGCCGTTGATACCATTAATTATAAGATGGTTTGTCTTGAAGGTAATTCACCGATTATTGATGGCTCATCTATAGCCCAGGCTTCAGTTAAAGAAGAATGGGGACAGCGAGTAGTTGCATTTGAATTTGCCAAGGAGCATCATGCTAAATGGCTTAACATTACAAGCGAAAATGTTGGTCACCATCTTGCCATAATGCTTGGTGACCGTCTGCTTTGTGTACCTAAAGTCGTTAGCGAAATCGCAAATGGAAAGTGCTCTGTCAATACAGGACTTCAGGAAGATGAGCAGTGTGCTTTATCCCTCATACTGAATAAAAATGTAGAGAACAAATAATAAAAAGATACTATGAATGTAAACCGCAGAAAACAATTGTTCCCGGAAGTCACCGACGCTGAATGGAACGACTGGAAATGGCAGGTGAAGAACCGCATCGAGACCCTTGAGGACTTGAAGAAATATGTGAAGCTGACCGCCGAAGAGGAAGAAGGCGTTAGAAAGACCCTCTCGACTCTCCGCATGGCCATCACTCCTTATTATTTGAGCCTCATCGACCCGAACGACCCGCATGATCCCGTCCGCCGTCAGTGCATCCCTACCGCTTTGGAGACCCATCAGGCAGCCGCCGACTTGCTCGACCCGCTTCACGAGGATGAAGACTCGCCGACGCCCGGCTTGACGCACCGTTATCCGGACCGCGTATTGTTCCTCATCACCGACATGTGCTCCATGTACTGCCGTCACTGCACGCGCCGTCGTTTTGCCGGCCAGACCGACAACGAATGCGGCCCCGACCGTATCGAGAAAGCCCTTGAATACATCGAGAAGACCGAGAGCGTGCGCGATGTGTTGCTGTCAGGTGGCGACGCCTTGATGGTGAGCGACAAGAAACTGGAATACATCATCTCACGCCTGCGCCAGATTCCGCATGTGGAGATCGTCCGCTTGGGCACGCGTACCCCCGTAGTCTGCCCGCAGCGTATCACGCCTGAACTATGCGACATGCTGAAGAAGTACCATCCCGTGTGGATCAACACGCACTTCAACCACCCGAACGAAGTGACCGCCGAGTCGCGTCGTGCTTGCGAGATGCTGGCCAACGCCGGCATCCCGTTGGGCAACCAGAGCGTGCTGCTCCGTGGCGTCAACGACTGCGTCCATGTGATGAAGAACCTCGTCCATGAGCTCGTCAAGATGCGTGTGCGCCCGTACTACATCTACCAGTGCGACCTCTCAATGGGTCTGGAGCATTTCCGCACGCCCGTCTCGAAGGGTATCGAGATTATCGAAGGACTGCGTGGCCACACCAGTGGCTTCTGCATCCCGACCTTCGTCGTCGATGCTCCCGGTGGCGGCGGCAAGACCCCAGTCATGCCCCAATACGTCATCTCACAAGCCCCTGGCAAGGTGGTGCTGCGCAACTTCGAAGGCGTCATCACGACCTACACCGAGCCGACCGAGTACCACAGCGAGTGCAACTGCCCCGAGTGCCAGGCTGCACGCGCCAAGGAACAAGTCGCTGCCGACAAGGCCGTTGACGGTGTGATTTCATTGCTCGAAGGCGAGAGAATGAACATCGAGCCGAAGGCTTTGAAGAGACACGAGCGTAATGAGAACAGATAATTAAATAAGGTGAATGGTAGAGGCGCGAGCAATCGCGTCTCTACTATCCGCAGTTTTTTAGCAAAATAGTAGGCCTTATGAACGAAATGGTACCCAACCAGCAAAACCTCATCATCTACAACACCTTGGACGGCAAGGTGAGTGTTACGATGATGGCTCGTGATGGCAATGTCTGGATGAACCAGAAACAGATGGCCGAACTCTTTGCCACCTCGAAGCAAAATGTGGGTCAACATATATCCAACATATTGAAAGAAAATGAATTATCATTAGATTCAGTTGTAAAGAATTTCTTTATAACTGCTGCTGATGGTAAACAATATGATGTCACTTTCTACTCGTTGGATATGGTATTGGCGGTTGGTTTCCGTGTGAAGGGGAAACGCGGCACGCAATTCCGCATTTGGGCCAACCAACACTTGAAGGAATTCATCGTGAAAGGCTTTTTGCTTGACGATGAGCGCCTGAAGAACCCCGATGGTCGCCCCGACTACTTCGATGAGTTGCTTGAACGCATTCGCGACATTCGAGCCTCGGAGAAACGCTTCTACCAAAAACTGCGCGACCTGTTCGCCTTAAGCAGCGACTACGATTCCACTGACAAGGCAACACAGATGTTTTTTGCCGAAACGCAAAACAAGTTGCTTTATGCCGTTACCCACCAAACCGCTGCCGAAATCATCGTCAGCCGTGCTGATGCCTCGCAACCTAACATGGCACTTACATCGTGGAAAGGATCTGTGGTACGCAAACAGGACATCTACATCGCCAAGAATTATCTTCGTGCTGATGAGATAGACCTGCTCAACCGCCTGACGACATTGTTTCTTGAATCGGCAGAAATCCGTGTGAAGGAACGCCTCGACCTGACTCTCAACTACTGGCGGCAGAATGTGGACAATCTGCTGCAATTCCAAAACAAGGATGTGCTACGCAATGCCGGAAGTATCTCCAACAAAGAAATGGAAGCCCATGTGTTGGCTGTTTACGAGCAGTTTGACCAACGCCGCAAACAAGCCGATGCACAACTTGCCGACCAAATGGATGACGAGGAACTGAAACAATTGGAACAGCAAATAGTGAACCGAAAATGAACAAAGGTAATACTCAAAATCAATTAGTTATGAAAATAACAATGAAATTATTGCTGATGCTGCTGGTAGTTGCTGGTACGGTTACCTTGACATCGTGCAAGAAACTTCCTGATCAAGTTACCATCAGTGGTATTGTAACTGACAAAGACGGGCAACCTTTTGAGGGTGTTCGTATTGGTGTATTTGACGAACATTGGTTTAGCGGCTTGGGATACGCAGGTTTGGATTGGTACACTGATGAGAGTGGCTATTATAGAGTCGAATTTGAACCATACCGATGTAACGGTCAATATTGGATGACTTTCGAAATCACCAAGGATGATGGCGAGTATTATTACCGTTGCGACATAGATAAGTATAATGCCGAACAAGAAATCAATGTCGTTTTATTGAAAAAAGAGGAATAGAAACCTATGACTTTCATAGATGACATATTGAACTACGACAGCCTATCCATCGTAGGCTTGCAGAAGAACACGGGGAAGACCGTCAGTCTGAACTATGTGCTCGACCGCCTGCCCGTCGAGAGGAAGCGCATTGCCGTGACTTCAATAGGCATTGATGGAGAGACCACCGACCAGGTGACGCGCACCCAGAAACCGGAAATCTACCTGCGCCAAGGCATGTATTTCGGCACCTCCGAGATGCACTACCGCCAAAAACGCATCGTCTCCGAACTCATCGATGTGAGCGACGAAAACACCTCATTAGGTCGTGTGGTGACGGCCAAAGCCTTGACAGGGGGTAAGATCCTCCTGTCAGGGCCTTCGTCGTCGAGCGGACTGAAGCGCTGGATGAAGGACATGCATCGTGTGGGCATCGAACTCGTCATCATCGACGGGGCCTTGTCGCGCATGAGCCTCGCATCGCCTGCCGTGAGCCAGAGCATGATATTAGCCACAGGCGCCGCGTATTCAACCAACATGAACACGCTGGTGCAACAGACCGCCTTCGTGGTGGACCTGATCAAGATCCCGCTGACAGAGGAGGCCAACCTGAAACTGCTGATGCCCATTGAGAAAGGCGTGTGGTACATCGACGACGAAGGCGCGTTGCACGAGTTGAGCAACATCTCCTCTCTGTCGCAGGACTTCCGCTTCGAGGGCATGGACCGTTGCAAGACCTTGTATGTGGCTGGCGCCTTGGTGGACGGCTTCCTCGAGAAGGTGAGGAAAAACCCGAAACTGAAGACCTGCGAACTGGTGGTGCGCGACTTCACCAAGATCTTCGTCAGTCCGCAGCAGTATAGACTGTTCTTGAAGGCAGGCGGCATGATCCGCGTGCTGCAAAAGAGCAAACTCATCGCCGTGACGGTGAACCCGACCTCGCCCTTGGGCGTGACCTTGGACTCCGACACGCTGTGTAACAGACTTTCGGAAGCGATACAACTTCCGGTGTATGATTTAATGAAAAATAGTGCGGACGAGCCGTCCGCAAGCCCAGTATGCAATTGAGAGACCACATAGAATCGCCCTGCGGCCTGCGTTACGTGTTCGAGCAACTCGAACTGCAAGCGGGCTATACGCGTCGTTGGATGCTCGACATGCCGATGATGCGGACAGGGGATGAGATTGCCCGGTCGTATGAGGTGCTGCGGCAGTTCGTGCGTTTCGTGGAGGAGGTCGATACACCTTATATTAATACGCTCCAGTTCCGCCTGCAGGGGCTGAAGGACATCCGCACGACCATCAAAAACCTCGGGCAGCAGGCCGTCTTGGACGACATCGAACTCTTCGAGGTGAAGCATCTGGCCATCTTGGCCGTCGATGTGGCGGAGCGTATGAAAGCCCACGGCTTGGACAAGGCCATCGCCGTGCCCGACCTGAATGAGGTCATCACCATCCTTGACCCCGATGGGCTGAAGATGGCGACTTTCTATGTGTATGACTCCTATTGCCAAGAGCTGCGTGACCTGCGTGCGCAGATGCGCCAGAATCCCAGCCGACAAGAGGAACTCTTGGCCGAGTGCGCCGAGATTGAAGAAGGCGTGCGGAGGGATTTGAGCAAGCAGTTGGTTCCTTTTGCGAAGGCTTTGGAAGAAGCCCAAATCGCGATGGCGAAGATTGACATGAACCTCGCCAAAGCCTTGCAGATAAAGCAGTTGGGACTTTGCTTCCCGACGATTTCGAAGGATGACATCAGCCGTTACGAGGCGATGTTCCATCCGCAGGTGAAGGACGCCTTGGCGCAGCGCAAACGCGCCTTCCAGCCGGTGAGCCTCACCTTCGGGCAGAAGCCCACCTTGATCACGGGTGCCAACATGGGTGGCAAGACCGTGGTTTTGAAGACCTTGACGCTGTGCCAGTACCTGTTCCAATACGGGTTCGGCATTCCGGCACAATCGGCCGACATCGCCGTCAAGGATGAGGTTTTCTTCTGCATCGGCGACGAGGAGTCCATCGAGAAGGGGCTGTCGTCGTTTGCCGCAGAGATGAAGAACATCGATG
>ONFF01000005.1 GCA_900317055.1 uncultured Bacteroidales bacterium | reverse complement strand
CGACGATGATACTGCGGGAGACCGTGGGAAAGTAGTTCGCCGCCCACCCACAACGGAGACCCTTCACCGAAACAGGTGAGGGGTTTTCTGTTTTTATGCTATTGTATATTTTTTCCATCCTTTGCATATTTTTTCCTATCTTTGCCCGTTTTTACGAAGCAAAACGATAAACCTATGATAGACATCAAGTTTTTAGTCAAAAACCCCGACATGGTCAGGGAAAACATCAAGAAGAAATACCAAGACAGCAAGTTGCCCCTCGTCGACGAGGCCATCAACTTGTACACCCAATATTGTGACTGCCAGCAGCGCGCCGACGACCTGCGCTCGCAACGCAACTCCATCTCTAAAGAAATCGGCATCCTCTTCAAGAACAAGGAAGTCGAGAAAGCCAACGAGATGAAGAAACTCGTCGAGGCCAACGCCCAAGAACTGGAACAACTCGGCAAGCAACAGACATCGCTCATGGAGCAACTGACGAAAGTGATGTATGCCATCCCGAACATCATCGCTCCTGAGGTACCTATAGGGAAGGACGATACCTTTAATGTAGAGAAGGAGCGTTTTGGCGAGCCTGTGGTGCCTGATTTCGAGGTGCCTTACCATGCCGACATTATGGCCAAGTTCAACGGCTTGGATTTGGATTCGGCTCACCGCGTGGCAGGCAACGGCTTTTATTACCTCATGGGCGATATCGCTCGCCTGCATTCCGCCGTTATCACCTATGCTCGCGACTTCATGATCGACCGTGGCTTCACTTATTGCATCCCGCCTTTCATGGTGCGTAGCGAGATTGTCTCCGGCGTGATGAGTTTTGCTGAAATGGATGCCATGATGTACAAGATTGAAGGCGAAGACCTCTATCTCATCGGCACCAGTGAGCACTCGATGATTGGCAAGTTCATCGATCAAATCGTTCCCGAAGAATCTCTGCCACTTACGCTTACAAGCTATTCACCTTGCTTCCGTAAGGAAAAAGGCGCTCACGGCATCGAGGAACGCGGGGTGTATCGTATCCACCAGTTCGAGAAACAAGAAATGGTGGTGCTTTGTAAACAAGAGGATGCCGACTATTGGTACGAACAAATGTGGAAAAATACCGTTGACCTGTTCCGCTCGATGGACATTCCTGTGCGTACATTGGAGTGCTGCTCTGGTGACTTGGCCGACTTGAAGGTGAAGTCCTTGGATGTTGAGGCATGGTCACCGCGACAGAAGAAGTACTTCGAGGTGGGCAGCTGCTCTTATCTCGGTGATGCCCAGGCACGCCGTCTGAAGATTAGAATAAAGGGCAAGAACGGCAACTATTTTGCCCACACCTTGAACAACACTGTGGTTGCCCCACCGCGCATGTTGATCGCCTTCCTGGAGAACAACCTCCGCGCCGATGGCTCCGTGGCCATCCCGAAAGCCCTGCAACCCTATATGGGTGGAAAAACTGAAATTAAGTGACTATGGCTTATGGCCTATGACCATGACCACTTTGACCAAAGGCTGAAGCTTCAGCGTTCCCGTGGAAGTGGTCATAGTCATGGTCAGTGGCCATAGTAAAAAAAACAAAACTATGGATATCTCCGTTGTCGTACCCCTGCTGAACGAAGCCGAATCATTGCCCGAGCTGGAGGCATGGATTCGTCGCGTGATGGACGAGCATGGCTTCTCTTACGAAATCGTCTTTGTTGACGATGGCTCCACCGATAATTCTTGGTCCGTTATCCAAGGTCTTGCGGAGGCCAATCCTAATGTGAAAGCGTTGCGTTTCAGGAGAAACTATGGCAAGTCGCCAGCATTGAACGAGGGCTTTAAGGTTGTACAAGGCGATGTGGTCATCACTATGGACGCCGACCTTCAGGACAGCCCCGACGAAATCCCTGAACTCTACAAGATGATCAAAGATGACGGTTATGACCTCGTTTCTGGTTGGAAGAAGGTGCGTTACGACTCCAAACTGATGAAAAACATCCCCTCGAAATTCTTCAATTGGACGACGCGCAGGATGTCGGGCATCAAGCTGCACGACTTCAACTGTGGCTTGAAGGCCTATCGCAATGAGGTGGTAAAGAGCATTCAGGTGTACGGTGAGATGCACCGTTACATCCCCGTCATAGCCAAGATGAACGGTTTCGGCCATATCGGCGAAAAGGTGGTTCACCATCAAAAGCGCAAGTTCGGTAAGAGCAAGTTCGGCATGAGTCGTTTCATCCGTGGCTATCTCGATCTCGTCACCATCAACTTCATCTCGAAGTTCAGCAACCGTCCCATGCATTTCTTCGGTGTGCTGGGTTCGGTTACCTTTCTTGTGGGCTTTTTCATTGCAGTGTATCTCGCTTGCTCACGCCTGTTTTTCCATGTCTATGGCATGACGCGCAGACCATTGTTCTATTTTGCTCTTTTGGCCATTGTTTTGGGTGTGCAATTGTTCTCAACTGGATTTTTGGCAGAAATGATTACATCTACGCAGCGCGAGAAACGGGTATATTCCATTTCGGAACGGATTAATGCATAAAAAGGGGATTGCAAATCCCCAATTCGATGCGGTCGGATTGCAAATCCGACCGAACTATAGCAAAAAAGCCACCGCAAGGTGGCTTTATTTATGGGAGATTTGCTTCTAAAAAAGAAATACTACAATTCTTTTCAATACAATTCATCAAATCCTCCGTCGATGCTTTCATCAAAGCTGTCGCCGAACTCATCGTTGAATTCCTCTTCATCGAATTCATCCTCAAACTCATCGAACGGCGAGTCATCGGCAAAGTCGTTGTTGTCCCAGTCGAAGTCGCGTTCCAGTTTCGACTCGTCGAACTCGTCTTCTTCATCGTGACCGCTGATGAACTCGTCGATTTCGTCGTCGCTCATCTTGTCGAAGTTGGCATCAAGCAAAGCTGAATCGTTGATGGCACGGTTCATCGACTTCAATTCACGCATCACGGAAGGGGAGACATAAAACTCGTCAATGTTTTCTTCGCAGTATTTCAAGTACTTTGGGTCTTTTTCGTACACTTCGGCGATGGTCATACCTTCGTATTTGCCAAAGGTGAAAACTGAATCAATGTCATAAAATTTCATATGAGTTCCTTTCTTTTTTGTCAGTTAATAGTGTCTTTTTCAGTCCGCAAATATCATGCATTTTTCCTTTAATCGCAACAAAAAACTACTTTTTGAAGGCAAAAAACACAGCAAGGATAATAAAGATAAATGAAAGGATGTGGTTCCAACGGAAGGTCTCTGTCTTGAACACCGTGATGACGATGACAGTGAACACCGTCAGCGAAACGGCTTCTTGAATGACTTTCAATTGAATAAGGTTGAAAGGGCCTCCGTTTTGCATCGCACCGATGCGGTTGGCAGGGATCATGAAGGAATACTCGAACAAGGCAATGCCCCAAGACATGAGGATGACCAGAAACAGTGGCCAGTCTTTCGAAGAGGGGACGATTTCGAGCAGTTTCAGCTGTCCGTACCATGCAAAAGTCATGAATACATTGGATACGATGAGTAAAAGGATGGTGTAGAGGCCTTTCATTGTACAGTGTATTTAACGGGCTGCAAAAGTACGGTAATTTCTTTCAAGTCCGACATTTATTCCTATTTTTGCACAACCAAATTTGAACATCATGAATGCAACCATCATACTTGTTGTTTTTGTTTTATATACCGTCCTTTTGTTTGTGATTTCGCATTTTACGGCGCGCAAGTCCGACAACAATGCGTTTTTCCGTGGCAACAAGAGTTCGCCATGGTTCGTGGTGGCCTACGGCATGATTGGTGCCTCTTTGTCAGGCGTGACCTTCATGTCAGTTCCAGGTGGTGTCTACACAGGCCAATTCACTTATTTTCCTTTGGTGTTGGGCTATGTGCTTGGCTATGCGGTGATTGCGCTTTTGTTGCTGCCATTATATTATCGACTCAATTTGACCTCCATCTATTCCTACCTTGAGATGCGTTTTGGCCCAAGGTCGGAAAAGACGGGCGCTGCATTTTTCATCTTGTCGCGATTGTTGGGCTCCGCTTTGCGCATGTATCTTGTTGTTTTTGTACTGTATGAGTTCGTTTTCAAGGACTGGGGCGTCCCGTTTTGGGTGCCAGCGGTCATTTTTATCGCCATCATTCTTTTGTATACCTTTAAAGGTGGCATCAAGACGGTGGTTTGGACCGACACCTTGCAAACGACTTTCCTTTTGCTGGCTGCTTTTTTGACGGCTTGGTTTATCATGAAGAACCTGAACATCTCGCTGGGCGACCTGCTGAAATCCGCCTCCGCAAAAGGTTATACCAAAGTGTTTGAAACTGACTGGACGCACAACAAGTTTTGGGTAAAACAAGTGCTGAGTGGCATGTTCATCACCATCACCATGACGGGCTTGGACCAGGATATGATGCAGAAAAACTTGACTTGCAAGAACTTGCGTGATGCACAAAAGAATGTGATGACATCGAGCTTGTTGTTTGTTATTGTCAACGGGTTGTTCCTTTGCTTGGGTGCCGCCTTGATTTATTATGCCCAACAAACGGGATTCCAACTGCCTGTTAATGAAGCGGGCGTAGTGGTCAACGACAAGATTTTTCCCTCGGTGGCCTTCTCCTTGAGTAAGTTTACGGCAATCGTCTTTGTTATCGGACTTGTGGCTGCAGGCTATTCCAGCGCCGACGGTACGTTGACAGCCCTGACAACCACTTTCTGCTTCGATTTCATGCACTTCGACAAGAAACAGTTGACCGAACAGCAAATCACGCAACGCCGCAAATGGATTCATGTGGCCTTCGCCATGCTTTACTTGTTGGTTATCATTGCTTTCCGTCCATTCCACAACGAGTCATTGATTGATAAGGTGTTCGACATTGCGGGTTATACTTACGGACCGTTGTTGGGCTTATACACCTTTGGATTGTTTGTCAAAAACAGAAAAGTCATCGACAAAGCCGTGCCTTTCATTGCTGTCGCATCACCTGTCATCAGTTACTTTTTGAAGATGTATTCGCCTCAATTGTTTGGTGGCTATAAGATAGGTTTTGAAATTCTGATAATCAATGGGTTGCTGACATTTTTAGCCTTATTGCTTTTCAGCCGAAAGGAAAAAGTGGTCACTGAATGACGAGATTGTCAAAAAATATGTATTTTTGAAGTTTGAAACTTAAACATTAAAGAAATGAATAGAATTGTCACTAAAATCGCTTTGATGCTGCTGGCCTTGACCATGATGGGCGGCCAACTCCAAGCGCAGTTCACCACTACTTTTGCCAAGAATGTCGCACCAGGTCAGCAAAACGGCGTGTATTATTCATTGCCTCAGACTATGCTGAAACTGGATTTCATCATCGAAGAGGTGAAACTTGAGAAGGGTCCGCTCAGCGACTATGCCTCCAACTATTTTGAAATGGAGGACATTGTTGAATTTGAATCCAGGGAATATAAGCTTCTTGGCGTGAATATGTCGACTGTTTCGGGTCCTGATCCCAATGCTTTGTTTTTCGTCACTATGTCGAGCTCAAGAGGAAGTAAGACGCAATTCGATGTGCTGTCCAATGGTATCATTCGAAGCGTAGGTATAGGTAATGCCACTGATGCTGTGGAGGATATGCCTTTGCCGAGTAGGGAAGAGCAATCCAATATCCTGGAAGAGGATGAAGTTTGCGAAGGCTTTATTCCTCTGATACTTGCGGGAAAGAACAATTCCCAAATAGCCAAAGAAGTGGCTGATAAGATTGTTGAGATTCGCAAGGCTAAGTTTTATTTGATTTCTGGCGATGTCGAGATGGCCTCCAATCCCGAGACTTTCAACACCATGTATAAAAAGCTGGATGACATGGAGAAAGAATATACCAGTTTGCTTTTGGGTAAACACATTGCTAAGAAAGTGGTGAAGACCCTGTATGTGATTCCGAACAAGGAAGTGCCGACCCAAACTGTCGCCAAGTTCTCTGAGACTGAAGGTTTGACAGTGGGCACGGGAGGCTCAGGAAACATGATTACGGTTCAGACTCTTTCGCTTAACACGACGGCGGCCATCAATGCTCCTAGCCAGTCGGCCATTGAGTCGATGTCGTATGAGAACAAGGTCTTCTATCGTGTTCCCGAAACTGCTCAGGTGAAGGTGATGTGTGGCACTACAACTTTGTTGGAAGACAGGGTGACGGTCAACCAGTTGGGTGCTATGCTGATGGCTCCTCTGACAAACACGAAGTTGGTGTTTGACACCGAGACGGGACAAATTGTGAATATAAGGATGCAATAAATTGATCTGTTTCACACAGAATTAGTGTTTTGTTTTTACACGGTTCTGTATTATTTTCACGAAGAATTCGCAGAAATCACAAAAGCCTATCGGATGTAAATTATGTGTCGCTTCGCGCTTCCCATAGTTCTGCGTATTCTGCGTGAGATATCTTACAACACTTCTTTTATCCGAACGAGTTTTTCCAACAATTTTTCTGCGAGGTCGAGGCGGAGCATGTTAGCCCCGTCGGACTTGGCTTTTTGAGGCTCAGGATGCACCTCCATGAAGATGCCATCGGCACCTGCTGCAATGCCTGCCTTGGCAATGAGGTTGATTAATTCGGGCTGTCCGCCTGTGACACCACTGCTTTGGTTGGGTTGCTGCAAAGAATGAGTAACATCAAGGATGACAGGCACCTCAAACTTTTGCATAGCAGCAATATTGCGATAGTCCACCACCAAATCCTGATAGCCGAACATCGATCCGCGCTCGGTGAGCATAACTTTGTCGTTGCCCGACTGCTTGACTTTCTCAACCGCAAAGCCCATGGCCTCGCCGGAGAGGAATTGCCCCTTCTTGATGTTGACGGTCTTGCCTGTCTTGGCTGCGGCTACCAGGAGGTCGGTCTGACGACAGAGGAAAGCGGGAATTTGCAGTACATCCACATATTCGGCAGCCATGGCGGCTTCCTCGGCGGAATGGATATCGGTCACCACGGGAATTCCAAATTCCTGCTCGACTTTTTGCAGTACCTTCAACGCTTTTTCGTCACCAATGCCGGTGAACGAGTCCAATCTGGAGCGGTTAGCCTTGCGGTAGGAGCCTTTGAAAACCAAGGGGATATCCAGTTTTTGGCAGATGTTTTTCAAGGTCTCGGCGATGAAGAGGGGAGAGGTCTCGTCCTCAATCACGCAAGGGCCGGCCAGGAGGAAGAAACGGTCGGGGCGCAAACCTTTCTGGAAGTCGAACTTTGTGGTGTCCATGGTGGATATTTTTTGCAAAGATAGGAATTAATTCGGAATGCTGAATGATGAATGCTGAATGTCGCGATGCGACGCTGGGCTTTGCCCCATTCCGCATTCATAATTCCACATTCAGCATTTCTTAAAACGCGGATGATAGGTAGTTAGTGTGTCACGAAGCAATTCGTCAGAGATGTGCGTGTAGATTTCCGTTGTGCTCACGCTGGCGTGACCGAGCATTTGTTGGACGGCAAGTAGATTGGCACCACCTTCCAGTAGATGGGTAGCGAAACTGTGTCTGAAGGTGTGAGGACTGATGGTTTTATCAATACCATTTTTCTCGGCTAAGTCTTTCACGATGAGGAAGACCATTTGTCGGGTCAGTCCTGTGCCTCGGCTATTGAGGAAAACGGTATCGGTGAATTTAGGCTTGGGAGTAATGTGCTGTCTGGCGCCTTCAATGTATTGAAACAGGATTTTCAGGCTGCTGTCGCCGATGGGCACTAATCGTTCCTTGCTGCCTTTGCCGAAGATGCGAAGGAAACCGTCCTCTTTGTATATGTCGCTGATTTGTAGGTTGATGAGTTCTGAGACGCGTAAGCCGCAGCCGTAAAGAACTTCTATCATGGCTTTGTTGCGGTGGCCTATAGGTTGGCTGAGGTCGATGCTGTCGATCATCTTTTGGATTTCCTCATAGCTCAGCACCTCGGGAAGATGTCGTCCTAGGGTGGGCGAGGAGATGAGTAGGGTCGGGTCTTTCTCGGCAATTTCCTCTTGAGTGAGATAGCGCCAAAATGACTTCAACCCCGAAAGTATGCGGGCTTGTGAGGTGGCTCCGATGTTGAGGTCAAAGAGGTAGGCGAAGAAGTTCTCGATGGTTTCTTGAGTGATGGCATTGATGTCTGTTGATACTTTTTCTGCCTCAAGGTATTGCAGAAACAGGTGGGCATCATGGCAATAAGCCTCTACGCTGTTGTCGGACAGCGAAAGCTCCAGCCGAAGATAGTCGGCATAGTGCTTGATGAGGTTGGGGGTGATATTGACCTGTTCCATCGTTTTGTTTTTGCAAAGGTACGTTTTTTCTTGCTAGAGTGTTGTTTTTTCCTACCTTTGTCCCGAAAACTAATCGTATTAAAACATGAAAAACACAAAATCAACTTTACTTTTTGCGGCAGTGTTAGCATTCTTGATGCTCACTGGCTGTTCGAACAACAAAGAAAACAACAATGAACCAGCCACAACCAATGTGGTTTCCTTCGATGAAGTGTTGGCAACCCGTAGAAGTGTGCGCAGTTATGATGCCACGAAGACCATCAGCGAGGCCGAGGTGCGCGAACTGCTTATCGCCACGCAGGAAGCACCCTCTTGGGCCAACCAACAGCCTTCGAAATACTATGTGGCCATGAGTCCGGAGAAGATAGAAGCAGTATCTAACCTTGTGGGCGAACGCAACAAGCAGAACATTGCCGGTGCTCCCGTGCTGATTGTCTCCACATACGAGAAAGGCAAGTCGGGCTTCTTCCGTGGCGAGCAGACCAACGAGGTGGGCGATGGCTGGGGTGCCTACGACAACGGCCTCAGTAATGCTTATTTCATCCTGAAGGCCCGTGCCAAAGGCTTCGACACGCTCATCATGGGCATGCGTGATTCCGATGCCCTTCGCGAACTGTTTAACATCCCTGAAAACGAAGCCATTATGGCGGTCATTTCGTTGGGCTACAGGTCAGGCGAGCCTCGACAGCCTGAACATCGGCCGTTGGATGAGGTGGTGGAGTTTTTCTAAATAATACTCAACAATTAACCAATAAAAGTTGCGCCCGACACGGATTAAGGGATTGTAAATATGCCATTT
Source organism: uncultured Bacteroidales bacterium (assembly GCA_900317055.1). Taxonomy (GTDB): domain Bacteria; phylum Bacteroidota; class Bacteroidia; order Bacteroidales; family F082; genus Limimorpha. Next base: position 331,035 of record ONFF01000005.1, on the reverse strand, counting down.
AGCATTGTAAATGAAGTGGAAGTCGAAGAACGCGGCATGTGCCAGCAAGAACCGAGTGAAAAGGTCGGTGACACATGGATTGATGATCTGGGGAGAAAACGTGTTGTGGACGACGTACGATTTGTGAAATACGTTTGGGAGGATGTGGCACTTTGGCGCATCTACATCACCGTTTACGAAAAAGGGGAATATTAATCATGATGTCGCCAACGTTATTACTCATTTTCCTTCTCGTCTGCCACTATCTGGCCGATTTCTGCCTCACCACTCCAAAGATGATCCGGGCGAAAGCGGACGGGCGCAACCCATGGCCAATCATGTTGCACGCGGTCATCCATGCCGGGTTGATGGCGATTTGCCTGCTGCTTTGGGCAACCTCTTGGAGATTCGTTTTGCTTGCCATAGCAGTGGAATGGGGAACTCATTTCCTCATAGACTGGACAAAAGCACGATTGTCGGCACGTTTACCAATTTTGGCTGACAATCGGCAAAAACCATATTGGATGCTTTATGGTCTCGACCAACTACTGCACCAAATGGTGATTGTTGGAGTTTGGTATTATTGCTGTATGAACTAACTAGGAATCAGCTATAAGTTGTTGAGGGTATAAAACAAAACCACGGGGCAAGAATCTCTCGCCCCGTGGTTTTCATTTGTAGGGATGACACATCGTGAAATCCGTGTCATTTTTAATCCAATGTGTGGATCACTAGACCTGATCTGAGTTTGGGCTCAAACCAAGTGGTCTTGGGAGGCATGATGTTGCCCGTGTCGGCGATGTCGATGATCTGCTTCATGCTCACAGGATAGAGCGCGAAGGCGACCTTCATCTCACCGCTGTCGACGCGACGCTTCAGCTCGCCCAATCCACGGATACCGCCAACGAAGTCGATGCGCTTGTCGGTGCGGAGGTCCTTGATGCCCAGAATCTTGTCGAGGACAAGGTTGCTGAGGATGGTGACATCCAACACGCCGATAGGATCGTTGTCGTCGTAGGTGCCGGGCTTGGCCGTCAGGCTATACCACACACCCTCGATGTACATCGAGAAGTTATGCAGCTTGTTGGGCTTGTACTCGGTGTCGCACTCGCAGTGGCAGGGGAACTCGCAGTTGCACTTGCCGCCGTCCTTGGTGCAGTTGCACTTGCATTCGATGTCGAAGTTCTCTTGCAGGGCTTTGAAGAAGTCCTTGGTGCTGAGGCCGTTGAGGTCTTTCACGACGCGGTTGTAGTCGATGACATTCAACTGGTTGTCGGGGAAGATGACGGTCATGAAGTAGTTGTACTCTTCCTTGCCAGTGTGGGCAGGATTCTTCTCTTTCTTCTCTTGACCGACAAGGGCAGCAGCGGCACTGCGGTGGTGACCGTCGGCGATGTACATGGCCGGGACCTTCTTGTCGAACAGTTCGACGAGGCGTGCGATGGTGGCCTTGTCGTCGATGATCCAGAAGCGATGGCCGAAGCCGTCTTCCTTGGCGATGAAGTCATAGATGGGCTTCTCAGCGGTGATCTTGCTCACGATGGCGTCGATTTCGGCGACGGCAGGGTAGGCGAAGAACACAGGCTCGACATTGGCGTTGGTGAGGCGGATGTGCTTCATGCGGTCTTCCTCTTTGTCCTTACGGGTCAGCTCGTGTTTCTTGATGACCTTGTTCACATAGTCCTCGCTGTAGGCGCAGGCCACGATGCCATACTGCCAGTGGGCGTTGGCGTCGGTGGGGTTCATGCTTTGGGCATAGATGTAGAGCTTCTCCTCTTGGTCTTGCTTGATCCATCCGAAGTCTTTGAAGCTATTGAAGTTTTCAACAACTTTCAGATAGGTCTCGAGGTCGCTGTCCTTGTAGCCTTCGGGCAGGTCGATTTCTGCCTTGGTCACATGGAGCAGGCTATAGGGGTTGCCCTCACATTCCTTGCGTGCCTCTTCGGTGTTCAGCACGTCGTAGGGACGGGAGGCGAGTTTCTGGACGATGTCCACGCCAGGACGCCATCCTTTGAACGGTTTGATAACTGACATTGTATTAGAGTTTTAATTGTTGTTCTTTTGATATTATAGCTTTATTCTTTAGTTTTTTCGACTATGACCATTGACTATGACCATGACTGCTTTTACTTAAAGTAGAAGTTCCATAGCTTTGTTTAAGCGGTCATGGTCATAGTCACAAGTCATTGTCTCTATATGTAGACTAAATTTAATTATGTACTTATTGACAGTCAGACTTCTGGGTTATTGACTGATTCATGTTTCTGAAAAGAGAGGATGAGCGCGCCAACCATCTTGGTGAGTTCCATGAGTTCGTTGCGGATGTCGGTTTCTTGGGTTTCGTCAATGAGTGATTGTTTGGAGGCTAAGGCGCAGAGCATCATGCATTTGCCTATATTCGACTTGGCTTTCTGCAAGTAATCGATAAACTCCGTTTTTGATCGGCCGGCACCTTCGATGATGTTGGCAGAGATATGGCCGGCTTCATTGAGGAACTGGTCAACGATGATCTTTTGGGCGTTTGTTTGGACGGTGTTGCTGAGGGACAGGATGGCATTGGTGAAATCGACGGATTTATGGTAAATGCGGAGTCCCTCAAATTTGAAGAAATTGGTGGGTTTTGTGGTTTCCGGAATCATTATCAGGCAATTAAGGAAAAGACACCACAAGACAAGCTTGCGGTGTCTTTCGCTGTTGGTTAATTATTTGTTCACTTGGAAGCGCTTGTTGCCAGTCTTGAAGAAATCAGCGATCTGGTTGGCAGCGGCCAAACCAGCGTTGATGTTGGCTTCTTCGGTTTGGGCACCCATCTTCTTGGGCGTGGCGAAGTAGCGGCCTTCGAAGGCTTTGAACTCGGCATCGGCATCGGGCATGATGTCGGTGATGTACTTGAGGTCGGTACGCTCGGCCATCAGCTTGAGCAGTTCAGGCTCGTTGATGACTTCCTTACGGGCGGTGTTGACGAGGATGCCACCTTTGTGCATCTTGTTCACCACAGCGTAGTTGATGCTCTGTTTGGTCTCGGCAGTGGCCGGGATGTGCAGGCTGACCACGTCGCAGGTCTCGAAGAGGGCGTCGCGGTTGGCAACGGCGTGCACACCAGCCTCTTCGATCTTCTCGGCGGGGACGAATTCGTCGAAAGCGTAGACATCCATGCCGAAGCCCTTGGCGATGCGGGCGACGTTGCGACCCACGTTACCGAAGGCCAGCAGACCGAGCTTCTTGCCCATCAGTTCGCTGCCGCTCTTGCCGTTGTAGAAGTTACGAACGGCGTAGACCAGCATACCCATGACGAGTTCGGCAACGGCGTTGCTGTTTTGACCGGGGGTGTTCATGGCCACAATGCCTTTGGCGGTGCAAGCCTCGAGGTCGAGGTTGTCGTAACCGGCACCAGCGCGGACGACGATCTTCAGGTTGTTGGCGTGATTGATGACTTCCTTCGTCACCTTATCGGAACGGACGATGAGGGCATCGGCATCGGCAACGGCCTTGTAGAGGTCATTGACATCGGTATATTTTTCCAAAAGAGCCAGTTCATAGCCATTCTTCTCAACGACTTCGCGGATGCCGTCAACGGCGATCTTGGCAAAAGGCTTTTCAGTTGCAACTAATACTTTCATTTCGATTGTTTGTTTGTTTTAAGTGTTGTTTTTATTGCTTCTGGCTTCTGGCCTTTGGCTTTTGGCAGCTTCACCTAAATGGGATGCTTTTACCCTTCGTTGAAGCTGCCAGGAGCCAGGAGCCAGTGGCCAATAGCCGTTTTTACTTGTTGGCTTTTTCGAAATCTTGCATGCACTGGACGAGGGCTTCGACGGCCTCAATCGGGCAGGCGTTGTAGAGGCTGGCGCGGAAACCACCGACACTGCGGTGACCCTTGATGCCGACCATGCCGCGCTCCTTGGCGAAGGCCATGAAGGCGTCTTGCTTGTCCTCGTAACCGGGAGCCATGACCCAGCAGTGGTTCATGATGGAACGGTCTTCCTTCTCGGCGGTGCCGACGAACATGCTGTTGCGGTCGATCTCTTCGTAAAGCATTTGTGACTTCTTATCTTGTTCATAGCCTCGACGCCACCGATGGTGTCCTTCAGCCACACGAGGGTCTCGTGCATCATGAAGATAGGCAGTACGGGCGGGGTGTTGAACATGCTGATGTTCTTGGCTTCTTCAGCAGCGTGGGTGCGGAAGTCGACCATTGTCGGCAGCGGGTTCATGTAGGCGCGGTCGCCGATGTTGCCGAGGATGTCCTTCTTCACGATGACGAAGGTCACGCCAGCGGGGCCGACGTTCTTCTGGGCGCCACCGTAGATGAGGCCGTATTTCTTCACGTCGACGGGACGGCTCATGATGTCGGAACTCATGTCAGCGACGAGCATGATGGGGCAGTCCATGTCGTACTTGATTTCAGTACCATAGATGGTGTTGTTGGTAGTGATGTGGAAGTAGTCGGCATCCAGCGGGATGGTGTATCCCTTCGGGATGTAGGTGTAGGTCTTCTCTTCGGAAGAGGCGACGATGTCGACCTTACCGAACAGCTTGGCTTCCTTGGCGGCCTTCTTGGCCCAGACGCCGGTCTGGAGGTAGGCGGCCTTGGTCTTCATGAGGTTGGCGGGCACAGTGAAGAACTGTGTGCTTGCACCACCACCGAGGAAGAGAACTTCGTACTCCTCAGGGATGTTGAGGAGGTCGCGCCACAGTTGACGAGTCTCAGCCATGATGCGCTCCCAACCCGGGGTGCGGTGAGAAATCTCGGCGATACCGATACCGGTGTTGTCGAAATCATAGAGCGCCTTGACGGTGCTTTCGATAGCCTGCTTGGGCAATACGCAGGGACCTGCGTTGAAATTAAAAGCCTGTTTCATTACAGTTTGTTGTTTAATTTGTTGGTTTATAATTTGTTGATTAAGTTTAACTCGTTTATTTTGCTGCAAAGATAAGAAATAAAACCATGTGCCCAACCTTTTTTGAAATATTTAGGTTTTTCTATGCAATAACGCATGTTTTTCCCCGAAAAACGCTACTTTTGCCACATGAAATCATCAAATCGAATATTATGCAAAAAATCATGAAGGCCATAGCAGCCATAATGCTAACGGCGGCGTTGATTGGCGCCACAGGTTGTACGAAACCCGATGACCAGAATCATGTTGATGGCACCTACAACGGCCACGATTATGTTGATCTCGGTTTGCCAAGTGGCACATTATGGGCAACTTGTAATGTGGGCTCAGATACACCTGAGAATTACTATGATTATTTTTCTTGGGGTGAGACAGAACCAAAAAGAATCTACAATTGGAATACCTACAAATACTGTGAGGGAGATTTTAATCAACTAACCAAGTACTGTAGCAAAGCTAACTTTGGGTACAATAATTTCGTTGACACTTTAACTATTTTGCAGATTGGTGATGATGCTGCAACAGCCTGCTGGGGCAGTGGGTGGCGTACACCAACCAAAGAACAATGGCAAGAACTTATTGATTGCTCAACCTATGCTTGGGTGACACAGAAGGGTGTAAAAGGTATGCTTTTTACAGCGAACAACGGTCATAGTATCTTTTTACCAAGTTATGACAGCTACGGAAAATATTGGTCGAAATCACTTCTCCTTGGTGATCCATACCGTGCATGGGCTCTTATGTTCGGCCATAGTAGTGGTAGTGACTTCTGTTATATGTACGATGACAACCGTTATGATGGACAAGCCGTGCGACCTGTCTGCAAGAACTAACTCTAGGCATCAAACGATTGAAAGGAGAATAAAAGTCATGCAAAAAATCACAAAAACCATAGCTGTCATAATACTAACAATAGCAATAGTCTGTGCCGAAGGATGCACAAAAGACAATGGAGGTAACGGCACCTACAAAGGCCACGATTATGTCGACCTTGGTTTGCCGAGCGGCACGATGTGGGCGACTTGTAATGTGGGCGCTGAAAGCCCCGATCAATACGGCGAGTATTTCGCTTGGGGCGAGACCGCGCCGAAAGACACCTATAATTGGAGCACCTATAACTACTGCAAAGGTGACTACAACCTGCTCACAAAGTATTGTAGCAAATCTGATTTTGGTTTCAATGGCTTCACTGACGATTTGGTCACTCTTCAACCGAATGACGATGCTGCCACAGTCAACTGGGGTGAGGGCTGGAGCACTCCGACCTACAACCAATGGGTCGAGCTGTTGAGAAAATGCACCCATTCATGGACTACAATAAATGGAGTGAAAGGATGTCTTTTCACTGCTCGTAATGGCAACAGTATTTTCCTGCCCGCTGGGGATAGCCGTTTTGACGAAGAGTCTCGCCTCATCGACGACGAAGGCTCCTATTGGTCAAGTACGCTCTACAAGTACGCTCCTGACGGTGTCAAAGGCTTCCAATTCATCATCAGTTTTGAGGATTGCGACCTCTACAACACCTTTGGTAGGGCATACGGTCGGACGGTTCGAGCTGTTTGTTCTTCTCGTTAGGACTAGCTTGTGCCGGAGATTTGTTTAATCTGATCAACCAAAACCCAACAAATATGAATCAACCTTTAATTAGTGTCATTGTCCGGGGCGTAATTTGTAGCGTAAATCATTGAAATTTAGTTTATTGGCGTATTGTGCAAAAAAAAATCTCCAAAACGATTGCCATTCCAATAAAATGTTGTACTTTTGCACACTCAAAATCAAAAGGAAAGTAAGCGATGAAAAAAGACATTCACCCTAAGAATTACAGACTGGTTGTTTTCAAAGATATGTCGAATGATGTGACCTTCCTGTCGCGCTCGACCATCAACACTAAGGAAACCATCAAGTGGGAAGACGGCAACGAATATCCTCTGGTGAAGCTCGAAATCTCCAGCGCATCACACCCCTTCTACACGGGTAAGATGAAGCTCGTCGACAGCGCCGGTCGTGTTGATAAGTTCAACAACAAGTACAAGAAGTTCTTCGAGAAGAAGGAAGCCAAGTAAGTTGAACCATATCAAAAGAATGAAGCTCTTGCCAGTCGCGAGGGCTTTTTTTTTGCCTTGGCATCATTATTGTCGTATCTTTGCGCTACATATATAATAAGGTGTGAAACGGCGGCAGACTGACATTTTGTCGCCTTATGCAAATACTGTTTTATGAGTTATAAAGTTGAACCCGAATTGTTTTCAGATATGATGGACTCCAATCCCGAGTTCATTCCCGTGTTGACCATTGAGGAAGGACGCCTTTCTCAGGAAGAGGAAGTGCCAGAGGAACTGCCCATTTTACCTTTGCGTAACTCGGTGCTTTATCCTGGCGTGGTGATTCCCATCACTGTGGGTCGCGACAAGTCCATTCAATTGGTTAAAGAATACAACCGCAAACGCAAGTTTATCGGTGTTATTGCACAGAAGGATGCGAATGTGGAGGAACCGATGCTTGACGACTTGTATAAGGTGGGCACCTCGGCGCAAATCCTCAAGACCTTTGAGATGCCTGACGGTAATGTCACGGTCATCATTCAGGGCAAACGCCGTTTTGAAGTGGTGGAACCGACACAGGTCGAACCCTACATTAAAGCTACAGTGATGCCTTATGCGGCTTCTGTGGATATTCCTAACTCGCGTAAATTCAATGCTTTGATACAATCCGTGAGGGAGTTGGCCATTCAGGTCATCGCACGCTCGCGCAACCTGTCGCAAGAGGCGGGCTTTGCCATCAAGAACATTGATGACCCTGTGTTTCTTCTGAACTTCGTGGCCAGCAATGTAGAGGCCGATATGCCTGTCCGTCAAGGACTTTTGGAGGCTCGTAATCTCAACCAGATGGCTTCTGACCTGTTGGCCGTGCTGACCGACGAGCAGCAGATGTTGGAACTGAAGCAACAGATCCAAAGTAAGGTGCGCGTCGACATGGACAAGCAACAGCGTGAGTATTACCTTAACCAACAGCTTCGTACCATTCAAGAGGAGTTGGGCGGTACTCCCAACGAGCAGGATGTCAAGGAGTTGACGGAGAAGGCAGCGAAGAAAAAATGGTCGAAGGAAGTGGCTGAGGTCTTCGAGAGAGAACTGAAAAAACTAGAGCGCACCAATTCGCAGGCAGCGGAATACGGCATCCAGCTGAACTATTTACAATACCTCGTTGACCTGCCTTGGGAAGAATATACCAAGGACAACTTCGATTTGAAACGCGCCCAACGCATCCTTGATGCCGACCACTATGGCTTGGATAAGGTGAAAGACCGTATTGTCGAGCATCTCGCTGTGCTGAAGTTGCGCAATGACATGAAATCACCGATTTTGTGTCTTGTCGGACCTTCTGGCGTGGGTAAGACCTCGTTGGGCAAGTCCATCGCGAGGGCTTTGAACCGTAAATATGTCAGAATGTCACTCGGCGGTGTGCGCGACGAATCAGAGTTGCGCGGCCATCGTAAGACATACATTGGCGCAATGCCAGGTCGAATCATCCAAAACCTGCGCAAAGTGAAGTCGGGCAACCCCGTCTTTGTCCTTGATGAAATTGACAAGGTGAGCGGCAACAACATCAATGGCGACCCTCAAGCTGCCTTACTCGAAATCCTTGACCCCGAGCAGAACAACACCTTCTACGACAACTTCATCGAGTTGGACTACGACCTCTCGAAGATTCTCTTCATCGCCACGGCCAACAACCTCGCGACCATCCATCCTGCCTTGCGCGACCGTATGGAAATCATTGACTTGAGCGGCTACCTGCGTGAGGAGAAATACGAGATTGCTAAACGCCACCTCATCCCTAAGCAGATGAAGGAGCATGGCCTTGACAGCAAGCAAATCACTTTCCCGAAGGACATTGTGATGCACATCATCGATGACTACACCCGTGAGGCAGGCGTGCGTAACCTGGAGCGACGCATCGGCGATATGATGCGTTTCCGCGCCAAGCAGGTTGTCACCGAGGAGCAGTTCGACAAGAAAATCACGATAGACGACATACGGAAAGTGCTCGGCGTTCCGATGCATCATGATGAGGATGAGGTGAAGCACACCATGCCGGGTGTGGCCACGGGCTTGGCATGGACGCAAGTGGGTGGCGAGATTCTGTCCATTGAGGTCAGTTTGAGCCGTGGCGGCGGACATCTCTCGCTGACGGGCAACCTCGGTGAGGTGATGAAGGAATCTGCGACCATTGCCTACGAGTTCATCAAGGCACATGCTTCGCAACTCAATATCAATCCTGATGTGTTTGAGGCATGGAATGTGCATGTCCACATCCCCGAAGGCGCTACGCCAAAGGATGGTCCCTCGGCAGGTATCACCATGCTCACCGCTTTGACTTCAGCCTTCACCCAACGCAAGGTGAAGAGCCAACTGGCCATGACGGGTGAGATCACGCTGCGTGGAAGAGTTTTGCCCGTGGGCGGTGTGAAGGAGAAGATGCTGGCCGCCAAGCGCAATGGCGTCACCGACCTCATCCTATCCATCGACAATGAGCACGATATCAAGGACATCAAGGAAAACTACATCGAAGGACTGAACTTCCACTATGTGGAGAACATGATGGAGGTGCTCGACTTGGCCTTGGAGAAGGAACAGGATAAGAACGACTTGGATTACAACAAGTATCTGAATAACTTGCATCCTGAGGTAATCGGTTTTAAGGTAAAGTGAAAATGAGAAGAAGGTTGCTGGGATTGGTTTTGTTGCTTGTGCTGACTGCAGGATGCGGTCGGCGACAAGATGATGACGAAAACCTCGCCATCTTTAAGTACAACGAATCCGCCGGCATCCTGACCCTCGACCCGATTTATGCCAAGGACTTGCCGCATATTTGGGCTTGCAACCAAGTGTTCAATAGTCTCGTCGCATTCGATGACAAGATGAATCTGGTCCCGATGGTGGCCAAGTCGTGGGACATTAGTGAGGATGGTTTGCGTTACACATTCCATCTGCGGGATGATGTGCAGTTTCATGAGGACACTTGCTTTTATCAGTCGGCCCTTCGACGGGCTCAGGGACCTTCACAACACGAAGAAGCTAAGGTCGTTGAGCCTGTCGAAACGCCGACCCTTAAGTTTCGTTTGGTAACCGCCCAAGACTTTGTCTATTCCTTCAACCGCGTGGTCGACAAGAGTCTGAACTCACCAGGTCTGTGGATTTTCTCATCGGTCAAGCATGATGATGACCATTATGCCTTCACTGCCTTGGATGACACGACTTTCCAAATTGAACTATCCAAGCCCTTCCCGCCGTTTTTGGGCATCCTTTCGATGACCTACGCTTCAGTGGTGCCGCATGAAGCCGTTGAGTATTATGGTGATGATTTCCGTAGTCATCCTGTCGGGACGGGTCCGTTCAAGTTCCAGTATTGGAAAGAGGGCGTGAAACTTGTTTTCCGCAAGAATCCCAACTATTTCGAGTGTGACGCAGCAGGGGAGAGACTACCTTACATCGATGCAGTCTCCGTCAGCTTCCTCATCGACAAGCAGGTGGCCTTTTTGGAGTTCATCAAAGGCAAGTTCGACTTCATGTCGGGTATTGATGCGCGCTATAAGGACGAATTGCTGACCTACGATGGTAACCTACGCAAGAAGTACGAGGACAAAATCGAATTGATTACCGAGCCGTACTTGAACACTGAGTATTTCTCGTTCTTCATCGACCCCAATGACCCGCTTGGTCCCGACCGTGCGCGTGCGTTGCGTCAGGCGGTCAGCCTATGTATTGACCGCGAGAAGATGCTGCGTTATCTGCGCAATGGCATCGGGGAACCTGGAACTGGCGGAATGATTCCCGTGGGTTTGCCAGGGCATAGCAGTACCATCGGCTATAGTTACGATTTGAAGCAGGCTCAGCGCTTGGTGGCTGACAACCATCTGCAAGGCTATCTTTTGCAACTCACTACCGTGGCCGACTATGCCGACATCGGAAAGTTTGTGCAGAGTCAGGTGGAACAAATCGGTTTGCAGTGCAAGATGGAAGTGATGCCTCCAGCTACGATGCGAAGTATGAGGTCCACCGGTAGTTTGCAATTCTTCCGTTCCTCTTGGGTGGCAGACTATCCTGACGGAGAGAACTACCTCTCACTGTTCACGACATCGAATCACTGCCCTGCCGGACCCAACTATACGCATTACACCAATTCCCAGTACGATAAATTGTATGACAAAGCCTTGCTTTGCAACGACTTGGAACAGCGTGCCCGTTACTATACGGAGATGGATAGTCTGATGATGAGGGATGCCCCTGTGGTGGTGCTTTTCTACGATGAGGTGCTGCGTTTTGTGAACAAGCGTGTGAAAGACATGGGCAGTAATCCGACGAATCTGCTGGATTTGCGTCGAGTGAGGATGGAATGAAAACAATAAATCCGCCCCGATTGAGGCGGATTTTGTCTTTAAGTATAGGAACAATTACTTTTTCTTGAAAGTCAGTTCGTATCGGTCGTTTTCAAAGCCTTCTTCATCATGGATGGCTTGGATTTGGAACACACCGATGGCATTGTTGTCTCTGCCTACCAGAATGATGTCGCCAGTGCTAATGTTGCCAAGGGAACTGTACTTGTTGCCGGCCAAATACGAGTCTTGCAGGTATTTTACGGTAGCAGCAGGGAAATTGAAGTCGTTGTATCTGACAAATTTGATATCGGTTCGGCTTCTCCATTCATGCGAAAGCATGCCAGGAGTGGCATCGATGGGACGGTAGTCATAGATGTCGATCTTGGTAGAATCTGCAGTCTGTGTGATGATCGGGTTCACCCATTCGAGGGAAAGACCATTGGGTTTTGTGGACTGTTCTCCTGAGTAAAGGATGATGTTCTCGTAAGGAACGAGCAGCACATTGCCTTTTACGCGATAGTGTATTACTTGTGTCAATTGGTCACCGCCTGAGGTGTGGACAGTGAAACTCAACTTGACATCCATGTTCTCGCTGGTGGTGTAATACTTTGTGTAGTGCGCGTAATCGTATTCAACATCTTTCGTGTTGGCAAATAAAGTGTCGAAGACTTGTTCGACACCGTTTTCCGAGTCAAAGCTGGAACACTCCAATCGGGTAATCTGGTCATCGGCTGAGAAGGCATGGATATGGAACAGGATGTACATGCTGTGCGAAACCTCGTTGCCATAGTCATCGGCGCGGGTGATAAAAAGATTGACGGGAGATGTCTTTTCCTTGCAAGCGCTGAAAAGCAAAAGCAATCCGGTGATGAGAATGAGAGCTTTTTTCATGATATAAAAAAGCAAGGATAATGCCTTCCGACACTATCCTTGCTCAGTGTTTTGGATTATTTGTTTTTGTACTTATAGGCTTTGATGACCATGGTCTTGGTCGACAATTTGCCCAGGAACAAGTGGGCAACTTCGTCTTTGTAGGAAACGGGGACGAAATAGTCGGCTTCGGGATAGTCTTGGATGACTTTGCCTGCGGCAAGGGCGATGTCGCCTTGAAGCTTAATGTCAAGGTTGCCAAGCAGGCTTGTAGTAGTGTTGTTGTGACGGTCGAAAACTTCACCATTGACCATGTCGATTTGTTTGATGCAGCCAAAGTAGGATCTTGTGCTGACACTGATGGTGCTTTCGCCCAAATACTCGATGTCGTCAAGGCTGATGTTCAGTCTTACTTCCGGAGTCATGGAGCCTGCTGGGGCTTTTTCCAAAGTCCTCATGCTGCTGCAGCTCACGAAAGCCATCATGAACATGGGTAATAGGAACAATAATACTTTCTTCATGACAGGTCAGTTTTTATTTGTTGTTGAAGTAATAAGTGATGGTGAATCTGAGGTCGGTACCCATGTATTTCGACTTGTTGGTGAGTTGGTCGAAATGCAGGTAGTCGCCGTCTCTGGTGTAGTAGGTCTGTGAGTTGCCCTCGCCGTCGGCCACTTCGTGATACCACTTGTCGTTGGTTCTCAGCATGCCAGTCAGGCCATATTCAAAACCGAGTGACAGAGGAAGGTCGGCAACAAAAGCTTGAAGGCCGATGAAAGCACCGAGTCCAATGGTGAACGAATTGTAATTGTAGTTGTCTTTCACTTCGTATTTCTGAAGGCTGTGAGTGCCAGTGGCATCGTTGGTGACCACTTGGTAGTTTTCGGTCTCATACACACTGTTCATGGCATCAACGCCCACCGGAATCGTGGCACCGACATAGACATCGAGGATGTTCTTGGGTGAGAAGTGATAGGCAATACCAGGGCTGACGCGGAACCTTCTGGTGTAGTATTTGTCCGTCAGAGGAATGTTGCGAGTGCCAAAGTTCTCTTCATAGAAGCCGTAGATTTCGTCAAAATTCACATCATAGTTACCGGAGGCATTGGTGGTGTGGCCGTTGTACTGGATGCCAAAACGCATCTCAGTGCGGTCGCTCAGGTAATACTTCAAGTTGATGAGCGGCAGGCCAAAGGCTTTCTCGTCTTGAGAGCCCCAAGTCTCAACGAGGTCGGCGATTTCAGAATAGCTCGGTCCAAAGTAGAGACCCCAATCGCCAGCAACAGGACGGTTACCAGTGACAATTTTCGTTGAATAGGTTTGCCCTTGGCTTAACTGTGCTTGAGCCAAACCTACAAAGGCCAAGCACAATGCCATCGTAATGAATACTCTTTTCATAATGAATGGAAATTTGTTGTTAGTTTAAATTTGGTTTTAGTGCTGCAAAAATACGGATTTTGTCAATATCCAGTTCGAAAAATGAGTGATTTCTTCTATGTTGTTCTAGGGATGAATCAAGAAAAACCGTACATTTGCAAGGCTTAGAGGTTCAAAAAAAGCTATCCCTATTAAAGACGAAAAAAACATACTAAATCTAAATACTATGAAAATCAAACATTTATTTCTTTCATTCCTATTATTGGGTGCATTCAGCTTGACTGCCCAAGAGGAGGCCAAAATGTTGCGCTTTCCGACCATCCACGGCAACAATGTGGTGTTCAGTTATGGCGGTGACCTGTATTCCGTCGACATCAAGGGCGGCGTTGCCCACAAACTCACCAACGATGCCAACGGCTATGAGATGTTCGCACGGTTCTCACCCGATGGTAAACATTTGGCTTTCACGGGACAATACGATGGTAACACAGAAGTCTATGTCATGCCTTATCCCGAGTGTGGCACACCCATGCGCTTGACCTATACGCCTACCTTGGGTCGTGATGACATCAGCGACCGTATGGGTCCGAACAACATCGTCATGGCGTGGAAGGACAACGAGAACATTGTTTTCCGCTCGCGCAAGGAGAGTTGGGACGACTTCGTGGGTCAACTCTTCCTCGCCAACATCAACGGTGGCTTGGCCGAGCAACTACCGCTGCCCGAAGGTGGCTGGATTTCGTATTCGCCCGATGGAAAGCAGATTGCCTACAACCGCGTGATGCGCGAATTCCGTACTTGGAAATACTATCGTGGAGGCATGGCCGACGATGTGTGGATTTACGACTTCAAGTCGAAGAAGATTGAGAACATCACCAACAACAACGCGCAGGACATCTTCCCCATGTGGGTCGGTAACAAGGTGTATTTCTGCTCTGACCGCGACCGCACCATGAACCTGTTCTGCTATGACCGTGGAACCAAGCAGACCACCAAGGTGACGGACTACACCTATTATGATATCAAGTGGCCTTCGCTGGGCGACAAGGACATTGTCTATGAAAACGGCGGTCAACTCTTCCGCTACAATCTCGCTGACGGCAAGGTTTATCCCATCCCTGTGCAGATGGCCAACGACAACAAGTCAACGCGTACCAAGTATGTGGATGCCAGCAAGTTCATCAACACAAGCAGTATCGCGCCCGATGGAAAGCGCGTGGCTTTTGGAGCTCGTGGCGATGTGTGGACAGTGCCGGTCAAGTCGGGCATCACAAGGAATCTGACCCAGAGCGACAACGCTCACGACCGCAATGTGGCTTGGTCGCCCGATGGCAAATACATCGCCTACATCAGCGACCGCACTGGTGAGGACGAGATTTATATCCAGACTCAGGACGGTAAGGAAGAAGCCATCCAGTTGACCAAAGACTCCGACACCTATAAATATAGACTTTTGTGGTCGCCCGACAGCAAACGCATCTTGTGGGACGACAAAATGAACCGCATCAACATGGTTGAGGTAGCTACGAAAAAGGTTACCGTGGTTGCAAGTAGCAAGGCTGGTGAGTTGGACGAGTACTGCTGGTCGGCCGACAGCCGTTGGATTGCCTATGCCATGCCGAGCACCTTCAGTGTCAGTCAGATTCATATCTACAATGTGGCTTCAGGCAAGGACGAAGTGGTCACCGATGGCTGGTACAATGCCTCTTCGCCTGCGTTCGACAAGAACGGCAAGTACTTGTATTTTACCTCCGAACGCGACTTCCGCCCAACCTACGGCTGGCTGGAATGGAATCATGTCTACACCGATATGTCGAAGGTCTATCTGCTGACTTTACAGAAAGATACGCCATCGCCTTTCTTGACTGAAAATGATGAGGTGAAGATGGAAGAAGCAAAAGATGAGGCTAAGGACGGCCCTTCGACAGGCTCAGGAACCTCCGCTGGCAAAGGCAAGAAGGATGGAAAGAAAGGCCCTAAAGACGGTAAGTCAGAGGGAAAACCTGAAGGCAAGAAAGAAGTTAAGGAAGTGAAGATTGACTTCGAGGGTATCAGCAGTAGGGTAGTGGTGCTTCCCGTCAATGCTGGACGCTACTTTAACCTGACGGGTGTTGAGGATGGCCTGTACTTTGTGGCTTTCGGTCGCAATGGTGGTGGCCTCAATTACTTCGATGCGAAGGCGAAGAAGGTCACGAACATCGGTGGCGGCATGGGCTATGAACTCTCTGCCGATGGCACCAAGATGCTCATGCGTGAGGGTCGGGGCTATAAAGTTGTCAATGCGCCAAAAGGCCCGATGCCTGGTGGTGGCGGAGCACCTGGTGCTGGTACAAAACCTGGTGAATCTGGAAAGAGCAGCGACGAAGGCATCGACCTCAGCAACATGAAGAAATGGGTCGACTTGCGCACTGAGTGGACGCAAATCTACAACGAGGCTTGGCGTCAGATGCGCGACTTCTTCTATGCGCCCAATATGCATGGTGTGAATTGGCCTGCCATGAAAGAAAAGTATGGTAAGCTGTTGCCCTATTGCGCCGACCGCAATGATGTCAACTACCTTATTGGTGAACTGATTGGCGAAATCAACATCGGTCACGCTTATGTGGGTGAAGGCGACCGCGTGAAGCCCGAGCGCATCCCTATGGGTATGCTGGGTTGCCGCATCCACCGCGACAAGTCGGGTTACTACCAGATTGACAAGATCTTGAAGGGCGAGAACTGGAACGAGAAGACCCGCTCGCCGTTGACTGAGGTCGGAGTGAATGCCAAGGAAGGTGACTATATCATTGCCATCGACGGACAAAGCACCAAAGGCATGAATGACATGTATGCCGCTCTCATTGGCAAAGCCGACAAGGCCGTGCTGCTCACCTTGAATAACAAGGCCTCGGAGAGTGGTGCACGCGATGTGGTGGTGAAACCCATTGCCGACGAAACAGGTTTGTATTACTACAACTGGGTGCAAGGCAATGTGGAGAAGGTGAGCAAGGCCACCAATGGTCAGGTGGGTTACATCCATATTCCTGACATGGGTGTGGAAGGTTTGAATGAGTTCGCCAAGTACTTCTATCCCCAACTCGACAAGAAAGCCCTCATCATCGACGACCGTGGCAATGGCGGCGGCAATGTCAGCCCGATGATTGTGGAGCGTCTGCGTCGCGAATTGTCCATGTACGATGTGATGCGTAACGGCGAGCCTGAGACCAAGCCTACCAAGATGATGCTCGGCCCCAAGGTGTTGCTGTTCAACAAGTACTCCGCTTCCGATGGCGACTTGTTCCCCTATCAGTTCAAGAAGCACAAGATTGGCACGACCATCGGTATGCGTTCCTGGGGCGGCGTGGTCGGCATCCGTGGCAGTCTGCCCTTCATTGATGGTGGCTCGCTGACCCGTCCCGAGTTTGCTCCTTTCGACGAAAAGGGCAACTGGGTCATCGAGGGCTACGGTGTCGATCCTGACATCGTCATCGACAACGACCCCGCCCGCGAGTTCGAGGGCATCGACGACCAACTTAACAAGGCCATCGAAGTCATCCTTGAGCAGATGAAGAGTTATCCTGACATTCCAGAAATTCCTGCATGGCCGGATAAGTCAAAATAAAGAACTGTGAGAATTGAAGAAAGGCTGTCTCCCAACTGGTGACAGCCTTTTTTCGTTTCATAGGTGAATATTTGAAGTGAAAAATGACATTATTCACATCAAATTTTGATTTGAATATAAGTGATTTTCCTCTCTAACCGAAAAGAACAGAATATAGCCGAAACAAAATCGGATTCTTTCGGATGATTTTGGTTAGAGCTTTACAAAGAAAAGGCTCCAGCTTGTTTTTCTCTAACCGAAAAGAACCGACCTTGTCAGGAAAAAATCGGATTCTTTCGGGTTCTTTCGGTTAGAGCTTTACAAAGAAAAAGCCCGTCAGATCACTCCAACGGACTCTTTCAAAGCAGGTTAATCCTCTATTATTTGCCTTTCTTCATAGGGTTTCTCTTGGCTGCAGCCTGCTTGGCCGTGGCTTTGCTGACAGCGGCTTTCTGAACAGACGCGGTCTTCTTGCTGCCAACGGCTTTCTTGGCTTGAGACTTATGCTCTGGTGCTTTTGTGCGCGCCGCCTTCTCGTCATCAGCCTTTTCTTCGGTTGCTTTCTTAGTTGTTGCTTTCTTGGTCTCCTTCTTGGCTGCTTTTTGGGCTTTCTTGGCTGCTGCCTTATTTACGGTAGACATTTTCTTTGGCTTAGGCATTTCAGCAGTCGCAGGCACGTTCTTCAGGATGTCGCACATGAAGTCCCAGAACATCTGGACAGTGGCGATTTCGCAACGCTCGTCGGGCGAGTGCACGCCGCGCAGGGTGGGACCGAAGCTGATCATGTCCATGCCCGGGATCTTGTCGCCGATGAGACCGCATTCCAGTCCAGCGTGGATGGCACGCACCTTCGGGTCTTTCTTGAAACGTTTCTTGTAGCAGTTCACTGCGACGTCCAAGATGGCGCTGTTGGGGTTGGGTGCCCAGCCCGGGTAGCCGTCGGTGTGTTCCACATCGGCATCGGCGAGGCTCCACACGGCTTCCACCATGTTGGCGATGTCTTGCTTCGACGACTCGATGGAGCTGCGCTGTGAGGTCTGGATGAAGAAATAGCCTTCCTTCTTCTTGCAGGAGGCGAGGTTGGTCGAGGTCTCCACGAAGTTCGGGATGGTCTGCGACATGGCGATGACGCCGTGCGGGCAGGCATAGAGGCCGTTCAGCAGGTTATACTGGGCCATCTCATCGATGACCACGTCGGGCTGGACCTCTGCGACTTCGGCCGTGACCTTCAGTCCGGGTTCGGTCACTTGGTACTCTTGCTTGAAGTGCTTCTCCATGTCCATCACATAGTGCTCGAAGTCTTTCAGGCAGTCGTTCGGGACGAAGGCCACTGCCGTGGCTTCGCGGGCAATGGCGTTGCGCAGGTTGCCGCCTTGGAAGTCGTAGAGTTGAAGGTCGAACCAGTTGGTGCCTTGCCACAGGATGCGGGTCAGCAGCTTGTTGGCGTTGGCCAGGTTCTTGTTGATGTCGTCGCCGCTGTGGCCGCCTTTCAGGCCGCTCACGGTGATGCGGTAGGCAGTGCTGTCTTCCGGAGCGGGTTCCAGTTCGTACCACACCTTCACGATGGTGTCCATGCCACCGGCGCAGCCGATGAAGATCTCGCCTTCGTCCTCAGAGTCGAGGTTGAGGAGGATACGGCCGGTGAAGTCGTTCGGGTCGAGTTTCATGGCGCCAGTGAGGCCCGTCTCTTCATCGACGGTGAAGATGCACTCGAGCGGACCGTGTTCCACCTTCGGGTCAGCGATGACGGCCAAAGCCGCAGCCACGCCGATGCCGTCGTCAGCGCCCAGGGTCGTGCCGTTGGCATGCAGCCACTCGCCCTTGATGACCGGCTCGATGGGGTCTTTCTCGAAGTCGTGCTTCTTGTCGCTGTTCTTCTCGCACACCATGTCCATGTGGGCTTGCAGGATGACGGTCTGGCGGTCTTCCATACCCTTGGTGGCGGGCACGGTCATGATGATGTTGCCACAGTCTTCCTTGACGTAGCTGATGTTATGGTCTTTTGCCCATTGTTCGAGGTAAGCCACCATTTTGGCTTCCTTCTTTGATGGACGCGGCACACCGAGGATGCCGTTGAACTCTTTCCAAATGCCTTCCGGCTTTAATTTCAGGATGTCGTTACTCATAGTTTGTTGAATTGTTGAATTGTTGATTGTTTAATTGTTTAATCGTTGTTTATATATTTCAAGATTTAATATTTCTAGATTCCTAACTCCTAACTGATAACTCCCAACTGAACAACTGCTATCTCCTAACTATTAAAGGTCTTCCAAAGAAAGAACTCCCAATCTGATGTCCATTCCGTGTAATTCTTTGCAGTTTTGTATGAGCACTTCCGTTTTTTCTTTCAAAGTCTTTTCATCGTAACGCTTGCGGTCGCGTTTTATTTCATATACTTCGGCTATTCCATCGATTTCATTGACTGCAACTAGGTCAATTTCATTCTTGCCTTTGCGATCCCAAAACTTGCCGATACGGGTGTAGTAGCCTTTTTCGCGGAATTTCTGCTCAAAGTACCGTTCGAGCGCAAAACCCGAATAGGTGTCGAAATCGCGCTCAATGACACGGCCTAATTGGGATAAAGCATTGTTGGCCACAAAATCTTGGTACTTATAGAAGAAGCGAAACCATAAGTCCAAAAACCTGTCATTCAAAGTGTAACGGACTTTTTTTGCGTTTTCTTTGGCAAAGATTGGCAGTCTTTTCTCAATTAAGTTGTAGTAATTTTCCAACCTGATAAGATAACTTCCAATGTTGTTGGCACCTAATTGGGATTCTATTTCTCCCCGGGTTAATTGTCCACCGGCTAGGCAGGTTAGGATGGAAAAGTGCATCGCGTAATCGCTGCCAAACTCTTCAATAAGTATGTTCTTTCCTTCGTTAATGAAAGGTGAGTTGACCTCGGTAAGATAGGACAAAATGCTGGTTTTGTTTGTTTTACCATTGTCCATAAGTAAGGCCACATACCACGGCACGCCTCCGGTGACGGCATAAAGGGCAAGTAAATCGTCGGGAGTGTAGTCGGCATTGTGGCTTGAAAGGATTTGTTTCAGGACATCTGTCGTGAAGGGCTTTAGAAGCAGGCTTTGGTTAGCGCGTCCGAAAAGTGGCTCTTTGGAATCTTCGAAGATCCGTTTCATCAAAGAGAAGACAGATCCGCTGATGATTAGGTTCATGCGACTTGTTCTTTTGTGAAGATCCCAGTCGCGCTGCATGTCACTGAATATCGACGGATTGACCCTTTGGAACTCCTGAAACTCGTCGATGATTAGCGTGAGAGGATGATTTTCGGCGTATTTGAGAAGGTAACGGAACAGTTCGGAAAACGACGATGGCCAACCAATCGGGATGCCCAAGCGTTCCTCGGCCTCGCGTATAAAATCTTGACACAAAAGAGCTTCTGTTTTCCGTGCTACGAAAAAATAAAGCAAAGTTTCATCATTGCAACGACGCGCCAATTCGGTTTTTCCGATGCGCCTCCGACCCATCAAAACCGTCATCTGCGCTTCGTTTCGACTGCGCTCCTTTACCTTGTTTATGGCATTTAACTCGTTGATTCTGTCGTAGAAAATCATCTCATTTCAATTATAGTATTTTCAAATACCGTATTTTCAAATACTATTTTACTGCAAAGAAAAGCCTTTTTTTTCAGAACTGCAAGTATTACTTGGAAAATTTCAGTTCCTTGATTACCTCCATCGGATTCTCCGACTTAAACACCGCATTGCCTGCGACGAGCACGTCGGCACCCGCCTCGAACAAAGCCTTGGCGTTCTTTGTGTTGACGCCGCCGTCCACTTCGATGAGGGCGGAAGCGTGTTGTTCATTGATCATCAAACGCAACTTGCGGATTTTTTCGTATGTGCGCTCGATGAATTGTTGTCCGCCGAAGCCTGGGTTGACCGACATAAGAAGTACTACATCCAGGTCGCAGAGGATGTCCTCAAGCACGCTGACGGGCGTGTGGGGGTTGAGCACCACACCAGCATGGATGCCGAGGGCTTTGATTTGTTGCACGGCACGGTGGATATGGGTGCAGGCCTCGTAGTGGAAGGTGATGATATCGGCGCCCGCCTTGGCGAAGGCCTCGAAGTACTTCTCTGGCTCCACGATCATCAAGTGGACATCGAGGGGCTTCTGGGCTTTCTTCTTGATGGCTTGCACCACGGGGATGCCGAAGGAGATGTTGGGCACGAAGCGGCCGTCCATCACGTCGCAGTGGAACCAGTCGGCCACGCTGCGGTTGACCATCTCGATGTCGGCTTCCAGGTTGAGGAAGTCGGCAGAGAGTAGGGAAGGGGCTATCAAGTTCATAGTTGTCAGTTGTTCAGTTGTTCAGTTGTTCAGTTGTCGCTTCGCGTCATTGCAAGGAACGAAGCAATCCAGATTAATAGTTGTCAGTTGTTCAGTTGTAGGACTGTCACATTGTGGTAGCCACACCAATTATTCAGTTGGTAGTTGTTAGTTATTCTGCAAAGGTAGAGAATATTTTTGAACGATAACAAAAAAGCCCTTCAAAAACTTTTGAGAGGCTTTTGTGAATATAAACCCTAATGGTTTTGCTTTTATTGACAGTCGTTTTGCCCACTTTCGATTTCCAACTGTCATTTCAGCCCGCCATAGCTTTTGGCTGCATTTTGAAGGGCTTCTTCTGTGGTGAATTGCTCGTAGTAGGTGCAACGGGTGACGATGCCTTGTGACGAGCATTGCTGTCCGATGATGCGCACTAACGCCCAACCTTTCATCTCGTCATCAAATACATTGTCCACCAAAGCCAGGCAACCTTCCATCTCGGTAAACTCGTTGTACTTCACTTCGCGTACCTGAAAACCCACCCCGGGGCAATCGTTATAAGCATAGTGTTGTTCGGCGGTATACAGCAAAAACCGCTCAAAAGGTCTTTGGTTGTTGGCTTTGAGGTTGGTGATGAGCGCTGGAGTACCATCCACTTCTCCTAACTGTTGTTGGATGGGCTGCAGTGTACCACCGCTCACTGGGATGTCGGGCATCAGCAGTGTGGCACCGCTCAGAGGGCCGCGTTTGGGTATGAACACAGCAGGCATCCGGTTGGCTAAGGAGATAAAGCCGAGGTAGTGCGTCTTTCCCTCGGTGAACATGGGTTGACAATGTGCCAGTTCCTTCCACAACGCCATGGCGTGACGCATGCGTTGTCGCTGGATGAACTGCTTGCGGGAGTTGCTGCGCCTGCCATCTGAATTGGATTTGCGCGTGACGACCGAGCCGTTTCTGATGTAATTGGTTACGCCAAGTGTAGGAATCTTGCCTATGATCTGCATGCCGGCTATGGGTTTCATTTTTACCATGGTTTCATTCTCATTTAAGTGTTTACTATGGGCGTCTTGTCTCGTATTTGCTTCATACCAAGCAGGTAGCAGAGTCGAACGATATTCGATAGTTTTTCGCTACAGCTTTGATATTATTCCGATAATTTATCGAACAACTATCGGAGAACTATCGAACAACTAACGAAGAATTATAGGACTTGCTCCCTGCCTGATAGGTGGCTGTTCCCTGCCAAAGGCGAGCCAACCGATGTGCAAAAGTACATATTTTTATTGGAACTCAGCAGCCATGTCATGCCGACGCTTGCCTGTGCGATGGCGGGCATCTATGGCTGCGGCATACAGGAATCCGCCCATCTCAATAGGAAAACCCGAAACTTCGTATCGGGGTGTGGTATGGGCGTCCCTTCGGGACTTGGCTTGGCGCATTGTCATCGTCTGCGTCCCGCAGACGGCGGTGGGTGGTGCTTGTTGGGGTATTATTGCTCTCTTTTTGATTGAAATCTTACTTTTTTCTCTTTTTTCCTTTTATTCTCCAAGTTTTTGTATTTTTGCCCTCGTGTATCGCCTAAACAGCGGTGCGTTTTATTGGAAATAACATAGCGTTAGTGCTATATTCGGAATGTCCTAGAACCTTGCAATTTCAATAGACATTTGTAAAACGAATAAGTGCCAACGTCTACGCTATAGCGTAGACTGGACTTATCTTTACAAATGGGTTTTGCAAGGACCTTAGGACATTGATGAGCGCCAATCTGCGCTTTTTCGTGTCCTGAGGTTCTTTGTTTGAGCCCATCCCCTCCGAACAGATAGTCCTTGCGCTGCAAAACTATAGCGTATGGTAGAGATACCAGTATCTTCCCATTTCTTCACTAACAGGGATGGGAACACTTTGATGAAAGAGTTTGAGGGCATTCTTGAAAACAACCCTCAAGTGAAAAACCTCGACGCCGTGGTTGGCTTCTTGCGAGCCTCGGGCTACTTTACCCTTCGTCCTTTCTTGGATAATATCAATAAAGTAAGAATCCTAATCGGTATTGATGTGGATAAATATATTGTACACGCCCATCAAAGAGGCGAGCTGTTTTTTGGTGCCGAAGAAGAGGTGAAGGAAGAGTGTCTAAGGTTGCTGAAGCAAGATATTGAACAGTCGAACTACACCAAACAAGTGGAGGACGGTATGCTTCAGATGGTGCAAGATATGTTAGACGGGAAACTTGAACTCCGCGCCCATCCCTCAAAGAAGATTCATGCCAAATTCTATATCCTCTATCCTGACAACTTCAACCAGCATACTTTTGGAGCTGCCATTACAGGAAGCAGTAATCTGAGCGGCAATGGCTTGGGAATAGGTGACGACAAGCAATACGAGTTCAATGTCAAACTGACCCAATATGATGATGTGGCCTTTGCCAAACATGAATTTGAATTGCTTTGGGAAGAAGCCAAAGGTGTACCTATCAATGCTGAGGACTATAGGGCTACGCTTGACAAGACCTATTTGAAAGGTGATGTCACGCCATACGAGCTTTACATTAAGATGCTCATGGAATACTTCTCAGACCGTGTACTGGCCATCGACCAAGACGATCCCTTTGATATGCCCGAAGGTTACGAGAAGTTTGAATATCAGATGGATGCTGTTATTGAAGGCTATCAGAAGCTGATTCGTTATGATGGTTTCTTCCTTGCTGATGTGGTTGGTCTTGGCAAAACGGTGATCGCCACGATGATTGCCAAGAAATTCCTCATTGAGAACGGACGCGACAATACTAAGATTCTCGTGGTCTATCCACCTGCGGTGGAGCAGAACTGGAAGACTACCTTCAAGGATTTCGGTATTGACAAATATACTCAGTTTGTGAGTAATGGTAGTCTGTCAAAGATTCTTGATGATGACAATTACAATTATTGGAATGCCGACGAGTATGATTTGGTGTTGGTGGATGAGGCTCACAAGTTCCGTAACCATACCACAGGAGCCTTCCAACAGTTGCAGGAAATCTGTAAGATGCCTCGCGTTGAGACTGGAAATATCCCTGGATATAAGAAAAAGGTGATGTTGATTTCAGCCACACCAATGAACAACACACCCGCTGACCTTTATTATCAAATCCTGATGTTCCAAGACCCGCGTCAATGCACTATTGACGGTGTGCCCAACCTAACGGCTTTTTTCTCGCCTCTTATTCAGGAATTCAAAAAGATGCGAAAGCTGGAGGACTTTGATTTGAAGCAATTCAAGAAACTTGCTGAACGAGTACGTGACCGTGTCATTAAGCCTTTGACAGTAAGACGCACACGAACAGACATTGAAAGTATCACGCGTTACAACAAAGATATTCACGGTTTCCCGAAAGTGGCAAAGCCCATCAAAAAGGAATATGAATTGAACGACCGTTTGGCTGACCTTTTTGAGAAAGCAATGATGACGCTCGACAAGCAGTTGAACTACGCTCGCTATCAAGCCATCGCTTACTTGAAACCAGAAAAATCAAACGGTCTTTACGATAACGCAGAACTCATCAGCCGCAGCTTGGCTGGCATCCGAAAGAATGGCTTGGTAAAACGATTGGAGAGCAGTTTCTATGCTTTCAAGATTTCGGTAGAGAACTTCCGTCAAGCCAATGAAAACATGATTAAAATGTGGGAGAACGACAGAATCTTCATCGCTCCCGACATGGACATCAACAAGCTCTATGAGCTAGGCTACACGGATGATGAAATAGAAGAAAAACTGAACGAGAAAGCTGAGGACAACCCAAAGAATGCTGTGTTTATGCGTGACGATTTCAAGCCTGAATACATTGATATGCTCCGCAAAGACCAAGAACTGTTGGATGAAATGTGGTTGGAATGGGAGTGCATTGACGATGACGACGATTCAAAGTTTGCGAAGTTTGAAGACCTGTTGAAGCACGAACTATTCAAAAAAGACCGTAACCCCGAAGGGAAGATAGTGGTGTTTTCCGAAGCTGTTGACACCATTGAATATCTGTCAAGGCGTATCAACCGAAAGGATGTTCTGGTGATTTCGGCCAAGAACCGAAGCCAACTGTTCAAGACCATTCGCGAGAACTTCGATGCCAACTGGAAACTGCGAAAAGACGACTACAACATCATCTTAACCTCCGACGTGTTGGCTGAAGGCGTGAACCTGCACCGTTCGAACATCATCATCAATTACGATACGCCTTGGAATGCAACGCGCCTAATGCAACGCATTGGTCGAGTGAACCGTATCGGCTCCACATCGAACACCATTTACAACTATGTGTTCTATCCCTCGCGCCAAGGTAACAAGGAAATCAAGCTGAACCAAATCGCGCTGAGTAAGATACAGACTTTCCACACTACTTTTGGTGAGGACAACCAGATCTATTCCTCTGAAGAAATCATCGACCGCGACCTTGACAAGCTCTTCTCAGAGGGCATCAAGCGTGAACAGGAAGACCGCAACATGGAGCTTCCTTTCTATGAGGAACTGCGATGCCTTTATCAGCAGAACCGTAAGGAATACAAACGCATTGAGCGGTTGTCGCTGCGCAGCCGGACGGGGCGTGAACCACGTGAGGTGGAAGGTGTGACCCTCTCCGGCGACACCTTAGTATTCCTTAAAACCAACTTCCGAAAGTTGTTCTATTTGGTTAACGACGAACAGACACGGGAATTGTCGGTGTTGGATGCGCTCCACTATTTCAAGGCGCAACCAGAAGAGCAACCTGTTGAAAGAATAGCGCAACATCACGACCACGTGGAGAAGGCAGTGAAACAGTTTCGAGTATCGAAAGAAGAAGAAATACATGAGGAAGAATCAAACCAAAACCAACGTAGCAATTTGGGCGCTCAGGTAACTACCGCTGTCAGTTTACTGAATAGCATGCTGCCTCATATAGAAGATGGCGATACGCGCTTGAAGATAATACAGTTGAAGGAATTGGCAGAACGAGGCACTATCACATACATCGCCAAGCGACTGCAACGCATTCAGAAAGACCTCCAACGGCAAGGCGGCAGCAAGGCCAAAATGGGCTTTGACGAAGCCTTGAAGCAGGTGCTTGAGATGGCCAACCACTATAACGCCTATTATCGCGACACCCAACACGCTGAGGAAGAATCCGACGCAACCATCATTTTGTCAGAAAGTTTTGCCAAATAATCAAGCCCCATGAACTATAAAGAAATCATCGAATCGAGATACAACCGCCAGAACTGGCAACTACTATTGCGCGACATCTTCGGCAGCAAAATCAAGTTTTGGAGCACGCCTTCAATTGTCGCAACAAGCAGTGCGTTTGCCAAACAAGCCTTATGGTTGGGCACCATAACACTCAGCGACGAGCAAACCATTGCCGTCTATGAGGTGGAACTGGCCGACAGCGTTGACATTGAGCGCAACCGTCGTGGCATACGCGACATGCTGCTCACTACATGGCGCAATAATGGCAATGCAGGTGCTTTCATGTTCTGCTATCGCAAAAGCGAAAGTGTGCTGCGCTTTTCATACGTTAGCGAAGCGTGGAAGTTTGCTGAGGATGGTAGTTTTCAGAAGGAGACCACCGATGCTCGACGGTTCACCTATCTGTTGGGTGAAGGTCACCGCAGTCGCACGGCCATCCAGCAATTTGAGAGATTGCGTGACAGTGGACTTTCATTAAAGGATTTGACCAAAGCATTTTCCGTTGATGCTGTAAGTGACATGTTCTTCGATGGTTACAAGAAACAGTATGAAGACATTATTTTCTACATTACTGGCAAGCGCATGGTGAAGGTTGCCAACAAGTGGGAAGAACGTCTTGAAGGCAAGCCTTGTCAGCACATTATGCAACAATTCTCGCGCTTTCCGAATCCTGAAAAAGCGATTCGCGACTATGTGAAGAAACTAATGGGCCGACTCGTGTTCCTCCAGTTCCTGCAAAAGAAAGGTTGGCTGGGTGTCGGCATCCATGACGAATGGGGAAGCGGTGATTCAGAGTTTATTCAAAACCTCTTTGCCCTTTGTGATGACAAAGATCATTTTATCGACAAAGTGCTTGAACCACTTTTCAATGACTTAAATTCAGAAAACGAAAAGAAGTTGCCGCAGTATCGCACTCCCTATCTGAATGGCGGTTTGTTTGAACAAGAAGCCGCAGATGGCACAGACTTTCCATTGCCCGAAAAATACATGAAATCGTTGCTCGATTTCTTTGCCTCCTACAACTTCACCATTGACGAGAACGACCCTGATGACGCAGAAGTTGGCGTTGACCCCGAAATGCTGGGCCGTATCTTCGAAAACCTGCTTGAGGACAATAAGGACAAAGGCGCTTTTTATACGCCCAAGGAGATTGTCAGTTATATGTGCCGCGAAAGTCTCATTGCCTATTTGCAGACAGGTATTAAGGACGAGACGACAAAAGAGGCCATTCGCCAATTTGTGACCACACACCAAGTTCAGGAGCATTTGCCAGAGAACACCGACCAATTATTGAAGGATGTCAAGATATGCGACCCCGCCATTGGTTCGGGAGCCTTCCCGATGGGCTTGCTGAAAGAGTTGTTCCTCTGCCGTACAGCCTTGGAAGGTATCAGCCAACACCAAGCGGCAGAAATCAAGAAGCATATCATCCAACAGAATGTCTATGGCGTTGACATCGAGCGAGGTGCCGTTGACATTGCCCGTTTGCGCTTTTGGCTTTCACTCATTGTTGATGAGGAAACGCCACAGGCACTGCCCAACCTTGATTTCAAGATTATGCAAGGCAATTCGCTTTTGGAACAGTACAAAGGTGTTGACCTTTCCACGATGACGGAAAAGAAAGCGGATGACACAGGGATGCTTACCTTCTTCGACGACATGATTGACGTATATCGCAAAGAACTTCGCGACATGCTTGTTCAATACTTCGACTGCACCGACCACAAAGAAAAGCAATCCCTTCGTATTCGCATTATCGAAAATGTGAAGCAACAACTCCTAGAGCAGCATATCAACGTTGACTTCGGTGACCTAGACCTTTCGGGCAATGACCAGTTTTTCCTTTGGCATACTTGGTTCTATGATGTGTTTTCCAAAGGTGGTTTTGATATTGTGATAGGGAATCCGCCGTATGGAGCAAAAACAACAAACGAAGAAAAGACAGCTTTCAAAAAAATATATGAATCTGCAAAGACCATTAAGGGTGTTCAAAAAGGTTCCACTGATACTTTCAGCATCTTCATAGATTTAGGGTATAGATCAATAAAATTCGGTGGAGTCTCTATATTCATCGTGCCTCTTAGTGTTACTGCATCAGATGCAATGTCTGGACTTCATAGGTTGCTGATTGATAGTTGTGATGATGTGTACATAAGCTCTTATGGAGATCGTCCTAAACGAATATTTGAAAGTGCAGAACAGCAAGTCTCAATAATAAGATTTAGAAAAACAGGAACAAAATGCATTAATTTGATGTCAACACCTATCAATAAACGTTATTCAGACGAATCATTATGGGTGTTACTCGATAATCTAAAATTTATCAATACGTTGGATTACGTTCGTAATGGAAGAATACCAAAGATTGGAGATAAAATCGAAAAGGATATTTTGTCAAAACTATCAAAAATAAAAACTGAATTAGGTAGCTTGTATGTAGATAAAGGAGCTTGCGTCTATTATAGAAAAGCTGGTGGTAGATATTATAAAGTTATTCTTAAAGAGCCTACATATTCTGCTGCTGAAGGTAATATAATCGTTCCCCAAAAGTATGTTGATCTTGTTGGTGCAAGCCTGTCAAGTACTCTTTTTTACTGGTTTTGGTTGATTCATTCTGATTGGCATAACTTAAGAACATCCGAGTTGGCGATGTTCCCCATTCCCTATGAATCCTACACAGACAAAGAAATAGAAGACATTAAGAAACTATATGAATCCTATTTGAGTGACTTGAATAATAAAAGTAAAGTAATGTCATCGGGTTTAAAGTGTTTTTATGCCCGGAAATCGAAAGCATTGATTGACAAAATAGACAGGTATATTGGAAAGAAATATGAGTTAAGCAATGTCGAAATAGAGTATATTATCAATTATGATATACGCTATAGGAATTCAGACGAGTAATAATGTCCTCATTAGGAAATCGGCAGTCTTGTATATCAACTTTACGGGCTTACTGATGAAGAAATTGCAGTGATTGAGCAATTAAATAAATTATACAAAATCAGCGTTGATGGTGTATGAAAACTAAACCGCTCTGGACTTGAAGTCCAGAGCGGTTTATTTGCTCCTGGAAGGTTCTTTGTCATTGTCAATTGATGTAGTGCAAGTTTGTCGGTGTTCATTTTATATTGTTTTTTGTTCTGCAAAAATACACAAATTCCGTGGCAAAATGTATAATTATCGAAATATTTTGTATTTTTGCCACGTAAAAAAGTATTAAAAAAGGGTCGAAATGAACACAATCACAGGCAGAAACCTGAAAGCCTTGCGTGAGGCCAACGGCTATACGCAAGAGAAAATGGCTGAATATCTTGGTGTTGGACGCTCGGCTTACGCCAACTATGAGGCAGGCGAGCGCGAAACGCCTTTGGAAGTGCTGCAAAAAGCTGCGGATTTGTTCGGCTGCGAATTGGCGCTTCTCTTCGAGGAAGACGAAATGGCAGTCCGCAATATGCTGGTCTGCGCTTTCCGCGCTGATGACCTTAGCGCTGATGATATGAGGGAAGTGGCCTCATTCAAGAGCGTTGTGATGAATTATTTGAAAATGGAAAGGTTGTTGGGAAAATGAAAAAGCTGAACCTTGAAACGGCCGAAATCCTTGCAGGAAAGATGCGAAGCGAGTTGCTGCGTGTTTCCGCAACGGAGCCGCTCAATATGAAAACAGCCCTCCGTCAATTGAATGTGATGACACTCTATCGTCCCTTGTCGGACAAATTGTTTGGATTGTCGCTATTGACACCAGACAAAAAGCATCGTTTCATTTTGGTGAACAGCAATTCGAGACGGGGACGGCAACATTTCACCATTGCGCATGAGTTGTATCATTTGTACTACGATGAGAATCCCCAGCCGCATTTCTGCGACAATTCCATCTATACCGATGCCGCTGAGAGGTCGGCCAATCTGTTCGCTTCCGCTTTGCTGATGCCCAAGGAAGGTTTGCTGAAAAGCATTCCATCCGATGAGATTGTCAGCAAAAGTGTCAGCATTGACACGTTGCTTCGAATGGAACATCTTTATGGGGTGTCGCATCATACTTTGGTGGTGAGGCTGAAGGAATTGCACATTATCAGTCCTTTGTCCGCTGATGAATTATTGGCTGTTTCGATTACGCAGGAGGCAACTTTGCGGGGATATGATATCGAACTCTATTCAAAAGGAAACGAAGGATTGGTCATCGGTGATTTTGGCTCCAAGGCTCGTAAGTTATTCGACGAGGAAAGGATTTCCGAAGGTCATTATCTCGAACTGCTTAACCTAATCGGCTATGGAGAAGGTCAAAATCATACTGGATGCTGACGTATTGCTTCATTTCGCCAAAGCGGGACGCTTGAGCCTGTTGCCGGAGATATTGACGGAATATGAACATGTCGTTTTGAGTACGGTATATGATGAGATCGGATCCATCCAAAACCAGTTGGACAACCAAATCTGTTTTCTGAAGAACATTTCAAAGGAGGAATTCAATCCGACAGGGGAGATGATGGTCGAATATGCCAGGCTTTTGCAGACTTTTGGCAAAGGTGAGAGTGCTTGTATGGCCTATTGCCGTTATACCCACAATGTTATCGGCAGCAGTAACTTGAAAGACATTAAAGAGTATTGTGAAAAACAGCAAATCACCTATCTGACTACGATCGACTTCCTTTATTATGGAATAAAGCGAGGAAAGATGTCGGTTGAAGAATGCGAGCAGTTTGTCAAGGATGTGGTGGCAAAAGGAAGCAAGCTGCCAATGGTGGATTTTGGAAAGTATTTGCCTAATGCCCTGATTTAAATTGGAAAGGGAAGGCTGTCTATCTGGGATTTGGCAACCATCTTGTCGTCAAAGCAGATTATTATGAACAGTTTGAAGAAGAGGCCCGTAACAGACACATTGAGGAAGCAGTCGAATTGTACCAACAATGGTATGGAATAGTGTTGAACCTATGTAAAACAAAGCATTAACAATCCCATTGATATAGAACGAGCTTCAAAGACATTTCATATTAGGGTAGGGGAATGGTGAGAGCGAGCAGTTGAAATCCCTTATTAAGTGATAAATTTTGTAAAATTCTCCCTATAATAGTGCTTTTTTCTTCAAAAAACTCCCTATATGAGGGATTTTTGTTGAGCTCGGTCACGGCATAGTCATTCCACTTTGGCATTTCGGCTTGACTTATTAAGAAAAAGGCAACAAAAAAGCCCCTCAAATTCTTGAGAGGCTTTTTTGCGTTTAACCGAGATAACTCTTCAGGATCTTGCTGCGGCTGGTGTGTTTCAACCGGCGTATGGCCTTTTCCTTGATCTGACGCACGCGCTCGCGCGTCAGGTCGAATTTCTCACCGATCTCTTCCAAGGTCATCGGGTGGCTGCCGTTCAGCCCGAAATACAGGCGGACGACATCCTGTTCCCTTTGCGTCAGGGTGGAGATGGCTCGGTCAATTTCTTTGCGCAACGACTCATACAGAAGCTCGGTCTCAGGCGTCGGGGCCTCCTCGCTCTTCAGCACGTCGTACATGGTGTTGTCTTCATCCTGCACGAGCGGTGCGTCCATCGAGATGTGGCGTCCGGCGTTCTTCATCGACTCTTTCACCTCGGCTTCCGTGATTTCCAGCACCTCGGCAATCTCCTCTGCATTGGGTTCACGCTCAAACTCTTGCTCTAACTTAGCATAAGTTTTGTTGATTTTGTTGATGGAACCGATCTTGTTCAGTGGGAGACGGACAATACGCGATTGCTCGGCCAAAGCCTGGAGGATGGACTGACGAATCCACCACACGGCGTAGGAGATGAACTTGAAACCTCTGGTTTCGTCGAAACGTTGTGCGGCTTTGATCAGTCCCAAGTTGCCTTCGTTGATTAAGTCGGGAAGACTGAGGCCTTGGTTCTGATACTGTTTTGCTACGGAGACTACAAAACGCAAGTTGGCCTTGGTGAGTTTTTCCAATGCGATCTTGTCGCCTTGCTTGATACGCTGGGCCAATTCAACCTCTTCTTCAGCCGAAATCAGCTCAACCTTACCAATCTCTTGCAGGTACTTGTCGAGAGACGCGGTCTCACGGTTCGTCACCTGCTTCGTAATCTTTAACTGCCTCATTTATGTTTATTTAGTTCTTTGAATAAGTTTGCTTTGTCGTTCGAGCGGATTTGTAATCCGCTCGGGCTGAATTGGGGATTTCAAATCCCCTTTTCGTTGCTGACGGATTACAAATCCATCAGAATTGTTTCCACATCGAGGCTGGCGGATTACAAATCCGCCAGAACCTCTAGTGGGTTTTTACTTTCTGTGGGGACCGCCGTTGCCGCCATTGCCATGGCCACCACCGTTGCGGTTACCACCACCATGGTTGCCATTACCATGACCACCATTGCCGTGGTTGCCACCACCAGGACGCGGACCACCGGGACGCGGGCCGTTGCCACCTTTCTTCTCCTCATAGCCTTCCGGCTTGGGGAGGAGGGCACGGTGCGACAGACGGAGCTTGCCGGTCTTCTCATCGATTTCGACCAGCTTCACATCGATCTCGTCACCTTCCTTCAAGCCCGTCTCTTCCATGGTATCATAACGCTTCCAATCGATTTCGGAAATGTGGAGCAGACCGTCCTTGTTGGGGATGATTTCCACGAAGGCGCCAAAGGCCATGATGGAAACGATCTTGCCGTGGTAGATTTCGCCAACCTCGGGCACTTGCACGATGGCCTTGATCTTGGCTTTGCAGGCTTCGATGTCTTCCTTGTTCTGTGAAGCGATTTCCACGATACCCTTCTGCTCGTCCTCGGTGATGACGATGACGGTGTTGGTCTGCTTCTGCATCTCTTGGATGACCTTGCCACCAGGGCCGATGACGGCACCGATCATATCCTTCGGGATATACATGGTCTCGATGCGAGGCACGAACTCCTTGTAGTCGGCGCGAGGCTCGGTGATGGTCTTGGCCATCTCGTCGAGGATGTGCAAGCGACCTTGACGGGCTTGTTCCAAAGCTTCGGTCAGCACCTCGTAGGAGAGGCCGTCGACCTTGATGTCCATCTGGCAGGCGGTGATACCGTCGCGGGTGCCAGTGACCTTGAAGTCCATGTCGCCGAGGTGGTCCTCGTCGCCGAGGATGTCGGTGAGGATGGCGTATTTGCCGGTTTCGCTATCCGAAATCATACCCATGGCCACACCTGCGACGGGCTTGCGCATCGGTACGCCAGCGTCCATCAGGGCGAGGCAGCCACCGCACACAGAGGCCATCGAGGAGGAACCGTTGGATTCGAGGATGTCGCTCACGATACGGATGGTGTAGGGCATGGTCTCGTCGTGGGGCACCATCGTCTTGAGGGCGCGCTCGGCGAGGTTGCCGTGACCAATTTCGCGGCGGCTGGTGCTGCGCTGAGCCTTGGCCTCGCCAGTGGCAAAGCCGGGGAAGTTGTAGTGCAGCGTGAAGTTCTTAGTGCCTTCCACCACGGCGCCGTCCAAGGTCTGCTCGTCGAGCTTGGTGCCGAGGGTGACGGTGACCAGAGCCTGGGTCTCACCGCGGGTGAACACAGCCGAGCCGTGGGCCTTAGGCAGCACGTCGACTTCGGTCCAGATGGGACGCACCTCGTTGGTCTTACGACCGTCGAGGCGGATGCGCTCGTTAAGGACGGCGTTACGCACGGCCGAGCGTTCCACATCGTGGAAGTAACGCTTGGCGAGCGGGGTGATGGTTTCCAGCTCTTCTTCGGTATATTTTTCGAGATATTTGTCGAGGATGCCAGCGAAGGTCTCTTCGCGGAGGTGCTTGTCGGCGCAACCGGTGAGGGCGAAATCGTAGCAAGGTTGGTAGCAGTTGGCTTCGATTTCGGCACGGAGGTTTTCGTCGTTCACCTCGTGGCAGTACTCACGCTTAGCCTTGTTGACCTGTTCCATGAGCTCGATCTGAGCTTGGCATTGGATCTTGATGGCTTCGTGGGCAGCTTTCAAGGCGCCGAGCATCTCTTGTTCGCTCACTTCCTTGCATTCGCCTTCCACCATGCAGATGTCTTTCATGGAGGCAGCCACCATCAGTTCGAGGCGGGCTTCCTCCATTTGGGCGAAGGTCGGGTTGATGACATATTCATCGCCGATGAGGGCCACGCGCACTTCCGAAATCGGGCCATGGAAGGGGATGTCGGACACGCAGATGGCGGCTGAGGCAGCCAAAGCGGCGAGGGCATCGGGGGTCTGGTCCTTGTCGTTCGACAGGAGGTTGACCTGCACGATGGTCTCGGCATGATAGTCATCGGGGAACAGCGGGCGCAGGGCGCGGTCGATGAGGCGTGAAATCAGCACTTCGTAATCGGAGGGCTTAGCCTCACGTTTAAAGAAACCGCCAGGGAACTTGCCCGTGGCGTAGTATTTTTCCCTATAGTCGACAGACAGGGGGAAGAAATCGGTTTCGGGAGCCACTTCAGTGGCGGAGCATACGGTGGCCAGGATGACGGTGTCGCCGCAACGCAGCACCACCGAACCATCGGCCTGTTTGGCATAACGGCCAGTGTTGAGCGTAATCTCTTGACCGTTAGGCATGTGGATGGTTTGTGTAAATCCAGTAGGACCCATAGTGATTAAAATTTTTTACTGTTTTCTCTTAGCTTCTATTGCGTATGGAATCGGTTGTAATAAATAGCAAAAAAAAGGCAATGTGTATTGCCTTTTTCTTGCGTTCCGCTCAGGCGGGCGAAAGTCTTACTTTCTGATGCCCAATTCCTTAATGATGTTACGGTATCTTTCGATGTCGGTTCTCTTCAAATAATCGAGAAGTTTTCTTCTCTTACCTACCAAGCCAACCAACGCACGTTTGGCCGCCACATCCTTGTGATGGACTTTCGTTTGCTCTGTCAAATGCTTAATTCTGTAGGTGAACAAAGCGATTTGGCCTTCTGCTGAACCAGTATCGGCAGCGTTCTTGCCGTATTGGCTGAAAATCTCTGATTTCTTTTCTGCAGTTAAGTACATAATTTTCTTCTTTTTACACTAAATTTGTTGTTCTAAACGGGCTGCAAAGATACGACTTTTTTGGAAACCGGAAGGGGTTTTGAGTGAATTTTTTTTGGAATGATAGTTCAGTGGCAGTCCGAGTCTTGGCCATGGTCAATCCCATTGTCAATTTTAGGCTTAGAAAGTGTCCATGCCGTCCCATATCACCAGGTCGTGGCGCACATAGCCTTCGGCGCCTCTAATCCTGATTTTGTACCAACCTTGGGTCTTTCCAAGGCAAGGGTAAGTTGTGGGCATTTCTCCAGCTTTAGTCGTGATCTGGCAAATGATGGATGATTTCAGGTCGGGTTGGGTGCGGACATTGACATTCGTTCTAAGGGTGTAGATGATGCCTTGTCCGTTTCTTGCACTGTATTCCACGATTTTATGCCCAAGTTTTGGGACTTCTACATCGTCTTGTACGGAAACAGTATATGAGGTCTGGTTCGTGCGAACATATCTTCCAACGACGTTTCCACGACTGTCGATGACCATTTTCATGTGGTCAACTGAAGCGGCCTTAATGTTGGGATCGCCATCGTCTACCTCTTCAACGGTAGTGGCTTCCATTTCGGCGTTTTTATCCGTCAGTTCTGTCTCGGCTGGGGTAGAGGTCTCGCTTTCTTTACTTCCACATGAATAGCACATTATTCCTAAGGCAATTGCAAGTGCTGCGGCATACCAAATTCTTTTCATATACTGTATGTTTTATGACAAAATGACCCACAAAAGTACGAAGAAAATGGCATTCGGCAAGAAAAAAGACGTTTTTGTCCCTATAAACGAAAAAAGCAAGGTCAATGCCTTGCTTCTGTGTAGCGGGATCGAGAATTGAACTCGAGACCTCCGGGTTATGAATCCGACGCTCTAACCTGCTGAGCTATCCCGCCTCGTTTCGGGGTGCAAAAGTAGACATTTTTTCAATACGGTCAACAAAAATGAGGAAAAATATTTTTACCGTCTAATTATTGTTGCTTTGTGTCAATGCGAGGAAGAACAACAAAGCAATCCAGAATGATGCTTTTCTGGACTGCTTCGTTCCTCGCAGTGAAGTATTACACGGTGTTATTCAGTCAGTTCCTTCGCGGCTTGCTCAAGCTTGGCGTCGAGCGTCTTGATGGCAGCTTCGAGACCGTTCGAAGCGTCACCCTTCATGCTGAAGTAGAACTTGATCTTCGGCTCGGTACCCGAAGGACGGATGGTGATCTTTGATCCACTCTCGGTGAAGAATTGCAACACATCGCTCTTGGGTAGGGTGATGGGCGTGACCTTTCCAGTCAGCACATCCTTGGCTTCCTGAAGTTTGTAGTCGCGGGTCTCGATGACCTTCTCGCCAGCGATGACGGTGGGCGGGGTGGTGCGGAACTTGGCCATCAAGGCCTTGATTTCCTCGGTGCCGCTGATACCTTTCTTGGTCAGCGAGACGAGCTTCTCCTTATAGAGGCCGAACTCCTTGTAGATATCCATGAGCAACTGGTAAAGTGTCTTACCTTGCTCGGCAGCCCAGGCAGCGGCTTCGGCAATCATGCTGGTGGCGATGACGGCATCCTTGTCGCGGACAAAGTCGCCTGCCAGATAGCCGTAGCTCTCTTCGCCACCACCAATGAACTGCTTCTTGCCTTCGAGTTCAAGGATCTTGTCGGCAATGTACTTGAAGCCGGTCAATACATCGTAGCGGTCCACATTGTATTTCTTGGCCATCTCGAAGATCAGTTCGGTGGTGACGATGGTTTTCACGATGAATTCTTTTCCTGTGAGTTTGCCCAGCTCGTTCCAGCGAGTCAGCAGATAGTAGACGAAGAGGCTGCCAGTTTGGTTGCCGTTGAGTAGGATGAACTCTCCCTTGTCGTCCTTTATGGCGATGCCCACACGGTCGGCGTCGGGGTCGGTGGCCATGACAAGGTCGGCATTCACCTCCTGTGCCTTCTTCACGGCTAAAGCCATGGCGGCAGGCTCCTCTGGGTTGGGTGACTTCACGGTCGGGAAGTTGCCGTCCACGACCATCTGCTCCTCAACGCAATAGACATTTTCGAAGCCTTTGCGCTTCAGGATTTCAGGCACCAAGCGGCGACCTGTTCCGTGGATGGGTGTGTAGACGATCTTCATGTCCTTATGCTTCTTGATGAGGTCGAGCGAGAGGGACAGGCCGTACACCTTATTTAAATAGATGTCGTCAAACTTCTCATCAAGCACGGTGATGAGGTCAGGGTTGCGCTTGAAGTTTACCATCGACGGGTCGGTGATCTTCTCCACCTCGGCGATGACGTTCTTGTCATGTGGGCTGACCAGCTGACCACCGTCGTTCCAATAGGCTTTGTAGCCATTGTATTCCTTGGGGTTGTGCGAGGCAGTGACCATCACGCCAGCATCGCATTTCATCTCTCGCACGGCAAACGAAAGCTCGGGAGTGGGGCGGAGGCAGTCGAAGATGTAGACCTTGATGCCGTTGGCCGACATCACGTCAGCGGTGACGTTGGCGAAGGCAGGACTGTTGTTGCGGCCATCGTAGGAGATGGCGACGCTGAGGTCCTTCTTGCCGGGATGCATCTTCTTGATGTAGTTGGCGAAGCCTTGGGTGGCCATGGCCACAGTGTAGATGTTCATGCGGTTTGTGCCGGCACCCATGATGCCACGCAGACCGCCAGTGCCGAACTCAAGGTTACGGTAGAAACTCTCCACCAGCTCGTTCGGGTCGTTGTCGAGCATGTTTTGCACGCTCTTTCTCGTTTCTTCATCGTATTGCTCTGTGAGCCACGATTTTGCTCTTTCGATGATTTTAGGGTCCATGATGTATAGTTTATAGTTGTTTAGTTGTCAGTTGTTCAGTTGCCTGCCGGGGTGCTGCCCGAAGCTGCACTGCGTTTGATCGGGTTAAGATCGTTTCGCCCCTACGGGGCTTGGCTCCCGCGTCGCTTTGCGTCTCCCCCTTTTAAGGGGGCAGGGGGGATTAAACAATTTCCTTCCGTTTTAGTTCTTCAATACATTTCACCAAGCTCTCCCGCCACTCCGGAATCTCAATCCCCGCGTACTCCTTTATTTTGCTCAAGTCCAGCACGCTGTAAGCCGGTCGCTTGGCCTTGGTGGGATATTGGTCAGTCGTTATCGGGTTCACTTTACAGGTCTTCCCGCCGATTTCCATGATGGCGGTGGCGAAGTCATGCCAAGTGATTTGTCCTTCGTTGGTGAAGTGGAAGGTCTCGTGGACTTCGTTCTTGCCATTTTTGTTGAGCAGTGCTACAAGAGCAACAGCCAAGTCGTGTGCCCAAGTGGGACAGCCTTTTTGGTCGGCCACCACGTTGATTTCCTCTTTCGTGTCGCCCAACATAAGCATGGTCTTCACAAAGTTCTTGCCCACGGAGGAGTAGAGCCATGCCGTGCGCACAATCATATAGTTGCACCCACTCTCACGGATAAGCCGCTCGCCATCTGCTTTGGTGCTGCCATAGACCGACTGCGGGTTGATGGGGTCGTCCACCTTGTATGGCGTGTTGGCATCACCACCGAAGACGTAGTCGGTGGAGATGTGGAGGAGCAAGGCATTGTGTCTTAAACAGGTGTCTGCCAAAACTTTGGGTGCAAAGGAATTGATCAAAGTGGCCAGCTCAGGCTCATCCTCAGCCTTGTCGACGGCGGTATAGGCTGCGCAGTTGATGCAGGCATCAATTTGGTTGGCAACAAAACATTTCTCCACGGCTTCTTTGTTGCAGATATCCAAAGTATCTACATCGGTGAAAAACCATTGGTGTTTGGCACTGGCTATTTTCTGTAGTTCTGTTCCCAATTGGCCATTGCTGCCTGTGACTAATATATTCATTTTCAATTGGTTTAAAAGGTGTGTACGAAAGCGATGCCCACCGACTCCTTGAGTTGAAGCTTGGGCACATTGTCGACCACGGTCTCCACACCCTCAATAGTTTCATAGACGGGGAAGGTGGTGTTGTGGTCATATTTCAAGTGGAAAAACAATATCGTTCGGATGTATTTGGTGATGACAAAGTCGAAGGTGTTTTCCCAGTTGACATCGAGGCGAAGTCGGTCGTCATCGCGGCGCTCTATATAATTATAAAAGGTGTTGAGCATCGTGGTGTAGGTGATGCTTTTGCCGATGGGCCGCTTGTAGTTGATGATGGCATTCACGCCGATGGCAGGAGCAATGTTCTCTCCGGGAATCCAGATGCTGTCCTGGTCATAATAGCCTTTCTTGACGCCGAAGCTACCTTTGTCGGCCAGTTCTTGGTTCA
This sequence comes from uncultured Bacteroidales bacterium, assembly GCA_900317055.1. Classification (GTDB taxonomy): domain Bacteria; phylum Bacteroidota; class Bacteroidia; order Bacteroidales; family F082; genus Limimorpha. Next base: position 291,260 of record ONFF01000005.1, on the reverse strand, counting down.
TCACGAAGGTGACTTTGCCGGCCAAAGGGCTCATGTATATCTGGAAACACCCGTCTTTGGTTTTGTAGGAATAACCAGCCGAAACGGTATAATAGGCAGGAGCGAGAAAGCTGGAAATCACGGTGGAGTCATTGGGGTACTTGTAGCCATTGGCAAACTGCGTGTTGAAAGTGGAGACCATGGTGATGTTCCATTGTGACTTGCTATTGAGAGAAAGCGAATAGGTGAGGTCGATTTTGTCATCCTGCTTCTCTAGGCGCTTATCGGCAAAACGTGAGATGCCAAAAGCGAAGGTTCCCGTGAGTTTCTGCTCGAAGGCTTTCTTGTGATCGAGAAGGGTGAAGTTGGCGAAGGCCTTTCCCGCCCAAGTGTTTTCACCGCCAGCCGCCCAGTTGGATAGTGCCAACTGATTGATGTTCAATCCGTAGCTGCCATGGAACGAGAGCCGTTCATAGAGAATGTCGATGATGTTCTCTTTGGGTCGAGGTCCATCGGGGCGCTTGGGTGTGAGTGAGTCGATGTGGCGGTTGATGGCCGCCAGCTCATTGTCGATGGCAACACGCTCGTTCATGGCTTCTTCCAGGTGCCGGTTCATTATGTTAATGGTGTGCTGGATTTGCTCCACGTCGTTGTCGACGGCGTATTGCTGGAGAACCAGCGACTGCTTGATTCTGACCAAGTCAAGGGTGTATTGGCAGATGGAGTCGATTTGGGGCGTGACAAAAGAATATCGTTCTTGTCCAAAAAGTGAACAAGAGAACGATATTGATATGAAAATCATGAAGATACGGTATAGTGGCCTAAACTGTAATCTCATCTGGACACGACTCGTTGTTTCCAATCGCAAAATTATGCGATTTTTATGAGAAAACGCAAATTTAGGCAATTTTATTACGCTTCGTCCAACGGAATTTTATGGTTGGTCTGGTAGAGGTGCTTCTTGACATTTTCGTACTGATACGAAATCTTAGTCCACATCTCCACGGTTTTCTTGAGTCCCAAGATACGACGCTGGGCGATGCGCATCTCTTCGCCGAGGCTGTGATAGATGGAACCGGAAATGCCCACATAGAATGGACGTGAACACTCCGAGGCGATGCGTATGGCCTTGTAAACACAGCTGCCAAACCATGTGATGTGTTCGTAGCTGTTGTCTGACAGGTTCTTGGTGCCCATGATGTGACCATGGTCGAGTCCCATAGCAAATTCCAAACCTTGGATGGCAGAGAACGCTTGTTTGAAGTCTTCACTCAAGGCATGTGCAATTCTCAATGCACCCTTGACTGCGACTTCCATTGACTCATCGCGACCTGGATAAACGATGAGGAATGCGTTGGGAGAGAAACAGTTGACGAAAGCCTCATCTTCTTCGGTAATAGCGGTGAGCACTTCCTTGAACATAGTGTAAATTTGGGCGGTTTTGCGTCTACCGTTTTCTTTAAGGATATAGGGAAGATTCTTAATCTCAAAATAGATTATAGTGCCTTCCATATAAATGCCGGTACATCCGAGGTCGATCTTTGAAACGTTTTTTATGTCTTTCGTCTCGATGTAGTCAAACTCCGAATCAGCATAAGCCATGAGCTTATTGCTCAATGCTTCTTTCCAACTCATTTTTTTGGGGGGTTAAATGTGAAACTTTTTGATGAGTTTATTCCATGTTCGTGTAGACGGCCTGGATGTCTTCGTCCTCGTCGAGTTTGTCGAGGAACTTCTCGATTTCAACCATCTGTTCGTCGGTGAAATTGACGGTCTGGTTGGGGAAACGCTGCAAGTTGGCCTTCACAATGTTGATCTTGCGCTCTTCGAGGGCGTCATGCATGGTGCCATAGTCAGTCCAAGCGGTGTAGACCGTAGTTGTGGTGGTGCCTTCCTCTTCGTCGGTCTCGGTGACGATTTCGTCCAGACCGTAGTCGATGAGCTCAAGTTCCAGTTCGTCCTTGTCCATGCCGGCAGGCATCTCAATCTCGAAGACGGCCTTACGTGTGAACATGAATTCCAGCGAGCCAATGGGCAGGAACGAGCCGCCGCACTTGTTGAAGTACGATTTCACATTGGCCACGGTGCGCGTGGTGTTGTCAGTGGCGCATTCCACCATGCATTGGATGCCGAAGGGGCCTTTGCCTTCGTAGGTGATTTCCACGAGGTTGGCGGCATCCTTATCGGTGGCGCGCTTGATAGCGGCATCGATGTTGTCCTTAGGCATGTTTTCAGCCTTGGCGTTTTGGATAGCCTGACGGAGTTTGGGGTTCATGTCTGGGTCAGGACCGCCTTCCTTGGCAGCAATGGTAATCAGTTTTCCGAGTTTGGGGAATACTCTTGACATGTGTCCCCATCTTTTCATCTTGGCCGCTTTGCGGTATTCAAATGCTCTTCCCATTTATGTAGATTTTTTAGATTTTTTATTTTTAGTTTGCAAAAATAGTAAATCGCTTTGAATTGGCGATTTTTATTGTCAAAAATCTTCACTTTTGCCGTTTTCTCGTATTTTTGCGGTGTAATAATTATAGGTGTGAAGATTCTTGTATTGACCGAAACCGATGCTTGCTGCGGCCCGATGGCAACAGCCTTCCTGCGTGACTACTCAACTACTTTGGAAGTAGTATCCGCAGGAAAGAATCCATCGAAATCAATTGATTCAATGGTGGTTACGGCAATGAAAGAATGTTTGATAGATTTGTCAGATTATGTGCCGAAAGCAGTCTCGGAGTTAGACATGACCACTTTCGACCAGGTGTATGAATGTCCTGATTTGCCCAGTCCCGCAACGATGGAAGAATGCCGTGTTTTGAGAGATCACATCAAGAACGAAACATATCTATTCTTCAAAAAATCCGACTCTAAACTTTCAACTCTAAACTTCCAACCGACTCTCAACTCTCAACTTTAAACTTATAACCCTCAACTGACTCTAAACTCTAAACTCTCAACTCTAAACTTATAACCCACAACTGACTCTAAACTCTCAACTCTCAACTCTAAACTATTTATACACTTCATTCTCATCAATCAAATTATTCAACAACGCATACACCGTGAGACCAGAAACGGATTTGATGCCAGTCTTGCGCGTGATGTTCTTGCGGTGCGAGATAACGGTGTGGATGGAGATGTTCATTTGGTCGGCAATCTCCTTGTTCATCATGCCTTTAGCCACGGCCACCAGCACATCGATTTCGCGCTTCGAGAGTTCCACATCGTCGTTGGTTTCCTTCTTGTCATTGTTTTTTACGATTTGCCCTATCTTGTTGGTGATTTTCGGTTTCGAGTCATTGATTTCGATGACGGCATCGTAAGACTTCAGTAGGGACGGATCGATGTAGGTGGTGACTATAGCGATGACGCTGAGTTGCTGGTGTTCTTTGACAAGTTGTGAAGGCAAGTTACGCTCTGAATGACCCAGAAGTATTGGGTTGATGATGAGCATGTTGGCATCGCAGGCGAGAATCTTTTCGCAGAGTTGTTCGGGGTTGTCGAGGCGCGCCACGACATCGCATCCCGCCCCTTGAAGGATGTCGTACAGTCCGGTGGTGATGATCTCCGACGCCTCACAGATGATGATGCGGTTACTCATGGCTTGGCATTTTCAAGGGATTCAACGAAGGGGATGAGGATGTGCTCTTCGATGCGCGAGTGGGTGGTGAGGTCGGCTGAGAGTTCCATGATGTCGGTGGCGATGCAGATGCGCTCTGAAGGCAGGATGTCGCCCGGCAAATATTTGATGAGGATGTTGGTCATGTCTTCGAGGGCATCCTCGATGTTGCTGTGGTTGTGGCGGAACTTGTCGATGCTGTAGTCTGTCTTTTCGCCCTTGCGCAGTGATGTGATATATGGGAACACCACCTCTTCCTCATAATTGAAGTGCTTCACCATCTCGCGCTTGTATTCGTTGTAGAAATGGTCGAGCATGTTGCCGTATTTGGCTCCGGCGGCTTTGATGATGCGGTTGAGATGCATCTCGATATGCGGGAAATGCTCGTCTAAATAGGCGCGGTGCGAGGCGTTGAGGTAGGAGAGGAGCGAGGTGAGGTCAGCGTCGTCAGGATCCGACATTTGAGTGGGCGTGTCAGGGTCGAAGTGTAGCGCGCACACCTGCATGAAGAGTCGGGTGCTGACATTGTTTTGTCGGCACACCTCATCTACACTGCGGTCACCGAATCCGAGTTGGATGCCGAAGCGGGGTAGGAGAGGCAACAGCTTTGGGTTGGTTGCAATCAGTTCATAGAGCTTTGTTTTCTCTGAATAGGTAAGAAAGGTGTTCATGTTTGAATTGTTTTTCAATCGGCAAAAATAAAAAAAACCGCCCGAAACGGAGCGGTTTTTCTTTTTTCTGAAATATTCCGATTAGGCTTCGGCAGGAGCTTCAGCTTCGGCGGCCGGGGCTTCCTCAGCGGGAGCTTCAGCGGCAGCGGCCTCAGCGGCGGCTTCGGCTTCAGCAGCCTTCTTGGCTTCCATTTCAGCGAGTCTCTTCTTAGCGAGCTCGGCGGCGCGTGCCTCGTTGACTTGCTTCTCGGCTTCCAGACGGGTCTTCTTCTCGCCACGGGCCTTCTCTTCGTCAGCCTTCACGATGTTGGCGTTGCGGGCTTCCTTCTCCTTCATCCAGTTCTGGAACTTGATTTCAGCTTGCTCTTCAGTCATAGCGCCTTTCTGGACACCACGCATCAGATGATACTTCATCATGACGCCGGTCTTACTGAGCAGCGAACGAGCAGTGTCGGTGGGCTGAGCGCCAACGCTGTACCAATACAGGGCTCTGTCAAACTTGATGTTGATCTGAGCGGGGTTGGTGAGCGGGTTGTAGGTGCCTAATTTCTCAATGAATTTACCATCACGTGGCGAGCGAGAGTCGGCAACTACGATGTGATAGAAGGGTTGACCCTTCTTGCCATGTCTTTGCAATCTAATTTTTGCAGGCATAATTTAATGTTTTAAGTTGATTTTTAATGAATTAACTAAAACCTACCCGAGGTTTCGGCTGCAAAAGTACAACTTTTTATCGGACTGGCAATCAGGTCGGAACAAATTTTTCTTTTTCCCCGTTTCGTAAATCGCCCGACAATGCCTAATTTTGCCGCCGTTTTTAAAAAACAAGGTCCCTGAGCCCTGAGCTTGTCGAAGGGTCGAAGGGCCGGTTTACAAAGAATACAATGCAAAACAAGAATACACTTCGTTGGGGTTATATAGCGGGCATCGTATCGGGCATCACCTACGGCATGAACCCACTCTTTGGTGTGCCCGTCATCAACAAGGGATTGGATGTCAACTCGTTGCTGTTTTATCGTTATGGTGTGGCCACCTTGTTGATGCTGGCCTATATGCTCGTCGCGAAACGACAAATTCGCATCACTTGGAAACAGTTTGGACTGATGGCTATTTTGGGTGTGTTGTTCACTGGATGCAGCATCACCTTGTTTGAAGCCTACAAATACATCCCCTCGGGCATCGCCACAAGCATACTCTATGTCTATCCCATTATGGTCGCGCTGATCATGATGTTTTTCGGTCAGTTCCCGAGTTGGAAGACTTGGATTTCCATCTTCGCGGGCGTGGCGGGCGCCATTTTGCTCTCGCTCAAAGGCGGTGGCGGCTTCATCGACTGGCGAGGCATTGCCTTGGTGGTGGCTTCTGGATTATGCTATACCTTATTTATTGTCATTGTCAACCTGAGCAAGCAAGTCAAAGCGATTCCTAACCTCACTTTGACTTTCTATTGCTTCTTGATAGGCTCGGTGATGTTGTTTGCCTTGTCGGGTTTCGGCGTGCATCTCAATGCCGTTCCCGATGCGGTCAGTTGGCTGAATGTGCTTGGCTTGGCGATTTTGCCTACAGCTATCGCGACCATCACCTTGGCGGCTTCGAGCAAAGCAGTGGGTGCCACCAAGACCTCTATCCTCGGCATCCTCGAGCCTTTGACGGCCATTGTCATTGGCACGCTGGTCTTTCATGAAGCGTTCACGCTCAATGTCGCCTTCGGTGTCGCGCTGATTCTCTTCGCGATATTGTTTATGATTCTAACTGAAAAGAAGGCCTGACCTTATTTGACTTGCACCTTGCTGATGTTCCAGCTTTGTCCGTTGTAGGCTTTCACCAGATAAAGGCCTGAAGCCAAGGTGGACATGTCGATGGTATGCCGTTTTCCGTTGGCTTGACCTTGCATGACGGTTTTCCCGTTCATATCAATGATTTCATAGCGGCGCAAGCCTTCGAGGCTGAGGGTCATTTCTCCTTGAGTGGGGTTGGGATAGACAACCATCATGTCTGCGATGGGAGCTTCATGTTGAGGAACACCCTCGAAGTCGCCATATTCAAAGATGTAGTCACAGACATAGACAAGTTGGCCTCCGTCGTTGGCAGCCTCCCAGGCATAACCAAGGGGACGGTTGGCGAATTGATCCCAAGTGTAGTTAGGCTCTGGATGATAGGGCATGAGGACATGGTCGATGGTGCAGGCTTCGTCGTAAACATAGCTCTTGCGGTCTACTATCAGTCCGTTGGTGTGTTTCTCGCGCTGTATGCAGTTGCCGTTGGCATCGAATAGCCTGTCGATGCTGGAGTCCGGCGCCCAACCGTTTTGCCAATAGGAGTAGGTCTCATTGGTGCAATTGCCGGCTTCATCGTAGGTGTAGGTGGTGAGGGCCGAGTTGCTCCATCCCGTGCCACCCCAAGCGTCGTTGTATTCTTCAAGGAGTTGTGAGCAGAGGCCGTTGTCGTAGGAATATGTGCCGCGCATGAGCAATGTGCCGCCGAGGGTCATTTCGTAGCTGGTGAGCAGGTCGCCATCATAAGAATAGGTGTAGATGCCTTGCAGCTCGAATCCGCTGCCCCAGTCGTTATAGTTGGTGCGTGTGAGGCGGTTGTTGTTGTCGTCGTAGGTGTAGGTGATGTAGCTGGGGAAGATCCACTCGTTGTTGTAATATTGGAAGAAGTCGATGCGGATTATGTTGCCTCGTTCGTCATAGTAGAGCGAGTCGATGAGGTCGTCAATTTCGCCGCCCGAATTGGATAAGGAATGGTAGGATTCCAGCAGGTTGTTGGCGTTGTAGTAGAATTGCACTTGGTTGACTCCGTCATCGGAATAGAAGCGGTCGAGGAAATAATCCTGTGCCATGGCTGCACGGCAGGAGAGCAAGGCGAAGATAATCAGGAAGAGGTGTTTGAGTTTTTGCATGATGGATGTTTTTTTTTCGGTTATGAAGAAGCAAAAATACGGAAAAATTCTTTTCGGTGCGCTTGCGCCGTTCTCACAAATTTCTTATTTTTGAAGGCTGAAAACTAGAGCAGATTCCTCTCGGACTCTAAACTCTAAACCCTAAACTCTCAACTGATTATGTTTTTAGTCTTCGATACAGAGACCACTGGTCTTCCCAAAATTGAAAATGCTCCGCTGACCGACTTCGACAACTGGCCACGCATGGTGCAACTGGCCTGGCAGATCCATGATGAGAAAGGCCGCTTTGTGGAGAACCACAACTATCTTGTGCAGCCTGACGGCTTTGTCATCCCCATCGACGCCAAAATGGTGCACGGCATCTCCACCGAACATGCCATGAAATATGGCAAGCCACTCAACGAGGTACTCGACCTGTTTATGATTTCCGCAGCCAAAGCCAAATACCTTGTCGGCCACAATATCAACTTCGACCTCAATGTGTTGGGCTGCGAGTTTCTGCGCTGCGGTCGCGAGAATCCCTTGCGCCGCTGGCAAATCATCGACACCTGCACGGAGAAGACGGCTGAGTTCTGCCAGTTCCCTGGTGGCAAGGGCGGCAAGTTCAAGCTGCCGCGTTTGGGAGAGTTCCATCACCTACTGTTTGGCGAGGACTTCGACTCGGCACACAATGCCTGTGCCGATGTGGAGGCCACCGCGCGTGTCTTCCTCGAACTGATCCGTCGTGGCGTGCTGGATGAGACCGACCTGCATGTCGATGCCCAGTTCATCGACGACTTCAAGGCTGCCAATCCTGATGTGATTCAGCCTGCGGGAATCAAGGTGGAGGCAAACTTTGACGAGGAGGAAAAGGTGGAGGAGGAGCCCGAAATGGGCAACTATATTCCCCAACATTTCACTCACCTACATGTCCACTCGCATTATTCCATGCTCGACGGCATGTCGAAGGTGCCCGATTTGGTGAGCAAATGCAAGAAAAACGGCATGTATAGTCTCGCCCTCACCGACCATGGCAACATGTTCGGTATTAAGGACTTCGCCGACACCGTGAACAAGGAGAACGGCAAGGTGAAGGATGCCATCAAGGAACAACAAGCCATTATCGGGAAGCCTGAGTCTACTGATGAAGAAAAGATTGCCGCCCAAGAGCAAATCGAACAGTTGAATAAGCAGTTTTTCAAACCAATTTTCGGCATTGAGACCTACTGCGCCCCCATCAGTATCGACAAGCGCGACGGTCGTCAGGACCGTGGCTGGCACCTTATTTTATTGGCCAAGAACAAGACGGGCTACCACAGCCTCTGCAAGCTGAGTTCCATCGCCTACACGGATGGTTTTTACTACAATCCCCGTATCGACCACAGTCTGCTTGAGAAATACCACGAAGGTCTGATATGCAGTTCGGCCTGTCTCGCGGGCGAGGTGCCACAAAAGATCATGAACGGCGACATGAAGGGCGCGGAGGAGTCGATTCAATGGTTCAAGAATCTATTTGGCGAGGATTATTACCTTGAAGTTCAGCGGCATAAGACGGATAAACCTGGTGGCGACACCGAGGTGTACGAACGCCAAAAGGAGGTGAACAAAATCATCTTCGACTTGGCGAAGAAATATAATGTGAAGGTCATCGCCACCAACGATGTCCACTTTGTGGAAGAGGAGCATGGCGAGGCGCACGACCGCCTCATCTGCCTCAGCACGGGCAAGGATCTCGACGACCCAACGCGAATGCACTACACCAAACAGGAATGGCTGAAGACGCCCGAAGAGATGGGTCGCATCTTCTCCGACCATCCTGAGGTGCTGGAAAACACGCAGGAGATTGTCGACAAGGTGGAGACCTACAGCATCGACTCCGACCCCATCATGCCGATATTCCCCATTCCTGAGGACTTTGGCACTGAGGCGGAATACCGACAAAAATACACCGAGGAAGACTTGTTCAACGAGTTTACCCGCGATGAGCATGGTAATGTGGTGCTGTCGCAGGAAGAAGCTGAGAAGAAGGTCAAGAAACTGGGTGGCTATAACCGTCTGTATCGCATCAAACTTGAAGCAGACTATTTGGCCAAACTGACATGGGAAGGTGCAAAAGAGCGTTATGGCGAGAACCTCACCGAAGAGCAAATTGAGCGCATTAAGTTCGAGCTGCATGTGATGAAGACCATGGGTTTCCCTGGTTACTTCCTCATCGTGAGCGACTATATCCGTGCAGCGCGTGAGGAGTTAGGCGTTTCCGTAGGTCCAGGCCGTGGCTCTGCGGCTGGTTCAGTGGTGGCTTACTGCTTGAAAATTACGGACTTGGACCCGCTGAAATACGACTTGCTGTTTGAGCGTTTCCTTAATCCTGACCGTATCTCTCTGCCCGATATCGATGTGGACTTCGACGATGACGGTCGTGGTCGTGTATTGGATTGGATTACAAAGAAATACGGCAAAGAGAAGGTGGCACACATCATCACCTATGGCACGATGGCAGCCAAATCAGCCATCGCTGATGTGGGGCGAGTGCAGAAAGTGCCACTGCCCGAGGTCAACAAAATCAAGAGCTTTATCCCTGACCGTAACTTTGATGAGGCGGCGGTGAAAGCCGTGGAAGGTGAGGTGCCCAAGAAGATGCCTAAGGTCAACCTGAAGAACTGCTACAAATATGTCCCCGAACTGAAGCAGTTGGTTGAAGGCGACGACAAGAACATCTCTTCCATGCTGACATACGCCGAGGAGCTGGAGGACACCAACCGCCAAATCGGCATCCATGCCTGCGGTGTCATTATTGGTGCTGATGACTTGACTAATGTAGCTCCGGTTTGTACCGTCAAGGATAAAGATACCAAGGAGGATGTCGTTGTGACCCAATATGATGGCCATGTCATCGAGACGGTCGGCCTCATCAAGATGGACTTCTTGGGCCTTAAGACCTTGACCTTGATCAAGGATGCCTTGAAGAACATCAAGAAGACGCATGGCATCGACATCGACATCGACCACATCCCGATTGACGACGAAGAGACTTATAAATTATATTCAGCGGGTAATACTATTGGTACGTTCCAGTTTGAATCGCCCGGCATGCAGAAGTATCTCCGTGAGCTGCAGCCTTCCGTCATCGGCGACATCATCGCTATGAACGCCCTTTACCGTCCCGGCCCGATGGATAACATCCCCGACTTCATCGCTCGCAAGCAGGGTAGGCAGGAGATCAAGTATGACTTCAATTGCATGGAGAAATATTTGAAGGACACCTACGGCATCTGCGTCTATCAAGAGCAGGTGATGTTGCTCTCGCGCGAGCTGGCTGACTTTACGAGAGGCGAGTCCGATACTTTGCGTAAGGCTATGGGTAAGAAGCAGTTGGCTAAGATGGAGGAACTCTATGGCAAGTTCATGAAACAAGGCGTGGCCAAGCTGACCAAGACGGAAAACTTGCCCGAAGACGAGGTGAAGAAGCGTTTGGAGAAGATTTGGGAAGAGTGGAAGAAGTTCGCATCCTACGCCTTCAATAAGTCGCATGCCGCTTGCTATAGTTGGGTGTCGTACCAGACTGCTTATCTCAAGGCGCACTATCCTGCTGAGTTTATGGCTGCAGTGCTTAATAATGAGTTAGGCGACATCAAGCAGGTCAACTTCATGACGGAAGAATGCAAGCGTATGAAGATTGAGGTGCTGGGTCCCGATGTGAATGAGTCGGAGTATGAGTTTTCGGTCAACGAAAAAGGTGAGATCCGATACGGCATGGGCGGCATCAAGAATGTAGGCGAGGCGGCTGTGGCGGGCATCGTGGCCGAGCGTGAAGCCAATGGCAAGTTTAAAGACTTTGGTGACTTTGTGATGCGTGTGGCAGATAAAGGACTTAATGTCAGGGCTTTGGAGAGCATGGGCATGGCAGGCTGCTTCGACAGCTTCAAGGGCTTCCATCGTGCCATGTTGTTCAACATCGCTCCCAACGACTCGGTGCCTTTCTCTGAACGCGCCATGCGCATGGTGGCCTCGTTCAACGAGCGGAAGAACTCGGCGCAGATGGATCTTTTCGGTTTCGGTGGCGACGAGGGTACGGAGGAGACCTTCAATATCCCGTTGCCTGAGTGCGAACCGTGGTCGAAGATGAAGGAACTGGAAATGGAGAAGGAGGCTTTGGGCTTCTATATTTCCTCGCATCCCATGCAGGTCTATCACCTGCCCATCAAGTACTTCTGCAACTGTGATGTGGAAGGTTTGAAGAATGCTTTAAATGATGTGGAGAAAAACCTGAAGCGTCCTGTTCGTCTTGGTGGACAAATCACACGAGCTGAGGAGTTTACGGCGAAAAATGGCAATCCATACGGTCGTTTCACCATTGAAGACCAAAGCGGAGCGTTGCAGTTTGCCTTGTTCAAGGAGAACTATCTGAATTGCAGGAACTTGTTGACGGTCAATTCGTTCGTGATGCTTTCTGGCATTATGGACCGACCTTTCCCGAGGGCGGGACAAGACCCGAATGTGGTGCTGCAGACGCTTGAGGTAAGGTTTACTGAGGCGCGCTTGCTTGATTCGCTTTTGGAATCCACATCGAAGACTGTCTTTATCAAGTTGAATGTGGCAGAAATGAATAAGGAAAGCATGGAGGAGTTTATCAAGGTGTTGAAGGATAATCCTGGAAAACAGCATTATAAACTGCATCTTTTCGACCCGTTAAGCAAAAAGTCCTGCAATCTGACTCCTGTGAAAGGTTCAATCAATGCTCAGGAGGTATTGCCGCTTTTAGAAAAAATGCCTTTTGTGGAATTTGACTTGCGATAAAAAAGAAAATTCGTATCTTTGCAATCCGAAAATAAGTAGAATCAGATTTATAAATCAAACGAATTAAAACTATGGCAGTAATTCAAATGACTGACGACCGTTTTGAAGAAGTCGTCCTGAAATCGGAACTCCCTGTGATGGTGGACTTTGGTGCTACCTGGTGTGGCCCTTGCAAAAAGGTAGAGCCCATCGTTGATGAACTTTCAGAAGAATATGCAGGCAAGATGATTGCCGTGAAATGCGATGTTGAGGAATGCCCCGGCACTGCTGGAAAATATGGCATTATGAACATTCCTACCGTTCTTTATTTCAAGGGTGGCGAGCCCGTCGACAAGAACGTGGGTGCAGCTCCCAAGAAGGTGTTTGTGGAGAAGTTAGAGAAATTGTTCTAATAAACACGGGGAACATAAAACTACTACCTTTTACCGTCATTGCGGGCTTGACCCGCAATCTCCTAAGCGTGAAAGACTCTCTTCGCGCATAGGAGATGCGCGGATGATTCTCCGCCATGACGGTAAACGGTTTAAAGTAGTGGTTCTCGGTCGATTGTCAACTAACAATTCAAACACCTTGGACTTCTCGATCGATAGGAACCGGCTGACGCAATTCGGCAGCTTGGAGTTCTTGGCACGTCAAATCGTGGAGGGATTCATCACGGGTTTACACAAGAGTCCCTTCCACGGTTTTTCTGTTGAGTTCGCCGAGCATCGCCTTTATAACACGGGCGAGCCCATCCGCCATATCGACTGGAAACTCTATGGCCGCACGGAGAAGCTCTTCGTGAAACGCTTCGAGGAGGAAACTAACCTGCGCTGTCAACTGGTCATTGACCAAAGCTCGAGCATGTGCTTCCCCGTGCGGCAGAAGGTCGACTTCGAGCATCCCAACAAACTCTTTTTCTCCATCTATGCCGCTGCCTCGCTCATGGAGTTGATGCGTCGCCAGCGCGATGCGGTAGGCTTGGATTTGTTCGATGAGACGATTGCGTTCCACGAACCGGCCAAGTCATCCAATGTGCATAACAAGTTGATTTATACCGAGCTGGAGAAACTGATTGACACTTACGACAAAAATAACCGCAAGACCACCTCAACACCGCAGTGCCTGCACCAGATTGCAGAGATGACGCACCGCCGCAGCCTTGTGGTCATCTTCACTGACATGCTCGACGGCCTCGACGACTACAAGCCGATGTTCGAGGCGTTGGAGCATCTGAAATACAACAAACACGAAGTCATCCTGTTCCATGTCTTCGACAGCAATTTGGAGCAGAATCTGGACTTCGAGAACCGCCCGTACCGTTTCGTCGATTTGGAGTCGGGCGACGTGCTGAAACTCAATCCCGTTGAGGTTCAGGAGGCATACAAGAAGATTATGACTGAGCGCAAGGAAGCTCTGCTGCGCCATTGCTACCAGTACCAAATCGACTACGTTGAGGCCGATATTAATAAGGACTACAACCAGGTTTTGACGAGTTACTTAATCAAAAGAACAAAACTGCATTAATCATGAAACGCATTGCAATCACTGTGTTGGCGATATTCGCCTTCATACTCTCGCTTCGTGCGCAAGTGCATATCAAGGAAATGTCAAATTATGAGCCTGTTGGGCGTAATTTGTTGAACCAAAGGGAAATCATCGCCTTTAAAGAGACTTTTGATGTTTCAATCCAACGCGCCGATTTCGACTCGGTTACGAATACGGTGCTGCTCACTTTGAAAGATAAGGTTGGAAAAGATGAAAAGATTGTCGATTCTGGCATTTGCCATGCAGTGTTTTTCGACCTTGAGCATAATGAGTTGAAATGGCGGAAGAGATACTTTAGGAATGAAGAGATTTACATCAAGAGAGGCCCTATGGTCTTTAAAGTCAAAGGGGACGACTTCTTCATGGCTGACGCGGAGACTGGCGAAGAACAGTTTAAAATTGGGACCGGCATGTGGCCTGTGTATTTCGATACAGAAGAAGGTTGGATGATTTGTATGACTGGGATGAAGGGCTTAGGCAGTAGGCGAAATCTGTGTAGGATTGATTTGAAATCAAAGTCGCAGATTTGGGAGCGTGATGTCAAATCGGCTCAGGAGTTTGAAATGGCAACGAAACTGAACGATTCAACATTACTCTTCGTTGGCGATGGTCTCTATTCGGTGAATATCAACAATGGCAAAGGCTGGCGTTTGGAAACGAACATGAAAGAAGTGAATAATGGCTATGGCGTATATGGCATGGCTTTTGGCATGACTTCTTCAGTCAGGGTTTGTTCTAATCCATATGTGGATGGTTCTGATATCTATATTGCTGGCATTAAAAGGCTTATAAAAGTCGATCGTAACGGCAAAGAGTTATGGTATGCGAGATTGCCGGAAAAAAAGACCAGTCTCTCAAGGCTGTTTGCCACTAAAGATTATTTGCTTATGGTCAATATGGGCTATGCACCTCACTCATACTCTTTCTATTATACATATCTGGGCAAATGGGGTAAACCCTTTTTGGCAGCGTATGACAAGAAAACGGGAAAGAATGTGTATATGCACGAGCGTAAGAAATATGTGGATTTTATCAAGGATGTGGAGTTTAGGGATGATGATGCCTTGTTCTTGCTTTTTGCTGATAAGGAAGGACACCAGTCGGTAGAGAAATATCAGGCAAACACGGGTGCGCTCATGAGCAGAAAGGAAGTGCCGCCGGTGGTGATTCAGTCTTCGGGCAGTATGAATGCCTTTGTTGGATCCGATGTTTGCGTCAAGAAGGACAACCAATTTGTCCACTTGGTTGAGATGGATACGGTTGGCGTTTATGTGGTTTGCGATAATGGGGTGCTCCACCTTGATGGCGGTTTGAAAAGCACGGACTTTATTAGTTTTAATGATTTGTTTGTCTATAATGGTAAATATGGCGATTTGCGTTTTTATTCTCATGGTAAGGAGACGGTCGTTGTGGACGGTGAGAATAGAGAAGTGGCGACACTCGATTTCCCCGATGTGTTTTGCACCGAGTCACAGATATATAGCATCAAAGACAAGTCATTGTATGTGATTAATAAGGAGCAACTTTATTAATAGGTGTGGCTGTCTTATTGACAACTAGGGCTATGAAACAAAAAAGTCCGAGAGCCAGGCTCCCGGACTTTTCGTTTCCCCAAAGGGAAAATTACTTACCTAACTATTATTACTTAACTATTACTTTTACAGAAACTGCGTTCTGGTTGTTTTGCAAACGGATGATGTAGACGCCCGTGGCGAGGCTGTGGCTGATGCGCTCAGTGCTGCCCGCGTTGATCTGCTTCATCATCATAGGTTGACCGAGGATATTATACACGGCCATGTTATAATGGGCGTTGTCACCATTATCGATGACAAACTCATGGTCGGTGCTCCAAATCTTCACATTGGTTTCAATGTTATCAGCCACGCCATCGTCGGTGAGGTCGATGAAGATGGGCTCATCAAGGCCGTTGGTCGGGTTGACAGTGTTGGCTTCAGGACTCCACTCACCGTTTACTGATAAGTATTCATTGAGCGTGTAGCTGTAAAGGTCCCAAATCACAATGCGGTTGACACCGTTGGGATTCACATTGGGCAGGATGCCACCGAACCAACCATCTTTACCAGCCACCTTTTCCTTATAGAAGTCGGCGTATTGGTTGATGTTTCCAAAGTCAACCCCCGTTGTTTCGATACTAGTGGAATAAAGCGGACGGTAGGGGTTTGCATCCGACAATAGCATGGCAAAGCTCATAGGAGCTTCTCCGCTCTTCACATAGAAAGCGGAGCCGCTATACTCGTCGTTTTCAGTGCCAAAGTTAAGCACAGTGGCATATTCATCGGTGGTGAATGTGTTGGCTATTTCTGTGCCATCGTGACCGTCATTGATACGGATACGGAGATAGACATGATTGCCAGGTGTGAAGCGGGCATTGGCCGTGGGCTCGTTCATGAACCATACGATTTGACTGCCATTGGCGCTTGTCGTAAACTCACCATAGTTGCCTTCCGTTTCAAGGCTCGGGCTTGTGGTACGGTAGAAACCATCACCGTTGACATAGATTACATTGCCAGCGCCAGCCGTTTCAGGTCCGTCGTTGCCATCAACCAATTGGTTGGTGTAACGGTAGGTGGTGTTCGGTTCAAGGTTAAGCAGCGTGACTTGGATAGCCACGGGCACGCGGTTGTTGTTCGATCCGTTGTTGCCTTGGATGTAAAGCGGCATGGCAGCTGAGATGTTAGGTTCAAAATCACCGCGGACGGTACCGGACAGGCTGACTGTAGCGCTTGCTCCGCCACAATCATGGGTGATGTTGCCTGCATAAGTACCAATACCAAGATTACCTTTCAAACGGACGGTGATAGTCACAGGCTGATTGTCGATTACTCCATCTGAGTAGTGGAGCTCAAACGGACTACTGCTATAGTTTCCATCATCATTTAAGATCTCGAATTCACCTGTCACCGTTACCGTGATGTAGCCTTCACCTTCGAGGTTGGCACCAGTCAGGGTGTAGCTTTGTGAGGCTGATGGTCCGTTTTCAAAGATGTAGTCGAGACCATTAATAGTATTAGGTGTGGCTGTCAGAGTCGGGATGGGCGTTGCGCCTCCGCCTGCGGCAAGCATGATGTCGTCGACTTCCCAACCTGCTGCTTCCTCATCGGTGCAAGTGTATTTGAAACCGATGTAGCAGTTCGAGCCACTGAATTCATCGAGGCTGATGTCTCCGGATTCGACCCAGTTCCAACCGCCATCAGAGAGCTCGCAAGGCAATAAGATCCAAGTGGCATTAGCAGGATTTTCACCGTCGTAGTCGTTGGAGAAGCATACTTCGAGGCCAGGACCAGTGTAGTTCATAGCCGTTCTGAAGTTCAACACCACATCGTCGTAGCTGTCCAAGTCGAAAGCAGGCGAGATGAGCCAATCCTCTGTGGCAGGATGGTTGTAGCCATTGGCATATGCGTAGTGATTGCCTTGGTAGGAGGCAATGCGCCAGAGCGAGTCACCATATACACAGCGTTCGGTCCAGCCGTTCCAGTCGTCTTCCCAGTCTTGGTTGAAGATGATGGTAAGGTCGTCTTGGATGATGTAATCTGCGTAGACGACAGGGCTGTCGTTGCAGCCCTCTTTCGTGGCATAGGCCCAGATGGCTGCGAACTCTTCAACTGTGATGGGTTCTGTGTATGGTGTCCAAGGTCCATTCTCGGTAATGTGGCTGTACCAGATGGTCGCTCCTTCTGTAGCACAGCTGATTGTGACTTCTTGAGGCTCATAGTAGGTGCCTCCAGCAGGGCTGAAGGTCGGAGCCGCCACGGTGCATGAGCCGCCTTCGCCTTGCATGAAGATGTCGAGGAAGAAGTTGTATTCGCTATTGGTCATGTTGCTGACGGCGTACGCACCGACCACACTGTTGGCATCTGTGACACGGAGTGCCATGCCACGACCTGTCGTTGTGGCGTTAATGATGCTGAAACCGTAGTAGTCGGGAACCATGCTGGCGGGGTCAGAGGTGCCGGTCTCAATTGTCCATACGGTCTTTTCGCTATCCATCACGAAGTTGGTTCCGGAGGCGCCATAGCCAATCATTTGGCCGTCTGCATTGGTAAAGGTATAGCCATCTGCTGTGATGCCTACCGTCCAATAATAGTTGTCCTCATCGGAGAGAATTCCAGATGGGATGATTTCGTCGCCACCATTCATCGCGCTGTTGAACTCGGTAGTGGGAAGTTTGCCGCTGACCAAAGTGTTACCGATGGCGAAATAGGCGTTTGCGGTCTCATTGTAACGGGCAGCGAGGATGACGCGATTGCCTTCTGTGAGCTCACTGACACCACTAATACGGATGTAATCACCGCCAGGAACAGGTTGTGCAGTGACATTGCCATTGCAAGTCACATTAATGTTGTTGACTTCTGAATTAACAATGAGTGTTGTGGAATAAGAGCCCACGGCAAGAACTGCGGCCATTCTTACATAAATAGTTTGGTCGATGATGCCGTTTGTCGGATCAAGCGTAATGCTCGGTTCATTCGAAAAGTCGTTGCCCGAAGTGCGCGAAATCTGGAAATATAAGTCAGGATTGCTCACAGTGATTGGCTCTGTGAGGTTCGTTCCTGAAATAACAAACGACTGTTCACTCGACGGGCCTTCACCTTCCATATAAGTGAATCCAGAAAGGGCAAGCGGAGTCACATTGACAACAGGTTCTGTAGTTGTGCTCTCGCCGACAAGCAGGATGTCGTCGACCTCCCAAGCAGCGGCTTCAGTGTCAGTGCTCGTGTATTTGAACGCGATATAGCAATTCGCTCCACTCAAGGCGGCAAGGCTGACAGGACCTGATTCCACCCATTCATAGTTGCCTTGTGATAGAGCGTAGCCAGTCAGAGGTGTCCAGGTAGTTCCAGACGCGTTCGGGTCTTCGCCGTTGTAGTTATTGGAGAAATAAACTTCAAGGACAGGCCCCGTGAATTTCGTGGCCGTTCTGAAGGTCAGCACGGCATTGCTGACATTGCTCAAGTCGAAAGCAGGTGAGATGCACCAGTCTACGTTGGCATGTGCGGATCCAGCACTGTAACCATTGGCATAAGCGTAGTGGTTACCGCTATATTGAGCCACAGTCCAGCTCATCTCACCATCCACATTGACGAAGGTCCAGCCGTTCATTTCGCCTTCCCAGTCTTGGTTGAAGATGGTGACCATAGTACCGCCACCGCTTTGGATGGTGTAAGTCGCACTGGCGACGGCGCTGTTGTTGTAGCCACCCATCTCAGCGTATGCCCAGATGGTCATGCTCTCTTCGATTTGGATAGCTCCTGTATATGGAGTCCATGGACCGTTTTCTGATACTGTGCTGTAATAGATGCTAGCACCTTCAGTCGTACAAGTGATGCTCACGCTCTGTGCTTCAGTGTAGGTGCCTGCGGCAGGCGAGAAGGTAGGTGTGGCTACCGTGGGTGTGGGTGGGACGGGAGGCTCACCGCCAGCCTTCACAAATAGGTCAAGGTAGAAGTTGTAAGTGTTACTATTGTTGTTCGATACGGAATAGGGACCAAAGTTATGGTTGCCGTTCAAGGCAAAGCCTCTCGTGGTGTTGACATTGGTGATGGTGAATGCGGTGTAATTGGGCACCATGGCACTCTCTCCGGCAGTTTCTAGGGCAATGCTCCATTCGGTGTTTTCATTGGGTGCGAAGTTGGTACTATTTGTCCAACCAATCATTTCGCCCGCAGCATTGGTGAAGGTATAGCCGTTGTCAGTCACACCGACAATCCAATAGAAGCTGTTTTCTTCATCAGTGATAGTAGCAGGCAGAATCTCATTGCCTTCATTAGTGGTGGAGGAGAACAAAACGCCAGAGGGCTTGCCCGAAGAGGCGTTTGTCATGGCGTAATAGTCGGTGGCATTCTCATCGAAACGGGCAGCAAAGACCACATAACTGCCAGCAATGAGTTGACTAAGGTCGGTGATGCGCACATATTCGCCTTCTGTAGGAGTGGGGGGTGGGGTGGGCGTGCCACCATTGACACTGCCTGAAACGTTGACATATACAGTACCTGCCTCTTCCGAAGTGACAGCGATCTGTTCGTTGTATGTGCCTTCTTCAAGACCGGCTTTCAGTCGTACACAAATTTGGATGTCGTAGAATGATCCCGATTCAGGGATGTAGATCATGGCAGGATTTTCGGGCTCAAACTGCTCGATGACCTGAGTGGAAACCTCGAAATGCTCAGAAGGAATCACACTGACATCGTTAGTCAATTGGTCACCGCTTACGGTGAAATACTGGATTTCCGACGGGCCGCCAGCCTCAAAATCATATTCGAAACCGGAAAGCGTCGTCGGCGTAACGGTTATGGTTGAGGTTGAAGGCGTTTCGATTAAAGTCACATCGTCGGCCAAAGCGACTCTCAATTGAGGCACATTGAAATAGCCGATGACGCTGATGACATCCACCAAGTCACCTTCTTCAATGCCTGTCAGGGTTGGAACCTTATAAATGTTGATGGTGGAACCGTCTTGCGTCAAAGGTGTGTTGTTGCTCGTATTGATGGCACCGATGGTGGCGCTTTCAATCTTCACTCGAGTGCATTGCAGGGCATCGGCACCGCCTTCAAGGATTTCGGCGATGGTTTTCACGGCCAAGGGCAGTGTGTTGCCTGACGAAAGGATACTGAATTGTTCGGCATCGTTGCCGTTGATACCACTCAGTTCGGCGAGGCCGTTGTATGCAGCCCTTTTGCCGTAGGCTTGGACCATATCACCCAAGGCGATGGCCGAAGGCACGGTGTTGTTGTTCAAGTAGAGGTCGATGCCAGCCGTCTCATCTTGGATGTAGACATTGCGGCCGTCGATGAAAGTCACCACACCTTGTACCAAGGCGTATTCGTTGAGGGCAAGGGCGCGTGCCTCGGCGATGGTGATGAGGGTCGGAGCTGGGGCTTCGGAAATGGTATAAGTGGCCGAAGCGACACCGCTGTTGAGATAGCCTTCTTTCATGGCGAAGGCTTTCACCGTGGTGGTTTCGGTGATGTTGATGGCACTGGTGTAAACCGAGCCGTCCTCCATCGGGTTGCTACCGTCAATAGTATAGTAAATGGTTGCCCCGTCGGTGGCGCAGCTGATGGTGACCGAAATGGCTTCAGAATAAGTGCCTGCCTCTGGGGTGAAGGTCGGTGTGGCTACAGTTTCTTGTGGAGTGCCGCCTTCGGTGTCCCATGTGATGTCAATTTCTGTCAAATACATGGCACCACTTGCGGAACGGAGGCCGATGTATTCGAAAGGACCTGATATAGCTAATTCCTCGCTTTCGCCTTTCACAATGGTGCCGAGGAGTTCTCCAGAAGTTTCGGTACTATACAATTCTGTTGGTGAAGTGTAGGCAGTATGGCTACCATATACTTGCAAGGTTCTGCCATCGGTTGTGCTTTCGTTCCATGTGACAGTAACATTGGTCAGTGTTCCGCCCGATGCAGTGGTGATAATGCCTGAGTTGCTGTTGTTGCTTCTCAGCTGGATGGATTCGTTGCTGCCAGCACTTTGTCCTGCATAGACAGCATCGGAATTACTGGTCTTGCCTTCCCAACTGGTATAGGTTGTGCCAGTGACACCGGTAAGCTCTCGGTTAAGAACATCGGTAATCTCCGTTCGGGATTGTGCCCAAACATTCATTCCCGTCAACAGCAACAAAGCTGTCAACAAAAAAGTAAGATTTCGTTTCATTGGATGATGATTATTTGTTTGATACTTAATGATTTAATTCGCAATAATTCCAAATATGGATAAGCACTCAAAATTAGGAAATTGTAGATGATACAACCGAAAGAGGCAACAATTAGTTTTCAACATTTTATCAACAGGTTTATCAACAGGGGTGGTTGAAAACTTTTTTTCATCTGACGGGTGGAATGAACTTTTTTGTCGCCGTTTTGGGGCATTTTTGGAACTAAAATTGTTGTATTTGTCGAAAATTGTTATTTTTGCATCGTTATATAACATTGAAAAGATGAAAAAAGTAGTTCGAACTGTATGGATTGGCGCACTGTCGGGCTTGGCCTTCTTGGCTGCCTGCTGTTCGCAAAACGGCTTGACACGCAAGGAGCGCAAGCAACTTGTCAAGGAACGCGACTCCATCCAGGCGATTTTGACCAGTCGGGAAGGCTCTGTGGTTTACGGAACCCCAGAGATTATGGCCAGACGAGCAGCCGACACCTATCGCCTTCAAAGTCAGCTTGATTCCATCAATGCCAAATTGGGTGAGGAGGTCGACTTGGAAAAGAGCGCGCGCCGTGTGGCTTTGCAGGAACGTATCGTTGACCTTCAAGCAGCCTTGCAACGACGCGAAGGTGCCTGCGTTTATGGCTCGCCCGAAATTATCGAAGAATACGGCAAGGAAACCCAACGCCTGAAGAGTGAACTTGAAGCGGTTCGACAGGAACTGAAAGAGTTGAACCAGGAATAACCGCCATGAAAAAGGTTGTCCGTATGGTTGCCATCGGTGCCTTGTCGGGGCTCGCATTCCTGACCGCTTGTTTTGGGAGTAGGGGCTTGTCGAGGGCCGAAAGGAAAAAACTGATGGCAGAACGTGATACTGTCGAGCAGGCTTTGGCCGAAACTCCAATGGTCGACACCAGCACGTTGGGCTTCGTCGAGTTTCAGAGCATGCGTTATAGCCTGATGAACAAACTCGATTCCATCAATTTCCGCTTAGGCGAGGATGTCAACTTGGCAAGGAACGTCCGTCGGCGTGAATTGCAGTTGCGCCTCGACGCCGTCTCCAAGGAATTGTTCGATTTTGAGAATGCGGTTATCTATGTCTCGCCTGAGATGTTGGAAGGCCGCGATGAGGAATACAATTTGAGGAGGGCTGGTCGTCGCAAGGAATTGGAGACGAGGCTCAAGAATGCCAAGACGGATTTGGAAACCTTCGACCAAAATCCCGACAAGGTCCTTAGCGATAGAGATATGCGCCGTATTGCATGGGAACAGAGATTAGAGTCGTTGAGAAACATTATCGTCGAACGTGACGGCTCGCGCGTCTACGGCTCACCGGAGATAATCAATGCGTATAGGAAGGAAACAGACCAGCTGCGCCATGAGGCCGACTCGATTGAAGAAGAGTTGGATAGCCTTAAGGCTTTGGAAAGACAAGAACTCGAAGAGCAAATCAAGAAGCTGCCTGTTCGGAAAGCAGAAGGCCGTGCCGCAGATGTGTTGTATGGCTCCCCAACGCCCAGAAACATGAAATAACACTTGTCTTTTATGAGCGAACGTCTCGGCTTTTATAAAAAGGTGATGCTTGAGCTTAATCATCAGGTGCTGCAAAAGCGCATCGATGAACATGAGCTGCATCAGTTGTTTTGGGAATGCACGCTACGCTGCAACCTCAACTGCCGTCACTGCGGTTCCGATTGTCGTATGCTCTCCGAAAAGGATGACATGCCTTTTGAAGATTTCGCGAAGGTACTTGATGAGGTGCGCGCCCATCAAGATCCGGGCAAGGTGATGGTCATCACGACTGGTGGTGAGCCCACCGTGCGTCCTGATTTGTCCCATTGCGGCGAGGAAATCTCGAAGCGTGGCTTTGTGTGGGGCATGGTGTGCAACGGCATGTTGCTCTCGGCCGAGAAACTCAACGAGTTTATGGATGCTGGACTGAAGTCGCTGGCAGTCAGTTTCGACGGCTTCGAGGAAGACCATAACTGGATGCGCGGCAATCCGAATAGCTATAAAAATGTGTTGCGAGCGGTGGAGGCTATGAAACAACATCCGAGCCTTACATGGGATGTCATTACCTGTGTCAACCAGCGCACTATCAAATATTTGCCCAAGTTTCGCGATTTCCTTATCTCGCTTGGCATACGCCGTTGGCGCTTGTTCACCGTGTTTCCTTTCGGTCGCGCTGCCAACGAGCCCGACTTCAAACTCAGTAACGAGCAGTTTGTGGAGATGATGGAATTCATCAAGCAGACGCGTCTGGAAGGCAAGATTCGTGCCGACTATGGCTGTGACGGCTTCCTTGGCAAGTATGAGGGCGAGGTGCGCAACCACTATTATTCATGCAGTGCGGGCATTAATGTGGCTTCCGTTTTGGCTGACGGTTCTATCTCGGGTTGCCTCAGCATCCGCAGCGACTACCATCAAGGCAATATCTACAAGGACAGTTTTTGGGACGTTTGGCAAAACAAATTCCAGGTTTACCGCGACCGGAAATGGATGAAGACCGACCAATGCGAGCATTGCAAGATGTGGCGCTATTGCCAAGGCAACGGCATGCACCTCCGCGATGGTGACGGGAAGTTGCAGATTTGCCAATACCATATGATTAATCCAGAATGATAAATACTGTATTTTGAACCTTGAATATGAATCGGATTTATCTCGTCGGTTACATGGGTGCGGGTAAGACTACCACTGCGCGCCGTTTGGCCAATCGTTTAGGTTGGGAGGTGGTCGATACGGATGACTTGTTCGAGGAGAAATACAAGATTTCAGTTTGCGATTTCTTTCACAAATATGATGAGCCCTTATACCGCAAGCTTGAGTCGGAGGTGCTGAAGGAGACCGAAAACCTTGAGAATGTAGTGATTTCGACAGGTGGCGGCACGGCTTGCTATTTCGACAACATAGAGTGGATGAACCAACATGGTTTGACGGTGTTTTTGCGCATCAGTGAAAAAGCCGTCGTTGACCGTTTGCTTCACGCCAAGCGGAAACGCCCTTTGGCTGTTGGCAAAAGCGAAGAGGAGTTGGCAGAGTTTGTCGCCCAGCATTACACATCGCGTCTGCCGTTTTATGAGCAAGCCAAAATCACAGTGAAATCAGAAGACCTTGACTTGGATAATCTGTTGGAAATGATCAAAGTACGCTCTTAGTCTCTTAACGACAACAAGCACACATTCTCCACATGCTGCGTGTGTGGAAACATGTCTACAGGTTGCACAGCCATCACTTTATAGGCTGAATCAAGCAATTGTAAATCACGGGCCTGCGTGGCTGGGTTGCAGCTGACATAGACAATTTTCTTGGCACGAATCTTCAACAATTGTTCAACTACTTTTTCGGCCATACCGGCACGCGGTGGGTCGGTGACGATGAAGTCGGGGCGGCCGTTGGTGGTGATGAAGTCGTCAGTAAAAACCTTGGCCATGTCGCCGGCATAGAATGTACAATTCTTGATGCCATTGATTTCGGCATTCACCTTGGCGTCTTCGATGGCAGCCTCCACATACTCGATGCCGACCACTTTCTTCACAAACCTTGAGAAATATTGGGCGATAGTGCCTGTGCCCGTGTAAAGGTCGTACATCAATTCATCGCCCTGCACCTCCGCGAGGTCGAAGGCGGTCTTATACAGTCGCTCGGCTTGGTATACATTGGTCTGGAAGAACGACACCGGTCCGATGCGGAACTTTAGGTCATCGAATCCCGGGCGCGGCGATTTCATGGTCTCGATGAGGTAAGGCTCGCCCTTGAGGCACTCAAAGGGCAGGTCGTTGATGATGTCGTTCAACTTCGGGTTGATGACTAGAAGCAGCGATACGATTTGCGGGAAGGCCATCTCCAAGGCAGGAATCAGTTCATGGCGCACAATGGCGTTTTCCTCGCCGATCACGATGATGACCATGAACTCACCTTTTGAATTGCAGCGGATGACGAGGTTGCGCATCAGTCCCTCGTGGGCGCGGAAGTTGTAGTAGGGGAGGTGTCGCTCCAGCGTGAAGCGTCTGACGAACAGACGGATATCGTTCGACGGGTCGGCTTGCAGGTGACATTGCTCGATGTCGACCACGCGGTCAAAAAGTTGGGGTAGGTGGAAACCGAGTCCCTTGCAGGCGTCTTCATCATGAGTACCAGTGGGGGCACCATCAGTGAGCCATTTACGGTTGGAGAAGGTGTATTCCAGCTTGTTGCGGTAGGCAAACTGCTTTTCGCAACCCAAAATCGGGCGAATCTCAGGGTATTCTATTTTCCCGATGCGGTCGAAGTTGTCCTTCACCTGTTTTTGCTTGTAGTAGGTCTGCCATTGGTAGTTCATGTGCTGCCACTTGCAGCCACCACAAAGGCCGAAATGCTGGCATACGGGTTCCACGCGTTTGTCCGACATCTTCTTGAAGTTCAATATCTTGCCTTCAAAGAAGTTCTTCTTGCACTTATAAACCTCGATGTCGACCACATCACCAGGCACACCATAGGGAATGAAGACTACGCGCCCTTCGGGCTTGGCCACCGACATGCCTTCGGAGCCTGCATCGACGATTTCGACATTCTCGATGTATTCGGGTTCTCGTTTTATTTTTTGTCTCGCCATTTTGTTCTTCTTTTTGACTATGGCTTATGGCCAATGACCATGGCTTGCTCATACATAATAGCAAGCCATTGGCCATAGTCATAGGCCATAGTTGTCATTAAAAATCTCCCAAGTTTTCTTCGCTTGTTCCTCAAACATCTGCATTCCGTTATACACCTTTGCGCCCCAGGTCTTGCCTAACTCCATGAAAGCCGTTTCCTTCGGGTTGTAAATCAGGTCGATGAGGATGTGCTTGCCGCTTAAGGCTTGGTAATGAAGGTCGGGGAAAGTGTCCACTTGTGGCGCCATGCCCAAAGGCGTTGTATTAATGATAAGGTGGCTTTGGCGCAGGACTTCATCGTTCAGCGTGTCGTAGGTATAGTCGCCTTTTTCGGCACTGCGGCTGACGGTGGAAAAGGGAATGCCTTTTTGCTTTAGTACATACTGCACAGCTTTTGAAGCACCGCCTGTACCCAACACCAAGGCATGATTAATGGTTTTGCCGTTGAGGGCGCGGTTGAGCAGTTGATCGAATCCATAAACATCAGTGTTGTAGCCTTTCAGCTTGCCTTCCGTGATTTTCACCACATTGACAGCACCGACTTGTTTCGCGGTCTCATCGATTTCATCCAACAGGGGAATGATGGCTTCTTTATAAGGTATTGTCACATTGAATCCACAGAGGTCGGGGTAGCGTTCCATCACCTCTTGAAGTTCATCCAACGACTTGAGGTCGAAATGCTGATAAAGGCAGTCGAGACCTTCATATTCGAATTTGTCATTGAAGTAGAACCTTGACTGCGAGTGTTTCAGTGGATGTCCGATGAGTCCGTAGCGTTTCATAGTGCCTTGTTTTTATTGTCCTGTAATGCCAAACCAAGCTCCGAATCCAAGGGTGCATAACACGCCGACAATGACGCTGGCGAGCACCACACCTCCAATGACGGCTAACACGCTTTTCTTGAAGTCCATGTCAAGGAAACTGGCTGCTAAGGTGCCGGTCCATGCGCCCGTGCCAGGCAACGGGATGCCGACAAAGAGCAATAAAGCGAAATATAGGCCACGACCGGCTTTCGCTTGCAGCTTTTGACCACCTTTTTCGCCTTTTTTCAGGCACCAAGTGAAAAACCTTCCGATGATTTTTTTGTCCTTGCCCCATTCCAAAATGCGGCGGGCAAAGAAGAAGATGAAGGGAACGGGAATCATGTTGCCGATGGCGATGACAATGTAACTCAGAAGGATGTTGAGGTCAGGGGAAGTTGTCGCTTTTAGGGTGTAGGCCACAGGGATGGCGCCACGCAGTTCGATGATGGGCACCATGGCAATCAGGAAAATATATAGGTAGTCTTTGATACGCATGAATTATTCGGGTTGGTTTGCTGTATTTGAATTCTGGTTTTTCTTGTGTTGTTCGATGAGTTCGAGGATTTGGGTGTCGTTGGCCAGCAGTTCCTTGTCGTATTCCAGGAAGTCGGGCCACACTTCGAAGTCGGCATCCAAGGCTTGGTCTAAGGCTTCCAAACCTTCGTGGTGTGAGCCTTTTACGAAATAGGCGTAGGCCAAAAGATAAAGCAGCGAGGAGTCGTTGTCGGTTTGCATCAGCCCGAATTTGATGGTGTTGATGGCCTCATCGATTTTGTCCTGTTGCCCATAAAGGTCTGCGATGTAATAATAGGCATCGGCGTCGTTAGGCGTCTGCTCTTGGATTTTGCGCAGGCATTCCATGGCCTTGTCGTATTCCTTCAGCTTCATGTAATCGGTGGCGATGGAGTAGAGGTGGTCGGTCTCCCAAGGCTCGTATTCCAAGGCTTTCTCGAAGAATTTGATGGCCTTTCGGCTTTGGCCACGGTCGCTGAAGACATAGCCGAGACCGGCATAACCGGAACCTATCATTGGGTTGATTTCCAAGGCTTTGTTGAAATGATCCTCGGCGGTTTGCAGGTCGTTAAGGCGGTAGTAGCAGTCGCCGATGGTGGTGTGTATCATTGAGGTCTCCACACCGTTGCGCAAGGCTTCCTCAAGGGTGTCGATGGCTTCCTTGTAGCGGCCCAAATCGTAATAGATGTCGGCAAGGTGCATGTTAGTCCAGAGGTCTTCCGGGTCGATGCTGAGGGCGTACTCGTAAGGGTCGATGCTCTCTTCGTATTGGCCCATCATGCGGTAGACATCTCCGATATTGGTCCAGGCCTTGCTGTTGTACGGGTCTTTGTCGACCAGTTTTTGGAAGTAGTCGATGGCGTCTTCCTTGCGGCCTGCGCTGAGGTAGCAGCAGCGGATCTCGTGGTAGATGGTGTCTTTGTCATCGGCGAGGGCAAGGGCTTTGTCGTAGAACTCAAGGGCGAGGTCGTATTTTCGCATGTGTTGGTACTCGTAGGCGATGGCGTTGTAGAGTTCGAACTTCTCATCCTCGTCGAAGTAGGGCAGGGCACTGAAATAGTTCTCCAAAGCCTCTTCCGACTTGCCCAAGACGGCCAGACATGAGCCGAGGGTGAGGAAATAGTCGGGATCCTCATCATCGTCGACGCGTTCCACATGCTGCATGATGTCGAAAGCACTTTGGGCGTCGTTTTCCAAAAGGTATTGGCGAGCATACTTGATTTTCAGCATGTTGCTTTCGGGATGCTGCGCCATAGCCAACTCCACAGCCTGCCTTGAGCGGTTCAGGTCGTTGTTTTTGGTGTAGTGGTCGATGATGTATTCAAACTCCTCGCTGTCGAAATATACCGATTCGTGCGTTTTCAGCATGTCCTCATACCGCTCGATAGCCGCCTTTCGGTCTTTTTCTTCTTCCCAATAATCTTCAAAGTCTTCGTTGTCAAACATGGGTTGCCTGATGAAATTTGGTGCAAAAATAATAAAAAAGGAGGATATATGGCTTTTTTTGTATCTTTGTAAGGTTGTTACACAAACGATGATGAAACGAATTGCCTTATTTTTGATATTGTTTTCATTGGCTTTCAATGCGATGGCAGATGGGGCTTGGACGGTGCGTACAGTGCCCAACACGCGTTTGCAAAGCAACGACATCCATGTTTCGGATCCTGATGGATACCTGTCGGACAGCGTTGAGATGACCATCAACACGGCCTTGTGTGCCATTCGCGACAAGGCGGATGTCTTCGTGGTGACCTTGTCGAGTATCGGTGAGGCGGAGCCCAAGCATTTTGCCACGGAGCTTTTCAACGATTGGGGCATAGGCGATGCTGAAACGGATAATGGCGTGCTTTTGCTTTTTGTGGAAGACCAACATTCCTTGGAGTTTGAGACAGGCTACGGTGCCGAGGGAACACTCACTGACTCCAAATGTGAGCGTATTTTTACTAAGACCATCAAGCCTTTTTTCAAGGCGGGCGACTATGAGGGTGGTTTATGTGCGGGTGTGGCCGACATCGTGACTGTCTTTGGAGGAGAAATCCCTTTGGGGCTGAAAACTACTTTGCCTTCGCAAACCGACTATGACGCTGATGATGATTTTGACAAGGTTGGCAGCAGTCTATGGTTGGGAGTGTTTGGTTTGTTCTTGTTTGCCATGCCCATTGTCGGCATTGTCTTTTGGCTGCGCAAGCGAAAGGAACGAAAGAAAACAGTGTCAAGCGCTTATCAATCATATAATGAAAACGGTGTTACCTTTGTCGATGGCTTCAGTACGAATTGGTCGGGCTCGCCTTGGGAGGGCAAGGGCTGTCTTGGTGGTATGTTGTTGGGCCTTTCCATATTCGTCATCTTATTAGTGGTAGTTGCGTTTACGACTATACGATATCCTAATGCCGAGCAGAGCAAACTATACAGCTGGATAGCATTGGTTACACTGCTTTTGTATCTCTCATGGATATGCTTCCGCCATAACCAGCGTCTCTTGAAAACGGCAAAAAAATTGGCAAAAAAATCGGTCAACCCTAATTCGGTCTACCGAGCCGCTTTCGACCGTCCCAACAACAAGATTGCGATTTGGATGGCACCTTGGTTGGGCTGGATTTATTATCTGATTCTTAAAAAACGGATGAATGCGGCAGAAGAATTCCGTTGTCCACAGTGTGGCCAAATGTTGAGCAATGATAATTCTTTCCGCTTGTCGGAAATCCACGAGGCGGAGGCAAGGTTAGAGGCTTTGAAGTTCACGCCCTACCGTTGTCCCAATGGGCACGAGTATGTGGTGAGGGAACATGGAAAGCGTTACAACAAGTTTTCGACTTGCTCAAAATGTGGAGCTTTCACCTCATTGTTGACGAATACGGTGACGACACGTCAAACCAGTTATTCCCAAAGCGGTGAGAAGCAGGAGACCTATGTCTGTCAACACTGTGGCGATACTATCTTGAAAACCTTGGCGATACCTAAGCTGGTACACTACAGTAGCAGTTCGTCCTCCGGTTCCTCAAGTGGCAAAAGCTATTCGAGCCATTCCTCCAGCCATCACTCATCGAGTGGCTCCTTCGGAGGTGGCCATAGTGGCGGTGGAGGATATTCGGGGAAATGGTGATTTAGTTTAGAGTTTAAAGTTTAGGGAATGAAATTGTGGTAACTTAGGAAAAGATGGTTTTTATGATGTCTTTTCTTCGTTGTTTCTTCGCTCTTCTCTCGCTCTTCTCTCGCTCTAGGCATACTCAAAGGGTATGGTTGAGCGAATCATCTCCCAAGAAACAGCATGCCTACATTATGCGAAGAGTATGCCTTCAGTTTGCCCAGAGTATAATTGATACCGATAATTTCTCATGAGATTTGGGTTGTGTGTTGATTATTGCTATGCAATCTTATATTATATTTACATTAGTTTACTCTATTTCCTGAATTATACTTATTTTTGCATTTCGGATATTGTTAAGTGAATGACTTGGAAATATAGTAAACAATGAAAAACAAAAAAGAAGAGAACCAAGAGTGCCAGTTCGTCCATGTCGGCAAACTGGTTGACCACGAGATTTATCGTCATGACATTGGGAAAAAGGAGTTCGCTTTTCAAGTGGACATTGACCGAAGCAATCTGTATCGCATCTTGAAAAAGGAAAGCATGGATACCAACTTGTTGTTTCTTTTTTCCAAGGCATTGAATCATAATTTCTTCCGCGACTTGGCTGATGCGTTCGACCAAATGTAGCTGCCATCCTCCTTTTTTAATATAAAAAGCATTTTGTTGTGATTTTATTGAAAAATTCGCAGAATATGCAATACATTGAATTAATTTGTATAGTTTTGTAAAATAAAAATAAGCGCAATAATAGATTATTAACAACTTAATTATTAATAAATTAAATCATTAGTACTATGAGAAAAAAACTACAAAAAATGCAATGGCTTGTCATTACCCTGCTGTTAGGCACAGTGGGATTATCGAAAGCGTATGCCCAAGACAATTTCGATTTCAGTAGTGAATGTTCCACAGGGCAAACTCTGTTTTACAGAATCATTGATGAGACCAACCATTATGTGGCATTGGTTGGGCCTAATTCAGGAAATTATCCATGGGCTGGGTATACGCAACCTACTGGTGAAATAGTTTTACAATCCATTGTCCATAATAACGGAATTGATTATTCAGTGATTGAAATAGCTGATCAAGCATTTTATTATTGCAATAACTTTACCTCGATAGAGATTCCAAGTTCTGTGACTTCTATTGGAAGGACTGCTTTTGCCCATTGTAGTAGCCTTAGCTCCGTTATCATCCCCAATTCTGTGACAACAATAGGCAATAGTGCTTTTTATGAGTGCACTGGCTTGACTATGGTGAGTATCCCTAATACCTTGACTACTATTGGAGAAACTGTCTTTTATAGATGTAGCAGTCTTGTATCGGTCAATATCCCTAATACCGTAACTTCCATTGGTAGAGAAGCATTTTCAAATTGCAGTAATCTTGTATCAGTAACCATTCCAAGTTCTGTAACTTCTATTGGAAAATATGCTTTTTTGTATTGTAGCAGTCTCGATGCTATCTCTTTTCCTAATTCATTAGTTTCTATTGAGGAAAGTGCTTTCTCAGATTGTGGTTTTGAGTCCATTTTTATCCCAAGTTCTGTTGTTTTTATTGGTAAACGAGCTTTTTCGAGTTGCGGAAATTTGATAAAAATTGAAGTGGATGAGAATAATCAGATTTATGATTCAAGAGGTAATTGTAACGCCATTATTGAGACGGAATCGAATAGTCTGATTGCAGGTTGCAAAAACACCATAGTTCCTATTTCTGTGACTTCTTTGGGACACTCTGCTTTCAGAGGTTGTAGAGACCTTACTTCTATTAGTATTCCTGATTCAGTTGATTCTATCGGAGATTATGTATTTAGCAAATGCAGTAGCCTGTCATCTATTATTATTCCTAATTTGGTGAATTCTATTGGAGATCATGCTTTTAGTGAGTGCAGTAGTCTCTTTTCATTAAGTATTCCCAACACGGTGACATCTATTAAAGACTATGCTTTTTGGCAAAGTGGACTCGTTTCAATCGATATTCCTAGTTCTGTAACTTTTATAGGAGCAAACGCGTTTGAGAGATGTCCAAACCTTATTTCTGCTACAATTCCAAATACTATAACTACTATAAAAAATCAAACTTTTCGGAAATGCACTAGTTTGTTATCCATTGTCATTCCTAATTCTGTTGTGAGTATTGAATATGATGCTTTTGCCAATTGTGACAATATGAATTATGTGGTTGCATTGGGAACAGTTCCCCCATCTCTTGGTGGAGACGCTTTCGGAAGTGAATCTGTTATTCCCAAATTGATAGTCTCTTGTGGCTGCAAAGAAGCCTACATGGAATCATCCGATTGGCACAATTATTTTGAAACAATTGAAGAAGATTGTAATCTATATAATATTGGTGTTGTGGATGCCGATGGAGGTTCAATCAGTATCTCTGCAAATCAAGCTAGGCTTGGTGAAGAGGTGCGGATAACTCCCAATCCTAATCAGGAGTTTGTATTGTTGTCTGTAACTGTATGTAATGCAAATGACGAAACACAACTTGTTCCTGTTTGGGACAATAAATTCACAATGCCAAACTTTGATGTGATTGTGAAACCACATTTCTCACATACTTCGGTGAATGAAATCGGTGCCATTCCCGTATCCATTTATCCCAATCCAGTAAAAGATAGAGTTACAATAGAAACAGAGAGCGTCCGGCATATTAGCATCAGCAATATGATTGGGCAACTTGTCTTTGAAGGTGCTGCAGAAGGCGACAGCTTTGAATACGATTTCAGCAGCCAAGAGGTGGGTGTTTATCTCATCCGTATTGAGACTTCCAATGGAACAATATCGAAGCGGATAATTGTAACCAAATAACCTGTGACGAACCCAATTAACCAATAAAAGTTTAAAAAGGACGGCCAACACCCCCAGTTGGCCATCCTCTTCTTATTAAAATAAGTAAAACTAATTAAAAAACAGTAAATTATGAAAAAAGTAGCCTTAACCTTTGTGGCATTGCTAATGGCAGTACTGCCCGCGTTTTCGGAAAATGTAACCGTCCAAACTGCCCAACGTGCAGCCCAATCCTTCATCAATTCCAAGATGGAAGGCAACCCACAGATTCATCTAATTGACTTTGCAGAGAAAGCAGAATTCCCGAATTTCTATGTCTTTGGTAACGAGCGGTGTTTTGTAATTATTGCCGCTGATGATTGTGTGCAGCCCGTTTTGGGGTATTCGATGGAAGGAGGATTCGGAGAAGACGCGATGCCAGAAGTCATTATGGATTGGCTGAAAGCCTACGATGATGGGATTGCCTTCGTCAAGGAAAGTAGGTTGGAGGCAACAATGGAAATTCGAAAAGAATGGGATAACCTATTAAACGGCAGAGGTTTGGAACTAAAGTCGAGGAGTTTTGTGAAGCCTTTGATACGCACGAAATGGAGTCAAAGTGCCCCTTTCAATAACCTTTGTCCTCCTGATACAGCAAACCATACCACTGGCCATGCCGCTGCAGGTTGTGGTGCCATCGCCATGGCTCAAATTATGAACTACTGGGAACATCCTGTCAGAGGTGTTGGCTCTCATTCCTATCTCCCTCACAGCCATCCAGAATATGATACTTTGTCAGTCGATTTTGGCAATACTGTGTATGATTGGGATAATATGAAAAACATATATTCAAGGGGATATTCGGATGCTGAAGCTTTTGCGGTGGCAACTTTGGTATATCATTGTGGCGTATCGGTCAATATGAACTATGGCCCCAAGGCTAGTGCGGTTAATTCTCCTATCCTTGACGATGCTTTAAAAACTTATTTCGATTATTCTTTTTCTACTGATTATTTGTACAAGTCAGATTATTCTGATTCTCAATGGATTACTATGCTGAAAAACGAACTCGATTTGGAGCGGCCAGTGTTGTATCGTGGGGCTAATCAAGCCGATAGTATAGGCCATCTTTTTATCTGTGATGGCTATGATGAAAATGACTACTTTCATTTCAATTGGGGTGGAGCTGGCAATTATGATGGTTATTATGCCATAGGAGCCTTGAACTATGGATCGGAAGCAAACTGGAGTTATCATAACGCGGCGGTTTTCAACTGTTATCCTAATTCCACATCCATTGCTCCTCCAGCCACTGTCACTGCAACGGACAGCAATCGAGATGTCGTAATAAATTGGTCTTCTGTTTCTAATGCATCATACTACAAGCTTTACCGAGACGGTGATTTAATTGCCAACAACTTACAAACCACGAGTTATATGGATGCCGATGTTAGTTTTGGCACTTATTTCTATTATGTGAAAAGCGTAAATTCGGACGGTACGATGTCGCTGAAATCGAACACTGCTGTTGCTGATGTCCATTTTCCAGGGCCAAAGCCTATAGATTTACAAGCATCGGTGAATAATCAAAATGTCAATCTTTCTTGGCAAACGCCAAATGCAGAAACTGCTGTGCTTCAATATGGAACTGGTGATTATTATAGTAATATGGGGTATAACAATAGTACATATTGGGGGCAACGCTATTCAGCATCAACATTATGTGGATTTGCAGGGATGAGCATAGAAAAGGTTGCAGCTTATTTCTTATACGAAGGTGATTATACACTGTTTGTATATAAGGGTGATGAAATCAATACGAATGAGTTAGTGTATCAACAGAGTTTTAATGCAGCGGCTGAAAGTTGGTATGATATTGTCTTCCCTAATCCCGTGGCAATCGATTACACACAGGATTTATGGGTCGTATTGTATTCTACCATCAATAAACCTGCACCTGTTTGTAAGTATTATTTGCCAGATATGAATAATGCAATTTTGTTTTCTAACTATGGTGTTACATGGACCCCTGGAACTAATCGATCTTGTATGATGAAGACCTACCTCACCGACGGCACCTATACCTACAACCTTTACCGCAATGGCAACGCTGTGGTCACCAACCTGACTGGCAATACCTACATTGACAACAACCTTCCTGATGGTGTATACGACTACCATGTCACGACTAACTATTTTGGAGGCGAGTCGGATCCTTCGAACACTGCCCAAGTGCAGGTAGGCGATCCAACCTACGCCATTATCAATGGTTATGGCACATCCGACGGAGGGTATTACCTTATAGCGTCACCATTCGACAACATCTCCGCTAATGACATTACGGGCATGACAGATGGCGACTATGACCTTTACCGCTTCGACCAGTCCCAAGAAAAAGAATGGCGCAACTACAAGGCCGATGCGTTTGCCCTTATGGCCGGAAAAGGCTATTTATATGCCCACAAGACCGATGTCGCGCTAAGGATCACAGGTACGCAGCCGTACGATGGCAACGGCACAATAGCCCTCGAATACATTGAAGGCCATCCGCTCACGGGGTGGAACCTGGTTGGGAACCCATATCTTTACGATGTCACATCGTGTGCCACCGAGCATGTGGCCCTTGGTTGCTATCGTATGAATGAGACGAAAGACGACCTCGTCGTCAGCGAAATCAGCGAGGCACATCCGTTGAAGCCCTTGGAAGCCTGTTTTGTGAGAGCCACTGCGGAAAACGCCACCATCATGTTTAACCCACATCGTAATGTCACGACAGGTCGTTGCGAATCCATACGGATTGAAGTAGCGGAGAAAGGCCGATTGGCGGACCGTCTCATGGTGGTGCGAGGCGGTGCAAATGCGTTGCAAAAACTCTCGCTCAAAGAGAAACGCACGAAGCTTTTCGCTACAGACGGGCAAGAAGAGCTGTCCATCGTGCCTTGCGAGGGAACCGAGCAGCCATTCTGCTTTCAAGCAGGAGAGGAAGGGACATATACTCTCACCGTTGCCCTTGAAGGGATAAAAGCCGACTATCTACACCTGATTGATGTCCAAACAGGAGCCGATGTGGATTTGTTGGAAACTCAGAGCTACGAGTTCGATGCAACCCCTACAGACGAACCGTGCCGCTTCAAATTGATAATAGGGAAAAAGAAAAAAATCTACAATTATAGTGGCGAATAAAGAAACTATTATATAATTTTGCAGCGACAAATAATCTTGATAGAATATCAGAAATAATAAATGAGTTTTTTTTGTAATATATAACACATAAATTGTTGAAATATGGTGACTTAATGTAAAGGTCATTCGACCGTATATAGGATTTATAATAATAAAGTACTAGGTTTCGCATCGAAAATCGGATGTGGAAAGTGGTGTCTAAGGGTATAACTATATACGGTTATGTACAAAAAAAACCGAAATAGTCTTATTCATAAACGCCTCACAATCGAGGCGAAATCTAAGGTTGTCATCCGGTGGGTGAGGACAGGCTGCTGTCATTGTCGTCTGTTCGTCTCTCTGTTCAAACCCAGCAAGTGCAGCATTGCTTTGCTGCGCTTTAGTACTTTTTATTATCAATCCTATTGGCCAAAGGAGGCCAAGACGGTGTCCCGTATTCGGGCACCGGGCATTGCTATGCATGCTCTGCCCTCCTGTTTAGAAAAGTTATTTGATTTGATAATAAACTAAATACAATTGAGAAAATGATGCTTAACTTGAATGAATCGTTTGCCGGTCTGCGGATCCTGAGCTTGGTCAGCAAGCAGAGTTTCCACCGGGAAGTGTACGAAGCGCTGACACCTAAAAGCCAAAAGGTGTATCTGTTCGTTTATGACAACCACAACAGCAGGATGTTGATGGATAAAGGCAAGATGAGGGAGTTTGCCATGCTTTCGAAATTGACGAATGCAGCGTTCCCTCAACCTATCAAAACCGGCTCGCTGAGCTATCGAGGCAGGACGATGTCGTACATGACCGCAAAGCACTTTGAGGGAACGACGCTTCGGGCTTTGATGTGCGGCAGGCCATTGATTGTAAGGGTTGCTGTCAACATCGCTCTACAAGTGATGACCGCCGTGATGGACTTGACTGCCTACACCAAGGGCGGTGGACACTACAACCTGAATCCCGATACGGTCATTGTGTCGAGAGTTAAAGGAGGAGTGATCGTGCATCTCGGAGGATTGGATCATGTATCTGGCCCTTGCTCTGGGAATCCTCCTTTCATCACATCCGATTTGAACCCCTGCTGTCGTGCTCCTGAAACCTACTTGGGACGCTACAAGTCCGCTTCCGATGTGTTCTCCATGGGGATGCTGCTTAGCTATATGCTGCTTGGCAACTACCCTTACAACATCGATGAGTCAGCGGCAGAAAGCAAAATCCGTGCTATCAACAATTCAGGTATAGAGCTGGATCTTGACGATCGGCCAGACGAGCTAAAGGAGATTATCTCCAAGGCCGTCAGCAAGAAAGTGAGGATGCGGTATGCTGACCTGTGTGACATGTTTTCCGCACTCAACAGATTTGCGAGCGAAAATGGTATTGATACCCAAGCCCCCGTCATTACCAAGACACAGGAGTCAGGGGTTAGTGATGCCGATGGGAAAGAAAAGAAAGGGAATGAACCAAAAGATGAACAGCAAGAATCCGACTCGGAAACACCTCGACTGAAGATTGAAGCCAAGGTAAAGGAAGGGGAAGGTCTGCTGGCCGTTGCAGGCATGGAAGAGCTCAAGAATGCCCTTCGTCGTGACTTTGTTGACATCATGAACAACCGTGAACTGGCCGATAAATTTGGCATCAAGCCGAACAACTTTATCCTTTACGGGCCTCAGGGCTGTGGTAAGACCTACATTTCAAATCGCTTGGCCGAAGAAACGGGCATGGATACGTTCTTTGTGAATCCATCCGACCTTGGTTCGATTTATATCCATGGCACACAAGGACTTATTCGTGACTTGTTTCAAAAAGCAGAGGAAAAAGCGAAACAAAACGACCGAGGATGTCTGTTGTTGGTGGATGAGATTGATGCCCACCTCCCAAAACGCGACATGAGAGGAAGTGAGTATTTGGCTGGCGAGGTAGCTGAGTGGCTTGTTCAGCTTAATGACTGCATCCAGAAAAATGTCTTTGTTATAGGTATGACCAATCGTCTCGACTGTTTGGACAGAGCCGCTATCAGGCATGGCCGTTTCGACAAGGTGTTCTTTGTCGATCTGCCTGATGCCACGGGTCGGGAGGAACTCTTGAAGATGGAAGTTGACAAGGTGCCACATGTATCACACATTGACTATAAAGGCCTAGCCAAGATGTGTGAAGGCTTCACCGCAGGCGATCTCTCGTATGTGGTAAAAGAGGCGGCTAGACTCACCTTCAGCGCTTGTCTTAGCACCCATGAGGATAACCTTGTCATCGATGAAGCCTTGCTAAAGAAAGTACTTTCAGCCACTCGCCCTTCTGTCACAACCGAGGAGTTGCGGCAATACAGGAGGATCTGGGACGAGTTCATGAACAAAAACACGACCCAACGCCAGACCATTGGATATCGTGCGTACAATTGGTACCACAATGAAACAAATTGAAATCAAAAAATAATATTTCACTAACCATCTAAATGTTTAATACTATGAGTAAAAAAGAACAAAAAGTCAAGTCCTCCACCACCTTTGGTAGAGGCATCAAGCAAGCTGCCCGCTGGGTGGCACGCATGTTCGGCTATAAGGCCGAGAACAAGTATGCAAGAGGCATGTGGTATGTGTTTGCCACAAGTGCCGCCATCGTGGCATTGTATTTGGCTGTTGTATTCACCATCGGAATCATCGATGAAGCGGGCTATGCCATCAACAACTACAAGTACCATCGCAGAGACCACAATCCTACCTATCTGCATGACTTCAGCAATGAGTATGTCAGCCCTTACGTCGTCTTTCATGATTGGTATCCCAGCTACCTCTTTAATGTGAAAACAGGTCGTCGAACCTTGACGGATGTCCGATGGATCTGCAAGTCATCGGACGGCGACAGCATTGCGGTGTATTGCACTAACGAAGAGCCCAAGCGCGGCTATTTCAATCGCTTTACAGGTGAGGAGGTGGTTCCAGCACAATTCGATAAGGCGTGGATTTTCTCCGAAGGCGTGGCCTGTGTCTATGACAAAGGGACGCTGCACTTTATTGACCACAAGGGAAAAACTGTGATGGATAAGGAGTTCCCATACACGCCTCGTATCGACGATTACTGCTTCCATAACGGATTGTGCTTGATGTCGAGCGACAACGGAAGAGTTGGCCTTATAGGGCGCGACGGCGAATGGAGAGTGAAACCTGAATACAGCCACATCCATTACGAGTCGAAAGGTTTTTGGCTGATTCAGGACACCGTAGGGCATCAAGGGTTGCTTCGTGCCAATGGAGAACCGTTTTTGCCTTGCGAGTATAACGAGGTCACCGTCCGCAACACGGACTATATCTCGGTATGGTTGCTGAATCACACGGGTATGCTGCTCGACATGGAGGGCAATGTAGTGAACTCTTGTGATTACACGAACATCGAAAAGATGGAGTACATCACCGATGACTATGATGAGTTTGGGGAGCTGAAAAAGGCCACGGCGCATTGCCTGAAGTATCGTTCTGCGGACAGGTACTATGGCTTGATGGATCGCAATGGCAACATAATTACGCCGCCGTTGTACGACGATATTACCGCTATTGCTGTCAATCTCTACCATTGCGAGGGTGAAGAGGGCTCAGCTCTTCTCGACGACAAAGGGAGAGAATGCGGGGAGAAACTATAAAGATTATGATGTTTTGAAGAGAGGGTGCGTCCTTCCATGACACACCCTCTTCTTTCAGCCTTTAACTTACTAAAACAATATGAATATGACAACAATCGACAACAATCATTTCAACGAACTGCTAAACGCAGACACACTCCCAATGCGCATTTACGATTGTTTGAACACAGAACGTTACAGGACTTATCCAGCTAAGACCGAAGATTGGGGTAATGGAATGTCCATCGTCAGCGAAGTTATTGGCAGTTATTGGAAACCACGTTTCCTGATGGACAACAACACAAAATGTGCCTACGAGTTCATGGATAGTGACGAAATGCTGGTCACCGTCAGTCAAAACGACATCGATTGGGATTCCTTGCAATCCCTCCCGCAAAAAGCCATTCAACGTGCTTGTCGCTTGAGTTTCCATTATCCCTCGTTTATCAGATTGTTTAAGAATGGAGTTGCTGAAGTGGCTTGGCAACTCAATCCTGATGGTCGCTATTACATGGACGATGATGGCTTCGGCATGACCGATGATAAAGAAATCAACATATACGGTTTTATCGACAAAACCGGAACTGTTGTGGTGAAATTCCAAGCTATTGATAGCAGCAAACAGCTTTATGCCATGCGACGCGTGGCTGAAAAACGTGTGCGACGAAGAACAAAAAACAAGAGAAGAATTTTTAACCTAAAACTGCGAATGGATTTAAAAAAGCTTATTTTTGCAAAGTAAATCCAAGACCTTAACATATTTAATAATGACTGATATGAACAAGATACATATGATGACAATCCTCTGCATGTTTCTATTGCAGGGTAGTATTCTCGAATCATGCACAAATAGTACCGTCAAGAAAGTAGGGGCGGTCAAGGTGCAAGAGACTGAAACCGATAATGAGAACGTCTTTTCCATGGCGGATGAAGAAGAAGTGGTGACAGAAGAAGAGGGA
Source organism: uncultured Bacteroidales bacterium (assembly GCA_900317055.1). Classification (GTDB taxonomy): domain Bacteria; phylum Bacteroidota; class Bacteroidia; order Bacteroidales; family F082; genus Limimorpha. The sequence goes on along the minus strand of ONFF01000005.1, from coordinate 250,563 downwards.
ATTTCACCTATTGCTGACACCATTTGTATTGTCGAAGGAAGGGCCTTTTATTTTGGGGTGGGTGAAACGATTTGCTCGAATAGGATATTTGAAAAGAATAAAGTGTGGCTTGAAACTCCCGCGTTGCAAGTCTTACCTTATTCGGATACTTCATCGTATAGTTTTTACGTATGCACTCCTTTCAAATGTCTGCTTGTAGACTTTTCGGATGAGAACAGCTTGGCTCAACTTTCAACGCTAACGAAGGTGCTTCCCTCTTTTGAACGAAATACCCAAAGCTTTGTTACGGAAGACAGCATTGCTTGGTATGATTTTGAGGTGGATTTCCCAACTTCCTCTATTACTAATGCCAAAGCCATAAGAAAATGGCTTGTTGGAAAAATCGCGGAGTCGAATAGGGATTATGAGGATATTCCATTTCCGATAACGGATGGCCTAAACTATAAGAAAGGGTCGGATGGGCTTTGGGAATATAAGGGCGACCTAAAGGACAATCAGAAGATTGCCCAATTTGCCGCCGATGTCTATTTTGCCATAATTAATGCGGACTATGGGGATTTAATTGAGGAATTTATCCCAATAGGACTTTCTCGAACACTAAATATGCAAGCCAAAATGTGTAATAATAGGTTTGTCACTTATCAGGAATGTGCGTCCGACTATGGAGGCGGTGCGCATGGTTTATACAGCGAGAGATTGTTGTCTTTTGACCATGTTCATAATCAGGAGATTGATAATTCCTATTTGTTTAAGCCTGATTGTGAAGAGGAGTTGGTGGGTTTGCTTGTCGAAGAAGCACAGAAGTCTCCATTTTATCGGATACCAGAATCTGGTATTCGTGAAGGTGTGACTAATACGGAGGAAGAAGGCGATCCTGCCGGTGGCTATACGCTTCCAACCCCGGGCTTGTCTGAGGATGGGGTAGTGTTTTCTTTCCAACCATACGAAATCAGCAGTTTCGCTGATGGTGCATTCCATTTTGTGATACCCTACGAGAGAGTGAGGCATCTCCTGACGAATAGAGCAAAATGGTGTTTGGGTTTGAAATAAATGGACACTTGATTGAATTGTTCCTTTGAGGATTTAATTTATTAATACAATGATTAGCAATAGCCATGAAATCCAACAAGAAAAAGCCCAAAAAGCAAAAGTTCAGCAACCTAAAATCCCGCCTCAAAGCCGACCGCGAGAAGGAAATCGAGCAGTACGGCAAGCAGGTCAGCATGAGGCCGTCGAAAGTGCATAAGTCGAAGAAGGACTATGATAGGAAGCGGAACAAGGTTGATGAAAGTGAGATGGAATAGTTTTTTCAATATATTGTACTATACTATGAAATAATTCTATGTTTTCACCAAGTATACTTTATGATATTGGTATGACGCGATGACGCGGATACATACGACCGTGAAGTTGGTGGACTCATAAAGTTCCTCAAGGCTTTTAAGAAGTATCAGGGGATTATTGTGACATGGGATACAGAACGCCAAATCGAAGAAGATGGATTAACCATTTATGTTATTCCTGTATGGAAGTGGTTGTTAGTTTGATATTCAGGTTCTCCAAAAAGGATTCCGAGTTTTTCGATTAGTGTAATTGTTTTTTCCGTAAATTTGCAGTCAAATTCTCATAAAATTAAAACACTTCCAATATGACCATCAACGAATTAGAAAGAATCGCCTCTCAGGTGCGCCGCGACATCATCCGCATGGTGCATGGCTGCCAGTCGGGGCATCCGGGCGGCTCTTTGGGCGCAACCGACATCGTTACCGCCCTTTATTTCGACCAAATGCAAATCGACCCCGCCAACTTCCGCATGGACGGCAACGGCGAGGACATGTTCTTCCTCTCCAACGGCCACATCAGCCCGATGTTCTATAGCATACTGGCTCGACGCGGCTATTTCCCTGTGAGTGAGCTGGCAACATTCCGTCGCCTTGGCACACGCCTGCAAGGGCATCCCACCACGGCTGAAGGTCTTCCAGGTGTCCGTATTGCTTCAGGCTCGCTCGGACAAGGCCTTTCGGTGGCTGTCGGCGCAGCACAAGCCAAGCGACTGAACGGTGACAAACACCTTGTCTTTGTCCTCATGGGCGACGGCGAGCAAGAGGAAGGCCAGATATGGGAAGCCGCCATGTATGCGCCCGCCAAAGGTGTGGATAACCTCGTGGCCATCATCGACTACAACAAGAAACAAATCGACGGTCCCACCGATGAGGTGCTCAACCTCGGCGACTTGCGCGCCAAATACGAGGCCTTCGGCTGGAATGTGCTCGAGATGAGTGGCAACAATATGCAGGCCGTGGTGAACACCCTGAAATTCGCCCGCGAGAATGCTTTCCAAGGTGCTCCGCAACTCATCTTGGCCCACACCGAGATGGGCTACGGCGTCGACTTCATGATGGGCACGCACAAATGGCACGGCTCGGCTCCCAACGACGAGCAAGCTGCCAATGCATTGTCACAATTGGAGGAGACTTTAGGTGATTATTGATAGCCTCTGGCTCTTGGCTTCTGGCTTCTGGCAGCTTTTATATAAGAAAGATGGTTTCAATTACAGAAGGTAGTTGCCAATGGCCAGTAGCCAAAAGCCAGTAGCCGATATACAATTAAACAATTCAACAATCAACGATTCAACATAACATATAAACATGGACTTTACAATTCAAAACAACAAAGATACAAGATCGGGGTTCGGTGAAGGCTTGCTCGAAGCAGGGCGCCGCAATCCCAAGGTGGTGGCCTTTTGCGCCGACCTCACTGGCTCGCTGAAGATGGGCGACTTCGCCAAGGAGTTCCCCGAGCGTTTCTTCCAGACGGGCATCGCCGAAGCCAATATGATCAACATGGCAGCAGGTATGGCCTTAAGCGGTTTCGTGCCGTTCACAGGCACTTTTGCAGCATTCTCCACGGGACGCGTCTATGACCAGATCCGTCAGAGTGTGGCCTATTCCAACAAGAATGTGAAGATTGCTGCCTCCCATGCGGGTGTCACCCTTGGTGAGGATGGTGCCACACACCAAATCCTTGAGGACATCGGTATGATGAAGATGTTGCCTAACATGACGGTCATCGTGCCGTGCGACTTCAACCAGACCAAAAACGCCACCATCGCCGCTGCCGAGTATGAAGGCCCGGTGTACCTGCGTTTCGGTCGCCCGAAAGTGCCGAATTTCACTCCTGTGGACGAGAAGTTCATTATCGGCAAGGCCCAAATGTTGCAGGAAGGCACCGATGTGACTATTTTTGCTTGCGGCCACCTCGTTTGGAAAGCCGTGCAAGCACTGCCTATCCTGAAAGAAATGGGCATTAATGCTGAGCTGATTAACATCCATACCATCAAGCCTTTGGATGTTGAAGCTGTGCTAAAATCGGTAGCGAAGACCCGCTGCGTGGTTACTGCAGAAGAGCACCAACGTAATGGCGGTTTGGGTGACAGCATCGCACAGGTGTTGGCCTTGAATTTACCTTGCCCGATGGAAATGGTGGCCGTCAACGATGTTTTCGGCCAAAGCGGTACTCCCGATGAACTCCTGAAAGCCTATCATTTGGATACGCCAGACATCGTGGAGGCGGTGAAAAAAGTTGTTGGGAGGAAGCAATAAAATGGTAGAATAAACGATTATAAAGCAGTCAGCTATCAGCCATCTGAAAGCTGACGGCTGACTGCTGATAGCTAAACAAAAACAAACTAATATGAAAAAACTAACTACACTATTCCTAATCGCCTTCGTTATGCTGGGCTTGATGCCGTCCTGCAAATGCCAAAAGGAAGTCCTGGAACCGCCTAAAGCGATGAATGTGATTTATTTCATCGGTGACGGTACTGCTTTGCCGCAGGTCTATGCAGGTATGTTGGCCACCCGTCAGGAATTGGTGTTTCCCAAGTTCCCTTACATTGGCGTGGTCGACACCCACTCGGCCAGTAATGACATCACTGACTCGGCTGCGGGCGGAACAGCTCTCGCCAGCGACCATAAGACCAACAACGCCATGATTGGCGTGAATCCGGACACTATTCCGGTCAAGACCTTGCTCGAAGTCTTTGCTGAAAAGGGTAAGGAAACAGGCATCGTTGTGACGAGTTATGTCACCCATGCCACGCCTGCCTCTTTTTATGCGAAGGTGCCTCATCGCAAGCAATATGAGGATATTGCCGTGCAGATGGCCGAAAATTCTTATTTGAACCTGATCATCGGCGGAGGCATGAAACACTTTAACCAACGCAAGGACAGCATCAACTTGATTGAGAGAATGGAAAACGAATTGGGATGGATAGTTTATGACAAACTCGACAACATCGATGTGACCTGCAAGAAATATGCGGTTTTGGCCGACGATGGTCACATGCCTCCTGCGGCGAAACGGGGCGACTTCTTGCCTCGTGCCGTGAAGACTGCTTTGAACACCCTTGATGATGCTGAGAATGGCTTCTTCCTCATGGTGGAAGGTTCGCAGATTGACTTCGCCTGCCATGGCAACGACTCGGCATGGATGGTGGATGAGGTGGTCGACTTCAGCCAAGCCATTCAAATCGCGTTGGACTATGCTGAGGAGCATGGAAACACCTTGGTTGTTGTCACTGCCGACCATGAGACGGGTGGTTTGACCCTTCCCGACAAGAAAGGTAAATACACCAATGTGTCCTTCTGCTATTCCACAGGAAGCCACACCTGCTTGCCGGTGATGGTATACGCCTACGGCCCGGGTGCGGAACAATTTACGGGCTGGATGCAAAATACCGCTATCAAGGGTAAGATCCTGAATGCCTGTGGTATGGAGAATATTGGCGACGGCTTGCCCGAGGTTGATAGCACGAAAGTCAAGGCGGTAAAAGTCAATTTGGATAGCAAGCCTGAAAACTAGAGGAAAACCTATTTATAAACAAAGCGAAAAATGAATGGCTATCAGCTCTCAGCCGTCAGCTTTCAGCAATAGTGCTGCCAAGCTGATAGCTTACGGCTGATAGCTTAAAGCTGAAAAAATGAAACTCTCTGTCGTCATCGTCAACTACAATGTCGAGTACTTTCTCGAGCAATGCCTCTATTCGGTGCGTCGCGCCATGCAGGGCATCGAAGGGGAGGTGTTTGTCGTTGACAATAACTCCGTCGACGGCTCGCTGAAGATGCTGGCGCAGAAGTTTCCCGAGGTAAAGGTCATTGCCAATAAGGACAATGTTGGCTTTGCAAAGGCAAACAACCAGGCGATTAGGATTTCGACAGGGGAGTATGTCTTGCTTCTCAATCCCGACACGGTGGTGGAGGACGATACTTTCTCGAAATGCATCGCTTTCATGGACAGCCATCCCGACGCAGGCGGTCTCGGCGTGAAGATGGTGGACGGTAAGGGACAGTTCCTGCCAGAATCGAAGCGCGGTTTGCCTACGGCGAAGACAGCGTTCTACAAGATGTTCGGTCTGACCAAACTCTTCCCGCACAGCAAACGCTTTGCCCGTTATTACATGGGGCATCTTTCCAACGATGAGACCAACGAGGTTGAGATTTTGGCTGGTGCTTTCATGCTGATGAGGAAAGAGACCTTGGACAAAGTCGGCCTGCTCGATGAGACCTTTTTCATGTATGGCGAGGACATCGACCTGTCGTACCGCATCACGCAAGGCGGCTACAAAAACTACTATTTCCCCGAGACGCGCATTATCCATTATAAGGGTGAGAGCACCAAGAAGACCAGCGTCAATTATGTGTTTGTCTTCTATCGCGCCATGGAGATTTTCGCCAAGAAGCACTTCGGCAATTCATGGGCCAAGTCGTTTTCTTTCCTTATTAATGTGGCCATCTACATCAAAGCTTTCTTCGCTCTGGTGTCGCAATTTTTCCACAAGGCGGCTATACCGTTCCTCGATGCGGTATTGGGTTATGGTGGCTTGGCGGCCATCAGTTATTTCTGGGGTCACAGCACCATTTATGGCGGTGCAGGAACCTATCCTACAGTACTGTTTGCGGTCGTTTTGCCCATTTATATCTTGATTTGGCTATTATCCACCTATTTTGCTGGAGGTTATGACAAACCTTACAACATTGGCAAAGCCGTGTTGGGTGTGGCTTTCGGTAGTGCCGTCATCTTGGTACTTTATGCCTTGTTGCCTTTAAGTCTGCGCTTTTCCAGAGCGTTGATCCTCTTCGGCATGCTGTGGCTTGCTTTGGAAATGAGCCTCACACGCTTCATAGGTGTTTTGTTGGGCAATGAGAACTTCCAATCAAAGAAGACGGAGAAAAAACGCTTTCTCGTCATCGGTAGTCCAGAGGAGACGCAACGAGTCAACTCCATTTTGGAGAGCACATCCATCAAACCGGATTTCATCGGTTTGGTGAGTTCGGAAACACAAGGTGAGGCTCCCGAAGGCTTCATCGGCAACCTCTCGCAAGTGCCCGACATCATTGAGATTTACAAGATTACAGAGGTTATCTTCTGCTCCAAGGATGTGCCGCATCAGGTCATCATCGACAAGATGGTGGACTGGCACGCCACCAATGTGGATTACAAGATTGCCCCTGAAGATAGCCTCTCTATCATTGGCAGTAATAGTATCAACACGCGGGGAGACCTTTATACCGTCGACATCAAGGCGATTGATACGGTGGCCAACCGCCGTAACAAACGCCTGTTCGATGTGGTGATGAGTGTGTTTAGTATGCTTTTCTGGCTTCCTTTGGCTTTGGTTGTCAAAAAGCCTGTGAGGTTCTTGAAGGATGCCATTTTGGTTTTGTTAGGTCGTCGCACTTGGGTGGGCTATTGTTCGCCTGCCGATGAGACACAGAAGTTGCCTAAGATTCGCAAGGGTATATACAATCCTGCTTCATTTATGGAAAAGGACATAGAAACCGATGTCCTCAATCAGATGAATCTGCTTTATGCCCGCGATTACACCGTTTGGAAAGATGCTGAAATCTTCTTTAGATCGGTCACGGTAAAATAACAGATTAGTACAAAATAAATGCAGGGCTGCCATAATATGACAGCCCTACATTCGTATAATGATACAATGATTTTATTTCGCATGGCAATAGCCTTGGACTTTATTCCAGTCACCGCGTGTGAAATCAGGCATCTGCACGGGCATTCCACCATTGGCGATGGAGGCTGCGGTCAGTTCGCCGAGGCACGACCATTCGGCGGCGTCGTAAACGTCTTGATCGAGCGGCAGACCATTATGTAGGCAATAGATGAGGCGGTAGTCCATGATGAAGTCCATGCCGCCGTGACCACCCACTTCCTTGGCTTTTTCCTCGATTTCGACCGCGATGGGGTGGAGGTATTCCTTCATGATTTTGTCACGCACTTCGGCGGGAACAAATGCATGTGGGTTAAGGTGTTGGCCTTCAGCAAGGAAACCAGCAGGCAGTTTTTCGTCAAGCAAAGTGAAACCTTCCGTAGGATATTTGTTGGCGAACCCTTCTGTGCCTGTGAGTTGATACAAACGGTTGTATGGACGGTAGGTGTATACATCATGTTCGATAAGTAAGGTCTTGCCTTTCTCAGTCTGAATCATCGTGGTGGTCATGTCGCCGTTGGCGAAGTCATCCACATTCATCATCTCCTTGGCGATTTTCTTGCCGTTGTAGGAAGGTGTGCCCATCGAGACCAAGGTCTTCATGCGGTCGCCTCGGTGGATGTTAAAGGCTTGGCAGAGAGGTCCGAGGCCGTGGGTTGGATAGACATCGCCTGAGTGGTTTTGGTTAAACTCAAGGCGCCAGTTTTCGTAATACTCGTGCCAGAAAGGCTCGAGGTTGTGAATGTAGGCACCCTCGCCATGGATAAGTTCGCCGAACATGCCTTGTTGAGCCATGTTGAGAGCGGTCAGTTCGAAGAAGTCGTAGCAGCAGTTTTCGAGCATCATGCAGTGGCGTTGGGTTTGCTCGGCCACATCGACCAACTGCCAGCACTCTTCGAGTGAGGTAGCGGCAGGCACTTCCACAGCCACATGCTTACCCTGCCGCATGGATTCCACGGCCATGGGGACATGGGTCTTCCAGTCGGTGCAGATGTAAACGAGGTCGATGTCGTCGCGGGCAACGAGTTCCTTCCATCCCTCGCGACCCGTGTAAGCGGTGGCGCGAGGAAGGCCTTTCTTTTCAAGGATGTTGGTTTGTACAGCTTCCACGCGGTCAGGCTCAATGTCGCACAAGGCAACAACAGTCACACCGTCGATGTAGGTCATGCGGTCGACGGCATCTGGACCGCGCATGCCGAGGCCTATGAAGCCGATACGGACATTCTCAATGGGGTCGACGGTGAATTGCAGGACACTCTTTTGTCCCTCTATGCGTTGTGGTTCGTCGAAAACGATAGTGTTGTCGACAATGCGGTAGTTGCCCTTGCGGACTTCAGTTTCGGTAGTTTTCTTTTCGCCACAGGCTGTGACCATGGCCATCAGAATAATGCCAAGGATGAGGTGTAAAATCTTGTTTTTCATAGAATGAGGATTAAATTTGAGGGCAAAAATAGCAATAATCCATTCAAAAACCCTATCTTCGCAAAAAATTTATCCTTATGAACGAACTCTTCACTATCGCGGGCCACTTCGTTGATCCGAAAACTATCGAAAACATAGAGTCATTAGGCAATGGACTCATCAATGATACTTATAAGATTATGGTTGCAGGACAGCCGAAATATGTGCTGCAACGCATCAATAACGCCGTCTTTACCGATGTCGACATGCTGCAAAACAACATTGAGGCCGTGACCAATCATATTCGGAAAAAGTATGAAAGTCAAGGCATTGCTGATATCAATCGCAGGGTCTTGCACTTTTTGAAAGCCGATACTGGCAAGACCTACATCGTTGAAAATGAGAAATATTGGCGCGTCATGGACTTCATCGCTGATAGCTACACCTATGAGGCCGTCACACCTGAATACGCCTATTATGCAGGCCGTTCCTTTGGCGATTTCGAGTCCTTGCTGACGGATTTGGAGGCACCGATAGGGGAGATTATCCCAGATTTCCACAATATTGAGTTCCGCTTGAAACAGATGGAAGATGCCATCTCCAGGGACCGGGTTGGTCAGATGCGTGAGGTGGAAGTGCAGAAGTTCGTTGCAAAAATCAGAGAGGCAGCCGATAGGATGTGCTTGTGCGAGCGACTTTATCGCGAGGGTAAGTTGCCGAAACGTATTTGCCATTGTGACACCAAGGTGAACAACATGCTTTTTGACAAGGAAGGCAATGTGTTGTGCATCATTGATTTGGATACCATCATGCCGAGTTTTGTCTTCTCCGACTTTGGCGATTTTTTGCGCTCGGCTGCCAACACAGGTGCTGAGGACGACCCCGATTTAGACAACATCCATTTCAACATGGAGGTTTTCAAGGCTTTTGCAAAAGGTTATTTGGAAGGCACGAAATCTTTCCTATTGCCGATCGAAAAGGAGAATCTGCCCTACGCTGCCACATTGTTCCCCTACATGCAGGCCGTACGTTTCCTGACGGATTACATCAACGGCAACACCTATTATAAGATAAAATATCCTACCCACAATTTGGTGCGTACTCGAGCACAGTGGAAATTGTTTGAGGAGGCGGAAGCGCGTCTGGATGAAATGAAACAGATATTGGCGGTGTAGAGACGCATGGCCATGCGTCTCTACAATACCAATGGTATCTGTTTCGCCTGTATCTTCTTGGCAATGATGCGTTTTTCGTTATCAAGAACAAATATTAGAGGTGTTGTTTCGATGTCGTATAATCCTATGAGTTCCGACGGATTTGTAATCCGGCGGTATTGAATAGGGGATTTCAAATCCCCATCTCCTTTCGGGCGGATTACAATTCCGCCCGAACCTTCACCCGAATTGTCGGGATTCATGTCGATTGCAAGTACTGTAACTTCAGGATGTGCCAAAACAACGGAATCCAGCTCTTGCATTTCCTTATGGCAAACATCGCAGTCATGGTCGTAGAAAAACAACACCGTGTATTCTCTTTCAATGGAATGTAAATCAACGGAATCGCTTATTGCGAAATCGGGAGCAAGGTTGAATAAGGCCAGTCTTCGAAATGTCTCAGCTTTGTCGCGAATCAATGCCAAATTAGTTTTGTTTAAGTCCTTGATTTCCAATTGGGAAAAGTATTGGTCATAAAGGTAAACGAATACTTGGTCTTGGCTCATGTATTCAGGGTGACGGTATTTCTCCAACAGATACCAGAGGATGAAATCGCGGAGGTCAGGGTTGAAACTGGTCCTTTCTATCAATCGGTCGATTTCAGGAGTGATGGAATCGGGTAGGGGAGCCACCATTTTGTCGAAATAGAAATCCAACTGCGCAGCCAAAATGCGGTTTTCGTCCGTAGGCCCGTCAAAGGTTTCGATGCCGTCCCAAAAATGGGGGTTTTGGGCAAAGCCGAGACTAGAGACTAACAAAAACAGGATGAGCAATTTCGATTTCATGGTGCAAAAATAAAAACAATTCCTAAATTTGCAGCGATAATAGAAGAGGAGTTATGGAAATTTATCACAAAACCTACAAAACTTGTAAAATTCCTTTGCAGGCAATAGGAGTTACACAACCCTGTTGCCGCAGGAAAGCCGCCGTTCCGAATCAAGTTCGGAATGAGGGGCAGCTTTCCTATGATGCTATAAAAAAGTTTGTTTTGATTTGTTTAGTGAGTTTTGTGATTATTAATACCGCTTTCGCGCAGAATGAGCCCGTCCGCGTCGCCTTCTGGAACATGGAGAACTTCTTCGACCCCTTTGTGGACAGCTCCAAGACCTACAATGCCTTCACCGAGGACGGCATGCAGCATTGGACTAAAACTCGTTTCTACCGCAAACGCAATAACATGTACAAAGCCATCTTGGCCATGTCGGAGAACCGTCCTTTGGGCATCTTGGGCATGTGCGAGGTGGAGAACGAGTATGTGCTGAGTGCCCTTTTTGAGCAGACCCCGCTGAAAAAACACAACTACCGTTGGGTGCTTTATGAAGGCCCCGACAAGCGCGGCATTGATCCCGCCATTGTGTATTCCCTTGACCATTTCCAATTGGTGGAGAGCACCGTGTTTCCGTATTACAACCCTGAGGATACGGCTTATCATTCGAGGGATATTTTGTATGCTAAATTTGTTGCAGTGGAAGGCGGAGTTTCGACAGGCTCAACGACCTCCAAAGCTAAGGTCCCTGAGCCCGCGGTCCCTGAGGCCAATCGAAGGGTCGAAGGGCCGACCCAAATTGACACCATCCATGTCTTTGTCAACCACTGGCCTTCCCGCTACAGCGGCGAGCTTGAGACAGTAGGCTCGCGCTCGTGCTCGGCTGCGATTCTGCGGGCAAAAGTCGACTCCATCATGGCGGCAGCACCAGAAGGTTATCAGCCGAAAGTCATCATGATGGGCGACTTGAATGACTGTCCCACAGACCCAAGTGTTTACGATGTGCTGCGGGCCCGACATCCCAGCGAGTTGGAGGAAGGCTGTTTCATCAATCTGTTTGGAAAAAATGAGGGTTTAGGCTTTGAAGGCACCCTAAAACATCAGACCGATTGGCAGATTTTTGACCAAATCATTGTCACGCCTGCATTGATGGAAAGTGGTAGAGGGCTTCATTACCAAGATGGTAGTGCCCGCATCTTCCATGCTGACTTCATGCTGGAGGACGATGAAACCTATCACGGCAAAAAGCTTTTCCGCACATACATCGGACCTCGTTATTTTGGCGGCTTTAGTGACCACTTGCCGGTGTATATCGATTTGGCTCGTTAGTCTTTCAAACTCTGCCGCGCATACGGCACCAAGTCCTGGCTTGCGAACTCGCCTTTCAAGAACTTGAAATAGCCTGCCACGGCGACCATGGCGGCGTTGTCGGTGGAGTAGCTGAGGCGAGGGATGAAGACTTTCCAATGGTATTTTTCGCCCAAGGCGAGCATGGCATCTTGCAAGCCGCTGTTGGCACTCACGCCGCCGGCGATGGCCACGGTTTTGATGCCCGTCTGCTTGCTGGCTTTCACCAACTTGTTCATCAAGATATCAATGATGGTCTTCTGCACCGAGGCGCAGAGGTCAGCCTTGTTTTCTTCGATGAAGTTCGGGTTGACTTTCAAGTTGTCGCGAACGGTGTATAAGATGCTGGTCTTCAGTCCGCTGAAGCTGTAGTCCAAATCGGGGATTTGGGGCTTGGCGAAGGTGAAGGCGTTGGGGTTGCCGACCTTGGCGAGTTTGTCGATGACGGGTCCGCCAGGGTAGGGCAGGCCGAGGATTTTGGCGGTCTTGTCGAAGGCCTCACCAGCCGCGTCGTCGATGGTCTTGCCGATGACTTCCATGTCGAAATAGTCTTTCACGACCACGATTTGGGTGTGTCCGCCTGAGACGGTGAGACAGAGGAACGGGAAATCAGGCACCTCGGTGTGCGTTTCATCGGTGGCGAAATGCACCAAAATGTGCGCGTTCATGTGATCGATTTCAACCATCGGGATGTTCAAGGTCTGTGCGAAAGCCTTTGCAAACGAGGTCCCTACAAGCAATGAGCCTAACAGACCAGGACCACGCGTAAAAGCGATGGCGGATAATTGATTTTTTTCTATTTTTGCAGTCTTCAAGGCTGTGTCGATGACGGGGATGATATTCTGTTGGTGGGCACGCGATGCGAGTTCGGGAACCACACCGCCGTACTGCTCGTGAACCTTCTGACTGGCAATGACATTGGAGAGCACACGCGTGCCTTGAAGCACTGCGGCTGAGGTGTCGTCGCACGAAGATTCGATACCTAAAATGTATTCGTTCATGGGTCTCAATTTGGAGGGTCAAAAGTATTAAAAAAAAGATTATCCATAGCATTTTGGTTGTGATTATGGTGCTGCTGGGCATCATAGCAAGCCTTTTTATTGCCATCCAAGACCCTGTTTTCCAGAAGTTTGCCGCTCGATTTGCGAGTGGATACCTGTCAGAAAAAACTGGTGGCGACATCAAGGTAGGCCGTTTGTTGATTACTCCTGATTTTACTGTTTATTTGGATGATGTTATTGTCAAAGACTTGAACGACAATGATTTGGCTAATATTGGCTCGTTGCGGACGAAATTAGACCTTGGCGATATGCTGAATGGAGATATCCATCTTGAAAGCGTGAGTTTGCGCGACACGAAAGCCAATTTGATCAAATATGAAGGCGAGGATAAATTCAATTTCGCTTTTCTGGTTGATGCTTTCAAAACCGACACTGTCGAACCCGACAAAGGACCTGTTCGCATCATCATTGACAAGATTGTGGTGACCAATTTGGATTTTGTGTATTGGAACCAAAACAGGGACCGCCCGGATAAGACAGAGCGTCATTTGATGGATTATTCTCATATTGCCGTAGATGACATCAATCTTAGGGCTCGGGATCTCTCTATTTTGGGCGATTCCATCAGTGCCCGAATCAATGCTCTCAATGGTAAGGAAATCAGTGGATTGGAGATAAAGAGTTTTGAGGTCGATGCCGTGGTTTGCTCGCAAGGGATTTACCTTGATGGATTGAAATCTGATCTGAACAATACTCGAATTGATGCAGATGTACATATGCTGTACAACGACTATGCCGATATCAATAGCTTTGTTGATTCGGTCGTTTTCGACGCGACGATACGCCCTACTCAAATCTTATTGTCCGATGTCGGCGTCTTTTCTGAAGTCATGTACAAGATGCCTGATAATCTTCGTTTTCAGGGTCGTTTTACGGGACCCATTGAGCATTTCAGTGTCGATGATTTTAAGGCTGAGTTTGGCAAGTCGACGGTCATTGAGGGCAGTCTGAGCATGCATCCATTGGACTTCTTTGATGGGGAACATGAGATGAACATCAAGCGGTTGCAGTTTACATATGATGATTTAGCGAGTTTCTATATTCCGACCTCCACAAAGACAATACCCTTGCCCGAATCGTTGCGCCCGCTGAAGACAGGAAAAGCCTCGTTGAAATACAAGGGGTCATACAATAACTTTAATTCTGAAGTTCATCTCGTGTCGGGCATTGGCAATGTCGACCTTGAAGTGTCTCGCCAGAAGACGGGAAAAGGCGACAATGTGTTCACTGGTTACATAGATGCCGAAAATGTGGATGCCGGTTTGATTGCTAATGCGCAAAAATACCTTGGCACTCTCGATTTAAATGCTGATTTCGTTGCACGGGTTCCTGCGAAAGGCAATGTCGACTTGACGATGAAGGGAAAGGCTTATCGAGCTGAACTGTTAGGTCATCGCATCGATGAGATTGTGCTTAACGGCGATATGAAGGAAAACCGATTCAAGGGAGCTGTCACTATTGATGACAAGGTATTAGGTCTCAATTTCAACGGATTGGTTGACTTCAACAACAAGAAATATCCTATTGCAGACTTTAAGGCGGTAGTTGATCATGCCGACTTGACCGCTTTGGAGTTAATGAAAGGCGATTCTGTTTCGGAAATCAGCACCAGTATTGTGGCCAACTTGAGAGGTTTCAATCTTGATGACCTTGAAGGCAAGCTTCACCTTGACAACACTGTATATCGTGATGGAAGAGGTAGTTATAGTATGGATAGCTTTGATGCTTCTATCGCCAACGACAACCTAATGCAGCGGAAAATCAAAATTATTTGCGACTTCTTCAACTTCGAGATGGCAGGCCAGATGAATTTTGCCAGTCTCATCCCTGTTTTCAACGAATTTGGAGACTCGTTTGTTCATTTCCCGTTGTTCCAAAAGGATCGTGATGCATTTAAGAAGTACGCACTTACCCATGATGTCGACCAAGACTTTGTCGTCAGTCTTCTCTTGAAGGACACACAGACGCTGAGTCGCCTTTTCATGCCTGATTTGAAGATTGCCAAGAACACCTCGGTCAATGGCACTTTCACATCGCGTTCAAGACTGCTCGACCTTACTGCAAGGTCAAAATCCGTGGAGTTTGGAAAGGTGACTATCGACAATGTGGAGCTCAAAAATTTCAACGGCCTCGAGTCGTTTTATGGTTTGCTCTCCATAGGAGGCATCTATTGGACCAACATCACTCCGACTGACACGGTATCCATTGGGCTTGACAACTTGTCAGTTTATACTAAAATGGGCAGCGACACTATATTCACGCGTGTTAGATGGGATGACATTGATGAGGGCGATCACAACAAAGCTTTGATTGAGACCACTTTCCATCCTCACTTGAGTGGGGGCATTTTCAACATTGGTAAAGCCGAAATCATCATCAACGATTCGCTGTGGAGTGTGTCGCCCAGCAATTTCATTGATATCACGGAAGGAAAAGTAAACATCTCCAATTTGATGTTCAGCCATAACCGGCAGTCGCTGCGATTGGATGGCTTTGCGCCTATGAATGAAGGCGATACGATTTCAGTTCAGTTACGGGACTTCGATCTCTCCAACTTTGATGTCCTTACTAAAGGTATGGGCATCAATGCCGATGGTTTCGTCACGGGAGATGCCTTGGTCAGTAGCTTGAAAGACGCTCCCATGGTCTTGGCTGACCTCAGGATAGATCAACTCGGGTTGAATGGCGATTTGATTGGCGATACGGAGATTGAGAGTTCGTGGGACAACGAGGACAAGTCTGTCGATGTGGAAGCGAACATTTTCAACGAAGAGCGGCGGATGTTGTATGCATTTGGCTCCTACTATACGGCAAGAGACGAAAACAACCTTGACTTTACAGCTGTTTTGGACTCTTTGCGGTTGTCTGCCTTAAATCCTGTTTTGGATAAGTTTGTGTCACGGGTGCAAGGCTATGGCAATGGAATGATTGACATCAATGGTTCGTTGCAGCAGCCCGACATTAAAGGAAAGATAAGCATTATCGGTGGCGGCTGTAAGATTAACTATCTGAATACATTTTACACCTTTAGCCCATCGATTTTGCTTGATAATGAGAGTATTGCGTTTGAGAACTTGGTTCTGGTCGACACTTTGGGCAACAAGGCTCGGGTAGAAGGCGAGATCAGGCACGACAGGTTTAAGGACTTCTATCTCGACCTGAAGCTGTATCCGAGAGATTTCTTGTCGATGGCTACCACTAACAAGGACAACGACACTTTCTATGGCGCTGTGGTTGCCGATGGTTTGATTACTATTAAAGGACCCTTTGACGACATCTTTCTCGGTATCAAGGCTCGAACACAGGATGGCACTGCACTCACAATTCCTCTAAACACGGCCGCAACGGTGAAAGACAATGATTTCATCATCTTTGTATCGCCAGTGACGGACACCATCGAAGAAATGTCAGAAGAGGTAACGACTCAGAAAAAGCAGAATTTTGCCATTGACCTCGACATTGACGCCACGGATGTCGCTAAGTTGAAGATTATGCTTCCGGGCAATATCGGCACCATTGATGCCCAAGGTAGTGGCAATGTGAAGTTGGGTACATCCACCACTGAAGCCCTTTCGATGTATGGCAACTACACTATCTCCTCGGGGCGTTTCTTGCTCACCTTGATGGGCCTTGTGTCGCGCAACTTCACTTTGAAGAAAGGCGGATCCATATCGTGGACAGGGAAACCTACGGATGGACGTATCAATGCCACAGGTGTATACACCGTTAAGGCTTCCTTAGCCGATTTGATGCAGGTTGACTCGATTTCTTCGGCCAACAATAGTGTCAATGTCGAATGTCTTATTCATTTGAAGGATGCCTTGCTCAACCCGACAATCTCCTTCGGAATGAGGTTACCCAATGCCAGTGAAGATGTCATACAAACCGTCTTTTCAGTGGTCGATACGACCAACCAAACCGTAATGGCCAATCAGGCGCTTTCCTTGTTGGTGTTTAGCAAATTCGCATACGCTGGAGGCTCAGCGGGCGCTTATCAGGCGGTGAGCCTTTCCAATTTGTTGATGTCGAATTATCAGTTGGATATCACCCAAAATATGAATATTGGCGTGAGTTATCATTATGGTGCAGATTCGTATGATGAATACCAAGTTGCCTTGCGCACCGAGCTTTTCGAAAACCGACTGACCATAGAGACTAATGTAGGCGTGATGTCGAGCAACAATCCGAATGCGGGTAGTGCATCCAATATTGTGGGCGAATTTGACTTGTATTACAAACTAAGCAAGGACGGACGACTACAAGCCCATTTCTACAACCATTCCAACTACAATACCAATTTCAACAGCTTCGCTATTGACAAGCGGGCACCCTACACGCAGGGTATAGGTCTTACTTACAGCAGGTCGTTCCCCACTTTCCGCGATTTGTTCAGAAAGAAAAACAAGCAGACGAACCAGACGCTCATCATCAGGCATAAGAACCAGGAAAACTAGTTTTTACTTCTTACTATGAAAAACGTGAATTTTAAAGTCTTCCAAGCATCGGCAGGGGCGGGAAAGACCTTTACGCTCATTAAGGAATACCTTAAACTTTGTCTTGTCAATAAAGGTGCGGAAAACAATTTCAGAAACATCCTCGCCATCACCTTCACCAATGCGGCGGCCAACGACATGAAAGCCAAGATTGTGAAGACATTGCGTGAAATCATTGACAGCGAGAAGGTCGATTCCAAGTCGATGGAGGCCACATTGATTGAAGAATTGGGTATCAGCGATGCCGAACTGAAAAGCAACGCGCAAAACTTGATGACCCGTATCATGCATGATTATAGTAGCTTTTGCGTGAGTACCATCGATGCTTTTGTTCAAAAACTGTCGCGAAGTTTCGCCCACGATTTGGGGTTACCGAGCCAATACTCAGTCAGCATCGACACGGATGAGGTGGCGGAGACCATTACGGAACAATTGGGATTGCGAATCAGTGATCAAGATGATTTTTTGACGCGCTTGTTGGTCGACTTCAGCAACAACCAGTTCGACAGTCAACGCTCGACTGCCCTTGAGATCCAGCTTTCCGACTTCGTTGCCAAACTGATGACTGAAAAGGCTTACCAGAAGGACGAGAACAACAACATCAAGAATTATTCCCAATACAAGCAAACCCTTGATTTCCTGAAGGGTAAGATGCAAGGCTTTGAACAAAGCATACAACAGCATTTGGATGACTTTATGCACCTTGAAAGACAATATGGTCTAAGAGATGAGTTTTATGCCTACGGGAAAAATGGCTTCATCTCATACATCAGGAAGCTGTCGGCAAAGGTGTATGAACAGCCCGGCACTCGATTCAATGGCGTGCTTGAAAAAGGGAATTGTTTCTCAAAAGAGGGCGAAAAACAATTGGGAAAAAACCAGGTGGATGTCATTAATGCCGCTTTGTTGCCTGTGCTTCAGGCGATGAAAGACGACATTGAGAAAGGCTTGGGGGCATTCTTGTTCTACAAAACGCAAAAGGATTTGCTTTATCTTTATGCGCTCCGTGCACAGATTCGGATGGAGTTCGACGCTTTGGCCAACGAAGAAGAGATTGTTCATATCTCCGAGTTCAACAAATTGCTCAACACAGTGATGGACGATTTTTCGGTTCCTTTTGTGTATGAACGCATTGGAGAGCGTTTCCGTCATGTGTTCGTCGACGAGTTCCAAGACACTTCGGTGCTGCAATGGCAGAACCTTTTGCCGCTGGTTGACAATGGTTTGTCGTCGGGCAATATGAGTATGGTGGTAGGCGACGGCAAACAGTCCATCTACCGTTTTCGCAGTGGCGAGGTGGAACAGATAGTTAGACTTCCGGAGATTTATGCCTTGCCTAAAGACGAACGGGAGGCCGCTTTCAGGCAATTTGAGCTGAATTTGAAGGATAACTTTGCTTTCAAGAACTTGGACACAAATTACCGTTCCTTTGCCCAAGTCGTCAAGTTCAACAATGACTTTTTTGAATCGGTTTATACCAATCTTTCGTCTGATTTGCAAAAGGTGTATGTGGCTCCAAAACCAGGCACCAATGAGAAAGTTGATATTGTTCAAAAGATCGACAAAACTGACGATGAGGGTTTGGTGCAAGTGGAGCTATATGATGCCGAAAACCAGCCAGATTATTGTTTTGATAGGGTAGAGGCCATCATCCGAGACCTTACCGAAACGAAAGGCTATCAGTATTCCGACATTGCCTTGCTCACCCGTAAGTCGGACTATGGCTCTGAGATGGCCAACTGTCTGAACGATAAAGGGATTCCTGTCATTTCGCAAGACTCGATTTTGCTCAAATCCTCCGATAAAGTGCAGCTGCTAGTAAATACCTTGCGCTATTTGCTTTATGGTGATAACGAAACGAATGTCGCCAATGTGCTGTTTTATTGGAAACTGACGCAAGAGGCTGGTTTCGATGGGGATATCAGTCATGTTTTCGGTGAGGTGAAAGCGATTGCCAATGGCGAGAAGGCGATTGAACCTGTGATGGGTTTGGGTGAAGCTGGTTTGTTACAAAGTTCCCTTTCAAAGGCGACCTGTCTTTATGATCTTTGCGCCAATTTGTTGCGCATCTTCCATTTCGACACTATCCACGATGCCTTCCTCAACTATTTCATGGAAGAGGTGTTCAAATCGCAATATGGCATAAAAGAGGGTATTGCTGACTTTCTAACCTATTGGGATACCAAGCAGGACAAGCTTGCGGTGATGTCTGTTGGAGGCAACGCGGTGAAAATCATGACCATCCATAAGTCGAAGGGATTGGAGTTCCCAGTGGTCATCTATCCCGAGGCCATCATCGATTTGGATGAGAAGTTGAATGCCAGCAAGGCGGCTGAGGAATGGTTGCGTCCCGAGGACTTGGGCTTTGAAGCCATCCCTAATTTGGATAAGGTGTTGTTTAAACTGGATTCAAAAGCCGAGAGCATGGGTGACATAGCCCCGAAATTGATAAAGAAGGAAAAGGAAAGCAACCAGTTGGACAACCTCAATTTGCTTTATGTAGCCTTCACTCGTGCCGTGCAGCGGCTTTATGTCATCGCCAAGCAAGGTAAAGCTGACAAACCCAATATCATTCTCGATTTCCTCAAGGATAAAAGTGACCATCAAGTGCCAGATAACAATGCTTTGGTGTATCGTTTTGGCAACCCTGATTTCATGAAACCGAAAGAAAAGGAGAAGGAAGAAAAGAAAGAGTTGACGACAGAGTCTGTGACTGGAGATTGGTTTAGTAAAATCAATGTCGATTCCAATCCGACGATGGTGTGGCAATCGAAGAGCGACAAGCTATTGCCTCGTGAGTTTGGCGAGCTGGTACATCAAATCTTGGCGAAAATACGCGCATCCAGCGAAATCGAAGCCGTGTTGCAACCTTATACAAACGATGGCACCATCAACCAAGAGACCTCTGCATGGATTCAAGAACGCTTCCTGCAGATGTCCCAACACCCACAGATTGCACCTGCCTTTGATCCTTCTGCTCAGGTGAAGACAGAATGCGAAATCCTTCATCAAGGGAACATCCTTCGCCTCGACCGTTATGCCGAGTTGGCCGATGCCATTTATCTGATTGATTATAAGACGGGGCAGAAGAAAGAAGAACACCATAATCAGGTCCTTACATACGCCAATGCCTTGAGGGAAATGACGGACAAGGAGATTCGAGGATATTTAGTGTATTTGTCTGAGAATGCTATTGATGTGGAGAGGGTGTGATTTTTCCCACAAATTCAATAGGGGTTATTGTTTCTATTGAGGTTGATGCGTTGGGAAAGTCTTTGGTATTTATGGAAATCAAGTAAGAACATTGGTTTTTTATAGCACATTGATACTGGAAACAGTCTTCGATATCGGAAAAATTGGTGTCGTTTACTCCTAAAATCATATCGCTTTGTTCCAAGTTTCCAATATGAACAAGTTGCAGTATGCTGAATATGATCTTACGAACCTGCTCTGTCAATTCAGGCCGATGAATACCCTTGCGTTTTAGCATTTGTTCAGACAAATAAGTCAAGGTGTAAATACTGGCAGATGAGGTTATAGCTTCAATTTCCTTGTTTTCAATGGCTTGAAATATGCGTTGAACTGATGTGAATTGATTCCTTTCAAAGATATATTCAGCAAAAACATTGGTGTCTATGAATACTTTCATAATCAAATGCCATATTTTTCTTGTAAATACTCGGCTCTTAATTCTTCATAGTCAGGCATTCCCTCATGGATGCTTTTTAAATAGTTCAATCCATACATGGGGTCGATATTGGGCTCTTGATTTCTTATCTCCTCTATTCTCATTTGTTCCAATTGCCTTTGTAAGAAACGGATAATCCAGAGCATATCCGCTTTGTTAAGATGGGATAATTCAGGGATGATTCCGCTTTCTCTTAATTCGGTGCTTGATCCGTAATATAGGGCTGCGGAAGGCTCTGAAGCTATACTATTATCGTTTTCTTCGTAATCCATCATTGTTGACTTTCAATGTGCAAAAGTAACAACAATGTTTGAAATAACAATATCTGGCACATATTATTTGAAAAATTAGAATACACAAAGACAGCCTCCGAAAATCTCGGAGGCTGTCAATTTTGAATTTTGAATTTTAAATCCAAAATTACTTGGCTCTTTCTTCCTCAATAGCGGCCTGAGCAGCAGCCAGACGTGCGACGGGCACGCGGAACGGCGAGCAGCTCACGTAGTTCAAGCCGGCCTTGTAGAAGAAGTGGACCGAAGCGGGGTCACCACCGTGTTCACCGCAGACACCGCATTTCAGGTTGGCGCGCTGGCTACGACCACGCTGCACACCCAACTTGACGAGTTGGCCAACGCCTTCTTGGTCGAGGGTGTTGAACGGGTCGGCAGGGATGATCTTCTCTTCGATGTAGTCCTTCACGATGGCGTTGACATCGTCGCGGCTGAAGCCGAAGGTCATCTGGGTGAGGTCGTTGGTGCCGAAGCTGAAGAACTCGGCTACGCTGGCAATCTGGTCGGCCACTAAGGTAGCACGAGGAATCTCAATCATGGTGCCGTACATGTAGTTGATCTTGACACCGAACTTGGCTTCCACTTCAGCCTTCACGCGGTTGGCGATGGCCTTCTGGTGCTCAAGCTCCTTGACATTGATAGTCAGCGGGACCATGATTTCCAGATGCGGGTCGAAGCCTTCGGTCATCAACTCAGCGGTGGCCTGGAACAGGGCGCGGAACTGGGTCTCGGTGATCTCGGGATAGACGATGCCGAGGCGGACACCACGCAGACCCATCATCGGGTTCACTTCGTTGAGGGCGTCGATGCGCTTCTTGATCTCCTCGAAGGTGATACCACGCTCAGCGGCGAGAGCCTTCTGCTTCTCCTCGGTATGAGGCACAAACTCATGCAAGGGCGGGTCCATCAGACGGAAGGTCAACGGTTTGCCGTTCAAGACCTTCAGCGTGCCCTTGGCAGCATTCTTGATGTAAGGCTCGAGCTCAGCCAAGGCAGCCACACGCTCTTCGGTGGTGTTGGCCAGGATCATGTTACGCAGCTTGGCCAGCGGCTCTTCGCTGTTCTTGCCGTAGAACATGTGCTCGATACGGAACAGACCGATACCTTCGGCGCCGAAGTTGACGGCGTTCTGGGCATCTTCCGGGTTGTCGGCGTTGGTGCGGACACCCATCTTGCGGTACTTGTCGACCAAGGCCATGAACTGCTGGAACAGCGGGTTCTCGGTGGCGTTGATCATACCAACGGGCTCGGCATAGACCCAACCCTTGGAGCCGTTCAAGCTGATGACATCGCCTTCCTTGAACTGCTTGTCACCGATCTTCACGATGCCCTTCTCGAGGTCAATCTTCACGGCATCGCAGCCCACGATGCAGCACTTGCCCCAGCCACGGGCCACGAGGGCGGCGTGTGAGGTCATACCGCCACGAGCGGTCAGGATACCGTCGGCGGCACGCATGCCTTCGACGTCCTCAGGGTTGGTTTCCTCACGGACCAGGATGTTGGCCACCTTGGCGGCACGGTATTCCTTGGCCTTTTCGCTGGTGAGGGCGATGCGACCGACAGCGCCACCAGGACCTGCGGGCAGACCCTTTGCGATGACGGTGTGCTTCTTCTCGTCAGCAGCGTCGAGGATGGGGTGGAGCAGCTCATCGAGTTGCTCGGGGGTGAGGCGCATCACGACTTCTTTCTCGTCGATGAGGCCTTCTTTCAGCATGTCGAGGGCCATGGTCAGAGC
Organism: uncultured Bacteroidales bacterium; assembly: GCA_900317055.1. GTDB lineage: Bacteria > Bacteroidota > Bacteroidia > Bacteroidales > F082 > Limimorpha. The sequence continues at coordinate 227,559 of ONFF01000005.1, read as the reverse complement.
GGCAACGCCAGTGCGCTTGCCGACGCGGCACTGCAACATGTAGAGCTTACCATCCTGAATGGTGAACTCGATATCGTCGCAGAGTTCCTTATAGGTCTCGGGCATCAGCTCCTGCATGGACTGCATGTGCTTGTTCTGCTCGTTCTTGGTGTCGTCGTTCAACGGGTTGGGGGTACGGATACCAGCCACCACATCTTCGCCTTGGGCGTTGATCAGCCACTCACCGTAGAACTGGTTGTCGCCGGTGGCGGGGTTACGGGTGAATGCCACGCCAGTAGCGGAGCCTTCGCCCATGTTACCGAACACCATGGTCTGCACATTGACGGCAGTGCCCCAGTCATCCGGGATACCTTCGATGCGGCGGTAGGAGATGGCCTTCTTGCCGTTCCAGCTCTTGAACACGGCCTTGATGCCGCCTTCGAGTTGGGCCTCGGCGTCGTCCGGGAACTCAGTGCCCAGCACTTCCTTGATGCGCACCTTGAAGTCCTCAGCCAGTTGCTGGAGCTCTTCAGCCTTCAGCTCGGTGTCGCTCTTGTAACCCATTTTCTCCTTGTAGGCGTCGAGCATGTCGTCGAGTTGCTTGCGGATGCTCTTGCCGTCGGCGGGTTCAATGCCCTCGGCCTTCTCCATGACGACATCAGCGTACATCATGATGAGGCGGCGGTAGGAGTCATACACGAAACGGGGGTTGTTGGTCTTCTTGATCAGGCCAGGGATGGTCTTGGAGCAGAGACCGATATTCAGCACGGTGTCCATCATGCCGGGCATCGACTTACGCGCGCCGGAACGGCAGCTGACGAGCAGCGGGTTCTCCGGGTCGCCGTATTTCATGCCCATGATGTTCTCCATGTTCTTCATGCCAGCGTGGACTTCGTCCATCAAGCCAGCGGGAAGTTGGCAATTGTTTTGGTAATAGGCTGTGCAGCATTCCGTGGTGATGGTCAAGCCAGCAGGTACAGGCAGCTTGAGCAAGCACATTTCGGCGAGGTTAGCGCCCTTGCCGCCCAGCTCGTTCTTCATCGAAGCATTGCCTTCAGCGGTCTTTCCGCCAAAGGTGTAAACGTACTTTGTCATTGTTTTAATTGATTATTAGTGATTTAACTGATATTCTTTCGTTCAAAAAATGAAGTTGCAAAGGTAGGAAAAACTTGCAAAAACTCAAAGTGTGAAGGAAGATTTTTTTTGAAAGGTGGTTCTGTGACCGCCAACTCTCCAAGTAAAAAGCCGCCAACTACACAAGTAAAATTTCGCCAACTCTCCAAGTAAAAAGCCGCCAACTCTCCAAATTTTATTGTTGGAATTGAAATAATTTGTATTTTTGCAGCGGTTTTAATTCTATGATAAATGACTGAAAGAATTTATTTTCCCCGAATTTGCGATGGATTGGTGAACGAAAAACTATCCTATTCTGGCGCACTGCTTATTGAAGGCCCAAAATGGTGTGGAAAAACTTGGACTGGAAAACACGCGGCAAAGAGTGTTTTGTATATGCAAGACCCCGACAAGGGAGCCGGTTATATGGAACTGTCGAGAACTATGCCTTCACGATTACTGAAAGGTGAGAAACCAAGGCTTATTGATGAATGGCAGGAAGCGCCTGTCCTTTGGGATGCGGTGCGGTTCGATGTGGATCAAACTGGCGAGTGGGGGCAGTACATTTTGACGGGTTCCGCCACACCGCGTGATGACAATATGCCGAAGCACACTGGAACGGGCAGGATAGCGAGATTGCGTATGCGCCCTATGACTTTGTTTGAATCCATGGAATCTATCGGCTCGGTTTCGTTGCGACAACTTTTTGAAAGCCAGAAGGATGTAGATGGGGAAAGCCCACTTGGTATTCCTGACTTGGCTAAAGTGATTTGTCGAGGTGGATGGCCAGAGGCTGTGGCAAAAAGGCAGACCTCTGCCCTGATTGCTCGCAACTATGTAGATGCTGTTGTGAATGTTGATGTGCAAAAAGTGGATGGCGTTGAGCGGAATCCATATCGAGTGAGGCAATTGTTGCGTTCATACGCGAGAAACATTTCAACGATGGCCTCCCTGACCACCGTACTTGCTGATATTCAAGCAAATGATGTGGCATTTTCCGATACTACCATGTATGGTTATGTCAATGCGTTGCGTAGGATTTTTTTGATTGAGGATATTCCGGCATGGAAACCCTCGCTGCGTTCAAAAGCGGCTATTCGCACTTCAGAAAAGCGGCAGTTCGTGGATCCTTCCATAGCCACTGCGGTATTGCGTGCCAATGCCGATAGCATTTTGGATGATTTCAATTATTTCGGTTTCCTTTTCGAATCGTTGGTGGCCAGGGATTTGCGTGTTTATGCCCAAGCTCTTGATGGTGAGATTTTCCATTATCGCGACAAGGACAATCTTGAGGCCGACCTTGTGATTCGGTTGAACGACGACCGTTGGGCTGCAGTTGAAGTGAAGTTGGGAAGCAAAGAGATTGAGGATGGAGCGAAACACCTCATAGAACTCCGAAACAAGGTGGACACTTCAAAAGTGGGAGAGCCTTCGTTTTTAATGGTCGTCACAGGAGGACAATTCGCCTATCGTCGCGAGGACGGTGTGTTTGTGGTACCAATCGGGTGCTTGAGGGATTGATGGATGCAGGTTGTAATGCCCCTTTTGGCGGAATCTCACAATTTATTTGGTGAAATCTGTATGGAATCTCACAATTTTGACAATATGCTTGTACTGCCTGCAAAAAGTAGACTGTTCTACCTGCCATAGCGAATCAATTTTTCGCACCCCAGCTGTTCCGCTTTTTCATCATATATTCTTTCAAGTTCATCGACATCGGCTTCCCATTTTCCTAGTTCTTCATCAGTGCACATTTCATCAACTTCGATGTCACTATGGTATATTTCGTCAATATAATCTTTATAGGCTTGCTTCAACTCCCTGCAATCTTGGGCTTTGTCAATGGCCTTCAAACATTTTGACAAACCAGCGCATAATTCTCGATACTCTTTCGACCCCTTTGTTTCACCTTGGTTGCTGTTGTTGTTGCTGTTGCCACATTGTGTAAAAGCGAGCATCATCATGCTCATGAAGACAATCGTTATAACCTTTTTCATTGATTTGCTGTTTTTATTGTTTGTGATACTATATCCTAAACCTTTGTAAGAGCCAACCGCAACCCAAAGCAATAATACCGGCATTCTGGGAAAGCCAGTTCCCTAAAGGTAACGCGAAAATACCTTGGCTCATTCAACCAGCCGCCGCCGCGAAGCACTTTGCGCTTCGATGTTTGAAACTTAGATGGGTCGTAGGAGCCATACCAATCTTGGCACCATTCCCACACGTTGCCGGTCATGTCATAAAGCCCCAATGCGTTGGGCTTGGTTGCCTTTAACTGATTCGTTTTCACGCCATAGTTATCGGTTACCACTGCCACGTCACTTAGTTCATCGCTTCCTGAATACTTGAAACGTTGCCCGGTTTTTCCTCCAGTGGCCGCATATTCCCATTCAGCCTCAGTCGGCAGCCGAAACGTCATGCCTGTAATTGCATTCAGTTTTTCGATAAACTCACGGCAATCATACCAACAAACGCTTTCAACAGGAAGGTCATACTGCGCATCGATGTGACGACTTGGATTGCTCCCCATAACCGCCTCCCAAAGCTTTTGATTTACTTCGGTTTCTCCAATGTAAAAGTCATCAACGGTTACTTGATGGACAGGACTCTCATCATCGCTTACTATCTTATCTACATCATAGTTCAGCCCTAATTTGTCTTTTTTTTGAGCCCCCATCCAGAATGAACCACCTTCCACTTTCTTCATGGTTAAGCAAACGTCCTGGACAGTAATTTGCAGCTCGTTTCCATTATCCTTAATATCTATTGGTATCGTTTGCATATTTTTATTACCTTTGATTTTTCATTTCCTCAATAATGAAACTATATTCTTATGGAATTATTACAGGTTCTCCCAAGAAATGTGGCTGTTTGCCCAACAACACATCAACCACAGCCTTGACTTTAGCCAAAATCTCACGAGCATGATTCTTAATATATGCTTTACGCACAATGGCATCTTGGGCATCAAACCCCACAATGTCTATGCCTTGCTTTCTCGCGACATAGATAGCCCTTTGGTTATGCCAATGCTGGGATATAACAGTAATCGAATCTTGCCCAAAGACTTTCTTAGCTCGTACCATCGAATCAAACGTCCGAAAACCTGCATAATCCAAAAAAATCACAGAATCTGGCACCCCTAATGCAACCAATGAATTAAGCATGCATTCAGGCTCGTTATATTCTTTTATGTGGTTGTCTCCGCTGGCAATGATATATGAGATTTTTCCTGCAAAATACAAATCCGCTGTTGCTTGCATCCTACATTTGTAGTAGTAATTAGCATTCCCATTACTGAGTTTAGGAGTAGTACCCAAAACAAGTCCCACTTTGTGGTAAGGAATCTTCTCTACATCATTGTATGTTCTGCCTTTCGAACTAATAATGACAATTGCATTGCACAAACCAACCATTACCAGAACAGCCAAAGCGCAAATCAACCCCCAGCGTAAGATTAAACTAATAAATGATCTATTCTTCTTCGTTTTCATTGATGCTTTTACTGATTACATTTATTGTTTTTCATTAAGCTTGACGAATGAGATTTACTTAGAAAGACAGATGCGCAGCCCGTGGCCATCACTCCGATAATCGGGTGAACAATGTGTTCGTGCAGATACTCTGCAATACCAATTGTTACCACTCCAACCACCGCCACGCAATACATGGTCGTAACCACTTGAAGGGCCTTGGGGGTTGGTTTGAAAATCGTTACTATAAGTGCCGTACCAATCGCTGCACCATTCCCATACATTTCCGCTTAAGTCGAAAATGCCCAACTCGTTTGGAAGTTTGGTCTTTATCGCCTTTGTTCCTTCATAAATCGTGGTTTCCATGTACCAAGCAACATCCTTTATGTTGTTGCCTCCTGCATACTTGTATCCCTTGCTACGATTGCCACCTTTTGCCGCATACTCCCATTCTGCTTCAGTGGGCAGTCGAAAGCTCTTTCCTGTAGCTTTATTCAGCTTTCTGATGAACTCCTGGCAATCGTCCCAATTTACTTGTTCCACAGGAGAATTGTCATTTTTGAAATGACTAGGATTACTCCCCATAATAGCGTTCCAAAGAGCCTGTGTCACTTCTGTCTCGCCTAAATAAAAGGAGCTGACCGATACACCATGAACGGGTTTCTCGGAATCCCTTGCAAAACTGTCGTTGCCTCCCATTTGGAAGGTGCCTCCCTCAATGTATTTCATAACGAAAGAAACACCTTTAACAGTAAAGGCCAGGTCTTCACTACCAGCCAATACGGTTTCTGTAACAGGAATGTCTGTGATAGACACTTCTTTGGTTTCACTTTTTAGCGAAGATTCACATCCTGCAAATAACATTGCAGCAATAAAGGCAGTAAAAAAGAAAAGCGTGTTATTCATACGATATGACTTTTTATTCTTTAGCATTTTGTTTCTAGTGATTTGAAAGGACTAAATGGAAATCAGTGTGGTTTTTACAACATTCAAGATAAGTTCTTGCTTGTCTTTGCCCGTATAGGAACATGGGCTATTTCTCGCGGACAGGACGCACATTGAAACCATAGTAGCGAAAGTAGTAGTCCATACTGCACTCGTCCGAACCGAAGTTGAGACGCCACGCGTAATTTGGAGTGACGAGCGACCGCGACCAATAGTAACCGCCGTTGTAGAGCTCGCTGCCCCAGCGACAACCAGCGGCAGGCAGGAAGAGTGTTTGGCTGTTCTTCTTCGAGGTAAAAAAGCGTCCTTTTACGCCATTCTTCGTTGTCCAATAGTTGGTGGTGTTGTCCAGTAGCTCATCCCATTGCACCTTGCTCGGCATGCGCCAGCCACTGCCCCAATTGGCCGTGGCAGGGTCATCCTCGGGCAACAGGGTGGCCAGGTTGTCGGTGAAGCCATTGTAGCCTTGGTCGGTCCTATCGCAGTACTTTGTCAGCTTGTCGTATTCACCTTCAGCATGCATGTAGGTCTCCCATTTGTATGTGCCCTTTGTCCAAGTCTCACCCCATGCAAAGTAGCTGCCATAGTCCTCAGGTTTGCTGGCTCCAACATTACAGGTCGCCCACAACGTACCGCTTGGAAGGCCAAGATCAACATACTCATGTCCATCAGCGATACCAATTTCTCCAAAACCACTTGAACTTCCTGATTTGCAATCGGCTATTTCTCGCTCAATGGTCTTGTTTGCTCCATTCATAGCCCTGTAAACATTATACAACGACTGGGCAGTTTCACATTCGCCTTTCGCTATTTGCTCTCTAATATCTGCAATGGTTGCTTGTGCAATAGCATATCGTGAGAAAGTCAAAAGCAATAATGCTATCATTAATCCCTTTTTCATAGTAATAGTGTTTTATTGATGGTTATTTGTAATTTCTTAGTCAAATTCTTTCAACAAAAACAATATCGTAAGAGACTACACTGCCCCCGCCAAAGGTACCGCCCACTTGCATAGTCTCATTGGGTCCAATTTTGACCGCAAACTTCCTCTTATCTCCATAGGTGTTGTTGAAATAACCGCAAACGCCAAGCGTAATTTTTGTTTTATTTGTGATAAACAAAGCATTCACGCCACCCCATCCATCATCTTTAATTTCGTAACTGACACAATCGTCATATTCATGTGTCTTTACGATATCCATTCCTAATGAGTTAACATACTCTATTTTCCAATCTTCGGCATCTGGCAGCCAGTACGATATTTTCACCTGAGCATCGAATGCGTTGATGTCGCCTTCCAAACGCATTGTGGCCAAAACACAATATTTTTTGGAGTCATCTTTAACAATCTCCTCGATGTTGAAGTTCTTTATCTGTCCCTCCTTGATTAGCCAATGCCAATCTTTAGCAAACCAACTTTTATCTCCTTCATAGCCTTCGGGCAATTCTTGCCCAACCAAATCTTTCTGAATCTGCGCTGCATCTGGCTTAACTGGAATGATTGTCTTGACCTTTGCTAATACTGCTGCTGGATAATCTGTTTCTGCAATAGCATCCATCAACTTATCACTTAACTCTGAATCGATGTTGCTTTCGTATGCAGTTTCAAATGTAGCCATTTTCTTGTAGTCATTGGCATATTCTCCAGCAATCTTGCTTCTTTTAACCACGACCTCATCATGGCAGGAATTATATTCATCCAAAACCTCAATCATGACTTGGTCGTATGCCTCTAAAGCCTCGGTCCTTGATGAATAATGCGATGCGTTGAAACCATTCACGAAACTGGTTTCCGCTTTTTGCTTATCCTTGATAAATGTTTCCGTACAATCATTCATCCATTGTGCCAATTCCTTGCCTTCGTTCTCGGGAGAGGAACAAGAGACGCAAAGGAACACCATTAGAATTATATATAACAGGTGGAGCTTTTTCATTCTTAGAGTATTATTCATTAAACTTCTGAATTAGAATTCTTTAATAAAAATATGGCAATGATGATCGGTTTTTTTACGAGTTTTTGTTTTCCCTGTACTAAAATCAAGGGTATAGAATTTTCCATCAACATACGAAGAAGACCAATACTCTGCAGTTCTCCAACCAGAAACTGAACAATTAGCTCGATAACGGATATCATATATTGTTCTTAACTCATCTATGGTGGGAGTCGATTCTGTGCAGTCTCGCGAATAATGACGATTTTCCGCAAATGGACGAGGCCAAAAAGCCCAACCATGTTGACCTGTATAATCCACATAAGCAACGTAATATGGTTTGTTGTCAATTCTTATTACTTCACCAATTTTGTATCTTTTTTGATTTAATTCTTTTAGTCTTTCGTACGCACTGTTATGTCCTTGGTTTGCTGCTTTTTGATACCACTTTTTTGCTTCTGTTAAGTTTTTTTCAATTCCTAAACCTACTTCATAAAGTTGTCCCAAATTATATTGTGCATCGACATAACCTTGTGATGCCGAAACTAAAAAGCAATTTGCAGCTTCACGATAATTTCCAGCATTGTAATACGAAACGCCCCTAAGATTCGTTTGAAAAGCCTCTTCTTCAGTTTTCTTTTGCGAAATACATTTCTCAATTTGACGCTCCAATTCATAATCGGATGCATTTAAAGTCTTTTTATATTGGGAATAATACCATTGTGCATTATCACATTCACCCTTGCTTATATATTCTCGGGCCTTGTTGAGATTTTCGGCCGCCTCGTTTTTTGTTCTAATGGCAGATAAGCAATCCGCTATTTCTAGTTCAATAGTTTTATTGGTGCCATTCATTGCCTTGTACACATTATACAACGATTGCGCCGTCTCACATTCGCCTTTCGCTATTTCTTCTCGGATTTGGGCAGTGGTAACTTGTGCTCCAGCAGATTGTGAGATGGCCAAAAGCACAAAAGCCAAAAATAATCTCAGTGTTTTCATATCTATTAGATTTTAATTGTTTATCAAATAATTATTCAAGCAATTTAGCACCACATTGCCAACAAGAGGCACAGCGGTTTGTGCGGCAAAATGTCCTTTTCCTTTACCAGCACGCTCAATTCTTACAACGACGGCAAATTGTCGGGAACCACTTTCCACAAAACACATATACCAGCAGTCGTTAACATCTTCAGAATACTTTCTGCCTTTTTTATCATATCTCTTAATGGTTCTTTCAGACGTACCCGTTTTACCTCCCACACATTTCCATTTTTCAATCCAACATTTAAGATAATCCGAATGTTTTACCGACTCATCTTGCATATAGCTTTTCAAATCCGCTGCTTCGTTTGGATTCAACAATGGTATCGTACGCTCACAACGCAGCGGTCCCTCCATAATGTATTGCGTAACAGGCATTTTTCCTTCATTGACTACGACAGACGCAACACGTGCCATCACCAATGGAGATGCTTCCAGTCCACCATGTCCCCATGCCCATCCCCACTCTTCCCCACGCATACTGCCCTTGCGACCGTTACGATCAAATCGTTTGTATCTATTTACCGCTTCAGTCCTATTCTTCTGAATAAGATTGTGGAATCTTTTTTTCCATGTTACATTTTTCCTCATAGTGTAATAATATGGAGTAATGTCCCCAATCCTAGCGCCTACTGTAGAGTAAATGGTATCCAAATCCGCATACAAATCTTTGTCGTTCACCAAACTAATGAAATAGCAATTAGATGATTGCACTATTGCATCATGCATGTTTACATTTCTATCAACCGGTTCTGAGGCTTTGATAACATTGCCAAATTTATCTTTTTCTCCTTCAACGGCATTTTCCGCTTTTATATAGTATTCTTTATTTGAAAGTCCAACGTCCTTTCTTAATCCCGCCATGGCAGACATTACCTTTGCTGTTGAACCAGGTGCTTTCATAAAACAAGTACCTAAATCTCTGTCAGTATATGCCATCCAGTTTTGGTCTTTATAATAATCATTATAAGGATGATCGAAATTTTTGTAAATTGTAGCATAATTTGGTAAAGGATAGTTGGCTGAAGCCAACAAATCGCCGTTTTCAGCATCCAAGATTACAGCTGATGCTCGCATCAAATTGAAGTCCTCCCAATTGCTGAAGGTTTCGACCATATGTTTAGCAATGCTGTTTTGCAGTTCAATTTGTAAGGCTGCATCCACCGTAAGATGTAAGTCGAATTTGCCACGTTCCACTTCAGCATTGTGCCTCGCCACCTCCTCTCCATCGATGCCGTCCTTCAAATACTTCAGCAATGGCGTGTAGTCTCTAATCGTAGGTTCAGAAACAGTTTTGGTTGCGTCCATGAAAGAGTTTTCCCTATAGCGGTCGGACGATAAAACCACCTCTATGGGATTGTGCAAATCATCATAGAGGATATTATCATAGCCACGCAAGTACGACATATGCCGGTGGTCGGCCAAATAACCCATAGGATTTATTTCGTTGTCAGGAGAGGAATATGAAAACGGGACATTGTCACCCACCATGAAAAACATTTGCTCACCCAAAGGATAGTATCGCTTCGTGTTTCGCTTGAGCTTCCCATTCAATATTTTCCTTAATCTATCTTGCTCTGTCTTTTTTTGGAATCCAAAAACACAAACAATAGAATCAACGTTAATATCATTCCTATCACTAGTAGCCAACAAAACATTTCCTCGGTCAAATATCCTGCCTGCATACATATTGCGCTCTAGCAAATTGATGCGCGGATTGTAAACGACAACAGGTACTCCTTGATTATTATTGACATAGGCAGGATGAATCAAAGTGCTGTCACGTTTCCACAATTGGTAATACTGCCAAACAAGCAAAGTAGAAACAGCAAAGAACAAAAACACCATAGTAACCATGGCAATTGGATAGCTATATTGCTCCACCGATTTTTGTCTCACACTTATTGAAGTCGCTGTTTTCTCTTCACGAATGTTGTTACACAAGCTAAGCACAATGCCAAAAGCGGCAAGGTTTAGAATCATACTAACACGCCCGAAACTCAGGAATGGAACCGTGATACCTGTCAACGGAATCATTCCCGAACTACCCAAAGCAATGATGAAGAATTGCACACCGATGACAATAGCAAAACCCAAGCACAAATAGAATGCAAATGGATGCCCCACGCGATAACCAATAACCGCCATTTTTCGCAACAATACAGCCAAGGCAATTACTATCATCAAAAGGCCCATCCATCCCATTTGTTCTCCGATACTTGATAGTATCATATCAGTGTGGAAAGCGGGTACTAAACTGGGTTTACCGCCTCCCCAGCCTTGTCCTCTCATGCCTCCAGTGGCCAATGCCCATAATCCATTAGCCACTTGAGTATTTGAAACAGGCTTCGCATCTTTGCCCAAATGCTCTATATCCAAATCACCCCAAGTGTTTACACACATTCTTGTTCGCGCTTCAAATCGTTCAACGGTACTGCTATCTTTCAAAGAGGGGACATAACTTAAGATTTGGCCTCCAAAAATGAAAAGGAATACTATGGCATTAAACAAAATAGCTGATTCAAACAGTTGTTTCTTGAATCCTAGATAACCCAAAGCGATCCAAAACACAAACCAAAGCGAACCAAATAAAAATGCACTATCTTTTCCTTCCAGTCTATAACCAATAAGCAAGAATCCTACAAATGACAAAACACCATAAATAAGCATGGCAAAGTCACAAGAGAAAATTCGTTTCCATCGACCTTCTTCATCCAAATGCTCCAGATTCACCTTTGATTTGATCAAAGAATACAATAAGATAAAAGTGATTCCGAGAACAAGTCCAGGTCCCATATCACCTAAAGCCAAATACATGGCCATCAAAACAGCAAGACCTATGATAATCCATAACAAAGTCTTCACCTTGCTACCAATCATTTTAATACGGTTCGGCTGTGAATAGGCAATAATGGCATCTGCTTGCTGCGTAAAGAATGCTGCAACAAAGAAAAGAATTAAATACTTGGCAATCTCACTAGGTTGGAATACTAACCCAAAAATATTGAGATTCACTTTCATTCCACCAATTTCTTGGTGTATGCCTGGGACAAATAATAATCCAGTAAAAATTAAGGCCATAAATAACCAACCTATGCCTTTTGGTAATTTCTCACATAGTTGATCAACAGCTTTGCCCAAACGAGTAATTTGCAATAAATCAAGAAGCAAGAAGGGCAAAGTTATCAAAACTAAAATTAACGCCAACAATTTCTTTATGAGGCCCATATCGCTTTTCAAAGTATTAGCCAATCCCGCAACCTTTTGCCTATATGGTTTAAAGAACCACCTGAAGATATTGATTGGAATATCAAAACCAACCTTACTATTGTTCTGATAGAACTTTACAAAATCTACACCTTGGAATAACAAACAAACAAACAAGCCATACACTACGCCTTTGCCCATTCCTACACCATTTAATTCATCGTTGAGAGGGTCTTGCATGGAAAACATCATCAGCACGCATAATCCTGTAAGGAACATACAAGCCGCCACCAAAGTACCATTGAATTTCTTTTTTCTAATAATCATGTATATACACAACACCCACCATGCCAACATCACATACACAAACCATCTTACAACAATTGCCTTGTATTCCTGAGGAGAGCGCACCAAAATAGTTTTATCTGTTTTAATCTGGCTGAGAGTAGTATTCCAAAAAAGCGGAATCCGATGCTCTTTTTGCTCAAAAGAGAAAACCATTCCTTTGCCAGACTTATCCATTTTCCATTTTCCGCCTACCGTCCCTCTTGAAGTACCGTATTCATAACCTTTCTGTATGGGTAATACACTATAAGACATTGTGGTGTCTAAACCATCAAAAACAGCTTCGCCTTTAAAATCTGTTGTGTCAAACCAAACAACTTCAGAGCAAGCCTGATTCAACGAATCACGATAATGGGAAGTAAGGCGTACTGGAACGCCTTCACAAAGCTTATTGCTCTCCATTTTCATCTTCCTCATCAACCAATTAGAAGATTCAACTTTTTCGTACACCTTGACTGTTATCTTCCCATTTCCAACACGAACAAAGTCTTTATTGAAACTAAACATAGTATCGTTTTGACCAAGAATCAAATACGAGTGTTCCAATTTAGTCAAAAGAACATTTTTTATCGCAGCTGTATCTGCTGACACTTGACCAAATGCACGTTTCTGCAAAGTATATAAGCTGGGGAGGCGGCCTAATTCTTTTTGCCTTTGTTTCAAAACAGATGCAATATACTCTGCATCTGACAAAGTGTCCGCATAACCGTTATTATCAATGATCATAGACAAAGTCTTTTCATCACAATCAGGTGAAAGCACAACGGCATTTCCATCTTCAATATCTTTAATAACGGATTCATTTTTCTTGTCAATATTGCTCAGAAACGAAACAAACATTCCTACCAAAAGAATCGAGACGATTATTGGTGGTAGTAAGCTTTTGAAATGATATTGTTTGTTCATTTTATTCAGTTTTTCATTGTTTTATAAACACTTTCTATAAAAGTTCATTTTTATATCCCTAATCACGATGCCTCTTTCTTCAATTTTCCTAACACCACTTTCACTAAATCATTTTCATTCCAACAAATGAAAGCAACAAATATCAACAACAAACACATATTGACGACCAAAGTCCAAATGATGTTGTCAATGCGAATGTATTTTTGAGAGAAATACAAAGCAATAGCAAGTGCGAAATAGGTAAACGCCGATTTCAAATCATATGGAATCGGTGCTTTCTTTTGTCCAACGAAATAAGACAATACCATACAGATTGCATAGCCAACGAAACCGCCCCACGCACAAGCGATGTAGCCGTGTGTTGGAACGAATTTGAAGTTAATAGCCAAAAGTGCGGCACAGCCAATACCAGAGAAAACAGCTCCCCACCACGTCTGGTCGGTGAGTTTATACCAAAACGACAGGTTGAAATAGATGCCCATAAAAATCTCGGCCATCATCACGATAGGTACTATGCGCAGGCCTTCCCAATAGTCGGACTTGATGATGTATTTCAAGATGGGCATGTACATTACCACGGCAAGGAACGCCAGCAACGTAAATATAATAAAGTACTTCATCACTTTTGCCTGATTTTCCTTATCGGCAGTATCGCGTTTACCGCCAAAAACGAAAGGCTCATAAGCATAACGAAAAGCTTGTGTGATCATTGCCATAATCATTGCAATCTTGACGCATGCACCGTATATACCCAACTGCTCATCACCTCCATCTTCTGGAGGCACAATGAAACGATAACAAATCTTATCTGCAACTTGGTTTAAGATACCTGCCAACCCCAAAAGAAGCAATGGCCATGTATAATTCAGCATCTTCTTCAACAAAGAGAAATCAACTCCAAACTTTAGCTTTTTTATTTCTGGTATAAATCCAAATGTAACTAGAATAGTACAGATGAGATTGACGATAAATATATAACCGACTTGATAGGAGCTCTCGTACCATCCCATTAGGGAAGGAAAGCGTTCCTTTAGGCTAGGAGCAAGCAAGAAAATGAATAAATTCATTCCGATGCTTAAGAAAATAAATAATAGCTTTAGAGAAGCAAACTTGACAGCACGGTTTTCAAATCGCAAACGAGCAAATAAAATGGCTTGAAAAGCGTCCAAAGCCACAATGACAGCCATAAATTCAATATACTCAGGATGGTTGGCATAATGCTGAATATCCGAAGTAGAATTGGCATAATGCAGCATTTCCGTAATAGGCCCTAAAAAGACACTAACCAAAAAGATGAAAACCAACGAAACAAAACCAACGGCAATAGCTGCAGTTGAAAAAGTCTTGTTTGAATCAGCACCTTCTTTATTGGCAAAACGGAAAAAAGTAGTTTCCATGCCGAAAGTAAGGACAACCAAAAGCAATGCTGTCCAAGCATACAGATTGGTGACGATTCCATATGCATCTGGTCCGCCAGCTTCCGCACATATTTTATAGGTATAGAGTGGTACAAGCAGGTAGTTCAAAAACCTGCCGATAATGCTACTCAATCCATAAATGGCGGTCTGACCCACCAATGATTCCAGTCTGTTGTTTGCCATATAGCAAATTTAATAACTTAATAAGTATCTTCTTTCTCTATTTCAATACTATCAAGTGATATCGGATTTTGATTCTGAGGTTGATTTATTTGGCTTTTTAAGGAAGAAATAGTTCCTTTGTATCCCTTTTCTTTTACTTCAAATTCTGCTTTGCTTTTTTCAACTATACCATTTTGCCAATAATACGCAATTCCAAAACCCACCAACAAACCAACAATAACTAATAGCAATGTCTTCAGCCAAGTTCTCTTTGTTAGCTTTTGTGATGATTGATCTTCCACAATTTGTTTTTCCTTGACAGTATTCATCGGTTTTTCATCCTTAACTTTTTCTTCTGATTTAGTATCAGGCTCATTGCTCTTATATTCAAACAGCACGACAGTGACATTATCTTTTCCACCAGCATCAAGAGCGGCTTTAATCAAAGCTTCCGCTTTTTCTTCTAATTTCATTTCTTGGTTCAGAACAGAAGTAATAATTGCAGAGGTGATCATATCTGTAAGGCCGTCTGAGCAGAACAAAAGCGTTGTATTAGGCATCAATGGGAAAACCTGTGCTTCAATGAAATCATCATCATTGGCTTTGTGTTTTTGGGAACCCACATCGCGGCCTATCACATTTCGTTGTGGATGGTGCATGGCCTCTTCCTCTGTCAAATCGCCAATTTCCTCGCGATACCCAATCAAAGAATGGTCATGGGACAATTTCTTTAGTTCTCCATGATGAAAACTGTAAAGGCGAGAATCCCCCACATGAGCCATGCTGATTTCTCGTTGAGCAATATCAATGATGGCTGCGGTCAACACACAACTCATTTGGCCATGTTCAGGGTCGGCTTCCCTGGCATCAAAGATGGCGTTGTTAGCTGCTGTCACCGCTTGTTTCAGGAGTTCAACACGTTCCCCATTGGAAGACGCTAATAAAAACTCAGGTATAGTTCTCCTTGCTATGTCAGCTGCGATTTCTCCACCTTCATAGCCACCAACGCCATCGATTGCAATAGCAAGGTATGTATTCTCATCCCATAATTTTTGGGCAACAAAGGCATCCTCGTTGTTAGTCCTTACTCGCCCCATGTCGGTTTTACCGATAATCGATATGCTTGTTTTGTGTTTCATGGCCTGTTTTTTTACAATCTTGAAATAATGCTGTCTGATGCCTTGAATTTAATATTCACTTCATCATTGAGGAAAATGTCTGAGTTGTATGCCATATCCTTCCAAATAGGCGCTCCTCCCACACTGATTGGCACCTCACGCATATTAAGCCGCGTCTTTGAATAGGCACACAACTGGAATTTATTGGTCTCTTTGACATACCGAATTTGCACATGGCCAACATCAACAGCTTCACTATTGATGATTAAGATATTTTCCATGTTTCGTTTCTCTTTAGGACCAGACAAGATTACCAACTCATCCAACATCTTCAAATGCACATTGACTGGCCCATCTGAATAAGTTAATGTGGCCAAAGCGTTATTACCGCCACGTTCTGAGGATTTAATATCGCTCAATTTCTCACTCATATTCTTGTCAAAGTTAAATTTAAATGCGTTGTTGGTCAAGATTTCCATGCCCAGCAAAGCATCTGGATTGATGTTGTTTTGAATGACATCTGAGTTTTGGCATTTCATTGAAAGCGACACGTTATCAACCCGAGTACCTTTTTGGATTTTATTGATGTCAAACGTGGTTAAACTACCAAATGTGACAATCTCACCTGGAATAATATGTGATTCCTGCTTGTCTTCTGTCTTAACACTACTTGATGCAAACTGAAAAAACCAGTATGTGGCAGGCGGAGTGGCATGTGAATTATGTATACTATCTCTTTTTGTCTTGATGGCAGCATAGAATCCTGCAATCACCTCAGGTAAGATAAAAGGAAGCGATTCTCCCACATGGCTATAATCGTCAGGATGCAGTAGGATATTAAATGACATTGGGTAAAGTATAGTTCTACCTACTGACAATTCCTCCATATCAGTTACAAAATGTTCTATGAGTTCTTTGTAGAGTATTTTATTAGTAACTTTGCTTTTCCCTTTATTACCATTTGTTTTTTCACCATCATTTCCAGAATCTGGACGAAGGCTCTCCAATACTTTTTTGATAATACCCATGATCCTTTGAATAATTGACATTGTTTAAGATTCTTTTTATTCTGTTTCAACAAACTTTAGTACCACAGCCTTGCCAAGTTCAATCAAATCACCATCGTGCAACGGCTCCTTGACTTCCACATTTTCCACTTCTATTTTATCCTCACCTCGGAATATTCTGGTGCGATTTCCGGATAATCTGCTACCACCCATCTCTACTTGTAAGTAAAAACCGATGTTTTCTGAATAGCCGATACGCGCATGTGCGCGACTTACATATTTGTTGGCTTCAAGGTTGTTCTTGTTGTCAATGGCAATATGATTTTGCCGATAATTTCCACCTTCCATGTCTGGAAACTCACCACGCCCTATGTTGTAGTATTTTCTGTGTTCCTTTTCAAGAACCTCACTTGACAACTCATACTGTTCTTGCAATAGACTACCTTTGTTTCCAAAAATGGAAATGCAGGCTTTTTTCACGATGTTT
This sequence comes from uncultured Bacteroidales bacterium, assembly GCA_900317055.1. GTDB lineage: Bacteria > Bacteroidota > Bacteroidia > Bacteroidales > F082 > Limimorpha. Next base: position 210,424 of record ONFF01000005.1, on the reverse strand, counting down.
TCACTCTCCGGATTTGCTTCCACCTCTTGTATATATACCGAAAAGGCATCAATGTCAACCTCAACTTTTTTGGCATCCTGTTCGTTTTCAGGTTTCCCGCACTTTAATTCTACTTTTTCAAATACATAACCACTTTCAACTGCCCAATAATCCGCTAGCTCCAGTCCAAAGTCAGAATACGATTTGAAAGTTGTTTTATCCGTATCAATCCAAACAATCAATTGCTTTGACTTACAATTCTCAGAATTTGTCATATAGAGAGAATGAAGTGTTGACAGCGTGCATTTCTTGATTTTCTTTCTGATTTCAACTGAGTTAATTTCAGGTTTCTTGTCTTCCGTTTTTGGTTTCTCCCCAACAACATTCCCTTCAGGTTTTTCCGAAGGCAAATCCTGTTGAGAAGAAACCGTCTTTTTCGCATTATTGTTTTTGGGTGATTCACCTAACAATAGATTTCCAACCCAATTCATTATTTTATGAATAATACTCATTGATTTTCGTATGTTTTAGTTATAAGATATAGTCTTTCTAATTGCAGCCACATTCTTTTAGCTTTTTCTCCAATGACTTTACCTTACTCCCCCATTCCAGTATTTCTTGCTGAGCAGCTTTCCCCACTCTATCTTTTTCATTTCGTAATGTTTTTATGGTTGAATTGGCTTGATTTAGTTGCCTTTCAAGTTCTTTTTCTCTTGCTGAAGGCGATTGATTCGATTTCTTCAATTTATTTATTTCAGCATTTAACTCATTAATTTGTGTCTCTAAACTGGAAATAGTATTATTAGCTTGCTCAAATTGCATTTCTAATTCTTTTTCTCTTGATGATTGTCCTGGTTTAGCGTTTCTTAAATCAGAAATTGTATTATTTAAATTCGTGATTTCATTCTCTAATCCTGCGTTGGTTTCCTTTAACTCAGCATTCTCAGTCTTAATTGAATTATAATCAGGTGGTATGGCGTTTTCTCCTTTATTTGCATAAAGGAACCCCAAAACCGCAGCCACAATGCCAAACAATACACAAAGAACTATGGGTAAGGGTTTGCTCTTTGTACCTTCGGCTTTCAATTTGGCAATCTCATCCTCAAAAGCCTTTTTTTCCTGCTGTGTTTGCTTGAGTTGCTTTTCAAGGTTAACGGTTTGGTCTTGTAAATGCTCTATTTGCTTTTGCAGTTCTGAATTGTTTTTTGATTCCTTGAGTTGCCTCTCCAATTCCATCACATCACTCTGAAGGCTTGTAATATCAGTATCTTTCTGCTTGATTTTTTCTTGTAAATACTTTAATTCACGAGCAAGTTTTTCATCAGATTGGGTATTTGCATTTTCAAGGTCTTTTCTGGCTTTATCAAGCTCGTATTGCATAGAACTTGCAAGAGCAGCCAAATCCATATTCTTTTTGGTAAGGTCAGAGACTTGCATAATGGCTTGCTGCTTTTCCTCCTTCAGTGTAGCATTCTCATCAGAAAGACTCTGAATTGATTCTTTTGTAATGGTTTCGTCCTGAATATGCTTTGTGATATAATCATGTAATTCCTTACCGTTACGGAAACGTTTGTCAGGGTCTTTCTCCAAACATTTCAATATGGCTGATTCTAACCACTCAGGATAATCCTTCTTATAAGTCTCGCCTTTGTGTTTCTCTTCAAAAAATGATTTACGAAGGTCGCCAATGGAAGGCAAACTTGCGCTATTCTTGATTTTTTCGTATAGTTTTTTCCTTGCGTTAAACGAGTTCCCTTCGCATACAAAAGGAACCCTTCCCGCCAAATACTCATACATGACAACACCAAAACTATATATATCTGATTGCTCTGTAAGAATGGTGTCATTATCCCATTTCTCAGGCGGCATGTACTCTGGAGCACCATTCTCATGACGAGAACTGCTTTTCACCACCTCATCACCTTCAATGGCAAGACCAAAATCGAGCAGAACAAAGCTGCCATCCTTACGGCGCATAATGTTACCTGAATGGATGTCGTTGTGTATTACCTTATATTTTTCAACAAGCCTCGCTCTGGTGTTTGCATCAATTAGCCATTTGCTGCCATCTATTGGGTCATTTTGCAAATCATCCTCATCGGGATCCATGCAGAACTGATAGATGTCCTCATGGCAATATGCCAAAGCATTACTCATTTCTTCCACCATGCGCATCACCTCCTCAATTGGAAGATAATTACCATTGTCTTTCAAATAATGTGTAATATCTTGGCCATCCACATAGTCCATTTCAACCAATGCATGGTTTTCCAGCAAACGAGGCTGATAGATGTGTACTATGTTGCGGTGGTTGCCATTGCCTAAACGAAGCAAAACCTTGCATTCATGAAGGAACTTCTGGTAAGTTTTACTGTTTTCGTCAGCAATTGGCTCGTTTAATACGCGAATAGCACGAATATAGCCCAACTCGTTGTGGCGCACTTTATAAACCTTGGCAAACCCACCTTTGCCAAGTTCACCTAATATAGTGTATTCTTTAAGGAAACTCATTAATAAATTATTTTGAATAAGTAATTACTACTGTACATTTTTTATGGATCATGCGCTCTCCTCCTTTCCCTATTTTTATCTCATCAATAAAACCATCATACTTGACTGACGATACACCTTCATATTCTCCAGTAACTGCATTACCCATCCGAATTTGAAGAGAATTATCATCCTTTTTCAGATTAATAAAATAATCTGCATCAGATATACTGCTTACTACTCTAAATCCTTCATCCATAAGAATATCCATCACTTGGTTTTCCAAGTTCTCATCACTAGTACCAAAAGCAATTACTTGATTAAGAGCTATTTTTGAGCCATCTTTTGCATTCCGAATAGCCTCATTCAAATAGTAGCGAATATTGGGCTCAAGTATTTTAATTTCATAATCAAAAATATACTCTTTATAATCATCCTCATATTGTGCCCATCGTCCTACATAACATATAGATCCATTACCCTTTTTAATTCCTATCATTTTATTCGGATAATCTCTTTTAACATCTGAAACAATTTTATTGTACCATTCTTTTTCAGAAGGTTCTCCCTGTTTTGATAAATAATACTTTTTTGACATTGTTTTAATCTCTATTTCACTACTTACTTCCTCCTCTCTCCAATTTGATTTTCCTTCTGTACCCTTATAGGCTAGACAGTCATTAATCTGCCTTTCTAGTTCATAGTCAGTCTTTTTCTCCTGTGCCTTATAAACATTATACAACGATTGTGCTATTTCGCATTCGCCTTTCGCTATTTGTTCTCTAATATCGGCAATAGTAGCTTGTGCATTCAGCATCGTTGAAAACAAACACATTGTTGCTGCAAACATTACGGTTTTCATGTTCCTTATCATATTCAATTTCTTCATTGTTAGTTTTTTGAATTAATGCTGCAAATATAAGCATTATTCTACCACACTATGAGCTTGATATGAAAAAATGTCAAAATAATAGGTTCTACAGATAAAGTTATAAAAAAAGCAGGTGTTTCTATAAAAGAACAATACTTTTGCAACCGAAATAATTGAAGTTAACAGTAAATGGAAAGTCAAACCACACATTTAATCAAACGAGGCAAGAAACTCTCTTACCTTCTCCGACACGACAAGTCTTATAACTTCGACGAACATGGTTGGCGCGAAGTGAGCAATTTGGTGGCTAACCATGGCTTCACGATGGAAGAACTTCTCGAGATTGTGGCCACTAACAACAAGCAAAGGTATGAGTTTTCCGAGGACATGAAATTCATCCGCGCTCGGCAAGGCCATTCCATCAAAGTAGATGTTGAACTTGCAGAATCAGTCCCTCCTGATGTGCTTTATCATGGTACTCCAAAAGAGAATCTTCCTTCCATTTTGGACAAAGGAATTTGCAAAATGTCAAGGAACCACGTTCATCTTTCTGATACAATAGAAACGGCTTCCAAGGTCGGTGCCAGAAGAGAAAAAGATTTTATCGTTCTTTCTGTCAAGGCTAAACAGATGCATGAGGACGGATTTGTTTTTTATCTATCAAGAAATCAAGTATGGCTTACCGAATATGTTCCTGCCAAGTATTTGGTAATTATTACGCAATAAGGTGTATCTTTGCATCAAATTTGAAAACAAACATCAATTATGTTAGGCGCAATCACAGGAGATCTCCATCAGAACCCGATTTGAATTCGAAAGCATTTTCCGCTTATCATTGCCCTAGAGAACAACTCAGACGATGCTGGAGAAAATAAGATTCTATCCACGGTCTTTCAATATTTTTCAAAATCCGTCAAAATCGATCAAAAACCATTCGTTGCGCCATTTTGCGCTTTCTCAACATGGCTTGTGTCGTTAAGGAGGAAGCAACTTCCTGCCAGATAGGGGAAGACTCCAGTCCTTGTCCGTTTGTTGTTTGTTCGTTGTCCGTATATCGTTCGATTTATAAACGGATGACATTCTGATAAATAACGCTGAAAAATCGGATAGGACTTGGAAGTGTTATCTGCTTGTTAGGAGCTGACGTAGTAACGATACACAACAAAAGCGCCCTGAGACCCAATCCCAGGGCGCTTCCAACATGTTGAACAAAAGTGCCGCTTATTCCTTCACAAACTTCAAGGTACTAACAGTATTTTCCGACTTCACCGTGACAAAATACAAGCCGCTGTTCAAGCCTTCAAGGTTGAGCACGGTCAAGCCCTTGGCTTGCTGACTGTAGACTTGCCGTCCCAAGCTGTTGAATACCGCAATTTGGCAGTCTTCCTTAGGAAGGTTGATGTTGACCCGGCCATGGTTCGGGTTGGGATACACCGAAAGCACCTTTTCACTGTCCTCATCCAAACCAACACTTCCGCCAAAGACAAGCTTGGTGTTGGCACGGAAGTAGCTAACCTCCTTTGGACCGACAAAAGACCCAAGATCATACGGATTCAGGTTCCAAATGTCGCTGCAATAGCTAAGGACCGAGTTGGGTGTATCCGTGTATCTGAAATAACGGATGGCATAATCTTCAGAATTCTCATCTACGGCAATCAGCAAGTTGTCGGTGCCGTTGTAGGCAAATGGCCTGTCGAACTCGATGGTGATCCAGCCATCATAATCGGCAGGGATGGTCCATGGACCTGAAAATACAATGTCTTCTTCGGTAACTGGTTCATAATCAGAAGTGTCTTCAAATACGCTCCTCGATACGTTTTTCAGATAAACAACGATGTCGCTGGTGTGTTCGGTGCTGTAACTGTAAGCGAGGCGAAAACTGACGGCCTTGATGTTTCCGGCATATTCGATTTCGCTTGCAGGGAAGATCTGCTCGGTGAACGAGTAATTGTAAAACGTGTTGTATGGCACAGCGTCAGACATGCCATTGCCTTCACCGATGGTAATCGTTTGGGCTTTAGCCATTAATGCCATGGCTAAGAATGCGATAAGGGAAAGTCTTTTCATAAGAACATAAGTTTTGGGATTTTATGCAAAGATAAATATAATCTTTCAATACCATCCCTGGATCCATAAAAAAAGTGCCTTGAAATCTCATGGCACTTTCATCATATTGTAGTTTTTTTTATTCCTTCGTGAACTTGACCCTGTTGATGCCGCTATTTGACTTCACATTTACAAAGTACATGCCGCTGCTCAAACCTTCTAGGTTGATCACAGTCAAGCCTTGGACGTTGCTCTGTTGATAGACTTGCTGTCCCATGGCGTTGAAGACCACAATCTCGCACTCCTCTTCGGGCAGATTGATATTGAACTGACCCTTGTTTGGGTTGGGATAGAGGAATAAATTGTTCATCACGATTTCTTGCGTGATGGTGATGGTCTCCGCAGTCGGGAAAACGATGTTGTCCAACCATGCGCAGTCGCTGCCGCTACTGACATACCCGTCCTTGTTGTAAGTCCAATAGAGTTCATGCTGTCCAGCGGGTAATACAAACGATACTTGACCCCATGGCACTTCTCCCGACCAATCCCCTTGCAATTCGGTATCGATGGTGAAATACAAAGCGTCATAGCCGTTTTCCGACGAAACCTTTCTGTAGAAACTAATCTCGCCTTCACTTTGTACGTTAAGGGTGATTTTCAATACAGAACTCTGGTTGTTGCCGATGCTGCCCGACTTGGCGCAGTAGCTGCCTTCGTAAGCGTTTTCTGTGACGATGGTCCAAGGCTTGCTTGGATCGTTTTCCCACTCGAATTTGCTGAAGTCCCCAGTTTCCCAGTCTTCCACAACATTACCTACCGCGAAAACGAAACTGCCGTCAGTGCTATAGTTGCCTGAAGTGACGTTGAAGCCGATTTCGTAGGCCGTGCCCAACTCCACCGCTTCGGAGAGGGTGAAGACGAAATCGACAGTAAACTCTCCGTCGGCGTTCACGGTGCCTTGCTGGAACATGTTCTGTTCAAAGCTGATTTCGGGCAAGTCACAGATGACGTTAAGACGGGTGTTGGGTGCAGCGGCCATACCTGCGTTCTTCACCGTGATGTGGGCCGTAACGGTCTCGCCTGGGTCGATACGGCCGTTGTTGTCGTTGTCTTCAATTACGGTTCCAACTACTGCGAACTCAGGGGCTTGGAGAATGATGATGAAATGGCTCTCCCAAGTGTCGTTGCCGTCAGAGCAGGTAAGGGTAAAGTCAGCCTTGGTCATATTGGGCACATTGTCGGCGATATACATGGGGAAGGCATTGTTGAGGGTGACTGTGGCACCTCCTTCGATAATGGGAATGACTTCGAAAGAATTGGATGGCGTGATGTAAGGGCACTCGGTGTCAAGGTGAACCGAGACATTGTGTGCAGTCACGTTACCCACATTCTTGACTTGCAGGTCAAGGGCAATGGTCTGACCGAAGTCAGGTTGAGCACCGTTGCTAATCACATGACTGTTGTAAATGACATAAGCACAGTTGCTGGGAAGGCTGAGGATAGGCAAATTCTGTGGCCATGCATCGCTGCCTGTGACGATGAGGCTCATCTCGTCAACGAAGTCGATAGGCTCAGTAAACTCGATGGTAACGGCACCATTTTCGTCAGTGTAACCCACACCAACCATGTCTTCGACATGGAAGAGGGCGCAACGGAAGTTCTTCAGACCGTTGCCGTTGGCATCGCTGACCGTGACATCCATTGAGGTCGTGCCTAAGAGGATTTCAGTGGCATAGCTGATTTCGGGCGTGAAAGGCTCGTCATGCCACGGGCTGACGGCCACATCACCCATCATATTGAGGTCGTAGAAGTTCCAGCGCAGGGCACCTTCTTCCCATTGTCCTGGGGCATTAACCCATGGTGCCGTCTCAATTTTACTTTCTCTCAAGGCCATTCCGCCGTATGGGATGCGATCGTTGTAGTAGGCATCTTCTGTCTCACGAGCCAGATGGATGGCGGGACCTTCGGTCTGGCCTTCATTGAACCAGCCGTAGCGCGAGTTGCCGAAGGTGGCCACGGCGAAGTTGGCGATCTTGGTCATGCGTTCCAATATGCAGTCGCTGGCGAAATCTCCGCAGATGCAGCCCGAGGTGTGGAAGAAGGTGTAGTTATGGTCTACGCCGTTCACAGCGCTGAAGTTGTTGTTGGTAATGTCGCCATTTGTCCAGCCAGCCACATAGGAGGTGTTGGCGTGACCGTCGTGGTGGACATACTGCGTGCCTTGGTTGACGGCATTACGAAGAAGTGAGCCGCTCCAGTTGCCTTCTTCTTCATAAAGGCGAGTAAAGTTATAGTCTTCGGGAATACAGGTAGTGGTATAACCGTTGTCGTCGTGCGTGCCGATGAGCAGCTCGAGGTATTGGCTACCATTGCTCGTCGGGTTGTCGTAGAGGTGCTCGCCAGCCATGATGACATCACGGAACTCGCCCAGGACAGGTTCGGTCTGATAGGTCATAGCCTTGTGGAGCATGTTGTTGAGTTCGTCTTGGTTGCTGAAACACATACGACCGATGCCGATTTCCGGTAGCAGGTCGTCTTCGCCAATCTCACCCCAACGGTTGTCGTTGTCATCGTTCCAAGTGCCGTCGAGGGCGGCATAGTAGAGGTCGGCGGGGATGTCGTTGTCTTCTTTGTCGCCACCCCCACTGGTTACATAGCAGTAAAAGCCTCGATAGGGAATGTCAGGTACGTCGCCGGCAAGATTCACCATCATGATGCCGTTGTTCTCGTATTCCTGGATGATGTAGTTGCGCAGCTTCTCGGGGTTGTCGCGACCTTCCATCGTGCTGAGGATGGTCTCAAGGTCAACGACACGGGTGCGGAGACCTCGAGCCTGGTAGAAATAGACATATTGGTTGAAGGCGGTGACATACGGCTGTGTTGTGACAACCAAGAGCTCGTAGCCACCCACGGTGCGACCTCTGTCGTTATAGGTCTGCAGCATCTCGGGGTTCTGGGCAAGACGCTTGGCGCGCTCGGCATTGTCGCCGTTGAGCCACAGCTTGCGGCTTTGGTCGGCCTTAGAGGCTGTCGTCGTGATGCGAACGGTGGCCTTGGAGGCATAACGCACTTCGCCGGTGCCAGGCACATACTGCACGGGCGTGAAAGCCGAGAACGCAAAACCAATGCCGTTCAGGTATTGTGTGCTAAGCTTTCCGTAGGCTTGAGTAGGATAGACGCTCTTCGAGGCATAGAGGGCCTCGTCTTTCTCAAACTGACGGCGCACGGGGTCAGAGTAGGTGCGTGCCGACTGGTAAGGGAAGAGGTCGTGGTTGCCTTCCATCGTCTGGAAATCGGAGAGTTCCACTTCGATGCTGACGGCTTCCGTGCCTTGGGGCAGCATGAGGCTGACGCTCTGCCAGGGCAGCGACGGCTGACCGGCAACAGCGCTCTGCATGCAGTCCGTGAATTGAACCTGCTCGTAGCCTTGGATTTGGCAGATGCTAGGCTGACTGAAATAATAGGTCTTCTCGATGGTCTGCGCCGAAGCGAAGAGGCTGACCATCAAAGCTAAAAGAATTAGGCTTAGTTTTTTCATTGTGTTATTGGGTTTATTCTATTTCTATTTGGTGCAAATATGAGTGTTTTCGTAACAACAAGCGGAAATCACCTCTTCTGTCGTGAAGAAATATCCATCAGCAATTTGTTTTTTCCCGGTTTCGGCCATTTGCAAGAGTTCCTCTTTTGTATAAGGTTGCATAGGATTGTCCGTCAATGTTGCTGTACTCATATTTATTAGTGTTTAATTGATTGCAAAAGTACACAAATTCACTAATTCGAACGAAATAATACCGTAAATTTTTCGTTTTCAAGGGAAAGAACTATTTTTGCAAAACAATCAAAAACGATGTGACATGAAAAAGCATTTAGTCCTATTGTTGCTCCTGCTGGTTCCAACATTTTCGTTTGGGCAGGATTACAAATACCAAAGTCGTGAAGAAGACGAATACAATAAGAACTATAAGTACAAGCACTTCGAGCCAATGACCGAAGACCAAATAAAACACTATAAGAACGAATTCTTCGATTTTGAACACATTGCGAATTATACGCCTTATAACGACTCTTTGTTCATGTTGCCGTATCTGGATTTCCCTATCTCATATCAGGATTCTGTATTACACACTGAAAACAACGCTTGGTTTGAAAACACGCCACGATTCATCGGTCAAATCGACAAACGTTTCATTTTAAGGTATGAGAAAAAAGGTCAGATAGAGGCTTTTGTATATGAAGAATATGCTTATGGAAGTCCGTTGCTGGGTCTTTGGGTGGCTTATTCAACAGATTCAGGCTCATCTTGGGAGTATTATTACACAGGTTTTGTCCAGAAAAAGCCGCTGTTCGTCAAATGGTATTCCAATATGCCTTTGATTGACGAAAAGGGTGACTTGCAAATGGAGGCTTGCTTGTTTATCCAAGACCGCACAATAGGCCCATGGGGCATGGAACATTTCAAGTTGGCCGAAGACGGCCTGCTACTCACCTTTGACTTGCAAACCTTGCACCGCGACTCTGATGGCGACGGCTTGACGGACATTGTGGAAGCAAAATTCCATACCGACCCCAACAATCCTGATACTGATGGAGATGGTATTCCCGACAATCTGGATATGAATCCAAGGTTTTCCTTGTCGCGTACCGACAAGACCATCGTTTTTGAGGTGGTTCTCAACGATGATGAGAGATTGTCTTTTACATGGGGTGGTGCCTACGAGTTGATTCCTCTGGATGAAGTCACGCCGCCAAGTTATGCCACTGACACAACTCCGACCCTGATGATTGTTACCGACGACCCCAATCTTCTTGCCGTTCAGCCTACCCGTGAGCGTATCATTTTCCTCACATCAGAAGAATTTGATAATGAACCGCATTATTATTCCGATGATTTGAATGGTTATAGGATTACGCCATTATTTAAGGCGGATTATTTGGACGACACTTTTGTGTTTTCGATGAGTTCGACAAAAGGTAGTTCTTGGGAATCTGGGTATTATGCAACAAGAACCAAAGAAGGCTGGGATATTGGAGTTACCTTCCAAATGATAGAATAATAAAAACCTGCCCGCCTGAAATACCTTCAAGCGGGCTGTTTTATATTGTGTCACAAGGGAGTTACTCTACCACGACTTTCTTCACCTCAACACCATTCACATTGCTGATGCGGACGAAATAAACGCCTACCTCATTCAGATGGAGATGTTGTAAGCCGTTTGCCTTATTGAGGCTGAGGATTTGTTGTCCCAAGGCATTGAAAATGCTGATATTGCTTTCTTCTGCAAGTTCGATGTTGAAGTTGCCGCTGGTCGGGTTAGGATAAATGGCATTGGCTTTTGGCGCAACTACCTCTTCAACTTTGGTGATATAACAGGTGCGAGGGAATGTGATGTCATCAATCCAGGCGCAGTCGCTGCCCGATTGTCCATTGTTGTTCTTGATGTAGAACCATTCGAACACATGACTTCCAGCTTCGAAATCAAATTGTGCAAAGGTCCAGTCATTCTCGCCTGACCACCAGTCTTTTCTTCTGCCATCCATGAAGAAGGCGAAGATGTCCTTGTGGTATTCGGTAGAGGTCTTATACCAGAAACTGATTTCCCCGTCATTAAGTATGTCGGCGTAGACAACAAGCTTGGTGATCTCATTGTCGCCGATATTGCCGGAGCGGGCACAGAAATTACCGCTATGCGCTTCTTCGTCAGTGACAAACCAATGCTGATCGCCTGTGTGCTCCCATTTGAGGAAACTGAAATCGCCGCTTTCAAAGGTTTCTACTGCTAAGCCAACGCTAAACGAATAGTCGTAATGGGTGGCGTATGCTCCCGTGTGGAGGCAAAGGTCGAGATTGTAGGTGGTGCCGCTGATGATATCGCTGTCGGTGTCGATGTTGACATCAATGTTGAAGTTGCCGTCTCTGTCGATGTCGCCAATCTGGTAGGTGGTTTCCTCAATATGGAGGCCCTGACCGATGTTATTGATTGTCATGTAGGTATCGGGAGCCAAAGCATGCCCTGAGTTCGTGCAAGTGATGTGAATGATGGCATGCTCGCCTGGGTCAACGAATCCATTGCTGTCGCCTTCGATTTCTTCCAACTCAATATTGACGAATTGCAAGTTGGGTGCCATAGCAAGGAACGACTTCTGTGTGGAATGTGTGACATCGCCAAGATAAGTAGTGAAGTTCAAGGTGAAGATGGTTTGGTCAGGAATGTTGTTGGCGATATCAATCGCGCCCAAACGGTGGTCTTGCATGGTGCTGTTAGGCGCAAATTCATCGATGGTGAAGTTGCCATCGAGCGGGTTGACGTATTCACTGTCGGAGGTCACTGTAGCATGGACATTGTAGGCAGCCACATCGCCTTTGTTGTAAATGTCACCGTTCACCCAAAGGCCCTGTGAGCCACTCAAGGGTTCACCTTCAAATGAGGTGATGTCACCATAAACAAATGGCTCGCTGCCGTCAAATCCAGTCACTTCGAGGATTTGTGGCCATGCGCTTTGGCCCGTGACGATAAGTTTCAGCTCACCCACCTTGTCCAAGGCAGGGGCGAAGGTCAGTTCGGCATTGCCAATCTCATCCGTGATGTTGAAGCCAAGCAAGGTCTCTCCGTCAAATAGGCTGACGCGGAAGTTATTTAAAGGCGTGCCACATTGGTCAACATGTACCATAGAGGATGTAGTGCCCACTTTCAGGCCTTTCTCGAAGGTGACATTAGGCGTAAAGGGCTCTTCAAACCAAGGATACAAGGCGGCATCGCCCAACACATTGAGACAGTATATGTTCCAACGCAGGCAGCCGTTTTCCAGTTCTCCTTCATCAAAAGGAATGACGACCCAAGGCGCAGTGGCAATTTTGGCCTCACGCAAAGCCATGCCGACTGTGGCAATATGGTCGTTGCAGTAGGCGTCCACGAACTCACGGTGGATGTGGGCTGCCATGCCATCGCCCCACGGCACATACCAGCCGTAGCGCGAGTTGCCCGTGGTGACCACAAAGCCAGTCTCAATCGTAATCATCTTCTCAAGGATGCAACCCGCAGGAAAGTTACCGCAGATGCAGCCGTGGGAGTGGAAGAGCATATAGTTGTGATTGATGCCGTCGTTGCCAGCAAAGTAATCGTTGTGCATCGAAGAGGCATCCCAACCGGCAACAACATCGGTGTTGGCATGACCCACATGGTGTACATATTGTCCTCCATTGCCGAAAACGCGCTTAAAGTCGCCACCGCTCCAGTTCAGGTGGGGTGAAGCATAATAGCGTTTGAAATTGTAGTTTTCTGGATAACCGTAGGTGGTATAGTCGTAGTCGTTGTTTTCGCCGATGAGGCGTTCCATGTCGGTGCTGCCATAATAGCCGTCGCCCAGATGCTCGCCACCGAGGACGGGGGAAGTAAACTCACCTAAGACGGGTGTTTGCAAGTAGCTGAAAGTCTTGTGCATGATGGTCTCAAACTGGGCCTCGTTGTTGAAAGGCAGACGGCCGATACTCAACTCGGGCAGCAGGTCGTCTTCGCCCACTTCGCCCCAGCGGTCGTCGTTGTCATCGTTAAGGGTGCCGTCGAGGCAGGCGTAGTACATGTCGGAAGGCAGTTGGTCCTCATCGCCTTCTTGGGCAAAACACCATAAGAAGCGGAAAGGCACGATGCTTACATCGCCGCCGAGGCTCACTATGGAAATGCCATTTTCCTCGTATTCTTGGATGATGTAGTTACGGATTTGTTCTGGCTCGTCACGACCCTCCATAGTAGCATAAATCTCTTCCAAAGAAACGATGTGGGTGCGGATGCCTTTGTCGTTGTAAAGGTTGAGGTATTCGCCGAAGCGGGGAATCCATTCCTCGGAGGTGATGATGAGCATGTCGTAACCACCAATAGCGCGACCACGCTTGTTGTATGTACTCAACACATTCTCATTTTGCGCCAAACGCTTGATTGAAGCTTCGTTTTCGGGCGTGAGCCAGAGTTTACGGCTGTGGTCGTCGCGGCTCATGGTGGTCTCGATGCTGACTTTCACGGTACGGGCATAACTAACCTTACCTGTGGCAGGTATGTATTGCAGGGGTGTAAAGCCGCTGAAAGCGAAAGCCACACCATTAAGATATTGTGTGCTGACGGCGCTATAGTTACGCGTCGGGTAGGCACTTTCTGAACGATAGAGGCTCACTTTTTTCGCAAAGGGAATTTCTTTCTCGTTGGAAATAGGGCGAGGCCGCTGGTAAGGATAGAGGTTAAATGTGCCTTCAAGTTCCACGAAATCAAAGAACTCTACATTGACGGAAACGGCCTCTTGACCTTGGGGCAACAACAGGCTGACATTTTGCCAAGGCAGGGTGGGCTCGCCCACTTGGCCCATAGGCAGACAGCCTTGGAGACCGATTTGTTGGTAGCCGTCGCGCTCGCTGACGACAGGCTGGCTGTAATGATAGATTTGTTCGATAGTTTGGGCCTGTACAAAAAGGACGGAGGCCATTAGTGCTAAGACAAGTTGTAGCTTTTTCATTTTCAATGAGTAAATTTGGCTGCAAAATTAGAAAAAAAGCCGCGTTTTTTCGATTTTTTCCTACTTTTGCCCTTTAAAATTTGAAAATAATGGAAAAAATCAGAGCTGCCATAGTAGGTTATGGCAATGTGGGCCGCTTCGCACTCGAAGCCCTTGAAGCCGCGCCCGATTTCGAAGTGGCGGGCATCGTCCGTCGCAATGCTAACAAGACTATTGAACTCTCTAACTATGAAGTGGTTAAAGACATTAGGGAACTGAAAGGTGTGAATGTGGCCATTTTGGCCTGTCCCACGCGCAGTTGTCCCGAATATGCCAAGCAAATCCTTCCATTGGGCATTAACACCGTGGATTCATTTGATATCCATACTTCCATCGTGGACTATCGTCGCGAGTTGATGTCTATTAATAAGGAAACAAAGACCGTCAGCGTCATCGCAGCTGGTTGGGACCCGGGTTCGGATTCTATTGTCCGCACCTTGATGCAGAGTTTGGCACCTAAGGGATTGTCGTACACTAATTTCGGTCCTGGTATGTCGATGGGTCACAGCGTCTGTGTGCGTTCAAAGAAAGGAGTGAAGAACGCCCTCTCGGTGACCATCCCACTGGGCGAAGGCATCCACCGTCGCATGGTGTATGTGGAGCTTGAAGATGGTGCCACTCTCGAACAGGTGACCAAAGACATCAAGGCCGACCCGTATTTCGCCAATGACGAGACCCATGTATTTGCCGTGGATAGTGTCGATGCGGTGCGTGACATGGGACATGGCGTGAACCTGGTGCGCAAGGGCGTCTCGGGCAAGACCCAAAACCAGCGCATGGAGTTCAATATGAGCATTAATAATCCTGCCTTGACGGGACAGGTGCTGGTGAATGTGGCCCGCGCCACGATGCGACTGCAACCGGGCTGCTACACGATGGTGGAGATTCCTGTTATCGACATGCTCCCTGGTGACCGCGAGGAACTGATTGGGCATTTGGTTTGATTGGAACAATGAAACACAAAACCCGACCCCAAACCGTCATTGCGGGCCTGACCCGCAATCTCTTGCGCGATAGGGCGTCGTCTTCGTGTTCGGGAGATGACGGATCCTTGTCCGCCATGACGGTAAAAGGTGTAATGCAGTCCTTCTTTGTGATAGTGTGCTTGTTATTGTCCTCTTGTGCCAAACAGCAAGACAAAATCGAGACGCTCTTATCGCAGATGACCATAGAAGAAAAATGCGGCCAACTAACTTGCCCAATAGGCTTCAACTTTTACGGCAAGGACGGCGACTCTTTATGGCTAGCTGATGACTTCATTGGGATGATGGACACGCTGCCGCTCGGCTCCTGCTGGGCCGTGCTTCGTGCCGATCCTTGGTCAAGGAAGACGGTGGAAACGGGCCTGCATCCGCGCGAGTCGGCAAGGCTGCTCAATATGATGCAGCGCCATGCGGTGGAAAACACGCGTCTCGGCATTCCGTTGCTGTTTTGCGAAGAAACACCTCATGGTCACATGGCGGTGGGCACAACTGTTTTTCCAACGGGTATCGGCCAAGCCAGCACATGGGATCCCACATTACTTGAACAGATGGGCGAGGTAATGGGGCGAGAAGTGCGTCGGCAAGGCGCGCAAGTGGGCTATGGCCCCGTCCTCGACATCGCCCGCGACCCGCGATGGTCGAGGGTGGAGGAGACCATGGGAGAGGATCCATATCTTTCTGGCGTGCTGGGTGCGGCAATCGTGAAAGGAATGCAGAAAAATGTCTGCGCCACCTTGAAGCATTTGGCTGCTTACGGCATTCCGCAAGGTGGACACAATGCCGCCACGGCAGAGGTTGGACCTAATCGCCTGATGACAGATTATTTGCCATCGTTCGAAAAAGCTATTTGTGAAGGCGGTGCCAAAACTGTGATGACTTCCTACAATACCATCGATGGTATGCCTTGTTCGGCCAATCGTTGGCTTTTGCAAGACATTCTTCGTAATTCATGGAACTTCAAAGGTGTGGTCTTTTCTGATTTAAACGCTGTCAACGCTATCTATGCCACGCAACATGTGGCCGCTGACCCTGCCGAAGCAGCTGCCATAGCCTTGAAAGCAGGTGTCGACATTGACTTGGGCGGTTACAATTACGGTGGTTTTTTGAAAGAAGCCTTGCAACGCGGTCTCGTCACCGAAGCCGAAATTGACCGCGCCGTGCGTCATGTGCTGCAATTGAAATTCGACCTCGGATTGTTTGAAAATCCGTATGTTGACGAGGCATTGGCCGAAGCCGAGGTGGGTACGAAAGATAATGCCCAATTGGCCAAACAAGTGGCTTTGGAGTCTGCTGTTTTGCTGAAAAACGATGGCGTTTTGCCCTTTGGCGAAAGCATTAAAAAGGTGGCCGTCATCGGGCCGAACGCCGACAATATGTACAACCAGTTGGGCGACTACACCGCGCCACAAGAACCCGACCGCATCGTGACCATGCTCGAAGGCATCTGCGAAAAGAGCAGGGCAGAGGTGACTTATGCCAAAGGTTGTGCTGTGCGTGACGAAAGTGATGAAAACATTGACGAGGCGGTGAAAGTTGCCAAGGCCGCTGATGTGGTGGTATTGGTTGTGGGTGGCTCCTCCGCCCGCGACTTTAAGACGAGCTATGAGGAAACAGGTGCAGCCATCGTCAATGAGTCCATCTCTGACATGGACTGTGGCGAAGGTTACGACCGCTCCACTTTGAAGCTTTTGGGCAAGCAGGAGGAACTGATGCAGCGCATCTATGCCACAGGTAAGCCCGTCGTGACGGTATACATACAAGGTCGCCCTTTGGACATGAATCTCGCCGCCGAAAAATCCAATGCCTTGCTGACATTATGGTATCCTGGTATGGAAGGCGGTTCCGCCTTGGCCGACATCCTTTGGGGCGATTACAACCCCGCTGGCCGTCTGCCGATTTCTATTCCGCGTTCAGTGGGACAAATACCTGTCTATTTTTCCCAACCATCTACGGGTGATTATGTCGAAGAATCCTCCAAACCGTTGTTTCCTTTTGGCTATGGATTGAGCTATACCCAATTCGAATATAGCGATTTGAGAGTTGAGCAAGTTGAGGCCATGTCATTCCATGCGAGGAATGTGGGTAGGATGGAATCTATGGCCGACACCCTCTGCAAAGTCACCTGCACTGTCAAAAACATTGGTCCTTGCGACGGTGAAGAAGTCGTTCAGCTTTATGTCCGCGACGAAGTGGCCAGCGTTGCCCCGGCCTCTAAACTGCTGAGAGGATTTCAACGTGTGCATATTAATAAAGGTGAGACTGCCGATGTGTATTTCTATCTCATCCCGTGGCGTGATTTGTCGGTGTATTCCAAGGAAAAAGGTTGGTATTTAGAGGCAGGAGAATTTACGATTATGCTTGGAAAGAGCTCAGATGAGATTGAAGTTTTTCAAAAGATAGCTATAGAATGACTTTTTTTTGTTTCTTTGCGAAGCCAAATTTCTAGCATGGAATTATTAATTTAAAAACAGATAAAAAATGAAAAGATTTCTATTATTATTGAGCTTGTCTGCCATGATGGTTGCAAGCTTGAGTGTTGGATTTGGTTACAAGTACTTCTCGAATCGTACTGAAAGTACCGAACTTGTTTTTGCCTCATCTTTCTCAGTGACCACTACTGAACTTACCGACATCACTGCAACAAGCGCAGTTTTAGGCGGCACAGTTAATGCTCCAGAGGGCACCCATGTGTTCCTGCGCGGCGTGTGCTGGGGCACAGAACCGAATCCCGACATTGACGGCAACCACACCTCGGAGGAAACGGGCATAGGTAGCTTTACCAGCACGCTTGAAGGTCTATCCCCTAGAACAGTTTATTATGTGCGTGCTTATGCGGTTTCCGACTTTGGCCTTGCTTATGGCAATCAGTTGGTCTTTATTGCAACTGACGAGGCCCCAACAGGTGCCATAAATGGCAAGTTCACCATTAATAATAATGCTGACCAAGTGTATTTTTCACAAGGCAATCTGCAATACATTGGTAGTGCCAGCACTCCATATTGGAAGTTTGCTGAGCACCAGTGGGATTGTTTGGGTACAACCACTGGACAGAACAGCAACAACCAATCAGTTGACCGAGATTTGTTCGGTTGGGGCACAAGCGGTTGGAATTGTGGCAATAATTGTTATCAACCGTGGGAAACATATAATGAGGCTGGCTCATCTTACGGCCCTGCAGGTTCATGTAATCTGACAGATACAAACGCTAATGCGGATTGGGGTGTCTACAACGCCATATCCAATGCAGGTAATCAGCCTAATATGTGGCGCACACTAAGCAAAGATGAATGGGGATATGTCTTCGATACCCGTACGACTGATTCTGGAATCCGCTTTGCCAAAGCCAATGTGAACAATGTGAATGGCGTGATTCTGTTGCCTGACGATTGGAACAGCAGCTATTTTGGCCTTAGTGAAACGAACACCAATAATACCAGCTATTCCAGCAATACCATCACTGCTTCGGAGTGGAGTTTATTGGAAATGCTTGGTGCGGTTTTTCTGCCGGCCACTGGCTACCGTTTTGGGACTTCGGTCAAAAGTGTAGGCAATAACGGCCATTATTGGTCGAGTTCGTATGTTAATAGCACTTATGCATACGGAGAGTATTTCCTCGATTCTAATCTGAATTCGCAGGACTGTTGCAACCGCTCTTACGGACGAGGAGTGCGTTTAGTTCGTGTGGTTGAGTGAAATAGTGATTAGCTCACCTTTACATTCACAATTCCGTTTCTGTCGCAACGCACTACAATGCGCTTGTATTCGACATTGCCTTCGTAGACGCATTGTATGATGATGGTGATGTGATAGACCTTTTTGCCTTCGATAGGTTTATATTTGTTATCCTCCCAAGTGCCAGAAAGAGGGAAACTCGGGTTGTCCATCTTGCGGGTGTATTCCGTGAAGTTGTACCTCAATATGTCATTGATGCCTCGGAGTGGATAAGGGCTAGCTTTGGCTAATTCGCTGGGCCAAAGCTGTACTTTCTTGCGGTAAAGCAAAACTTTCTCGTCTTTGCCACTCACCTCTGCGAAGAGCGGATTACGGCTTCGTAACTTGATGACTTCAGGGATGATCTTGTCGCTGTCGATGAAGTCGACACTGTCCTTGCTCCAACCGATGTATCTACCTTTGACGCGGAAATCAGTACGCGTGTCGAAGACCTTGCTGCTGACACGACGAGCGAAGATGAGTCGTAACCAGTCTTTCAGCCTGTCTTTAAACATGTAGCTGATTACCAATGCAATAAGGAAAGGTAAAGTAAAGTTGCCATACCGTTGTTGGAAGAAGAACGAAGATAGTGTAGCCACTACCATGGCAGCACCGGCAGCAAGGCTGTAGAGAATCTGCTCCACTAGGAAAGTGTTCTTACGCTTGGTGGCGTTGAGATAAAGGTCACTCTCACTGAATTTTTTGAGCAGGCTGGCGCGGAAGACGAAGTCTTCGTTGCCTTTTTCGTCATCAATCTTCACGCATATATAGCCTTTTTGCTCCCGATAATTCCTCTCACCAAGCAGTATTTCTTTGAAACGGGTTTCGATTTGTGGATATTCCTCGGGATGGCTGACGCGGATGGCATCGCGAAGGCGATAGGTGTATTTTTCCAACACATTGCTCAGGAACTCATCACCGTAAGCGAAGACCTGCCGGGTTCGGTCGGTGGCATTGTCCTCGTTCAGTTGGTTGAACAGGCCACGGAATCGTTCTAATACTTTGCGCCCATCTTCTAAAAATTGTAGGCAAGCGTCCTTCCTTGTAGCTGCATCAGATTGCTGTAACGCTGAAAAACAAGCGTCGCGGAAAGCGCTCTTGGCGATGGCGCAATACATCTTGATGGTATGAGTGAGGTCAAGCGTGTCGTTGGGTGCGGCGTGCAAGTCGTTGAAATTGGTCGTGAGTGCCTTGCTGGGCAGCAGCTCGTCGTTGTTGGCCAATTCATGCAACTCATACGATGGGGTGATAAGTCTGACGCCCGACTTGAGGTCGCGGTAAAAGTCGTCTTTGCTGTACTTGGCCGCGTTGATGTCCAGACTATTGGGCACAAAAACCCACATATTCATCACATAGTCGCTGTATTTCATCGGCTTGGAGGCTTGCTCCGTGTTGAATCCCACCTTGAATTCCAAGGTGAACTTGTCGTGGATTTTTGTGCTCAGGTCTATCATGGTTTAGTCTTTTTCGTATTCGTCGTAAAGGTTGAAAAGTTCGGGGTGTTTACCCATGACTTTTCTGGAGCGGTAGTAGTCCCAAATCTCAGCCAAGTCCTTATCGTAATCGCCTGAAGGATAAATGACTTTCTCAAGCGAGCAGAGCTTCTTTTTATAATCAATGAAGCCAAGTGCAATGGGCAAATGAGCTCCTTCTGCAATGACATAGAAGCCTTTTTTCCAATGTTTTACCTTCTTGCGGGTGCCTTCGGGACAGATGACCAGATGGGTGTTTTCGCATTGGCTGAACATCTCGACCATTTGTTCCACGAGGTGGTTTTGATGACCACGGTCAACGGGTATGGCACCAAGTTTTTTCAGCGGTCGACTCAAGATGCCCCCGCAGTATTGGAAGAACTCGACTTTCATCATGGCCTTGAAATTGATGCCTTGAGACCAATAGAAGGCCAAGCCGATGAAGAAGTCCTTGATGGCGGTGTGTGGTGCAACGATGCAAACGGCATTGCCGAGGTTAGGGTAGGTGTTGACCACTTTCCAGCCTCCGAGCTTGAGCCTCGTTTTCCCTATGAATTGTTTAAATCCCATATTTTATGGAAATTGTAGAGACGCAAAATCTTGCGTCTCTACAATTTATTATTGATTACCAAATATTTGCGCGTTCTTCTGGAGCGATGTACATGCCGTTTCCAGGCTGAATATCGAATGCCTCATAGAAGTGTGGCATTGAACCAAGGGCGCGATTAACGCGGGCTTCGGCAGGAGAGTGCACATCGGTCTTCACTTGGCGTTCGAGGAATTTGTCGCGCGAGTTGTTGCGCCAGATGGTGCCGTAGCTGATGAAGAAGCGCTGAGCAGGCGTGAAGCCATCGATGCTTTGGTTGGCCTTGGCCTCTTCAGTCATCTGGTAGGCATCCCATGCCACATTAAGGCCACCGAGGTCGGCGATGTTCTCTCCGAGAGTGAGTTGACCGTTGATTTGGTAGCCTCTCACTTGGAATTCATCAAACAGTTTGGCGAGTTGTGCTGTGCGTTCGTTGAACTTGGCAGCGTCTTCTTCGGTCCACCAGTTGTTGAGGTTGCCCTTCTCGTCGTACTTGCGGCCTTGGTCATCGAAGCCGTGAGTCATCTCGTGGCCAATCACCACACCGATACCACCATAGTTGACGGCGTCGTCAGCATCCATGTTGAAGAACGGAGGTTGCAGGATGGCAGCGGGGAACACGATTTCGTTCATCTCGGGGCTGTAGTAGGCGTTGACGGTCTGAGGTGTCATGAACCATTCTTGCTTGTCGACAGGCTTGCCGATCTTGGCCATTTCTCTTTCGGTCTCAAAGCGGATGGAACGGTGCATGTTTTGGAAATACGACTCAGGCGTGACTTCGTATTTGCTGTAGTCTTTCCACTTGTCGGGATAGCCGATTTTCACAGTGAAGCAGTCGAGTTTGTGCAAGGCTTTGGCTTTGGTCTCATCGCTCATCCAGTCAAGGTTTTTGATGCGTTCTCCAAGAGCAACGCGCAAGTTTCCAACGAGGTTCAGCATGCGTTCTTTAGCTTCAGCAGGGAAGTGCTTTTCGACATAGAGATGACCAATGGCCTCACCAAGGCAACCGGATGTGGCGTTCAGGATGCGGCGCCAGCGGGGCTGCTGCACTTCTTGTCCGTAAAGGTAGTTGCCATAGAAGCTAAAGTTCTCAGCGTCGAGGTCGCTGCTTAGCATGGAGGCACTGCCATGGATGACTTTCCATCTCAAGTAGTCCTTAATGGTGTTCAAGTCGGTGTCGAAGATGATCTTGTTAAGGCCGGCAATGAAATCAGGCATTCCTACATTGAGAGAGTCAAAAGTAGGGGCACCAGCGGCATTGAAATAGTTGTCCCAGTTGAAGTTGGGTGTCGATTTCTGCAACTCGGCGCGGCTACGCTTGTTGTACATGCGGTCAGGGTCGCGCATCTCTACACGACTCAAAGAATTGTTAGCCAATTGGGTCTCAAGCTTGAGGATGCCTTTGGCTTTCTTGGTGGCTTCGATGGCGTCTGTGCCGGTGAGTTGGAACATCTTAGCGACGTGTTCTACATATTTGTCACGCATTTCTTGTGACTCGGGCACAAGGTAATCATCGCGATCGGTGAGGCTCAAACCGCCTTGGTAAAGGTGCATGATGACCATTTCGGCATTCTTCGGGTCGGAGTTACCTCCGGCGTTGAAGAAACCGCCGATGCCGTCGCTATGGAGCTTGCCCATCAGCTCGGCCAAGTCAGCCTTGTCTTTGAGGCCGTCAATCATATCAAAATAAGGCTGTAGCTCGCTGTAACCGCGTTCGTTGATGGCAATGGTATCCATGCCCGCATTGTAGAAGTCGCGGATTTTTTGTGCTTCGCTACCTTGCGTGGCATTGGTATCTTGTGATACCTCCTTGATGATGTCTTGAATCAGCTTCTCAGTGCGTTGGTCAATCTCGGTGAAGGCTCCGTATCTGGAGTATTCTTCAGGAATCGGATTGTTTTTCAGCCAGTTGTTGTTGGCATAACGGAAGAAATCCTCCGCGGGATTGATGGTAGTGTCCATGTTGCTCAGCTCGATGGCTGGAACCATCTCTGACACCGTTGTTGATTCAACTTCCAGCTTTTCACTTTTTGAAGGCTCGGCCGTTTTTGTTTCTGCTGCTTTCTCTCCGCAGCCCGTTGCCAATGTACATAATGTCATCATGGCGATAAGGTGTTTTTTCTTCATTGTTTATTGTATTGTAATTCAAAATTTCTTTTGTAAGGTTCCTTCAACTCTAAACTCTAAACTCTAAACTAAAGATCCCCTTCCAGTTTCAGTTCCGTCTGCAAAGTCCTCAAATACGGCCTTTCTTCCACCATCTTCTCAAACTTATCTTTGTCGGTATAGGCCTCGATTTCGGCGGGGCGCTCCATCAACTCGGGCTTGAGTTGGTATTGGTTGTTGTGCAGGCTGTTCTTCAAATGGTGTTTCAAGGCAGTCATGCCTTCTGTGTCATGCTCAAAAAGCAGGTTGTCGACACTGAAGTGGATTTCGGCGCTGCCCATTAATTTAGGAGTGTATTTGCCCAATGCAGCCGCGAAGTTGGGCGACACATTTTTATATCGGTTGACAAAGTCAGCCCATGCTGTTGTGAGTTGCTCTTGTGTGAACGGCGTGTCCCAAGTTTCTTCTTTTTCCTCGGCTTTCTGTCCAGCCTGTTGCATGGCCTTGTTGATGCTGATGCTGCTCGTGGCACCCCGCGGACGAACAACAGGTTCGGCGGCCGTTGCGGTTCCTGAGCTTGTCGAAGGAGTCGAAACGCCGCCTGTAACTGGTGGGTTTACGGATTGTGTAGGTTGAGGCTGTTGAGGTTTTTGTGCAGTGGTTGGCCCTTCGACAGGCTCAGGGACCTTGACGGTAACCACGGGCTCAGGACCCTTGGCAGTAACAGCGGGCTCAATAGCCTTAGCCGTTTGAGTTAAAGGGCTGGTGGAAGCCACTCCCCCTTTTAAGGGGGTAGGGGGGATTCCACCAGCCGTATTTGCTTGATTTGTGGGTTGCATTGCTGGCCTATTCTGCGGCATCTGCACAGGTTGTGCTTGCGCAGTAGGCATATTCAAGGCCTGGCTGCACAAGGCGCACATCTTCAACAAGGCAATCTCTAGATGCAGGCGCTTGTTATTGGCAGCACGGTAGTCAATGTCACACTTGTTGTTGATTTCCAGAGCTCTGATGAGGAAAGGCATAGGGCAGGCCTGCGACTGCGTCAAATAACGCTGCCGTAGTTGCTCGCTTACCTCCAAGAGCTGTACAGTAATCGGGTCTTTGCACACCATGAGGCTTCTCAAATGGTTGCCTAAGCCGTTTATGAAATGCTGGGGCTCAAAGCCCTTGCTGATGATGTCGTTGAGAATGAGCAGGATGTCGCTCGTGTTGCCATGAAGGATGTGATCGACGATTTGGAAATAATAGTCGTAATCCAAAACATTCAAGTTGTCGATGACATCTTTGTAGGTAATATTTTTGCCGGAGAAGCTGACCATTTGGTCGAAGATGGAGAGGGCATCGCGCAAGGCGCCGTCGGCCTTTTGCGCAATGATGTTCAAGGCTTCTGGTTCAGCTGTTACGCCTTCACTTTGGGCCACAAAGGCCAAATGTTTGGCAATATCATCAACCGTAATCCGCTTGAAGTCAAAGATCTGACAGCGAGAAAGGATGGTTGGTATGATTTTGTGCTTCTCGGTGGTGGCCAAGATGAATTTGGCGTACGCAGGCGGCTCTTCCAAGGTCTTCAAGAAAGCGTTGAAAGCCGCCGCCGACAGCATGTGGACCTCATCGATGATGTAGACTTTGTATTGTCCGATTTGTGGGGGAATCCTCACCTGATCGACCAGACTGCGGATGTCTTCCACCGAGTTGTTGGAAGCAGCGTCCAACTCGTAGATATTGAACGAGGCGTTGTTGTTGAAGGCACGGCACGACTCGCATTCGTTGCATGCCTCAAGGTTCTCGGTGGGGTGGAGGCAGTTGATGGTCTTGGCCATGATACGGGCGCAGGTGGTCTTGCCCACGCCTCGTGGACCGCAAAACAGGAAGGCTTGTGCCAAGGTGTTGTTGCGGATGGCGTTCTTCAAGGTGTTGGTGATGGAGCCTTGACCCACAACGGTGTCGAAGGTCATCGGCCTGTATTTTCTAGCGGATACGACGAAATTTTCCATATCGGGAAGCCTTTGTTTAAACCGACAAAATTACAACTTTTCGGTGTCGCTTTGGCGAAGTTGCAACATTTTTCGGTTTTTTACCTTTTGTATCGAAAATCGTCCTATTTTTGTGCCTATGAAAATGCTGGTTCTTGTTCCGAAGGTCACAGGCCGTGTGATGTATGTCTTCGATTTGGTGCTCAAGCAGTTGCTGGGCATTGAATACGATTTGACTACCGATGCCGAGCAATTCAAGGCTTTTGAAGAACCCAAATTGCATTATGGAATGCAACGCCTTGGTGATGAGCCTTTTGTGAAGGCTGTTGACATTCTTTTTGAACGGCATATTCATGAGCAGTCGTTCCGCACGGTGGAGTTTGAAGGTACTGTGGCGCCATATGCGGTCTATGGACAGGGTAATTTGTTGCCTTTCGATGTCTTTGCCGCTTCTTTTTTCCTCGTCTCGCGCTATGAGGAATACCTTTCGCAGGTGCGCGACCAGTATGGCCGTTTTCGTGCCGAGTCGACATGGATGTTCGAGAATGGCATGCTTCAAAAACCTTTGGTGAACATTTGGGCTTTGGCTTTGGGAAACAAGTTGAAATCCATCTATCCCAATCTTGACCTTAAACGGACTAAGTTTACTTTCATCCCGACCTACGATGTGGATGCGGCCTGGGCTTATAAATGCAAGGGGTTGTACCGCACGGTGGGCGGTTTTTTGAAGGATTTGACTTCAGGCGACCGTGAGCGCATTCGTGAACGCCATCAGGTGTTGCGAGGCAAACGCAAAGACCCATTTGATTCCTTTGACTTCCAGTTTGAGTTACAAAAAGAGTTCAAACTCAAGCCGATCTATTTCATCCTTTGCGGCGACTACGACACCAACGACAAGAACATCTCCATTCGCAAACCTGCTTTCCAAGCACTAATTAAGCGCTTGGGCGACTATGCCGATGTGGGCATCCATCCTTCGTTTTCTTCTTATCTCGACATCGATAAATTGAGAATGGAAATCGACAATCTTTCCGAAGTGCTACATCGACCCTTGACCAAGAGTCGACAGCATTTCCTGAGGATGAACCTCCCTCGTAGTTATCAGAAACTCATCGAGTTGGACATCAGTGATGACTACACCATGGGTTTTGCCTCGCAGGCAGGTTTCCGTGCAGGCATTGCCGACACATTTCGGTTTTACGACCTTGAAAACGACATGGTGACCAACCTTCGCGTGCATCCTTTTGCCTTGATGGACGGCACCATGCGCGACTACCTCAACCTCGATGTGGAAACCTCGTTCAATCTTGCCACGCAACTTGTTGACGAGGTGAAAGCGGTAGGAGGGACATTTATCTATCTTACACACAATGAAACCCTTGGCGGCGAGAAACGATGGGTCGGCTGGCCCGAGATATACCGCCAACTATTAGAATATATCACCAAGGCCTCTGAGCCTGCGGTCCCTGAGGCCAATCGAAGGGTCGAAGGGCCGGTTTAACTTTGAATTCATTCTATGATACAGTATCTGCAACATAACCAAATCGACAAATCAAAATGGGACGCCACCATCGCTGAATGTGGCAACATCTACGCTTTTTCATGGTATCTCGATATGGTTCATCCCCAGTGGGAAGCCCTCGTTGAGGATGACTACCAGTCGGTGATGCCTTTGACGGGCGGTAAAAAATTCGGTATCAACTACCTCTATCAGCCATATTTCGTTCAACAGTTGGGCGTGTTTTCCAAAGAGCCCGTGACACCCGAAAAGACTAATGAGTTTTTGAATGCCATTCCTAATAAATACCGTTTTGCCGAGATCAGGTTGAATGAAAACAATATTTTCGACAACGATGTTCAAGGTGTTGAATATCATAGAAATGTGCTGCTTGACTTGAATAAGGACTATGAGGCTATTCGTGCAGGTTATCACCAAAACACAAAGCGCAATTTGGCCAAGGCGGAAGACAATAATCTGCAATTGGTCACATCGGTGATTCCCTACCATGTGGTGGCCTTGTTCCGCGACAACCGTGGAGCTTTGCTCGATAAGTGGGGTGATGCCGAGTACGGTGTGCTGACGCGTTTGGCTCAGGTGGCCCAGCAACGGAATGCCGCCTTTATGTTGGGGGTGAACGAAAAAGGAATAGGACAGTTGATTTGTGCCGCCATCTTCATGAAAACCAAGGATCGCATCACTTTCCTGTTTTCAGGTCTCACCGTGGAAGGCAAGCAACGCCAAGCCATGACCTATCTCTTGGATCAGGTGATACAAAAATATGCCAACCAACCGATGACTTTTGATTTCGAGGGCTCAGATGATGAGAATTTGGCTCGTTTTTATCTTGGCTTTGGCGGTACGGAGGCCAAATACCCATCCTATACTTTCAATCGGCTTTCGCCCATCGGTAAAGCTTTGCTTAAGGTTTGGAAAAAGCACAAATAAACAACGCACAGACGCAACTTGTCTGTGTTCCAAAGCATTTCAACTAACTTGGTTGTTGTGAAGCGATAGCGTTAAAGTGCTGTTATTTTTCAGCCTTGGGCTCTTCTTCTTTGGTTTCCTCGGCCTTGTCTTCAGCTTCTTTTTCAGGCTCGTCTTCTGCCCATTTGGTTGCCGCACTCACTCCGGCCTTCACCGATTTGATGAGCGATTTGCCTAAATCCTCACCCAACGAAGCCCAGTCTTTACCGACTTTTTTCCAGTTTTCTTTCAAGTCTCCTGCCATGGTGTTTGTCCCTTTCTTTTATTTTTCGTGTAAATGTTTTAGAGTTTTAGTAATGCAAAAATAGGTAAATTTTGTAACGCGCAATAGCATCTGAAAAAAAATAATGACAGATTTGCGAATGATTTGTTTCTTTTCTCTATCTTTGTGGCAAATACCAACACTATGATAGAAATTCACAATTTAGAGAAAACCGACAGTGTCTTCAACCAATATATGGCTGAACTCCGAGATGCTGTCATTCAGCAGGACCGTATGCGCTTCCGCCGCAACCTCGAACGCATTGGCGAAGTCATGGCTTACGAAATCAGCAAAGCCTTTGAATACGATGATGAAGAGGTGACTACCCCTTTGGGAATAAAGCAGATACGGACGATGCACGAGCAACCCGTTATCGCTACCATCTTGCGTGCTGGCTTGCCGTTCCACAATGGAATGCTCAGCATGTTTGACCAAGCGGACAGCGCCTTCATCGCGGCCTACCGCAAATATGACAAGAACGAGGAGGACTCTGAGATACGCGTTGAATATTTCTCTTCTCCCGATATTGAGGACCGTGTCCTGATTGTCTGTGATCCGCTATTGGCGACGGGCGAGTCTATCGTGAAGACTTTGAACGGTCTGATGGAGGATATGATGCCTAAGGAGATCCATATCGCTGTTGCTGTAGCTAGCCAGGATGGTTTGGACTATGTGGAGCGTACCATGTCGCGCCTGCCCGTCACCATCTGGGTGGGCAGCATCGACGAGGAGCTGACGGCCCGTGCCTATGTCGTCCCTGGCATCGGCGATGTGGGTGACCTTGCGTATGGTGAAAAGCGTTAAGCCATGGCTGAAGAAAAAAAGAAACGCGATGGCTTTGGCTCGAAAATAGGCATTATTGCCGCTGCTGCTGGCTCGGCCATCGGATTGGGCAATATCTACCGTTTCCCTTGCGAGTTGGGCAACAACGGAGGTGCGGCCTTCTTGTTGGTCTATCTCGCCGTGGTCATCTTCCTCGGCATCCCCGTGATGCTGTCGGAGTTGGTCATCGGTCGCCGCTCACAAAGCAATGCCGTCGGAGCCTTCAAGAAGCTGGCGCCTAAGTCGGCGTGGTCGATTGTTGGCTATATGGGTGTGTTGTGTGGTTTCATCATTTTTGCGTTCTATTCCACCGTGTCGGGCTGGACTTTGGAATACATCATCAAGGCAGTGTCCAACTCGTTCCAAGGCAAGGATTTGGCAGCCATGGAGCAAGACTTTGCCGACTTCCACAATATGGGCTGGCGCAATGTGATGTGGCAGGCCATCTTCATATTCCTGACCGGCTTTGTGGTCTTCAAAGGAGTGCAAAATGGCATTGAGAGATACGCAAAAATCCTTATGCCGCTGCTTTTGGTCATCCTGATTGTCTTGGGTATACGCTCTGTTACGCTACCAGGGGCCAAAGAAGGATTGTCGTTCCTATTCCATCCGGATTTCTCTAAAATCGATGGAAATGTCCTTATCAGTGCTTTGGGCCAAGGCTTCTTCTCGTTGAGTCTCGGCATGGGAGCACTCATTACTTATGGTTCATACATCAAGAAAAAAGACAACTTGACTTCCACCGCCTTTTCCGTGGTGCTTGCCGACACCTTGATTGCGGTGTTGGCGGGTCTCGTCATCTTCCCTGCGGCTTTCTCGTTTGGCATCCGCCCGACAGCAGGCATGGGGCTGGTGTTCAACACGATACCGATGATTTTCAACCAGATGACAGGAGGCTATATCTTCTGCATCATCTTCTTCGTGCTGTTGGCCATTGCCGCGCTGACTTCCACGATTTCGCTACTTGAGGTTGTGGTGGCCTACCTCTCCGAGGAACTTCATATTAACCGCAAGTGGTCGACGGTATGGGCTTGTGTAGCCACGCTATTCATCGGTAGTTTTGCTTCGTTGAGCCTGATGGAGAACACGCCCTTTGTCATTGGCGGCAGAACGGTCTTCGACCTCATGGATTTTGTCTCATCCAATATCCTCTTGCCCCTCGGTGGCGTGTTGATTGTCATCTTCGTGGGTTGGCGATTGGGCAAGGCCAAGTTCTTCGAGGAGGTGACCAACGAGGGTACCATCAAGGCATCGTTGAAAAAGATTATCTTCTTTATTATTCGATATCTGGCTCCCATTGCCATCACGATTGTGTTCATCAGAGGATTGATTAACTAAAAGTCGGCGTTTCGACAGGCTCAACGGCCGAGAGACCCTGAGCCTGTCGAAGGGCCCGAAACCAAAGAATATGGATTCCTTGCGCAAATGGTTTTCCTTCAGCAAAGGCGAGCGCGTTGCCATCATTACGATACTGGCAGTGATACTGGTATTGATTTTGGCCTGTCTGTTTCGTCCGTCGCGCAAGTCGCTGAGTGATGCCTCCTTGCACAACCTGGATTCTTTGTTGGCATTGCGCCAGGCGGCCATCGAGCAGCAACAACAGCAACAAGCTGAGAAGCCTCAAGAGGAGGCGGAGCTGCATCCTTTTCCCTTCAATCCCAATACCCTCACGGAAGAGGAATGGCTGCAAATGGGTCTCACTGACCGTCAGGTGCGCAACATCATGAACTACAAGGCCAAAGGCGGCAAGTTTTATTCGAAAAACGACTTGGGCAAGCTTTACACCATCAGCGAGGAAGAGTTTGCGCAGCTGGAACCTTTCATTGTGTTGCCTGAGGTTTCAAGAGGGAAAAACACCAATACTAAAGCTACATCTCAAAGCGGCGTTTCGACAGGCTCAACGACCGCAGCATCCACTCCTTCCGAAAAGAAAGCCATTCCCATCGTCGACTTGAATACGGTAGACTCGACCACCTTGGTGGAGTTGCCGCAGATAGGCCCTTACACGGCAGTGCGCATCATCGAGTTCCGCGAGAAGTTGGGCGGTTTCGTCGACAAGGAGCAACTCCGCGATGTAAAAGGCATGGACGATGCGCGTTTTGCAGCCATACAACCTTATATTAATTTAGGTGCCATTGAGATTCGGAAAGTCGATGTCAACCGTGCGGATTTCAAGACCTTAGTGCATCATCCTTACCTCAGCTACGAGCAGGTGAAGCGCATAGTCAACCAACGCGAGAAGCGTGGCATGATCAAAAACTGGGCGCAACTGGAGGCATTGCTCAAGGAAGAAGGGGAGGTGAACCCGCTTTTGGAGCAGTATGTGAAGTATTGAGGAGCACTCCTGAAAAAAAAGTTGCTACTTTTTTTTAATTTTCGGCAAAAAGTTACTATAAGTATCCTAAACCACTAAACTTAAGGATACCTATGGAAAAGAAAAACGCCACCACCAAGACCCGTAAAAATCAAAACCTAACTCTCCTTCAGGCCATCGAGACCGTTGCTGAACGCTCCAGGGACTCCAAGATGAGCGTAGACTTCTTGAAAGCCTCCGAGGCGGAAATCAAGTTCCTCGCTGAACAATACGGCATCAGCGAGCGGCAAGCCGTCATTTTTGCCATCTGCATGGACGAAGGTCCTTATCGTGTGGATTACCGCGACTTGGCCCGTCACCTCGACCTTGGCAACATCGCCGTGTTGGCTTTCGCCAACGACATCGACACATTGGTGCATCGCCGCCTGCTGCGTTTCCGTGACGTGAAGGACGAGGATGACTTCGATGTGCCTGCACCTGTGATTCGCTGCCTGAAGCACAACGAAGTGTATCAGCTGCCCGTCCACAAAGGCCTTGACTGTGCCGGCATGTTCGAGATGCTGGAACAATGGTTCAACGACCTTGATGACAATGCCATCAGTCCACAAGAGCTGTATGAGGAGATGAACAGGCTGTTCGACGACAACCCGCAGGTGGCCTTCGGCCAAAAGGTGAAGCGGCTGCATCTTCAGGAGACCGATGAATTGCTCCTCGTGTTGTTTTGCTACTATCTGATCTGTAAGTGCGACGATGACATCCGTTTCGGACAAATGGAGGACGTCTTCAACAACAGTGCCGACTTCAACAACGCCAAGGCCGCTTTGCGCAGCGACAGTCACACGCTTCAAATGGCCAAACTTATCGAGTTCCGCTGCGAGGATGGTATCGTCAACAACACGCAATTCAAACTGACCGAGGAGGCCAAGCGCGATTTGCTTGCCGAGCTGAAAATCAACACTACCACGGAGGAACACCTCGCCGATGTGATTGAGCCTGACCAACTCACGCCTAAGACCATGTACTACACTGAGACCGTTCAGCATCAGGTGGAGGAACTCAACCGTTTCTTTGAGCCGGAGCAATATACCAAGATCCGTGAGCGCATGCAGCAGCGCGGTTTCCGACAGGGCTTCACCTGTCTGTTTCATGGCGGTCCGGGCACGGGAAAGACCGAGACCGTCTATCAGCTGGCCCGCCTTACGGGACGTTCCATCATGACTGTCGATGTGCCGAGCATCAAGAGCAAGTGGGTGGGTGACTCGGAGAAGAACATCAAGGCCTTGTTCGACCGTTACCGCAGCCTCGTGCAGCGTGCCGAGAAAGCCCCAATACTGCTCTTCAACGAGGCCGACGCCATCATTGGCATCCGCAAGGCTGGTGCCGAAGACGCGGTGGACAAGATGGAGAACACCATCCAGAACATCATCCTGCAGGAGATGGAGACCTTGGACGGCATCATGATTGCCACCACCAACCTCACCGAGAACCTCGACAGTGCCTTTGAGCGTCGATTCCTCTACAAGATCAGGTTCGACAAGCCTGATGCCACGGTGCGCGGCAAGATCTGGCAACAGATGATCCCTGAGTTGAACGCCAGCGATGCTGCCATCCTGGCCGAGCACTTCGACTTCAGCGGTGGCCAAATCGAGAACGTGGCCCGAAAGCACGCCATCAACAGCATCCTCTATGGCACCGCTGACGAGATGCTTCCTGTGCTTGAAAGCTACTGCCGCTGCGAACAGCTGAACAATGGCGTTACGCGAAAGAGGATTGGGTTTTAAACTGTCACAGGTGGAGCGGTGGGAATCCGCTCCACTTTTTTGCTGCAATTTTTGAATTTTTAGACAATAGTACTATATTTGTAGCGTCAAATTGAATCATACTAACTTTTAATAACCGCATACATCTTTGCAACGCAATAACAATTCTAAGAGGAGTTTCACCGAATATTGGAAAGAAAAAACCGCCAAAAGCAAAAAGTCGTGGGCGGCCAAAGCCAAACGCTTTGCCCAAAAGCACATGCAGTTGGAGGCAATTCGAAGCGAGATTGTCTATGGCCATATGAAAAGAGATGAGGTGCGCAGCCTTCTGGATGAGCATCGGACTGTTCAGAATCCCATAGCACGATGGGGTTCTAATATGCACTTCTCTTTTTCAGAACAAGGACTTATTGAGGCCATGCAAGCAGAGGGTGCCGATGTCAGTTCTTTAACGATGACAATAAGCAAGAAGAATATCGTTGGTCAGCAACCACTTGAAATAGCATACGGAGACATGCTTGACGTTGCCAAAAATCGTCGTGATTTATATGAAAAGTTTACCGATTTGGAAACCTGCACCATCAATTACCGAGAGGTAACGATGGCTATCTACCGCTATACTTATCTACAGCAGCCTTTTGCCCTGTATGAACTCGTGCCTTGCAAGCAACTGTCCATTTCCGATTTGAGATTGGAGGAGACAGGTTTCAGCACCCTGAACATTGCCACGCTGTTGATGGAAATGGCTGCCGAATGGGAACTGCGGCAGGAAGAATTCAACTACTATGCCAAGAAACTGAGACTCCGCACCATGGAGGCCGCTCTGGTTGACGGCATTGAGTTTGAACCCTGGAACGAGAAGAAGTTGCAGAAGAAAATCCCGGAATACATCACCAAGGACTATAACGTTGACAAAATCATTGAGCAGGTGAGCCGCCCTTGGAAGTCGGCTGTCAAGAAATTTTTCGATGCCGCCCAGGAGCGGTCGTTGAGGGATCAAACTGAGACATTGGAGAAGTTTAGCGTCAGGCACTCCTGCTCTGATAAATTTGTGGAAGAGTGCTTACGCCCTTATTTGGAAAGTGTCGGATTGCAGGAAGTGGAGTTGGTGGTTTTAGGAAAAACCGATGTCATATTGAAGTACCAAGGTGCTAACTCCCGTTTGTTAGCTCATTTTAATAAATTCTTCTTTTATCCCAACTCCTGTTATGATGAATGCTTTTTGGTTTTGACGGAGAACACTCCCTTAAGTGCCTTCGCTGATTATCTGAAGATGATGTCCGCCGTCAACCAAAAGATGGATGAGACGATTCTGAAAGTCCTGCACATCTACGACCAACAGATGCAACAGAACGAAAAGTATCATGCTGCCGTAGAGCAATTGGAGGCATTGGCCCAGCAGTATGCGGGCAAGCCTATCGGAAAAATGATGAAGTATCTCCGCTGGGAGGCCGGCCGATTAATAAATGGTGGATACCGGATACCCTTGATACCAACAATTAGGGTAGTCAGCGATAACGCATTTAGTTTCGTAGAAGAAAAAAGATTTGGTGGCATCGTTAGTCAAGAAGAAGTAATGGGATGGGTTGATGCCGATTGCCATAATGTATATGCCAGAGACCCTGTTGCGACATCTGTTGAAGGCAAACGGTTACCTTCCAGGACGGTTCAAGAGTTCATTAGACAATATGGTCATTCTGATCCCGAACCCATCCTTGCGATTGATTTCATCGAACAAAAACTATAAACAATATGGCCATAGCAATTAACGAAACCGAACTGATGACCCTTTTGGAGGTCACGCCCACATGGCAAAACATCATGCTGACCGGCCGTCACGGCATCGGCAAGTCGCAAATTCTGACTAGGTATTTTAAGGAAAAAGGCATACCGGTGAAGACCTTGTTCCTCGGACAGATGAGCGACCCTGGCGACTTACTGGGACTGCCCAATAAGGACGAGAAAACGGGCAAGACCGTTTTCATGCCACCTTATTGGTTCCCTGTCGACGGCCAACCCATCGTGCTTTTCTTGGACGAGATCAACCGCGCCCGTCCCGAAATCTTGCAGACGGTGATGGACCTCGTGCTGAACCGCAAGCTGGCTGGTCGCGAATTGCCCGAAGGCAGCCGTATCATCGCGGCGGGTAACGACGGCGAGGAGTATCAACTCACCGACCTCGACCCGGCATTGGTGTCGCGCTTCAATATCTATACCTTCCGTCCCACGGTGGAGGATTGGTTGCTGTGGGCGACGCGTACAGGTCTCGACGAGCGTATCCTCAATTTCATCGGTGCCAATCCCGAGTTGCTCGACCGCAGCGCCGACACCAAGGAAGACCAAGGCCTTGACAAAGATCCCGACCGCCGCGCCTGGGAGAAGGTGGCCCGACTGATGGAGAATATCCCCAGCCCCTTGCCCGTGCATCAGAAGGTGGTGGCCGGCATCATCGGCGTTCAGGCGGCAGCACAGTTGTTCCTTTCGTTCCGCAAGGACGACCTTTCGCCCATCGACCTGCTCACCGACTTCAAGAAAGCCAAGAAATCGCTCGACAAATACGAGTTGCATCAACTCTCGTTGCTCAACGATGCCTTGGCGCGCTTTTTCGAGACCGACAAGGCCGACACCCTCGACCGCGAAATGGCGCGTAAAAACCTAAAGGCGTACCACGACTACCTGCTCAAGAACAACCGCGAAGCCTACGCCCATTTTGTATCGCTCATCGATGGCACGGGCTATAAGAAGATGCTACTTCTTATCAATAAGGAAATGCCCGACACTTACAAGAAAATTGTCGAATTCATCCAAACCTTATGACTTCACAAGAGCGCATACAACAAGTTGCGGAGCAATGGTTCCTGACGGAGCCGGTGTTTTTCGCCGTATATTGCAGCCATCGCCTGACGATGAACGCCAATATGCAGTGCCCGTTGCGCACCGGGCAGGGACGCATCGAGTACAACCCGACCGTTATCGATGCCTTGCAGGACAACCAGTTGAATGAGTTGCTGAAGGTGGAGATGATCCGTATCCTGCTGCAACATCCCTACGCACGCCAGCCTTTGGGTTGCAAGCCCCTCGTTCAGCATGCGGCCAGCGACATGGTCATCTCGCCTGCCTACAAGTTGGCATGGATTGAATTGACAAAGCCCGAAGATTTTGGCTTGCCTATGGGACAGCACTACGAATGGTATGCGACGCGCCTGAATGATATGACTATTCATGTTGATGGAAATGCTCCCAGCGAGGGTGACTCGGGAGGAAGTGGCGACGCCGGTGGAGGTGGCAAAGGGAGTGATTCCCAACAGGAACAAAGTGGCCAAGATACCTCGTCAGAAAGAAGCAAAGAAAATGGCCAAGGTGTAGAGAAGGGACAAAGTTCTGGGTTAGGAACAGGAAAAATGAAGGGCTCCGACACGGGACAAGGAAACGCTTCGGGTGAGGCTAGAATGAGCGAAACTGATTATGGCAAGAACAATAGCAAAACACAGGCCGAGGGCGACTACACAGCCCTTTGGGAGGAAGACCAGTTCCAGTCGCGTTTGATTACCGACCTCATCCAAAGCACGACCAGTTGGGGCAGCATGCCCGGTGGCATGATCGAACTCATCAAGAAAGCCGCAGAGGGAAAGATTGACTTCCGCAGTGCCCTGCGGGGGTTCCGTGCCAGCATCTTGTCTGAGAAACGTCGCCTCACAAGGATGCGCCCCAGCCGTCGCTTCGGGTTCGAGCAGATGGGCAGCCGTTATGACTTCATCACTCGTATCCTTGTGGCAGTCGACACCAGCGGATCGGTAGGTTCAGAGGAACTGGGTCGCTATTTCAACGTCATCACCACCTTCTTCAAGTATGGCATCCAGCAGGTGGATGTCCTCATGTTCGATGCTTGCGTTCAAGGTGACGTCATGAAACTGGACGAAGCCAAGAAGCGGAAGCAGGAGTTTAAGGTTCAAGGGCGTGGCGGCACCAACTTTCAGGCGCCTGTCGATTACTTGGCAAAGCATCCTGATTACGACGGCATGATTGTCATTACCGACGGCTATGCCCCTGTGCCGGAGATACCGCCTCATTGCCGAGCCAAACTCCTTTGGATTATCGACAACGAAGCATCATACCAACGAAATGGCAAAGCCTTGCGCAAGACGGGTCGCGTCTGCCTGATGCAAGTGTAAAAAGATAGACCGTTTTTTGAATTTCTGACAGGATGTTACTATATTAAACCACTAAGTATAGGGAATAAATGAAGGAGTATAAATCATATTGGAAGAATGGGCGGAAAAGAAACATGACATGGGAGGCAAAACTCGCCCGCTACCTTGAGCACCACACCTCACTTGAATATATTCGGCAAGACCTTTTCAAAGCCTTTGACGAAGGGCTTGATGACTACGAACTTTATAAAGAAGTTGAGGAAGAATACGCCTTCTACGTCAAAGGATACAAACTTGCCGTCATGGATGGTATAAGTGCCGATGACATCGATTTCAAACTGTGGGATGATGCGATGATACCAAAAAAGTTGGAGTCTTGTATCCGCAGATCATCATCTTTTAATGAGGATTCAGCCATAAGTGCGGCGCTGAAGCCTTGGATGGCTGCCGTCAAGAAGTTGATGGTGAATGCTACACAGGCAGGCTTAGGTATGGGTGATCCGGTTTTCAAGCCTTGGCTTCGCAATTCGAGCGGCTTTTATGTCGCACCTCCAGAGGACTATGTCAAGAATGTCCTTCGTCCCTATCTGGATGCACAGGGATTGCAGGATGCGAAGGCCTATGTACATGAACGGGGAAAGGCGCTCATCATCATCGAATTTCAAGATTGCCAGTTACTGCTGAAAGAGGCTCTTTGGGCACCGTCACCATACCAATGCTATTTCTACCCATACGCAGAAGAAAAAGATTCATTCTTCAATGCAAAATATCCTGTATATGACAACTACCATATCCCATTCAGTATGCTCACTTTGAACGCCATCGCCAAATATGTGAAACTGATGCCGAAATACAAGGATACGCTTGACAACCTGAAAGCAAAAGTAACAGAGTCATACAAGTCAATTAAGGGAGAATAATAATGGCAAACATTTGCACTACGAACTACGTCATCGAGGGCGAAAAGGAAGAACTCGATGCACTGTGTCAAACGATGAAAGAACAGCAAGAGAATCTTTTGGGCTGTCTGGTGAAAACGCTGGGCAAGAACCCTGAAGAGGTGGAGTGCCGAGGCGAGTGGATAGGCCTTGAGCACCAAGGCGACACCCTTTGCGTGACCTTCGAGACGGCTTGGACGCCTTGCTACGAGGTGACGAACTTGCTGAAGGAAGCCTATCCCTCGCTCCGCATCTTCTACAAGGCCGTGGAACCCGGCTGCGAAGTCTATCTGAAGAACGATGCCGAGGGCAAATACTTCCCTGAAACCGAAACCGACGGCCATCCCTATGAACTGATGACCGAGGAAAAGGAGCAGGCGCAAGTCCGCTTCATCCGCGGCCTCAAGGATGGCAGCATCAAGGTGGAGGTGAAGAAAAGCCAGGAATGAAGATGGCGTAATTATCTAAAGTGGAGCGACTAGCGAAGTTGCTCCACTTTTTTTGCCTGCTTTTTGAATTTTCCGACAAAAGTTCCTATATTTGCAGAGTCGCAAGAATGAAAAAGTGATAGAATAGATGAAATTCTAGTATTAACATAAGAATGCAGTTTATGGAAACAAAAGATTATCAGTATTATCTTAATAAGATAGTTGAGTTTAACAGTGATAAAGAACTTATTGCCCTACAAGAGCAATACGATGAGCCTTCGTTTTTTGAGATAATCTCTAAAACAAGGAGTGAAACAATTTATAGTTCTTTTCTTAAGTGGCTGTTTGAGATAAAAAAACCTCATAAAGAAATTGTATCACCTGTAATGATGCTTTTGGATATACTAGTTAAGCGTAGTTTCCAACAAGATCCTAAGCTTATTGATTCGGACATGCGTAGAGCCGTGTTGTCACGTAAGATAAAAATAAGTAATGTCCATGTGGAGACGGAAAAACAAGTTAGCTTGTTAGCCGAAGAAGCCATTGGGTATCGGAACGATACCGACAAAGAAATCCTCGAAGGTATTAAGACATATTGTCAAGACCGCATTGATATCTTTATTGAGTGCAATGTTGAATTAGATGGTGTTTCTAAAAAACTACAAATTATTATTGAGAACAAAATAGACTCAACTGAGGGTGGAGCAAATGCAGCAAAGAAAAATATTCCAAATAATTTGAAAACCGCATACTTTGACAAACCCCAAACTACACGCTATTATATTGGCACTCACCGTACTGACACAAAGGATATTTGTCAAATCTATACTTATCTGACGCCACTTGTCTCTCATAGGCTTTCGAATTTCGAGAAACTCAAAGAAGAGCAATGTCAATATAACAAAGAAAAAAAGAGGAAAAACAAAATACGGATTTTACGAGAAGACGATCACTTTGTTCAAATTAATTACCAGGATATTCTTGATGGAATTGTTATTCCATTGCTCAGTTCACCTTCTTTAACAACTCGAAACCGTTTCTTCTTGGAAGAGTTTAAGAATGAACTGATGTTTCCAAATATCGAAGATTTCAATGAACAGTCTTGTATTGCAATTAGTCAAGAGACTTCTGATACCATTACAAAATTATGGGGGAAATATAGAGACTTGATACTTGACTCTATAATGGCAAGTACCTTAACTGACAATAATACGACAACAAATTTTTGGATAATAGACGGAACCTATTACGATCACCAGCCAAGATTGGAATTATTGAAGATGCTTTATGTCAAGGGTCTATTTAGCATTATGAGTGATGATAAAAGTGACCCTTGGTTGGTTGACAAATACGCTGGCTACGATGAAAAGGTATATAGTGAGTTAGATGATAGCCTATTGTTTAGAAAGGGAATCCGCTATTCTAGTATTACTTCTTTAGCGAGGGAAAACGGCATTGTGACAAAAGGGGAAGAAAAAGGGTTAGAATTAGGCTTTTCTTCAACTTCGGAAGAAGGTAATCTTTTAAGGTCTTTTTATGAGGAAAATGGCAATTTTATCTTTGCTTTTATGAATGCCATCAAAGAGGAAGAGAGGAAAAAGATAGAATGTTTCTTCAATTATCTGGACAAGAAAGATAGAACTAAATACACAATATTCTATGATAACAAATGTATTGGCGCTAATATGGGTTACACTGCTACAGCTTTTGCTATCGTGAAGTTATGGGCAACAGAAAATAGGAGTGAGTTGACCGGTGACTCTGAACAAGTTCTAAAAAAATTGAATGAAGCTTTTCCTCGGGAAATTAACAGCTATTATGAGAGGGGGAAATGGTTTAAACAACTCATTTATAAATATAGATCGGATGGAAAATATGAATATGATGATAAGTTAGAAGGAGAGGTGCAAGCTAATTGGGATTTTTACAAGCCGGATTCTCGTATTGGACACCATTTTAATGTTAATGGTACAGAAGTCACAATGCTCAAAATGTGGCATGAAGTGGAGGTGGAAAGTCTTATCAAACATATAAACGAAAGTGAGTTTGGCAAAAAGTTGCAAATCATACGATCTTAAAGGATTTATTATGAAAGCGACAACATGGATGATTTGCTGTGGGAAATGAGCGACCCGTAAATATGGAGTCGCTTCGCTTTATTTTCGCTTGTTTTTTGAATTTCCTGACAAAAGTTTCTATATTTGCAATCCAACAACATAGAAGCAAGCAAGGATTTGCCTCGGAGTTGCGCCTTATCAAACATATTAAACGCTCTATTGTTATTGTATTGTTATTCGATTGTTATTCGATATTAAATCGAATAACAATCGAATAACAGACCTGAAAGAATAGAGTAAAAGAGGGCGCAACTACGAGGTTACTCCGAAGCTGCCACCTGATTAAAACGAAGCTGATATGGGAAAAAGACAAGTCAAAGGTTTATCGCTGATTGGGAGAATGCCACAATCGGGAGTAACCATCTATGAGAAACAGGGGAAAACAGTAGTACGGACTGCGCACAACAGTTCAAGGCCGCGTCGGTGCACCCTAAAACAATTCGTACAACGACAGCGGATGAGGCATTCCATCGCACTATGGCATGGATTGTCGCTTTGTGATACGATGTTCACCGAGCACCAGTCGGCCTACAACGGCTTTGTGGCGCTTGCCAATAGGCTGCCAGCGGTTTTTATCGAAAAAAGCTTTATGGATAGTTATGCTTCATTTCTGATGCCCGATATTCCGGTGAGCGAAGGCAAGCTGCTTACGGTAAGGCAGCAGCTTGGCGAGGTGGATGGCGTTGCGGCGCTCATCGCCAACCTGGATAAAAAAGACATCCGCCAAGGTATGGAGTTGCTGCTTTACACGGCCGAGCAACATGGGGAGGATAGCTTGCCGAGAGTGAAGTTCAAATTCAGGAAGGTGAAGACAAGTGAGCTTGTGGAGACGGCAGGAGGTGTCGCGTTGGTGGGAGAGGAGTTTGCCGACCTTAACAAAGGCTGGGCATTGGTGTTGGTTGACGGTGAGCGATGCTCGACGCAAGGCATCGTCACGCAATGCACGCTTTACGAGCAATACACCAGCCAGGAAGCCCTGCTTGCCGCAGCCAAATCGCACAGCAGCAGGAAAATGAAAATCGAATTGCCGTCTGATCTTTTTTGAATTTCCCCGAAAATGTTTCTATCTTTGTGGCGTAATAACCTCACCACGATGATTCGCCGAGATTCTCGGCAGGACCGTCCGACCGCCGACTTGCCCGCGCAGGTTTGCCGTTGCGGAGCCATGCCCCCCCCCTTATAAATCTCTGACAATCAATTTTCTAACTGATTTTTTGACAACAACTTTGCCCGTGCGCGATGCGTGTGGGCCGCTCGAATATTATCATTTGTTAAACCATAAAAACCTCGCGATGTGAAGGCGAATCGCGATGAACTATTGCAAAATATGAAATCAAGGACGGAGAGGGAATTATTTCTAAAAGAACCACTTGTGTTGAGGCTCGTGCGTTCCAAGATTGCAAGGAATTGACAAGCATCGTCATCCCCGACTCGGTGAAGACAATCGGGGACTTCGCATTCAAGGATTGCACGGGACTGACGAGCGTCGTTATCCCCAACTCGGTGACGGAAATCGGAATATGTGCCCAAAGGCAGCCGCGCCCTCTACGAGAAGACCGAGCCTTGGTGCTATTTTGAGACGATCAAGGAGTTTTAGGGAGGGCGGACTGCTATTTCCATTTATTTAAGGGCAAAATGCCTTTTTGAAGATTGATAAAAATCAAATGACTATAAAAACACCACAAAAATTTTCATCAATTAAAACTATTCTTATCTTTGCACCGAAAAATATAAATGACAATTAATATAAATTGCGATTAATATTATGAAGTTTTACGACAGGGAAACAGAAATGGAAATGCTTGTCTTGAACGAACGACAAGCCGAACGTGCAGCGGTCTTTACTGTTCTGACGGGCCGACGACGCGTAGGAAAGACGTCGTTGATTACCAAAGCCCTTGAAGGCAAGGAGGTTGCCTACCTGTTTGTCTCAAAAGATGGTGAAGCCGTTTTGTGCCATAAGTTTCAGAAGGCCATCGAAGAACAGTTGGGTATTCAAGTTTTTGGCCAAATCGCACACTTTCGCGACCTGTTCGAAATCATCATGAAAACCTCTGTCGACAGGCACTTCACAGTGTTTTTCGACGAGTTTCAAAACTTGTACAAGGTAAATCCCGCTATTTTTAGCGAAATTCAAGACCTCTGGGATCGTTATCATCGCGATTCACACCTCCATTTGGTTGCGTCAGGCAGCATACAGTCGCTGATGAAACGCATCTTCGAGGACGAAAACGAACCGTTATACGGAAGGCCCACCTCGAAATATACACTACTACCGTTCAGGATTGACGTCTTGAAACAAATCTTTCGGGATCATTGCCCCAACTATAAGAACGAAGACCTGCTTTGCCTATACATGATTACTGGAGGTGTGGCTAAATATGTAGAGCTTCTGATGGATGCACAATGCTATACCAAGGAAAAAATGCTCAACTATATATGCCGACCCGATTCGTATTTCCTTTCGGAAGGACGTGACTTGATGAATCAAGAGTTCGGAGATGAAAGTAATACTTATTTTTCTGTACTTCAACTGATTGCTTGTGGTTTGACAAAACGTAGTGAAATTGACGGAGCCATGCAGAAGGACATGGGCGTATATCTTCAAAACCTGGAGAAAAACTATCGTATTGTAACGCGACTGAAGCCTCTGTTGTCCAAGCCGAACAGCAAAACTACAGCCTATGAAATATCTGACCAATTCTTGAGATTCTGGTTCAGATTCATCTGGCCCTATCAGTCGCTGATCGAACGTCAGCAGATGACCGCACTTCGCCAAAATATGGGGCAGGGTTATGATCAGTTCTCTGGTAGGACTTTAGAGCAGTATTTCCAAGCCAAGGCGATGGAGTCGGGACAATGCACGATAGCAGGCAATTGGTGGGATCGCAAAGGGGGCAACGAGATTGACATGATAGCTTTGAATGAGTTCAACCACACTGGCGTTGTGGCCGAAATCAAGCGCAATCCTCGAAAGATCAGCCTTGTTGAACTTGGTGAAAAAGTCAAGGTTTTGCCGTCTGAATTCGGACGATACCAATTCTCGCTTCAAGGCCTGTCCATAGAGGATATGTAGAAAGTTGGTCGGGCTTGGTGCTATTTTGTGACGAACAAGGAGTTTTAGCATCAATCACCCATGTACTACACTCACGCCTTAAGCCTCATCGCGGAGGAACATCCGCGATCTCCTGCGCTTTAGGGGTACACGCCGCTTTATGAGATCGCGGGTCTGCGCCCGCGATGAGGCTTTTAGAGTAGTGTGATACTATGATTATACTGATTGGGTGAAGGAAAAACACAAGGAAGAGGTCGAAGGAAACCAAGCATTTCTTTTTTTTGGAAAAATAAATAAATACCCTTATCTTTGCCGTGCAAAACACAATGGAACCATGGCGCAAGCAGTAAAGATAGGCGGTTTCATCTACCGCATCAACCCCAACGAC
Source organism: uncultured Bacteroidales bacterium (assembly GCA_900317055.1). GTDB lineage: Bacteria > Bacteroidota > Bacteroidia > Bacteroidales > F082 > Limimorpha. Next base: position 166,949 of record ONFF01000005.1, on the reverse strand, counting down.
GACCGGCAGTTGCAAAGAGCCACTATGGGTAGCAACAGCTGGAGTCGCGTCACCGAGTTCAACGGCCACCACATCCTCGACCTCCTCCTGGCCCCCAACGGCCGCGACATCGAGGTCTACACCGACTATGGGATCTATATCCGGGAGTATAGTGGGGGAGTGAGGAGGAAATGAGTTTGGAAAGAAAGAAATAAAACAGAAATATAAATAGTCAAAACCTCGCGATGTGTAGGGAATCGCTATTTCAATTATGAAAATTGTTATTAAGTCTGGTTGTGAAGATAATTTTGAAAAACAGTCTAGTTTAATCCAAAGGTGGATTTCGGCAGAGGAAGGTAAGATTGATGATACAATAATTACCGACACGAAAATCACTTATAAAACCTTGTTTGATCAATTCTTGGGAGGGATAAATGTGGCTGGAGTTGGGCAAGGACGTTTCTCAAACATAACAAAAGAAAAACTGAAAAAAGACGAGAATTGGAAAGAGATAGTTGAACTATTAAAAACGGTGTTAAATAAACAAAACGATTTGTTTATAAAAGAAACTAAGACGGGGGAAAACTCTAATCAAGGTGAATATAAGGTTAACGAGAAATCGTATTTGAAAAATGCTTGTAAAAGTTTACAAGACAAGTTAGTTTCTTTTTGTAAAACTACAATAAATAAAGATGGCAAGGAAGTAGAAGTGGAAGAGCATAAACCTTGGGCAGCAATTCATGCTATGATAGTGGCTTTATAGTCAGATGTTTTTTGTACAATTGTAACAGAAAATAATTTGAATGAATTGTATAAAAAGCTTAATGAAGCGCATAAGAGTATCAATGTTGGACAACAGCAAAATCAAACAGAAAAACAAGAGAACAAAGATAGTATTATAGATAATGCTTTAGTTTTTAAAGGGGGGAAGGCATGGGATACTCTGCAAAAGCAATGGAAACTAGCTTGTGGTAAAAAATTAGTTGATGAAAGGATGTCGTGGTACTATAAAAGCGCAGCTGTTCAAAACTATTTTGGGGAGTTATTGAATTCAACGGATAATGGGTGGAAGTACAAGAACTATCCATGGGAAACGCTTATGGCACTTAGGGGAGAAGAAAATATTATGAATCTTAGCGAAAGATTAAAAAAGCAAAAGAATATTATCCTGACAGGTGCACCTGGAACTGGAAAAACATATCTTGCACGAAAGGTTGCGGCTAAAACAATTGGATGTAAAGTGGATGATTTAATGAGCAATAATAAAGACCAATATAAATTTGTTCAATTTCATCCATCCTATGATTACACGGATTTTGTAGAAGGTTTAAGACCAGATGAATATGGTGAAAAGGTAAATGAAGAGAATGAAGCAGTTGACAAAACAGTGGTCTTCAAACGGCAAGATGGTGTTTTTAAGGAGTTCTGTAAAAAAGCTGCAAATGCAGAAAAGGAAGATGAGGAAAGTAAAAAAACAAATGAAAATTGTGTTGAACGATTATATGTTTTTGTTATTGATGAAATAAATCGTGGTGAAATTTCAAAAATATTTGGTGAACTATTCTTTTCTATTGATCCTGGATACAGAGGCGAAAAAGATAAAAAAGATAATTTCAGCAACAGAGTGAACACTCAATATCAAAACCTTGTACCAGATAATGATGAGTTTAAAGCTGGTTTTTATGTTCCAAACAATGTTTATGTAATTGGCACGATGAACGATATTGACCGCAGTGTTGAGAGTATGGATTTCGCATTCCGTCGCCGTTTTGCATTCTATGAGGTTTCTGCGGTTGATAGTGAGGCGATGATCTATGCAGCAAGTAGTGATGATGAAGATCAATTTAAATGGGATGATAATAATAGGCAAGCGGCTGTTGATAGGATGGAGAGTTTAAACAAGGCAATAACAACAAAATGTGGTCTTTCGGAACAATATCAAATTGGTGGAGCATATTTCTTAAAACTCAAGGATGTCGATTTCAATTTTGATGACCTTTGGGAATACTACCTCAAAGGAACTCTTTATGAGTATTTCCGAGGATTGCCATCAAAAGATATTGAGGACAAAATGAATATTCTCAAAGATGCCTATAACAATGGTTCTGATGATTAATGGACTAAGATCATGAGCACCATCCATCTCAAAGATAATACATGGCATGTAGTAGATTCAGCCTCCGACGATTCCAGGCGAGATCAGTATGGAAGAAAGCCCAAAAAACTAGACTTGGGTAGAGGTAATTCGGAAAATCTTCGAGCACTATCTTCCTCCACCATCGGTGAACTAATGAAATCCGAAGGTGGCGAGTTGCTGGTGTGGCCTAATTCGTTCAACGAAGGCTATGAGGGACTGAAAGACCAATATATCTTTAGGATTACGGAGAAGGATGGGAAAGGTATAGATTCTATCACTACTGGCAATGTTGTGGGCTTTATAGGTAAAGGTCCAGAGAAAAGAGGAACTAACATCCGCATTCATTCCCGATTCTCTTCAATCGACAAAGATGGGAAGGATGACGACTTCTTTCTTTATTATATGTTGGAAAAGGTGTTGGCCATCAACATGTTCTCATTTACGTCGTCGGCGGGCTCCAACGCGCCACAGGTCTTCGACTTCCTGCTGTTCTTTTTCCCAAAACTGCTGAAAGAAGCCATGTCGCAAGGCATGTACAAGAAATATGTCTATCACGAGTACAACGATGCCAATGTGCGTGGTGTGATCGACATCAACCGGCACATACGGCGCAACATTCCCGCCAACGGAAAGATCGCCTACCGTACGCGTGAATTCAGCTACGACAATCCTGTCACCCAACTCATCAGGCATACGATAGAGTTCATCCGTCGCAAGCCTTTCGGGAAAGCCGTCCTGCATAACGACCCTGACACAGAGGGCTATGTGCAGCAAATCATCCAAGCCACACCCTCGTTTCAACCGAGGCAGATGCAGTCTGTCATTAACGAGAACTTGCGTCCCGTTGCCCATCCTTATTACACGAAATATGCCGCCTTGCAAAAACTCTGCTTGCGCATCCTGCGCCACGAGAAACTGAGTTATGGCGAAAACGGCGACAAGATCCATGGCGTCCTCATCGATGCCGCCTGGCTGTGGGAGGAGTATGTGGCGAAAGTGCTGGCGGAAAAAGGCTCAATGTTGAAGCATTATACACGCAAGAACAGTCCATATCGTCTGTTTTTAAAAGGTAATAAGCAATTCCAACCAATCATCCCCGACTATTTCGACGAAGAGAATAAGATTGTGGCCGATGCCAAATACATCCCATTGATAAAGGACGAACTCTCTGCTGAAAAGGCCGCTCCGGTATATTACAAGACCATCATGTATATGTATCGATTTAATGCGAACAAAGGGTTCTTGTTTCACCCTGTTTCCAAAAAAATGGATGAGGAAACCGGTGAAATTGTTGCCGTTGATGATCGTCCATATGTTGATAATGATTATACTATTAAAGGCCGTCCCGACTGTCATCTTTATAAATTAGGTTTGGTTGTAGCGGATAATGTCACACAAAAAACCGTGGGCGATAAAGCTGAAAAGAAAACAAAGTTAGATGACGCATGGAAAAAATTCCGTGACACGATGAATGATAGGGAAGAAAAGTTTGTCACTGGAGTTAATGATTTGATTGTAGGGGAAAATACAATTGCTGAATAAATAGAAAAATGCTTCATGGTTTTTTTTCCTCTGATCTTTGAATTTCCCGCCCAAAATGTCTATATTATGTCGGCAAACCCCTAAAACAATTCAAATATGCTGACAATCAATGACCATGGCAAGAGATTGCCCTACACCTACAAAGAAATCGTAGAAATCGACTATCCAGACTTCTGGAATGCCGCCAATGAGAGTATCCGTCGTGCGTACGCTGTTCAAGAGATGATGTTGGAGATGCTACCCGTCTTTCATGACCACCTGTCTGGCGACACCGAAAAGTGGCAATCGGAAAAGGCAATAAACACCTTGGTGAACTACCTCAAGCTGCGCTCGCTCTACGGCTTCGGCCACTATATCTGGGAAGAAGCGAATCAGTGGTGCCATGAACTGGGCAAAAGCGGTAATGATGTTGACTACGATGGCATCGAAAAGGCCAAAACAGACTTGATTGCCCTCTTCGAGACCATAAACAAAGTGGATGTCATCGATATCGTGCAAGACATGGATACAGGTTTTCAAAAATTAGAAAAAGCCCTCGGCAGCACCGATTTCCATGTCATGAAGGGACTCAATAGCGAGGGCTTACTTTCCTCATGGTCGTTCCGCGACATCCTCGGGACGCTAGAAGGCGTTGGACCCACCGACAACCTTTGGGCTGTTGCCCTCAACAGTGCTTTTCCAACCGAACCCAACATCGGTGGCCTCATGGAATCGGAGGAAGACAATAAATTGGTAAGGTTGTATTAATCTGACGATGACGGATTGAGTGGCGCGGGTTTTTCATGGCTTGCGCCACTTTTTTTGAATTTTCTTCAAAATAGTTTTATCTTTGCAGTTGAAAACCACAAATGACATGAAAGGACTCTCCAAATCACGCTACACGGCCTTCTGCCAATGCCCTAAGATCCTCTGGCTGAAGGTGTTTAAACCAGAAGCAGCAACAGAAGACCCGGCTTTGCAAGCCCGCTTCGAACAAGGCAATGAGGTCGGTGACCTCGCCATGCAACTCTTCGGCACGTACATCGATGTGACCACCAAAAACCCTGACGGCAGCCTCGACCTCAACGCCATGGTAGACCTGACCCGACAGGAGATGGACCGCGGCACTGACAACATCTGCGAGGCCTCGTTTGCCCTCGACGGCCACTACTGTGCTGTCGACATCCTGCGTCGCAACGGCGACGGCTGGGATATTTATGAGGTGAAGAGCACAAGTTTCCCGGAGTATGATGGTAAGGAGACCGAACTCGAAAAGTATGCGCCCGATATCGCTTACCAGAAATGGCTGCTTGAAAAATGCGGCCTCAAAGTCATCAACACCTTCCTGGTATGCCTCAACAGCAACTATGTGCGAAAGGGAGCGCTTGACTTGCAACAGTTGTTCGTCATCGTCGACATGGAGAAGTTGGTGGATAACGAATACCTGAAAGTGCCGACCCAAGTGAAACGGGCGATGAAGGTGCTGTGTGACTGCAACGAGCCCGACATTGACCTTGAAAAGCACTGCACGAAGCCCTATAAATGCGCCTTCTTTGACTATTGCAAGCGGCTTCATGGCGTGCCCGAGGACGAGCCGACGGTGTTCGACATATACAGCATGAACTTCTCAGAAAAGCTGAAATACTATAAGGCCGGACACATTTCGTTTGAGGATGTGTTGGTAGAGCTACAAAACAAGACATCTGACCCGAAATATATCAAGAAACCCAACAAGACGTTGCCCTTACAGCTGATGCAGGTGGGATGCGCGCTGAACAAAACGGAACACATCAATGTTGCGGGCATCCGCAAGTTTCTTTCCGGCCTGAGTTATCCACTCTATTTCCTTGACTTTGAGACTCTACAGCAAGCCATTCCCCAATTTGACGGACAGAAGCCATACCAACAGATTACCTTCCAATACTCGCTCCACATTAAGGAGAGTGCCTCTGCGCCCTACCAACACAAGGAGTTTCTGGCACCCAGCGACGGCTCTGACCCACGTCGTAAATTGGCCGAGCAGCTTTGCAAGGACATTCCATTGAACGTATGTACCCTGGCCTACAACAAAGGCTTCGAGTGTGGTCGCATCAAGGAACTGGCTTCGATTTATCCAGACCTAAACCAACATCTGCTGAATATTGCCGACCACATCGTCGACCTCATCGATCCATTCCGTGCCGGAGATTATTATGTGCCCGCCATGGGTGGCTCGTTCAGCATCAAGAGCGTGCTGCCTGCGCTCTTCCCTGATGATGCGGAACTCAATTACCACAACCTCGACGAACGTTGCCAAAACGGTGGCAATGCGATGACGCTCTTCCCAAAAATCCAAGACATGTCGCCCGAAGAAGCCAAAGCCAGCCGCGAAGCCCTGCTCCGCTATTGCGAGCTTGACACTTGGGCCATGGTGAAGGTTTGGGAGAGGCTGAAAATGATTTGCAGTTGATATAAATATTATGAAATTGTAAACAAACTTTTATTCATTTTATAATCATCTCAAAATGTGTTAATTATGAAAACAACATCGAGCGAAAAACTAAAAATAAGTATGGCAGGCGAGTATGGCGTCTGTTCAGAACTATCCAAACGAGGATTTGACGTCAGCATTACTATGGGTAACGCTAAGGCTGTCGACATTTTCGTCCATCTTAATGATGGATATTTTAGAAGAATTGAAGTGAAGACCACACGAAGTAATAAATTTGTTACTGGATTCTTCCAAAAGTACTATGATAAAAGTCGAAACGATCATCCCGATTTCTGGGTTTTAGTTTTCATTGATTCTGAGAACATCTCACATTATTACATTCTCAGTCATGAAGAAATGGGAAGAGCACAAATGGAAATGAACAGAATGACAGAATGGAAAAAAGTTATTGGGTGTGACAACGTGAAACGAAGCATGGTTGCGCAATATGAAAATGCATGGGAAAAAATCAAATAGCAGAGGATTGGTTTTTGATACTGATCTTGATTTCTCTCTAAAATGACTTATCACAAAAATGATTGAATATAACCTAAAAACCTCGCGATGCATAGGCAAATCTTATGAAGCAATGAACATCGATGAAGAAAAAAACATCCTCTACTTCGACAACGACGATGAATTCTACGACTATTGTGTGAATCCTGACCTTGTTGTCATAACCAGCGACCAAGGCGCTCCACATTCCGATTGGCTATTCACCGAATGGTATCAAAGCCATGTTGACGAAGCAACCAAGATAGTCATTCTTGATGACAAATCGACAATCCTACGCAGAAACGGTGTGGTGTCTGGCAGAGGTGGTATTTGCAAGAAAATCAATGCCTACAGAGCACTTGGTTCTAAACGTAAACAAATACTGATAAAGGTTAAAGATGAATAATAAGTTAACAAGATAGTTATAGAACCAGCCGTAGATAGCTCCATCATGAGGCCGGAGGCTGGCAGGTATCCTTCTTATCCTGTAGTAAAAAGGTCTTGGGATGACGTTATTAAACTTTTTCTACCCCGATTTACAAATTTTCGGGCTAATCGTATTATATTATGCTGTTTTCAACTAAAACAGCATCAATATGAACGATTATCTTTTTGCCCTCATTATTGCCGCCTATATCATCGGCGGCGTTTTCATCGTCCTTTGGATGAACAGAAACTATTTCGATGCCAAATACGGCAGTGAATCCTCTGAAAAATGGAGCGTTTGGTGTGTCCTTTTCTGGCCTTTCATTTTGCCGTTCGTTTGGCCTAAAGCTATGCGTATCAAGAAGCAACGGACAGCGCAAGCCCATGCCGATTTCGAAGCCATGATGGCACACTGGGATGCAGTTGCTGAAGAAGCCAAAGAGATGGTTATTGAAGGCAACGTATTAGTACATGGTACTGCGGGCGAAGCCATCCCGGATATGGTGACTGAAATCGGCGAGCAGGCATTCTGCTGCTGCGAAGAACTGGAAGAAGTCGTTGTCCCTAATTCGGTCAAGAAAATCGGCAAGGAAGCCTTCTGCGCCTGCGCCAACCTGACCAAAGTTGTCATCCCTGACTCGGTAATAGAGATTGGCAGCGGGGCTTTCGACGAATGCACCAGCCTCACAGAGGTTCACCTGCCAGCCTCTTTGCGCAAGCTTGGCTTGGCCTTCGATGACGGCCCCTACGAGGGAAGGGACATCTACGTCCATTTCACCGACCCTGCCCAATGCCAGGTGGAGATGCTCGACGACGAGTCGACGGGCTGGCCCGCAAATTGGAACGACCGGCTCTTTGTGCCAAAGGGCAGCTGTCAAGCCTTCGAAAAAGCCGAGCCATGGTGCGGTTTTGAGACGATTCAAGAGTTCGAATAAAACTGTTTTGAAAAATATTTTTGCCCCAATCTTCAAATTTTCGGCAAAAAAGAACTATTTTAAGGCCTAACCCCTTAAAACAACATCCTTATGAACACAACCATCAAAACCTCCTCAGAAAAGCAATTCACACAAATCCGTCGTTTCATCAAGAAAAACAAAATCCACAACACCATCACCGAAGAAAACAATCTCTTCATCATCACACTCTTTGGACTCAAACCCAAAGAACTGGAAAAGTTCATCAAAGACTTCATCAAAACCAACCACCTCACCAAAGTCCAGCAGCAGGAGCCTTTGGCTCTTGCTGCCTGAGTTTTTGTTTCGTCTGAGGTTTAAAAATTGTATAAACCTTTCTATAGTATTAAAACAACGCCCTTTGAAACGCATCAATAATCAACTTTTCAAAAACAACGATAAAACTGGAAAAACTATGAAAATCGAAAACCTAGACAAATTCCTGCAAGAGATTGGCCACGCACCTCTATTGAGTGCAGACCAGGAATTGGAACTGCTCAAAGCCATTCGTGAAAAAGGCTTTGAATGCGACGAGATGGAACAACTGTGCCAATCGAACATGAGGTTTGTGGTTGCCTTGGCGGTACAGTACCAAAATCGTGGACTGACATTGGAAGAACTGATTTCTATCGGTATCGAAGGCGTGAAAAAGGCCACAATGACCTACGACTTCGAAAGCAATATTGGCTTCAAAAAGCACGCTGTTTCGGTGATGCGGCAGTGTTTGGAAGAAGCCGTAAAAGAACAAATCCACAATCTTGTTGAGCAATTCGCCGAACTCCAGAGAAAGAGATACCGTTTCTGGATGGATGATTTTGAAAACGAGGACACTGGAGAAATAGTGTCTGTGGAACGCAGCGAATTGTTAGTTGCAGAACCCGCCGCCGAAGAAAAGGAAATCCTTAAACAAATCTGCAATGGGGCAAAAGAAGCCAATATTGAAGACCTGAATGCTTTTTGGCACGAAACGAGTGGCTTTTCTGACGACGACATCCTTCCCGTTCTTCAAGAGCTCAGCGACCGAGGCGATGTGCCTGCTACTGATGCCTTGAACGATATTGACCGTCTTTGGGAAATGGTTCAAAAAGGCGATAAAGATGCAGCTTTTTATCTGGCTTACCGTTATGCATCTGGCGACGAGGAGCATGGTGTCTTCGTCGACAAAAAACAGGCGAAAGAACTATACGACCTTGCAGGATGGGATGATTACGACCCCAAAGAAGGAAGCGATGTTGAATGTGAGGTCGTTGAGAGTGATTATTGTCTCCAAGGAGATCCTGCCGAACTCGACAAAGTAGAACATGACATGCAGGTTTTGGCCGAAAAGTACGGCGTTCCTGATGATGGTATGGGCGGGATGTACGTGCCTTTCGACATCCTTTTCAAGAAGATGGTCGGATCGGCCTATTATGAGGGCAACATTACGAAAATGAGACGTGTGGCTGCTAATAACCTTCTATTTCATGCCGAGAGTAGCATGAGCGAGCCTTTGCTGTATGCTCTTAGGCAGTATTATCCACAAATTGAGGTAAATTGCTTGATCGATGGCAATGGTTTTGGAGAAGCTGGAATTGCAGTAGACGAATAATTCCAAGACTCAACAACAGAACCAGCCGTAGATAGCCTCTTTATGGGCCGGAGGCTGGCAGACATCCTTCTTATCCTGTAGTAAAAAGGTCTTGGGATGCCGTTTTTAAACCTTTACGCCATCAAAGTCCAGCAGCAGGAGACTTTGGCTCTTGCGGCGTGAGGACTTACTCTTTCGCACTTGAATAATCTTCAATATTTCAAAAGTAGGATACAATCCCACTTTTTTCTTATTTTTGCGCCCTATTAATTTAGGAGTATCCCGCCATGCGCAAACTATATCTTATCCTTCTGTTTTTGGTCTTGGCTATGCCTTCTCGGGCGGCCTACCTCCTCATCCCCATGGACAACACACAGACCAACCACCTGAAAGCCTACGGCGTGGCCTATTGGGTGCTGCAACGCGAGGTGGAGATCAGCTGGCTACTGAACTATAGGGGAGGGAGTTATCTCATTCCTTATCACGAGATGTTTGAGCGTGAGTGTAAGATGCGCAATGTTTCGTACAATGTCATCGCCGACGCGCAAGCCGACGCCATCCTCGCCGAAATCGCCGACCCAGGCGTCAACATGGACGAAATGAAACTCCAAAAGGTGCCACGTATCGCGGTCTATGCACCTAAGAACAACTTGCCTTGGGATGATGCCGTCACCCTCGTGCTGACCTACGCCGAGATTCCTTACGATGTGGTCTACGATGACGAGGTGCTGCAGGGCGTGCTGCCCACCTACGACTGGCTCCACCTTCACCACGAAGACTTCACGGGACAATACGGCAAGTTCTGGGCACGCTATCGCAACTACCCATGGTATCAGGAGGATGTGCGGATGCAGGAAGCCACTGCGCAACGCTGGGGTTTCAGCAAGGTTTCTCAGTTGAAGCTTGCAGTAGTGAAGAAAATCCGTGAGTTTGTGGCAGGTGGCGGTTACATGTTCTCCATGTGCTCAGCACCCGACAGCTTCGATATTGCCCTCGCCGCCGACGGCCTCGACATCTGCGACTATATGTTCGACGGCGACCCCATCCGCAGCGGCGACCCGCAACGCTTGAACTACGAAAACTGTTTCGCTTTCACTGACTTTTCGGTTTCGATCAATCCACAGGAATACGAAGTCTCCAATATTGATGTCACCCAAGGCCGATCGCGTCTGGTGAACGAGCAGAACGACTATTTCCTGCTCTTCGACTTCTCGGCCAAATGGGATCCTGTGCCGACCATGCTCACCCAATGCCACGAAAAGCTGGTGAAAGGTTTCATGGGTCAGACTACGGCTTTCAACAAGAACTATGTGAAGCCGTCAGTGGTTGTCTTGGGCGATAATGGTGCCTTGAACGAGGACCGTTACATCCACGGCAATTTTGGCAACGGATTCTGGACCTTCCTTGGCGGCCACGACCCCGAGGACTACCAGCATATTGTTGGCGACCCGCCCACAGAGCTTGACATGCACCCCAATTCACCGGGTTATCGCCTCATTTTGAACAACATTTTGTTCCCTGCGGCAAAGAAAAAAGAGCAGAAAACCTGAAAATGTGTATATTTGCCGCTTTAAACTGAATTAATTCGCAAAAATCATAGACTATGAGAAGAAATCTACTCGTTATCCTTGCCCTGCTTTTGGGCATCACAACACTTCAAGCCAAGCCCGTTGATGTGGCTAAGGCGGAACGCTTGGGACTGAATTTCGTCCAGCATAAGGCTTTGTTTGCCAAAAAAGCGGTGCAGGACCTGCAACTTGCTTACACACAATATGCTGACAACGGAATGGCGACCCTGTATGTCTTCAACTTCGATGGAGGTTATGTGATTGTGGCTGCCGACGACAGCTTTTCACCCATTCTCGGCTATTCCGACCAAGGCAATTTCGTTTATGAAAACGCTCCCGATGGTCTGCACTTCATGCTTGATGAGCTCTCGAGAGGTATTGTCACTGTGGTTGAACAAGGCCGTCCCGTTTCGAGCGACATCGTCTCCCGTTGGAAGAACCTTGAAGCATACGGTTACTTGCAAGCCAACAAAGGCCTTCCCGTTGTTGAGCCTTTAGTTCAACAGCGTTGGGACCAAGGTTCGCCATTCAATATGTATGTTCCGAACGGATGTCCGTCAGGCTGTGTGGCTACTGCCATGGCGCAACTCATGAAGTATTGGGAATGGCCGGTGACGGGAACGGGTGAACATAGCTATTACGCACCTCTTTATGGTCAACAGTATGCCAATTTCGGAGCTACCACATACGATTGGGCGAATATGATTGATTATTATGGCAATGGTTCGAGTCAGGAGGAGAGAGAGGCTGTTGCGACATTGATGTACCATTGCGGCGTTTCGGTCGACATGAATTATGAACCGAGCGGTAGTGGAGCTTATTCAGGGGATGTCCCAGCTGCCATCAGCAGTTATTTTTCTTATACCGACAAGTCGTATTTCATTTCAAAAGGTGGCAACTACGACGAATGGATTACCCTTTTGAAGTCAAACATCGACCAACGTATCCCAATGTACTATTCGGGCCATAGTGAAGATGGTGGACACGCCTTCATTTGTGACGGTTACGATGCCGATGGCTTGTTCCACTTCAATTTTGGTTGGGGTGGTTCCTCCAACAATTACCTCCTCATCGATGGCGAGAATTTCGAATATTCTGGTAGCCAAGGCGTTGTTGTGGATTTTGTCCCTGATTATGTTTACAATGCCATGCCCCAAGCTGCTGAAGATCTTGCAGTGACCATCGATAGTGATGTCTCGTTGACAGGTCATCTCACTTGGACCAATCCCACCAAGGCTGAGACAGGTGAACCGTTGACCAATATTGATAAGGTTGTCGTTCTGCGCAATGGCATTATCGTTCACGAGATCGAGAATGTTCAGCCCGGCCAAGCCATGACATGCGATGACGAAGTGCCTTTCTTCGACCAGTACGACTATTCCGTTATGGCGGTGAATGGGTCTTCTTATGGCCGCACTACACATACCAAGGCTGTCTTTGGTCCCTATTGCGAATGGACGGTCATCATGACCTCTTCTGACTTCCACGGTTGGAATGGTGGCGGCATTACAGTGCAGAACGCTGCAGGTTCTTATATCGACTTTTTGACCACAAACACATCGGCTGCCCAGTTGCAAAGGTTCCAAATGGCTCTTGGCAACAATAACCTTTACTGGACGGAGCCCAGTTCTTCCATTGGAAACATCTCCTTTAAGGTGAAGGATCCGCAGAATCAGGTGGTTTATGAATATAATGGACCGTCATCTGAATTGGAGGCAGGATTGCTGCGCACCTTGAACAATTCTTGTGGCAACGAAAATACTTGCGAATCACCCTATAATTTGAGGGCTACAGTCGACCCTGAAAACAACCAGACCATTGTCCTTACCTGGGATAGCGAACACGATCCCGAGTTCGGCTACTGTATCTATCGCGACGGTTTCCTGTTCAATATGGCCCATGAGCTTCGTTATGTTGATGAGAACACTGACATTGGTGGACACTGTTACTATGTGACCGCTCTTTGCAATGGCGGTGAGACAGCCAATTCCAATGAGTATTGCGCCACTTCTGGCGAAGGCTGCGAACCTCCGAAAGATTTTTATTTCAACTATAATGGAGACTATCTGCAATTGACCTGGTCAGCCACTGGAAACACTTCTGTTTCAGGTTATATTGCCTATCGCAAGAATGACGACCTGCCATATAAGCGCGTCAAGGTGACCTCGGCCAACACGACAACCTTCAGGGATCAAGGTGCTGTTCCTGGCACAGAGTACCAATATGTCGTTGAGGCTTATTACAGAGCTACTGACTGCTCTTCTGCCTATGCCAATGACCTTTTTGACAGCGATAAGTTCTTTATCAATGTGGACTGGTCGAATACGCCCAAGGATTTGCAAGCCGAGTTGGTTGAAGAGGAGGGAACCTATCAGGTCAACCTGCGCTGGAAACCTGCCTACCAAGCAACAGCATACGATATCATGCGTAATGGCGAGAAGATCGGTGAAGTGACTGGTGTCGTTTTTGAGGATGATAATCTGGAGATAGGCGCATCCTATTGCTATCAAATCGTTGCCCATGGCGAGGAATTTGAAACCAGTTCCAACGAAGCTTGTGTTACTATACCTGCTCCCGTCTTGCCCTGCTCGGCTCCGTCGAATTTGCGTAGGGAAGAACCGTGGGGGATGGCACATATTGCTTGGGATGCTCCCGAAGACCGTGTGCCAGATAGCTACACCGTTGTCATCATCAATCATCAGCTTAACGACACCACGTATGTGACGGGTCTGACAGAACTGTTTTATGAAGAGGCTATCTCTATCGACATAACCGACAAATCCTATAAGGTGAAAGCTGTGTATGAGGAATGTGAGTCAGAGTTTGCCATGAACGCCAACGGTGAGGATTTCATCCGTGTCACCAATCTTTCCGTCGATGAGTGTCAGATGAATTTGAAACTCTATCCCAATCCTACTTCTGGTCAGCTGAGCATTGAAGCTGTGGATATGACATTGGTCAGCGTGTATGACCTTGTAGGTCAATGTGTCATGCAGATGCCTGCCAAAGACAGTCAAGCGACTCTTGATATGAGCCAGTTGCAAAACGGCATCTACTTCGTCAAGGTTACTACTGCCAATGGTTCAGTTGTGCAGCGTGTTGTTAAGATGTAAATAATTTAAAATCAAAGAATTAAATATTTTAATAAATCAATGAAAAAAACACTATCTATTATGTTGATGTTGGCCTTGTTCGTAGGTCAACTCATCGCTTCGCCTGTTGATGTGAACACAGCCCGTCAGCTGAGCTTGAAGTATGCACAGGGAAATGCTACCAAAAAAGTGGCTAATCTTGACCTTGCCTATACCCAAACGACAGAAAACGGCGCCAATGCCCTCTATGTCTTCAATTTTGAAGGCGGATACTTGATTATGGCTGCCGATGACGTGGCTCAACCAATTTTGGCTTTCGGCGAGGAAGGCTGCTTCGATGCAAACAACATCCCTGACGGTTTGGCCTATTATCTCCGTCATTATGCCCGTCAAATCGAGTATGCTGTGACCAACAACATGACGGCTACACCTGAGATTGCAGAGCAATGGGAACAAATTAGAAGATACGGTGTCATCAGAAGCGAACGCGCCACTCGTGGTGATGTGGCTCCTTTGATTTCAACCAATTGGAACCAAGACAGCCCGTTCAACGCCTATTGTCCTACGGGTCAAGGCGGTCCTGGCGGTCGTGCTTACGCTGGCTGTGTGGCCACTGCTATGTCGATGGTGATGAAGCGTTGGAACTGGCCCGACCATGGTCAAGGTTCACATAGCTATACTCCTTCAGGCTATGCCACACAAACAGTTGACTTTGAGAATGCTTACTATCAGTGGAACAACATGCCCAACATTGTGAACAACAGCAACTATCAGGCTATTGCCATGTTGATGTACCATTGCGGTGTGGCTGTTGATATGCAATATGGTCCTCAAGGCTCGGGAGCCCATTCGCAGGATGTGCCTGATGCCATCTTTAATTATTTCCGTTATACCAAGAACGCCAATCGTCTGGACCGCGATCTTTATACCAGAAATGAATGGGAAGAAATCTTGATTTCCAATTTGCAGGAAGGCTTCCCCATGTATTATTCAGGAGCCGAAGGCAATTCGGGTCACGCATTTGTTTGCTGCGGCTATCGTGAGAGCGATCGCAAGTTCTATTTCAACTGGGGTTGGAGCGGATTCAACAACAACTATTTTGCTATTGACGCTCTGAATACCTATTCAGGCAACTTCAACGATTACCAAGGCGTCATCATTGACATGATTCCCGATTATGTCTACGACGGACTCATTCCCGCTGTCACCGACCTTGAAGTTGTCGCGGAAAATGCCCATTCAAATGTGGGTGTGGTCAGCTGGACCAATCCTACTACATCATTAGATGGATCTACTTTGGAAAACATTGAGCAAGTTGTTCTGCTTCGTAATGATCAGGAAATCTTTAGCCAAGCCAATGTGACTCCGGGTGAGGTCATGACTTTTGAGGACAATGTGCCGGATTACGATTGCTACACCTATCGCATCTATTTCGTGTCCAACGGCGCCAAAGGTCGTGCAGCTGAGTTCAGGTATCAGTATGGTCCCACATGTACTTGGAAGGTCGTTGGGCAAACTACCAACTTCCAAGGATGGAACGGCGGTAAGATTCAGGTGAAGAACAGGTTTGGCTCGGTCATTCAGGAAGTCACTATGACTGGCTCGACGCCTATCAGCCAACAAATTGCCATGCCTGAAGGCGATGTCACCTTCACTTGGGTGGCACCCAATACGGCTGTTACTAACATGACCATCAATATCAAAGATTCATCCAATAGTTCAGTGTACACTTTCACTGGCAATTCCAATCAGGTTCCTGCTACGCTTTATACGGGCAACAATGATTGTGCAGGCTGCCAGCCTCCGACCAACCTCACTGGCGAATACCAGTGGACCAACGAAGGCTTCGGCACTTTGCTTTCTTGGGATTACGAGGGTGAGCCTCAGTCATTTAAGGTCTATCGTAGCGAGGATGGAGTTGATTACCAAATGGTTGCAACTGTCGACAAGACCTTGCGCGAATACCTCGACATTGTGGATGCTGGCGACTATTACTATCAGGTTACTGCCTTCCGTAGCTATTGCGAATCCACTCCCGCTTGGGTTGACGACGAAACGGACTATATCCATGTGGAAGTGACCTCGGTCAGCGAAAACGGTGAAGCAGGCCTTAGTGTCTATCCCAATCCTGCCAACACTTTGATGAGTGTTGAGGCTGAGGGTTTGCAACAGGTGACCATCTGCAATGTAATGGGTCAGGTGGTGAAAATGCAGCGTTGCAATGAAGACGGTGTGGTTATCAATACGGCCGACCTTGTCTCAGGCATCTACACCATCAGTGTGAGGACCAACCAAGGCACGATGACGAAACGATTCTCGGTTATCCACTGATTATTTGTTGTGTTTTGGAAAAATGTATATATTTGCAGCCTAAAATTCAGAATCTAATCTAAATCTAACTACAAAATGAAAAAGTATTTAATGAGTTTACTCGCTTTGGCTCTTGGTATCGGTATGGTGAATGCCAATCCGGTCAGCGAGAGTCAAGCCAAGTATGTCGGACAACAGTTTGTCCAAGCCAGATTTGAGCAGTCGCGCCAAAGCAATGACCTGACATTGGTTTATACGGGTACTTCCTACCGTGGTGAGGCATGCTTCTATGTGTACAATGTGGGCGACAATGGTTTTGTTATGGTTTCGGCCGATGATTACTTCCGTCCCATTTTGGGTTATTCCATGGAAGGGGTGTTCCCTGTTGACAACATGCCTGATGGTTTGAGATATCGTCTTAATGCAATCATTGATGGCAGAACGGGCCGTTCAGGTAATGCTACTTCTCAAGTGGCAGCCGAATGGGAATTGGTCACCAACACTGGCCGTCTGATGTCGAGATTTGGTGGCAAGAGTAGCGAATATTTGGTGACCACCAAATGGAACCAAGATTCTCCTTACAATCTGTACTGCCCTGAATATGCTGGCGGTCCTGGCGGTCGTTGCTATGCAGGCTGCGTGGCTACGGCCATGAGCCAGATTATGAAGTATTGGAATCATCCTTTACAGGGACAAGGTTCTGTTACTTACAATTCAGGAGGTTCCTCAGGCTATCCATTTTTCCCGGGTCTCAATGCCAATTTCGGTGCAACTACCTACGACTGGGATAATATGCCTATTTCTTTGTCTGGCTCATCTGCGCAGGTTGAAAAAGAAGCTGTTGGAACATTGATGTACCATTGTGGAGTTTCTGTTCACATGAACTATGCCCCCGATGGTAGTGGCGCCCAATCCACCGATGTGCCTGGTGCCATTAGAACTTATTTCAAGTATGCCACCGATGCTGTGCATCGTGAAAGAAGCAATTTTTCCTATGACGACTGGTTTAGGATGTTGAAAGAACATATTGATATGGGTTGGCCTATTTATTATTCGGGATGCGACGCTGGTACTCCTTATCCTGGCTGCCATGCCTTTGTATGCGATGGTTATGACGATGCCGGTTTGATGCACTGGAACTTCGGTTGGGGCGGTGTTGGCGACACCTTCATCGATTTCGATGAAATTGAATACTCGGCATCACGTGATGCAGCCGTTTTCAACTTCGTTCCCGCTGATTACTACAATGGCACACCTAAGGCTCCTACCAATTTCACCGTGACCCCTGCTGCCAACAATGAGCTCAAAGCTACAATGACTTGGACCAACCCTTCAAAAACCTTGAATAACACTGACCTTACTACTATTGACCAGATTGTTGTAGTTCGCGATGGTCGCATTATTTACACTGAAGATAATGTCACTCCTGGTGCCACAATGACCGTTATGGATAACGAGGTTCCTCGTTTTGATATCTTCCAATATGAAATTTATGCTGTCAGCGATGGTAAACATGGCAGAATCTGCTATGCCGATAAAGTCAGTGTCGGCCCCACTTGTGGTTGGACGGTTAACATCACCCAGGCTGCAATGAATGGCTGGCGTGGTGGCGCTATCCATGTTTATAATGCTACCGGTAAGGAAATCACCCAAATTACCACCACTGCCTCGGCCGTTCAGTCTATTCCTGTTGATGTGCCGATTGGTCGTGTTTCATTCGGCTGGAGCGCCCAAGTGTATGGGGATTCCTTCAATATGGGCTTTGCCATCAAGGATTCGCAAAACAATACGGTTTATACCTATTCAGGCCCCTCAGCTGATTTGACCGAAGGTGTCTTCTTCGAAGGCAACAACAATTGCGGTAATGAAATAGGCGATGGTTGCCCATTCAACCTTGTCGCTGTCGTGGATGATGAGAATCCAAACAACATCCATGTTTCATGGGATCCTATTGACGCAGAAGGCTATGGCTACTCAGTGTATCGTGACGGTATGTTGCATCGTCTTATCCCTGAGGGACATTCCTTTGTCGATGAAGATACTGAGATGGGCGGACATTGCTATTTGGTCAGCTATTTCTATTATGGCGGTGAAAACGGCTTGTATTCCAACGAGTCGTGCGCAACTTCAGGTAGTTGCTATGCCCCGACAGATTTCACGTTTGAATATGTTGGTGATGCCTACAAGATCAAGTTGCTGTGGCAAAAGCCTGAACCTCATGATGGCCTTTCGGGTTACTATATTTACAGAAAGTATGGTGAAGATGCCAACTATGAGAGAATTAAGCTGTTGAATGCCAATGCAACTAACTTCACTGATAATACAGCCGTTCAAGAAGGTCACTATTATTATAAGATTTACGCCTATTATCAAGGCATGGATTGCTTCTCGGCTCCAGCTGCTTGGATCTATGACCCCAACCAATTCTATTTGCACGTCTATTATTCCTCTGACGGTATCAATGAACAAGCAGACAACAGCATCTCTATCTTCCCGAATCCTACCACAAGCCTCTTCACCGTGGAAGGTCAAGGCTTGAACCATGTGGCGGTTTACAACCTGGTGGGTCAAAAGGTTTATGAAATGGAATGCCGTGGCGAGTCTGTCGACATCAACTTGAGCGATGTTGAGACGGGTATCTACATGGTGCGCATCTCCACCGCCAATGGTGAAGTCACTAAGCGCGTCACGGTCATCAGATAAGCTGAGACTTGTGACAAAACCAAAAACGGTTGCCTCGTATGGGCAACCGTTTTTTTTGTTGTTTTGTGAATAGAACTTATTGCTCTTCAGCGCGCTCCCATACTTCGAAGCGGTAAGAATAATCCACTTGTGGGTCATCGTCAACGACCTCAAGGTCTACGAGATTCCATTCTTCGAAGTTGATGTATGGGAAATAGGTGTCGGCTTCAAAACACTTGCCGATACGGGTGAGGTAGAGCCGGTCGGCATAGGGGAGGAATTGCTCGTAAACCATTCCGCCACCCATGATGAACACTTCTTCTTCGTCTTTCACTGCATCCAAAGCCTGAGCAATGGACGAAACCACCTCAAAGCCTTCGGGCGCTTCGTCGAGTCGGGTGGAAAGGATGATGTTCCGACGGTTCGGCAAGGCTTTCTGACCAGGTAGCGACATATAGGTCTTGTAACCCATGATGACGGTATGTCCCGAAGTGATTTTCTTGAATTGCTTCAAGTCGCGCGAGTTGTGCCAGATAAGGTCGCCGTCCCGCCCGATGGCGCGGTTTTCGGCCATGGCTACGATGATGGAAATTGTCATTTCAGTTGTCGGTTCTTAGTTGTCAGTTAAGGTCCCTGAGCCTGTCGAAGGGCCGATTTATACCGACACCTCGCCCTTAATCGCAGGCCAAGGGTCGTAGTTCTCAAGTATGAAGTCATCAAATTTGAAGCCAAAAATGTCTTTGACCTCTGGGTTGATTTTCATTGTAGGCAGTGGACGTGGAGTGCGCGACAGCTGTGTCTTCACCTGTTCGATGAGGTTGTTATAGATGTGCACATCACCGAAGGTGTGGACAAACTCGCCAAGCTGGAGGTCGCATACCTGTGCCATCATCATGGTCAGGAGAGCATAGGAGGCGATGTTGAAGGGCACACCGAGGAATACGTCTGCACTGCGCTGGTAGAGTTGACATGATAGTTTGCCATCGGCCACATAGAACTGGAAGAAGGCATGGCAGGGTGGAAGGGCGGCTTTGCCGGCTGCCACATTGGCAGCAAAGTTCTTTTCATGTTCGTCGGGTAGCACGCTTGGATTCCAGGCTGTGACGATGTGTCGGCGGCTGTTGGGATTCTCTTTGATGCTTTTCACCACCTCGGCAATTTGGTCGATGCCTTCGTTGTTCCAGTTGCGCCACTGGGCGCCATAAACGGGACCCAGGTCACCGTTGGGGTCGGCCCACTCGTCCCAAATCGTGACTTTGTTGTCATGTAGGTATTTGATGTTGGTGTCGCCGCTGAGGAGCCACAACAACTCATGGATGATACTTTTCAGGTGCACCTTCTTTGTCGTCACCAAGGGGAAGCCTTCAGAGAGGTCAAACCGCATTTGGTAGCCGAACACGCTGATGGTGCCCGTACCCGTGCGGTCGCCTTTCTGATGACCGTGGTCAAGGATATATTGCAGTAGGTCTAGATATTGCTTCATTTTCTCTCAGGCTCGTGCTTGTACTTGAACAAGATGGCGAACAGAATGCCCACCACAAGAGCGAAGGCGGCAAACACATACCATGCATTTGACCAGCCAGTCATGAGTTCGTTGAAATCTGCCTTGCCGAGGGTGAAGTGGTTGACCACAGCCTGGGCGCAGAACGAACCGATGGTGGCACCAAGGCCGTTGGTCATCATCATGAACACGCCTTGCGCACTGCTGCGAATCTTCTCGTCTGTGTTTTGGTCGACGAAGAGTGATCCGCTGATGTTGAAGAAATCGAAAGCCACACCGTAGACAATCATCGAAAGTATGAAGAGTACGAGGCCGAAGCCTGTTGGGCCCCCTGCGCCAAGGAAGAAGAAACGCAAAGCCCAAGCACCAAAGGCGATGAGCATCACTTTCTTGATACCGAATTTCTTCAGGAAGAAGGGGATGAGCAATATGCAGAGTGTCTCCGATACTTGTGAAATGGACGAGAGGAATACGTTGTTTTTCACCGCGAAAGCATCGGCATATTCTGGCGACTGACCGAAAGCATCCAAGAAAGGCGTGGCGAAGCCGTTAGTCACTTGCAAGCACATGCCTAAGAGAAACGAGAAGATGAAGAACACGGCCATGCGAGCGTCCTTGAACAAGCCAAAAGCCCGTAGACCGAAAGTGTCGACGAACGACTTGCTCTCTACATTCTTGTTGACGGGGCAGTTCGGCAGGGTGAAGGCATAGATGGCTAAAATGATGCCCCAGGCTGCGGACACAAACAGTTGCTCGTAGCCGTTCTTATATCCCGTGAAATTGACGATCCACATGGAAAGGATGAAGCCGATAGTGCCAAACACACGGATAGGAGGGAAGGCCTTCACGGTGTCGAGTCCAGCTTGGTTCAAGGCATTGTATGACACAGAGTTACCCAAGGCGATGGTCGGCATAAAGAAAGCCACGCTGACGGCATAATAGGGGAATAGTTGCCCAAAGGTGACATCGGCGCCGTATTTCATGCCCATATAGCCTGCCAATGCCATAAAGACAGCAGCCAAGAAGTGGCAAATGCCCAAAAGCTTTTGTGCGGGAATCCAACGGTCAGCCACGATGCCCATCAAAGCGGGCATGAAGAGTGAGACGATGCCTTGGATGGCGAAGAATTTCCCGATGTTGGCACCCATGCCGATACGGCCCAGATAGATGCCCAAAGAGCAAAGATAAGCTCCCCACACCGCAAAGATGAGGAAGTTCATCACAATAAGTCTGAATTTAATTGCTTTCATTGTATCTGATTTAAAGATTTAATATTCAAAATTAAATATTCCATAATTCCAACTTTTAACTTCTTCCGCTCAGAGATTCCATCTCTCGCGCAATCTCCGCAGGAATGACATGAGCGGAGCAACTCTAAACTCTAAACTCTCAACACTAAACTTTAAACTTATTTCCTCCTATTGATCTCATCCCTAATCTCCGCCGCTTTCTGGTAGTCCTCATTGTCGATGGCTTCCTGCAGGAGGTTCTCTAAGGCTTCGAGGTCGAGCAGGTCAAGGCTTGCCTTGCTTGCACCTATATTAATAGGGTTGTCTTCTGGCTCATCGACATCTTGTTTCTCAAGGTCTTCCATGATGATGCCTGCCTCCTCCATGACGCTTTCGTATGCATAAATCTCGCAGCCTATACGCACGGCTATGGCAATGGCATCGGAGGGACGCGCGTCGACCATCGTCAAGTCGTCGCCCTGTTTGCATACCAGCATGGCATAATATACACCGTCGCGGAAGCGGTTGATGACCACCTCCATGATCTCTATGCCGAACTCATGGGCAAACCTCAGAAAGAGGTCGTGGGTGTGGGGACGGCCGTTCTTGTGTTTCTCAATGCCCACTGCGATGGACTCGGCTTCGGCACTCCCGATGACGATGGGGAGACGGCGTTGGGAATTCTTGTCACCCAAAATCAAGACATACGCCCCTGTCGAGGATTCGCTGTAGGTCAAGCCCATGATT
Source organism: uncultured Bacteroidales bacterium (assembly GCA_900317055.1). Taxonomy (GTDB): domain Bacteria; phylum Bacteroidota; class Bacteroidia; order Bacteroidales; family F082; genus Limimorpha. The sequence continues at coordinate 144,272 of ONFF01000005.1, read as the reverse complement.
TCCAAACTGACTTTGTTCATTTTTGCTCGTTTTGGGAAGGTAGGTGAGGTCCAGCTATGCTAAAAAATTGATTTTCAAGTCTCAATTAAAGAACAACCCCTTTTTCCTTCAATCGTCAAAAGTAAGGACTTTTTTGGAAACGAGCAAAAAAAGTTGTTTTTATGAAAAAAACTCTACAAAAAATTTTCATTTCAATATAATTTGTCCTTATTTTTGTCCCCTCAAAGCAACTGAAAACAGCTAGAAGAACTGTTATTTTTGAATCAAAACAAGTTTAACTAAATAACAATCTTATGATTAGCAACAGTATTATTTACATTGTGCTGGCGGCCTCAATCTTGGCCCTGGCATTTGCTTTCATCTTCTACAAGCAGATGATGAAACAAGACGAAGGTACTGACCTGATGAAGAAAATCGCTGCGCATGTCCGTAAGGGAGCCATGGCTTACCTGAAACAGCAGTACAAGGTAGTGATCATTGTGTTCATCATCTTGGCAGCCATTTTCGGTATCATGGCCTACTTCAAGTTGCAGAACGGCGTCGTGTGGTTTGCCTTCCTCACGGGCGGTTTCTTCTCGGGCTTGGCGGGCTTCTTCGGTATGAAGACGGCCACCTACGCTTCGGCGCGTACCGCAAATGCAGCACGCAAGTCGCTCAATAGCGGACTCCAAGTGGCTTTCCGTTCTGGTGCCGTCATGGGTCTCGTCGTGGTAGGTCTTGCCCTGCTTGACGTGTCCGTGTGGTTCCTTGTGTTGAATGGAACAGGTTTGCTTGCGGCTGTCGGAGCCGAAAACGACCTCATCACCATCACCACAACCATGCTGACCTTCGGTATGGGTGCTTCCACACAGGCTCTGTTCGCCCGTGTGGGTGGCGGTATCTACACCAAGGCTGCTGATGTCGGCGCTGACCTGGTCGGTAAGACTGAGTACAACATTCCAGAGGACGACCCGCGTAATCCTGCCACCATCGCCGATAATGTCGGTGATAATGTTGGTGATGTGGCTGGCATGGGTGCCGACCTTTACGAGTCATATGCTGGCTCCATCTTGGCTACCATGGCACTTGGTGCTTCTGCTTTCGCCACTGCTGCCGTTGAAGGCATGCAGTTTAAGGCCGTGCTTGCTCCTATGCTTATCGCAGCTGTCGGTGTGTTGCTTTCCTTGATTGGTATCTTCATGGTGCGCACCAAGGAAAACGCTGGCATGAAGGAACTTCTTGGCGCTTTGAGCCGTGGCACTAATACTGCCGCCGTCTTGATTGCTGCTGCTACTTTCGGCATTATGTATTTCCTCTTTGGAAAAGAGACGGGCGAATACGCCAATATGTGGTGGCAGACTTCACTCTCCGTGGTGGTCGGTTTGCTGGCTGGCGTTATCATTGGTAAAGCTACTGAATACTACACCTCGCAGAGCTACAAGCCTACGCAAAAGGTAGCCGAGAGCTCGAAGACAGGTCCTGCCACGGTCATCATTTCAGGCTTGGGCTTGGGTATGCTTTCTACTGCCATCCCTGTCGTTACAGTGGGTGTGGCCATCGTGTTGGCCTATCTCTGCGCCAATGGCTTCAATATTGAGTTTACTGCCGCTAACCTTTCGAGAGGTCTTTACGGTATCGGTATTGCTGCTGTGGGTATGCTCTCCACCTTGGGTATCACCCTGGCTACCGACGCTTACGGTCCTATCGCCGACAATGCTGGCGGTAATGCAGAGATGAGTGGTCTGGAACCTGAAGTGCGTAAGCGCACTGACGCCCTTGATGCTCTTGGTAACACCACTGCTGCCACCGGTAAGGGCTTCGCCATCGGTTCGGCTGCTTTGACTGCTCTTGCACTGTTGGCCTCCTACGTTGAGGAAATCAAGATCGCTTTGATCCGTATCGGACAAGATCTCCCCAATGGAGTCGAAGCTGCCAAGGCTACTTTGGTTGATTTCATGGAAGCCTACAATGTGAACTTGATGAACCCCGTCGTTCTCGTTGGAGTATTCATCGGTGCCATGATGGCCTTCGTGTTCTGCGGCATGACGATGAATGCCGTGGGGCGTGCCGCCCAGAAGATGGTGGAGGAAGTCCGCCGTCAGTTCAGCACCATCAAGGGTATCCTTGAAGGTAAGGCCGAACCCGACTACGAGCGTTGCGTGGCCATCTCCACGAAGGGTGCTCAACATGAGATGCTGGTGCCTTCCATCCTCGCCATCCTCGTCCCGATCTTGACGGGTGTCATCCTCGGTGTGCCTGGTGTCCTCGGTCTGTTGATTGGAGGTCTGGCCACTGGTTTTGTCCTGGCTGTCTTCATGGCCAACTCGGGCGGTGCTTGGGACAATGCCAAGAAGTATGTCGAAGAAGGCAATTTCGGTGGCAAGGGTTCTGAAAACCACAAGGCCACTGTCGTCGGTGACACTGTTGGTGACCCGTTCAAGGATACATCTGGTCCATCACTGAACATCCTCATCAAGCTGATGAGCATGGTGAGCATCGTGATGGCTGGTTTGACGGTTACCTGCCACCTGCTGTAAAGATGCTTGGTCCATTCTGTCCAGGTCATTCCTATGGACAGAAAAGACTGACATAGTAAGTATAGCAATCCCTCGAGGCTTTTCTTGGGGGATTGCTTTTTTTTGGTACGGTTTTTGACAAAGAGAAAAAATGTTGGAAAAAATGGCATAATTGAACAACGAACAAAAATAATTCATAATTTTGCAACAATTTTAAAATCATTACGAAATGAAGAAAATCATTTATCTGCTTGGCATTATGTTCCTTATGGTTGGAGTTGCCAAGGCGCAAGACAGCAAGGCTGCCATTGGACCTGAAATTGAGTTTGAAAAATTGGTTCACGACTATGGCGATGTTCCTTTTAACGGCAATGGTGAATGCGAGTTCCGTTTCACCAACACGGGTAACGAGCCTCTTCTCATTCAGAAGCCCAAGTCGAGTTGCGGATGCACCATCCCTTCATGGCCCAATGAGCCCATCCTTCCTGGTGAATCGGATGTCATCAAGGTGACCTACAAGACCAATCGTGTCGGCAACATTAACAAGACCGTGACTGTTACTTCCAATGCTCTCAAGAACTCAACCGTGGTGTTGCGTATTAAGGGTCGCGTGCTTGAACAAGCCAACGAAGCCATGCCAGAGAAAAAGAACGATTTTGGCAAGGGCTCACCTGTCAACAAACAATAATGAAAGTGATTTAGTAAGATTATAGAAGCCGTCTAATGTTTACGTTAGATGGCTTTTTATTCAAAAACAACAACTTATGCCACAAATATCCAAAAAAGGTCTGGAATTGCCGCAGTCGGCAATTCGTAAACTTGTTCCTTTTGCTGATGCCGCCAAAGAGCGTGGCATCCATGTGTATCACCTCAACATCGGTCAGCCTGACATTGAAACTCCTAAGGGAGCTTTGAAGGCTTTGGCTGAGACTGCGAAGGATCTTCCAGCCAGTCATGGTGTGTTGGAATACAGCCACTCGGCCGGTATTCCGAGCTATCGTCGCGCTCTGTGCAACTATTACCACCGTCACGGCATCGATGTGACCCCGAACCAAATTATCGTCACCACTGGCGGTAGCGAGGCTTTGCAAATGGCTTTCACCGTGTGCCTCAATCCTGGCGACGAAATCATCATCCCGGAACCTTACTACACCAACTATAACACCTTCGCCAAGCTGTGCGATGCCAAGATTGTCACTATCCCTAGCGACATCAAGACGGGCTTTGCCCTGCCTCCCATTGAGGAATTCGAGAAAGTCATCACACCTCGCACTAGAGCCATCATGATTTGTAACCCCAATAACCCCACGGGTTATCTTTACACCCACGAGGAGTTGCTGAAGGTGGCAGGTTTGGTCAAGAAGTACGACCTTTATCTATTTGCTGATGAGGTGTATCGTGAGTTCTGCTATGATGGTCACAAGCACTTCAGCGTGATGCAGCTTGAAGGATTGGAGCGTAACACTGTCCTGTTCGACTCGGTCTCCAAGCGTTACAGCGCTTGTGGTGCCCGTGTAGGTTGCATGGTGACCCGTAACAGTGAGGTCTATGCCATCGCTATGCGTCTGGCTCAGGCCCGTCTGTCGCCACCGAGCTTTGGTCAGATCTTTGCTGAAGCCGCTGTCGAAACCCCGCAGTCATACTTTGATGGTGTGTATAACGAATACATTGCCCGCCGTAATGTCATCGTCGAAGGCGTCAACAGAATTCCTGGATGCTTCTGCCCAATGCCAAAGGGTGCTTTCTACACCGTCATCGACCTGCCCATTGACGATAGCGACAAGTTCTGCCAATGGTTGCTCACCGACTTCAGCTACAACGGTGCCACTGTAATGTTGGCTCCCGCCACAGGCTTCTATGCCGACCCTGAAAAGGGACGTCATCAGGCTCGTATCACCTACTGCATCTGCATTGATGACCTGAAGGCTGCTATCAAGTGCCTCGAAGAGGCCTTGAAGGTGTATCCTGGAAGGTTGAGATAATCAATACATCAGGTATTTTGCCCTGACGGCTTTGAATGCTTCAAGGTCGTTTTCCCATGAAGCGCGGATTTGTTCCGCGCTTTTTCCGTTTTCTATGTCGCGTTGCATCTGTTTGTCGCCTGAAAGCAGACGGAAGTAATCCTTGAAGAAGCCTTTGTTCTTCAGTTGCAGGTAGGCCTCGATGAACCATTCAAGTTGGAGCTGGTCGGTGTTGTTAAGGTAATCGTGGGCAAACTCGACGAGGTTCTCGCCACGGCAGCGTTGGCCTTCAAGCAAAGGTTTGGAGGCACCACTCGTGCTTTTGGGCGTGAAGGTGTAGCTGCCGCGCATATCGGGATGGCCATATATCTGGAAAGGTGTCTCTGTTCCGCGACCGATGCTGACAATGCTGCCTTCAAAGAAGCAAAGGGTAGGGTAAAGATAGACCGATTCCCAGTTGGGTAGGTTGGGCGACGGCTTCACGGGCAGCTCGTATATGGCGTTACGATTGTAATTATTAATAGGTATGACAGAGAGGTTGCAGGTAATGCCGCCTTTCAGCCAGCCTTCGCCATTCACCATTTTGGCATATTCACCGATGGTCATACCGTAGACCACGGGCACTTGGTGCATTCCCACAAAGGACTTATTCTCAGATTTCAACACGGGTCCGTCCACATAAAAACCGTTCGGGTTGGGACGGTCAAGGACAATGACTGGGAGCCCGTTTTCGGCTGCGGCCTCCATCACATAGCTCATGGTGGAGATGTAGGTATAGAAACGCACGCCGACATCTTGTAAATCAAAGAGAATGATGTCGATGCCTTGCAGCATCTCTGCTGTGGGCTTCTTGTTCTTGCCGTATAGTGAGACGATAGGAATGCCGGTCTTTTCATCTTTGCCGCTGTTGACTTTGGCACCCGCGTCGGCAGTGCCACGGAAACCGTGTTCGGGCGTGTAGATCTTCTTGATGTCTACACCCAAAGAAAGCAAGGTGTCCACCAAATGCGTGTTGCCGATGATGCTGGTTTGGTTGCCTACCACGCCTACGCGTTTTCCTTGCAGAAGTGGCAGGTAGTCATCCATTTGCATGGCGGCACTGACATAATGCGCCTTGTCTACAAAAGCAAGCTTGGGTTCGTCGTCCATCTTGAAGATTTGCGCCGACGCAGGCACTATTAGGGTCAGAAAGAAGAAAGCGATGGCAAAGAATTGTCTTTTCATTTCGGTTTTATTTTTACTTTTGCAAAATTATTGAAAAACCTGCAAATGTCGGGCCCAAAATTCATAGCAGACCGAATTTTTTCGCTTTCGAAGGAAAATCTTTCTTCGACAGTGATGCGCTTGGCCGTCACAAGCGTGGCTTTGGCCATCATCGTGATGCTTATCGCTTGGGCGGTAGTGGTTGGCTTCAAGAACCAGATTCGCGACAAGGTGATTGGCTTTGTGGCTCCGATACATGTGCAGTCGTTGGACAAGAACGAGTCGGTGGAAGAGACGCCATTTGTGTTGGATTCGTTGCTCATCAGCAGGTTGAACTCTGTTGAAGGCATCAGTCATTACCAGAAGGTAGCCAACAAGGCGGGCATGATTAAGACCGATGACGAGATTCAGGGTGTGGTGCTGAAGGGCGTGGACGAGAATTATGATTGGACCTATTTCAGCAACTGTCTGCTGGAAGGTAAAATACCTGTGTATCATGCTGATGAACGCTCCAACGAGGTGCTGGTTTCCAAAGTGATTGCCAACAAAATGCTGCTCGATGTAGGCGACGATGTCCGTGTGTGGTTCATCGACAAGGACCAGCAGGCACGAGGACGAAAATTCACGGTTTCAGGCATCTTTGAGACGGGACTCTATGAATTCGACGAGCGTTTTGTCTTCGCCGACCTCAACCAAATTCGCAAGTTAAACGGATGGGAAGATAATGAAGCCGGACTTTTGGAAATTGCATTGAACGATGATGCCGATGTGAATCAAGTCAATGAGAAACTTTACTATACATTGCCCTCTGAATTGGCTTCCTACACTGCCCGACAAAGCAATCCTCAAATTTTCGATTGGCTTGACCTGTTAGACACTAATGTCTGGCTCATTATGGCTTTGATGTTGTTGGTGGCAGGCATTACGGTAATAAGTATGTTGCTGATTATCATTATTGAACGTACATCAACCATAGGATTGTTGAAGGCCATGGGTGCGAGTAACAAGTTTGTCCGTGAAGTGTTTTTGCGCCGCTCATTACGCATCCTGCTCATCGGAATGCTCATTGGTAATCTCATCGGTTTAGGCTTTTGCTTCTTGCAGCAATACACGGGCTTTATCAAACTGGATGCTGCCACCTATTATCTCTCCGCTGTGCCCATTGAGTTGCATCTCAGCACTGTGATTTTCGTCAATTTGGGCACATTCCTGCTCTGGGTCTTGATGCTGCTCATTCCGACCTCGGTCATCAATCGCATCACTCCCACCAAGTCGATAAGGTTTGAATAAGTAAAATTTCTGTTTTTTATCTTGCCATTCCAATAAATTGCCTATCTTAGCGGCCAAATCACTAAACTATGATGAAAGACTTTACCATTGTGCCGTTGAAAGGCTACGGCGAGATCCCTTTCGGAATGACCCTTGACGAGACAGTCAAAATGCTGAACATGCCCGATTTTTATGAAGAACTGAGCGATATGGAAGAAACGGGCAACCGCTCCATTTATTACGAGTATGATTCCATCCAGACGAATATCTATTTCGAGGGTGTCACCAAATCAGTGGTGGCTTGCTTTGAGACTGAAAATGAGGCAGCTACGCTGTACGGAAAGAAAGTATTTGAACTTAAGAAACCCGAAGTCATCCAATTGATGAAGGACAACGGTTTCAAGGAATTGGAGGAAGAGACTGAAGATGGTGAGCTGCGTGTTTCCTATGAAGATGCCATGATTGACTTCTTCTTTACTGAAGACAAAATGACTGCCGTCAGCTGGGGTGTCCTTGTAGATGAACAGGGAGACATTATTTAAGAACAAAACCCTCAAAACAAGGCTAAACTTTAGATTGTGGTGCGGCGCGGCAACCGCCTTGCCGCAGGAAAGCAGCCGGTTGGCGTGCTTTCCTTAACTGGGACAATTGTTTTGTAAGTTTTGAAAGTTTTGTGAAGAAAAAAAGATGAAAACCAAGTTACAGCAAAAATACAACGCTTTTGTTGCCTATTTTGAGGAGCATATGCCTGTGGCTGAGACGGAGTTGGAGTATAAAGACCCTTATCAACTATTGGTTGCGGTCATTCTCTCGGCACAGTGTACTGACAAGCGTGTGAACATGACCACACCGGCTTTGTTCCAGCGTTTCCCGACGGCACAAGATATGGCTAATTCCTCTGAGGATGAGATTTACACCTATATCAAAAGCATTTCCTATCCCAATAACAAGGCCAAGAATCTGTTGGGGATGGCGCAAACCTTAATGAGCGACTTCAATGGTATAGTTCCCAATAATTTAGAAGACTTGCAGAAACTGCCTGGTGTGGGTCGTAAGACTGCCAATGTGATGATGGCCGTGGCCTTCGACCAGCCCGCCATGCCCGTCGATACGCATGTTTTCCGCGTTTCTAACCGCATCGGCTTGACCAAAAACTCAAAGAATGTGCTGGAAACCGAAAAGACTTTGGTGGCACATCTGCCCCAAGAGGTGATTTCCAAAGCACACCATTGGCTGATCCTGCACGGACGCTATGTCTGTCTGGCGCGCAAGCCCAAATGTGAGGAATGTGGCATCACGACGATTTGTGATTTTTATCAGAAGAAACAGAAAAAAGAGCAATAACTATGGAAGAGAATTTAGGAAAACCCAAGAAAAGAGGAATTGGAAGGAAAATCGTCACCATTTTAACTATCGTTGTCGTACTGGCTGCGGCTAGTTTTGTCTTTTTCAAATTCTATTTTGTTTTCGGCAGTGGCGTGAAGGCTGGCGAGCTCAACTTGTTCGTTTACAAAGGCTATGTTTTTAAGACCTACGAAGGCCGGCTCATTCAAGCTGGGTATAACTCCAAAAACAATAACGCCACCATACAGTCTAACGAATTCAACTTCTCGGTGAAGGATGAGAATGTGGCGAAACAATTGGAACGCTGTGCTGGCAAGTTCGTTGAACTGCACTATAAGGAATACCTTGGCACTTTGCCTTGGCGCGGCATGAGCAAGTATGTGGTCGACAGCGTTTATTCAGTCAGTACAATAAAAGAGTCCACAGAGTTGCCGATTGTAGCTCCATAAGCGGTTGTAATAGATCAGTTGCTCCTCGAAACCTCCAGTTTCCCGATTTCCACCTCATTATTCTCGGAGATGATTTCAATCCAAGTGTTGTCTTCGCTGAACCACTTGTATTGTGACCCGATGCGGAAGATGAAGGTTTTTTCTTCTTCGGTTGCTGCAATAGGTAGCACGAAACCACCGTTCTTGCCGCCAGCACCGCCGAAGGAGACGATCATTGGGAAGGTCTTCTCCGGATGCGGGTTGCGCACCTTGATGATGATGTAGTTGGAACGACGCACGGCCACATCGATCTTGTTGAATTCAAAACGGCGAGCCTCACCAGCGGCAAGTGAAATGTAGTCGCTGTTCAGCTCATAGAGCTTGTTTTGTTCGATGATTTCGCCAATGCGGGCTATCATCTCAGTGGGGTAGGTCTCCAGGCCAAGTTCCTCGGCTTTGGTGTAGGCTTCGATAGCCTTGTCGAAGGTGTTGGTCTTGAAGTTGGCATCACCCTCCTTGATGAAGGCGTTGTATTGGGTGCGCAAGGCAGCGATACGGTCGCTCTCTGCCTTTTCTGCGGCTGCAAGTTGTGTGGCGGCCGTAGGGTCTTCGGGTTTGTAAGCCAAAGCCGTCTGATAGTGCGTGATGGCTTCGGCAAACTTTTCAGCGTTCATGGCATTGTTGCCGGCGTTCATGGCGTTGTTGAAGTTGGCTTCCAACTCTGCCGCCTTTTGGGCGAAGATACCGTCGATTTCCTGTATCTTGGCAGTGGCAATCGCGTTGCCAGCATCAAAGTTCACGACCTCTTGGTATTTGACCTTGGCGCTGACGTAATCCTCTTGGTTGAACAAAGCATCAGCTGCATCTAGCATAGTCTTGATGGTGGCCTGGCGTTCTGCTTCGGCAGCGGCCAAAGCGGCCTGACGGGCAGCTTCCTCTTCTGCCGCGATACGAGCAGCCTCAGCTTCGGCTGCCAGACGTGCGGCTTCTTCCTCTGCGGCGATACGCGCTGCTTCTTCCGCAGCTAAACGTGCGGCTTCTTGTTCAGCTGCGATACGAGCGGCCTCTTGTTCAGCAGCGATACGAGCGGCTTCGGCTTCAGCGGCTAACCTTGCAGCTTCCGCTTCTGCGGCAAGTCTTGCAGCTTCTTGCTCTGCGGCGATACGAGCGGCCTCAGCCTCAGCAGCCAAGCGTGCAGCTTCTTGTTCAGCAGCAATTCTTGCAGCTTCTTCCGCATCCTGTTCCGCGATGAGCGGATCAAGACGGGCAATCATGTCAGTGGCGTAGGCATCACCTTTCACTACGGCCAAGGCACTTTGATATTGGGCTTTGGCTTCCTTGTAGGCTTTGTTTTCATAAAGTTGGTCGGCTACTGCAATGATACCGTTGTATTGGTCGGCAATGCTCTTGGCGCTCTGGTATTCATTGCGTTTGGCATTGGCTTCGAGGTCGTCAGGGAACAACTCAAGGGCTTGGTCGAGTTTGCCGATGGCAGCATCGTAATTTTTGCGCAGTCCGAACTGTCGGGCTTCCTCCATGAGGTTGTCGAACCGGGTTACCTTTTCAGTGTAGAGCTGTTTTTTCTGTCTGGCCTCGGCTAGTTTCTCCTTGGGCAGTTTGTCGTTGGGGAAAATCTCGATGGCGGTTTCAAACTGCATGATGGCGGCATCGAAGTTGTCCTCGGCCAGCAAACTCTCACCTTGGCTCATGGCGGTGTCGAAGGCGTCTTGTTTGTCCTGACGCTCTTTCAAAATGGCACGCACGGCCTCAGCCTGACCGCTAACATATTTATCGTTGGGGAAAACTTTTAAGGCTTGCTCGTATTCCGCCAAAGCTTCTTCGTATTTCTGTTGACCATAGTATTGGTCGCCGGCATCTAAATGGGCATAGAATACTTCCTGTCGGGCACCGTCTTCCTGAATCTTCTTCACGGTTTCGTCCAACTTCTTTTTGGCTGTCGGGTCGTTCGCCTTTTGCTTCAAAGCCATCTCGTAGTAGGTCTTCGCACTGATGTAGTCCTTGGCCGTGAACTTGTCGTTGCCTTTTTTCATCAATGACTCGTACGACTCTGCGTTTTGGGCTTGGACTGTGGTGACACCTAAGGCGAGTGTGGCACCAAAAAGAAGGGAGAATAGTATGTGTTTTTTCATTTTCTTCGTTCTAAATCTAAGTGTTAACGAAAACAGGCTCTTTTTATTATAGGTGTAGACTAAATTCTTCCGTCTTTGATAGTAATAGTGCGATCTGACATGGCGGCCAATGTCGGGTTGTGTGTGACGATGACAAAAGTTTGGTCCATTTCGTCGCGGAGGCGGAAGAAAAGTTTGTGCAGTTCTTCTGCCGATTTCGAGTCGAGATTCCCCGAAGGCTCGTCGGCCAGCACCACAGCGGGTTGGTTGATGAGGGCGCGCGCTACGGCAATACGCTGTTGTTCGCCACCTGAAAGTTCGGAAGGTTTGTGGGTCTTTCTGTCGGTAAGATTCAGGTATTCAAGTAGTTTTTCGGCTCTTTCTGTGGCTTCTTTTTTGCCCATGCCGCCGATGTAGGCAGGAATGCAGATGTTTTCAATGGCCGTAAACTCGGGCAAGAGGTGGTGGAACTGGAACACGAAACCGATCTTTTGGTTGCGGAAAGCGGCCAATTGGCTATCGTTCAGTTTGCCTACTTCGGTGCCGTCGATGATGAGTTGTCCTCGGTCGGCCTTGTCCAAGGTGCCGATGATGTGGAGTAGGGTGGACTTGCCCGCACCCGAAGCACCGACGATGCTCACGATTTCCTTCTTGTTGATGTGGAGGTCGATGCCTTTGAGCACTTCGAGGTTGCCGTAAGATTTATGGATGCCTGTCGCTTGAATCATTCCTTGTCATTTGAGGCCGCAAAATTACGAAAAATATGTGTATCTTTGCAGACTTTGCAAAACGATATTGATTATGGATTTCAAACTAGTCTCTGATTTTCAGCCTACTGGTGACCAGCCCGAAGCCATCAAGCAGTTGGTGGACGGATTGCAACGAGGTGACCATGCACAGACATTGCTTGGCGTGACGGGTTCGGGCAAGACCTTCACTATTGCCAATGTGCTGGCGCAGGTGAATCGACCCGCTTTGGTGTTGAGCCATAACAAGACTTTGGCAGCGCAGCTTTATGGCGAGTTCAAGCAGTTCTTCCCTGAGAACGCGGTGAATTATTTCGTTTCCTATTACGACTATTACCAGCCAGAAGCGTTCATTCCCGCCACCAATACCTATATTGAAAAGGACCTCGCCATCAATATGGACATCGACAAGATGCGTTTAGCGACGACTTCAGCATTGCTTTCGGGCCGGCGTGATATTATCGTAGTTTCTTCTGTGTCATGTCTTTATGGCATTGGCAATCCAGATGACTTCGGCAAGAATATCATCTATTTGGAGCGTGGAATGAAAATCAGCCGCGATGAGGTGGCCAAGGCTTTGGTCGGGGCATTGTATGTGCGTAACGAAATTGAGTTCACGCAAGGCAAGTTTCGGGTGAAAGGCGAGACAATGGATGTGTTTCCCGCCTACGCTGACTATGCCTACCGCATCGTGTTCTGGGATGACGAGATCGACAGCCTGGAGATGCTCAATCCCGTGACAGGGAGAAAGATGGAGGAACTCTCTGAGCTGACCATCTTCCCCGCCAACATCTTTGTGACTTCACAAAGTAAGTTGAACACTGCTGTGGCGGAGATCCAAGATGACATGTTCAAGCAGGCCGAGTATTTCCGCGAGATTGGGAAGAACTTGGAAGCCAAGCGCTTGGAAGACCGTGTGAACTACGATATTGAGATGATGAAGGAACTGGGCTATTGCTCTGGCATTGAGAACTACTCGCGTTATTTTGACGGACGCAGTCCAGGGACGAGACCATTCTGTCTGCTTGATTATTTTCCTGACGATTTCATCACCATCATCGATGAGAGCCATGTGACCATTCCACAGATTCGTGGCATGCATGGTGGTGACCGTTCGCGCAAGCAAACCTTGGTGGAATATGGCTTTCGTTTGCCATCGGCATTGGATAATAGACCTTTGCAGTTTGATGAGTTTGAGGCGCTTACGGGGCAGACCATCTATGTCAGTGCCACACCCGCTGACTTTGAGTTGCAGCAAAGCGATGGTGTATATGTGGAGCAGCTAATTCGCCCCACAGGCTTGCTCGACCCTGTGATTGAAGTGCGCCCCAGTTTGAATCAAGTCGATGACCTCATTGATGAGATCCACAAAGTGACGGAGAAGAACCAGCGTGTATTGGTCACCACCTTGACGAAACGCATGGCCGAGGAACTGAATACCTATCTCAACGGCTTGAAAATCAAGACACGGTACATTCACTCTGATGTGGACACCATGGAGCGTGTGGAGATCTTGCAAGGTCTGCGAATGGGCGATTTCGATGTCTTGGTGGGTGTGAACCTTTTGCGTGAGGGTCTGGACCTGCCCGAAGTTAGCCTTGTGGCTATTCTTGATGCCGACAAGGAGGGTTTTCTTCGTTCGGAGCGTTCCTTGGTGCAGACCGCAGGCCGTGCTGCGCGTAATGCCGAGAGCAAGGTCATCATGTATGCCGATACGATTACCGATTCGATGCGCAAGACCATCGACGAGACTGCTCGTCGTCGTGCCAAGCAGATGGCCTATAACGAAGCACATGGCATCGTGCCCAAGACCATTGTCAAAGCCATTGATAACTCATTGGGTACTTTGAAAGGCCAGCCTGCACCTGTGTCCTATTCGCAATCGGGTGACGCCACGATGGCGGCCGAAGGTCGAACCGAATATAGGTCGAAGGAGCAAATCCAGAAAGCCATCCAGCAGGCCAAGAAGAGCATGGAAAAGGCGGTCAAGGAGATGGACTTCCTTAGTGCAGCGAAGTTCAGGGATGAAATGCTCCAGTTGCAAATTGAGATTGAGAAAATGCAGTAACCATGTCCGCCGCCACTCGAGCCATATTACAGCAGTATTGGGGCTACCCGAGCTTCCGTCCGCTTCAAGAAGACATTGTCGACTCGGTGATGGAGGGGAAGGACACGCTCGCGTTGTTGCCCACGGGCGGTGGCAAGAGCATTTGTTTTCAGGTACCTGCCATGGCGATGGAGGGTTTGTGCCTTGTCATCACACCGCTCATCGCGCTAATGAAAGACCAAGTGGCACACCTTGTGGACAAAGGCATTCCTGCAGCTGCCATCTATTCAGGGATGCACCCCGATGCCTTGGAATTGGCTTATAACCAAGCGGCATACGGGAGGTTGAAGTTCCTGTATGTCTCGCCTGAGCGCTTGCAAACGGATGCCTTTATAGAAGCTCTGAAGCGGATGAAGGTATGCTTGCTGGCCGTCGATGAGTCGCATTGCATCTCACAGTGGGGTTATGACTTCCGTCCTCCTTATTTGAAGATTGCCGACATTAGGCCTTATATGCCCAATACTCCCGTTTTGGCTTTGACTGCCACGGCGACGGCTAAGGTGGTCGACGACATACAGTTCCGTCTCGGCTTTAAGCAGAAAAATGTCTTTCAAAGTAGTTTCGAACGCAAGAATGTGACATACAATGTATATCATGAGGCCGACAAATACGGTGTGTTGCGCCGCAAGTTGGAAGCTATGACCGAGGGAAGCGCCATCGTGTATGTACGCAACCGCAAGCGTACACAAGTCATCTCGGATTGGCTCAACTCGGTGGGTATCTCTGCCACCTTTTATCATGCTGGATTGGATGCTAAGACTCGCGATGAGCGCCAAGAATTATGGATGAAAGGTAAGGTGAAGGTTATTGCTGCCACCAATGCCTTCGGTATGGGCATTGATAAACCCGATGTGCGCCTTGTCATCCACATGGACCTACCCGATAGTATCGAGGCCTACTTTCAGGAGGCTGGTCGCGCAGGCCGAGACCTCAAGCCTTCCGAGGCTTTCTTGCTTGTTTCGCCCGCCGATATCACCAAGTTGCAGGAGAATTTGACCCAGTCATTTCCCGAATTGGATCGAATCAAGTTGATTTATAGTGCTTTGGGAAATTATTTCAATATTCCCATCGGGGCTGGGGAGAATGTTTCTTATCCTTTGGTAATGAGTGATTTTGCCAATCATTATGGTTTTTCCATTGTCGAGGTGTTCCACACTTTGAAAATCCTTGAAAAAGAAGGCTTTCTGTTGCTCTCCGACAGCTTTGATGAACCTTCCAAGGTGATGATCAAGGCCTCGCGTGACGACATTTATGGCTTTCAGGTCAACAATCCGCAATACAGCGAACTGATTAAGTGTATGTTGCGTAGTTTGCCTGGTGTGCTTACCGATTTCGTTAAAATCAACGAGGAGGTTTTGGCCAAAAAGACCGGACTAGCTTCGGACAAAGTCGTTGAGCAGTTGAAAAAGCTGGAATCTTACCAGTTCCTTTCCTACGCACCACGCAACGACAAACCACAAGTGCTCTTTTTATCGGAATTTGTTGATGCAAAGCACTTTGGCCTGTCGAAAGAGAACTATTACGACCGAAAAAAAGATGCTGAGGAGCGTGTGAAGGCGGTCATCGACTTTGTGAATAACGATGAGGAATGCCGAAGTGTGCAGCTATTGCGCTATTTCAACGAGAAGACAAAAAAGACTTGTGGCCGTTGTGATGTGTGTTTGAAACAGGGTCAACATCGTGTCCCATACGATTCGATAGAAGAGCGGGTCCAGAGCGTGATGCGTGAGACGGGTCAGCCTGTGAAGGACATCTTATCCAAATGCAGCGATATGGAAGAGTCTCAGGTGCTGGATGCGATACGGTTTCTGGTCGATAATGATGTGCTTCAGTATGAAAAGGATGGCACGATTAGGAGAAAAGGCAACAAAAAAAGCCGTCAGTGATGACGGCTTTTTTTGTTTTTGAAATATTGTCTTATTTCAGGATGTTTGCTGCGGGTTTGAACTTCACTACTTTCTTTGCAGCAATCTTAATGGTCTTGCCAGTTTTGGGGTTGCGGCCTTGTCTTGCAGGGCGCTTGGTAACTGAGAGTGTGCCAAAGCCTACGAGGGCGATTTTGCCGTCCTTCTTCAGTTCATCTTTAGTGACATCCATGATGGCGTCGATAGCCTTTCTTGCATCAACCTTGGTCATGCCAGCCTTTTCGGCGATAGCATTGATTAATTCTACTTTATTCATATTAGTTTATAATTAGTGGTTAAACTTTTACCCGACAAAAGTAATGTATTTTTGTAAAATACAAGCATTTTTGAAAAAAAATGTGCGTTTTTTAGCAAAAAAAACGAAAAATTACTGAAAAAGGAACTATTTTCCTCATTATAAAGTGGTTTTCCAAGAGCCGTTGAGTTGTGTTCCCCTCAAAAAATCGTCAATCGGCATGGCTTTTTTTCCAGCTTGTTGCACTTGTTTCAGATGGATGAATCCGTCCGATAATGCGATTTTAAGGTATTTTTTGTGGTCGGTGACCACGCTGCCTGGGGCAACATTCGGGATGCAACTTTCGATTTCAACGGCGTAAACTTTCATGTCGATGGTTTCGCCATTCTCGGACTGCAGTTGGGTGTGTGCGGCAGGGTAGGGCGACAACCCGCGAATGTGGTTGTAGACGGTCAGGCAGTCACTGCTCCAATCTATATTGCAAAACTCCTTGGTAATCTTAGGAGCGGGTTTCAAGGGCTGGTTTTCTGACAGTTCTTCTTGTGGCAAAGCGTGGACTTCATCATTTTCAATCTTCTTAATGGTCTCAACAACGACTTTGTTGCCTAACAGCATCAACTCGTCATGGAGTTCTCCGGCGGTTTCGTCGGGACGGATGTTGACTTTCTCACGCATGATGATGGCGCCCTTGTCGATTTCCTCGTTGAGGAAGAAGGTGGTGAGTCCCGTCTCGGTCTCTCCGTTGATGATGGCGAAGTTGATGGGTGCCGCGCCACGGTATTGGGGCAGGAGGGAAGCGTGAAGGTTGAAAGTGCCCATTTTGGGCATCTGCCAAACCACGGCAGGCAACATCCTGAAAGCCACAACGATGAAAAGGTCAGCTTGGTATGAAGCCAATTGCTCCAAAAACTCAGGATTTTTCAACTTCTCAGGTTGAAGTAATGGCAAACCGTGTTCCAAAGCGGTTAGCTTAACGTCTGAATACTGGATCTTGCGTCCGCGACCGGCGGGTTTGTCAGGCATGGTGACTACGACTGCCACTTCGTAGCCAGCTTTGAGAATGGCTTCCAGTTGCGATGCGGCAAACTCGGGCGTGCCAAAATAGGCGATTCTGATGTTCTTTTCCATAAAACTTATTGTCAAAAAAATGCCTGACCTTTCAGGGCCAGGCATTCTTATTTATATTAACCCCCTTAAATCATTTCATCTTTTCTTCGAGATAGGCAATGGTCTTCGTGATTTCGAAAGCTTCATTGCTGTTCGGATAGTCTTTTTTCAGGATCTTGTAGGTCTCCAGGGCCTTGGCATAGTTGCCCATGATTTCGTAGGTCATGCCCAACTTGACAAGGTGCATCGGTGAAGTGAAATCATTGGCGTTCTTCTTGGCGGCCTTTTCGTAATAGGCAACGGCATTTTGCTGGTCGCCGAGTTCAAGATAGCAGTCGGCAATGAGACCTAAAGCCAAAGGAGACAATACCTTGTCGTCATTGGTGTATTTCTTGAGGTATTCGATGGCGTTGTTGTAGTCACCTTGTTTCAGATAGCAAAGGCCCGCGTAATAGGCAGCAAGCTTACCAGCCTTGGTGGAACCATACTCGTTGACGATGTTGAGGAATCCGACTTTTTCGCCATCGCCGTTCAGGGCGGTGGTGTAGTCTTCGTTCTGCATGTAATATGAGGCGAAGTCAACGGCTTGTGTGGCCTTCTCCTCGAAACTGATTTCGCTCGGGAAGCTCAGGTTCTTGGCAGTTTCGTTCTTTTTTGCCTTATACCTGCTGAAGCCATAGATGGAAAAAGCGATGACCAACAGGGCAATAAGAATAATCCACAGGGTTTTCTGGTTGTTTTCAATCCAAAGTTCGGTTTTGCTTAAGGCTTCTTCAACGTTTTCGAGCCTTTCATCTCCTTGTTTTGTGTTCTGTGCCATATCAATTCAAAATTTTGCGTGCAAAAGTACGCTTTTTCGGCTTACCTTCAGCCGTTTTTTTGTAATTTTTTCTTTTTTCGTATTTTTGCACCTCTTAATGAAATTGTAAAGCTCATGAAGAAATCCATCGTGTATGACGGAAGGGAGGGGCAGAATCTTGAATTTCAACAGAATGCAGCCCTTGATATTGCCATGCTTGAGTTCCTCACGCAGTTCATCACCGATGAACGGCGGCAGCGTTTTGAGGAGATTCTTGATTTCCGTACAAGACACATCACTGTCGTTCTTGAGGACATTTTCCAGCCCCACAATGCCAGCGCAGTGTTGCGCAGTTGTGAGCTCCGAGGCATCCAGGATGTGCATATCGTGGAGAACAACAACCATTACGATGTCAATCCGGATGTGGTGTTGGGCAGCACCAAGTGGCTCAACATGTACTATTATGAGAAAGGTGAGTTTAATACTCCCGATGCCTATCAACAGTTACACGAGAAGGGCTACAAGATTGTGGCCACTTGTCCGCATCGCAATGATTTCACGCCTGACACCCTGCCGCTCGACCAACCTGTGGCCTTGGCCTTTGGAACTGAAAAACTAGGCCTCTCAGATTATGCCGTCGAGCATGCCGACATGCATGTCCGCATCCCGATGTATGGTTTCACGGAGAGTTACAATATCAGTGTTTCGGCGGCTTTGCTGATGTACACGCTTACTAACCGTCTACATGCTTCCACCGATATCAATTGGCACCTCACAGAGGAGGAACGCAATGCGCTGCGCCTTGTTTGGACACGCCGCTCGTTGAGTCGTATTCGACAATATGACCGTAAGTTTGCCGAGTTGCATCCTGAATTTTTTACTGAACCTTAGGTGCAATATGCTTTATTTTTTGTCGTTTTCGTATAAGAACAGCAAAATTTTGTACTTTTGCGCTGAAATTTGATTAGAGAATGAAAAAGTTATTGTTTGTCATACTTGCCTTGTCGATAATGGTCTTGCCTTCGTGCAAAAAAACGCGTTATTGCCGTTGCACCACCGTCCAGAATGAGGAAGTGGTGAATTTGGGTGAGGAGTATTACACTATTGAGGACAACTCTTCGTGTTCCGACAAGTCGAAGGAAATCGTGGGGTGGGGACAGGTCATCTGCTACGAAGTGTCAGAGTACGAGGTGACTGGTGTGGAACACCATTGGTGGGATGACATCTTCGGCAACAATAATAACAATAATAACAACAACAATAATAACGGTAACAAGCCATAATCGGGGTTGTCATATTCTCTCGGTAAATCGGTTTTGAAGGTTCTGTTGGGCCTTGTGTTTATTGTGTCGGCGGTTCTGAAACTGATCGACATGGATTCCTTCGAGATTTACATTTATAGTTACCATTTCTTTAGCCTTAACGCCTCTTTCATTGTAGCTCGCCTTGCCATCATCCTTGAGCTGGTTTTGGGCATCGGCTTGGCTTCCCATACATTGCATAAGATGTATTGGTGGGGAAGTATGGCCATGCTTGGCGGCTACACCTTATTATTAATATATGCCCTAACTCTTGGACGCACCGACAGCTGCCATTGCTTTGGCGACTTTTTGCAACTCGATCCTAAGCAAAGCCTTATTAAAAACGCAGTGCTGATGCTGTTTTTCCTGCTGATTTACAGGATGGAAAGCTGGAAGACACCATTTCGCTGGTTGATACTCATCCTCGCTGTTATGGCATCGAGCATTGCGGTTTTCGTTATCTCGCCTCCTGACAATCTGACTTCAAACGCTGATCCAGAGCAAAACCTTCAAGTGGAGCTTTTCGATGCTATGCTTGACGATGCTCCATTGGATAGCCTCAACCTACATATGGGCAAGCAGGTGGTTTGCTTTTTCTCGACCTCTTGCGACTACTGCCAAATGGCGGCGCACAAGCTTTCATTGATGCAACAGTTTTATGGCTTCCCTAAAGAAAACATCACCTATCTATTTATGGGTAACGAGGAAGGTGTCGCTAGTTTTTACGAACAATCAGAGTCAGCATGGTATCGCGATATGCTTTATCCCGATGTGGCGCGTCTGTTGAAAGCCATCAACGGAAACTTCCCTGTCATTGTGTTTTTGGAAGATGGGGAAGTAGTGCATGAATATGGTTTTCGTAATATGAATGAGGCGGAGATTAAGGCATATATGGGTGGATTGTAGGGCTGCCACACCGTGGCAGCCGCATTTTCCAGCGGATGCCATAACATGACAGCCCAACAAGCATTAACGCAAACAATCATTCAGGCCTTCTGAAACGATCACCCGTTTCCTCAATCACAGCCTTTTTCCATGAATCTGGATATCCCGGTTGTTTCGGTTTGGCGGGATAACCGTATCCGTTGCGCTTGAACTGGCCGTTTTCCTCTTGCTTGACATTGCTGTCAAGATATTTAACTAAAAGGTAGTTGTCCAGTTCTTTCCAAGTGGCCACGGTATTGTGTCCAGCTTGGTTGGAGAAGTCGGTGAGGTAGGCGATGGCCAGCTGTGGGTCATTTGCAAAGAGGCTCATGGCTTGGTTGTCGGCATAGTTGACCTGCTCCTGATAGCCGCTCTCCAATTCGTTTTGTACGGCTTGGATGTCGCCGATGACGCGATTATAGAATAGGTATTTGAAATGTGCCAGTCGGTTGAAGACCCAGAAAGCGGCATTGTCACTATAGGTTAGCATGTCGCCGTTGCCCACGCGGTATTCGATTGGTACCTCACTGATGGAGCAATAGAAAGGCGTGTAAACCGTTGAGTTGGTGTCATCCACGCCAAACCAAATGATGCCACCGATGGGATTGGGCAACCACGAACGGCTCTGCGCGATGAAGGAGAAACCCGTTTGCACCACTTCGATGCTTCTTTCGTTGAGGTAGGGCTTGCCATCGTATTCCCAATAAAGTGGGTTATAGCGGAAGGGTGAGCCGAAGGGACCTGCGCCTATATCTTTGGTCTTGTCGTACTCGGTGTCTTGGAAATGGTCGCGCTGAAAACTCATCATGTCGCTCAAACTGATTTTTCGGTTCGGTTTGACATACAGCGGCATACGATGTGTCAAGTCCTTGCCAGTGACATAGTCCCAATACTCGTCCATGCCATCGCAGACCTTGTTGAACATGGTCCACACACGCAGGTCGCAGACGCGGGCAGCGCTGAAATCGACGGGAGCGTAGGCAGCACTGAAATCGAAGTCCTTGTCCTTGCCAGTGAAGTAGCCTTTGCGGCGGGCGAAGTCGATGATGTCGTGTTTGTAGATTACCTCAACTTGCTCGTTGTAAAGCTTTTTCCAGTCTTTGTCAGTGATGGAGGTCTTGCCGTTGCGCAAGGGGAAGGTGGTGATGCGCGCTGCGTTGGCGTGACCGCTCACATAGCCGTCGGGGATGCGGATGGCCACCCACACCGCGCCACGGTCGGCATTGATGGTGTCGCCAGTCTTGGTCACCTGCGGCGTGTAGCCTTTCGGCATGATCTCCATATACCACACCTCATTGGCATCGCTGATGCTGAACGACTCGCCGTCGGAGCCGTAGCCGTAGGCTTCCACCAAATCGGCCATGATTTTGATAGCTTCGCGGGCTGATTTGCTGCGCTCCAAAGCGATGAACATGAGGCTGCCGTAATCCACGATGCCCGTCGGGTCTATCAGCTCTTCACGACCACCGAAAGTGGTCTCGCCTAGGGCCACTTGGTTTTCATTGATGTAGCCCACAACTTGGTAAGTGTGAGACGGTTGTGGCACGCTGCCACGCGGCGCATTGGTGCCACGGTCGTAGCACACGCGCATGCTGCCCGCCGGCCAGTCGGCAGCAGGGGTGAAGTAGAGCTCACCATAGCGGATGTGCGAGTCGGCGCAGTAGCTGATGAAGTTGGAGCCGTCGACGCTGGCACCTTTGGTGATCAAGAAATTGGTGCAAGCCTGCGATTGCCCGAAGGCAGCAAGCAGGGCGATGATAAGGATGATTTTGATGTTTTTCATTGGTGAAATTATCTTTGGCGCAAAGGTAGTGAAAAAGTCGGTTTTTTCTGTAAAAGTGTTATCTTTGCCAAAAATTTATGTAATGCAATCCACAATCCCATTAGCGGAACGCCTGCGGCCGAGCACGCTTGACGACTACATCGGGCAGAAGCACATCATCGGTGAACATGCCGTGTTGCGTCGTGCCATTGAGACGGGGCGTGTGCCGTCCATGATCTTCTGGGGACCGCCAGGCGTGGGCAAGACCACCCTCGCTTTCATCATCTCCAAGCAGGTAAAGCGGCAGTTCTTCCAACTGAGCGCCGTCAGCAGCGGCGTGAAGGAAGTGCGTGAGGTCATCGACCGCGCCCGCATGGCACCCGAGGCACCTATTTTATTTATCGATGAAATCCACCGCTTCAGCAAGTCGCAGCAGGACTCGTTGTTAGGTGCCGTGGAGCGTGGCTTGGTCACTTTGATTGGAGCGACGACGGAGAATCCCTCGTTTGAGGTCATCTCGCCTCTGCTGTCACGTTGTCAGGTGTATGTGCTCAAGTCGTTGGAAAAAGAAGACTTGGAAATCCTTTTGGACAAGGCGGTGAAGGCGTTAGAGTACGATTTCGGCAAGAAAATCACCGTAAAGGAGCCTGAGGCTTTGATGAAAATCAGTGGTGGCGATGGCCGCAAGCTGTTGAATGCCATCGAATTGGTTGTCACTTCGCTGAACGACTTGGACATGACCGCAGAAGAGCTGGTCATCACCAACGACTTCACGACGGACTGCATACAAAGCAACCTCGTGAAATACGACAAGCAGGGTGAGATGCACTATGACATTATCTCGGCCTTTATCAAGTCGATGCGTGGCAGTGACCCCAACGCGGCCTTGTATTACCTCGCCCGCATGATCGAGGCAGGGGAGGACCCGCTCTTCATCGCCCGCCGTATGCTTATTCTCGCCTCTGAGGACATCGGTAACGCCAACCCCAATGCCTTGCTGCTGGCTAATGCCTGCTTCGATGCCGTCAACAAGATTGGGTGGCCCGAGAGCCGTATCATCTTGTCGCAGACAGTGACCTACCTGGCCTCGTCGCCCAAGAGTAATGCCGCCGTGGCCGCCATTGACGCGGCACAAGCTTTGGTGCGTCAGACGGGCGACTTGCCCGTGCCTTTGCACTTGCGCAATGCCCCGACAAAATTGATGAAAGACCTAGGCTATCATGATGGTTACAAGTATGCCCATGCCTATGAGGGCAACTTTGTGGAGCAAGAATTTTTGCCAAATGAAATTTCTGGCACGGTTTTGTATGAGCCACAAGATAACCCTCGTGAGCGCGAATTGCGGAAGAATCTGAGGGAGAAGTGGAAGGAGAAGTATGGGTATTAGTTTAGAGTTTAGTGTTTAGAGTTTAGAGATGTAGGGCTGTCACACCGTGGCAGCCGCAAACCGTAAAAAACAAAAAAAACAATGAGTGAAACGACCAACGAAAAAAACACCCAGAGCCTAACCCTGTGGAATAGGGTGCTGGCCACCAGCGTGAAGATGCCTTTTGTGAAGGTTGACCGTGATGAGTTCCTGACCAAGGAGCTGTCGAAGTTCTGCACCCCGATGGAGGTGATTACCGCCATCAACGAGAGTCCGTTGAATGTCCTGACCAAAAAGGAGATTGACAAACTGGCCAACCAGTGCATCAGCTATCACCTGACCATGGTGAGCGGCACATCGGCGTTGATGGGCTTGCCAGGAGGTTGGTGGATGGCAGGCACAATCCCTACCGACTTGGTTCAGTTTTACGGTCATATCCTGTCCTTGCTGCAGAAGCTCCTCTATCTTTACGGCTGGCCGCCGTTGACCGATGCCAAGAATCAGTTGGATGAAGAGTCACTCAACATCATGACATTGTTTGTGGGCGTAGCGATGGGCAACAAGCTAGCTGTGGAGGCCATAGGTAAGGTTGTTTCCCAGGTCTCGAAGACGGCGAGTATCAAGATTTCGGAGACGGTCATGGCAAAGTACGCCATCAAGATTGCGCAATGGATTGGTGTCAGCATGACCAAGGAAGGTTTCGCCAAAGGTGTAGGAAAAGTGATACCTTTAGTGGGTGCGCCTATCTCGGCCACTATTACCTACTACACCTTCCGACCCATGGCGCGTCGGCTCAAGAAGCACCTTGACGAGTTGTATGAGATGCGCCACTTCCCGATCAAACGTATCGAATAATTTGGGAACGCCAATAAAACAAAACACGTCCATAGATTCCCGAGGGAATGACATGGATGTGTTTTGTTTTGTGTTGTAAAGAATCAGTGCTTAAACTCTGACAGGTACATATCGTGCAGCTGATTGTCGGGCGTTTGTAGAATGGCCTTGTAGTTCAGCTTCTTTTCGTTCATGAGCCAGTCGACATATTCGTCTACAAAATCCTTGATTTCGGATTGGTTCATTTTGATGTAAACCAAGTTGAGCTTGGCTTTTGCTTCGGTTTCAGAGAGGCCGTCGTTCTTGATGATGGCTTCGGTGAGTTTGTCCATGAATTTTCCCATAGTATGATTTGTTTTGTGTTTTAGGTTGCAAATATAAGGGGAAAAACTGTTTCTGTCAAGAGAAAAAGAGATAAAAAATCAATTTTTTTCATCAAAGGGCTTGCATATTCCAAAAAAAATGTATTTTTGCAGCGGTTCTTATCATAAAGATCTGTAGCCGAGTGGCTACAAGTAAAAGGTTTCATAAATTTTGGTTTTTGGTTCTTGAAAATCCTGACTTTAGTCGGAATTTTCTTGTTTTGGGGTATCAGTAGGTCATTTTTTTTGCTTTTGAAGGTGAAAAATGTTGAATAGTTCTTATTTTTGCACCATAAAAGAAAACCTTACATTTAGGTGTTTATTTTAGTTTTGTTATTTGTTAAGATGCTTAAAATCAAAATATTATGGATTCTGTTGACTCAGTAATGACAGTCGTTGAAATCAGATGCCAAGACAAGTTTGGGAATATTATTGATGAATTCAAGTTGGATGCTTCCGATGGACAAGACCAGCTGAAAATAGAAGGCAACAAACTGCATGTTCCTGAGAATTATTCCAAAGCAATAGTGCTGGATGTTTTGCCGAGAGGAGACAAATTCGAAAAGGAACGGGTTGAGTTTTTGCTGAGTGATGTCTTGGAAAACATTTATACAGTCGTTTTGGAACCCGTACAGTATAAAGTGATTTTCAGAATCGGAAATACCGATTATGAGGCCACGGAAACCATGAATCCTTCTACGGCAAGAACGAAATGGGGTGCATATGATTACGAGATTAATAATACGACCAGGACCATTTATATTAGGGTTTATGGAAAACCGGTGATGAAGGTGAGCCATGAGCCCATTCGTACCGTGGTGGAGAGACCTTCTATTATAAGAAGCATTGGAAGACGCTTTCCGGGGAAACGGAAGTGGTTGCTTCTATTGATTTTGATGCTCTTGGGATATGGAATATACGCCTGTGTTTCCAAATTCGTCTACGAAAAAACGCCGTGGCCTTTCAAAGCGAAGACATTTGTACAGACTGACCTACAGACTATAGAGCTAACACTCCCTCAGACCGAAGCCCAAGAAAAAGATCAGACAGAAGAACAGGTGGAAACTCAAACTGTTGAAGAAGTAACGGCAACTCAAGATGAAGGCGAACCGTCGGATGTTACAACAGAAGCAATCAGTACGGAGCCTACCGTGGGTCTTTTGCAACAGCACGACATTGATTATTTGAGACGGGAGAAGAGATGGAATGAAGACAGTCTTAGATCGGAGGAGTATAAGTCATTGTTTAATGCATTTAAAGAAGGTGACATTGATAAGGTGATTCAATTAAAAGAATCGTTATTTGATAGCGTCAACATTCAGAAAGATTTCCAGAAAATTGTCGATGGTCTTGTCAATTTCAAGGAGGCCGATGACCAGAAAAAACTGAAGATGTCGAAGGAAGAGATGATCAGGCTAAGCAAACATGGCTCTTTTGAAATCGGAGAGTTAGGCTATAGCATCAATGTGATTGGCAAAAGGAAGTGATTTTTGCGCTAAATTCGAGTCCGTTGACACGAGGTTGACACGGATTCATGTTTGATAATTATGCTCTTAAAGTCGATGGGGGCTAATTATTGAATTTTTCATCGTATTTCATTGGATTATTGCTTTCTGTTAAGAGTAATGAATAATACCATTTCATACATTTTTATGGCTATTTCATACATTTCGACAAATAACTTATTTTTGCATTCCAAACTAGTTGCTACTTTTGCCTCGTCATGCTGAAGAAGTATCTGATCATATCCACTACGACTGACTTGGTGCGCATTGCGCCCGACAAGATTGTGTTTATCTCGTCGGACGGGAATTACTGCAACCTGGTTCAGACCGATAACGAGACGCGAATGCTCACGTTCCAGCTTGGGCAGGTGGAGAATATGATTCGGGAGCAGCTTGGCACCGACGGCAACCTGTTTATTCGTATAGGCAGGGGCCTTATCATCAATCGCAACTATATCTATTACATCAATATCCAAAGCCAGAAGCTCATCCTTTCGGATGTGTCGCGGTTCACTCATACCGTGTCGGCATCGAAGGAGGCTTTGAAACAGCTGAAGGATTTGATAGAGAAGGAGGCAAAGGAATGAAAGAAATCAATGAAATAAGAGATGATGAAATCCGCGTTATTGGCGAGGAAAAGCCGCCCAAGCCGCAAGGCTGGAAATGGTTGCTGCTTTTGCTTGCTGGCATCATCGTCGGAATCATAATATGGCAGATGTGGCCATCAGAGCTAACATCTCCTGTTGAAAACCCTGAGCAGGGCGTTTTCGAGCCTTCAAATGAGGTGGTGGAAACAACCACGGTAAAAATGCCGTTGGCTAAAGCAGAGGAAACAGGGCAAGGTTTCGTTGAAATAGCAGACACCACCATCAACGACATCCCAATGAGGTTGTATATACCTCACTCGGTGAGTATGAGCCTGTATGTGGGCAACATTGACCGCAACGACCAGAGCATTATTTTTGCGGCACAAGCAGCTGACATCAGAGCTGACAACGGAGGCATCGTGGGTGCATTTGTGCTGGAAGGCGAACCCAAGGCTTGGGGACTTTCAAAGAAAGGCTACTGCGCTATCATCAACGATACCGTGACTGTGGGGGTGGCCGACAACTCTCCGCTTTTTGAGGAGGCGACAGAAAAAGGCGGCTATTTCTTCCGCCAGTTCCCCTTGGTGGACAAAGGGCAGCTTGTTGAAAACGAGTTGAAAGGCAAGGCGGTACGCCGTGCCTTGTGTGACCGCAGCGGAGAGATCTTCACCGTTGAAACGCTCAGCATTGAGTCGTTCCACGACTTTGCCCAGGCTTTGGTTGACTTGGGTGTGGACAATGCCATCTATCTTGTTGGAGCTAACGCCTACGGCTGGGCGACCAATGTTGATGGCCAACGCCATGAGTTCGGTGACCCGAATACAAAGACCAGCAAGAAGTGGAGGAACATCAATTATTTAGTGATGAGAGGAAAGCCGTAATTTTATGAAATCACTTAGCAAACGGTAATTCATACACCTAAAAGTCATTTCATACAGAACCCCGAAAATCGTTTGGTCATGTTTTCGGGGTTCCTTTATTTTGCATCATAATAATAACGCAAAACGATGTAATGATTATGAAAACGCAACACTTTTTACTTACGTTGCTGATGCTTGCCGGGGTCGGATGTGCACCGACCCCGCAAGCGGAGAAACAGCAAGAACCTACGGTAACGATTTTTGAAAACGACATAACAGAAAGGTTTGTGTGGCCAGACACCTTGTCGCCGATTCCGGCAGATGTATCGCAAGAGTGTTATTACGACAAGACCTTGGCGGCATATGTTGCCGATACTGGCTTTTATGCATTTGAAGAATCTTGCATAGAAGACCAGTTATGTTTTGTGGCTAGTCGCATACAGACTTTAAAACTACCCAATGAATGGAAAGGCAAAAAAGAGCTCAGCGACATGGTCGCATTCTATAACTTTATGGAGATATTACACGCCATCGAGACCGATTACGACGCATGTGAGCGTTTTACTTACGATGCTACTGACATTGACCTCACTGAGGAACAGTTGAAAGCCCAAGAAGCTGAATATGCTGAAACCAGAAGTGACTTCTTTGCCGAACTTGACCGTATTAGTTTGAAATCGGTAACTGATAAAGGGGTGCAAAAACGAGTCAGAACGCTTGTCAGAGAGATTAAGGCAAATGAAACCAGAGAGGGGGACGAGGAACATGGTGAAGAAAACATCTGGGATATTACTTCTTGTCTTGACAAATTGACCGAAAGTTGGCTGCCTGACATTTTCGGTGATTCGTTGAGGTATGCCAGTTGGGATGAGAAGTCCTCACCACAATACTATCTTCCCGATTGGGTACCAGACGTGTTTGATTGTTTTCTCGGACAGAATGCGGAACCAACATTAGAGGATAAGATGGAAATTTCCAAACGCTTTGAGAATTCGGAAAATTTCAATGAAAAAGTAGCTTGGGGATTTGTGACCATAGGAGTTGAACGCCTTGCGCCCTGTGAAGGGATATTAAAGATGTGTGAAGAGATGTTGGCTTCAGGCAACTACTCGCCATCGCTTGACATATTGTGGCGGGCATATCGTCAGAAATACAATGACACCTATTCATGTCCATCTACTTATTGCTATAGCCCTAATCTCCGCTACAACCATTTCCGTAGGATGATTGCTTACACTACTTTACGGCATATAGAAGCGCATCCCGAAGACGAGTTGGCTCGAGTGCAGTACTATTTCATGGTGATGCACACCAATATTCTTAGGTTCAACCATCCGTATCCTTTCGGAAATAGTGCCGCAACGGAATACATGCTGCTTTATTGGAACCAGATGTTATTGTACTATTAGAATGTCCTAGCAAGAAATATAATGTACCCATTAATTGAGACAGCAAATATATTGAATTAATGTGAAACATCAAGCAGCTTCATGGGTACGGATTAATAATTTGTTGTTTTCGTATTTGCGCTCCAGGGGGTTCGTTGTCAATGCCCTGATGGTGCCGTTTTGTGTTGTAATACTGCATGAACATCTCGGAAAGGGCTGAGCCTGATGTAAAACAAAAAGAGCCGCATATGCGGCTCTTTTTGTAGCCCATAGCGGAATCGAACCGCTGTTTTAAGTGTGAGAAACTTACGACCTAACCGCTAGTCGAATGGGCCAAAAAAAGGTTCTTTTTGCGGAACCTTTCGTGTGAACTAGGCGGGAGTCGAACCCACAACCGCCTGATCCGTAGTCAGGGACTCTATCCAATTGAGCTACTAGTCCAGTCGTTTTTGACACTGCAAAAGTACAGCTTTTTTCATTCATGCAAGCAAAAATTCATGAAAATTTTTGTTGTTTTTCGCAAATATTTGATAATCAAATTGATATTTTTATTCCAAGGAATACGATTTCGATGCTTTCTTGTGAATGCAATCCCTTTTTTGCTATCTTTGCGCCATCGTTAACCAACATTTTACACTATGAGATTGTTACTGATCAGCAATTCGACCAATTTCGGTGAGAATTATCTGGCTTGGGCCTCGACCCAAATCGAGTTGTTCTGCTTGCAGAACCATATTAATAAGGATAGCCGTATCATCTTCGTGCCTTTCGCTGGCGTCAACATCGGCGGCATGGTCTATCCTGAGAGCTACGATGCCTACGAGTCGAAGGTGAGGAATGTGTTCCGCACCAAGTTCGGCTTGGAGAACTTCACCTCTGTTCACCATTTCGACGACAAGGTGAAAGCCGTTCGTGAGGCCGACTGCATCGTGGTGGGCGGTGGCAACACCTTCCATCTGGTGGCCGAGATGCATCGCTATGGCTTGATGGATGCCATTCGCGAGCGCGCTCTCGCAGGTGTGCCTTACATGGGCTGGAGTGCGGGCTCCAATGTGGCTTGCCCGACGCTGTGCACTACCAATGACATGCCGATTGTGCAACCGGCATCGTTTAAGTGCCTCAACCTAGTGCCGTTCCAAATCAATCCGCACTATCTCGACCCGCATCCTGAAATCGACAAGATGATCAAGCATGGCGGCGAGACGCGCCAGGACCGTATCAACGAGTATTTGGCCGTCAACCAAGATATGACGGTGGTGGGCCTGCGCGAGGCCACGGCTCTGTGGGTGGTGGATGAAAAGATGTGGCTGAAGGGCGGCAAGAAGATGATTGTGATGCGCTACGGCAAGGAATCGGTCGAGATTGACCCGAATTCTGATGTCACATTCTTGTTGGGTGGTCAGAACGCATAGAGTGTTATAGTATAGCAAGTGTGCCGGTTAGCCTCCCATGTCATTCCCGCATGGCCATGTGCGTGAGCATGGAAATCGGAGATTCGACGTAGTCAATCTATGGGAGGCGGTTCAAGACGCAAAGACTTTAATGACGGCATCAACAGCTATAGATCCCATGCCTTTGCCCACTTGCCAGCGTTGGGATGACATACCTGTTGATGCCTGCAACAACCTTTGACTAGAAAAATATGCTTTCAAGAAAACGTCTCACGGTCTTCAAAGACCACGAGGCGACGGTCGAGGTGGACAACTTTTTGTCCACCTTTTTCGCCTTTGATAAGGTAGATGTTGGCCTCATCGCCTAGGATGTCGCGGAAAGCCTTGCGAATGCGCGAGAGGTTGGCGTTCATGGTGGAGCCAATGAAGTCGGTGAGGTTGTCGATGGCTTTCTTGAGCAGCTCTTCGTCACCGTAGGTGGAGATATGGCTGTAAATCTTGTATAGCTCTGATTTATGGTCGTTGAGGTAATTGAGCGAGAGGCCTTCTTCGTGTATGAGGAAGAAGATGTAAAGCGCTTTGCAGAGGGCTGGCATTTTCACTTCGGTGTTGTTGCGGTCGGTGAGGAAGATGTCGCCTTTCCGGTTGATAAACAGGCGGCTGACTTCGTGCAGCCCATCGTATTTCAGCAAGATGTCGAGGATGATTTTGTGGAATCCGGTGTAATGGAGTTCTTCTTTGGACTTCGTCTCGTTTTTCAAAGTTAGTATTTTGAAAAAAGCCTTCTCTCTCTCGCTTTCAATGGGCGGATTGATTTTCAAGATATTGGTGTTGAGCTGAATGAGCCGCTCCAAGGTCAGTAACGGTGAATCGCCAGTTTCAAGGATGAGGAAATCTTGGTCAATGCTCGACTTCATGTTGCCAATCTTGAGGAAAAACGACGGCTTGCTGATTTTCAGTCCATTGGCATTGAGATAGTTGAGGAAGATTTCCTTGGAAAGAAACACGCTGTCGAGTTTGGGGAGATGCTTGTCGATGAGGTCGAGCTGGGCTTCCGAAAGGGTAGGCTCAATGTAGCTAAGTGTGTTGCGGAAGGTCTTTTTCTTGCTTTTGAGGTCGTCAATGGCTTTGGGGAGGTAGAAGAACTCGCGTTGTGTTTGGCGTAGCAGCCCGCAAATGGCTTCATAGTCGTGCTTGATGCTGGCATTGACTTTCCTATTATAGCTAGGCTCAACATAAAGGACGGCATTGCGAGTGTCGAAGCTGAGGCTGGGGATGGAGACGAAATTGGCATTAAGGCCATGGGTTTCAGGCAGTTCGATGCCAATGGAGAGGAGTAGCGCTGTAATCAGCAGTGACTCTGAAGGGTCAAGGGAGTCGTCGGAAAGGGAGAGTTGCTGAAACACCCGAAGGATGGCGATTTTCTCTTGTTTGCCAAGACTCCTTAACATGTTGACGGCTTCGGAAAGGCTGAGGTTGGTCGCTTTTTTCCGACTGGTGAGCGTGATATTGAAAAGAGCATAGACTTGTTGCAGGAAATCAATCTCTCCTTGGTTGACGATGCCGTCGCACTGAACGAGGTCAGAAAGCACCTTGGCCAAAGCAGTCTTATGTATTTCCTTGAATTTCATTGTCTTGGCTTTTTAATTTTGGGTTGTAACCTTGCAACCTCTTTTCAGTTTTGAGGGAGGTTGTATTTTTGCCGCTGTTTTTTTCAGTGCAAAAATAGCAAAAATTGATAAACTAGCAGAATGGCACATAATTATAAGAATGGTTTAACCCAAGAAGAAGTTGAGGAAAGTCGCAAAAAGTATGGCGACAATGTGTTGACCCCACCAAAAAAAGACCCGCTTTGGAAACAGTTTTTGGAAAAGTTTTCCGATCCCATCATACGCATCTTGTTGATAGCTTTGCTGCTGTCGGTTGCAGTCTCTTTGTACCAGTTGTTTACGGGTAGTGAGGGACTCTCGGTGCTTTTGGAGCCTTTGGGTATCTTCGTGGCGGTGATGTTGGCCACCACGGTGGGCTTTGTCTTTGAGGTAAGTGCCAACAAGAAGTTCGACATCCTGAATCAGACCGAAGACGAGACGATGGTGACGGTGTATCGCGATGGACTAGTGCAACGCATCGAGCGCAAGGATGTCGTGGTGGGCGATACGGTGATACTGAATACGGGTGACGAGATTCCCGCTGATGGCACTTTGATGGAAGCCGTTGCCATGCGGGTCAACGAGTCCGACCTGACAGGCGAACCATCGTGCAGCAAAACCACCGATCCAGAAGAGTTCAAAGAAGAAGCGACTTATCCTTCCAACTATGTCTGCCGTGGCTGTACGGTGATGGAAGGCCATGGCGTTTTTGTGGTTGAGAAGGTGGGCGACGACACGGAGTGGGGCAATGTGTATCGCGGTGCGCAAATCGACAATAAGGTGAAGACGCCGCTTAATGAGCAGCTTGACAAATTGGGTAATGGCATTACGATTGCCAGTTACATTATCGCTGGTTTGATTGGGGTCTTGCGTATGGTGATGTATTTCGTTTATGCCGATGACGCCCCATTCAATTGGATGGGTTTCGCCCGCTATACGCTTAATACTCTGATGATTGCGGTCACTTTGATTGTGGTGGCCGTGCCAGAAGGCTTGCCTATGAGTGTCACTTTGAGTTTGGCTCTGAGCATGAAGAGGATGCTGGAAACCAATAACTTGGTGCGCAAGATGCATGCCTGCGAGACCATGGGCGCGGCAACGGTGATTTGTACCGACAAGACGGGTACGCTCACCAAAAACCGCATGAGTTTGGGCGATAGCCTCATATTTGGCTTGCAGAATGGCCAAATTGACAATTCAGAGGTTGGACACCTGATGTCTGAGGGCATTGCCATCAACTCTACGGCTTTTCTTGACTATAGTGATAAGAAAAAGGTGAAGGTAATTGGTAATCCTACTGAAGGCGCTTTGCTGCTTTGGCTTTTCGACAACAATGTGGACTTTGTCAGGATTCGTGACAATGTCAAGATTGTCAAGCAGTTGCCGTTTACGACGAAATACAAGTACATGTGTACGGTGGTCAAGACTGCGTTTTCGGGCGAGTATATTTTGTATGTGAAAGGTGCGCCCGAAATACTGCTGAAGCGTTGCGCTACGGTCAGGAAGGCTGATGGCGAGGCTGGCATCGCTTGGGTGAAGCAGGAGGTTGAAGATAAGCTGTTGGAATACCAGAACAAGGCCATGCGTACGCTGGGCTTTGCCTATAAGTACATCACAGAAGAAGATTTGGATACGGTGTTCGCCCCCAAAGGCAAGTTGCAGGTCGAGGATTTGTGCTTCCTTGGTGTTGTGGGTATCATAGATCCCATTCGCGACGATGTGGCCGACTCTGTTAAGAATTGTCTTGATGCGGGTATCGGCATCAAGATTGTGACGGGCGACACGCCTGGCACGGCAAGGGAGATTGGTCGACAAGTCGGGCTTTGGAACGAGAATGACGACATTGAGCGACAGATGATTACGGGCAAGCAGTTCAACCTGTTGACCGACGACGAAATCAAGGAACGCATCGACGATTTGAAAATCATGTCGCGTGCCCGACCTTCCGACAAGGAACGCTTGGTGCGTCTGTTGCAGGAAAGGGGAGAGGTGGTGGCCGTGACGGGCGATGGCACCAACGATGCGCCTGCCTTGAACCGAGCCCAAATCGGGCTTTCGATGGGTGACGGTACCTCGGTAGCCAAAGAAGCCAGCGACATCACCATCCTCGACAACTCGTTCAAGAGCATTGCCCGTGCTGTGATGTGGGGGCGTTCGCTCTACCATAACATCCAGCGTTTTATCCTGTTCCAGATGACCATTAATGTGGCGGCTTGCCTCATCGTGCTGCTCGGTGCAGTGATGGGTTATGCTTCGCCACTCACCGTGACGCAGATGCTTTGGATTAACCTCATCATGGACACCTTTGCTGCCATGGCTTTGGCATCCTTGCCTCCAGATAAGAGTGTGTTGAATGAGAAGCCCCGTGCGCGTGACGCCTTTATCATCACCAAGGACATGGGCAGGCGTATTTTTGGCGTGGGATTGCTTTTTGTAGCCATTTTGTTCGGATTCATCCAGTATTTCATGCACTGCCATGTCGACTCATTGTCGGAATTCTCCATTCGCGATTATGCTTTGAGCTATTTCAATTTCCATCATGAGAGTGGAGGATTCACGCCTAAGGAATTGTCCCTGCTCTTTACCATCTTCGTCTTTATGCAGTTTTGGAACATCTTCAACGCCAAGGCATATCATACTATGGACTCTGCGTTTAAGGGCTTGCTCAACAGGGACATAAGGCGTGGTTTTGGTATCACTGTATTAATAATTGCGCTTGGTCAGGTGCTCATCATTTCTTTTGGTGGTGAGATGTTCAATGTGGTGCCTTTGCCTTTCGATGAGTGGGTACGCATCATCATTGGAACCTCGCTGATTTTGTGGCTTGGTGAGCTGGAGCGATGGGTGCATAGGGTGAAAACAGCCAAAAAGAATTGAAAATCTTGTTTTTGTGCTTTAAAATGTTGTATCTTTGCCGCTCCAAATCAAAAAGGAGTTAGAAATGAACAAACAATTGATTATCTTTGTTTTATGCGGATTGATGGGCTTGGTTTTCGCTTCATGTTCCCGTCCTTCCATTGTTGGAACCTGGGTTGAACCTGCTGCCGAAGGCAGTTATTTGGGTGAAGTGGGGTTCACTTTGCTTGAAAATGGCGAAGTGGTGTCCATCAACACAGGCTTTAGGGAATACAAGAGCTGGGAAAAGGTCGGCGACAAGCTGATTCTCAACGGTGTGACCAATGGAACCACCCAATCCAGCTTTGCCGATACCAACAATATCATCTCCCTTAACGATAGCCTGCTGGTCATCGGACAAGACGGCTATTCCGTGACATATCATAGAAAATAACAGCTTTGGCTATTGGCTACTGGCTATTGGCAGCTTCAACGAAGGTTTAAAGCTCCTTCTATTTGTGAAGCTGCCAAAAGCCAAAGGCCAGAAGCCAGAGGCAATTAATAAAGAAATAATACATATAAATATCGAATAATGAGTAAATTAGCAGTCGTCGCTTTCGGCGGTAACGCCTTGTTGAGAAGCGGACAAAAAGGAACATGCCAGGAACAAATGCAGAATGTGGCCGACACTTGCCAGTCATTGCTGCCTTTCCTGAAACAAGGTTATAATTTGGTCATCGGCCACGGCAACGGTCCCCAAGTGGGCAATGTGTTGCTTCAGAATGAGGCTGGTTCGCAGATGTTTGGTCTGCCGGCCATGCCGATGGATGTATGTGGTGCCGAGACCCAAGGCCAAATCGGTTACATGATTGAGATGGGTCTTGAAAAGGTGATGGTGAAGGAAAACATCGACCGTAATGTGGTCACTTTCGTGACGCAGGTGCTCGTCGACAAGGACGACCCGATGTTCAAGAATCCTACGAAGCCCGTTGGACCTTATTATACCGAAGAAGAGGCTGAGGCTTACGCCAAAGAGACTGGCGCTGTTTATAAGGCAGACCCCAAAGGCAAAGGCTGGCGTAAAGTGGTTGCTTCCCCCAAGCCCATTGACATCCAAAATATTAAGTTGGTCAAGCGTTTGGCCGAGGAAGGCAATATTGTCATCACGGTAGGTGGCGGTGGTATCCCCGTCATCTTGAAAGATGGTGTGCATGTGGGTGTTGAGGCGGTCATCGACAAGGACCTCGCTTCTGCCATGACGGCTATCAAGATCGGTGCTGATGAGTTCTATATCCTCACCGATGTGCCGAAGGTATACATCAATTTCCGTAAGGAAAACGAGAAGGCTCTCGACACCATCACTGTGGCTGAGGCCAAACAGTATCTGGAGGCTGGTCATTTCACCGAGGGTAGCATGGCTCCCAAAATCAGAGCCGCTATCTTGTTCGTGGAAGCCACTGGACACGAGGCCATTATCACCGAAGCTACGAAGCTCGGCGACCCGACCTGCGGAACGAGAATTGTCAAATAAAGCAAATCTTATTTGTGTATCATATTGGACTGCGGAGTCGAGGCTTCGCAGTCTTTTTTATGCCGTGTAGGCCACAGTCCAGGCGTAGTTTTTATCTCGATTGACTTGGGTTTCCAACCGGTAGCCTTCACCGTCAAGGATACAGTGTAGGTCGTCGATGAGGCCCGTGCCGCGTAGTTTCACCACAGCTTCTTTCTTGGTCCAATATTGGGTGAATGCCTCAACGGGGTTAGCAGAAGAACGGATCCATTCCGCTTCGAAAGGGTTCATCGTTTTCTTGACCAAAGCCAAATTGCTCTTGCGGAAATACTCAATATCGATGCCGACAGGGGAGAAGTCGACCACCACAGCGATGCCGTTTTTGCAATGGCTGAGGTTGAAGTGAACATTGGGGTAATGAACCAAATAAGGCTTTCCATGTTCATTTTGACCCATCTCCAAGTTGTTGACTCCCAAAGGTTTTAGAAGCTCTTTCAACATGAGCCACGACTTGAGGCAAGCGAATTGTCCGAATAAATGCTTGTATCTCAGGGCTTCGTTGCGCCGTTGCTCGTCCACCAAAGGCAGCATTCGTTGCACCTCGGCTTCGGTGACTTGGGTCATATCATCGAAAATGGAAATCATAGGACTTTTGTCGGTGCAAAAATAAACATTCTTGCACAAACGATGTCAAATAAATTTTCATTGACAAAATCACCTTGTTTGTTCAAAAAATCACCCCTCGTTTGGATAAAATAAAGTGTTGATTGAAATTAGTGTTATTTTCGCATCGATTTTTCAGTGGATATGGAAAAGACTTCAT
The DNA here is from genome assembly GCA_900317055.1 of uncultured Bacteroidales bacterium. Classification (GTDB taxonomy): domain Bacteria; phylum Bacteroidota; class Bacteroidia; order Bacteroidales; family F082; genus Limimorpha. The sequence continues at coordinate 107,427 of ONFF01000005.1, read as the reverse complement.
ATAATGGGAAAACGGTTCAGGCCTATCCTGACATACCGCCCCGCACTTTCGACCTTCTGCCGAGATTTGTGGAGAAATATGGTAAGAAAAAGACCATGTTTGCCTGCAAAGTTGACGGGGAATGGAAAAAGTATATCAGCCGTGATTTCGTGAAGATGACGGATACCATCAGTCAGGGCTTGATGGGTCTGGGCGTTGGTAAGGGCGACCGCGTTGCGGTGATTTCGAACAACTGTCCTCAGTGGAATATGGTGGATTTCGCTGTGCAACAGATTGGTGCTATTTTGGTGCCCATCTATCCCACGGTGCGTCAAAGCGATTTCGAACATATCCTCAACCACGCCGAGCCAAAGATCGTCTTCGTGGAAGGCTCGCTCCTTCACAATAAGGTCAAGGGAATCCTAGCCGCCATGCCTGAGCGTCCCAAGGAGTTCACTTTCAATCCCGTTGAAGGTATGATGACCTTGCGCGGATTGATGGTTTCGGTTAAAATTGACAAAAAAAGCCTCGCCAACTTGCAGGCGCACAAAGATGCCGTCGACCCAGAAGATGTGGCCACGATCATCTATACTTCAGGTACTTTGGGTACTCCTAAAGGCGTAATGCTGACACACTACAACCTGATGAGTTGTGTGGCCCATTATGGTCCGCATTATCCCGTGCCAAGTTCGCACAAGGTGGTGAGTTTCCTGCCCTTGTCACACATTTATGAGCGTTCGGTGCTGTACACCCACTTGTACCTGGGCAACTCGACCTATTATGTAGAGAACTTTGGCACTATCATGCGCGACATCGCTGACATCAAGCCCGAGCATTTCACTACGGTGCCTCGTGTCATAGAAAAAGTGTATAACGGCATCATCCGCAAGGGCGACAAGCTGAAGGGCGCGAAGAAACGCATTTTCAATTGGGCTTTCAAGTTGGCTGAACGCTATGATGAGACTGGCGTAAAGAAGAATAGAGCCTATAGGTTTAAGTTGTACTGGGCGAATCGCTTGGTCTTCAAGGATGTGCGTAAGGCTTTCGGCGGTCGTTTGGAATTCATCATCTCGGGTGGCGCTAGCTTGCAGCCGCGTTTGGTGCGTCTTTTCGCTGCCATGAACATCCCGATTGTAGAAGGCTATGGCTTGACGGAGACCTCGCCGGTGATTGCCACCAACAGTTTGGCATTGGGCATCATCAAGGCGGGAACCGTGGGTGTGCCTTGCGGGAGTGTGCAATTCAAGATCGACCCAGAGTCGGGCGAGATCCTCGTGAAAGGCTCGCCTGTGATGAAGGGCTATTACAAAGATGAGGAGCAGACCAGGATCGCCATCGATGAGGAAGGTTATTTCCATACGGGCGACATCGGCGAGTTTGATGAGGATGGCCTGCTGAAAATCACGGGCCGCATGAAGGAGATCTTCAAGGACTCGATGGGCAAGTACATTTCGCCGGCATTGATAGAGAACCGCTTCGCTGAATCAAAGTTCATCAACAGCATCATGGTGGTGGGTGAAAACCAGAAGTTTGCCGCCGCTTTGATTGTACCTAACTTCGAGTACCTGAAAACTTGGTGCGAGGAGAACCACATTCCTTATACCACCAATGCTGAAATGGTGAAGAACAAGGCTGTGAACGACCGTTTCCGCAAGGAGGTCGATAGCTACAACAAGTTCTTTGGCGACTATGAAAAGGTGAAGCGTTTCGAGCTGGTCGACCGCGAGTGGACCATCGACGAAGGTGAGGTGACCCCCAGCCTAAAGATTCGCCGCAAAATCATCGCCGAACATTTCAAGGATTTGATTGAGGGAATGTTTGCTGAATAAAAACAAAAGTGACTTCCATTGAGGTCACTTTTTTTGTATCTTTGCGGCAAACATTATTATTTATGGAATCCTTACCCGCAATATTCTCAGACCTTGCTCTAATTCTCGTTACGGCAGGTGTTACAACGGTGATTTTCAAATGGTTGAAACAGCCTTTGGTTTTGGGCTATATCATTGCTGGTCTGCTCATTGGACCGTATTTTCCTTGGTTTCCCGTCATCAACGACCATGAAAGCGTTGAGATTTGGAGTGAAATTGGTATGGTCTTCTTGCTTTTTGCCATTGGTCTGGAATTCAGTTTTAAGAAACTGAGGAAACAGGCTGGTACAGTAGGCATCACTGCACTCACAGAGTTGATTTCCATGTGCATCATCGGCTTCCTGCTCGGTAAGGTGATGGGCTGGTCGCAGATGGACAGCATCTTCCTAGGTGCCATGCTTTCCATGTCGTCCACAACCATCATCGCCAAGGCTTTCGATGATTTGAAGATGAAAGGGGAGCGTTTTACAGGGAGTGTTATTGGCGTTCTGGTGGTTGAAGATCTAGCTGCCATCTTGATGATGGTGGTGCTTTCCACCATGGCGGTCAGCGCTACCTTGGATGGAAAGGAATTGATGATGAGCGTAGTACGCCTTGTCTTCTTCCTGTTGGTGTGGTATGTCGGTGGCGTGTTTCTCATTCCGACCATCCTCAAATGGGCGCGCAAGTTCATGTCGGAAGAGACCTTGACGGTGTTTGCCGTCGGCTTGTGTTTCTTCATGGTATGGCTCGCCAACAAGGCGGGTTTCTCATCGGCTTTGGGCGCTTTCATCATGGGTTCCATCTTGGCCGAAACGCTTGAGGCTGAGATGATTCACAAGCTCACTACTCCTATCAAGAACTTGTTTGGAGCCGTGTTCTTTGTTTCGGTCGGTATGATGGTCAATCCGGCCATCTTGGTACAATATTGGTGGCAGATTTTGGTCATCACTATTGTCGTGGTCGTGCTGAAGTCACTGAGTTCGAGCCTGGGTATGCTGTTTTCGGGCGATAACCTCCACAATGCCGTTCGTGCGGGCATGTGTTTTGGTCAAATCGGTGAGTTCTCGTTCATCATCGCCACGGTGGGTATGAGTTTTGGCGTCATCGATGATTTCTTGTATCCCATCATTGTTTCGGTGTCCATCATCACCACTTTCCTCACTCCTTATATGATTAAGGGCGGCGAGCCGCTATTCCACTGGATCGAGAAGAAAGTGCCTGATAGCTGGAAAAACGGCTTTGGAAGTAAGGAAAAAGCCGTCAAGTCTACGAATGGTGAGGAAATGACGATGAAGGCTTATCTTTTGAGCCAACTGAAAAACTTGGTGCTGTATGCTTCCATCATCATCGCCTTGATGCTGATTTGTTTCTCGCTCTGTAGGTTTATTGAAGAATATGTGCCTCAGCCTATTAGTGGCTTGGTCTCGTTGGCCGTCACCTTGGTGGTCATGTCACCCTTCCTGTGGGCGGTGGCCTTCAAGCACGGCATGCTGAAAACGACTAGAAAACTGATGGCAAAGAGTCAGTTCAACAAAAAATCCGTTAGGTTGATATTCATCATACGCATCCTCCTTGTTTGGGGTGTTGCGGTCAACATTCACAACCATTATTTGGGTACCGGGTTTTGGAATAGTCTTGGCCTGCAAAATGCACCTAATCATTTGATTGCCTTGGGTCTGTCAGTCATTTATGTCATCGTTCTTCGTGTGATTACGCCTGTGATGCATTGGTATGAAACCATTGAGCGTCGTTTCCTCGAAAACATGAATAAACGCGAAACCTTAAAGTCGTTTGTGTTGCCTGAAGTGTTACAGGAGAATTTCACTATGGAGAAGATGGCTTTGAGTCCAAAGAGCCAATATGTCGGCAAACGCATACGCGAGACCGACTTTCGCCCAACCTATGGGGCTAGTGTAGTGTGTGTTGACCGAGCTGATGAGATCATCGACTTGCCTCGTCGCGACTTCATATTGTATCCTGCCGATGAGGTGACTTTCATCGGTACCGAAGAGCAGCTGGCCAAGCTTAGGCCATTTGTCGAGGTGGAAGATGATGTGCTGATCAAGGAACGTCCTGATAGCGATGTCGATATCCATAACTCAGTGGTGGGACCGAACAGCCGTTATGCCGGTGTCTCCCTTCATGATTCTGATTTGCTCAATCGTTTCAATGTCATGGTAATTGCCATTCAACGCGACGATGAATTCTTCCTTAATCCTCAAGCCTCATTCGTATTTCAACATGGCGATATAGTTTGGTTTGTCTCTACCGAAACCAACGCCAAAGCCTTGATGCAATACGCCTACGGAACTGAACAACTGTCAACTGAACAACTGAAAACTGATAACTGATAGCCATGGAATCCTTACCCGCATTATTCTCCGACCTTGCCTTAATACTCGTCACGGCAGGTATAACAACAGTGATTTTCAAATGGTTAAAGCAGCCTGTAGTTTTGGGTTATATCATAGCTGGTTTCCTCATTGGCCCCAACTTCGAGTGGTTTCCTGTCATCAACGACCATACGAGTGTGGAGACTTGGAGCGAAATCGGTATGGTGTTCATGCTGTTCGGTATCGGCTTGGAGTTCAGTTTCAAGAAGCTGAAGAAAGTGGGAGGGACGGTTGGTATTACCGCTTTGACCGAGCTGGTGACGATGTGCGTGGTGGGTTTCTTGTTAGGTAAGGTTCTGGGTTGGTCGCAGATGGACTGCATCTTCCTCGGTGCCATGTTGTCTATTTCCTCGACGACGATTATCGCCAAGGCATTCGACGACATGAAGTTACATCGCGAAAAATTCAGCGGCAACGTCATCGGTGAGTTGGTGGTGGAAGATCTGGAGGCTGTTTTGCTGATGGTCATCTTGTCCACCTTGGCAGTAAGTAAGACCTTCGATGGCATGCAGCTGGTTACTAGCATGTTGAAGCTTGGATTCTTCCTGTTGATATGGTTCATCGGTGGTATCTTCATTGTGCCGACCGTGTTGCGATGGTCTCGTAAGTTCATGTCGGAAGAGACCTTGACTGTTTTTTCGGTGGGATTGTGTTTCATGATGGTCGTCTTGGCCAATGTGGCTGGTTTTTCATCGGCCTTAGGCGCGTTCATCATGGGTTCCATCTTGGCAGAAACCCTTGAGGCTGAGATGATTCATAAGCTGACAACTCCCATCAAGAACCTGTTTGGTGCCATCTTCTTTGTCTCGGTCGGTATGTTGGTCGACCCGAAGATTTTGGTGGATTATTGGTGGCAAATTCTTGTGGTGACTGTGGTTTTGCTGCTCTTCAAGCCTTTGAGCAATGTCATCGGTCGGTTGTTGGCAGGTTTGGGACTTAAACAATCCATTCAAGGCGGTTTTTGTTTCTGCCAGATCGGTGAGTTTTCTTTCATCATTGCCTCATTGGGTTTGAGCTATGGTGTCATTGACGAGTTCTTGTATCCCATCATCGTTTCGGTGTCTATCATAACGACTTTCATCACGCCATACGCCATCAAGGCAGCGGTTCCGACCTATCGTTGGCTGAGTGGGCATTTCCCCGAGGGTTGGTTGAATCATTTGGAGAGCAACGACCGAGGCATCAAGGTGAAGAGCGGCAAGAAAGTGAATATGGCCAGTTTCATGGGCCGACAGTTTAAGCATATCATCATAAATGTTGCCATCGTCATTGCGGTGCTGTTCATCTGTTTCTGGATTGGCTCCGAGGTCATGAAATACGTGCATGGCATTTGGGGTATCGCCATCAGTGCGGCCATCACTTTGGTGCTTGTTTCGCCTTTCCTGTGGGCTATCGGCTTCAGGCATACCTTGGTCAAGACCACGCACAAGCTGATGGAGAACAGTAGATTCAATAAGACCTTGATTTTGAGTATCTTCATCTTGCGTTTTGTCATTGTGTGGGTGGTGGCTGCTTCCGTTATGCGGCATTTCTTTAATGCGGCATTCTGGTCGCATTTGGGCGTTGGAGCTCCCTATTTCCATTTCATCAATATCGCCATGGCCTTTGGCTATACGATCATGCTTCGTGTCATGAGTCCCGCGATGAAGTTCTACAAACGCATCGAGGACAACTTTCAAGGCAACCTCAACAAGCGCCAGTCGACGCAGGTGTTTGCCATCCCCGAAATCTTGCAGGAGAACTGCCATTTGCAGAAGATGACCTTGAGTCCTGACAGTGTTTATGCTGGAAAGCTGATCAAAGAGACCGATTTTCGTGACAATTATAATGTGAGCGTGGTCAGCGTGGAGCGCGGCAAACAGCTGTATGAGTTGCCTAGGTCTGACTTTCAGTTGTTTCCTTTCGATAAGATTACCTTTGTAGGGCATGAGGATCATCTACGGTTGATGGTGGGCAAAGTGGAAGTCTTCGACGATGCGCTCATCCAGGAGCATGAGGAGAGTGAGGTGGATTTGTACAATGTGCAGGTGCGTCCCAATAGTCCATATGTGGGCGTTGCGCTCAAGGATTCGGGTTTGGCCGAGAATTTCGATGCCATGATTATCGCCATCGAGAGAGAAGGACATTTTATCTTGAATCCGTCGGCTCGAATTGCATTCCAACCCGCTGATTTGGTGTGGTTTGTGGCACAAAAGGACAAGGCTGAGATATTGATGAATTATAATCCTGATACAATTCAAAACGACTAAAACAATTGTCAGAGGGCTGACACATAGGTCAGTTACTACTCTAAACTCTAAACACTCAACTCTAAACTAATAATGATAGTCTGTATTGCCGAAAAGCCAAGTGTCGCCCGCGACATTGCCAAGGTGCTTGGAGCCAACACTGCCCATGAGGGTTATATGGAGGGCAACGGCTACCAGGTGACTTGGACTTTCGGACATTTATGCACTTTGAAGGAACCGCACGACTACACTGACCAATGGAAGGCTTGGGCCTTGAGCCGCTTGCCGATGATTCCGCAACGGTTTGGTATTAAATTGATTGCGGACAAAGGCGTGGAGAAACAATTCAAAGTCATTGAATCCTTGTTTCAGAAGGCAGATGAAATCGTGAACTGTGGTGATGCTGGCCAAGAGGGTGAGCTTATCCAGCGTTGGGTGATGCAGAAAGCCGCTGTAAAGTGTCCAGTGAAACGCCTTTGGATTTCGTCCTTGACCGAGGAATCCATCAAGGAAGGCTTCAAAACTTTGAAGGATCAATCTGATTATCAGACGCTTTATGAAGCAGGTCTCTCGCGTGCCATCGGTGACTGGCTCCTAGGCATGAATGCCACTCGTCTCTACACTTTGAAATATGGCCAAAACCGACAGGTGTTATCTATCGGCAGAGTGCAAACGCCTACCTTGGCGCTGATTGTCAACCGTTATCACGAGATTGTGAACTTCAAACCTGAGGCTTATTGGGTGCTCTCAACCGTTTATCGTGACACGACCTTTACGGCCACTAAAGGCAAATATGGTTCCGTTGAGGATGGTCAAAAGGACTTGCAAAGCATTGAGGGGAAAGAGTTTACTGTGACTGATATCTCCACCAAGAAAGGCACTGAAGCTCCACCGAGGCTGTATGACTTGACCTCGCTGCAGGTGGAATGCAACAAGAAATACAACTTGTCCGCCGACCAGACTTTACAGACCATTCAGAGCCTCTACGAGAAGAAATACACCACCTATCCGCGTGTCGATACGACCTATCTGAGTGATGACATCTACCCGAAATGCCCTGACATTTTGGCCAAACTGACCAATTATGCTGAATACACTGCGCCTTTGGCGGGCAAGAAACTGCCCAAGAGCAAGAAAGTGTTCGACAACAGCAAGGTCACCGACCACCATGCCATCATCCCGACGGGTGTGGTGCCGACGGGATTGAGTTTTGCTGAGCAGCAGGTCTATGATGAGGTCTGTCGCCATTTTATTGCCGTGTTCTATCCCGACTGCAAATTTGCCACTACGACGGTCATGGGCAAGGTGGAGGATGTGGAGTTCAAGACCTCGGGCAAACAGATTCTAGAGCCAGGCTGGCGCGAGGTCATCAAGCCGGTGAAGCAGGAAGAGGAGAAAAAGGAAGGTGAGGACGAGGAGAAAACCTTGCCCATCTTTGTGAAGGGCGAGCACGGACCGCATCAGCCACAGCTGGCTGAGAAATGGACCTCGCCACCGAAGCCATACACTGAAGCCACCTTGTTGCGTGCCATGGAAACGGCAGGTAAGTTAGTCGATGACGAGTCGTTGCGCGAGGTGATGAAGGAGAATGGCATTGGGCGGCCTTCCACACGAGCAGCCATCATCGAGACGCTGTTCAAACGCAACTACATCAGAAAGGTGCGTAAGAGCTTGGAGCCAACGCCGACGGGCATCGAGCTCATAGGCCTCATCCACGAGGATCTACTGAAGAGCGCCGAGCTGACGGGTATCTGGGAGAAGAAACTCCGTGAGATTGAGCAGCACAAATACGAGGCGCGGCAATTCCTTGATGAGCTGAAGCAGTTGGTGACGGAAATCGTCACTACCGTGATGTTGGACAACAGCAACCGACGTGTTACGACCGTGGTGGAGGAGGCGAAGCCTAAGAAGGCGGTGCCGAAAAAAATGGCTGCCAAGAAATCCTCAGCCCAAACCCCTAAGACAGATTCTCCCAAATCTACAACAAAAAAAACTATTCCTAGGGAGACTGTAAGTAAAATACTACAGGCAGCCCGTATTGAAGAGGTGGTTGGCGAATTTGTTACGCTTAAGAGACATGGATCTAATTTGAATGGATTTTGTCCTTTTCATGATGATAAGTCAGGAACTTTTAATGTAAATCCAGCACGAAACATATTTAAGTGTTTCAGTTGTGGTAAAGGAGGTGATTCTGTTAAGTTCCTTATGGAACACGAGCATTACACCTATCCCGAAGCATTGCGTTTCTTAGCAAAGAAATATAGTATTCAAATTGAGAAGATAGAGGTGAATCCTGTGAGTTCGGAAGAGTATCATGTATCAAATAATATTGATAATCCTGATGCTATCATCGGACAGCCTTGTCCGTTGTGCGGCAAAGGTCATATTATAAAAGGTAAGACCGCTTACGGCTGTTCCGAGTGGAGGAATGGCTGCGGGTGGAGGAAGGCGTTTTGAATTTTTCCTGAAGCACTTGGATTATTGAAACTATGTTGTATTTTTGCAGTTGTAAACACACATACTATGGGCGTAACATACGACAACGAAAAACAAATGTTCGTGTTCGACTTCGAGCACGATGGGAAGGAGGATATCGTCAACTTGACAGGTGACGGCTACCAAGTGGAAGCTTTTGGCAAATGCTTCTATTATGGTTATGAGTTCTCTGACCAAGTGGATAGCAATGTCCGAAGTGCGTTCATTAAGTATGTGAAGTTTAACGATGCCTTGCAAGACAGTCCCGAATTGACTCAGTTCATTAAAAAGGCTGTGGACAATCTTGACAAGAAGATCAACCTGTATGATTACAACTTGGTGGTGATGCCGGAGTCATCAAGCGAAGTTAATCGGTATATGCTTCGTTATATTTATCGTTTCGCCCAACCGACCTTGAGGAAAATGGAACTGGTGAAGGCTTTGCCGTCGAGCATCTCCTTTGATATGGACGCCTATCAGGAACAGTATCTTGATGATGTACTGGAAGACGGTCGTCCGCGTTATACCGAAGCGCAGAAGGAAGAAGTCAAACGATCCATCAATAAGATGCTTGATCTTATTCATCAGAAAGATTATTTCACCATTGCCAAGGATGTGAAGAAAAGCCGTTTCCGTCCCTATATGATGGAATTTCTGAAATTCGCTTCTGAAGCTGACGAAAAACTATGCGCCTCCATCCGTCAGCAAAATGTGTTGATTATTGATGATGTGACTACAAGCGGTTCCACCTTGAACGAGATTCTAAGGACGCTCCGTATCCTCAATGAGGACAACGAAATCACAATCTTTAGCCTTATCGGTAGAAGAGACCTGATGGCCGATGCTGTTTAGCCAAATTCCAGCGATTATTGATATGAAACGACAGTTGCTTATAGTAGCATTGCTAGCCTTTATGTTCTCCGCCTGCAACACCAGGCGCAGCCATGATGTGGATTTCTATTACTGGAAGTCGAAGTGCGAGATAGGGGAGACGGAGCGCGATTATTTCAGCCAGTTGGAGAGCAAACGGCTGTTTGTCCGCCTCTTCGATGTGGATGTCGAAAGCGGTAAGGCGGTGGTTGTGGGACCGATACAGGCTTTTTCGAAAAAACAACTGCCTAACGACAGCACCAAAGTGATACCCGTGGTGTTCATCACCAACCCGACGTTCTTGGATTATGTGGGCGACTCGGCGGTCGATAGACTCGTGACGAATGTCAACTCAACGATAGAACATATTATGAACGCGGCAGGTGTGGGCTACAATGAGATCCAAATCGACTGCGACTGGACGCAACGCACCAAAGAACCTTATTTTCGTTTCTTGAAGCAACTTGCCGGGCAGTCTGGGCGCGACATCAGCTGCACGCTGCGCTTGCACCAGATTCGTGACCGTCAGAAGACGGGTGTGCCGCCTGTCAGTAGAGGCAGCCTGATGTGTTATGCCACTTCAAGCCCGATGGAAGGCGACACCCACAACTCCATCCTCGACATGGAGCTACTGAAAGCCTATACAGCCAATATTAACGACTATCCACTTGATTTTGATGTTGTTTTGCCCATCTACTCCTGGGGCATCGTGACCAACCATGTGGGTGAGGTGAAGCTTATCAACGGTCTGACTGAGGATGATTTGCAGACATCAATGTTTGAGAAGAAGGATGAGCACCTCTATTTGATCAAGGAGGATGGCTTCATTCAAGGCATGTATGTCAACCGTGGCTTCACTGTGAAAATCGAAGACATCACGCCAGAGCTGCTTGCCGAGGCGAAACAATACCTTGACCACCAGATTGATAGAGACTTTCCATGGGTGTATTTCCATCTGAGTCATGGCTTTCTGACCCGATATACCATTGAAAATCTAAAATAAAATGTTATGAATATGCGTAAAAGACTTTTGCTTGTTGCCCTTGTGCTTATGGCATTTTGGGGCAAGACCTTTGCTTGTGGAGGTTGGGATGATTTCGACCAGACCTATTACAACCTCTTCGCACAGGAAATCATGAAAGACCCGCGTTACCATCCATTCCTGTTGACCTATGACAGCCGCTATTACCCTGGCGAAACGCTTCGCAATGGCAACATCGAGGAGTGGCAAAAGTACTTGGGGCTGAGCTATGAAGACACCTATTATCTGGTGTTCAAATCCACCCGTGATGACCTTCAGAAACTTACCAAAGGCAAGGCTGCTTCCGACAAAAAGCTGGCTTTTGCCACGCCAGATTTCGTGAAGAAACACAAACAGGCGCTGCTCTATCTGGCCTACACCAAATACCTGGAGCCTTACATGCGTATCATCCCCGATACTGAGAGTGAGGTCTACATGTGGTATTGGGATGAGCAATATGAGCACAACGCCGGTGACTTGGACTATGAAAAGGTGAAAACGGTGCTTACCAAGAGCTGGAATGCCGAAAGCGACAACGAACTTAAATTGCGCTATGGCTATCAGCTGGTCAGGTTGGCGCATTACACACGGCGCTTTAAAGAGGCTGTTCAACTGTTTGACCAGTATGTGAAGCCGCTGAACATGCGCACCGAGATGTATTACTATGCTTTGAGTCAGAAAGCGGGTGCCTTGCGTGGCATGGGCGAGACCGAGAAGGCCAACCGTGAGTTCATCCATGTGTTCACCAACTCCCTCGACTTGAAGACCGTGGCCTACAGCTCGATGACCTTTGGCTGGGAAACTGAAATCAACTTTGAGGATTTCGTGGCTGGAGCCGCCGACAACAATGAGCGCAACGACATCTATTTCATGATGGGTTATGGCGATTTCAACAATCCCGTCAACGAGATTGAGAAAATCATCGCCAACGATCCCAATGCTATCCAAGCCATGGTGCTGATGGTGCGCGCTATCAATAAGATTGAACGCGAACTGTTGGGTGAGTATTACGATTATGATATGGTCTCCCAATCGCGTTACCCCTATTGGGATGAGGACAAGGAAGAGAACCTTCGTCCGTTCTTCAATCAGGCCATGAGGGTGTGCGACAGACAGTGTGAGCAGGCCAACGACCATAACTTCTGGAACTTGGCTTCATCGTATCTGCATTTCCTGAACAAGGATTTCGACATCGCTAGCAGCCAGTTGGGCAAAGTGAAGTCGAACGATGCGCTTTATAAGACCATGGTGCGTAACCTGACTGCTTATATCGACATCTGCCGTCAGCCTAAGATCACTTCCGACGAGGAGCGCCGACTTTTTGCCGAATACCGCGATTTGTTTACTGCAACGAATAGCGTGTTGTATAATAATCAGTATGTTTTTAACGACTATTTTCTTGGAGGTAAGACCTTCGTCGATGAAGTGCTGACCAACCGTTATTCCTTGCAGGGTGAAAAGGCCAAGTCGTTTTTGGTGATGCATCATCTGACTGCTATCGAAGGCGCGCCTAATGACAAATTGCTTGATGAGATCCAAGCCTTCTTGAACAAGAAAAAGAAGACTCCGTTGGAGGAAAATCTTGCAGAGCTCAGGACAGTCGGTTTGGACAATTACAACAATTACATTGCTTATGTAAAAGGTGTGTTGCGTCTGACCGAAGGCGACTTCAAGGCGGCCAAGCCGTTGTTCGACAAACAGACCCGCCTGACGGAATCGAAACGCATCTTTGGCCATAACATCAGGGTGTGGTACAGTGGAGAGGAGAATGTTATCATGCGCGACGATTACCTCTATGAGTTCCCCTGCATTCACGACAAGATGAATGAGGCCGAAGTAACCGATGCTTTGATGCAGTTGCAGAAAATCGGCGAAAAGCATAATGGGGACGAATCGGCAAAAGCATACTATCTGATGGGCAACTTCTTCTATAATGTCAGCCTGACTGGATATTACCGCCATTATCTCCGTTTTGACAAGAACAATGGCTTCAACTATGAGAAGTTTGGTCTTGATGCTGAATCTTATCAGAACACGGTGCAGTTGTCGAACACTTATTTGGATAAAGCCATGAAAGAGGCCTCAGATCCCGAATTGAAGGCGCACATCGCATTCGCACAAGCGAAGAATGCCCAACAGGATTTGGAAAAACAAGGATTTAGTGAAATCCAATCTGTTTCAGACCCTCATTATCGTGAGTTTGAAAAGTATGAGCAGACGGCTTACTTCAAGACGGTACTCTCCAATTGCTTGTATTACAGGGCTTATTACACTACTTATGCCAGATAAAGTAAATGCTAAGGGCGTACGGGTCGGAACCTGTACGCCCTTAATCTATCTATAGAGAAGGATTATTCGATTTCCAGCGTTTTCTTGCAAATCTCAATCTCGCCTGGGTCGCCGGTGTATTTGCCGAGGTCGTCGCTGAGCTTGACCACCTTCTTCCAAGTACGTTTCTCAGTAATCTTGGCCGCTGTGAGCTTCACCACGATGTTCATGGCCTTCACATTGTCGACATCGCAGGTGAGGTGGGTGCCGATGCCGAACGAGTCTTGCATGCGACCTGCCACAGCTTCGTGGATGGCGATGGCTTCGTCCACATTAAGACCATTGCTGAAGATGATGGACTTCTGCGCTGGGTCGATGCCGAGTTCCTTGTATTTGTTGATGATTTCCTCCAAAGCCTCGTAGTTGTCGCCACTGTCGACGCGCAGACCGTCAAACAACTTGGCGTGCAGGGTGGTGAAGTTTTGGAAGAAGGCCTTGCGGGTGTAGGTGTCGTAGAGGAACACACCCAAGCTGCCGGCATACACCTCTTGCCAGTAGTCCATGGCGAGGTAGTTGGCTTCGTTGTAACCATAGAGCGAACAAGTCTCGATGAACTGGTGGCTCATGGTGCCGATAGGGGTGAGGTCGTATTTCATGGCCAGCAGCACATTAGAGGTACCAACGAAACAAGTCTTGGTGAACTGCTTCTGTGCCTCGATGAAGCTGCGGATGACCAAGTCTTGATGCTCGAACGAGAAACGACGCCGTGTGCCGAAGTCGCTAAATTTCACGCCATTGCCGATGAGGCGGATGCCCTTAGCATAGGATTTCTGGTATTCCTTCTCGGCATCGTAGTGCTCAAACTCACCCTTCATCTCGTGCATCATCTCAGAGACCGTAGCCAGGATGGGCATCTCCCAAAACACGGTGCGCCAAAGCAGTCCCGTGACGGTGATGTGCAGGTGCCCTTCTTCGTCTTGGCTCACTTCGACCTCTGATGGCCGCATGTGGAAGCCTTTCAGGAAGGTAAAGAACCACAGTGGGAAGTAATAGCATTTCCGTTTCATGAAACGCACTTCCTCGTCCGTGATTTTGATGTTGCCGTAAAGGTCGAATTGTTCCCTCAGTTTTTCGGCGAAACCCTTGGGATATACCGTGTTATTGCGGTCTACGAAGGTGTATTGTCCCATTGCGCGGGGGAACTTTTGCAAATAGGCATAGCACACGCTGAAGGTGTAGAGGTCGTTGTCTAACAGGCTGGTGATGATTTGTCGCATGGTGTATTCTTTTTTTTTGGCTGTTAGCTGTTAGCAATTAGCTGTTAGCTTATTGGCTGCCAAGCTAATAGCTAACTGCTATAGCTAATAGCCTACATTATTAATGCAAGGTTTCTATTAGTTTGTTAAGCATGGCTTTGATGTCATTAACTTCTTGGTTGAGTTTTTGATATGAATCTTCATCCATAAATTCTAAATCGTATGAAAGTAATAGTTCTTCTTCAACTTCTGAGGCGGAACCAGCGGCGATGTTCAAATAATGGGCAAATTCCGCATCGCTTCTTCTTCCACAACCTTCAGCTATGTTAAATGGAATGGATGTAGCAGCTCGCCTGATTTGAGAGGTGATGCCAAAGAGTTCTTCCTTGGGGAATGACTTGGTTTTCCTATAAATACTGAGTGCAAATTGATGGCCTTTCTCCCAAACCTTGTAATTATGAAAATCTCTCATATAGAACACTTTACTTTAAACTTGGCTAGAAGCCGTGCTAATAGCTAACAGCTAACTGCTAAAAGCCAATTACATTTTACTAACAATACTTCTAACTTTATCCGATATATACTTCACTGAATTAGTGGTGTTTTCAAGGACTTGCACAAGGTCTTTCCGCTTGATGATTTCCGTCAGGCTGTAGCCATTGTTGAACAGCTTGCTGATATAACTGCCGTATAGCACATCGCTTTCGTTTTCCAAAGTCTTGATTTCCTGACAGAGGCGGGTGATTTCCTTGCGATTATCCAACATTTTGGGCATGTCGGTGATGATAGTGCTGAGGTTTTCGGCGGCGAACATGATATTGTCCGCCATGGTGGTGAGGTCTTCATCAACGGCGAGGAAACGGCGGGTGAGGATAATGTTGGCCGAGTCGTCGATGCGGTCAAGGAAGGTGTCCATCATCTCGGCGAGTTCGTGCACATCGTCGCGGTCGAAAGGCGTGAGAACGGTGGCGAAGAGCTGGCTGTAGAAGTCGCGCAACACTTGGTCGCCTTCGGTCTCACAAGACTTGATGTGCTTTCTCAAGGCTTCGAGTTGGTCGAGATCGGTCTCCACGAGCATCTGCCTCAATAGTGTGGCGGCCTTGTCGATGTATGCTGCCTGCTGCTGGTAGAGCGGGTAGAACTTGGTTTCCTTGGGGACGAAAAACTGGAAGAAACTGTTGAGACTCATGGCATTACTTGACTAAGAGGTGAAACAACAGGTTCAGGACGCCGCCGATGACCAGCGGCACAGGGATAGTGAGGATCCACGACAGGACGATACGCTTTGCGGTGACCCATTTCACCGACTTCATACCGTCGGTGAGGCCTACGCCAATGACGCCGCCCGTGATGGTGTGTGTCGTACTGACAGGGATACCCATGAATGAAGTGGCAATCAAGGTGGTGGCGCCGGCAAACTCAGCAGAGAACCCTCTAACGGGCGTAATCTTCGCCAAACCGCCGCCCATGGTCTTGATGACATTTTTGCCGCCAATCAAGATGCCGAGCGACATGATGATATAGCACACGACAGCCAGAATGTCAGGGATGTGGAAGCCTTGGCTGCTGTCGTAGAAATTGCCGATGAACTCCTTTATTCCGTCGCTGACACCTTGTGTGGTGAACACACTGGCCATCAGCACGGCAATAATACCCATGGTCTTGGGCGCGTCGTTGGAACCGTGGCCGATGCAGAAGGCAGCCGTGGAGAAATGCTGCAACACCTTGAAAATCTTGTCCACCCGTTTGCGCTGGCTGTTTTTGAAAATCTTCAGGAAGATGCATTCAAGGAAGAAACCCAGGAACAAGCCAATCAATGGGGATAATACGATGAATGCCAGTGTGATGATGATGGGTGTCATGTGTAGCACGCTGCTTCCATTGACAAACCAGGCGGCTCCAATGATACCACCGATGAGGGCGTGCGAGGTGGAGATGGGCATGCCGCTTTTGGTGCATACGGCTACCCAGATGGCTGCACCTATCAAAGCAGATAGGATAAGGTAGGGGTCGATGACCGATTGGTCGGCGAAGTTGGCCATGGTGTTACCCACGGCAAACTGCTGGTTGAGCACCAGTCGGATGAGGAGGAAGGCGGCGAACTCCCAGAACGAGGCCCAAAGGATGGCCTGCACGGGTGTCATCACCTTGGTGGCGATGATGGTCGAAATGGAGTTGGCCGCGTCGTTCATGCCGTTCAGGAAGGTGAAGACGAAGGCAAGGACAATGGAGAGGATGATGGCTATGGTCAAGAGGTTCATCACGATTCTTTTATTAAAAGACTTTTAACGGTGCCGGTCACCTCCTTGGCGCGGTCGGTGGTGTCTTCCACCACCTGTGCGATCTCCTTGTATTTCAGCAACTCAATCTCGTCCTTCTCGTTCTCGAAGAGGTAGGAGATGTAGTCGCCATAGATGTCATCGACGGCGTGCTCGATAAGGGTGACCTTTTGGCACAAGTCGCTGATTTGCTGGTGGTTCTTTCCGAGGTCATCGAGCAAGTTGAACACCTCCATGATGATGGTGGCATCCTCGTGGATGTTGTCCACGATTTCCTTGATCTGCTTGTCGATCTTCTTGGGGTTGTACATCAGGATGGTCTTGGCCGAGTGGTTGATGAAGTCGAGGAACTTGTCGAGATCCATGGCCAAGGCGTTCATGTCCTCACGGTCGAAGGGCGTTACGAAAGCCTCGTTGAGCTCGATGTAGAACTCACGCAGCAGCTCGTCGCCGGTGGTCTCCTGTTTCTTGATCATTCGGGTGAGCAGTTTGCGTTCCTCGGGGTCATCGCTCTTGACCAGTTCCTTGAGGTATTTGGCGGCAATCTGAGCCGTCTCCGCCTGCTTGGCGTAGGTGGGGAAGAAGTGCTTCTCGCGGCTGCTTCCTCTGGTGAAAAGATTGTTCAGTGCCATTTTCGAAATGGGTTTGAAATGGTTATTTCAACTAAGTTGAATTTGGGTGCAAATTTATTGAAAAAAATGTATGATTGCAAAAATCATTGAAGAATCGCTTTATTTTGTCGCCACCCCACACAAGTGGAACAGCACCCGTGCTCCGACATTGCCATCCCAGTCGCCGCCATCGGGCGAAGGCGATACTTCGCAAAGGTCGAAGCCGATGATGTCCTTGCCAGCTTCGCGGATGCGGTTGAGGAGGTACATCAGCTCCTCGTATTCCAAGCCGCCCGGCACGGGTGTGCCCGTGTTGGGACAGAGCTTCGGGTCTAAGGCATCGATGTCGATGGAGAGGTAGACCTTCTTAGGCAAGGCGGCCACCATCTCATCCACGATGTCCTTCCATTTGGCACCTTCGTAGATGCGGCGGCGGCAGTCGCGGTCGAAGAATACCTTGATTCTATGGGGTTGGCTCTCCGCCAAGGCTTTCTCTTGATGGCAATAGTCGCGGATGCCGACTTGAACGAGTTTCTTCACATTGCTGAATTGCAGCGTGTTGTAGAAGATGGAAGCATGGGAGTATTTGAAGCCCTCGAAAGCCTCACGCAGGTCGCAGTGGGCATCGGCGTGAAGGATGCCGTATTCCACACCGAGCTGGTTGAGGTATTGGTGGTAGGCGAGGGGACAACTGTGGTCGCCGCCCAATAGACCGACCACCTTACCTTGTGCCTTCCAGTAGGCGATGCGTTCGCGAAGCCAGGCGTTTTTCTGTTCGGTGGCATCTTCAATCATGTCATACATCATTTCGTAAGTCTTTGGGTCGTCATCGATGGTGCCTTCATACAATGCGTTGATGATGTCTTCGCTGATGGGTGCCATCTTGTCGTGGAGTTCGCGGAGCTCGGTAGGGAATTCGTCCATCCAGATGCCTTTCTGCCATAGGTCAGGATAGTCATGGTGGCAGAGGTCGACTTGCAAGGAGGCTTCCATGATGGTGGCTGGACCGTCGACGGTGCCACGGTTGTAGCTCGTGGTGAGTTCCCATTCGACGGGTATGATGATGATTTGCGCCTCTTCGGCGGTGCAGGGCAGGCCGTAGATGCCGGAATCGGCCACGGCGGCTGCATTGGGGTCAAAGTTGTTTTCCATTGTTGATAAATTTGGTGCCAAAAATAGGGAAAAAACCAATTTAATTTCTACTTTTGCGGCCAAATTTGACTCAGATGGATCTCTTTTCCTGCCTTTCGCCTTTTGTCTTTTGCAGTTTTGCCTCGGGCAGCAGCGGCAATTGCTACTATGTGGGCAAGCAGGATGAAGGCCTCCTGGTGGATGCGGGTGTCAATGCCAAGCAAATCGTTACGGGATTGGTAAAGAATGACTTGAGCATGAAAAACATCAAGGCTATTCTGATTACACATGACCATATCGACCATGTGAAAGGCTTGGAGGTTTTGACGAAAAACACGCCCGTCCCGATCTATGCCCATTCCGATTGTCTTCAAGGTCTCGCTGAAGGCAATGCCACAAAAAAGGTTGATTCAGGACTGTTTCATGAGATTGAGCCCATGCAGCCGTTTGAGATTTGTGGCATCACGATTGAAGCTTTCCCAGTGATGCATGATGGGCGAGGAGCCGTGGGCTATCATTTTAACTATGAGGGACATACCTTGACCATCGCCACCGACATCGGGATGCTCGACAAGGTGGTGAAGGAGCAGATTCGCAAGGCCGATAACCTTGTCATTGAGGCCAATTACGATGTGGAAATGTTGGAGAAAGGCTCGTATCCGTATATCCTGAAGCAACGCATCGCAGGGCCTTTTGGCCATCTGAGCAATGAGGAGTCGGCGCGTTTTGTGGCTGAAGTCTATCATTCGGGCATGAAAAACATCATGCTGTGTCACCTCAGCGAGAACAACAACACTCCCGAGCGAGCCATGCAATGCCTGTATCAACAGTTCCACAAAAAGCATGTCCGTCCCGATGTGAACACCTCCATCTTCCCCTTACCGCGCCACAAGAGCACGGGTTTTGTGTATCTGTAGATTCCCCATTTTTCCACGTTTTTTTTGAGGCATTCTGTGACTTTCCACATTATTCCACAGTGTGGCACACTGCAAGTTATGAACATAAACTGTTGATAACCTTTGCATTCAAGTGTTTTCGTATTTGTGGCACGCATTGTGCTATATAAACAAGGTGGATTAAAGTCGAATTGAAATGCAACATAGATTGACATTGATTTCTTTGCTATTTGTGGCCTTGCTGGCCACCTCATGCAATGTGGAACGTTCCGAAAAGTACCAAGCCCTTTTGGCTGAACGTGATTCTTTGTACACCGAAGCTGTGGCTTCGAAAGGTGGTTTCGACCAAGCGTTGAACACCATCAACGAGATTGAAGCAGCCCTTGAGGCGGTGCGCGCCCAGGAAAACATCATCATGATGGATAACCAAGAGGGCAATACCAACAAGGCTGTTACCGAGATTAACGCCATCCAGCAGACTTTGCAGGAGAACCGCCAAAAGATCGAAAAACTTGAAAAGCAGCTGGCCGAACAGGGCGCAACTTCAAAGGCCTTGAACCAGACTGTGAATCGCTTGAAGAAACAATTGGAAGAAAAAGATACCTATATCAGTAGCTTGAAGGATGAATTGCAACAGAGTCGCGAGCAAATCGCCGAACTGAATGAACAGGTGACCGACCTGAATAACAACATCAGCGAGTTGAGCACCAACTTGGATGTGATGGCGGTTCAGAACGCAGCGCAACAGGCTACCATCGAAAACCAAGATGCCATGCTGAACACGGTGTGGATTTGCATTGCTCCACAGCAGACACTGGTTGAAAAGGGTATCCTCAGCAAAGGCGGACTGTTCCAATCGAGCGCCATCTCCAAGCAAGGCTTCGACAAGACACAGTTTGTGGAAGGCAACAAGCGCGAATTGGAGCTCATCCCGCTGAATACCAAGAAGGCCAAAATCATGACCACCCACCCGGAAAGCAGCTATCAGATCAATGAAGGAGAGGAAGGGGCTCAGACCTTGCAAATCCTCGACAAGGAAGCTTTCTGGAGTATGTCGAATTATTTGGTAGTATCCATCAAATAAAAATCCGTTAATACGGAACTGCTCGTTTTCAATTTTTTTAAAAATGCCTCACATTTCCCCAATGTGGGGCTTTTTTTTGTGTGTAATTTTGTGGAATCTACGGAAAAATGTTATCTTTGCGGCATGAAATGTAGAATTCTAGTTGTGGAAGACGATGCCTCCTTCGGCCTGATGATTCAGACCTGGCTGAAGAAGAACGGTTATGAGGCCGTGCTTGCGTCGCGATACGAACAGGCCAAGATTGAAATTTCCAATGGTGACTTTGGCTTGATTCTCACCGATTTGCGTTTGCCCGATGGTGACGGTATCATCCTGATGACTTGGGTGCGCGAGAAGCTGAAGAGCAAGGTGCCCATCATCGTGATGACGGGCTATGCCGAAGTGCAGACCGCCGTTTCGGCCATGAAACTCGGTGCTTTCGACTACCTCAAGAAACCTATCAATCCAAGTGTGTTGGAGGAGAAAATCGCTGCTGCGCTGACTTCAGGTGTTGACGAGGTTGAGGAAACCTTTGTCCCGGGCACCAAGCAGTGGGTGAGGGGTAACAGTCCCGCCATGGTGCGGCTCTACAAACATGTGGAATTGGTGGCTCCCACCAAGTTCTCCGTGTTGATTCTCGGCGAGAGTGGCACGGGCAAGGAATACATCGCGCGCATGATCCACGAAAAGAGTCAGTTCAAGGACGGTCCCTTCATCCCCGTTGACTGTGGAAGTCTGTCGAAAGAGTTGGCACCTAGCGAGTTGTTCGGCCATCTGAAAGGCTCGTTCACCTCTGCCATTGCCGACAAGAAAGGTGTGTTCGAACAAGCCAAGGGTGGCACGGTGTTCCTTGATGAGGTGGGCAACCTGCCTTACGAGGTACAGATGCAACTCTTGCGTGCCTTGCAGGAGCAGAAGGTAAGGCCTGTGGGCTCGGCCACTGACATCCAAGTGGATGTGCGCATCATTGCCGCCACCAACGAAGACTTGGAGCATGCCATCGAGGAAGGGCGTTTCCGTCAGGATTTGTTCCACCGCATCAACGAGTTCGCCATCGAGGTGCCGCCTTTGCGCGACCGTTTGGAGGACTTCGATGAGTTGACCTCCTTCTTCATCCGTCAGGCCAACGAGGAGTTGGGCAAGAATGTGAAGGGCATTTCAGAAGATGCCTTGCAGCGGATGAAAGAGCAACGCTGGAACGGCAACCTGCGTGAGTTGCGCAATGTGGTGCGTCGTTGTGTGCTGTTTGCAGAAAGTGAGAACATCGAGCTGGACGACCTGCCAGTATTCAGCGCGCCCAACAAGAAGACCGTCATTGCCTCGGATGAGGACGACTGGGCCTTGCGTCCCGAGCATGAGAAGGAACAGATCGAAGCTGCCTTGCAGAAGGCGAGGGGTAACAAGACCGTAGCAGCCAAGCTGCTGCAAATCGACCGCAAGACCTTATATAATAAGATGCATCTATACGGAATTGAACTATAATCCTGATCAGCTATTGCCATGAAAAAAACGGTATTCTTAATATGTGGCGTGATGGCCCTGTTATTTGGCCTGGAAGCCAATGCCCAAAAACCTTACAATATGGATGAGCTATATGAAATAGGAAAGCTCTCGAAGGGCTCCATCTCCGATTTCGTTTCTTGGATGCTGCTGGCAGAGCCGGAGGATGAATTGAATGGACCTATGAGCGAGGCCTGGCAACTCTATCGGAAGAACAAGCCGTTGGGCAAGGGCACGACGATTGTTTTGGATGAGAAGAACGGCTATTTCAGATATGAGATGGACTATGACAAGGCATATGAGGATGAAGAAGGTGAGCCGGTGGAAAGTATTACTGTTGTGGAAATGTGTGTCTGGAATTGCGCCGACGGGAAACATAAGCTGTTTGCTGAGAACATAGGAGGCACCTATCAAGGGAAGCCCCATAATGACGGACAATATGATGGCACCATGTTTTTCCTGTATGACAAGGCGACCCATAAGTTGTATGGTTTCAACGAAGCCATCGATGGTGAAGAACTGTCCAGCTTGGCACCCCTACAGTGGAGATGCGATGGAGAACACTATTTTGCCACCGACCACGTGACGGGTGAGTGGAAACAGATGACCAACGAGGAGTTCGACAAATGGATGGAAGACCGCCCCGTGGTGACGCTGTCTTTGCCCCGCAGTGGAAAAGACATCAAGGCCCATATCTATACCTCGACCGGGAACAAGGAGCGGACCTTTGCTTGGGACGGCTACCGTTTCCACCTTTCAAAGTAGTTTGCTTTTAGGCGAGCCTGTCCATCGCATTTAAAACAGAAGTGACAGATGGCACAATGGCAAAAAATACAAATCCAGCGTGATAACGGCATGATGGCTGAAGCACAAGCTCCGGTCATCATCTCTGCAAGCCGCAGCACAGACATTCCCGCTTTCTATGCCGACTGGTTCTTCCATCGGCTGAAGGTGGGCTACTCGGCTTGGACCAATCCTTTTAATGGTGTGAAGAGTTTTGTCTCGTATGAAAAATGCCGTTTCATCGTGTTTTGGTCGAAGAACCCCGAGCCGTTGCTTGAGCATTTGGACAAACTGAAGGAAAGAAATATCGGTTGTTACATTCAATATACGCTGAACGATTACGAGAAAGAAGGCTTGGAAAAGGGCGTTCCGCCATTGGAGGAAAGAATTGACACCTTCAAAAGGTTGGTGGACAAGTTGGGCAAAGGCCGTGTGATTTGGCGCTTTGACCCTCTGATTCTGACCGACCAAATCAGTATGGACGACCTTTTGAGAAAAGTGGAAAACATCGGCGACCAATTGAAGGGTTACACGGAGAAACTTGTTTTCAGCTTTGCCGACATTGGTTTATACAAGAAAGTAAAGGCAAATCTTGAAAAGAGCAACATCAATTATTCGGAATGGTTGCCGGAGCAGATGGTGGAATTTGCCAAACGGTTGGTAGAGTTGAACAAAGTAAAAGGCTGGAACTATGCTTTGGCAACCTGTGGCGAGGCGGCCAATCTTGATGGTGTGGAGCACAACCGTTGCGTGGATGATGACCTGATGATTCGTTTTGCCCACCACGACAAGGCCTTGATGGACTTCCTCGGCGTGGAGATTACCGAAGGCGACCTTTTCGACCCCAAACCGTCCATCATCAAGCACCGCGACAACCGCGACAAAGGCCAGCGGCAGTTCTGCGGTTGCATGGTGAGCAAGGACATCGGCGAGTACAACACCTGCCCGCATCTGTGCGAGTATTGCTACGCGAATGCGAGTAAGGAAAAAGCGCAAGAGAACTATAATAAACACGAAATGAATCCTTTGGGAGAAACGATTACGGGAAAATGATACAAAACATGACAGAATCACAAAACATAGAATACAAGACCGTTTGGAAAGACGAGTATCTAAAATGGATTTGCGGATTTGCCAATGCGCAGGGCGGAACCATTTTCATTGGCAAGGACGACGATGGTAATGTCGTTGGTTTAAACAACGCCAAAAAGCTACTGGAAGAACTTCCAAACAAGATAACCACGGTCTTAGGCATCGTGGCTGATGTCAATCTTCACAAATCCGACAATGGCGATTATATCGAGATTGTCGTTGAACCACAACTCAACCCAGTAAGTTGCAAAGGAGAATACCATTACCGTAGCGGCAGCACCAAACAAGAGTTGAAAGGTGCCGCATTGGATCAATTTCTTTTGGGCAAACAAGGCAAGCATTGGGATGGCGTACCAGTGCCTAATGTTGCAATTAAGGATCTGAAATCGGAGACATTCGACTTTTTCCGGAAAAAGGGAATCAAAAGCAACCGTCTTAACGACGATGTCTTGACTGACAGCAATGAATTGTTGCTTGCCAACTTGAAACTTACGGAAGGCAAATACCTGAAGCGTGCCGCATTGTTGCTTTTCCATTCCGACCCTGAAAAGTTTGTGACCAACGCTTACATCAAAATCGGATACTTTGAATCCGACAGCGATTTGCGCTACCAAGACGAGATTCATGGCAATCTGTTTGAGCAAGTTGAGAAAACGATGGACTTGCTTTTCACGAAATACATCAAGGCATTGATTAGTTATGATGGGATTTATCGCGTTGAGACATTTGAATATCCCAAGGAAGCGATAAGAGAAGCCTTGCATAACGCCGTCGCTCACAAAGATTACACAGGAGCGACACCCATTCAAATCAGCGTTTACAAGGATAAGATTATGATATGGAACTACGGTAAATTGCCAGAGAATTGGACTATCGACACCTTACAGAAAAAACACTCCTCCGTACCTCACAATCCCGACATCTCCAATGCTTTTTTCCGCATAGGCTACATTGAAGCATGGGGGCGCGGCATCCGCAAGATGAACGAGCAGTGCGCCAAGGCAGGATTGCCACAGCCTCTTTATTATTATGATAGTTCTGGTTTTTGGGTGGTGTTTCGCAAAGACTTGTTTAACGAAGAAGAATTGCAAGCCAAAGGATTGAATGAGAGGCAGATAAAGGCTGTTTTGTATGTGAAAGATAAAGGCAAGATTACAAATAAAGTATATCAAGAAATCAATACAGTCGCTCGACAAACTGCGACAAAAGAATTGAATGAATTGACTAAAGTATTCAAATTGCTGATTAACAGGGGGTATGGTGCTGGAAGTTATTACGAATTAGTCAATTAATAGTCATTCAATAGTCAATTTAGTCAATTAATGGTCAATTGTATCACTATACCAACAATCAAAATCGGCTCAATTGGCTCAAAAACGGCTCAAAAATGGCACAAATGGCGCATAAAAAACAAGTAATTGAGCGAAAAATGAGCGAATAGGGCTATCATTAGTCAAACAACACGCAAGATTATGATGATAGAGCAAAACACCAACTACGCTTACAAGCTGAAATACAAGCCGACACCTGCCCGCATCTGTGCGAGTATTGCTATGCGAATGCGAGCAAAGAAAAAGCGTAAGAGAACTATAACAAACACGAAATGAATCCTTTGGGAGAAACAAATTGCTCATAATCTTGCACATTTTTCGAAAGGAATAACTCTCATGCATCCACTTACAAAAAGTGTCCATACTTCCGTTTTTTGAAAATAGGATAAGGTATTCTGGAGAAACGATAACTGGGAAATAATCTATATTTGCACGACAAAAAGCAAGGTACATGAACAGACCCGAGACATACAACAAAGCAGTAATTCCAAATCCATCGGTCTCGACCGACGAATTGAGCATTAATTCGCCAATTGCAATTGCTTAATTACAGAATAATGATAATCAAGCAGTTATTAATTCGGCAATCATGATTGCCGAATTGAAGGACGGCAAACCCATGGGCGTGGCCACATACAAAACCACTGCTTAAATGCCAGAGGAATTCAAGAAAAGCCTTGCCTGATATTGAAGAGTTTAAGAAACTACTGTTAAAAGCACTTCACAAGAAGTCATTGGTACTGTTCTAAGGCTTTTTTCAGACTCATTTTATGTTCTTCGACCAGCGACTGCGGGGAGAGGATGGTGATATCGGCAGCGTATGACAACAACAAACGCTTCAGCTCATAGTTGATCTTGACTTTGAGCTTCACATCCAACGAACCGTCTTCGTTCCAATGGGAAACTTGCGATTCGTGAATGGGCTTTGTATATAAATAATGTGCGGTCTTTCCATAAACCACAAAATGCACTTCCTTCACAGGCGCATCCTTGTAGTTGGTCACGCCAATGATGTCGCTGAAATAATCCTGCCAATTCTTTTCGAGTTTTATATAGGGCAGTTTGGTGGGCTTTATGCTGACAATCCTATCAAGTGCCAAATTCCAAACTTCGTCGGGATGCTCTTGCTCCATGCCAAAAATATACCATCGGTTGTTGTATTGCTTTAGGAATTGAGGATGAAAGACAATCTCTTTTTCCTCTTCGTCAAACGGCTTGTAATGGATACTCTGAACAGTTTGGTATTGTATTGCATTGAACAGCGGGGTGATGTGTTCAGTACCACCTACGTAGTTGTTATGGTCTAATTCGAAACAATGCTCTGCGTCGGTGTCGTAAGCCATCATGCCAATCTTTTCTAGACTGTCGTTCAGTCCCTCGAATTGTGGCAAACCTTCCACGGTTCTCAGCACATCCACCGCAGATTGAAGTTGCTTTAATTGGGCTTCAGACAAGGGAACTTTATCTATGGAGAAATCAGGATCGGTATAGCGGTAATATCGGCGATTTCCATCCTTGATAGCCTCGATAGGTGCTTCCCAACCATCCAAACTTTTCATGAAATCGATGTCGTAATATATAGTGCGACGGCTGATGCTCATATTGAGTTCTTCCTCACAGGCATCGATTAAATCTTGAATTTGGTACTGTTTTACTGGGTTGCGAAAACACTTGTCAAGAATGCGGCAGCGGATGAAGGAAAACTTTGTATTTGGCATAACTGGTTGATTTATATTCTGTTTGATAAAAACATATGATGATTATCAAGGCAAAAATACAACTATTTTTGTTTGTGCAAATAGTTTGCATACATATAGTCTTTTTTTGCAGCCAGAAACAACGATGAAAAGATGATGAACAAAAACGACAGAAACATGAAAAGAAAGCAGCGTTTTATTAAGATGTTAAGCCGCAAAATTGCCAAGGCTGGTTTTGAATGTCAGATGTCGGATAATCACTTTGTCGTGAGCAAAGAGGGTAAACCTTTTGAAATAAGAATCGGAAAAGCCCTCAGCTGGGGAAGACGTAGGGTGCATTTCTCCCTTGATTTTGCATTGCAAGATATGGATAAGGTCCAACAGCAAGGATTGATGTGGCTAACCTCGGAATGCAATAATCATAGCGACTACACTACTACCCACTTGTGGGATGACCATTTTTCCTGTTGCGTGGTGAGCTCCATACGTTCAGCTAAGGATTTTTTGCGCGAGTTCGATTTCGCTTATGAGCAAATAGGTATTACTTTCAATAACTTGGTTGCCAACTATCCAAACATTCAGGAGCAATTCCAGTTGCAACCCGAGCGTCGTCGTATAGGTTTTTTGGCCGATCGTTATCAGGATGAAGATAATCTAGAAACGTGCAAATTGGTTGCACAAACGACCAATACTTTTGCAGACGAAAACAAAACAGAAAGATTATGATACAAATGAGTGAGAATACTGGAAATGAAGTTAGAGTGCTGATGAACGAAATGCATCAATGGGGTGTAATAGACCAAAATGGTGTCATTATTGTTCCTTTCGGGAGGTATGATTGGATTGACAACTTTGATCAAGGTCTTGCCCGAGTGAACATTAGAATACCACAAGGGGGTAATCGGTATGCCACGGCGAAAAAATGGGGCATTATCAATGAGAGAGGAGAGGAGGTCCTGCCCCTCGAATATGACGAGATTTGGAACTTTTATGGCAAGAACCGTTATTCTACCAAAGCGGTGCTTGATGGAGAAGAATATAATATTTATTTCCACGACTTGAACCCAGAACTTCCCGTTAGAGGTATTAGAAGAACTTATACAAGACATCATAATTATCGAATACCGAGGGATCCTTTGTGTTTCGACACGGCAGATTGTTATGACGAGGAAGGCTACTTCGACTATGACCGTCTTGAAGGTGCCGTAATGGATGGCGAATATGTGCCTGAGTATTGGTTTGGTTAATAAAAACAAATCTTGTCTGCCCTTCGTTGATAAAAACTGTATATTTGCAAGCATAAAACTGAATGAATATGGATACAAAGTTTACGATAAAGAGCTTTAGGGTGTTTGATGAGAATGGCGTGTCATTCGACTTGAGGCCATTGACGATCTTGACCGGCTGCAATAGCTCTGGGAAGAGTTCGATTGTGAAAGCCTTGTTGCTATTAAATGATTTTCTGAGTCAAATTAAAAATGCAATAGACAAAGGCAATGAGGTTGAATTGGCTGATTATAAGATTGATTTTTACAAATATCCACTCAACTTACTTGGTAGGTTTGACAAGACCGTCCATGAAGGTTCTGAAAATCATAGAATTACAATGGAGTATGTAACATATTCTAGAATGATTTCTAAGGATGTTACTGTGCAACTTGTTTTCGCAGCCGATGCCAATGATGGACTGAATAATGCATACTTACATAGAATAACAATCAGCACGGTGGATGGTGTAGTCTATGCTTCTGATAGAAATGAGCCTGTCGTATGCAATTTGAACATCATCAAGGATGCGTTCTTGGAATTTCTTCCGATGGAATTTGCTGTTCATAATTATTGTGGATTGGAAAGTGCACACGAGTTTGGTTGGTATGATGGGAATGAGATACCTGATGCTGAGTATGAAAGCCAAAAGAAAGAAATGCTTTCGTACCTTGGCGAATGTGAAAAAACAAGGTTGTCTGATGTCCTCAAATATGTGCGTTCAGCGAAACAGTGTGATTCTATTGTAGGTCGACACAAAATCGATTTAAAAGTACCGGAATGGACGATTCAAAATGGATCTTTATTTAGAATTCCTGTTATCGATCGGCTAAATACTGTTGCGAAGGATTCCATAATGGAATTTGTCGATAAAGAATTTCTGCAAAACAAAAGCAAAGAGGAAGTGTTTGCATCGCACAAAATTCTGAAAGACTTTGTCAACTCTGATTTCATTACTTTTGGTGATTATTTCAAGCAATTTGAAAATCAATACCTAGAACAGATCAATGAATTCCATGAAAGTTTACACATGTTTTATGAGAATAGCTTGAGTTTGTTTGGGTGGAATATCAATATCGAAGAACAACATTATTTGTGTTCGGTTTATGACGAACCTAGGCGTATATTTGGCAAGAGTGGTAAGTCAGAATCGGAAGAGGAGAAGAGCTTGAGACATAGTAAAGAAATTCAAGAATGGGAAGCCCGACCAGTAAGCTTTGGCATGGTTTACGAGGTTGTTATGGGATGGAATTATACGGCTGGTTCTGAAGGCGAAACAGTTTATTATGATATCAAGATGCGTGGGTGGGAGTATTACGAACATCGTATGCTCTCCTTATTGGATGATTTTGCTAGATTGTTTATTCAGGAAGTAGTGTGCCCAGACTGGTGTGGTCAGATGGAGTATGTGAGTTCATCACGGGCAGAAGTCAAGCGACTTTACACTTTAGATACAAAGGACCAATTCTCTGAATTGTTGAAGCGATATTTTGAAGCAAAACGTAAGTTGGGACCAGATGAGTCCAGAGACATCCATATGTTAAATTGTAATCCATATAGGATTAATAGTTTCATTAACAAATGGATAAAGCGATTTGGGATTGGTGAGTCCATTTCAGCAGAACCAGATTCTGATGGTGTGGGTATAAAAATTTGGATAATCAAAGACAACGATAAAAAGAGTTTGTTAGCTGATGAAGGGTTCGGCCTCACACAACTTGTTTCAATTCTTTTGCAAATCGAGACCGCTATCCTCTCAGCAAAAGGGAAAAGAATTAATTATTATGAAGGGTTGAAAGACTTGGATGGATATGATGCTGGTTTCCAATACGAAATCAATACCATTGCTGTCGAGGAACCTGAAATTCATTTGCATCCTGCATATCAGTCTTTGCTGGCGGATATGATGGTGGAAGCCTACAAGAAATACAATGTTCATTTCATTGTGGAGACACATAGCGAATATTTGATTAGGAAACTACAAGTATTGGTTGCAGGCAAAGGCAATGAAGAAGACTTGCAAATCAGTAATGATGAGATTTCCATCCTTTACGTTAATTCACCAAAAGTTGTGGCAGAAACAGGTGATCCGCAGGTAAAACAGATTGGAATCCAAGTAGACGGTCGCCTTGATTCTCCGTTTGGCAGTGGGTTCTTTGATGAAGCAGACAACCAAGCCATGGAACTATTAAGAATAAAGGCGGTTGGGAAATGAACGAAAGAAAAGACATATATTGTGATTTGGGATTTTGGCAAGATTTGTCAGGGAAGATATCCTCTGCAAAATTCTTGCCCGACCTCGAAGTATGTCGCAGAAATCAAATGCTGACAGACTGGTATGATTTGTTATGCAGGGCTCATGTGATTTTTGATAGTTCTATTGACAATTTTAATACAATTGCGAAAGACGATTTGTATTTGTTCAACATTTGGAAACGCTCAACAGATGGGCGTTCCCAGCTAGATTTTTCTTCTGGAGCTATTGCGGCAATGTGCGGAGGATCTGCTCAGATGGAAAGAAACATGTATAATTCACTATTTCTTACTCATGATAATCACCAGACTCATGCTGATAAAGTTGGTGTTATCTCCATTGACAGTAATAATCTATATAATCATTCGGAGCTTTTTAATGACTCAGGTCCTGCTATTAAGCAATCTTCAAAATATAAATGGTCTCAAATCCTTGAAGAAGCAAAGGCCAAACATAATTTCAACTCAATGGTTATTGCAGACAATTACATTTTTAAGGATGTAAATGTCAATTTATACTCTATATTAGATTCGCTTTTGCCACAAGATTTAGAGACCGCATTTTATATTTCAGTCTTTTCTTTTAATGACGCATCAGAAGAAGAGATTACTAGAAGAAAGAAACGGCTAGAAGAAAAAATTCAGGAATTAAGACCGTCGATGAAGAAAGAATCGTTAAAAGTAGAGGTTTTTGGCTGTTCTAAGGATGATTTCCACGATAGGGGTATTATTACCAATTATTCATGGATTGAAATAGGTGCAGGATTTGACCTTTTGAGAAATGATGGAAAAGCTAAACACAGTACCAATCTCCATGTTACATATCCCATGGTAATTTCAGAAGAAAGGATGAAGTGCAATAGAGAAGGGTATTTGAATATAATAACTGATGCAAAGAAATGCTTGAAAAGTAGAAATTTGTTCTCAAATAACAGATTATTAAGGTAAACAAAACAACATGAACGAAATACAAGGACAATTGGCGAAATTTTTACTGCTTCAAGATGATGAAACACATGATGCCACGGAAATAGTAAGCAGGATAAAAACATCAAAGGACATAGGGCTTATTTTGGATTTTCGTGCCCGATGCATCAATGTTCATTTTCTAATCGCAAGCAATATCGTCACATGCAAATCAGAAACCGAAAAAGCGTCGTGGCTATCACAATGCGATTTCCTAGTCAATGAATGCGATAAGGCTTTGGCAGATATTCAACAAGAAGTGATTCTTGATTGGTTTTATGGTCAAGTAACGAAATAACTTGATTAATAGTATTGGTTTAACGGTATTACAGCTTCCTCCTTTTCTTTCCGTGCAATTCTTTTGCACAAACCCTCTATACTTTTGCTGTAAATAATCAAACAATTATTCACGCAAAAATACTTCAGCCATGGAAGAATACAAAGACGAATACACCTCCTTTGAAAGAGAATCGAAAACACAAGAGATCATTGGAAAGGTCTTGGGCATCTTCTTTTGTGTGGCATTATTCGTATTCTACGTTTTCAATGTTTACGACTTTATCACTTCAGCATCTGTTTATTCCCTGGTTTATTTCTTGGTAATGGGATGCGGCCTTGTGTCGGCAGTTGCTATATATTTTCTTCTATGCCGACTATTGAAAAAAACAGACATTCTAGAGCGTCGTATCTGCAAACGACTCGACAAGCAAGGCTATTCACACGAAAAGAGGGAAGGCACGTTGTACGTCACGAAACACGACAATCATTTCCGCGTTTTTATCAGGGACAGCTTTGACAGAAGAATTAAGCATCTGTACTTCCTTTATGATTTCTATGATGACAACTTCGGAAAAGTGAGCATGGAAGGCTGGACACGAGCTGCAAATTGCATCAATACGAACAACACCCTTACTACTTTTGTCGTGCTTGACAACCACTTCTGCTGTTCCTATCAGACCGCCATCGCAAATGCAAAAGACTTCATGAAAGAATTTGATTGTGCCTATCGGGTTATTGGCGAAACGATGAATGACTACAATAGGATTTATCCTCACATTGAACGGGATTATCCCAACAACACATCGGAAAACAAGGGCAGCATTGGATTCAGATAAAGTTTAGAAAAAGTTATCAACACCTCTTGCGGGACGCAGGAATTAAGCATTAACTTTGCATAGTCGAAAGACAAACGAGCATGTCTTCGTACAAACCATATATATGAAACTACGGAAGAAACCCATGAAAGTCATTATCATTTGCCTGGCTATCATAGTTGTGCCTATCATAATAAAAGCCATATGGGTCGGCATTGCCACAAAGCATAATGGTGACTTTGAAAGCGAGAAGGCAGACATCATGGCGCGGCGGGACTTTCTGATAGACAAGGTGATGACTAGTCCGCAAAAGCTTATTGATGAAATGCCCGCCATCGTCGGGCCTCAGTTCCAAGGGGAGTGGGCGTTGTATTCTTGCTCGATGCTGTCGGCGGCGTTGGTGAATACCACCTTGATATACGATGAGGATAGGGAAGCGAACATTGCCCGTATCGATAGCCTCATCCAGATGGTCATGTCGCCAGAACTACGGGCTTACGACCGCGAGCGATGGGGTGAAGACCCGCTGGAAACGTTGGATGGCAAAGAGAGCCATGTCTCTTATCTCAGCCATTTGGCTTGGATGATTGGCGGTTACAAACGTATCGGCGGCGGCGACAAATACGACGGGCTTTATCATCGGCTATGCGAGACCATGAACCGCCGCATCCTTGATAGTCCAAACATGAATCTGCCGACTTATCCGGGCGAGTGCGTGTATGTGCCGGATATGCTGGTGGCCATTGTGGCACTGACAATCTATTCACAGCAGTACGAGGGAAAGTACTATTCCACGGTATTTCAATGGATAGATGAAGCCAAGCACCAATGGATCGATAAAGACACAGGGATGCTGGCTTCGTTCCTGCCTGACGAAAGAGAAGGCATGTATGGCGAAGCACCTATCAAAGGATCCTACTCAGCGTTGAGTTGCTATTATTTGACTTTCATTGATGAGGAATTTGCCCAAGACCAGTATGTGAGATTGAAGACGAGCTTCTTGCAGAAGCACCCTATCACAGGCTTCAAGGAATACCATGACAGAAGATGTTGGCTTGGGATGGATATCGATGCAGGACCAATTATCTGCAATCTTAGCCCGACGGGAACAGCCTTTGCCGTTGGTAGTGTAACCTATTTCGAGGATTGGGCATTACGGAAAAAGCTTCTGAAGACGGGAGAACTTGCGGGAACCACCTGGCGCAGTGGAGGCAAGAGCCATTATTTGCTTGCAGACGTGGCTTTGGTAGGTGAGGCCATCATGCTGGCCATGCGGACGGCGGTGGAGTGGGAGCTTACAACAACTCCACCGGATTGATTTGCAGGAAATCTTCTGCTTTGAGGCCTCCTTCGCCTACAATAAGAGCTTTCGCATTCTTGAACTGTTTGCGGAACTCGCCCAAGCCCGAATTGCTGTCGTCGGTATTACTTTTCACCTCAATGGCGAGAAGATGCCCGTTTTTCTCCAATACATAGTCCACCTCGCGGCCTGCCTTGTCGCGCCAATAGTAGGTTTTATAATGCCCTGCAGTGGCGCCATTAATAATATAAGCACCGATGGCCGACTCGAACAGCCTTCCCCACAGACGCGAATCAGCAATCGCCTCACCAAAACGCTTCCCGCAATAGATGTTCTTCAACGCATTGTTGAAAACCTGATACTTCGGCAC
The DNA here is from genome assembly GCA_900317055.1 of uncultured Bacteroidales bacterium. Taxonomy (GTDB): domain Bacteria; phylum Bacteroidota; class Bacteroidia; order Bacteroidales; family F082; genus Limimorpha. The sequence goes on along the minus strand of ONFF01000005.1, from coordinate 73,455 downwards.
ACTGTTTCGCTTTCTCGCAACATCAGCGGAATACTTGCCCAAGGTGCGCACCAAGCCCGCCTCGCCCAACAGTTCGAGATAAACAGCCAAGGTGGTCACATTTCCTGCGTCTTGCAACTGCCCCATCATCTTTGTCAACGACAATTCCATGCCCGAATAGGCTGAGGCAAGTTCGAAGGCCTGCCGAAGTAAGGCTGGTTTCATCACTTTCACTCCCTGCAGGATGTCTTTGTTGATGGTGGCCTCTATGATGGAGCCCGTGATGTATTCCAACCATCGGTTCTCGTCATCAATCAAAGGTGCAGCACCGGGATAAGCGCCGAAATATATGTACTGCTCCAAACTAAAACCAAAAGCCTCACGCATCTCGGGATACGACCAATGCGGCATCACGATGCGCTCAAAACGCCCCATCAGGCTGTCGGCCAATCCATAGTCAAGCATCACCCGCGACGAGCCAAGCAACACCACCTTGATGTTCACATCGTTGAAGGTGTCGGCATCCCATTCTTTCTTGACGGCTTCGCTCCATGAATCTATCTTCTGCACCTCGTCGATAACAAGTATGTATTCCTCGGCACCTCCCGTCTTCATCTTTCTCCGCGCCGTTTCCCAACACTCACTGATCCAAAACAGATTGCCTGCCGGCACTGCATCGGCCGTAAACATGGAATAAGGTTGTGAAACATCGGCCAAAACCTGCCTCACCACCGTGGATTTACCCACCTGACGCGGCCCCATAACCACCTGAATGAACTTCCTTGGTTCTTCAATTCTTTTCTTTATTATTTGATATTCAGACCTTTGAAACATATTATATATTTTTACTCAATAGATTGAGTAAAATAACTCAACAGATTGAGTAATTTTACTTCATGGGGCAAAAATACACATTTTTTTCAAACTGCAAGAGGTAAAAGGGAAAACTTAAACGCCGCAGGCATACTTTTCGGGGCGACTTTCAGGAAATCTTCTGCTTTCAAGCCTACCGCCAACAATGAGGGTCTTCGCATCCATAGAGCCTCACCCAATCCCATACTTCTCAGCCAACAAGTCCATCAATTCATCGGTTTGGGCCATGAATTGTGTGGCGTCTTCTTTCCAATTGGGATAGTCTTCTTCCGTCTCATCCTTGCCGCGCATGGCGTTCATCCTTGCGAGGAAGGTGGTGTCGCGCTCCAACTGGATGAACATGGGCAGCATCTTGTGGCAAAGTCCTTGCATCTCAATGAAATCCGATTGCTCAATTAAGGTGTTCATCGAAACCAAGTCGTTGGCTGTGGACTGCACGAAAACGGTCAAAATGTCGGTCATGGCTTCCTTGTCGTTACCCATCATCTCGCTGAAATTGGGGAAGTCGGGGAAGGCGGTCTCTTCTTCGTTTTCACTTAAAGCAACACTTCCAAACAGGTTTTCTAATTGCTTTAAATTAAATGGCTTGGGTAGGAATCCGTCGAAACCTTCTTCTTTGGCTTTCTCGTTGGTGTATTCGATGCGCCCGGTCATCAGGATGACGGGCTTGTCGGCATCGGCTTCCTTGAAGATATGGAGGATGTCATTGCCGGTGAGGGCGCCCATTTCGCGGTCGGTGAGGATGTAGTCATAATCGGCGATTTGGGCTACGGCGCTTTCAACATCGCTTTTCGAACGGCAGGGGATGGCTTGATGTCCGAGCCGGTGCAGCATGGTGTCGATGACGGAGAGTAAGGTGTTGTCATCATCAATAACCAATATATTGAGGCTCTTTTTGTTATCATCTACGATTTCATCCTTTGCTTCAATATTTTCTTCAACGCTACACACGGGTATCCTGACCTCGAAGTGTGAGCCTTTGTCGACTTCAGATTCGATCTGGATCTCGCCGCCGAGGAGGTCGACAAGACCTTTGACCACCGACATGCCATAGCCGCTGCCTTCGGCGAACTGGTTGTAGGTCTCGATGCGCACGAAGGGCTTGAACACCTCTTCCAACTTGTCTTGCGGGATGCCCACACCCGTGTCAGTGATGCCGAAGACGACCAGGTTGCGTCCCATGCGTGCCTTGAAGGTGACGCTGCCCTCCAAGGTATATTTGATGCCATTGGAAATCAAGTTGCTGAGTATCTGCTTGATTTTTAGCCTGTCAGATAGGATGGAGCTGTCTTCTTCGAATGATGGATCATAGATGAATTGCAGGTTCTTATGGCGTGCGATGGGCTCAAACATTTCAGCGGTCTCATCGCAGAGGTCGCGTAAATTGAAGGCTTCGTTGTTGACTTTCAGCTTGCCTTGTTCGAGGCTCGAGTACTCCAGCAGGTTGGTCAGCAGGTTGAGGATGTGGTCGGCGGATTGCTGTATCGAGCTGAATTCCTTTTCGTTACCTGTTTTGTCCAGAAGTTCCATATTGCCCATAATGGAGCTCAGTGGGGTCTTGATGTCGTGGGTGACGGAGAGTAGCAGCTTGTGGCGGCTTTCCATGATTTCCTCGGTCTTTCGTTTGGCCTCCTCAGCGGCGCGACGGGCACGGTAACCTTTATTCACATCGCTGATGATCAGTATGACAAAGATGATGATAAGTGCTAAGGTGACTGCACCGATGAGGATGGAATAGTGCGTATTTTCCTGGATAATCTCCTCGCTCTTCTCGATTTCCTTGACGGTGGAATCGAGGATTTCCTGGTTAAGGCGTATTAATAAGGTGGAAATTTGCTCGGAGAGTTCGTTGTCCGCCTTTACCAGTTCCTGCGTCTTCTTCTCATATTGCTTGATCTTTTTCCAATATTGGGCCTTTGCCTTGTCCGAAAGCACACGAAGGTTGGCCAGAATGTTGACCGAATCCTGTCCTTGGTGCTGGATGCGTAGCGTGTCGGTGCGTTCCACGGAGATGTGCACTACACTGTCTTCTTGCTCCTCATCCGAGTTGAACACATCGCCGACGCGTTCCCAAAAGCCTTTTTTCTCCACCTTCTTTGGCACATGGATGATAGTGTCTTTCGACACGGTGGTGATTACGATTTCCTCTTCCGGTTTCGGGGGGCGGTAATCGTCGATGGTGCGGTCGAATTCGGCCAAAGGGTTGAAGTCGTGGAACTGTCTTGACAGCTCATTACTGATTCGACCTTTACTTTTAATAAGATTGCTTATCTCATTAACCATCAATTTGTTGTCTTCACTTATTTCAAACAATTTGAGTGAGTCGGTTTGGACCTTGATGGCATCGCGATAGGAGTTGAACTCGCGTCTGTATTGAGACTGTTCGGTGAAGGCGTAGAGGTTGGCTGCGTTTTGGGCGGCATGCACGTTTTTGGTGAATTCGTTGACCCAGTTGATGGCGGCGTGTTGCGAGTTGATGTTGGAACGTTGGTTCTCGATACTCTTACGCAAGTTGAAGATGTAGTAAAACAAAGCCGCACAAAGGACGATGACGAACAGGTAGGTGATGACCACCTTCCAGCTCGTCCGGCTCCCGCTGGGGTATTCGTTTTGGCTTTTCTTCGACATGATGGCGCAAAGATAGAACTTTTTCCTAAATTTGCAGCAAATTCCGTTGTTGGCTATCTAAAGTCGACTTATGGTTCAGAAGTCAAAAATGATGTAGTTAATTCTAAACAGTTACTATATGAACAAAAAGAAGTTATTGTTAGTGCTCGCTTTGGTGGCTGTAGTGTTGTTCCTACTGCTTCGCAACAATTTCCACGAGGGTACTGATACGAGGGAAAACAAGGAAACGCCGGCTGCAACGCAGGAGGAAACCGAAATTGCCATCCTTTCGGTCAACGATATGCATGCCAGCATCGACCAGTTCCCGAAATTCGCAACGATGGTCGACAGCCTGCGAGGCGTCTATCCCGACATGCTGCTTTTCTCGGCGGGCGACAATCGCACGGGCAACCCTGTCAACGACCAGTACGATCCCGTCAACTATCCCATGATTGAACTGATGAACCGCACGGGCTTTGACCTTTGCGCCGTTGGCAACCACGAATGGGATGGTGACATTGTCAATCTGCAAAACGACATTGAAAGGGCTGATTTTCCATTCCTATGCGCCAATGTTTCCATCCCCAATACGGTCAATCTCGACATCAAACCTTTTGTGACCATGGAGCATCAGGGCGTGAAGATGGCTGTGGTTGGCATGATTGAAATCCGCCATGATGGCATTCCTGGAGCGCATCCCGACAAGTTGAAAGCGGTGAGTTTCAAACGTCCTGATGTGGTGTTGCCCGATTACAAATACCTTAGAAATGAGAACGATGTGGTGATTTTGCTCTCGCATTGTGGCTTTGAGGACGACATGGAACTGGCCCAAGCCAATCCCTGGCTCGATGCCATCATCGGTGGACACACTCATACCTTGGTGGAAAACCCCTCTGAGACCAATGGCGTCTTAATTACCCAATCTGGTTCACATTTGAAATATGCCACCTTGGTGAAATTGAGAGTGAAAGACCATAAGGTGATTGGTAAAGAGGCCGTCGTGTTGGATGTCAACAAGGTGCGTAAGGAAAAGCCCGAAATCAAGCAGTTGGTGAATGAGTTCAACGATGCGCCTGCCTTGAACGAGCCTATCGCCATCGCAAAGACAAAGTTTGAGACCCTCGAAGAGCTGGGCTGCTTGATTACGGATGCGCTCCGTGAGGTCAGTGGTGCCGATTTCGCTTTCCAAAACACGGGTGGCGTTCGTGTCAATTACTTGAAGAAAGGTCCCATTACGGTGAAGGATGTCTACAGCATCGACCCGTTCAACAACGAGGTGGTGGTGTATCAGATGACAGGTGCGCAGGTTAAGAAATTCATTCTCAATACTTACCGAAAGAATGGAGGCTATCCTTCCTATGTCTCTGGCATGACCTACAGGGTGAGCGATGACGGCAATACGGTGTGGATCAATGACGCCAACTTCTCCACACGAAGTCTTTATAAGGTGGCGATGAACAGCTATATGGCTTCGACGGTCAACATCGAAAGCGAAGACGAAGGCCAAAGCACATTCATGACCTCGGAGGAAATGATGATTGAGTTTTTGCGCAAGCATAAAGAAGTTGATTATCAGGGTGTAGTGAGAACGCAATAAGATGCTGGGAAAGTCGAAATAAAAATGTGTTTGCACGAATTAAAGAGTTTTTGTACTTTTGCAGCCCGATTTTTGAAGATTTGAATCGAAAAAGATGAAAAAAGCGTTATTGGTTTTTGCAATGGCTTTATTGTTAGTCGGTTGCAACAAAAAGAAAGAAGTCAAGTTGATTCCTGCCGAAAACTTCAATACGGAAGTGGAGGGCAAGAAGGTGTCGCTTTATACCTTACACAACGGTTTTTTGACCATGCAGGTGACCAATTATGGTGGTCGTGTGGTTGCCCTTTGGATGCCCGACAATCGTGATAGTTTTGAGGATATCGTCTTGGGTTACGACCATATCGACAAGTATTTGAACAACAGTGGAGAACGCTATCTCGGTGCTGTCGTGGGCCGTTGCGCCAACCGTATTTCCAACGCCGCTTTCACTTTGGATAGCGTTGCCTATCAGCTGCCCACTAACGACGGTGTGAATACTTTGCATGGTGGTCTCATCGGTGCCGACAAGCGCGTTTGGGACGTGACTGCAGTCAACGACAGCGTCATTACAATGCACACTGTGTTTGCCGACGGCGAAGACGGCTTCCCGGGTAACCTTGACATGACCATGAGCTACACGCTGACGCATGACAATCAGTTCCAGATTCGTTATGCCGCCACGACCGACAAACCCACCTTATGCAACTTCTCGCATCATTCCTTCTTCAACCTGAAGGGCGAAGGCAATGGTACTATCCTTGACCATGAATTGCAAATCAATTCGCGCTATATGACCACCATTGATGAGCATTTGATTCCCAATGGCAAGTTCTCTGGCGTGAAGGAGACCCCGTTTGACTTCCGCGAGAAACACCGCATTGGCGACAACATCGCTGCTGATGACGAGCAAATTAGAAATGCCAAAGGCTACGATCACAACTGGATTATCGACAAGACCGACATCAAGGCCTACACTTGGAATGCCACATTAACCGAGCCCCAAAGCGGTCGCGAGATGCAGGTATGGAGCGACCAGGTTGGTCTGCAGTTCTATAGCGGCAATTTCTTCAATGGCAAGGGCATTGGCAAATGTGGCAAGTCCTTGAATTTCCGTGAAGGTCTGGCACTTGAGACGCAGTTTTTCCCGGATGCCGTCAACCATGAGACCTTGGCTCCTGTGCCTGTGCTGAGACCTGGCGAGGAATACCATCAGTTGTGTATCTACAAGTTTGCTGTGTTGCCTAAGGAGAAGAAATAAAGACAAATTGATAAAAAGTTGGAGCCTCGTGTCTGTGGATGCGAGGCTTTTTTTATCTTTGCGGTATCAAAACTAAGAGCTATGCTAAAATTCAAATGCCCACTGCTGGTGGTTACCGATATGGAAAAAGCCATCACTTTCTACGAAGAGGTGATTGGTGACCGCGTTGCTTTCAATTTTGGTGAGAATGTCCAATTTGAAGGCGGCTTCGCACTTCAGGAGATGAAGAAATGGAAGTCAATGATCCATACGAATACAGTCCGTAGGAAGTCGAACAACGCTGAACTCTATTTTGAGGAGAAAGACTTCGACAAGTTCCTTGAATACCTGAAGGAGTTTCCCGAGATTCAGTATGTCCATCCTGTTGAGGAAGCACCTTGGGGACAGCGCATTGTCCGATTCTATGACCCGGATTTCCATATCATCGAAGTCGGTGAGCCCATGGATGCCGTCATCAAGAGGTTGTTTGAATCGGGCATGACGGTAGAGCAGGTCTCGGAGAAGTCGCAGTATCCTATCGAGTACGTCAAGCGTTTCGCGAAATGAACTATCTGTCGGTCAACGCGATATCCAAGTCGTATGGCATCAAGACGCTGTTTGAGGATGTCACCTTTGGCATTGAGAAGGGCGACAAGACTGCTCTGATAGCCACCAATGGCTCGGGCAAGTCGACGATGCTGAAGATTTTGGTGGGGAAGGAGTCGCCCGACTCGGGAACCGTCACCTATGCCAACGACATCAAAATCGGTTACTTGGAACAACTGCCTGTGTATCCTTCTGGGACACGGATTTCCGACCTGTTGGCCGACCTCAACGATGAGCAGCACCTTAAAGCGAGGCAATATCTGACCCGTTTTGCCATCACCAATTTGGAGCAGTCGGTTGACGAACTCTCGGGCGGACAGGTAAAACGTTTGGCTTTGGCTTTGGTGTTACTGCATGAACCTGATTTCCTGATTCTTGACGAGCCTACCAACCACCTTGATGTGGAGATGGTGGAGTGGTTGGAGAAGTTCCTCACCCAGTCAAGTATGACCCTGCTAATGGTCACCCACGATCGCTATTTCCTTGACCGTGTGTGCAATAAGATTTTCGAACTTTACCAAGGCGTGATGTACACCCACAATGGCAACTTCGACTATTATGTGCAGAAGAGTCGTGAGCGTGAGGAGGTGAAACGAGCCACAGCAGAGCGCAACAGCCAACTGCTGAAATATGAGCTGGAATGGATGCGCAGCACGCCGCAGGCTCGTACAGGCAAGTCGAAGAGTCGCATTGACGCGTTCTATGACTTGAAGGAACGCTCGAAATACCAGGAACAGGATGAACGCCTTGAGTTTGGTCTGCAGATGCAGCGTTTGGGTGGCAAGATACTGGAGCTCAGCAATGTGTCGAAGTCTTTCGGCGACTTGACAGTGCTTAAGGACTTCGACTATGTCTTCAAGCGTGGCGAGCGCATCGGCCTGATTGGCAAGAATGGAGTGGGGAAGTCCACCTTCCTCAACCTCATCACTGGCGCAATGCAACCTGACCGAGGCAGGGTAAAGACGGGTGAGACAGTCACCTATGGCTACTACCGCCAGGAAGGCATACAATTCGATGAGAGCAAGACCGTGATTAGCACCGTGCGCGACATTGCCGAGGTGGTTAACTACGGCAAGGACAAGGTCTATACGGCCGACCAGTTGTTGGCGCATTTCATGTTCCCCTACAAGATGCACCGTCAACCTGTGGCTTTGCTCAGTGGTGGTGAGAAACGGCGACTCTACCTGTTGACCATTTTGGTGCAGAACCCCAACTTCCTCATTCTAGACGAGCCCACCAACGACTTGGATTTGTTAACGTTGCAGAAGTTAGAGGACTTTCTGCAAAGCTATAAGGGATGCCTTTTGGTGGTCTCGCACGACCGTTTCTTCATGGACCAAGTCGTTGACCAGCTCTTTGTCTTCCAAGGCGATGGCATGGTGAAAGGCTTCATGGGCAACTACAGCCAGTATAAGGACTATCTTGATGCCAAACTACGCGAGGAACGCAAGGAGAAGTCGGCGCAAAAGAAAGAAGAGTCCAAACCCGTGAAACAACGCGAGAAGGTGAAGCGTTCTTTCAAGGAACAGCGTGAATACGAAACACTTGCGAAAGAGATGGAAGCCCTTGAGCAAGAGAAAGCCAATCTCACCGAAGCCTTGAACAGCGAGACCGATTACCAGAAACTGCACGAGATGGGCAACCGCTTGCAGGAAATCAAGGACCTACTTGATGAAAAGGAGCTGCGGTGGCTGGAGTTGGATGAGATTGGAGGATAGTTTAAAACATTTATATACAGTAATATATCCGACAGCAAACGACAACAAACGACTGCTGTCGACTACAAATGTTTGTTCAACGGCTTTGTCTTGAAGGATGTTGTTTCTTTGCACTATAATGTAAAAAGAAATAGGTATGGCAAAGAAAACAACAAAAGACAACGTACTAAAACCGGTCGCAAATTGCGACCAGCTCGAAGAACCTATCACAATTGTGATAAGTCTGTTGACATTTCAGAAATTGAGAATATGATTTTTAGTATCCGAGGTGTGCAGGTAATGATTGACCGTGACTTGGCTATGCTTTATGGTGTAACTACAAGCCGACTGAATGAGCAAGTAAAACGAAATAGGGCTCGTTTCCCAGAATCATTTCGTTTTCAGTTAACTGAAGCCGAACGGGATGAGGTTGTCGCAATTTGCGATAACCTACGCTCGCTAAAATATAATCCTTCTCTTCCATACGTGTTCACGGAGCAAGGCATTGCACAGTTATCATCTGTTCTACATAGTCCTATCGCCATAGAAGTAAGTATAAGAATTATGAATGCTTTTGTTGCCATGCGACGGTTTATGATTCAGAATGCTGCTGTTTTGATGCGTATAGCGCATTTGGAAAAACACCAAATCGAAACAGACGAAAAAATCGATTTGATACTTGACAAGATTGAAGAACATTCTCCGAAGTTGCTTCCTGAACAGGTTTTTGCGACTGGCTGTGTTTGGGACGCGTGGACTTATATCTCCGCCCTCGTTCGTAGCGCCCGTAAAAGGATTGTCCTGGTTGACAACTTTGTTGACGATCGGGTGCTCTCCATGCTGACAAAACGGGCCGATGGAGTAAAGGCGACCATCCACACACGCTTTAACGAACAATTTCTCACCGACCTGAAGAAACACAACGTCCAATATCCCGAAATTGAGTTTTTCCAACTGTCCCACCGCAACCACGACCGTTTTCTTATCATCGACTACAAAGTCTATCTGTTGGGTGCCAGCTTGAAGGACATGGGGGCGGGGCTTTGCGCGGTTACTGAAATGAGCATTGTGCCTGAGGTGATTTTGGGGATGGTGGGGTGAGGACAATTAATCTAACAAAAACACGAAAATAGTTTTTATTCTTTGCACACTATGCAAAACATTTCCACAATGCAATTATTTTTGTATTTTTGAAGGCCAATTTAATATGGTAATGACGGATAATGTAACCGACATATTAGAAAACGACATCCTTCGGCGTTGGCCAGAGGTGCTGAGAGCATTGCTCAAAGACCATACGACCAACCGTAATATATTCTGGGCTACAGATATGTATGAGAAGAAGTATGGCGAGTCGTATTCTTTTCATCATCCAATTACGATTGAGCAAATTACCGGAATCAATGGCAATGTCATTCGTCCAAGGTCGGTTAAATCGGAGGAGGAACAGCGTTTTCGCATTCGCGACAAAGCGGAGGTGTTTACGCCTTCATGGATTTGCAATGCCCAAAACAACCTTGTTGATGACGCTTGGTTTGGGAGAAAAAACGTTTTCAACACTCTCAACATGCAAACACATGAATGGATACCGACAGATGGAAAGATAGAGTTTCCAGAATCCAAATCATGGCAAGAGTATGTTTGTAGCAACTGCCTTGAAATCACCTGTGGTGAAGCCCCATATCTTGTAAGTCGATACGACACCACTACTGGCATCCCCATCAAGGAACTCAAAATGCGTGTTGGAAGGCTCGACCGCAAACTTCGTGTTGTCGGTGAGAATGTCAAGACCATGAGAGATTGGTATTATTGGGCCTTCAATGCCATCAAATCCACATACGGTTACGAGTGGCAAGGCGACAGCCTTTTACTTGCACGAGAGGCCATACTCTACACCTTCATGGATTATTATAAGGAATTTGCCATCCAACACAAGATTAAAACTATCGTTCCGTTCCGTTCCTATTTGTATCATGCAGCAAAGATTATCTCTTGGAATCTCTTTCAAATGGACGGCTTGAAGATGGTATTGCCTATGACGTGTTATAGCACATACATTAAAGCCGTACATCAAACCAATCTGTTTGAGAAGGTGAACACCAAAGACAAAATCATACCTTGTCCAGGCTGCAAAAAGAATGATGTACATTTACATAATGGCATCAAGGTACTTGTGGCCGATTGGGATAAAACCCAGTGGAACATTAAAGAGAGACCCATCGAGATTGTTGAATTCCATACACTTGTAAAAGACAAATGACAACATTCAATACTGACATACTTGACAATCTGATCGTCGGACGCATTGAGCCTCACATCTATGCCTTCACAACCAACACGGTCCCCAATTATCTCAAAGTGGGCGACACTTATCGACCTGTCAATGTCCGTTTGGACGAATGGAGAGATTATTTCCCAAATCTCGAGCATGAAAGTGATTGGGAATGGCTGGCCAAGACTGAAAACGGCAAGTATTTCCGCGATTTCGCCATCCATTATTATTTGGAAATCATCAAGCGTTACCACCGCCTACAGCCCACCGATTTTGATGGTCTTCCGTATTATTCACGTGAGTTCTTTGAAAATGCCACGCCGAAAGACATTGATGAGGCAATCAAGGACATTGAACAATACGCCATACACACTGATGGGTCTCGACAATATCAGTTCTATTCCGAAGAACGATTGCCCGAAGAGACCCATTTTGCCCGTACAGAATGTTATGGAACCAGACCTAATCAGTATTTTACAATCAAACGCTTTCTTGAAGCTCGTGAGAATAATCATAAGAACCTTCTTATGTATGCCGTTATGCGCTTTGGCAAGTCATTCACTTCAATGTGTTGTGCTGCCAAAATGCAAGCTAAAGTTGTGCTTGTGGTTTCGGCAAAGGCTGATGTGAAGAATGAATGGAAGAGAACAGTAGAGAGCCATATCCTTTTTGTCGACTATGTTTTCCTTTGCAGCGAAAACCTCAGAGAAGACAAAGCAATTTCCAAAAAACTTGAAGAAGGCAAAAAGGTGGTCGTGTTTCTCACTTTGCAAGACCTGATGGGTGACGATATCAAAGACAAACACAAAGACTTGTTCCATCAGAACATTGATTTGCTTATTGTGGATGAAACCCACTTTGGCGCACGCGCAGAGGAATACGGTAAGGTACTGCGCAATGTCAATAACCTTACAGATGCTCAAATTCGAAAAGAACGAGTTCGTTCAGGTGAAAACACTTTTGAGGATTTAGAGAAGGGCTTGAATAACATCAAGGAACTTAGGGTTGATACCACTTTGCACCTTTCAGGTACCCCATATCGAATCCTGATGGGTAGCGAGTTCAAGAAAGAAGATATTGTGGCGTTCTATCAATTCACCGACATCATTGACGACAAGGAAGAATGGGATAGTCAGCATAAAGAAGATATTGAGCAAGAGAATATCAACCCTGACACGCAAAAACCTTATCAAGATTGGGACAATCCCTATTATGGTTTCCCGCAGATGATTCGCTTCGCCTTCAACCCAAGCGAATCAGCACGGACACTGATAGAGCAACTCAAAAACGATGGCAAAACTACACAACTTAATGAGTTGTTCCGCCCACAGTCCATCTCCAAAGATACCACATCCGAAAAGAAGCACCGCTTGTTTGTGCATGAAAAAGAAGTGCTTGACCTATTACGGGTCATTGATGGTAACGCTGAGGATGAGAATCTCCTCGGCTTCCTCGATTACGACAAACTCAAAGAAGGCAAAATGTGTCGCCATATCGTCATGGTTTTGCCTTTCTGTGCCTCATGTGATGCGATGGAAAAACTGATTGGCGACCACAAAGATGAGTTCAAGAATCTGGATGAATATACTTTGGTCAATATCGCTGGCCACGAAAGCAATTTTGACACCACAGAGGAGATCAAACATCACATCAAGCAACTGGAAAGCGAAGGCAAGAAAACCATTACGCTTACCGTCAACCGAATGCTTACTGGCAGCACGGTGCGCGAATGGGACACTATGATATTCTTGAAAGATGTGTCGTCGCCTCAGGAATATGACCAAGCGATTTTCCGCCTCCAAAACCAGTATGTCACCACCTACAAAGATGAAAGCGGAAATACAATCAAGTACAACATGAAGCCGCAGACATTGCTCGTTGACTTCGACCCCAACCGTATGTTTTTCATGCAAGAGCAAAAATCGAAGATTTACAATGTCAACACCAATGAACGCGGCAATGATGAATTGGAAACACGTCTCAAACGCGAGCTTGAAATTTCTCCCATTATCGTCATCAATAAAGGCAAAATAGCCCAGGTTACGCCCACCAACATCATGGATGCTGTGCGTGACTATTCCGCCAACCGCACCGTGATGGATGAAGCGACAGCTGTTCCCACTGATTTCAAGTTGCTTGAAGACCCCAACATGTTGGACATCATCAAAAGCCTTGACCCCATTGACAACAAAAAAGGCATCAACATCAAGCCAAATGAAGGCCCTGGTGATGATTACGACAACGCGGATGACGACGATGAAAAAGATGCATCAAGTGGTGACAAGCCAGCAAAAGGCTCCACCAAGAATGATGAAGACAATGACGACCGGCTTGACAAACGTCTTGCCACTTTCTTTGCGCAAATTCTTTTCTACGCCTTGCTTACTGACGATTGTGTAAAATCGTTGAATGAAGTAATTCAATCCTCTAAGCGCAACAAGAACAACAAGCGTATCATGCGCAATGTTGGATTGGAAACCGACCAACTCAAATACTTGCAGAAACACATCAATCCATTTGTGTTGAGCGATTTGGACTACAAAATCAACAACATCAATGACTTGTTGAGCGACACGACCCACGAACCACTTGTAAGAGTTGAACGTGCACTTAAAAAGTTTGGTCGTCTATCGACATCTGAAATCGTTACGCCTGCTAAAGTGGCCGAAGATATGGTTGCTTTATTGCCAGAAGAAAGCATAAATAAAAAGACGCGTTTTCTCGATATTGCATCCAAACAGGGTGAATTTGCTTGTGCCCTTTATAAACGCTTTGGACAAGCCATCAAAGAAAACATTTATGCTTTGCCGACATCATCACTCACATACGAGTTCACCAATAAAGTTTTCAAATTGCTTGACATACCAGCCAAGAATATCATTGCTGATTTCAACACATACGACCTAATTGGTGAAGACAAAGAAACTCACATCCAAACACTAAAGAAAATGAAATTCAATGTAATATTAGGGAATCCTCCATATCAAGATAACAGATCATCTGAAAATAGCACGAACACAAATGCTGCATTTGCTTCTGCAATTTATCCATCCCTCATTGATGTAACAGTTGAAATCAAGCCTAAATATATTTCCTTAATTACTCCAAGTAGATGGATGACAAAAACAGGTCAAGGTATTTCGGACGAGTGGGTTGATGGCTACATTAATGGCAACCACTTTATTACCGTCTGTGATTTCACGGACGCATCTAGCTGTTTTGACAATAGTAGTATTGAAATCAAAGGAGGAGTTAATTATTTTCTGTATAGCGATTATTATACTGGAAAATGCCATTACACTCTCAATACAAACGGGATAATTTCAACTAGAGAGGAAGAGCTCAATGCTAACGGCCTTGGAATTGTTATTAGAGACATTAGAGCCACTTCAATATTCAAAAAAATAATCGACATTGAAGGAATGTATATGAATGAAACTAATTTCTCGGAATTGGTCAGCCCTCAACACTTTTTTGATAAAGATGGCTTGCTTGGTTCTAGATGGAATGGTTTCGCAGTTGAAAAAGATGATAGACATCAGATAAAATATTATTGCAACAAGAAACTTAGCGCATTAGGTTATGGTTGGATACACGAGGAAGACATACCAAAAAACAAGGCCTCACTACCGTTGCACAAAGTATTTATTCCCGAAGCAGGAGGTTCTGGAACAGATTCAATGGTCCTAGGTAGACCATTCTATGGAGAGCCTGGCAGTATTTGTTCTCAAACATATTTATGCATTGGGTATGATGCAGAAAATCATCATTTTACCAAGTCTGAATGTGAAAATATCATAAGTTATATAAAAACAAGGTTCTTCCGTTATTTAGTTTCTGTCAAAAAGAGAACGCAACATACTTCATCTTCTGTTTATCAATTCGTTCCTCTCCAAGACTTCAGCAAGCCATGGACAGATGAGGAACTATATGCAAAATATCGTTTGACCGATGATGAAGTAGCGTTTATTGAATCGAGGATAAATGCGATGGAGTAATAAATAGTATATGGCAAGATTTATCGAATTACATGATGCGGTTAATGATGGCAAACCTGTTCTAATCAATGTTGATTGGATTGCATCTGTTAGTATTTCAGTAGAGCACACAGCTGTTCACATTGGAGTAAAAAGTGACAGGAATGGAGGAAGTCGCTTGTTCTCCATATCAGTAAAAGAATCCTATTACGCAGTAAAAGAAATGCTTGTATGAAAAATAAGATTGAATTTGAGATTCCTATTGATAACAAAATTGATGAATTTGCTTTTCATCTAAAATCGCATCCAAGAACAATCCTTTCTGCAAAATTCGGAGATGGGAAAACCTATTTCTTGTCGAAGTTTATCAAAAAACGCAACAGGAGTTTTGTCTTTATTACATTGCATCCGATAAATTATCAAGTACTTGACAACAAGGATATATTTGAACTGATAAAACGCGACATTTTATTTCAAATCACAGTCAATGAAATGCTGTCGGAAGATTTGGATATTGATGATAAAACCGCATTGTCATTCTATATTCAAAACAACTTTATGGGCGTTGCAGAAAGTGTGTTGTCGTACATCAATCAGCTTCATTCTTCTCCCCAAGTTGCCAAAGGGATATTGGCCGCTCTTTCTGCTAATAAGCTACTTGTTAAACTAAAAGAAAAAGTACTTGAAAAGAAAAAAGAATACAAATCTATTGATTCCTTGGAAGAATTCTTTGATAAAGTTGAAACGATTCCTGTACTAGAAGAAGATATAGTAACCAGAATAATACAAGACAGTATCAATGAATATAAAATGAAACATCCTAAAAAGAGGATTGTTTTATTGATTGAAGACATGGACAGATTAGATCCTGCTCATTTGTTCAGAATCATGAATGTCTTTTCTGCTCATCTTGATACAGATGAAAAGTATTTCATACAAAACAAAAGGAATTACTTCTACAACAAGTTCTATTTTGACAATATTGTGTTTGTTATGGATTACAACAACACGAGAAAGATATTCGAGCATTTTTATGGCGAAAACACAAACTTTGAGGGATATATTCAGAAATTTGCCTCGAAAGGTCTTTTCAAGTATTCACTTGAAGAAGAACGATGCAAATTCATTCAAGAAAAGATTGCCAGCATTACGGAACTTCCTCTTACATACATTGAAAATGTCATTTCTAATGACGTGTTATTAGGAAAGAATATTAGAATAATTGTGGATTCATTTGATAACATTGATAGTCAAATTAAAGAGCGCCCGATTTATCGTAATAAACAGATTCATCTTGGTATACTAAGGTTGTATGTTATTATGAAAAGAATTAGTATAGATGAAACGCTTTTGGTTACTGGGTATAGAAATGTATACAACGAAATTGGCAGTGAGATGATTGGATATATAATTGGGTATTTGATGTTATTGTTTAGCAATAATACCGCTGATTATTTTTATTGTAAAAATGTTGTAGAGAATAAGGGACTTTATAGAGTAGGCTTGGGAGTTTACGATGCTGAAACATGCCTGTTTAAAAACAATAGCATTCAACCTTATTTGATCAACGGAAGAGAAGAATCACCCAATAGTTTTGATGATTGGCCAAAAGTTTTAAAAAGATTTGTTTCTGAATAAAACCTATTATAGCAACAATCTCAACGAAATAATATGGCAGGTTTGGTTTTGCCAGAAAAAATATAAATATATAATAAATATATAGAGTCCAACATACTATGAAGGCATATAAAGATTATATGAATGAATTATCCAAAGAAGATGTGTTGGAAGGTCTTCTTGGTTATGGATTGTTTGCAGATAAGTTACCTAGTGTTTTATCGAATGAGGCTTTTTACAATTATTGTAAAACAAAGGGTTTTCCGAAATTTGAGCAAAAGGGGCATGATTATATTAGATACGAAACAACAAGGAATACAAATATTCCCCGCTTGATTTCCATTCCTAATCCATTTGCATATTCAAATCTTTGCAAACATATTTCAGAACATTGGGAAGAATTGAGAGCCGTATATAATGAAGCTACTTCAAACCAAAACTACAAGATTAGTCAGATTCATATTCAAAAATTGAAAAACAAAAATGAACTTTTTGAGATGAATAAGCATTACACGGACAAAGATTATTCTTTGTCCATGTTCCTTGACAAGCTTCAAATTATGAAAAGAGTTAGAGTTTCTGCCGATATTTCAAATTGTTTCCCAAGTATATATTCTCATTCCCTTTCGTGGGCTATTGTTGGAAAAGAAATAGCTAAAAAGAGCAAGGATGATAAAACATTGTGGTTTAATACGCTTGATTATTATGTCCGCAATATAAAAAACGAAGAAACCAATGGATTATTAATTGGTCCGCACTCATCAAACCTTCTTTCTGAACTTGTTTTGTGTCGTATTGACCAAGACTTGTCTCCTAATTATGACTATATTAGAAATATTGATGATTTTACCTGTTATGTTAATTCGGATGATGAGGCAGAACGCTTCTTGTTAGATTTAAATGCAAGTCTCAAAAAATATGAATTAGCATTAAATACTAAAAAGACAGAAATCATTAAACTTCCTGTATCATCAGCTTCAGATTGGGTAGGAACTATAAATAGTTATTACATCGGAAATGATTTAACAGAAGACAATAAAGTAGTTTTTAAGTTTCAAAGATTAAAAGCTTATCTGGATTTAGTTATCAGTTTGGCAAATAGCTCAAATAATCTATCGATTTATTCTTATGCCATTAAAACTATTTCGAATACTTATTTGGGCAAACGAGCCATGTCGTATTACATCAATACTATTCATCACCTCGTTTGTCTATATCCGTATTTGGTTCATTGGTTAGAAGAATTTGTGTTTGAAGCTTTCGGCATTTCAAAAGGAACAATTAGAGACATCGCCCAAGACGTTTATGATGTGGGTGTTAGTAGGCGTATTTATGAGTCCTGTAGTTTCGCATTATACTGGGCAATAAAATACGGTTTTGATTTATCAAATAATCATATTGAAGATTCCTTTGCAAGCGAGGATTGTGTTTTCATGCTATTATCCTATATTAAAACAACTAAAGAAAAAGGTAAAATCAAGGAAGGTAAGAAAAGGTTTAAGGAAAAAGCCAAAAGTCTCATTGATGACATGGATAGATATTGGCTGTTTATATATGAAGTTTTGCCGAAAACAGATTTGCCTAATGGAGAATTTCGTGCAATAAAGGAGAAAAGAATATCTTTTATTAAAAACGAATTCCGTTAAAATGTGAAATAAACTCAGAAATTCCTACTACCTACAAACTGCATGATCAATATGAAATCCCAAACAACCGATAACAATAACCTTGAAATCATCAAACATCAAGATTTCCTGATATATCAGGACGACAATGGCGTGAGTCGGGTGAATGTCCGTTTTGAAGGAGATGATGTTTGGCTCACCGCCGAACAATTGACCGAATTGTTTGATGCGTCACAGCAAAACATCAGCCACCATATCAACCAAATCTACGCGGAGGGCGAACTGGATGAAAATCGAACTCACAAAAAATATTTGTTAGTTCGAAACGAGGGAAAACGCAGCGTGAAAAGAAACATCAGCCACTATAATCTTGATATGATTATAGCGGTGGGTTATAGGGTGAAATCACAAGTCGCCACGAGATTCAGACAATGGGCTACGGTCCACCTACACGAGTTCATTCAGAAAGGCTACACATTGGATGACGACAGGCTGAAAGGCAACCGAAGCCGTTATTTTCGGGAACTCTTGCAACGGATTCGTGACATTAGAAGCAGTGAACGAAACCTTTATCAGCAAGTGACCGACATTTTTGCCACAAGTATTGACTATGATGTACGGTCAGATTGTACCAAGAACTTTTTTGCAACTGTTCAAAACAAGTTACATTATGCAGCCCACCAGCATACTGCGGCAGAGGTCATCTATGAGCGCGTGGATGCTGAGAAACCTATGGTTGGCATGACCAACTTCAAAGGCAACTATATCACACGAGACGATGTTCAGATTGCGAAGAATTATCTGACGGAACAGGAATTGAACTTCCTCAACCTGATAGTTTCGCAGTATCTGGATTTTGCCGAGATTCAAGCATTACAGCAAATTCCCATGAAGATGCAGGAGTGGGTTGACAAACTTGACGAGTTGCTGAAAGTATCGGGCCGGCCTGCATTGATTGGGAATGGGACAGTTAGCCATGAAACTGCCAAGGCAAAGGCAGTATCGGAATTTGAAGTTTACAGACGCAAAGAAATGCTTCAGTTTGAGAGCGACTACGACAGGGCTATAAAAGAACTTATTGAAAAGGAGAGAAGCTTGTAACTGTAATTCGTCGAAATAACTTCAAGCTGCCGCAAATCGTGCAGTCAGAAACTGCACAAATCCCTCAAACCATCTTCTCAATCCCCCAGCTAAAAGCCCTCAGCCCCAAATCTGGGGTCTTGAGGTCTTTTTCGTGCAGCTGGTTCAGGATGCCGTCTACCTTGTCGTCATCGACGATGCTGATGATGGCATTGTTCAAGGTCGGCCAGGCATGGGTGCCGTAGTGAGGCTCTCCCGTCTCGCTACCGTGGCCCTTGATTTCGTTCCACTCGGTGAAGCCTTTCGTGCCGTTGTCGTTCAGCACCTTGGCGATTTCGTCGTAGTAGGCTTGGTTATAGGTTATTAGGATGGCTTTCATGGCTTATCTAATATTTTCAGTCTTCGTCAATGCTTCCTCAGCTTTTCTTCTCTTTCTACGCACCGCTCTTGTCTCCAACGAGCAATACAGCGCAGGGATTAATAATAAGGTGATAAGAGTAGACACAGTCAAACCCCAGGCCACAGTGGTACCCAAGGAGTTCCACATCTCGGCACCTTCGCCGCGACCGATGGCCAACGGAATCATACCCAAGACGGTGGTCAGCGTGGTCATCAAGATAGGACGCAGACGCGAACGGGCGGCTTTTACAGTGGCTTCCTTGACTTCTACGCCGCGCTCTTCCAAAAGGGTGGTGTAGTCGATGAGCACGATACCGTTCTTCACGACGATACCCATCAAAATCAAGATGCCCACGAAGGCCATGGCACCCAAGGCGGTGTTGGTGGCCCACAAGCCGAGTAACACACCGGTGAAGGTGAAAGGCACGGAGAACATGATGACAAAAGGCTTCATCAGGTTCTCGAACTGCGAGGCCATCACGATGTAAACCAAGATAATGATGAGGATGAGCAAGGTGAGCAGGTCACCAAACATTTCCTGCTGGGTCTCGTAGTCACCAGCGATTTTGGGGAAGATCTCGGGCGGGATGGCGGTGTCTTCAATGACTTCCTCGCACATCTTTACCACATCACTCAGCACCTGTCCCTTGCCGACAACGGCAGTGACACTGACCATACGTTCACGGTCCTTACGCTGAATCTGTGGCGGTGTCAACGATTCGACCACCTCGCCAAGATCGCCTACACGGACGGGTTGCCCATACGAGTTGTAGATCTTGATGTCCTCAATGTCCTCGATGCTCTTGCGGAACTCGGGAGCGTAGCGCACGCGGATGTCGTATTCCTCACCGTCCTCACGATAGTAAGAGCCTACTGAGCCGTTGATGCGGTTCTTGACATAGGTAGCAGCCGTGGTGCTGTTCAAGCCGTTGAGGGCCAGTTTCTCGCGGTCGAAGTCGACTTGATACTCAGGTGTGTATTCATCTCGACCCACGATGACCTGCAGGATGCCACGGTCACGGAGCTTTTGTGCGATTTCGTTGGCCACTCGGTCGGTGGTCTCGAAATCATAGCCGTAAATCTCGACTTGCACCGTGCTCATGCCGCCCATACCGCCACCGCCTTCGTTGACATTGGCTTTCTTGATTTCAGGCATGGCATTGAGTTTGGCGCGAATCTCATCAGCCACCTCGCTGGTCTTGCGCAAGCCTGCCTTGCGGCGTTCGGTTTTGGTACCGAGGCGCAGGTTGAACGACATGATGTGCGTGCCGTTGCTACGCATCGAAGCAAAAGCGTTGTCGGAGTCGGCCTGGCCGAAACTATAGTTACAAATCTGTACCTCGGGGATGGCCATGAAATCCTCTGCAAGGCTCTTGGCAAAGGCACCTGTGACGTCTTGACCCGTACCGGTCGGCAACTCAATGTTGATGCTCAGACGGCCTTCATCCATCTTAGGCATCATTTCAGTCTTTAAGGTCGGGGCAAGGAAGACGACGGACAAGATAAACAGTCCCAACATGCCAAAGATGACCACCTTACGATGGTTGACACACCAACCGATAAGACGGGCATAGCCGTTGCTGATGGCATCCAAAGCCTTGTTGATGGGACGGAAGATGGCTTTGTGTAATTTGCCCTGATGGGGGTTCATCACCAGCATCTTGGAACACATCATCGGCACCAAGGTAAGGGCACCGCAGGTGGAGACAATCATGATGATGGACACAATCCAACCCAATTGCTTGAACATCACGCCTGTGGTACCTTTGATCATTGTCAAGGGCAGGAACACTGCCAACATGGTCAAAGTGGAGGCAATGACTGACAACTGCACTTCTTGGGTGGCATGCACGGCGGCCTCTTTGGGCTTCGAGCCGCGTTCGATGTGGGTCGTGATGTTCTCCAAGACCACGATGGCGTCGTCCACGACCATACCAATAGCGATGGTCAGTGAAGACATGGAGATGATATTCAAGGTGTTGCCAGTGGCAAACAGGTAAATCAAAGAAGCCAGCAACGAAATCGGGATGGCCAACACGATGATGAAGGTGGCGCGCCAACGACCTAGGAATATGAATACGACCAGCATCACGAGGATGAAAGTGATGAAGATGGTGTCGCGCAAACTGTTGATGGTGTTTTGGATAGAGGTGGAGCCGTCCACAATGATATTCAGCTTGACATCGGAGGGCAGGGTGGGTTCGATGACTTTCAGCTGCTTCTTGATGCCTTTGATGACGTTGACAGCGTTGGCGTCGGTCTGCTTTTGGATGACGATGGTAGCACCTTGGCGACCATTGCTGTACGACTCCTGAATACGTTCCTCAGAGCCGTCTCTGACGGTAGCCACATCACGCAGGTAAATAGGTGCAGTGCCACGTGAGCCTACGATGACATTCTCCATCTCCTTGGCAGAGGTGAACTCCTTCTGGATACGCAAGCTGTAACTGTTGGAACCGATGTCTATGTAACCAGCCGGTACATTTCGGTTTTCGGTGGCCAAGGTATTGGAGATGCTTTCAAGGGTTAGGTTGTAGGCTTCCAACTTGTTCGGGTCGACATAGACCTGGATTTCACGTTTTGGGGCACCATTGGCCGACACCGTACCCACGCCGCTTACACGCGCCAAAGGCGTGGTGACACGGTCTTCGATGATCTTGTCCAAGGCGGGCAGACTCTCTTCAGCCGTCACACTAAGCAGCATGATAGGCATGTCCTCTGCGTTGAACTTGAACAAGACAGGGTTGGTCGCGCCGTCGGGTAGGTAGTTGCGCACCATGTCGATCTTGTCGCGCACATTGTTGGTGGCGGTCTCAATGTCGATGCCGCTCTCAAACTCCAGCGACAGCACCGAGGTGTTCTCACGCGAAGTGGAGGAGAGGTGCTTTAGGTCGGGCACGGCATTCAGCGTGTTCTCCAAGGTCTTGGAAATGTTGGTCTCGATATCGGCGGCACTGGCTCCCGGATAGGAGGTCATCACCATGATGAAGTTGGTCTCCATGTTAGGTAATTGGTTGATGGAGAGATTCATCAGGGAGAAGATGCCGAAAATGGCGATGGCGACAAACACCAAGGCCGTCGTCACCGGATTATTTACTGCTGTTCTTTGTAGACTCATATTCGTTGAATTATGAATTATGAATTATGAATGCGGAATGTCATAATGCGATGCATGGCTTCGCCTCAATTCAGCATTCAGCATTCATCATTCCGCATTTATTTAACAGTAACAGAAACACCATCTTTAAGTCTCACCTGTCCTTCTGTGACGATGCGATCACCTTCATTGATGCCGTTGATAATCTCGTAACGGTTGCCCATGCGTCTGCCGAGTTCCACAAGGGTGTACTTCACGGTGTTGTCGGGCTGGAGCACATAGACGAAATGCTCACCCGAGCCTTGTTGCTTCACGACAGCAATGTCGGGAATCACGATGTGGTGGTTGGTGCCGAAGTTGGCCGTCACGCGGGCGAACATGCCGGGACGCAGGCGTTGGTCGGCATTCTGGCAGATGACCTCGACGGGGAAGGTGTGGGTGGTGGCGCTGACAGTGGGGTAGAGCAGGTTCACCTTTCCTTTGAAGACTTCATCGGGATAGGCATCCACGGTGATTTCGAACTCCATACCCTTATGAACTTGAGTGAAGAGGCTTTCCGACACATTGACCAGCATCTTGACGGGTTGGATCTGCTCGACGACAAAGATGGGTTGGGTCATGCTGTACATGTCGCCTTTGTCGTAGTTACGGGCGGTCACCACACCGTTGATGGGGCTACGGAGATAGGTGTTCTCAGCCAGGTTGTGATAGGTCTTCTTAGTGATGTTGAGGGCAAGCTTGGCCATGTCGTAGTCAGCTTGGGCCACAGCACCGATGTTGTAGAGTTCGGTAAGGCGCGCCAGTTCGGTCGAGTCGTTGACATATTGCATACGCGTCTTGGCCAAGTTCACATCGTCCATGGTGGCCAAAAGCTGGCCTTTGTGCACTTTCTGTCCCACTTCGGCTTTGATGCTCACGATGCGGCCTGCTGTCTGCGAGACAATGTTGTTCGTAGCGAATGGTTCAATGTTAGAGGTGAAAGTGTTCGTGACATCGACATCTTCTGCCTGAGCAGTGATAATGCTGACAACAGGGGCGGCTTTTTGTGTGTCTTGTCCCGAATTGGTAGTTGATGTGTCTTTTTGCCCGCATGCCGTCATCAAAGCGGCTACGGCAAGAGTGATAAGGGTAAGTTTGGTGTATTTCATTGATTTGTATTTAATATTCAAAAATTCAAGATTCAAAATTCAAAATTAGCTTTCAGCTCTCAGCAATCAGCAATCAGCTTTCAACAACTGAGCTGATGGCTGATAGCTGATGGCTGACAGCTTTATTCTTCTTTTCCAATCAGTTCATCCAATGAGGCCTTAGTGACCATGAAGTTGTAAACAGCTTGGGCCTGTGTGAGTTGTGCTTGTTGCAAAGCAAGTTGTGCATCGTTGAGTTCCACCAAAGTGGCCTTGCCGACTTCGTACATCTTTTCCGAAATGTCGTAGCTCTTTTGGGCAATTTCTACCGTGGCCTCAGCGGCTTGGTAGTTTTTGATGCAAAGTGCCATCTGGTCGTTGTAGTTACGGATACCGATACGCAGGTTGCGTTCGGTGTCTTCGCGCTGCAGGTCAAGCATATTTTTGTTAATTTTGCTCTGCTTGATACTATAGTGTTTTTGGAAGCCGTCAAAGATGGGAATGCTAAGGCTTACAGCTGCCGTCGAAGAGGGAAACCAACGCAGTTCCTCATCACCCATGGCGCTATAGTTGTAGTTGATACTGGCGGCAAGGGTGGGCAGGTATTGTTTCTTTTGCATTCTGATGGTCGACTCAAGCATGCGGCCTTGGATGCTCAGCTGCAACAACGAGCTGTTGTTGCTGAGGTCTTCTTCCGAAATGTATGGTGTGAGCATTTGTGCTGTGTAGTCGTTCAGGTCGCCTACCACTTCAATGTCGGTGTCGAGGTCGATGCCCATGACGGCCTTAAGTTGCCAAGTGGCCAACATCACTGCGTTTTCTGCACTTGACACATTAGGCTCGGCATTCATCATCGTGACTTGGGCGCGCAGGTGTTCCACTTCTGAGGCCTTACCTACATTGAATCGTTGCAGTGTCTTCTCATAGTTTTTCTGGGCGTTTTCATACACATTTGCTACCACCTCGTGTGACTTTTGGGCCAGTAGCACGGCATAAAAGGCTTGCTTCACCTGCTTCACCAAAGCGATTTTCGACGAGCGGGCTTGTTCAACGGCGAGTTCCACGTCCATGCCCGACAGCTTTAGGCTTTCCCAAAGTTGGGCATTCACTATAGGCATGCTGGCCGTAGCGGTGGCATTGATGCTATTGTCACGACCCACCTTAATCTCCATGGCTTGACCGCCCATGTCCATCACCATCACTTGTTTCTTCAGCGTGCGTTGATAGGAACCATTTGCGCTGATGTTAGGATACAATGCTGAATAGCTGCCTTTCTCCGCATAGCCGCTCTTCTCAACGGTCATGTCGGCAATCTTGACGGTGTTGCTTTCCGACAAGGCAATCTCCAAAGCTTGGTCGAGGGTGAGGCGCAAGGTTTCTGAGCTCTGATCTTGTCGAAGGGCCGAAGAGTTGTCTTGAGCCGACAGCATCATTGGGGCGATGATTATCGTTGTAATAGTTAAAACTTTAAAAATCAGTCTTTTCATAGATTGTTCGCTCTGTGAGTCTTTACTTTTATTAATAAGGTGCAAAAGTAGGAATAATTGCTTTTGGTTTGACGGAGATTTCGATGAAATATTATGTAGGAAGGCGGTTTTTATTCCAAATCGACAGACATTTCAACCAAATGCCCGATTTTGTCGATTAAGACGAAGCGATTCTTGGTTGAGTTTTTATGTCTTTTCGTTGAAAACCAGTTGGCATTCTAAGGATTCATATTATTTTTGCATTCAAATTCGAAGAAATGAAGAAACGTTCGTTGCCTGCCCTGTCGACTTTGCCGACAGCCAACCTTGACCTGTTGGAACGCCTCTACAAATGGGGTGTGGTGTGGATGGTGCTGTTTATCATTTTCTTTGCGGTGCACTCCCACGGCAATTACCTCTTTCGTGCTGCCAGTTCGCTCTGTTTCGTGGGCATGGTGGCACTGTCGGTGCTCTTTATTAACAAGGTGCTGATTGAGTATTTGTTGAAAAAGAGCAGGCTGGTGTTTTTCATCCTGATGTCACTTCTGGCGATACCGCTATGGTCGGTTGTCTCCATCACAATCGATGCTTGCTTACTTCATTTTATCGAAGGGGAACCGTTTGCCGAAATCTTTGACTTCCCGCGCTTTTTTGTGGCTTTCTTGGTGCGATTGATTTGGTTTATTGCCGCCTATGCCCTTGTGGTGATTTTCTATTATCAAAGAAAGGAGAACGAGGAGAAGATCATTTCCGACCAGCTGAAAAGTGAGAAGCTCGCCATGGAGCTTCGCTATCTGAAGTCGCAAATCAATCCGCATTTTCTTTTCAATGCCTTAAATAACATTTATTCAATGGTTTACACCCACGACGATAATGCTGCCGATGGAGTGCTGAAACTCTCTGAGATGTTGCGTTATGTGCTGGTCGACTGTCAGGCTGAGATTATCCCATTAAGCAAGGAAATCAATTACATAGAGAACTTCATCGACTTTCAGATGATGCGTATGGGAGGTGAGCGCGATGTGGTGTTGGAGCAGGATATTGAAAAGGAGGACTTCATGATTGCGCCCATGCTGTTGCAGCCCATCATCGAGAATTGTTTCAAATACAGTCGCCTGGAGACCCATCCCGAAGGCTATGTGCACATTGGCATCCACCAATCGGGCAGCAGTTTTCGCTTTGTGGCAGAAAACACGGTTGCTCCCAACGCTATGCCGTTTGTGAGCAATGGGAAAACGGAGAAGAAGTCGGGTATTGGCCAAAAGAATGTACAACAGCGCCTGATGCTTCACTATGGTGAGAGCTATAATTTTGATATTGAACAAGATAATGGAATCTATAAGGTCAAGATTGAACTATGAAAGAGAAATACAATGTGGTCATCGTGGATGACGAGTTTTTGGCCCAAAAACTGTTGCAGGACTATGTCTCGAAGGTGGACTCGCTTGAAATTGTTGCCGTCTGTTCCAATGCTTTCGAGGCTATGAATGCCTTGAAAAACTATCAGGTTGACATCATGTTCCTCGACATTCAAATGCCTGACTTGACGGGTTTGGAACTGGTGAAGAGCTTGGAACACAAGCCGGCTACCATCTTCACAACGGCTTATTCGGAATATGCCGTCGATGCGTTCAACCTCTCGGTGGTCGACTATCTGTTGAAGCCTTTCGACTTTCCGCGATTCTTCCAAGCCGTCTGCAAGGCCATTGGCAGCGACCAGCCTTTGGTGAGCACCGTAGACAAACCGCGTGACAGCGTCAGCCGCTCCAACGACTTCATCACCGTAAAGGCAGACTATAAGCTCTATAAGATCAATTATGATGACTTGCTCTTTATCGAGGGTCAACACGAGTATGTGACTTTCCATACCACCCAGCGTCGCATCACCGCCTTGTTTGCCTTGAAAGATTTGGAGGAAATACTGCCCAAGGACAAGTTTGTCCGTGTCCACAAGTCGTATATCGTATCTTTCAAGCATATCCAGGACTTGGACAAGTCGGATGTTACCGTTGCTGGCAACAAGGTGCCGGTAGGTGCCAGCTATCGTGATGAGCTTTTGGCGAGATTGCAGTAAAAAATTTCAAATTTTTGGCAATGCAAAGAAAAAAATGTATATTTGCAGCCTAAACCAACTTTATAAACAGAAAATTATGGGTAAATTTGAAATTAAAACAAGAAAGAACGGCGAATTCCAGTTCAATCTGAAGGCCACTAACGGTCAAGTCATCCTCACCAGTGAAGGCTATAAAACCAAGGCTTCGTGCCTCAACGGAGTGGAATCCGTAAAGAAAAACAGCCAAGACCAAAAGCGTTTCGAAATCAAGGAAGCCTCCAACGGCAAACCGTATTTCAACTTGATGGCCGCCAACGGTCAAGTCATCGGTTCGAGCCAGATGTATGCCAACCAAGTGAACATGAAGAATGGCATCGCATCGGTGATGAAGAACGCTCCCGAGGCTCCCATTGTCGATTTGACTGAAGAATAAGCATGGCTTGACTGAGAGCTTGAGAAAGGAACGGCGAGGAGTCGTTCCTTTTTTGAATGATTAACCTAAACAGATAGGAGGGAAGAACGATGAGGTGTCCAAAATGTGGAAGTAGGAATATCACAGTGGAAAGACGAGGCTTTAGCTGGAGAAATGGAATTCTCGGTTCGCTGTTCTTTGGCGACAACGGCTTTTTGGCAGGCTTTTTGGGCAGTAATAATCATGTTTGCGAATGTCAGCATTGCGGTTTTGAGTGGACAATTGAAGATTAGGTGAGGTTATTTCCGGTTTTTGTCACTTATATCTTGTTGTAATTCAGTGCATAAAATAAAAACATCAAAAAAAGTGATAAAAATCGCTTGCGGGTATCGGAAAAAAGCCTACTTTTGCACCGCAATTCAACGCCGAGGAGAGGTGGGTGAGTGGCTGAAACCAACAGTTTGCTAAACTGTCGTATCCAGCAATGGGTACCGGGGGTTCGAATCCCCCCTTCTCCGCGAAAGAAGGAAGACGATGAAGAATCGTCTTTTTTTTCGGGGTATGGCGCAGTCCGGCTAGCGCACCTGCTTTGGGAGCAGGGGGTCGAAGGTTCGAATCCTTTTGCCCCGACAAACTGAAAACGAGGGAGTTACGAAGATTCGTGACTCCCTTCTTTTTTGGCAAAAATCAGAATTTGCACTCAATTTGCACGCAAATTTTCATGATTCTTTGAAAAATATCGAAAAAAATAGCCATGTCTTCCATAATAATTCCTATATTTGCAAGCTTAATTGTAAAATAGGTATCAAGGGCTATTCCTTGGCCATAAAACGAATTGAAATGGAAAACAACGAACAACTGACTCAAAACCCTGCCATTGAGGGAGGAATTGAGAATGAAACGACCACATCAAAGGCCGCAACGAAAGCCATTGATGGTAACGAGAAAAAGAAGATTGTCAAATTGATCCAGCCCAGTATCTTGCCTGGCAAGGTGAAGGTCGAGGTGAACACCCTCGTGGCTGAAATGATTGCCGAGACAGCCCCTGTGGCCGACGAGGTGATGCCCGAGATGGTGGATGCTGCCGAACCTGATGAGGATGAACTGGTGGAAGACAATGCCGACTTGGACGGTCTCAACAAACTGCAACTTGTGGAGATGCTCGAGGAACTCGTGCAAGACTCCGATGTCCAAAACATCAAGGACAAAGTTGCGGCTATTCGTCTCCATTTCAATAAGTTGAACAAGGAAGACATGGACAACGAACTCGACCAATTCCTCCAAGGCGGTGGTGAAGCCGAGAGCTTCCAACATGTTGAAGACCCCATCGAACAGCGTTTCAATGCTGCCTTTGGCATCTTCAAGGCCAACCGTGCCAAGCAAAACGAGGACATGGAGAAGCAAAAGGTTGAGAACCTGGCCAAAAAGCAAGCCATCCTCGATGAGCTGAAGGAAATCATCGCTTCAGATGACTCCCTGAAGAAGACTTACGATGACTTCCGTGCCTTGCAAGACCGCTGGAAGGAGATTGGCCCTGTTCCGGCTGCCGAGAACTCCAACCTTTGGAACAACTACCACTTCCTGGTGGAGAAGTTCTTCGACAAGGTCAGAATCGGCCGCGAACTTCGTGACCTCGACATGAAGAAGAACCTCGATGCTAAGATTGAACTCTGCGAGAAAGCTGAGGAACTGCTTGACGAGAAGTCCATCACCAAGGCTTTCAAGGCTTTACAGAAGCTTCATGAGGATTGGAAGGAAGTAGGTCCTGTGCCTCAAGACAAGAAGGACGAGATTTGGGAGCGCTTCAAGGCTGCTACTGACAAGATCAACCAAATCCGCCGTGAGCATTATGCCCAGATTGAGGAAGAACAAACGGGTAACCTCGAAGCCAAGAAAGCTTTGTGCGAGAAGGCTGAGGAGTTGATTGCCGAAGACTACACGAGCGTCAACGCTTGGCAGAAGAAGTCGGACGAACTCTCCGAAATCTTTGGTGTTTGGAAGACCATTGGTCCTGCCAGCAAGAAAGACAACGAGGAGATCTGGCAACGCTTCCGTGGCACAATGGATACTTTCTTCGCCAAGAAGAAGGAATTCTTTGCTACTTTGAAGGACAGACAAACCGAAAACCTTGAGCGCAAGACCCAACTTTGCATCGAGGCTGAGGCTTTGATGGAGTCGACCGATTGGAAGAACGCCACCGAGCAGATCAAGAAGCTGCAAGAAGAGTGGAAGACCATCGGTCCCGTGCCGAAGCGTCACACCGACAAGATTTGGAAGCGTTTCCGTGCCGCCTGCGACACCTTCTTCAACCGCAAGAACGAACACTTCAGCGGTCGTCGCACCGAAGAAGAAGCCAATCTTGCTGCCAAGAAGGCTTTGATTGAGGAAATCAAGGCATTTGAAATCGGCCCGAGCCGCAACGAGAACATGGAAGCCATCAAGGCCTTCCAGAAGCGTTGGATTGAAATCGGCTATGTGCCGATGAAGTACAAGGATGCCATCAACAAGGAGTATCGTGAACTCATCGACGGTTTCTTCGACACGATGCGCAAGAACCAGAACGAGGCTTCGACCAACGAGTTCCGCGAGATGATGGAAGGCTGGAGGGACGACCCGAATGCCAACGACCGTGTGCGCCGCGAGCGCAACACCTTGCAGACTCGCATCCAGAAGCTGCGCGACGAAATCGCTGCCATGGAGAACAACATCGGTTTCTTCTCCAACAGCAAGAACTCAGAGCTGATGCGTGCCGAGTACGAGAAGAAGATCAACAAGGCCAAGGAAGACCTCAAGGTCCTTGAAGCCAAGCTGAAGATTGCTGAGGAATAATCCCTAGCCATTAAGCAATGAAAAGCACCTCGAACCGAGGTGCTTTTTTTGTGTGTTCTGCTGTAGAGACGGTGTCACACCGTCTCTACGATTTGTTCAGGTAAGTAAATAACGAAAAAAAAAGAGGTCAAACGACCTCTTTTTTTTCGTTGTACGAATCAACGATGTGATTAGAAGCTATACTTCAGACCGAACATCAGAGACCAGCATTGGTTGGTGTTGGTTTCGTTGTATCTGTCATAGGTGGAGGTAGGATATTCACCATCGACCTTGTTCATCGAGAACACAGGAGTGTTGTTTTCAATGCGGTCAACCTTCAGAGGAGTGACAGCGTAGGCATCGAAGGCACCATAGCAGCTGTATCTATTGAGACCCCATGAAGAGTTAATCATGTTGAGGACATTACCGGCGTTG
This sequence comes from uncultured Bacteroidales bacterium, assembly GCA_900317055.1. GTDB lineage: Bacteria > Bacteroidota > Bacteroidia > Bacteroidales > F082 > Limimorpha. The sequence goes on along the minus strand of ONFF01000005.1, from coordinate 42,512 downwards.
ACGCTGAGTTCGAAGCAATGCGTGGTCTTGCCATAGGTCTTCTTGAAGGTCTTGGCGATACGAGCATCGAGGAGGTGCTTCCAAGGTGAACGGCCAGCGTAAGCCTCGGCATATTGTCCTTTGTGGGTGCTCAGATACGGGTCGTTATCCATGAAGGTCTTGAAGGCATTCATGTCTTCAACGCTTGCCCATTTGAGGTCATTGACATCGTTAGGAATATACATGAGGTCGGTGGCGAGGCCGTCGCCGTTCATGTCATTGGAGTAGAAGTAGCTATAAGCACCAGCCGAGAAGGCAGTGTAGAACAAGTTGATTCTGACGCCGTCGCCATCGAAGAGGGCTGGGAACATGTAACCGACAGAAGCGGTGACCTTGTCAGGAATGACATATTGGCTGCGTTGCAGGCCGACGAAGGTAGGACCATCGATGCTGTAGAGGCCAGAGTAGGCTGATGTGGCGGCGCTGCCGGGCATGCCAGAGATTTCCTTGCTCTCAGTGTGCGTGTAGGCGGCACGGATGTCAAAGTTCTTGAACGGAGCGGCGCTGACGGCGGCGTTGACGGTGTAGCCGTAGCCTTCTCTTGAGTTGGTCAGAACATATGCGGAATGTGAACCGTAGGTATAGTTCGAGTTGCCTTCTTCATCAACGAGGAGAGCGTAGTTGACGCGCTTGTCGGGACCGTTGAAACGAACATTGTCACCAGCATTGGCAATCATGTCATATTTGAGGTTCCAGTCAACAAGGCGGACACCATAGATGGTCTTGTTGAACATACCTTCCACAGTGAAGGTCAAGGGGAACGAAACCGGGACGTCCCAGTCGATGCCCAACATTGACTTCCAGATCTGAGGCATTCTGAAATTAGGATCGACACCATTGATGTCGCCACTGAGTTGACCGTCTTCAGGAGTGACAGTGGTGTTGAGACCAAGGGCGCTGACCATATCATTGACATTGGTGATGTATGTGCCATCAGGCTTCATCAATGCTTGCAAATGAGCTAAAGTAGCGTCGGTATAGTTGACGACATAACCTCCTTCAGGATCCTGGCCGATGCTGCCGCTGAATCCGTTCTTGCTGAAGAGGGTTTGAATCATGCCAGCATTTTGAGGCATGTTGGTGAAGAATACGAGAGGCAGACGGCCTTGGAAGAGACCGCTACCACCACGGAGGGTGAGACCATCAACAACATCCCAGTTGAAGCCGATGCGAGGTGAAACCTGAACGCGGTTGGTGGGCCATTTACCAGTGTTGACGACATTACCGCCCATGTTGTACTCAAGGATGGCATTGTTGGTCATCAATTGTGAGTTGTCGAAGAGCATGGCATCGGCACGAACACCGAAGTTCAGCTTGAAGTTGTCGGTGATGTTCCAATCGTCCTGTGCATAGGCACCGAATTGGTTGTAGGTGATTTCACCGCGAGGGTTGGCCTCGCCGTTGTTACCGACGCAGAGAGCAAAGCTCAGAGGCATCTCACCATTCAGGAAGTCTTCGGCGCTGGCGAAACGATAGTAACCCGTACCATTACGCATGTAAGAGTTGCTTGCAGTTTGGCGTTCCCAGTTGACACCGGCAGTGATCTTGTGGTTGCCAGTGTAGTAGGTCACATTGTCGGTGGCATTGAACACTTTGTTCTTCACACCGTTGTTGTAGCTGAACAGCTCGTAACCAAAGCTAGTGAAAGGAATGAAGTTGCCAGTTGCTTCAAAGTCTTCGTAGCCACTCATGATGTCGATGTGGGGGAAAAGCTTTGAGTTGGAACCGCGTTGGTCGTTGATGTCCGTATAGGTGAAGATGAACTGGTTGCTCACTTGAGTCGAGAAGCGGCTGTTCAATTCAGTGGCAAATGACATCACGTCATTGCGCATGGAATACATGTTGTTCGAGAAGGGGAAAGCATTTTCACCAGAACGGTTGAAGGCTCTGTTGCGGAAGTTGTCGTCGCAGGAGTTGCCGTTCGGGGCATTCCATTGGGTGTTGCCCGTCTTGTTGAAACGGAACATCAATTTGTTGTTGTCGTCGATATTCCAGTCGATACGAGCCAAGAGCTTCAGGTTGTTGTTACCACCAGGATAGTCGGTGTAGGAACCTGGATCGTAGCCATAGTCGTTTTTCAGCTTGTCGTAAATCTCGTCGAGGACAGAAGCGCTGGCATTGTCAGGACGGTATTTGATGACTTCTGAAGGCTCTTCCGTTCTTTCAGCGTTGAGGAAGAAGAACAATTTGTCTTTCACGATGGGACCACCGACCGTTGCACCATAGGTCCAAGTGCTTTCTTCTGGACGGACGCCGAGGTTTTCACCCAACAGTCTGTTGCCACGGAAGGTCTGGTTGGTGTAGTAAGTATAAGCCGAACCGTGGAATTGGTTGGTACCTGACTTGGTGATGGCGTTGATGCCGCCACCGACGAAGTTGGATTGACGGACGTCGAAAGGAGCAACCACGACCTGGACTTCTTCAATAGCATCCACGGAAATGGGGGTGCCGCCGCCGGGGAGGTTGCTGCTCAGACCGAAGTTGTTGTTGAAGTTGGCACCATCAACGGTGAAGTTGGTGGAACGACCGTCGCTACCGGCAAAGCTCATATTGTTTGCGTATGGCGACACTTTGACAACATCAACGATGCTGCGGGTGATAGTAGGCAGGACGGCGATTTCCTCTGAATTAACAGTTGTTGAGGTGGAGTTGTAAACAGGTTTTTCAGCTTCGCCTGAAACAACAATCTCGCCAAGCTCATTCGCCTTGCTATCAAGCTTGAAGTCAGCACGATAGGTTTCACCCAATTTCAAAGTGACATTCTCAGACTTTGAAGTGGTGTAGCCCACATAACGGACCTCGATAGAGTAAGGACCACCGACTCTCATGCCTTGCATGGTGTAGCGTCCTTCACTGTTAGAGATGGTAAAATAAGAGCTACCGGATGGGATGTGGGTAGCAATGACGGTAGCACCCGGAAGCGGGCCATTTTCGTCAACAATCTTACCACTGATACTAGAAGTTGTCACTTGTGCCATCATTGCAACGGAGGCAATCATAGCCAGGAAAAAAGTAAGTAACTTTTTCATAGATAATGATTTAATGTTAATAATTAAGTTGATTGTATTCGTGTTTCAAAACTCGTTTTCATTTTGTCCACTCCATAAGACCGTGCAAAGATAAGGCATTCCTTTGAATTGCCAAACCAATCTTTCCCAAACATTTTTCGTTTTTTTTGAAAAGAAATCAACAAGGTTTGTTCATTACTTATAATCCTTTGATTATGATGGGATTGAAAGAAAATCTAAAACGATTTCTAGGAGTTCATTTTACACCTTATTTATAATATTGGCTCGACTTTCAGGTGGTTTCATTTTTTTTCACTATTTTTGAAGCCACAAACTAAAAACTACCATGAGAAGGATTGCAATATTTGCCATGTTGGCCGCCATGATTTGTTTTACTGCTTGTGATGACACTGTCTCGAAGCAGTACAAGGCTATGGAAGAGGAAATCTCATCCATTGAAAACCAAATTAATACCATCGAGGATTGCGATGAACTTCAAATGATGAACATCGCCATTCTCGGCCTGCGCTCCGATATGGACAATTACCGTCAGGATCCGGAATCGGAGATGACCGACACGGAAATCGGACAGTTGGACGACATGATTGACAAACTTGATGCCACATGGAGAGGCAAATGGTCTTCGCTCAATTGTGAGGAGGTCATTTCTAGCGATGTTCTCGACACCTCGGGTGAGGAAGTCGGCGACTTCGATTAGTATGTGTTGTAAGTTGAACTTTTTTGCTATCTTTGCATTATCAAAATTCTACCGTTATGGCTTTCTTTTATCGACATAATCCAAAGAAATTCAACTACATACCGCGCTATTACAATCCTGAAGAACAGGCTTGGGAAGAGAAAAAGGCTGCTGCCGGTCTCGATTCCAAGTTGACCCATGAGGAACAGCTCCGTGCCCAGATGCGGAGTAAATGGGGCGCCAAGAAGGATGAGGAGACCAAAGAAGAGCAACGAGCTAAACTGATTCGAAGAATCGTGTTGGGGGTGTTTGTGGTACTTCTGTTCTATTTTGTATTCTGTACACCGTTGATGCAGACAATTGTCGGTGGTCTGATGGGAGAATAAGGTATGTTGGATGTCATCAAGTTGCTGCCCGACAGCGTCGCCAACCAAATTGCGGCAGGCGAGGTGATCCAGCGTCCTGCATCAGCAGTAAAGGAGCTGATGGAGAACGCTTTGGATGCTGGTGCCACCCAAATTGATTTGGTTGTGAAAGACGCTGGCAAGTCGATGATCATGGTTGTCGACAATGGCTGTGGTATGTCGGAAACCGATGCCCGCCTGTGCTTCGAGCGGCACGCCACCTCCAAAATCAGCAAAGCAGAAGACTTGTTCGCCATTCGTACCATGGGCTTCCGTGGCGAGGCATTGGCCAGTATCGCCGCTATAGCACAAGTGGAGCTGAAAACGAGGCGTAAGGAGGATGAAGTGGGGGTGAAGATTGTCAACGAGGGCTCGGTCGTTAAGGAACAGACTCTTGTGCCAATGCAGCCTGGTACTACCTTCACGGTGAAGAACCTGTTTTTCAATGTGCCTGCTCGACGCAACTTCCTCAAGTCGCCTCAAGCTGAGATGCGGCATATTATTGAGGAATTCACTCGGGTCACATTGATGCATCCGGAAATCGGCTTTACACTCAATAGCGACGGCAAGGAAGTATATCATTTGTATCCGGGCAACCTCAAGCAACGCATCATGGGCTTGTTTGGGAGCAACTATGAGGAAAAACTGCTATCCGTCCGTCAAGAGGCCGAACGCGTGCGCATTGACGGCTACATCGTCAAGGCAGAATATGCGAAGAAGACTCGTGGCGAGCAGTATTTCTTTGTGAATAAGCGCTTTATCAAGCATGCCTATCTGCATCATGCCATCGAAAACGCGTTTATGGAAATGATTCCCAAGGACAGTTTCCCTGGCTATTTCCTGAATATTGAGGTGGATCCTGCCGACATCGACATCAACATTCACCCGACCAAGACCGAGGTCAACTTCTTGGATGTCAAGCTGGTATATGCCATTCTTCATGCGGCTGTGCGTAAAGCCATTGGCCAGCACAATCTCTCGCCGATGATTGACTTTGAGGAGTCGGCCGAGTTGAACAACGACTTTGGCAAGGCTATGGGCATGGCATCGCCTTTGGCTATTCCCAATATTCCTATCGACCCTAATTTCAATCCTTTCAGAAAGGAATCTGCACCGCGTGAGCCGCATTGGGAAGGGTCGTACCAGCCGCAGAGAAAAGATCCTGTAGGTGACTGGCGCTTGCTCTATGGTGAACGAACGGATTTGCCTTCTGAGACTTTGGTGCAGAAAGAGGAAGCCAAGCCGAATTGTCAGTATCTGCAAGTGAATCAGTCCTATATCGTCACGCCTGTGAAGTCGGGACTGATTGTCATCGACCAGAATTTGGCACATTCGAGGATACTCTTCGAGAAATATCTTAAGGAACTTGAGAACCATAGCGGTGCCTCGCAGCAAGAGCTATTCCCACAGGCGCTGTCACTCAATGTGAACGACGCTTCTTTGCTGAAGGAGATGCTGCCTGAGTTGGAGAATCTCGGATTTGTGTTGGAGCAAGCCAATCCAACCACCTTTATGATAAATGGCACACCATCCGATGCTTCGGGCTGCGACGCGGTGGCCTTGTTGGAGCAGGTTTTGGACAACTATAAAATCAACCGCACCGACTTGCAATTGGATCGGAAATTGAACCTCGCCAAGACCATGGCTGCGCAGCTCTCCATCAAGGCGCAGACAAGACTGTCGGAGATGGAGATGCAGAACCTTGTGGACCAATTGTTTGCCTGCAATGTGGCAGAGATTGCGCCCAACGGAAAGAAAATTTATGTGATTTTAAATATGGAGGACTATTTTAAATGAGTGAACAATACAGTCCAACGGGTTTTAGAGTACTGCCACCCGTTGTGAAACATTTGCTGATTATCAATGTTTTGCTTTATTTGGCCACCTTTACCATGAATCGGTTCCAAATCGACTTGACCGATTATTTGGGACTTCATTTTTTCAAGGCCAGCGATTTTAGGGCCTATCAGTTGATTACCTATATGTTCATGCATGGCAATTTTGAACATTTGTTTTTCAACATGTTTGCCTTGTGGATGTTTGGTAATACGCTTGAGAACATTTGGGGCTCAAAGCGTTTCTTGTGGTTTTATATGCTATGTGGTATTGGTGCGGGATTGTGCCAAGAGGTGGTGCAATACATACAATATACCACCACATTAGCCCAATATGACAGTGTCAATTTTGGTGGCGGTCAAGTGATTTCCATGGCGAACTATTTGAACATGTTGAACACGGTAGGTGCCTCAGGTGCCATCTATGGTTTGTTGCTTGCATTCGGCATGATGTTTCCTAATTCGATGATTTACTTGTACTTCTTTGTCCCTATAAAGGCTAAGTGGTTTGTCATTGGGTATGCGGTCATCGAGTTGGTGAGCGGCTTTATCGGAGGTGGCAATGTGGCGCACTTTGCTCACTTGGGCGGCATGTTGTTTGGCTTGATTCTGATTTTGGTTTGGAAAAAGAAAGGAAGACTTTACGGTGACCAGATTTTCTAATGGATATGGTTATCAGCGACCGAATTTCGGTGGCGTGACGAAGGACTTGTTCAAGGAGAATCCCGTGCTGAAATGGCTCCTCCTGGTCAATGTGGGCATCTGGATTATGGTGGCCTTCGCTAATCTTTTCCTTTGGCTCTACAAGTCGCCAGGAACCAACCTTTTGGTGCGGTGGCTTTCGGTGCCCGCCGATTGGACGGAGCTCATTAGAAGGCCATGGACTGTAATCACTTATATGTTCCTTCATGAGCGGTTCTGGCACCTGTTTTTTAATGTGTGGATGCTTTGGTTTGGCGGAATGATCTTCACGCGTTTCTTGTCTCAAAAACAGTTGGCTTTGACTTATGGTTTGGGTGGCCTTGTGGGAGCTTTGTTTTTTGTCTTGGCTTACAACTTATTCCCTGTTTTTGAAACGGTGAAGTATACCGCTGTTGCCATGGGTGCCTCAGCTTCGGTGCTCGCCATTTTAGTGGCGGCTGCGACCTACAAACCTGACTATGGGCTCAACCTCTTGTTGTTCGGCCAACTGAAATTCAAGTGGCTGGCGATTGCCTTTGTGGTCATTGACTTGCTGAGCATCTCGGCGGAGAATCCTGGTGGTCATATTGCGCATTTGGGCGGTGCTGTGTTTGGCTTTGTATATGGACTAATACTTAGAAAAAGCCTCGGACAACCTTCTGAGCCTAAGCGAAAAAGACGCAAGCCCAAAATGGAATATACGCCTTATGAGGAAATCCACGACGAGCCACAAGTGCCTCGTTCTGATGAGGAATACAACCATCAAAAGGCTGAAAGAGAGCGTGATGTGGATTCTATTTTGGATAAGATTGCCAAGGATGGCTACGCTAGTTTGACAGCGGAGGAAAAGGAGTTTTTATTTAAAAACAGCAGATGATATGGAGCAAAAAGAGAAAAAGAATAGAAGTTTTTTGGGGAAGTTGTTGGTCTTCATATTTGCGGTTTTGGCCTTCTTGGGACTGGTGGCCATGGCCTTGAGTGTCATCAATGCCTATATCAATCCGCAGCATTTCATTTGGACCACGGTCTTTGGCTTGGCATTTTGGGTGATTCTTATCTTTAATGTGGTGGTATTCTTTTTCTTGCTATTGCTTTGGTCAAACAAGATTTGGATTTCGGTTTTGGCTTTGCTTATCGCTATTCCAGGCATTAGTAAGTCGTTTTCTTTCGGTTCGAAGGAAAAGGCTGATAACAGCATCAGGATCATGAGCTACAATGTGCATCAATTTATTACGGTTAATAAAGAGATGGATAAGGAACAACTTACTAATCGTTTGATGGACATGGTTCGCGAACAGTCTCCTGATATTTTGTGCTGTCAAGAATTTGGGTATTTCAAAACGGGCAAGACGCGTCCGAAAGGGATTGAAGCTTTTGCAGAGAATGTTGGCTTCCAATATGTTTATTACAATCGTAAGAGCAATTATGCGGGCAATGTCATCTTTTCTAAGTATCCAATTGCCAAGGTTGCTGAGGATTCGGGGTTCGGTCAGGAGAATACATACGGTGTGATGGTTTCGGTTGACGCTGGAGAGAAGGGCAAGTTCCATGTCGCCAATGTGCATTTGCTTTCTTATATGATTACGGACAATGAGATTGATATTTTGACGAACACTTCTGAAAGGAAAAACAATCTGGATACGATAGGAAAGAAGGTGCTGCACAAGTTGAATTATGCTTTTCAGAGGCGTAGTGATGAGCTTAAAAAGGTCCTGGACGGGATGCCTCCCGTTGACGGACCGATTATCGTCTGTGGCGATTTCAATGAGCCTCCGCTATCCTATAACTATCGGCAGATGCAAAAGGCAGGTTTTGTTGACACTTTCACCAAGGTGGGATTTGGCATTAAACCGACCTACGCAGGCAAATTGCCTTTGCTGCGTATCGACTACATTTGGGCTAACGATGGTGTTAAACCGCTTGATTTTGAGCGGTATAAATACAAGGCTTCGGACCATTATCCAATTATTTTGGATTTTGCAATAAACAAATAAACAAATAATTGTGAGACGCGATAAATCGGCGTCTCTACTAACATCGATTCTTCAATTCAACAATTGACTACGTCGAATTATCATTTCAACGAATAAACAATTAAACAATCAACATAAATGACACTTATCAAATCCATATCCGGCATTCGTGGCACCATTGGCGGCCAGCCGGGCGACAACCTTACGCCAATCGACATGGTGAAATTCACCGCTGCATTTGTCAAATTCGTGCAACATCATAAAGGGGTGAAACACCCCAAGGTCGTGGTGGGTCGAGATGCCCGCCTTTCAGGCTTCCTTGTGAATCAGGTGGTTTGCGGTACCTTGCAAGCCATGGGCGCTGATGTGCTTGACATCGGGTTGAGCACCACGCCTACGACCGAAATCGCCGTGACAGGTCTGAAAGCCGATGCAGGTATCATCCTCACGGCTAGCCATAACCCCGCCCAGTGGAACGCTTTGAAGCTCCTCAACGAAAAGGGCGAGTTCATCTCTGCCGCCGAAGGCGCTTGGCTGCTCGATGTGGCCGCCAAGGATGATTTCGATTTTGTCCCGATTGAGGAAATCGGTAGCTATCAACAGATTGACGGCTGGATGGACAAGCATGTCGACATGGTGTGCCAACTGCCTTTGGTCAACAAAGAGGTGATTGCGAAGGCCAACTTCAAGGTGGCTGTGGATGCAGTCAACTCGACGGGCGGCATTGCCATCCCGAAGATGCTGCGCGCATTGGGGGTTAAGGAAGTGCTCGAACTCAACTGCGAGCCTACGGGTAAGTTTGCCCATACTCCGGAGCCTTTGGCACAAAACCTCACCGATATTTGCCGCTATGTCAAAGAGCAGGGCTGTGATTTCGGCGTGGTTGTTGACCCAGATGTCGACCGTCTTGTTTTCGTCAAGGAAGACGGAGAGCTGTTTGGCGAGGAATACACCTTGGTCTCGGTAGCCGATTTCATCCTGAAGCACACGCCTGGCCCGACTGTGAGCAACTTGTCATCGACTAGAGCTTTGCGTGATGTCACCCAAAAGAATGGACAGCAATATTATGCTGCTGCCGTAGGTGAGGTCAATGTAGTGGAAAAAATGAAAGAAGTGGGTGCTGTCATCGGCGGCGAAGGCAACGGAGGTGTCATCTATCCTGAGTTGCACTATGGTCGCGATGCCCTTGTCGGCACGGCTCTGTTCCTGACCCAACTGGCCGAGAAGAAGGTGAAATGCTCCGAGTTGAAGCAAACCTATCCGTTGTATGTGATGTCGAAGAACAAGATTCAACTTACGCCTACGACTGATGTGGATGGCATTCTGGCCAAGTTTGCCGAGAAGTTCAAGAACGAGCAAGTGACAACCATCGATGGTGTGAAGATTGACTTTGAGGAAGGCTGGGTGCATCTGCGCAAGTCGAACACCGAGCCGATTATTCGTATCTATTCGGAAGGCAAGACCGAGGCTGAAGCAGAGCGTTTCGCCAATATGATTTTGGAAGAAGCGAAAAAGATGGTATAATAAATCGGCGTTTCGACAGGCTCAACGACCTTGGCTTTTGCAGGTCCCTGAGCCTGTCGAAGGGCCGTACTAATAGTTAATGCTATGAAACGAGGATTTGGAAGCGACAACCATTCGGGCGTATGCCCCGAGGTTTTGGAAGCCATCGCCCGTGTGAACAAGGATCATGCGGTGGCCTACGGCGATGATGAATATTGTGCCGCCACGGAAGCGAAGTTCCGTGAACAGTTTGGCGAGCAAACGCGTGTCTTTTTCGCCTTCAACGGCACGGGATGCAACACCCTGTGCATCGATGCCATGGCCAACTCCCATGAGGCTGTGGTATGTGCTGAGACTGCCCACATCAATGTGGATGAATGCGGTGCACCCCAACGCATTGTGGGCTGCCGTCTGCTGACGGTGGACACCCCTGACGGTAAGCTGACCCCTGCTTTGATCAAAACACGCCTGCATGGCTTCGGTTTTGAACACCATTCACAACCTAAAGTGATTTCAATTACCCAGCCGACTGAGTTGGGGACATTGTACACCTTGGATGAAATCAAAGCCATCGTTGGCTTGGCAAGGGAATACAATATGTATGTGCACATTGACGGTGCCCGTTTGGGCAACGCTGCCGTGGCTTTGGGTTGCACTTTCAAGGAGATGACCACCGATCTTGGTGTGGATGCCGTTTCATTTGGTGGCACCAAGAATGGCCTGATGATGGGGGAGGCGGTAGTGCTTCTCAATCCCGACATTTGTCCCGACTTCAAGTATCGTCGCAAGCAAGCTATGCAGCTCTGCTCCAAGATGCGCTTCATTGCCGCCCAATTCGATGCCTATTTTGAGAACGACTTATGGAAGCGCAATGCCGAGCACAGCAACCACATGGCGCAGTTGCTCTACAATGCGGTGAAGGACATCCCGGGCGTGAAGGTCGTCTATCCTGTGCAGGCCAACGGCGTATTTGCCCAGCTGCCTCGCAAAGTTTGGAAGGAGTTGCAGAACCACTATTTCTTCTATGACTGGGATGAGGATGCCGATGTGGTCCGTTGGATGTGCGCGTTTGACACGACGGAGGAGGATATTGAAAAGTTTGTGGGGCTGTTGAGTGAGATGATGAAAGGGTAATAGCTATTCATATCTTTTCAATGCTGAAATCAATTCGGCATGAATCTTTTCTTTTAATGGAAGTGGTTCGATGACTTCCAATTCGTGGCCTTCTTTAAGGATGGCTTGTCTGAAATCGAAAGTTGGGGCGAGATAGTACTCAAAATCTGCGTATGTGTCGTTTTTGCATATTTCTTTTTGCGAGTGATGCAAAGGGAGTGTGCGCAGTAGGTTAGGCATATTGCAATAGGCTCGTAGAACAATGCGTTGTGTCGGGATTTCTTCACCGATGAACACGCCGAAGTAGTTTTTGAAATAAGATTCGGCATCGAAATCGGCGGCTAACTCGTATTGTGCCTCTGTTTCGGTAAGTTCGGTCATGCGGTCGAGGGCATAGATGGCTAATGCGCCGTTTTTCCTTTCGCTTTTTCCAAGTAGGTACCAGCGTTGGTGGAAAAGTTTCAGGCAATAGGGTTCGATGCAGGTCGTGTAGGGTTTGGAATCGTTGAATTTCTGGTAGCCCATTTGAAGGGTGTGGTGGCATTTGATGGCGTTGATGATGGTTTCGAGGTGTTCGAGGCCAGCGGGGACATCTTCGAGCAGGAGTTGGTCCTTGATGGACAAACCATCGAGGAGGATGTTGTTGACGGTGAGTGTGCGTAGCATCCAGTTTTGGGTGGAATTGTCGCGGAGTGCCTCGGGATTGCTGATGAAGTATTGGTGCTGGTTGTCGCACTCGATGCGGATGCCAAACATGTCGTCGATGGCTTGGCGAATGCGGTAGAAAGTGGTGCGGGAGAGGGGGCGGCCGTCGTTTAGGTCATTGGAGAGCCAAAGTTTATTGATGTCATCATAACTGATCCTCCTTGCCCTCCGAATGGTGTTAACGAGCCAAATGTATTGCCTAAATGTATCGGTGTTTCTCATATTTGCTGTTTTTCTGCAAAAATATGAAAAAACTTTAAGTGTTTCATGTTTTGAAACAGGTATGATTGTAAATTTGCAGCATGAGAGAAATTATTTCGCACATTAGAACTGAAGATTGGGCAATTCAACCCAATGAGGAACATCAAGAGGGTGTGTCTTTGATGGCTTCTAAATTTGCTGCTAACTTTGGCATGGCGGAATGGGGTAGGGTATTGGGATTGTTGCATGATAAAGGCAAGGAGAAAAAAGCGTTTCAGCAACACATTTTGAAAGAAAGTAAGAAAGACCCTTTAATTAAGGTAGAAGGTGATTATAGGCATGCCTATGTAGGTGCTTTGATTGCCAAAGTGTTGTTCCCTAACTTCCATTTATTGATGGATAATGTGTTGATGGGACATCATCGAGGTCTGTATGATGATGGTGATATGAAAGAAGTGTTGAAGCAACAAATGCCTGATGATGTGACCATTGAAAAAGTTAGGGCTGATTTGGAAATACCGAGATTAGAAAAGTCCAAAGATATTCATCATTTGGAACGAATGCTTTATAGTTGTTTGGTAGATGCTGACTTTTTGGACACAGAAGCATTTATGCAGCCTGAACAAAGCAGATTGAGAGGGAAATATGACTCTTTGACTATACTTGAAGAAAAACTAGAGGCATATATGGAAGGTTTGAAGAAAAATGCTCCTGATACCGAGGTGAATCGGATTCGAAACGAAGTGCAGAATTGGTGTATAGAAGAGAGTGCTAATCCGTTGGGTTTTTATAGTTTGACGGTTCCAACGGGCGGCGGTAAAACCTTGGCTTCTGTATTGTGGGCTATTAAACATGCCATCAAGAATGGCTTAAAGCGTGTCATCGTTGCTATTCCTTACACTAGTATCATTACGCAAACTGCAAGTGTGTTAAGAAACATCTTTGGTGTGGAAAATGTGCTTGAACATCATTCAAATGTCGATCATACAGCGTTTGATGACAAAGAATTGTCTCAAACATTGAAATTGGCAACCGAGAATTGGGATTATCCTATCATTGTAACAACCAATGTTCAACTGTTTGAATCTTTATTTAGCAATAAACCTTCGGATTGTCGCAAGCTTCACAACATCGCAAAAAGCGTTTTGATTCTTGATGAAGTGCAAACATTGCCAATTGAGTTTTTAGGGCCGATTATTGACACTTTTGACACTTTGAAAAGAGTGTTTGGCGTTTCCATTTTGTTTACGACGGCAAGCCAACCCAAATTGAAGGGGAAAATCCAAGGGACTAATCCCATGGTCACAATTGATGGCTTGTCTGAAATCCATGAAATTGTTCCGCGAAGTGCAAATCTTCATGACCGATTACGACGTGTGGAGTTGGAATTTGAAGAGTTTAGGAAGAATTATGATGAAATTGCAGAAGAATTGTCTCAACATCCTCGTGTACTTTGCATTGTGAATACTCGAAAGGATGCTAAAGAGCTTTATTCCCGTTTGCCCAAAGATGGTATCTGTCTGCATTTGTCACGCATGATGTGCCCTGACCATGTAATGGATAATATTGATAGGATTAAGTCTGCACTTAAAGACCCTTCAAACGCCATTATCAGGGTGGTGGCAACCCAACTGATTGAGGCGGGTGTTGATATTGACTTTCCTGTCGTGTTTCGTCAAGAGGCAGGACTTGATTCAATTCTCCAAGCAGCGGGTAGATGCAATAGAGAAGGCAAGTTGGAGATGGGAAAAGCTTTCGTGTTCGGTTTTCAGAAACCGTTGCCTCCAGGATTTATGGCACAAACCAATAATGCCCGTATTGGAATGGGTAAAGACCACGATTGGTTTTCGCCAGAGGCAATGGAGGCCTATTTCAGACAGTTGTATTCGCGGGTTGATAGTTTTGACAAGGCTAACATAAAAGATTTGCTCTATAAACCCGAAATGCAGTTTGAAACTGCGGCTTCGGAGTTTCAATTGATTGACGACGACACCACTTCGGTTATCGTGAACTGGAAAAACAGCATGGACTTGGTGGTACGTTTGAAGAAGGATGGGGTTGCGTATTCTCTGATGAAAGCTCTGTCGCAGTTTAGTGTCAATGTGAGAAAAGGAGATATAAAGAAACTGAAAGACGCAGGTGCAATAGAAGAAGTGTTGGAAGGTATCTTTGTAGTAGGCGACAGTGCATTTTATGACAAAGAAGTCGGACTGATTACAGATAATTACTGGTTAGAAGAATCATTAATAGTATAAATATGGAATATCACGACAAAGAGTTTTGTTTAGAAGTATGGGGGCCGATGGCATGTTTCACCCGACCCGAGTTAAAGGTGGAAAGGGTGAGCTACGATGTCATCACTCCATCGGCGGCACGAGCCATCTTTGAAGCTATATTTTGGAAACCCGCCATCCATTGGCAAGTGACCAAAATAGAGGTGCTTAACCCCATTAAATGGACCAACATAAGACGCAACGAGGTGGGTGCTGTTGCTTCGAACAAGAAGAAGCAAATATTTATCGAGGAAGAACGACAGCAAAAGAACTCGTTGTTGCTTCAGGATGTCCGCTACCGGATTTGGGCAAAATTGGAATTCATTCCCCAATGGAAGCGTAATGAGACCAAGAATGCCCGAATTGACGAGGAAGAGGCAGATTTGCTTCGCAAGGATGAGAATCCGGGCAAGTACAATGCTATGTTTGAACGTAGGGCAAGCAAAGGCCAGTGCTTCAACCAGCCTTATTTAGGTACACGCGAGTTTTCGGCTTCGTTCCGTTTGGTGAAACCCGAACAAGAGGAATTGATGTCTCCGATTGCCGAAAGCCGCGACCTCGGCATCATGCTCTACGATATGGATTTTCAAAGCAATCCTGAAAAGCCTGAAGCCATGTTTTATCGTGCATGTATGGAGCATGGCGTAATAGTTGTTCCACCCATTAATAGTGAGGAGGTTTTGAGATGATACTGCAAGCATTATATGAGTATTACAACCGTAGTAAGGATTCGCTTCCCGCTTTTGGACGAGAGTTGAAAGAGATAGGTTTCTTAATCGTTATTGATAAGAACGGCAATTTCGTTAGGTTTGAGGACAGAAGAATAGACAAAAAGCAGGCACAAAAGTTTTTGGTAAAGAAAAGTGTAGGCCGTACAAGTGCTCCTGCAGCCAATTATCTTTATGATAATAGCGCCTATGTTTTTGGTTATTCTGAAAAAGGTGACCCAAAGAAGTGTTTGGAAACATTCAAGGAAAGTGTGCAGGCACTTTACGAAGTATTACCTGACAACGCTGATTTGAAGGCCGTGTATTCTTTCTATCAAAATGACATAATAGAAGTTTTGGAAAGAATGAAAAAAGATCCATTATGGCCAGAGATTGAGAAGAATCTGAATAAAAAGTATTCCACTTTTTCTTTTCTGATAGAGGGCGATACAAAAATTGTAGCAGAGAAAGAGGAGTTGCTGGATTTGTTGGGCTATGATGATGTTTTTGGAAGAGAACAAATCTGTTTGGTTTCTGGTCAAAGAGGACGAGCGGTTGAAACCACAACCGCAACGATGATTCCAGGAAGTCAGGCAACAGCAAAACTGGTTGCTTTTCAGGTGAATTCGGGCTATGATTCATACGGAAAAGAGAAAGGTTTTAATGCCCCAATCAGCGAAGAAGCCGAATTTGCGTATACGACAGCATTGAACCAAATGCTAAGTTCAGATTCGAGAAACAAGTTTTTGATTGGCAACCGTACATTTCTGTTTTGGGCATCCAAAGATGACGAAGCAGGAAAACAAGCAGAAGAATGTCTTTTCAATATGTTCGGATTCAACGAACAAGAAGATGATCCCAATAGAAATATAGAACAAGTGAGAAAGACTTTCAGCGCTATTTATTCTGGTGGTTTGAGAACCTCGCTTGATGATAAATTCTACATTTTAGGACTTGCACCCAACTCGGCGAGAATTGCCGTGACCTACTGGTCAGAACTACCATTGAAAAACTTCGCCGCTCTCATTCTTCGCCATTTCGAGGATATGGAAATTGTTGACACTCGCAAGGAGAAGAAACCCTATATGGGACTTCGTTCGATTTTGGCTGCTGTTACATTGGGAGGCAAATCGTCAGATGCGACACCAAATCTACCTGAATCCGTTGTGAAAAGCATTTTCCAAGGCATGCCTTACCCATATACTTTGTATGCTGGATGTATACGCCGCATTCGAGCAGAGCAAAGCCTTAACATTACCCGTGCTGCCATCATCAAGGCATATTTGAACAGACAACAAAATGATAATCAACAAAAAATAGAAGTTATGTTAGACAAAGAAAACACCAACCAAGGCTACCTTTGTGGTCGACTGTTTGCCGTACTTGATAAGATTCAAGATGAGGCTAACAACCAACACTCCATCCGCGAACGCTACATGAACTCAGCAAGTGCTACTCCAGCCGCTGTTTTCGCGACCATCCTCAACCTGTCCTATCACCATTCAGAGAAATTGAATGAGGGACGGAAAGTTTGGTTTGAAAAAATCAAGCAGGAAATCGTTGACAAGATTAGTCCCGATGGTTTCCCAGCCCACCTTGACCTACAAGACCAAGGAAGGTTCTTTGTGGGCTATTATCAACAAACCCAATGGTTTTACACCAAGAAAGAAGAACAAATTGAAGAATAATAACTTAAAAATAATTGAATTATGTCAGAATTGAAAAACAGAATCGATTTCGTTTACATCTTCGATGTACAGGATGGTAACCCCAATGGCGACCCTGATGCAGGCAATTTGCCTCGTGTGGATGCCGAAACAGGAATGGGTCTCGTGACCGATGTGTGCCTCAAACGCAAGGTGCGTAATTATGTGCAAGTGGCTAAAAATTGTGCTGATGGCTATGATATTTTCATTAAGGAGAAAGCAGTACTAAACACACTTATTGACAAGGCACATGACGAAGAAAGTGTAAAAGAGGCTAAAGACAAGACTTCTGCAGCCCGTGATGTTATGTGCAAAACGTATTACGACATTCGCACATTCGGCGCTGTTATGTCAACTGGTAAGAATGCAGGTCAAGTGCGTGGACCTATCCAATTTACTTTTGCTCGTTCGGTTGATTCAATAGCCACGGCTGAGCATTCTATTACTAGAATGGCAGTCGCTACAGAAAAGGAGGCCGAAAAGCAAGGTGGCGATAACCGCACTATGGGACGCAAAGCAACTGTGCCCTATGGTTTATATGTCTGCCACGGTTTTATCTCCGCCAACCTTGCTAAACAGACTGGTTTCTCTGAAGAGGACTTGGATTTGTTCTGGGAAGCTTTGAAAAACATGTTCGATGTCGACCGTTCGGCAGCCCGTGGCTTGATGAGTGCTCGAAAACTGATTGTCTTCAAGCATGATTCTGTACTGGGAAATGCTTCAGCAAACCAATTGTTCGACCTTGTGAAGATTGAAAAGAATACTGAGGATGCACCTCGCTCATATAAGGATTATATGGTCACGGTGGATGAGTCAAAACTGCCGTCTGGTGTGACAGTTGAATACATGATTTGAGATGTACGCCGAAGATGATATGCTCATGTTGTCGGGGATTCAGCACTTTGTGTTCTGTCCCCGACAATGGGCATTGATTCATATTGAACAAGTTTGGGCAGAAAACCGCTTTACGGCAGAGGGACAAATTTTTCACAAACAAGCTGATGATCCATTCTATAGACAAAAGAATGGGGAGTTTGTGTCGCTGCGTTCGGTTGCCATTTCTTCCAAAGCATTGGGATTATATGGATTCACCGATGTAGTAGAACTTCATCCTTCTGACAGTCTAGATAACTGCATAATACACCCGTCATATCCTGGCTGTTGGAAACCATATCCCGTTGAATATAAACGTGGTCATGCGAAGCCCGATGAGAGGGATGAGGTGCAACTTGCTGCCCAAGTCATCTGTTTGGAGGAAATGCATGGTATTCGGATAGAATGTGGATATTTGTTCTATGGTGAGACGCGGCGACGGGAAGAGGTCAAGGTGGACGAAAAGTTAAGGCTATTGACACAAGAATATGCCGATGAGATGCATAGAGTTTATGGCTCTGGGACCGTCCCCAAAGCATCAAAAAGCCGCAAATGTACCAGTTGTTCATTGTTGGATATTTGTCTTCCCGATACGAAAAACAAACCTTTGGCAATTTATTATTTGAAAAAGAATCTATATGAAGAAACTTCTTAATGTTTTGTATGTTACGACTCCCGAGTCTTATTTGAGCAAGGACGGAATGAATGTGGTGGTATCTGTCAATCAGGTAGAGAAATTCCGCATTCCAATTGCCAATATTGAGGGTATTGTGACATTCGGATATGTGGGTGCAAGTCCTGGACTGATGAAATTGTGTGCCGATAATGGGGTGGCGTTGTCTTTTTTGTCCCCGAATGGTAGGTTTATAGGCCGTTTTCAAGGTCCAGTCCATGGTAATGTGTTGCTTAGAAAGACTCAATATCAAATTGCAGATGATAAGCAACGTGCATTGCATTATGCCCAATTGTTTGTTGCGGGCAAGATACAAAACTATAGGACAATCCTTCAAAGGTTTATTCGTGATAATGGCAGTAATGGGAAAGTGGAGTCGGCAATTAAATCAATGGAAGTGAGCAAGTCGTGGGCGTTAAATGCAAAAGAAGTCCCAAGTTTAATTGGGGTGGAAGGAGATGCAGCGAATACCTATTTTGGCGTATTTCATAATCTAATGTTGCAGAGAAAAGAGGAGTTCCCTTTTGATGGAAGAAATAAGCGTCCGCCAAAAGATGCGGTGAATGCAATGTTGTCTTTTGTGTATACATTGTTGGCGAATGAAACAGCGGCAGCATTGGAAACTGTTGGACTTGATCCATATGTCGGTTTTATGCATGCATTGCGACCAGGGCGTACTTCATTGGCATTAGACTTGATGGAGGAAATGAGAGCCTATTTGGGCGATAGGCTTGTGCTTTCGCTTATCAATCGAAAACAAATTGTGCCAAATGATTTTGTGACACAAGGTGAAAGTGGAGTAGTGATGACTGATGATTGCCGCAAAACAGTTTTGACGGCATGGCAAAACAGAAAAAAGGAAACGATAGTCCATCCCTATTTGGAGGAAAAGATTCCTGTTGGATTGTTGCCATATGTCCAAGCGTTGTTGTTGGCGAGGGCAATCAGAGGTGACATTGATGATTATCCGGTTTTTTTGATACATTGAGCTTATGATGGTTTTGATAACATATGATGTGGAGACATTGACTACTAGTGGTGCAAGACGGTTGCGTCGTGTGGCCAAAGAGTGTCAGAATTATGGTCAACGTGTACAAAACTCTGTTTTTGAATGTGTGCTTACAGAAGCTCAATTTGTAGTTTTGCGAGATAAAATATCATCATTAATTGATGATGAGAAAGATAGTGTCCGCTTTTATTTTTTAGGAAACAATTGGAATAATAAGGTGGAGTATATCGGAAAGAGAACTTCTTTTGATGTCACTTCAGAATTGATTATTTGATGTGCGAAATACAAGCATTGCAAAAAATGTTGTATTTTCGCGGCATCTGTTAATCAATACATTATTGTTGTTTCTAAATATGACAATAATGTGATTAACAATGCTAAGTTCGTTTCGCGGAATGGGTTGCATAAAATGCTGAAATTCTGACGGGTTGAACTTGAACTGTCGCGCCCCGTGTGGGCGCGTGGATTGAAACGAGGATGTTCTCGGTCTTGCAGCACCTCCACGCCAGTCGCGCCCCGTGTGGGCGCGTGGATTGAAACGTCCCCTCTACCTGATTAGTTGGCCTTATCCCATGGTCGCGCCCCGTGTGGGCGCGTGGATTGAAACTTTGACATGTTGTAAAGCCACGGAGCCAGTCGGAGTCGCGCCCCGTGTGGGCGCGTGGATTGAAACTAATTTACTAAAATTAGAATTGAATTCTTTTTGAAGTCGCGCCCCGTGTGGGCGCGTGGATTGAAACATAATTGATAGATTTTAAAGATTGATATTTAAGTCGCGCCCCGTGTGGGCGCGTGGATTGAAACACTTTCTTCATTTGCTCCGATACTGGCAAAGTTAGTCGCGCCCCGTGTGGGCGCGTGGATTGAAACTATTTGGTTTTTTGATTGGTGCCGTTATTATGGGTCGCGCCCCGTGTGGGCGCGTGGATTGAAACGAGGCCGCAACCTGGTTGGATATTGACACCAAGTCGCGCCCCGTGTGGGCGCGTGGATTGAAACATCTTCGGTTGTAGCAACAAGCATCAAAGACGAGTCGCGCCCCGTGTGGGCGCGTGGATTGAAACTGAAATCTCGCTCATTTATGTTCATTTTTTAAGGTCGCGCCCCGTGTGGGCGCGTGGATTGAAACTTGCGCATCATCGAAATCTTGGCCATCAACAATTGTCGCGCCCCGTGTGGGCGCGTGGATTGAAACACAATATATCCACTTTTTTATCCCAGTCAGGTCTGTCGCGCCCCGTGTGGGCGCGTGGATTGAAACTCACCTTCTCCTCGCTCTTAGCATAGCCGTATGTCGCGCCCCGTGTGGGCGCGTGGATTGAAACATGTTCGCCGTCATGGTGATGGTGGGCATCAGTGTCGCGCCCCGTGTGGGCGCGTGGATTGAAACCTTGTGGCACAAACCCTTTGCGGGTTTGTTTGTCGTCGCGCCCCGTGTGGGCGCGTGGATTGAAACAACAATTTGGATGAAAACGGATTGAAAAAAGCAAGTGTCGCGCCCCGTGTGGGCGCGTGGATTGAAACAACGGCAAGTGGTACACCGACATCAACGGCTTCGGCGTCGCGCCCCGTGTGGGCGCGTGGATTGAAACATATTTAGCCGTAAATTTGCCGATAATACGCTGTGAGTCGCGCCCCGTGTGGGCGCGTGGATTGAAACAATTAAATATCAATCTTTAAAATCACAACATTATGTCGCGCCCCGTGTGGGCGCGTGGATTGAAACAAGTACACCGTTATAGTTGATGAATTGAACAGAAGTCGCGCCCCGTGTGGGCGCGTGGATTGAAACGACCTCATCCCTGCCGAGGACACACAGTTCAAGGTCGCGCCCCGTGTGGGCGCGTGGATTGAAACATTTGTTGTTTGATTTGCTTTTCCACTTCGTAGAAGGTCGCGCCCCGTGTGGGCGCGTGGATTGAAACAAGGATGCCAGCATCACACTCGGTCAGAGCCTCAATGTCGCGCCCCGTGTGGGCGCGTGGATTGAAACATCGCGTACCATGAACACTGCATCATGGCCTTTGTCGCGCCCCGTGTGGGCGCGTGGATTGAAACGTGCCTTGGGCATGTGCCTTTGCCGATGCAGGCGGTCGCGCCCCGTGTGGGCGCGTGGATTGAAACATCCCCTTCAGGCAACAGCTTCATCTTGGCGAAGAGTCGCGCCCCGTGTGGGCGCGTGGATTGAAACTGCAACTATGTCTATGGCGAGGAAGACGGCCTTCAGTCGCGCCCCGTGTGGGCGCGTGGATTGAAACGTCTTACCATTGACGAATGCGGTTTCCTGGACCTCGTCGCGCCCCGTGTGGGCGCGTGGATTGAAACTTACTGACGATGAGCTAGCCGACATCGTGCTACGTGTCGCGCCCCGTGTGGGCGCGTGGATTGAAACAAGCGGACAAGTGCGGCTGCGTATAAAGCCATCTTGTCGCGCCCCGTGTGGGCGCGTGGATTGAAACATGGAGCGTTAAGGACTAAAGCCAGACAGGGCGCAAGTCGCGCCCCGTGTGGGCGCGTGGATTGAAACCATTCTGAGGCTAAGGCAGGTCTGTTTGCCTAGTCGCGCCCCGTGTGGGCGCGTGGATTGAAACCATATATAAGTTCAAGATAGCTTCTCACACCCGCATGTCGCGCCCCGTGTGGGCGCGTGGATTGAAACACAAAACAATTGAAAAGCTTAACAAGTCAAAATCAGTCGCGCCCCGTGTGGGCGCGTGGATTGAAACCTCTTCCGACAGTTGCTTTGCCTGGTGCAGCTTGGTCGCGCCCCGTGTGGGCGCGTGGATTGAAACTCAACGGCTGATATAGACTGTAGTTTGGATTGGCGTCGCGCCCCGTGTGGGCGCGTGGATTGAAACTCATCACGAAACCACTCATTATAGATCAAAGCGTCGCGCCCCGTGTGGGCGCGTGGATTGAAACGTACGCGGTCACGAAGACACATTTCAGCTTCCTGTCGCGCCCCGTGTGGGCGCGTGGATTGAAACTTCTTTCAAGCGCCAGTAAGGAAAAAGAAATCCAAGTCGCGCCCCGTGTGGGCGCGTGGATTGAAACACCTCTTCGGGCTTCAGGTATCGCAGCTCCTCAAGTCGCGCCCCGTGTGGGCGCGTGGATTGAAACTTCTGTGATTTGCTCACCAAGTTTCTCAAAGCCAGTCGCGCCCCGTGTGGGCGCGTGGATTGAAACTGTATCCATAGGTCTCGACATCTTAGACATTCTGAGTCGCGCCCCGTGTGGGCGCGTGGATTGAAACACCCTGTCCGATGACACCGTCACCGCCGATGAGGGTCGCGCCCCGTGTGGGCGCGTGGATTGAAACAAATCCACCGAGGCTAAGGACACGCATACCGAAAGTCGCGCCCCGTGTGGGCGCGTGGATTGAAACTCCTCCATCTTGTTGTTCAGCTCGGTAAGCTTAGTCGCGCCCCGTGTGGGCGCGTGGATTGAAACCTTTGCAGAATGTCGCTTATATCATTTCCGGAATGTCGCGCCCCGTGTGGGCGCGTGGATTGAAACACTTCGTATTTCTTGATGGTGCTGACGACGGTATGTCGCGCCCCGTGTGGGCGCGTGGATTGAAACTATAATTAGCAATCTTAAGAAATGTATCAGCTTGGTCGCGCCCCGTGTGGGTGCGTGGATTGAAACAAACCAATGGAAAAAGAAGAAAAGAAACCCTTCGTCGCGCCCCGTGTGGGCGCGTGGATTGAAACTCCAGTGATGAAGACAGTTGTCCTTGGCGATAATGTCGCGCCCCGTGTGGGCGCGTGGATTGAAACATTTTAATTCGTAAGGCCTCAACGAACAAGCGAAGTCGCGCCCCGTGTGGGCGCGTGGATTGAAACTCATGATAAACCTAAAGCTGGTTCTAAATATGGGTCGCGCCCCGTGTGGGCGCGTGGATTGAAACTATTCCAGTGTCGTAGGATATTTTGGTCACCTTGAGTCGCGCCCCGTGTGGGCGCGTGGATTGAAACACCGAGGAAATGATGGGCTTCCCTTTTCTTTGCGTGGATTGAAACCCGAAAGTGCCGCACTCGTTTGTCGCGTCAGCCGTCGCGCCCCGTGTGGGCGCATGGATTGAAACACCCGTAAAATAGTTGCCAAAAATTATTGTCCTGAAGTCGCGCCCCGTGTGGGCGCGTGGATTGAAACCACCACTTCGTTGTGCTTGGCGTGGCAGTCCTTGGTCGCGCCCCGTGTGGGCGCGTGGATTGAAACTCTTCCTCGCGTTGGTTGTCTTGGCCGTGTCGGGTCGCGCCCCGTGTGGGCGCGTGGATTGAAACACCGATATGCCCTGTAGCAAGGACGGATTGTGGCGTCGCGCCCCGTGTGGGCGCGTGGATTGAAACATGTTCACCGTCTTTCCTTTCCACGACTTCGAGGGTCGCGCCCCGTGTGGGCGCGTGGATTGAAACTTTGACATATTGAAAGCGAAGGCCAAAGGGGAAAGGTCGCGCCCCGTGTGGGCGCGTGGATTGAAACTTTAACTCGGTTCTATACCAAATAGAAGACGAACAAGTCGCGCCTCGTGTGAGTGTGTGGATTGGAACAGCTTGGTCTTGACGACACCATATTCGTGTCCTGTCCCGCCCTGCATGGGCGAGTGGATTGAAACTCGAACGAGTTATAGTAACAATCGTTCCCGAACGAGTCGCGCTCCACTTTGGCGCGTGGATTGAAATGCCTTCAATGTGTGGTGGACTACTGGGAGAGTGTGGGTAGCGTTCTGCGTAGGCGTGTGGATCGCAATATGTCAAATGTACCCAATTTGGATACATTTGAAAAAAGTGTCTTATATAAATTGAGTGTTATATTAAAACAATGGGGACAAATTGTCCCTAGGAAAGAAAGCAATACTTTTCATTTGTACTCAATTGGAGTACGACTAAAAATCAATAAGGGTACACTTTGCACCTTAGTGGAGAGCAAAGATACAAGATAAATGCAAGCAATTCACACTTTCAATAATTCGTATCCCACCACTGGCCCCAAGAAAATGGCAATGTAAACCAAAGTAATCCAAGGCTGATACTCCACATAAAACTGCTTGAAGGTCAGGCTCCAAGGATGCTTGATAAGCACCCATCCGAAGAGGTCGAAGATGATACAGATGGAGACCCAAATGGCTCCTGTAGCCAAGGCTTCGGCCATAGTAGGGTCGGGGAGGGCGCGCATATAGAGCCAACCGAACAAGGAAAAGAAAATGATGTTGTAAAGCGGATGCCAGGGCTTGGTCTTCTCGTAGCCTTCGCCCATGCCGGGTCCTTCTTTCATCGAGCTGTATTTCAACACCACGATGTTAAAGATGGTGTGCATGATTCCGATGATGGTCACTACGAAATAGGCCACCCAGAACCATAGCATGGACATCCCGAAATCCTGCATGGTTTCCAATAAGATTATTCCACCATAATCTTAAGGATCTCCACATCGGTCTCCTTCATGCCAAGGCGGCCGAGGCAGCCGATATGGTCGATGGTCTCTTCCACATCCTTGCCGATGATACCATCGCCGCCGAGGAGATTGCAGCCCTGCTTGCTCATCTCGTAGCCGAGGATGCCCGCCTCAACGGAAAGAGCAATCTTGCCGGCACACGAGGGCTTGGCGCCGTCGCAGACGATGCCTGCTGCCATGCCCAAAGCATTCTCCAAGGTGTGTTCGATGATGCTGAGCGGTTCGCCCATAAGGTAGGCAATACCACAGCCCGAGGCGCAGCCTGCACTGACGGCACCACAATATGCTGAAAGTCTACCAATGCCAGTCTTCTGGTGGATGGCAACGAGGTTGGAGAGGGCCACGGCACGAATGGTGCGATCTTCATCGATGCCGTATTCTTCGGCATAAGCAAGGACGGGCAGACTTACGGTCATGCCTTGGTTGCCGCTGCCCGAGTTGATGATGACGGGCATCTCGCAGCCGCTCATGCGGGCGTCGCTGCCTGCCGCTGCCCAGGCACGGGCCTTGATTCTCACATCAGTACCGAAACTGAGGATGGTGCTGCCGATGTTAGCACCCCAATTGTTCTTCAAGCCTTCTTCTGAAATGGCCTTGTTGCATTCAATTTGCGGCTTGATGATGGGCTTGAGGTCTTCCAAATCGGCACTGTTGGCAAACTCGTAGATTTTCTCCATGCAGAGACAGCTGCGGTCGGTGAGTTTGGTGGCACCAGTCTCGGTGTAACCAGCGTCGAACAGCACTTGGTCGTCCTTTTCCATCTTCACGATATTGGTGTGGAAGCCTGCGATGCGCACGCTGGCGGAGTGCTCTTCTGTATATAAGGTGACCGTGACATCGAGTTGCGCGATGATGTTGAGCGGCACCACGGTCATCAAGGTGTTGTCGAGGAATTCGGCGATGGCCTTTTTCTGCTCGGGTGTCACCTCGGCGATGACCTCAAGGGCTTTCTTGGGGTTGCCGGCCACGATACCTGCTGCTACCGAGGCTTTCAAACCTTTCATGCCTTTGGTGTTGGGCACAATGACGCTTTTCACATTCTTGATGATATTGCCACTGGCCTTGATTTCCACGCGTTTGGGCATGGTGCCCAAAATCTCATGGGCTTTCGCGGCGGCGTAGGCCAAGCAAATCGGTTCGGTGCAGCCCATGGCGGGCACTAGCTCTTCCTTAAGAATACTCAAATAAGAGGTGTATAGACAATCGCTTTTTTCCATCTTTCCCAAAATTTCCGCAAAAATACAAAAAAAAGGTGTTTTTGCTTGTTTGGATAAAAATAATGCCTAACTTTGCCAAAAACTTCATCCCGTACTTGATACGGGAAAAAGCACCAAACCTATTGTAGAATAAAAAGTACAAGTATGAACAACGACAATTTCGAAACCTCTTTGAAGGCATGGAATGAAAATGAAAAAGCCGCCAACGAACTTATTAATATTGTTGGTAGGCTGTGGTATGACAAGTCAGTGGAACTCATCATGTTGCGTTCGCTGCTGGTCAACCGTGGTTCGGGTAAGATCCTGAACAAGCATCTTCGTGCCGAGAATGTGTTGGGCAAGCCGGTCCGCGTGCAGGATTCTCTGCTTATCGCCAAGGCTCTCCTTGCCGAGAATCTCGCTCCCGCCCGTATCGACCTTGGTCGTCTCAATTCTGAGTGGACGGATGAGAAAGAAAAGTATAATAACAATGTGACTGCCTTTGTGCGCGACAAGCTCAACTACATTATCGACGCCAATCCGCGTAGCAACAAAGTGCAAGATGTTATCCTTTATGGTTTTGGTCGTATCGGCCGTATCCTCTGCCGTGAGATGACGGAGATGGCAGGTCGTGGTGATGCTCTCCGTGTGCGTGCCATTGTCACCCGTAAGAACTCGCCTGAGGATATCCTGAAGCGTATCAACCTGTTCCGCACCGACTCAGTGCACCGTTACTTCCACGGTGTGTGCACGCCCATTCCTGGTGAAAATGCCATGATGGTCAACGGCCAGAAGATTCTCTTCCTCGAAAGCAAGAACCCCGAGGACCTCGACTACACGCAATATGGCATCAACGATGCTTTGCTGATCGACAACACGGGTGCTTTCCGTGACAGAGAGTCGCTGTCGCGTCACCTGCAAGCCAAGGGCGTGGCCAAGGTATTGCTTACCGCTCCTGGTAAGGGCGACATCCCGAATGTGGTTTACGGTGTCAACCAAGACACGCTCGACCTCGACAACGAAACCATCTTCTCAGCTGCTTCCTGCACCACCAACGCCATCGTTCCTGGCTTGGAAGTCATGTTGAAGAACTTCGGTATCGTGAAAGGCCACATCGAGACCATCCACAGCTACACCAACGACCAGAACCTGCTGGACAACTACCACAAGAAAGAGCGTCGTGGTCGTTCGGCACCGTTGAACATGGTGATCACCGAGACGGGTGCTGGCAAGGCTGCTGCCAAGGCTATTCCTGAACTGAAGGGCAAACTGACGAGCAACGCCGTGCGTGTGCCTACGCCTGATGTCTCCTTGGCTGTGCTCGCTCTCGACCTCGAGCGTGAGACCACCGTTGAGGAAGTCAATGAAGCCTTCCGCAAGGCCAGCCTTGAGGGCAACCTCATTGAGCAGATCCGCTTCAGCACCAACACCGAGTTTGTCAGCAGCGACGGTATCGGTGACAGCTGCGCTTGCATCTTCGATGCTCCGGCTACTAAGGTCAGCGAAGACGGCAAGACCGTGGTCTTGTATCTGTGGTACGACAACGAGTTCGGCTACAGCAACCAGGTTGTCCGCCTCGCCCGCCACATTGGCCAGGTGAAGAGTTACAGATACTATTGATGCTGTACTTTCACTGAAAAAGTGGAACTGCTAAACGAAAAAGTGTCCTTCGGGACACTTTTTTTTGTATTTTTGCCGCCTTAATTGAAAACAGAGTATCAAATGAAGAATAGAAACACTTTAATTGGTTTTATCCTCATAGCGGCTATCCTCTTCGGGTGGATGTATTTCATGTCGCCGTCGAAGGAGGAACTGGAGAAACAAAAGCGGGTTCAGGACTCCATCCGACACGCTCGTCTGGAACAGATGGCCTTGGATTCGTTGCGGCAGGCAGAACAGCAACAAGCCGCTGCCTTGGCTCAAATTGCTGATTCCATAGCAATGACCGAGATGGACTCGGCAACGCTCGCTCAGAAACAAGCCAATGAATTGACGGAACAATTCGGTGCCTTTGCCGCATCGGCACAAGGCGAGGAAAGGTTCTGGACCATCGAGAACAAGCTGCAAAAATTGACTTTCAGCAGTAAAGGCGGTTTTTTGAAACAGGTGGAATTGAAAGAATACAAAACTTACGACTCGCTGCCGCTGATTTCGTTTGACACGGCCACATCGAAGTTCGACCTTTCGTTTTTCGCCCAAAACCGCGTCATCAACACCTCGCAGTTCTATTTCAAGCCATATTTGAACGGCAAGCCTTACACGGGCGGCAATATCACTGTGGCTGAGGGCGACAGCGTCACCTTCGCCATGCGCCTGCTCACACAAGACCCTGCGAAGTATGTCGAATACGTCTACACCATCCGCGACAACAATTACATGCTCGACTTCGACATCCGCACTGTAGGCCTGAAAGATGTTATCGCCAACAATGCCGATTACCTGAGCTTGGACTGGAATGTCGACTTGATGAAACAGGAGAAGAGCAATGACCGTTTCGCCGATGAATCGGTGTACTACCGCTCGCTCTCCGACAAGAAGGTAGAACATCTCGATGTGATGAAGGATGATGATGAAACCATCAATAACAAGTTGAAGTGGATCTCTTTCAAGCAGCGTTTCTTCTGCAATGTCATCGTGACCAGGGACGAGTTCCTCAACGCCAAGATGAGTGTGAGGACCCGCAAAACCGAGAATCCACGCTATCTCAAGTCAATGTCGACCAACATCTCGGTGCCTTACAATGTCACTGCAGAGACCAACACCATCCCGATGCAACTCTATTTTGGTCCCAACCACTTCAAGACCTTACGCAGCTATGGCATCGGTTTGCAGGATCAAATCAACTTGGGTAACTTCTTCCTCATTCGCTGGATCAACTACGGTGTCATCGCGGTGTTCAACTGGCTGAGCAGCTACGGCTGGAACTACGGTATCGTTATCTTGATTTTGACCATTCTCATCAAGACTTTGCTGTTCCCCTTGGCATTCAAGTCATACAAGTCGTCTGCCATCACCCGTGTGCTGAAGCCGGAGATGGAGGCCATCAACGAGAAATATCCCAAGGAGGAAGATGCCATGAAAAAACAACAAGCGGTGTTGAATCTGCAACGTCAGGCTGGTGTGAGTCCTGCTTCGGGTTGCTTGCCCGCCTTGCTGCAGTTCCCCATCCTTATCGCTATCTTCCGTTTCTTCCCGGCCAGTATCGAGTTGCGCCAGCAGCCTTTCCTCTGGGCTGATGACCTCTCGACATACGACAGCATCGTGGAGTTCCCGCGTTTCCTCGGTATGGACCACCTCAGTTTGTTCACCATCCTGATGACCATCACGACACTCATTTATACCTATGTGAACAACAAACAGATGGACTATTCGAGCAACCCGCAGATGAAACCTATGAAGTGGATGATGTACTTGATGCCCATTATGTTCTTCGCCATCTTCAACAACTATTCGGCGGGCTTGAGCTACTACTACATGCTGGTCAACATCATCACCTTCATCCAGATGTTCATCTTCCGCAAGATGATCAACGAGGACAAGGTGCGTGAGACCATTGAGAAGAACAAGAAGAAACCGCAGAAGAAATCCAACTTCATGAAGCGTCTCGAAGAGGCCCAGAAACAACAAGCCAAATTGCAGCAGCAACAGAGACGTTGATTTGCAGTGAATCTTTCTCACGCAGAATTCGCAGAATTCGGTGACATATAAACGAAGAAACGCAACCAGGTTGGCTGCGTTTTTTCGTTTAGGTTGGTAGAGACGGTGCATGCACCGTCTCTACAATTTGACTACTTCGAATCTGCGATTTCTGCGTATTCTGCGTGAAACAATTCCTTATTCAGCAGAGAATTTGCAGACCAGATTCCTGTCGCCATAGGCATCATCGATGCGGGTGACGTGCGGGAAGTACTTGTCTTGGACGTCGCTCTTCATCGGGAAGCCGGCCTCTTGACGGCTGAAGGGGAATTCCCACTTGTCAGCCATCAGCATCTCGGCAGTGTAAGGAGCGTGGCTGATGATGTTGTTGCCCTTCTCAGCCTTGCCGTCCTCGATGTCCTTGATTTCCTTGCGGATCTGGATCATGGCTTCGACGAAGCGGTCGAGCTCGGCTATAGGCTCGCTCTCGGTGGGCTCCACCATCAGGGTCTCGTGCACTGGGAAGGCCACGGTAGGAGCGTGGAAACCAAAGTCCATCAGACGCTTGGCGATGTCGATGGCGGCCACACCAACAGTCTTGTTGATGCCGTTGATGTCGAGGATCATCTCGTGAGCCACATGGCCGTGGTTACCGGTATACAGGATCGGGTAGTAGTCCTTCAGTCTTTCCTTCAGGTAGTTGGCATTCATGATGGCACCCATGGTGGCTTTCTTTAGGCCTTCACCGCCCAGCATCTTGATGTAGCAGTAGGTGATGGTGAGGATCTGTGCGCTACCGAACGGAGCGGCTGAAACAGCGCCTTCCTGCTTGTCGCCACCGCAGTGGAACAGGATGTGTGAAGGCAAGTAGGGCTTCAGGTGTTCGGCTACGCCGATGGGGCCTACGCCAGGACCGCCACCTCCGTGCGGGATGGCGAAGGTCTTGTGCAGGTTGAGGTGGCAGACGTCGGCACCGATGTAACCGGGGCTGGTCAAGCCGACCTGGGCGTTCATGTTGGCGCCGTCCATGTATACTTGGCCACCGTTGTCGTGGACGATTTTCACGAGGGTGCGGATGCCGTCCTCATAGATGCCGTGGGTGGAAGGATAGGTGACCATGAAGGCGGCCAGGTTGTCCTTGTATTGCTCGGCCTTGGCTCTGGCGTCGTCGAGGTCGATGTTGCCGTTTTCGTCGCATTTCACCACGACCACCTGCATGCCAGCCATGGCAGCTGATGCGGGGTTGGTGCCGTGGGCCGAAGCGGGGATCAAGCAGATGTTGCGGTGACCCTGACCATTGGCCTCTTGGTAGCGACGAATGGTGAGCAGACCGGCATATTCGCCGCTGGCACCCGAGTTAGGCATAAAGCTCATGCCCTTGAAGCCCGTGATTTCGCAGAGGTCTTTTTCCATCTCAGCGATGAGTTCGAGGTAGCCTTCCACTTGGTCGGCGGGGACGAAGGGGTGGATGTTGCCGAACTCAGGCCAGCTGAGGGCATACATCGAGGTGGCGGGGTTCAGCTTCATGGTGCAGGAGCCCAGCGGGATCATGCAGCGGTTGAGGCTGAGGTCGCGGTTTTCGAGTTTCTTCATGTAACGCATCATGTCGGTCTCACTGCGGTACTTGAAGAACATCGGGGCTTGCATGAACTTGGAGGTACGCTGCATCTCAGCAGGGATGCCGCTGAACTTCTGGCAGTTCGGGTCGCAGACGAGCTCTTCGTGTTGCTTGCCGAGGGCTTCGGCGACGACCTGGCCGATCTCGTTGATGTCCTCACGAGCGGTGGTCTCATCGAGGCTGATGCCGAAGTGTTGCTTGTCGATGATGCGGAAGTTCATGCCGTGTTTCTCTGCGGCTTCCTTCACCTTGCAGGTGCAAGCGCCTTCGGGCAGTTCGAACAACAGCGTGTCGAAGAAGTATTTGTTGAGCTGCTTCACGCCGAGCTTGGCCAGTTCAGAGGTCAGCTTGCCGGCGAGGCAGTTGATGTGATGTGCGATTTCGATCAGGCCCTCCGGACCATGATACAAGGCGTAGAAGCCTGACATGATGGCGAGCAAAGCTTGAGCCGTGCAGATGTTTGAGGTGGCTTTTTCGCGCTTGATGTGTTGTTCACGGGTTTGCAGAGCCAGACGGAAAGCGGGATTGCCAAGGGCATCCACGCTGATGCCGATGATACGGCCAGGCATCTCGCGCTTGTAAGCCTCGGTGGTGGCGAAATAACCGGCATGAGGACCGCCGAATCCCATCGGCAGACCGAAACGCTGGTTGGAGCCTAAGACCACATCGGCACCCCATTCGCCGGGAGGTGTGATGAGGGTGAGGCTGAGCAGGTCGGCGGCGACGGCCACTTGCATGCCTTTCTCTTTCCATGCGGCGACCTTGGCGCGGTTGTCAACGATTTCACCAAATTGGTTGGGGCACTGGATCAGCACACCAAAGTATTCCTCGCTGCAGTCGAACTTGTTGATGTCGTCGATCACGACCTCGATGCCTTGGAAGTGGGCGCGGGTCTTGATGACTTCGATGCTCTGCGGGAACACATCGTTGGCGACGAAGAACTTCTTCACGCCGGCCTTCACTTGGGCGCGGCTGCGGGCGTGCCAGAACATCAGCATGGCTTCGGCGGCGGCGGTGCCTTCGTCGAGCAAGCTGGCGTTGGCCAACGGCAGGGCGGTGAGGTCGCTGATGACGGTCTGGTAGTTCACGAGGGCTTCGAGACGGCCTTGCGAGATCTCAGCTTGGTAAGGAGTATAAGAGGTGTACCAGCCCGGGTTCTCAAGGATGTTGCGCATGATGACGCCAGGGGTGATGGTGTTGTAGTAGCCCAAGCCGATGTAGCTGCGGAACTGCTTGTTCTTGGCACCCAAAGCCTTGAGGTGGCTGATGACTTCGTATTCGCTCATGCCCTCGCCGATGTTGAGGTCTTTCGGCAGACGGATCTCGGGAGCGATGATTTCGTCGACAAGTTGTTCTTGCGATTTCACGCCGATGACCTTGAGCATCTTTTCAGCATCCGATGCGGTGGGGCCGTTGTGGCGTTTGATGAAGTTGTTTCTGATCATATTTGATTTGTTTAAGTTGTTGTATTTCTAGTTGGTATCAGCTATCAGCCATCAGCTTTCAACAGTCAGCATTTTACTGATAGGTAATCACTTACAGCTGATAGCCAAACAATTATTTTATCTCATTCAGTTTGTTCTTCAGATCTTTGATGGTGTTGATGGATTCCAACTCGGAAACGGGAACCTTGTGCAGTTTGCTAGACCAAGTCTTGAAGGAAGCGAAGTTTTCCAAGATGGTATATCTAAGATACTCATACTCTTCGCCTTCCACCTTGTTTTTGTTGTCCTTGTATAAGAGGTCGTATGGGTCCATCATGATGGTACGCTGGTGGATCAAGTTCCAGAACGCCTGCTTGAATTGAACATTGGGGTCATCAGCGGCGGGTTGTGGCTCTTCCTTCACATTGTCTTTCTTGGCATTAAGGTCAAGAATAGCAGCATTATCCTTATCGTTAGGCTTGACAGTGTCCTTCGCAGGAACTGGAGCGTTCTTTTCAACGGGCTGCACTTTGTCCTTTTCCTTCACTGTATCCTTCACCAAGGTTGTGGTCTCAGGCTTCTTGGTCGGTTTGTCGGTCTTAGGCTTGTTGAACACATTGACCGCCAGAATGACTACCACCGTGATGACGGCGATAATGACCAAGGCGAGGATGAATTTCCAGAGATTCGACTTGAGAATGTCATTGAATGGTTCCTTTTCGTATTCAGCGATGAGCCTGCCATCGTAAATTTGGTTGCTGGCATCGGGGTCAAAACGAAAACCTTTGAATCTATAGCCTTTTGGAGGGATCATATAGTCCTTCACATCACGCCCATCCTCATATATTGAGTAGGGACAACCATCCATTTTTTTCCCTTTTCCAGGGTCGATACTGAAGCGTCTTTCTTTGCTAAAATCCGCCATTTCTTGATTGTTTTTTGTGGGTTAGTTCAACACTTTGTTCATTGAGATGAAGTCGGGGTAGGCGAGCTGTTGTCCGTTGATGCTGATGTAGGGCTTCACCTTCAGGCCAACATTGACGGGTTCGCTGCTGGCACCGGCCAATTTGAAGGCCAAATTGAGCAAGGCATCAGCCGATTCGCCACTGAACAACTGGAACAGATCGGTGGTGATGGGAATAGAAACCACGCTGCTTGAGTTGGCACCCACATTGACGCTCTTGTTCAATGTGGTGCTGATGACTTCCTTGCCGTTAAGGCTGACGATGTAATCCATTTTGGACATCGAAGCAGGAATCGTATTGGGATTGTTGACACCTACATTCACATTGAAAGACACGGGAAGCTTTTTGTTGGCAATGGCATTGGCCAACGAAAGCAGTTGAGCAGCGTTGAGGTCGCTCTTCGACATGCCTTTGCTCAGGTTGACACCAAGCATCTGAATCTGGTCGACACTGTTGAAATTGAACTTGCAGTTGGCGAAGTTGGCCATCTGGGCAACTTGTGTGAGCACATCACACGAGGCCAATCCTATTGTGACGAACAGGATAATAAGGGTTTTCTTGAATGTTGACATATTCTTATTTATTTGATAATCAAATTAATAAAATGAAATATTTACACAAGGGAGTACCTTGATTTTTGCTCGTTTACAAGTTTGCAATAATACGAAAAAAGTCGGACATAAAGCCCGACTTTTGCAATTATTTTTCAGTGTTATTCCTCTCCACGACGCGAAGCGCGTTTGCGCTCCAGTTCATCAAGGATAATCTTGCGCAGACGCAAGCTCTTGGGCGTGACTTCAAGATACTCGTCATCGCGGATATACTCCATGTATTCCTCCAAGGAGAATCGAACGGGCGGGATGAGGCGGATGGCTTCGTCGCTGCCTGAGGCACGCACATTAGTGAGGTGCTTGGTCTTGCATACATTGATGACGATGTCGTTGCTGCGGGTGTTTTCGCCAATGACCTCGCCGGCATAGACATCCTCGTTCGGGTTGACGAAGAAGATGCCACGGTCTTGTAGTTTCCAAATGGCGTAAGGTATGGCTTGTCCCGTTTCCATAGAAATTAAAGCGCCGGTGTTGCGGGTCGGCATCTCACCCTTCCAAGGTTCATAGTCCTTGAAGCGGTGCGAGACGATGGCCTCACCTTCAGTGACGGTCAGTAGCGTGTTTCTCAAGCCGATAAGACCACGCGACGGGATGTCGAAATCGAGGCACATGCGGTCGCCCTTTGGCTCCATCTGGGTCATCTCGCCCTTGCGGGCACTGACCTGCTCGATGACGCGGCCCGAGAAGTCTTCCGGAACGAGGACAGTAAGGCATTCGATAGGTTCGCATTTCACGTCGTCGATGTATTTGATGATGACTCTAGGCTGACCAAGTTGGAACTCATAACCTTCGCGGCGCATGGTCTCGACGAGGATGCTGAGGTGCAGGATGCCGCGGCCATAAACCATCAATGAGTCAGGTGATTCAGTGTCTTCCACCTTCAAGGCTAGGTTTTTCTCGGTCTCCTTGTAGAGGCGTTCGCGCAGGTGGCGTGAGGTGACATATTTACCTTCCTTGCCAAAGAACGGTGAGTTGTTGATGGTGAACAGCATACTCATCGTAGGCTCGTCCACATGGATGGGCGGCAGCGGCTCGGGGTTCTCGTAGTCGGCCACGGTGTCGCCAATCTCGAAGTCGTCGATACCCATCAGCGCGATGATGTCGCCAGCTTCGACGGGCTTCTTGGTGCGTTCCTTGCCCAAGCCTTCAAAGGTATAAAGCTCCTTGATGGTGGAGCGAGTCACTGAACCGTCGCGTTTCACCAACGAGACGTTTTGTCCGGCTTGCAGGGTGCCGCGTTTCAGACGACCCACAGCGATACGGCCAACATAAGAACTATAGTCCAATGAGGTGATGAGCATCTGAGGTGTTCCTTCCTCGAACTTCGCTGGTGGGATGGTGTCGATAATGACATCCAAGAGGTAAGAAACATTATCGGTGACATTCTCCCAATGGTCTGACATCCAGCCTTGTTTGGATGAACCATAAACAGTGGGGAAGTCCAGTTGGTCTTCCGTGGCGCCGAGGTTGAACATCAGGTCGAAGACGGCCTCTTGCACCTCATCGGGGCGACAGTTGGGTTTGTCCACCTTGTTGATGACCACGATGGGCTTCAGGCCCAGCTCGATGGCCTTCTGCAGCACGAAACGTGTCTGCGGCATGGGACCTTCGAAGGCATCGACCAACAGCAAAACGCCGTCAGCCATGTTGAGCACGCGCTCCACCTCACCACCGAAGTCAGCGTGGCCAGGGGTGTCGATGATATTGATTTTCACATCTTTATAGCGAACGGACACATTCTTCGAAAGGATGGTGATGCCGCGTTCGCGTTCGAGGTCGTTGTTGTCGAGAATGAGTTGGCCAGGGGCTTCGTCCGATTCCTTGAAGAGTTGGGATTGGTAAAGGATGCGGTCCACGAGGGTGGTCTTGCCGTGGTCAACATGAGCGATAATCGCTATATTTCTGATATTCTGCATTTTAGTAAAAATTGCTGCGATATTTGAAGGCGCAAAATTACAAAAAAGCAGAAAAAGTATGTCTATTTCATCCAGAAAAACTCATCCTTGGCCACGATGGGCTTAAAATATTCATCAATAATCTCTTGGTCGACAAGCTCTTTCGGTGTGCCTTGCCGCAAAGGCTGTTGCGGCGCGACGACCCACATCACATCGGCATGACGGAGCAAAAGGTCGAGGTCGTGGCTGCTGAAGAGGATGGTCTTGTGCTTCTCGCGCGAGAGCTTGTGCATGATGTTGACCAACTCGATCTTGCTCGGATAGTCCAAAAAGGCGGCAGGCTCGTCCATGAAGATGAGGGGCGTGTCCTGTACCAAGGCCTTGGAAATCATCACTTTCTGTTGCTCACCGTCACTCAAGGAAACGAAGTTGCGGTTGACCAAATGGCTGATGCCAACGGTTTCAAGGCTGTCGTAGATGATTTGCTCGTCTTCGGCTTTTAGTTTGGCGAGGAGGCCGAGATGGGGGTAACGACCAGCAGCCACGATGTCGAATACCTTTAAAAAGAGGTCGTCGGGCTTCTCGGTGAGCACGAGGCTGAACAACGAACTGCGTTCGGTGGGGGAGTAGTCGCGCAAGTCTTTCCCAAACAGCTTGACCTCGCCGCCGACGGGTTTGAGGCTGGCCGACAGCGTCTTGAACAGCGTTGTCTTGCCCGAGCCGTTGGGACCTGCCAAGGCCACGATGTCGCCTTCGGTGAGGCTCACGTCGATGGCGGGCATCAAGGCTTGGCCTTTGTAGCCTATGAGTAGGTTCGTGGTATGGAGCACTTCGTTCATTTCAGCACTTTTTGACGGTGAAATATCACCCACAGCACGATAGGCGCACCAATCAGTGCCGTGACCGAGTTGATGGGCAGGTTGCCTTCGAAGGATGGCAGCCGAGCGATGAGGTTGCAGAACAGGGCAAGGTCCATGCCGAGGAAGGCCGTGGCAGGAATGAGCAGTTTGTGGTCGCTGCTGCGAAACAGGAATCGGGCGATGTGCGGCACGGCCAATCCCAAAAAGGCGATAGGCCCGCAAAACGCCGTGATGAGGGCAGTAAGGAAGCCCGAGGCCAAGATAATGAGCATACTGCTCCGACGGATGTTGACGCCAAGGTTCTCGGCATAACGCTCGCCGAGGAGCAAGAGGTTCAAGGTCTTGAAAAGTAGGAACGAGCCGATGCTACCAACCGCCACCGCGATGGCGAAGAAGGGCAGTTGTGCCTTGCTCACATTAGAGAAACTACCCATACCCCAGATGACGAAGGAGTGCAGGCCTTCCTTCTGGCTGAAGAACTTCAGGATGTCGGTGACCGAGCCCGCGATGTAGGCGATCATGATGCCCACTAAAACGAGGCTGACCATGCTGCGAAGCCTCGAACTGAGGGCGAGGATGAGCAGCAATACCGCGAAAGCTCCCAGGAAAGCTGCGATGGTGACGCCGAAGGTCGACCACAGCGACAGCGTGCTGACCGACAGGCCCGTGGCGGTGCCCAGCAAGACGACGAAGGCCACGCCGAGGCTCGCGCCGCTGCTGATGCCCAACAGGGAAGGGTCGGCCAAAGGATTGCGGAACAAGGTCTGCATCAGGAGGCCCGACACGGAGAGTCCGATGCCCGCCAGCAGTGCCGTGATGGCTTGTGGCAGGCGGTAGTCGAGGATGATGGTGCGGTAGGTCGACGTGTCGCCATGCAGCAGCGTGTCCCAGAATTCATTCCACGGGATCGACACCGAGCCATAGCGCAGGTTCAGGACGAACAGCACAATGCCGATGGCCAGGGTCGCGATGGAAACCAGCGCGATGGTCGGTGTTTGGCGGCGGAGGGTATGGTCGATGTCAGATGCCATTTCTGGGTGTTTTTGCGTTGCAAAGATAGGGTTTAATTTGATTGGGATAGGATATGGGAAACAAATAATCCGCAAATCTTGCGGTTAGTTATACGCAGTTTTTGCGGATTATTGGCCGCAGCTGTTTCAAAGAGCAAAGATACAATTTTTGGACACCTCTATATGTGTGTCTCTATGTTTTTCATCTAAATCCATCAGGAAAACTAAAAATATATATCTTTGTCCCCACTAAACATCTAACACTGACTCTATGAACAAAACTATGCACCTCCAAGAAGAATCCGCTCGGTGCCTGCTCTGCGCCGATGCACCGTGCAGCAAGGCCTGCAAGAATGGCGACCCGGCACGCGCCATACGCGCCATACGATTCGACAACGAAGCCCTTGCCGGACAGTGGATTGAAAAATGCAGCGATGCCGAGCTGCAAGCCGCCGAGGCAGCCTGCATCCATTACGATAGGCCTATCCGCATCAGGGAACTGGCGGAAGCTGTCAAAGGCACGAAGCCACAAAAAGACCTCCCCAGCCTCGCCATCGACTTCTGCGGCATCCCTTGCGAGAATCCCTTCTTCCTCGCCTCGTCGGCCATCTGCACCAACTATGAGATGGTGGCGCGGGCCTTCGATGCAGGATGGGCGGGCGTGTTCTACAAGACCATCTGCATGGAGGACATCCGCGAGGTGTCGCCGCGCTTCGATGCCGTCAGCGAGCCGGGCCGCTCCGATTTCTTCGGCTTCCGTAACATGGAACAGTTAAGCGAGAACCCCGTGGAGGTGGACTTCGACATCCTGCGCAGGCTGAAACAGGACTATCCCAACAAAGTTGTCATCGCCTCCATCATGGGCAACGCCGAGACGGAGTGGATCACGCTGGCGAAAATGGCTGAAGAGGCCGGAGTCGACGCGGTGGAGCTGAATTTCTCCTGCCCACAGATGAAGTTGGCCGGCATGGGTAGCGATGTGGGACAGAACTCGGAGCTGGTGCTGTTCTACACGGCCTATGTGAAGCATAACATCAAGATTCCAGTCATCCCCAAGATGACGCCCAACATCACCCAAATCAATCAACCCGCCATGGCCGCTCACTTCGCTAGCGCCGATGCGGTGTCGGCCATCAACACCATCAAGAGCGTGACCATGAACAGTCGCGGTGCCGTGGCCGATAAGAAGACCGTCTCCGGACTCTCAGGCCGCGCCGTGAAACCCATCGCTTTGCGTCACATCCTCGAAATGGCGAAAAATCCCATTTTCACTGCCACCAACAATGGCAAACGCATCGAACTGAGTGGCATTGGCGGCATCGAGACCTGGCGCGACGCGCTTGAGTTTATCCAGCTGGGCTGCAGCAACGTGCAGGTGTGCACCGCCGTGATGCAGTACGGCTATCGCATTATCGACGACCTCGTGCTAGGGCTGCAAAACTATATGGCAGAACGCGGTGTCGAGCACCTGTCGGATCTGGTAGGCGAGGAGCTGCCCAATTTCGACACCCCCACCAACCTCGACCGCGACACCATCGTGTATCCCACCTTCGACCGTGAGCAATGCATCGGCTGCGGCCGTTGCTACACCTCCTGCCAAGACGGTGGCCATCAGGCCATCACTTTCGATGTCGACCTGCGTCAGCCGCATCTCGATGGAAAGCGTTGCGTGGGCTGTCATCTCTGTCGACTTGTCTGTCCCACAGGCGCTATCGGCGTGGCGAAACGGATTGCAAAAAAGGGATAAGTAGACGGGCAAAATATATTACACAAAAGACTCGAGAAAAAATAGGCTATCAGCAGTCAGCCATCAGCTTTCAGCCATAGTGCTACTTGGCTGATAGCTGACGGCTGATAGCTTATAGCCCC
This sequence comes from uncultured Bacteroidales bacterium, assembly GCA_900317055.1. Lineage (GTDB taxonomy): Bacteria > Bacteroidota > Bacteroidia > Bacteroidales > F082 > Limimorpha. The sequence continues at coordinate 2,571 of ONFF01000005.1, read as the reverse complement.
TCAAGCACCAAGGTGTTGTATCCCGATTTTGAATTCCTACCGATTAGAACCTCAGCGTCAGATTGCCCATGACATGGAAACCTGCCATCGGGATGAACCCGATCTGGTAGTAGCGGTTGTCGTTGGGGTGGCCGTAGCTGTCGCAGATGGCCGAGTAGACCCAGCCACTGGCGGCGTAGCGCTTGTTGAAGATGTTGTTGAAGTTCACCTTCACTATGGCTTCCTTGACGACTTTCTTGGGCTTCAGCGTATAGCCGAGGCTGACATTGGATGTACTGTAGGCCGGCAGCGAACGGTCGAGGTTCTCGGTGTTGTCGAGGTACATGCGTGAGACATAGTTCGTGTGCCAGGTGGCCTCGAAGCCCTTGTGGTGGAAGGTGACGAAGCCGTTCAGGATGGCCGAAGGAGAGAAGGCCAAGGTCGAGTTGTCGTAGTGGATGACATCGTAGCCATCGCCATCGTAGGCCTGGCCGTTGGCATCGGTGTTACCTTCCCAGTCATCCCAGTTCTCCACGACCTCGTCGAAGTCCTTGATCTTGTTTTGGCTCAAGGCAGCGTTGGCCTCGATGGTCAACCATTTGGTGGGGCTCACGCCTGCCTGCAGCTCGACGCCCATGCGGTACGAGTCCTTGATGTTGGTGGTGAGGGCCTCACCGATGTCGCTCACCGCGCCGGTCTGCACGAACTGGTTGGTGTAGTCCATATAATAGAGGTTGGCGCCCGCTTGCAAGATGCGTCCGTTGTAGTTGTAGCCCAACTCATAGTCGAGGAGTTGTTCGGGCTTGGGGAAGGGATAGGAGCCGTTGTCGGTGAAGTTGTTACGCTCGGGTTCGCGGTGGCTCATGGCCACAGAGGCGTAGGCATGGTGGTTGTCCGTGTCGAAGGAGATACCGCCCTTGGGGTTGAAGAAGGGGTACTTCTCGTGGATGTTGAGTTCCTGGTTGTAGTAGCCGCTCTCGTCGTCGTAGAACTTGTCGTTGATGCCGTTGGTCTTGTAGTCCACATAGCGGAACTGCATGTCGCCGAAGACAGTCCAGTGGTCGGCGAAGGTGTAGGCCGCCTTGACGAAGACGTTGCCGTCGAGCTTCTGCGCGTCGGAGTCATAGTATTTGTAGTCGCCGTTGGTGAGGTATTTGTTGGCGACATCTAGGTTGGCGATATAGGTGACATAACCGAAGTGGTTGCCTTGGAAGTTCTGGGCCGAGATACCGCCGATGACATTCCAGTTTGCATTCTTGTAACGGGTGAACCACACGAGGCCGTAGGTGTCCTGACGGAGTCCTTTCTTGCGGACGAAGTCGGTCTTTTTCACTTGGTTGCCTTCAGCGTCGTAATAGGTCATGCCGAACTTCGAGAGCTTGTTGTTGGGTCGGAACTCCTCGTAGTAGCCGTAACCGTAGGTGTAGTGCAGCGTGGCCGTGGTCGACCAGTGCTCGTTGATCTCCCATGCGGCGGAGAGCAGGTTGTGGTCTTGCCAGAAGTTGTCGGTGGTGCGGTCCCAGAAGGTGCCGTCGTTCATCTGGTAGCGTTGAGTCATGTAATGGCCGTTTTCGTCCTGGATGAAGTTGCCGTCCTCATCGGTAACAAGGTATTCATAGAGCGAGTTGAACTGTCCCAAGCCCACCTTATACATATCGGCGTAGGTCTTGATGCCCGTGGGGATGCCGTAGGTGTCATCCATGAGGCTCATGTCGTTGTTGCCAGCCGTCACGCCGTTCCAGGCCTGGCCGGTCATCTCGAAGTTACCGATGTTCTTATAACGGAGGATGAAGTTCTTGCCCATCCAGGTGAGGCCGCCATAGTAGCTACCGCTGCGGCCCTTGGTGCCGTGGATGAAGCCGTCGGTGTGTGTCTCGTGGTAGGCTCCGTCGATGATAAGGTGGTTCCACAACAAGCCCGTGGAGGCCTTGGCGCCGAAGTTGAGCGTGTTGAATGAGCCATAGGAGCCTGTGATCTCGGCACTCGGCACGAAGGAAGGCTTGGCCGATGTCAGCGATATCGTGCCGCCAAAGGCGCCGTCGCCGTTGGTTGAGCTACCCACACCGCGTTGGATCTGCACCGAGCCGAGCAGCGAGCCGTAACTGTTCATGTTGGCCCAGAATACGCACTGGTCTTCGGGCGAATTGAGCGACACACCGTCGAGGGTGACATTGATGCGCGAGTCGCCGGCGCCACGGATGCGCATGTAGGAGGTGCCGGAGCCAATACCGTTCTCACCCCATGCGATGATGCCGGGTGTCTTGGCGAACAGGAAGGGCAGTTCCTGGCCTGTCTTCGAAAAGTCGTTGAGTTCCACCTTCTCGATGTTGGTGACGGAGAAGGGGGCGTTCTTTTGGACACGCAAGCCGCCTACCACCACCTCGTTAAGCACTTCGTACTTCGTGGTGTCATACACCACTTCATTGTTTTGAGCATTCACATTTGCCGCGAATAACAATGCAGCGACAACAAAAGAAAATCTTTTCATCTCTTGAGTTTTTAGTTTAATAAAATGTGAAGGGGAATGCTTGAATCTATCCAATCCCTACGCCGGCATTACCCGGATCAGGTTAGAGGGTATGTTCTCAGCCT